>CAWAVP010000018.1:0-242311 GCA_963785495.1 uncultured Planctomycetales bacterium | reverse complement strand
CGGGTGGCGCGGATAGAGCGGCAGTATTGGGCATTTCAACCCGTCAGGCGACCCGCCCCGCCGGTTGTGCGGGACCGCCAATGTGTCCGTTCTCCCGTGGATGCGTTCCTGTTGGCTCGGCTCGAAGCGCAGGGCCTTGGTTTTTCGCCTGCGGCCGATCGTCTCACGTTATTACGGCGGCTATCATTCGATCTCTTGGGATTACCCCCTTCACCGGAACGGATCTCGCGTTTTTTGGCGGACTCGCGCCCCGATGCGTACGAACGGTTGGTCGATCAATTGTTGGCATCGCCGGAGTACGGCGAACGCTGGGGCCGTCACTGGCTGGACGTCGCCGGATACGCGGACAGCGATGGCTATACCGAGGCCGATACGGAGCGTCCTTGGGCGTATCGTTATCGCGATTATGTAATTCGGGCATTTAACAAAGATTTGCCCTTCGATCAGTTCGTCGTCGAGCAACTCGCGGGAGACGAACTGCTGTCCGCCGTACCTCCCTTTGAGAATCTGGGGGAGGCAGATGCTGAGCGGTTGGCGGCGACGGGATTTCTGCGAATGGTGCCCGACGGCACGGGGGACGGCAACGTCGAAGCCTCGGTGGCACGCAACGATGTGATTGCCGAGACGATCAAGGTCGTGTCAACTTCCTTATTGGGAATGACCATTGGTTGCGCTCAGTGTCACGACCATCGCTACGACCCGATATCGCAGGTCGATTACTATCGTTTTCGGGCCATCTTCGAACCGGCATTGGATTGGAAGAACTGGCGAGAAAAATCCGCGAGGTTGGTCAGCCTTTGGCAGCCGCACGATCGACAATGTGCCGCGGAAGTCGATGTTGAGTTGCAGCACATTGAGGGGCGTCGAGTCGCCGAGCTCGATGGCATCGTCAACGAAATCTTTGACAACGAAGTGGCCAAGCTGCCGGACGGCAAGCAGGCGTTGGCACGCGAGGCGCGATCGACTCCCAAGTCCGACAGGACTGCCGAACAGAGCCTGCTACTCAAGGAACATCCCAGCCTGAACGTCGATCGAGGTAGCGCGTATTTGTACGAGCCGAAACGTCTGCAGGACTTCAATAAAAAATACGAAGAGTTAAAGTCGAAAACGCTGACCAAGCGTCCTGAAGAGAATTACGTCGCTTGTCTGACCGAACTACCGGGCCAACTGCCGGAGACGTTCGTGTTTTTTCGAGGTGATCCCCATCAGCCGCGTCAGGCTGTCGAGCCGGCGGAATTGAGCGTGTTGCCGGTGTCCGGCGAGATTCCGACGAACGATCCCGACCGTCCAACCAGCGGCCGTCGCTTGGCGTTTGCTCGACATTTGACTAGCGGACGGCACCCCTTGACCGCGCGGGTGTTAGTCAATCGCATTTGGATGCACCACTTTGGTCGTGGAATTGTGGATTCGGTGAGCGATTTTGGGGCGTTGGGAGAGCCGCCTTCGCATCCAGGATTGCTCGATTGGTTGGCCGACGAGTTTGTTCAGAGTGGGTGGCAGTTGAAGCATCTGCATCGGCTGATCGTCTGCTCGACCGCTTATCGACAGAGGTCCCAGCGCACAGAATCGTTGGACGCGGTGGATCCCGACAATCGATGGCTGGGACGGATGTCGGTCCGCCGGCTGGAAGCGGAAGCCATCCGCGACGCGATGATTGACGTTGCGGGACTCCGTACGCGGACCATGTTTGGCCCACCCGCGTTGGTCAGGCCCGACGACGTGGGACAGGCGGTGATCGGTACCGCTCAACGCGACGGCAATGGAATCATGGTGGCAAAATTGACGGAAAGTCCTGAGCGTTACCGACGTACGGTTTACGTTCAAGTAAGGCGGTCGCTGCCGCTCGGACTGCTGGAGCCTTTCGACTTGCCGGCTGCCACACCCAACTGTGGACGCCGAACGTCGTCTACTGTTCCCGATCAGGCGTTATTGATGATGAATAATCGTGATACGGTGCAACTGGCCGAGCGTTTTGCGCGTCGCGTTGTGCAGTTGGCGGGTGAAGATCTCGGCGATCAATTTCGTATGGCGTGGCTGTTGGCGTTCAGTCGCGAGCCGTCGGATACGGACGTCACGTCGGGCCTTGCTTTCTTGCGCGAACAACGCGACGCTTACCAACTGCGTGTGGATGCTCAGCCAGCGGCGAGTGAGCAGAAACGGGAAAATAATGCGGCGATGAACGGTACCACATCGCCCTCCCTCCAGGCCTTAGCACTACTTTGTCAAGCGTTGTTTTCGTCAAACCGATTCCTCTACCTGGACTGAATTATGGCACGAGACGTTATGACATCAGAGTCTCTGGATGTCCGATCGACACGGCGCCATTTCCTTGCGCAACAAGCTTTTGGCTTGGGCTCACTTGTCTGGGCGTGGGGTCTGCAACAAGAGCTTGCCCATGGGGAACCCCTCAAGCCGAACTTAGAGCCGCAGACTTTCGATTTGCGACCGAAGGCACCGCCTCACGCTCCCCGGGCTCACGCGATGATATCGATGTTCATGCAGGGAGGCCCATCGCACCTGGATCTGTTTGACCGAAAGCCGGAACTGGAAAAACGGCACATGCAGTTGTTCAGCGGCGAGATCAAATATGATAATGCCGCGGAGTCGTCGGCCAAGCTATGGTCGGGGCCTTGGAAGTGGCGCCATTTCGGAAAGTGCGGCATGGAGTTGAGCGAACTGCTGCCGCACCTGGGGGGTATTGCCGACGAGATTACTCTGATTCGTTCCATGCGCACCGGTGTCAACAACCATGGGCAATCGATCTATGCGTTGCACCATGGCCGCACCACGGCGGGACGACCCGTTGTGGGTTCTTGGTTGACTTACGCCCTGGGCAGCGCCAGTCAGGATTTGCCCGCATTTATTGTCTTGCCGGATCCGGGTGGACTGCCTGTTCTAGGAACCGACTGTTGGTCGAATGGTTGGTTGCCGTCGTTGTATCAGGGAACCGTGGTGCGTCCGCGTGAGCCGCGGATGCTGAATCTCGAGCCGCCGGCCCAGCTTGCCGGTCAGCCGCAAGAGAGCTATTTAGATTACTTGCAGAGACTCAATGCCGAACATCTGCATGGACATCCAGGTGAATTGGATTTAGCCGCAAGGATCTCCACCTATGATCTTGCCGCACGTATGCAGACCGCGGCCAAGGAAGCATTGGATACGTCGCAAGAGACTTCGTCGACACGGCACGCTTACGGGCTGGATGACGATGCCACGCGCGATTTTGGCACCCGGTGTTTGATCGCTCGCCGGTTGGTGGAGCGGGGTGTGCGGTTTGTCCAGATCTATACGTCGACGCAACAGTGGGACCATCATGGTGGAATAGCCAAAGCGTTGCCGAATGCCTGCCGCAAGGTTGACCGGCCATCGGCCGCCCTTGTCGCCGATCTGAAGGCGCGGACTGTTGGACACGACGTTGGTTCATTGGGGAGGGGAAATGGGGCGCCTACCCGTGATTCAGAACGAGAAAAACGTGGGTCGGGATCATAATACCTACGGATTCAGTATGTGGCTGGCTGGCGGTGGCATCAAAGCCGGCTATGTGCATGGCGCGACCGACGATTTGGGACACGCGGCCGTAGAAGACGTCGTGAACCACTACGACTACCATGCCACGCTGCTGCATTTGTTCGGGATTGACGCCCAACAACTTAGTTTTCCGCGGCCAGGCGGCAGTGGCTCGTTGCTGGATGGTCAACCAGGCCAAGTTGTTGACGCTCTTCTTGCCTAGCTGCGGCGACGGCGTGTATTTGACGCATTGTTTTTCGGCCTGTCCTACTTGTACGGCATCGCGAGCGCAATCCTGACCGGACAATGGGCGGTTGGAAGCACAACGCGATCGAGTCTACACAGCGATTGAACGTCAAACCTGGTGCCGGCGCAACGGCGCGACCACCCTGTTGTCACACGCCGTTTGGAACGGCCCAATGGTTTTCGCGATAGGTTCTTGCCAGTAATTCGTTGGCTTCTTGGTCGTCGATGATTTGTTCTGTGGCGGGGTCGAAGTCAAAGGATCGGCCCGTGCGAACGGCGATGTTGGCCAGATGGCAAAGGGATGCCGACATGTGGGCCTCGTGTGCGTTGGCGGTCGCTGCCGCTTCGCCTCGAATGGCGGCTAACCAGGCGCGGAGGTTATTCGTGACGTTCATTTCGGGAGTTTGGCTCGGATGTTGATCGAGCCGACGATTGCGCTCGCCCCACAACTGAAACTTGCCACGGCGACTGAAGAACATTTTGCCCTTGGTTCCGTAGAATTCGACGCCCCCATCCACGCCTTCAGGATAGTTTGTGCACCATATTCGCATTTCAAAGACCAGTTGTCGACGACTGCCGATACGGCCGTCACCTGGATAATCAAACGTCGCGGTGACGGTGTCGGGAAACTGCTGGTCGTCGTCAAAATAGAACTTGCCGCCGGCAACGGCAACTTGACTAGGATGCGTGTCCACTCCCAAACCCCAACGGGCCATATCAAATTCGTGGACACCGTCGTTTCCCAAATCTCCGGTGCCAAAGTTGTACCACCAGTGCCAGGTGTAGTGATAGCGGTTTGGCTGGAAGGGCATCATGGGGGCAGGTCCTACCCAGAGATCGTAGTCGAAACCGGACGGCGGCTGAGTGGGACTGGCGTGACCAATGTTGTCGCGGCGCTGGATGTTCCACGCTTTCGCAATCAGCACGTCGCCGATGACGCCGTCGCGGAGCATTTGCACCGCCTCGATGAATCCACGATTGCTCCGTGATTGCGTTCCGTGTTGCACAATTCTTCCGGTCCGCGCTGAAGCTGCCTCCAACAATCGTCCTTCGCGAAATTGTGGGAACAGGGCTTCTCGACATACACATGTTTACCGGCATCCATCGCCAGGATGGCGGCCGGCGTATGCCAATGATCCGGAGTCGCGATCGTGACCGCGTCGATCGATGGATCGTCCAGGATGCGCCGCAAGTCGTCGACCGGCTGTGCGTCGCCAGCAGCCGCGCTGGCTTCGTTGCGTCGTTTTTGATCCGGATCGCACACATAGACGATCTCAGCGAAATCGATTGAGGACAAGCCGCCGACGTCGGCACCCTTGCCTTGTCCGCCGCAGCCAATGACGCCGACTCGTACGCGTTCGTTTGCTCCGGCCGCGCGGCACTTCGCGTTTGAAACGGCCAATTGTGCTGTCGCGGCCAGCGTGGCGGATTTCCCCGCATCCTTCAAAAACCTTCGTCGGTCGACGTTCGATTGCGTCATTCTATTGCTCTCCTTTCGCAAACAGTGTCGCGCCGCGAAACCAAACGAATTCCGCCTTTCGTCCACATCGGCGCCGCGGCGCATGATTCGGTTGCCGATCAATTGATCGTGGTTCTCTCAACGCGAAAAGAGAAATGCGAATTACCCGTACTGGTACGTGGATCGCATGCGCGGTGGATTCGCGACCTCCCCGAAACGTCCTCAATCTTAGCGGAACTGCCACTGGAAAGCACGTGACTTATGGCTTGAGTCGGCTCGCTAATCGGATACGATTGCCTTACACGACTTTTGGACGAACGCTGGAAATGATAAACGCTTTATGGCGATCGATGTCATGATAAACCGACCACTTCGTATCTGCATGCTCATTTTGGCCTGTGCTTGCCTGCCGTCCTTTGCTCGCATACGTCCCACGTCGGCGGCGGAACCATGGTTGCGCGTCAGTGACAACCAGCGATTTTTCGTGCAGGCGGACGGTACGCCTTTTTTCTATCTGGCAGATACCGCATGGGAACTCTTTCATCGACTGAATCGTGAGCAGGCCAGTCAGTACTTGGAGAATCGAGCGGCGCGAGGGTTTACGGTGATTCAAGCAGTTGTGTTAGCTGAACTGGACGGGCTGCACGACCCCAATCCGTACGGACATCGACCCTTAGTCGACAACGATCCCACGCATCCTGATGTGCGGGACGGTTCTGGAAACGACTACTTCGATCACGTGGATTTCGTCGTAGGAAAAGCCAATGCGTTGGGGCTCGCGATCGGTATGCTGCCAACCTGGGGCGATAAATGGAATAAGAAGTGGGGAGTCGGACCCAGGTCTTTACACCGCAAAATGCTGAAGTCTACGGACGATGGCTTGGCGAACGCTACAAGGATCATCGCATCATTTGGATTTTGGGTGGTGACCGCCCGATCGAAACCGACGTGCATCGCGAAATAATCATCGCCATGGGCGCCGGCCTGCGGGCGGGAGATGACGGTCGTCATTTGATCACGTTTCACCCGCCCGGTGGTCACGGTTCGGCGGAATGGTTTCATGACGCAGATTGGCTTGACTTCAATATGCGTCAGAATGGGCACGAAGTCCGATACACAGATCGCTACGATGCAACTCGACGCGACTACGATCGCCGTCCCGTAAAACCTGTGCTCGATGGAGAGCCTATCTACGAGGATCACCCAATCGGCTTCCAGGCCGACAAGTACGGCCACAGCGTTGCGAGTGATGTTGATCGCCCCATTTATTGGGACCTGTTTTCCGGTGCCTGTGGCCATACGTACGGTCATCATAGTGTGTGGCAAATGTACGCCGAGGGGCGCAAGCCGATCAACAATCCCCTGATGACCTGGAAGGACGCGATCGAGCAGCCGGGAGCGACGCAGATGCAATATGCGCAGGCTGCTGGAGTTGTGCCCGATCTTGAGCCGTATTCCCGATGACACGTTGTTGGCACCGAACCCCATAGTCACCGCCGTCCCCGGCGCGGGATCCAAACGTTTTGTTGCCACGCGCGAAACGGATGGTCGGTACGCAATGATCTACGTTCCTACCGGCAGACAGTTTGAAGTCGAAATGGATCGACTGTCCTGCGAGCGTGTGGCTGCGTGGTGGTACAATCCCCGCAATGGCCAGGCCACGGCCATGGGAGAGTTTCCTGCCCGAGGGCGTCGCGCGTTCCTGTCGCCGACGCCCGGCGAAGATCTCGACTGGGTACTGGTCCTAGACGACGCGGCTCAACAGTTTGGCATACCTGGTCAGTGCGAGGTCCGAATTCCGCTCGGTGATGCTGCGCCGGCGGCGAGTGGGTTGAGCGGAGTGTGACGTGATAGGCCGCCTCATCCGGCTGCGCCCATTTTTCCGCCGGGAAAAGTGGCGGTTGCTATTTGTCGTCCTCGCTCGCCTCTGTGGAGGCTTCGTCTTCCGCAGCTCCGGCCTCGTCGTCGTCCTCTTGTTGTGTAACTTCGTCCTCACGGCCGGACGTCGACACGTCATTACTACTTCCCTCGAAGTTAATCGGGCTGGCATCGTCGCCATCGGGAATCAGGACGGCGACTAGCCACTGGCCATCGGACCAACGGAGCTGCAGGTGTTGCCTTAGGAACTTGCCGCGCACCTTGACGCTGACATTCACATCGGCCATGTCCTTTTCGGCCTTAGCAGTCCGCACTAGGACAGCTTGGCGATTGTCGGGCACGTCCAGACCTTCGATCAAGGGCTTAGCCGCCTCCCAGTTTCCTTGTGCGGCAGGGGTGAGCAGCGACTTGAGTTCGTCGAAGTTTTGATCGATCAGCGCGTTAAAAAAGCGTTTCGCCACCGGCTTGGCGGTCGCCGGTTTGCCGGAAGTGGAACTCTTGGCGTCAACACGGGACGTTGATCGTTGATCGTCCAGCGTACTTGAGAGCCGTTGTTGGATAAATGCCTGATCCGCTTTGCTTAAGCGCGCGATGGGAAGTGTGATGCGTTTGCCCGCGGTGTTGCGGAGCGTCACGATGCCGTCTTGGAAGCTGATGAAATCTGCCTCCACGCGATACTTCCCCGAGCTATCGACCCAGGTGGCTGGTCGGCGTCTGCCGCCCAAGATGTTGTCGAGACGGCAATCAGAGTGAGGAGGACACGAAGGAACGAATGCGACCGAGGTAACATCACGTGAGCCCCAGTAGAACAGCTATAGGAAATGGGTTCGTTCGTCGAGAGCGTGGCCGCGACCGTCTTCGTTCTAGACGAAGCTAGTGCCGGCGGTCATGACCGCGACTCCTGTTGCTCGCTCCGTTCCACGTTGCGCATTATACCGCGAACGGCTGCCGCCTAGAAGTGACTTGCCGGCAGAGAAATCCATCGGCGTGACCGGCAGCACCCGGTGTTCCTGGCATACAACCCAAAGCACATACACGATGTGCCTGCGAACCTAGTGTCACGAACAGCCGGAATCGAGGTGCAGACTGCCCAGATCGCCCGGTGGTAGGTTGCCCAGCGTGGGGTTGGGATTCGTCCCGGCTTGGTAAGCAGCCGGAGCCACGAAGGGGGGCGATGCGAACGCATAGCCGCGATAGGACGGCACCGCCGCGGTGGACGGCACCGTGGTGAGCGGCGGCGTGGACGATTCGCGACGAGCACCGGCGGACAACGTGGGTTTATTACTGGCACAACCACTTAACGTGACTCGCGATTCCCAACCCGATGGCGACGATTGTCCGGGGGTCCAGAAACTTGGTTTGCATGTTTACCTCTCAACGCGTCTTGTCGCGCAATCTTCCATCGGATGCCACACGGGACTCGCTGTGCGAAACTGCGAAAAATTTGCCGATTTGCCGACCTCTGCCGCTGGCTGTGCTGGCATGCCGGCGGAGCATGCCTGCGAGCATGCGATAATGCCATTAGTTGCGATGCCAGCCGACGCCGGTGATAATGCACCTCGGACGAAATCCGTATGGCAGATCATCGTGGAGCAAACAATGCCTCAGGAATTTCATCTGAACATCAATGGCCGGACGATGAGCGTTGTGGCCGACGAAGACCGTCCGCTACTGGATGTCTTGCGCGAAGAGTTCGAATTGACGGGGACCAAGTACGGCTGCGGCGAGGGCGAGTGTGGGGCCTGTACTGTGCTAATCGATGGCTACGCCGAACGCTCGCGTATCACTCGTGTAGCGGACGTCGGCGACCAACCCGTGACCACAATCGAGGGCCTGGCACTCGACGCCACTTTGCATCCCGTGCAGCAGGCATTCTTAGACCAACAAGCTATGCAATGTGGGTATTGCGTGCCCGGGCAAATCATGACGGCGGTTGCTTTGCTGTGCCAGAATCCCAACCCGTCCCGCGAAGAGATTGTCACCGCGATGCGAGGCAATTTGTGTAGGTGCTGTAACTACCCCAGATCCTAACCGCCGTCGAACAGGCGTAGGTTGGGGCGAGGCTGTACGTAGCTAGGAGCACGCGAGGATGGCTGAGCGAACTGACGACGGTGAATTCTTGGAAGTTGAACGCTACGAGTTGCGCGAGGGGCCGCCGTATCGATTTGAGGCGAACCGCCGTGAGTTTGTTCAAGTGCTGGGGTCTGGTTTGATGATTGCTGCTGCGGCAACGAGAGTCAGTGGGCAGCGAGGGAGTGGTCGTCGCGGCGGTCGCAATAGCCAGTCGTCAGAAAAGCTGACCGATCGTTTTCATGTTTCGGGCGACGGCCGCGTCACCGTGTTCACGGGTAAGGTCGAAGTCGGGCAAGGGTCTCGCACGCAGATTTCTCAAGCCGTTGCGGAGGAATTCCGTCTACCGGTGGACCGCATCGACGTGGTGATGGCCGACACTTTGTTATGCCCTAACGATGGAGGTACGGCCGGCAGTCGGACGACGCCGGCCACGATCCGCGCGCGTGCGAGCGTCGGCTGCGGCTGCCCGCGAGGTGCTGACGGATTTGGTGGCACAACAGTGGCAGATTGCCGCAGACCAAGTGAGCTTTGATGACGGCAGGTTCCGGCAGGCCGACTCACAACGCGAATGGACGCTCGGCGAGTTAGTTCAACAAGAGAGCTTCAAGGCTGCTATGGATCAACCCGCTGGCGAAAACGCCAACACCACGGATGTCGATCAATGGCATGTATTGGGCACTCGAGTTCCGAAAGTCAATGGACATGCGATTGTGACGGGTATCATCAGTATCCATCCGACATCGTGCGGCCCGGCATGCTGTATGGCAAAGTCTTACGTCCGCGTTCGTATGGGGCTACCCTCCAGACAATTCAATGGGATGCTGCGGAGTCGATTCCGAATGTCAAAGTCGTGCGTGACGAAGGCTTTGTGGGCTGCGTGGCCCCAAATTCTTGGACGGCCACTCAGGCGATCGGCGCACTCGCCGCAACTGCCAAATGGGACTCACCTGCTCACCCCGACAGTGACGAATTGTACGAACATTTAAGACGCACGGCACAGCCCCGCGGTGGCGAACGGCGAGGCCGCGATGCGGATACGTGGGGTGATCACGCTGCAGGCATGGCTGCAGCACGTGATCGCTTGAATACCTCGTACACGATTGCCTACATCCAACACGCTCCCATGGAACCCCGGGCCGCGGTGGCCGAGTGGTCGGAGGGTAAGCTTACGGTTTGGACAGGCAGTCAACAGCCGCTGCGAGTCCGTGGCGACTTGGCTAACGCATTTCACCTGCCGCAGGAAAACGTACGAGTGATCGTGCCGGACACGGGTGGCGGGTTTGGTGGGAAGCACTCTGGGGAAGTCGCTGTCGAAGCAGCGCGATTAGCACAAGCTGCAGGTAAACCCGTGTCGCTGCGCTGGAGACGCGAAGAGGAATTCGTATGGGCATATTGCCGACCTGCAGGCTTGATCGAAGTTGAGGCCGGCGTGAACGCAGCCGGCAAGCTTACGGCGTGGAGCTTTACCAACTATAACTCGGGCGGTTCGGCCATCGAAACACCGTATGCAGTTCCCCATGGCAAGACGCAGTATGTGGCGACCGACTCGCCCTTGCGTCAAGGTTCGTACCGCGCATTAGCATCAACAGCCAATACGTTTGCCAGGGAATCGGCGATGGATGAGTTGGCCGCTCAGGCAAATATCGATCCCCTGGAGTTCCGCCTGGCTCACTTGCCCCAGGGCCGCTTGCGCGACGTGCTGCAGGCCGCGGCACAGCGGTTTGACTGGTCGGCACGACGCACGAAGCCCGCAGAATGTCGCGGTGTTGGGCTCGCTTGCGGTACCGAGAAAGGCTCCTACGTAGCGGCGTGCGCCGAAGTCGCGTTGAAGGCGACGCGATCCGAGTACTTTCCGTCTGCCAAGCCTTCGAATGCGGCAAAGTCCAGAATCCTGCCAACTTGGAATCCCAAGTCCAGGGGTGCATCATCATGGGACTTGGCGGGGCGATGCGAGAACGTATGGAATTCCGCAACGGTCAAATTACGAATGCCAGCTTTTCGCAATACTTGGTACCACGCATGGACGACGTCCCGGCGCTTGATATCGTGTTGGTCGATCGTCCTGACCTGGTGTCGGTGGGAGCGGGTGAAACGCCGATAATCGCCATTGCGCCGGCGGTGGCCAATGCCGTGTATCATGCGGTGGGACGCCGCATCCGATCGATGCCGTTGTCCATCTAGCCGAACGTTCGCATATTAAGGGTTCTGAGACCGAATGCGGGCAAGTAAATGCCGCAATCGACGCACCGTGTCACGCTGTTCAGAGCGGTTCGCCATGTTCGTCCATTCCTCCGGATCGGCTTCGTGATCATACAGTTCGCGCGATCCATCCGACCATTCCGTGTAGCGCCAACGTACGGTGCGGATGCTGTCGCCTCGCCGCGTGCCTCCGCGAGAGACCATCGTATAAGCAAACGCTTTGCCCGGTCCATTTGGGTAGTTGAGCAGGGCGCGAAAACTCGTACCGGCCAACGCGTGGGGTGCCGGCAGGCCACACAAATCGATTACCGTGGGATAAAGATCAACGAATTCCACCAACCCGCCCGCTCTTCCAGGCTTGATTTCGGGACCGGCAATCATCAAGGGCGACCGACATGAACGGTCAAAGAGCGTGTTCTTGTTCCACCATTCTCGCTCTCCTAGATGATAGCCGTGGTCGCTCATGAAAATCACGAGGGTCTGATCCCACAGGTGATTCTCATCAAGCTTATCCAACAGACGTCCGACTTGTGCGTCCATGAATGTGACGCAGGCATAATATGCGCGCAGAAACTCGCGCCGTTCGCGATCCGTAAACTGGCGAAACGCTTTGCCATAAGCTCCAAAACCGACGGCCAAGTCGGGTGCGGGGCTGAGATTAGGTGGGTCGGCGTGCACCGAGAGCGAATCTAAGGGATAGCAGTCGAAATACTTTTGAGGCGCAACGAACGGATCGTGCGGCTTGTGGAATCCGACCCCGATAAACCATGGCTGATCTGCGAGTGTATCCATCAAGTGCAGTGCAGCCAAGGCGTTTTGCCCATCGGGTTGATCGTCGTCATTTCCCGCCGTCGCACCCCAACGGCACCACCGCAGTACATCGCCAGTTAGATTCCGTCCGGCAATCGTCTTTCCATCTGGCGTAGTCTGGAATGCCCTCGCTTCGTGCCAGCTGTGCGGAAGATCGAGCCATTGGTTGCGGACCTCCGGATCCTGTACCGCGCCCAGATGAAAGATTTTGCCAAACGATGCGGTGTAATAGCCGTGTTGTTTGAATAGCTGAGGCAGCGTCACGACCTGCGGTTGCTGTGAACGCAACAACGTGCGGTTGTCAATGACACCCGTTTGATCCGGTCGCAGGCCCGTCAAGAACGAACTGCGGCTGGGATTGCAGACGGGATACTGCACGTAGGCCCGATCGAAGACGACACTGCGGGCCGCCAGTCGATCGATATTGGGCGTCCGAACGGTGGTGTTTCCGTAACACCCCACGTGATCGCGTAAGTCGTCTGCGATAATCAATAGGACGTTCAAGCGAGGGCGAGTGGCCGCCGCGCGACATGCGGCCGTTACGCAAATAGCGTGCACCAAAAGGATGATTAACCGAGAGCGAAGTGCCGTATTCATGCCGGAGCCTTGCAAGGTGGTGCGAGCGGTGCGGACCCAAACGGGAACCAACGAACGGCCAATTGTACTCACTGATGCCGGCACATGATATGCAACCGCATCCCCATCCGATCCTTGGCCGCAGCCCCTCATGTGGCCTCGCTGATTCCGTGAAGTGACGACGGCGACCGTGTCGAGTAGGATGGTAGTTGGCCAACGTCGGGCGACTTCACCCGCGTAGGTGCGACAGTCGCGTTACATAGGCTCCATTCCATTTCACACCGCTGGGGAATCGATGTACCTGACACAGCTCAAAAGGCGATCGCGATTCGTGCGTCTGACGCTGTTGGGGGTGATTGTCATGGCTGGATTGGAGCGAGCCGCGGCAATCGCCGCGAACCAAACAAATGAAAAACGGTTTGCCGGGCAAGTACTGCCAATGTTCAAGGAAAAATGTTTCGCCTGTCACGGCGACGATCCCGCGGACATTCGAGCCGATTTGGATGTGCGCTCGCGGGAAGCATTGCTCAAAGGAGGGCACAGTGGTGAACCGGCAATCGTGCCGGGTCATGCGGAGATGAGTCCGCTATTTCTGTCTGTCCTCCGCGATCATGATGCATGGTTGGCGATGCCGCCCAAGGAAAACGACCGGTTGACATACCAGCAGGTGCAAGTGCTGCGGCAGTGGATCGATGCCGGCGCGGATTGGCCGACCAACGACCGCATCCAGGAATTGCAGCGGCAGATAGCCGAGGACACCAGTGAAGCTGCGGGAGTAGTACTTCGCACCACCGGCGGGTTGTCCGGTCAGTGGTCGAATCGTCGATATGAGGTGCAAAACCTTTGGGCGTATCAACCGTTGGACGCGAGTCAACTTCGAAAACCTACCGGCGGCGACCAATCGACAATCGACGAATATTTGCGGCTGCACGCGGCAGCCGAGGGAGTGGAGATGGCGCCACCCGTCGATCGCCTCACCCTGATCCGTCGGGCCACATTCGACCTTTTGGGATTGCCGCCAACTCCGGCAGAAGTCATCACTTTTGTCGCGGACCCACGTTCGGACCAGGAAGCGTTTGCTTGCTTGGTCGATCGTCTTCTTGATTCACCCCACTATGGCGAACAATGGGGACGACACTGGTTGGACGTCGTTCGATACGCCGATTCATCGGGCTACGCAAACGATTACGAACGCGGCAATGCCTGGCGCTATCGGGACTATGTGATCCGAGCCTTGAACGACGATAAACCATACGACCAATTCATTCGCGAGCAGATTGCCGGCGACGAAATAGCCGAGTTGGCCGAACAGAAGTCGAACGAGTTGTCGGCGGATCGTCATTCCGAATTGCTCGTGGCTGCTGGGTTTCTGCGCATGGGGCCTTGGGAATTGACCGGTATGGAAGTGGCGAAAGTCGCGCGGCAGCGATTTTTGGACGACGTGACCGACGCCGTAGGACAGGTGTTCCTAGGCCACATGTTACAGTGTGCGCGCTGTCACGATCACAAGTTTGATCCCGTTCCGACTCGGGATTACTACGCAATGCAAGCGGTTTTTGCGACGACCCAACTGGCTGAACGTGCCGCGCCGTTCATGTCAGTGGAGAATGTGACGGACTTTGATCAGGAAGCAAAGTATCTTCAGCAACGCCGCGAGTATTATCGCGAGATGCTTGATGACCTGAACCAAAAAGCGATCAAGGCTGTGCGCAGTGGTATCAGGAAATGGGATTGGACCCTGCGGAATTTGAGGACGCCCTGCAGCGAGGCAAGGGAGGTGCAACGTTCGATGCGGTGCGCAACACGTTGCTTCACAATGGCGTGCCTGAAGATCACGTGCCTCCGCGGCACATCGGTTTCACGCCACAGGATTACGGTCTTCAGCGCGTGGCCAAGAAAGGGCTGGAACGTCTGGCGTGGCGCGCTGAGCGATGCCAGCCCTTCGCACTTTCGGTATACAGCGGGCGTACTCCCGATCTGCGAGCCGTTTACGCGCCACAGCGAGTCCCGCCAGCACGCTTCCAGGAAGGCGAACTGCAATTGACGTCTATTCTGGCGGGCGGGGATCCCTTTTCACCAACGGATGTCGTCGCGCCCGGTGTGCTGAGTGTCGTGGCCGCCGTCAACGCCGCTGAATCTCACCGTGCGATTGCGTCGCCGGACCCGTTCGCGAGCTGGTCCTGCGAGCCGCCGATTGTTGGCCGTCGCTTGGCGCTGGCCGATTGGATCGCCTCACGGGAGAACCCGCTCACGTCACGCGTGATGGTTAATCGTATTTGGCAGTGGCATTTCGGTCGGGCGCTGGCGGGTACTCCGAACAACTTCGTGCGCGACCGGGCAAAAACCGACGCATCCCGAATTGCTGGATTGGCTGGCCCTGAAATTCATGGACGAAGGCTGGTCCATCAAGGCCATGCATCGATTGATCATGAATTCACAGGCGTATCGGCGTGCATCGCGCCATTCCGATCCGACAATGCTGGAACAACGAGATGCCCAGTCGACAAGCTACGCAGCGTTTCGCCCACGACGCCTGGACGCCGAGGAACTGCGGGATGCCATGCTGATGTCCTCCGGCGAGCTGAATATGGAAATTGGCGGTATACCGGTCCGACCAGAAATGAACCTGGAGGCGGTGCTACAGCCACGCATGGTGATGGGGACGTTCGCCGAGGCGTGGCAACCGTCGCCGTTGCCGTCACAACGCCACCGCCGCTCGATCTATACCATGCGGATTCGAGGTCAACGTGACCCATTTCAAGAAGTCTTCAACGCACCTTCGCCGGATATTTCGTGTGAAGCTGCGCGAGGCTTCGACGGTCACGCCTCAGGTGTTTTCCTTGTTCAACAGCCAAATGGCCTACGGTCGAGCGATCGCGATGGCGCAGCGCTTGGTCGATCTACAGTTGTCGCGACCCGAGACCATTGAACGGGCTTTTCAATGGGCCTTTGCCCGGCAGCCCCGTCCACGTGAGACGGCTGTTTGTCTTCAGCACTGGCGACAGATGGAATCACGACATGCGACCCTCAGCATTCCGCCAACCGAGTATCCCCGGGAAGTGTTGCGGGAGGCCATCGAAGAGAACACGGGCGAACGGTTTACCTTCTGCGAACCGCTGGAAGTCTATGCCGATTTTGTGCCGGACCTGCAACCTTCGGATGTGACCACGGCTGTGCGGGCATTGGCTGAAGTTTGCCTGGTGATTTTTAATGCGAATGAATTCCTGTATGTCGATTGAAGTTGGCCGACAACGCCACTCTTTATCGTGTTGCGGATGGAATATTTGGATTTTGATTTCGAGAGTACCGAATCATGGGGCAATCTGATTTCGCGTCACGAGAACGTAACCGCCGACGTTTCCTCTACGGCTTGGGGGCGTCGCTGGGTAGTGTCGCCTTGACGGCATTGATGGCAGACGAGCAGAAAAGGGTCTGCGCCGTTGGCCCCTCGGCCTGGCCACCGCACGGCCCAGGCGACACGCTGCATCTTTCTGATGATGGAAGGTGGTCCGTCTCATATCGATACGTTTGACCCCAAACCCGTGTTGCAGCAATTGCATTTGAAGGAGTTTGTGCGGCAGGGCGAGTCGAAATCGGCGATGGAGAGTGGAAAGCGGTACTACGTACAAAGCCCCTTTCGTTTTCATCAAGTCGGCCAAAGTGGCGTTGACATGGCGGTGAACTGGGAGCAACTGTCGAGTGTGGCAGACGATATTTGCTTCTATCGCGGCTGCCAGGTTGATTCGGTGAATCATCCGACCGCGATGTACCAAATGAATACTGGAAATCGTTTTGGTGGCGATCCGGCGTTGGGTGCGTGGGTCACCTACGGGTTGGGCACGATCAACCAGGACTTACCGGCCTTCGTCGTTCTGCCGGAGGTTTCGTTCCCTCAAGGTGGTGCCGCAAACTGGAGTCATGGTTTCTTGCCGGCTCGCTATCAAGGAACACCGTTGCGGCCCACGGGGACGCCCATCCTAGATCTTCAACCGCCTCCGTACGTTAGCCGTTCCGACCAGCGCGCAACCTGGAATTGTTAACTCAGCTGAATCAGATTCACGATCGGGATCATCCGCGCCATGAGGAGCTTCTAGCGCGGATGGAGGCGTATGAATTGGCATTTCGTATGCAGTCACAAGTACCTGGACTCTTGGACATAGGCCAGGAAGATCAAGATACCTTGGACATGTACGGTCTGGATAACGCAACGACGGCGGCGTTTGGTCGCAAGTGCCTTCTGGCTCGGCGGCTGGTCGAGGCGGGGGTTCGATTTGTCCAGCTATACGCCGGGACGTGGGACTCGCACGACTACATCGAACGGGCTCACGGCAATCTAATTCGACAAGTCGACCGACCCATCGCTGCCCTACTGACGGATCTGAAGCGACGTGGACTGCTGGAAAGCACGTTGGTGGTGTGGTGTGGTGAATTCGGACGTTCGCCAGACAACGGTGTGCGAGGCGGAACGGCGTACGGGCGCGACCACAACCGTTCCGCGATGACGATCTGGTTGGCAGGCGGCGGCGTCAAGGCGGGACACATCATCGGGGCGACGGACGAGCTAGGTGCCGAAGCGGTCGAGTGTGTTCACCACGTGAGGAACTTGCACGTGACACTGTTGCATCTATTGGGACTGGACGACAATCAGCTGACCTATTTCCACGGTGGCCGATTCAAGCAGCTGAGCCAATTTGGTGGTCAGGTGATTGAGGAGCTGCTGGCGTAGCAGATACGGCCTCGGAGCGCCGCTTAGATACACCGTAGGCGGTCAGGGACGCGACGTAAATTGATACCGGCCGGATTCGACTGCCAGCACGATCTGACCGGTTTCGGTGCGTACTAAGCGAATTCCGTCGGCTGCAGCGAGATTATGGCCACTTTCCCGCACGGACTCTGCGCTGGCGGCTGGCAGATAGACTGTCGCCGTCGTGTTGGGCGGGATTTGCGCGTCCAAATGAAATGCGTCCTTGGTCCGTTTCCATTCGCTGACAATCGTGCCACGCGGGCTGTCGTAACGAGCAGTGACCCAATGCACGGCGGGAACGGAGAGATTACTATCCGGCTGAGGCGAGATGGGTCGCAATATGATTTTTTCATACGAGGGGCCATCGGTGTCGATACCTGCGAGATCACGGAATGCTCATTCCATCACGGCACCAAACGAGTAGTGGCTGAAACTGTTCATGGCAGCGTCGCGAGCGAAATACACGGTGTCGATAAAGTCCAGGTCCGTTTCTTCGCCGGCATTCAGCCAGTCGCCCCAGGTATTGCCGACGGACAATCCCAGATTGTCTTTACTGAGGGCAATTCGCCACTCCATAAATCGCGTCATTGCCGGCCATTGTTGTTCGACCAAGTGGCGGTCACCGTAAACTTGCCAGATGGTCCAAGGGCATATGATTTCGGCGTCGGTCCATGCAGTGCCGAAGGTCTTGCGATCGTCGTGCAGAGGTGACATGTCGCGGTACGAGATCCAATGGGTTTGCCATTCACTGGCATCGATTAGTCCCATTGTCCATTGTGACGGAGCAGCCCAATCGCTAGGTTGATCGTCAACATCCCACACGCGAACAGTCCAGAACACTTGTTGTCCGGAGGTTAACGGTCGCCCGTCGTACGGAATACTCAACGTCGCGGTGCTCGTAACCTTGCCGGAATCCCACAAGTCTGCCACGTTGGGCGAAAGCTGATCGGCGCGACTGGCCACCAGCACCTGATAAGCCGTTTGCCGATCGCCGCGGCGGTCAGAATCGAGTTTCCAGGACAACAAGGGCCGCGGACAATCGATACCGACTGGCTCATGACGCCATTCGACTTGCAATGTCGACGACATGAGTCCGGCAGCGCGGGCAGGAACGCTTCCAGAGAACAAGTTGCAGTAGGCGACCAACAAACTCAGCCATGTCGCGC
Organism: uncultured Planctomycetales bacterium; assembly: GCA_963785495.1. Taxonomy (GTDB): domain Bacteria; phylum Planctomycetota; class Planctomycetia; order Pirellulales; family Pirellulaceae; genus CAWAVP01. The sequence continues at coordinate 223,656 of CAWAVP010000018.1, read as the reverse complement.
CGCAGCGGAGCGAGACCCAACCATGGTGTACCATTGCGCACTCCGCTGCCGTTTCCCAGGTGATTGCACGCCGGCGCAACTCGCTCGACGGCTATGGCGATTCGATGTCGTCCCAGCTCTCAAGGCCGACAATAGGTAAAGCAAACTTGAATGCCGTCGTCCATTGTGGCGTATCCGCAAGGCGAAAGCACTCATAAATCAACTTCTTGGCGTGCCGTTCACCTCCTGCTGGCGTGTTTCGTCGCAGGCCCAGCAGCAAGCCACCTTCGTGATCGTTGTCGACATGGCGATGCAGGATAAAGGCATCGATACTGTCGATCTGGGCCACTTTGCGATACGCATAGCAGAAGGCAGCGGCCTGAATTTGTTCACCATCCGGGCCGGCCGGCGTATGGAATCCTTGCTCACTCAGGATTATGCGCCGTGGCCGTCCTTCGTACAGGAGTGCGGGTTGATGCATGCACGTCGTCAAGACGTCAAGGTTCTTAAAGGTAATGCGCGGCGTATCGGCCCGCGGAGTCGCAGACCGATCCTGCCAAAACCGTGGTTCAAACAAGTTTTCCGGGTAGGGATGAAATGCCAAGTACCAGGGAAAGTCGCCCTGCTGTTGGGCACGGCGGGCAAAGTATTCCAGAAACGCACGACCTGGAAATGCCTGCAGCGAATCACCGGCAGGATACCGAATGTTCCAATGGTGCTCCAAGGAAATGTAGAGTCGTCCCCAGGAGGATTGTCGGTGGATCGCGTCGTAGGCCAACCGAGCGGTGCGTAGATAGTCGTCGGCAAACGCTTCCATCGTCACTCGCCCCATGTTGCACCACCACCAATGCGAGTTCACCTCGTTGCCTAAGATATAGCCGACAACACGTCCATACGTTTGTTCTGGCTGCGACCATCGCTCGGCTAGAAACTCCAGTGTCGCGGTGAACCAAGTACGGCCTTCCGCTGTTACCGTATTGAAAGCTCCCAGATGATTGGGGGCGTCGGTGTCATAGTCCGGGTGAAGCATCAGGCGGTTGACGTCGGCACGATTGGATTGGTACGTCAATAGAATAAGATTGACCAGCACGCCGTGGTCTGACAGCGACTTGATTTGTCGGTCGAGCGATTCGAGATAATCGCGTTGGAAATAGTAGTGCTGACCGTCCAGATCCCAACTCGGATTGTTCGGATTTCCGGACGGGTCGACCAAGCCGCAAAGATTCACATTTAGTGCGGCGTGTTGAATCCCCAGTTCCAAGGCGTCGTCAACTAATTCAACCTGCAGGCCCTTCTTCGAGCTGGCCACAGGATACGGTTCGCAATAGCGTGATTCGTCCGATTCCTCGCCGCGAACTGTTACACACAATAGCAGAGCGACCAACCCCAATCCAATCGCGGTGGCAAAGCGATTCATTCGTAGACCACCTCGATGCCTTCGGGCACTTCGACGGTCGACTGGATTTCGCCGTCCTCTAATCGCTTGTGATGGATGATCAAGGGACCTTTCGGCGTGGGATATTTGCCCTCGACCCAATTGAGATCACCGAGATTGGGGACAACTCGTACACGCGCAAAGCCTGGTTCCAACGGTTCAACACCCAATACATGCTGACTCAGCCAGGCCGTTGGCCCACTCGCCCAGCCATGGCAAAGGCTGTGACGGAAGCCGACGTAGCAGTGTGCACCACAGTCACCATGAATGTCGCGTTTACCGGGGGGAATCAATTGGTCGATCGGCGCCCGCGTCTTCGGTCCATTGCAGGTCAAAATCTTCCCAAAACGTCGTTGCGCCAAAGTCCAGCATGGCGCCCCAATATGTGCGGATGAGGTCGAGTGCGGTTTGGTAGTCGCCGGATTTCGCGAGGGCCTGCAGGACATAGAAGCCGTAAAATGTCGAGATATCATGTGGTCCGGTCGGTTTTAAGATCGATTCGGCCACTTCATTCGCGTCGCGTGCATCGGCCAACGCCAACAACGCCGCCGGCGACTTCACCCACTTACTTCAGGACGGTACTGACGCAGCTTTTCTGCCGTCTGGCGACAGAGCTCTGCCGTGGCTTCATCCTCCAGCACCGTCATTAGGCGTTCGCCGCTCTGCATCGCGAGTGTCAGCAAGGCCTGAAGGCCTTCGTCGACTGCCTGCGCAGTTTTCGTACGTGGGCCAGTCCAGGAACCGCATGCCGTTTAACTGTTCGTTGCCATCTTCGTCTACAAATGTCGCTAACTGCCGCAGAAGTTGCGTCAGATAGTCTTGCTGGGCCAGCAGGTAGTCGCGATTGCCATGATGGAGCCACCAATCTTCTTGAATGATGATCCACCACATCGAATAACTGCTGATGCCATTCATCCATTCCGTCGGTGGCGTTACGCTGCGTATCAAGTCCAGGCTGCGAGAGACGACGTCGTTGTAACCAAACACGGCGTTGATCGTACTAACTTCGGGATGCATATCACCCAGCCAAACCAAGCGGTCGCGTTTGATGCCATCCCAAAGGTAGTCCTGCATGTTCAAGTGGACCGTATAAGCGCCGACCTGCCAGATGCGATTAAGGCGTTCGTCGTTGCAGCGAAACTCGCCCACGTAGGGAATGTCGCGGATCTGTAGTACACCTCGCACTTGACTCAGCGCGACGGGCAGTTCCGCATCCACATTGTCTATGCGTACGAATCGAAATCCGCTGGGACCGACCATTGTTTTACCTAACCAGGGTAGCGCCACGACCTGGTCGCGGACGGCGTGATCGTTGCCCGCGTTCTGCTCACCCCCCAGCTCGGCCATGGCCTCTGATACCGACTCACCGAAACGTACACGTACGTGACGTAGCTTGGCCTGTTCAGCGGTCATGGGGGTGAACAGTTCGACGTACCCTTGGATTTCAACGCCGAAATCCAACAGGATACCGGCGGGAGCATCGGGAGTGGCTGTGAGAACGGCGGGCCGAACCGGATCGCTTAGCACCGCCTGGCCGGCTTTCGGCTGTAATAGATGATCTGCGTCGTCGACTCCGGCATCACTTTGCCAAACGATACGTGTCGGTGCGAGGGAGTACCGTCTTTAATGGGGAAGCCACCGGTGCGTGCTCTAAGCCTGGCGGCGCAAAGGTCGTCGTCGGCTCGTCCGCCCAAGCGGTGGAACCGAGGCCAATCGCGACAAAGCCAAAAAGCAACAATGTGCGGACTACCATAGGGAAGACTCCCAATCTGATCCAGCGAAGGGGCGGGGGGTGGTTAGGCTGGGGCGGGTGCTCTCTATTCTAGCGCGCTTCGCCCGTCGGCACACGAGGCCGTCCGCGTTGGAGACGGGGCGAATCGTTGCCATGCAAAGAAGGAAATGAGCTCGCTCATCCGGCTCGCGCCGCAATCCGGTACGGCTCAAGACTTGCTATGCGCCATTATTAGCCGAGCGCCGGGCCGCTTGAGAAAACTCTCGCGCGGCGGGCGAAGGAAATTACGCATGCGTTTCGGTTCGTTGGCTTAACGTATCGGCTTCGTATTGCTTGATGTTGGTCAACCAGTTGCGGCCGACGGGGACGTCCTGTTGCTGACAATAGTAGTCCCACACGGCCCCTGCTGGCAGGGTTTTCAATTCTTCCAGAAGGGCAAGTCGCGAGGTGTAGTCGCCAACGTCTTCCAGCTTCCGCAGCATATCGGTTGGCTCTAACAGGGCAAGCAACAGCCGCACGTAGCATGCAGCGAGTGCCAATGACCCAGGCGGCCACACGGTTAATGCTGGCGTCGAAGAAATCGAGTCCAATATGAACGCGATCCAAAAACTGTCCGCGCACGAGTTCCTGCTATCGCCTGCAACTCGTCGGTCATGATCACCACATGATCACTGTCCCACCGTACGCCTCGGCTGACATGCAGCAACAGCGCGGGTACGTACAGCATCACGGACGATAGCTTGTCGGAAATCACTTCGGTGGGATGAAAATGGCCCGCATCAAGACAAAGTAGTTTTTGACGAGTGATGGCGTAACCTAAGTAGAACTCGTGCGAACCCACCACGTAGCTCTCGGAGCCGAGACCGAACAGCTTGCACTCGACAGCATCCAGATTGTGCCGCGCGTCGAGAGGTTCTTGGAAGATTGATCGAGCGAGTCGGCCAATCGTTTGCGCGGCCCTAAGCGATCGATGGGTAGATCTTTCATACCATCGGGAATCCAGACGTTGGTTACACAGGGACTTTCACGCGCCTGGCCCATGGCCGCGCCGATCCGACGACAGACGATCCCGTGTTCAATCCAAAACTGCCGGATTCCCGCGTCGGGATGAGAGAGTGTCAGGCCGTCGGCTGCCTTTGCGTGGGCGAAGTACGTGGGATCGAAATCCAGACCAATGCCCTTGTGCCGTGCCCAGTCAATCCAACTTTGAAAATGCTTGGGTTCCAGTGCATTGCGTTCGACCGGCTTGCCATTGAATTCCGCATAGCTGGCATGCAAATTCAGTCGGTGACTGCCGGGGATGAGTGACAGGGCCTGTTTCAGGTCGGCCCGGAGCTCGTCGGGCGTGCGGGCACGGCCCGGAAATTTGCCGGTGACGGCGAGGCCTCCACCTATTTCCAGCCCCAGGTTCTCGAACCCGCCGACATCGTCACCTTGCCAGCAATGGATCGAGATCGGAATCTGACGGAGACTGGCGAGGGCTCGGTCGACATCGACGTTTAGGCCCTGATAACGTTCCTTGGCCAATCGAAAGGCGTGGTCAATGGGGTTTGTCATTCGAATCTCCCAGCCCCCGCCGGATAGCGAATTGGCGGGGGGCTCCGTTGCCGCTGGGTGACCACTTACCGTGATCGCCCGGAAAGGCCATAAGCATAAAGGATCGTGGCCATTTGTGCAGCGATGGCTGGGGGTCCCATTCGAGCCGCATGCCGGAGTTGGAGGCCCAGGACCGTCGAGTCCGTCGTCTGGAGCAGGCTATGGCAAATTGACACGCGTGGGGGCCATCCCGCGGGCGGGCGGGCGGCGAAGAGACTCTCGGCGTCGCTGGCAAAGTGGCGGCCACACGGGTATGCTCATAGAGGGTGTCATTACGGCAATCGCCGTAGTATTCCAGGCGGATCGGCAATGGGATATCGCTTGATTTCTTGACCAGATTCTTGGGGACGATACGGATGCTGACGATGCGATGGGGAACGATCGTACTGTGTTTGTGCTGCGTGAATGTGGTGCAGGCGGCCGGTGACTGGCCGATGTGGCGATACGACGCGGGGCACACAGCGGCGGCGCAGGGGGAATTGCCCGAGAAGCTGGAGGTAGCTTGGATTCGTGCTTATTCGCCGCGTGAGCAGGTGTGGGACGATCCGCTGAACCATGACATGATGCCATATGACCGCATTTTTGAGCCGGTCGTTAAGGATGGCCGCATGTTCGTCAACTTTAATGACGCCGACAAAGTGGTTGCGCTGGACGTGCAAACGGGGGACGAATTGTGGGCCTTTTATGCCGACGGTCCCGTTCGCTTTCCGGCGGTCGCCTGGCAGGATGTGGTCTTTTTTGTCAGCGATGACGGCTATTTGTATTGTTTGAACGCCAGCGACGGCCAATTACGTTGGAAGTTTTTTGGTGCCGCGGCAGGCGCAAGGCGATTGGCAACGAGCGTATGATTTCGGCGTGGCCGCGTGGGGTGGGCCTGTCGTCAGCGACGATGGAAAGGTCTACTTTGCTGCCAGTATTTGGCCGTTCATGGGAACCTACATTTGGTGTCTCGATGCCGCCAGTGGCGATATCGCGTGGGTCAATGATAGTACCGCGACGCAATACATCAAACAACCGCACAGCGCCCCGTCGTTTGCGGGGGTGTGCCCGCAAGGCGGACTGGTCGTCGTGGGCGATTACTTGTTGGTGCCTGGAGGCCGCAGTGTGCCACACGCTGACCGTAACACGGGTGAACTTCGTCACTTCTTGTTGAACGAAGGAGGCAAGGGAAATGGTGGATCGCTGGTGTTAGGCCGTGGCAGCGAATTCTATGTGCACACGCGTCGATCGCGGCGTGTGGCGCGTTTGAGTTGGCGAGCGGCAACAAAACGGCGTTTATGACCAACGAACCCGTGCTGGACGCGCAGCTGGTGTTTGCCGCCGAAAGGAAGATTCTGAAAGAGGAAGGGCGTAGTGGAGAAATAGCCGTCGTGCGGGCGTACCGTGCCGACAGTAAGGAATTGGTCTGGGAAATCGAGAATGTTGACGGGTCGGGCGACATCATCAAGGTCGGCAATCGTCTGTATGTGGCCGGTCGCGATCAGTTGGCGGCCTTGCAGCTGAGAGGCGAATCCGAGCCACCCGTCCTCATCTGGACGTCTCCCATCAAATACGAAGTGCAGCGGCTGCTGGCGGGTGCCGACCGGCTGTTCGCGATCACGCAAGACGGGTTGATCCTCTGCTACGGTTCGGCAGGCAAAGCGCGGTTTATTGGACCGCAGACGCAGCCGCGTCCCGATACGTCAGAAGCCGACGAGCTCGTGCGGGAATTGGCCGCGCGGGCCGGCGCGAGTCAGGGCTACATGTTGTTTTTTGGCGTGCCGAACGTGCCCTTGTTCGATGCGCTGTTGGCGCAAACCGACCTGCAAATTGTCGCCGTGGATACCGACTCAGCACGCGTCGACCAGTTGCGGCGTGAGTACGACTCGGCGGGACTGTACGGCACGCGGATCAGTTTCCACGTGGGTACCATTGATTCGTTCCAGGCTCCATCATTTGTCGCGCGACTGGTCATCTTGGGCGAAGGGGCGCTGGAACCGGCGGCGCAGGATCAGGCCGTTCTCAAGCGAGCCTATGAGTCGGTGCGCCCCTACGGCGGTTATCTGGTCGTACTGGCCGGCCATCCGGGCAATTCTGTGACGTGGACGGAAACTTCGCCAGGCCGAGTTGGAAAAGGCGCTGGTGGGAAGCATGCGAGGGTATGCGGTCGCGCGTCGCGTTGGTGCTTTGTCAGGCGCAGCGGACTGGACGCATCAATACGGGAACATTGCCAACACCGTCAAATCCGATGACTCACGCGTCAAATTGCCGCTGGGAGTACTGTGGTTTGGCGGGAGTTCGAACTTGGATGTATTGCCACGCCACGGCCATGGGCCGCCGGAGCAGGTGATCGGCGGGCGACTCTTTATTGAAGGGATGAATTCGCTGAGCTGCCGCGACGTCTACACGGGGCAGGTACTTTGGAAACGGACCTTCGTTGATCTGGGGACATTCGATATCTATTTCGACGACACCTACCGCGATACACCGCTCGACCCGGCTTACAATCAAGTCCACATACCCGGGGCCAATGGGCGGGGCACGAATTACGTGGCGACCGACGATGCCGTCTATATTGTCGAAGCAGACAAGTGCCATGTGTTGGACATCGAAACGGGTGAAACGATTCGAGAGATTTCCTTGCCCGAGGAAGTTCCCGCCGAGAATCGCCAGTGGGGATTCATTGGAGTCTACGAGGACGTTTTGTTGGGCGGTGCCGGTTTCGCGAATTACCGCGAACGGCACTCGTTGTCGTTTGAGGATTCCGACGCCAAGTTGTCGGGGAATTCGCGAGGGTACGGGGCGAAGAGTTTCGATACGGCCGCCAGTGCGTCGCTGGTTGCCTTCAATCGACACACCGGCAAAGTGCTATGGAAAGTCGACGCCGTACATAGCTTTCTTCACAACGGCATTGTGGCGGGTGACGACAAGGTCTATTGCCTGGATAAGTTGCCCCAACCGGTAGAGGGTAAGTTGCGCGTCGAGGACTTGATCCTCCCAACACCTATCGTATCATCGCGCTCGACTATCATACGGGCGATCAGGTCTGGGAGCAGACGGGCAAGATTTCCGGCACTTGGCTGGGATACTCCGAGCAATATCAACTGTTATTGCATGCCGGGGCGGACGCCAGTGATCGCCTGAAATCAGAATCGGGCGACGGCATGGCGGTTTACCGGGGCCAAGACGGCGAGCTGGTCTGGCGTGTTGAGGATCGGTCGTATTCCGGACCCTGCATCATTCATAACGATATCATTCTGACGAATGTGAATTCGTACAGCATATCGTCCGGAGCGTTCAGTTTGCTGGATGGTTCGCCCAAGCTGATCATGAATCCCTTGACGCAAGAACCTCAGGAGTGGCAATTGTGTCGCGCTTATGGCTGTAACAGCATCATTGCCAGCGAGAATCTGCTCACCTTCCGCTCCGGAGCTGCAGGGTTCTACGACCTGGAAACGCTTAGCGGTACTGGCAACCTCGGTGGTTTTAAATCCGGTTGCACGTCGAATCTGGTTGTTGCCAATGGTGTGTTGAACGCGCCAGACTATACGCGGACCTGCAGCTGCGGCTATCAAAATCAGACTTCGCTGGCGCTAGTCCATATGCCTGAAATGGAGTTGTGGACGGTCAACGACGTCGCTCGGCTCAGTAAACCCGGACAGCCGATCCGACGACTGGGAGTGAACTTTGGGGCTCCTGGCGATCGGGTTGATTCCGATGGCACGCTGTGGATCGACTATCCGACGGTCGGTGGGGATTCGGTCGACCTGCCCATCCGGGTCACGGGCAATGTCGAATACTATCACCACAATTCGTTGAAGTTTAGCGGGGCCGGTTTGCCGTGGGTTGGTGCTTCGGGCATCGAGGATTGTCGGGAGATTGTCATTCCCTTGGCGGTCAAGGGGCAGGCCAACGAGCTTCTATTCCGCGTTCAAGATGGAAAGGACGATGCCGAAGAGCAGGAAGATGGCAGCGTCAATTTGGACAGCAGTGACCTGGAGTTTGTAAAGGACAAGGGGCCGCAAACGATTGGTATTCGCTTCGATCACGTCGAGATTCCGGCGGGGCAAAAGATCGAGCGGGCATACATTCAATTTGTGTGCGACGAGTCCACATCGGAACCGACTTCCGTCGTGATCCGCGCCGAAGATACGGACCATGCCGAAGGGTTTTCGAGTTCACCAAAGAATGTCTCCGCGCGAAAACTGCTCGCCCCAACGATCACGTGGTCGATACCCGAATGGGGAAAAGTGGATCAAGCCGACGCCGAGCAACAGTCACCTGATGTGACCGAGTTGGTCCAGACGTTGGTGCAACGACCGGACTGGAAGTCTGGCAATGCAATCGGTTTTCAGATTTCCGGCCAAGGGCATCGAGTTGCCAAGGCCTACGATGGTGCGGCCGCTGACGCTCCTACATTGGTCGTGAGTGTCGAAGCCGTGGCGGATCGTTCCACGGCAACTGCGCATACGGTGCGATTGCAGTTTGCTGAGCCAGAAGACCTCGAACCCGGCCAGCGAGTGTTTGACGTCGTCGTAGGAGATCGCGTCGTCGAAACGGACTTTGACGTCGTTCGCGAAGCAGGGGCACCACGTACCACGATCGTTCGCGAGTATCACAACATCATGTTAGATAGCGAACTGACGATCAAGTTTCACGCCAAGCAAGGGCGACCGGTTCTGGCCGGAGTCGAAGTCTTTCGGCCGGAGTAGGCGAGAGATCCCAACTTGGGAGAGCGCGGGTATGTTGCATCGTCGACAGGCGTTGATTGGCTTGATCGCGGCAACCGCGGCACCTCGCACGTTATTCGCGGCGGATACAACGGACGCTCCTCAACGTTCTTCGCTGGGGTTGGTCGCCTACTGTTGCGCATCGCAACGTCAGGTGCAGTTGCGTCCAGGTGGGGTTGGTGACCTGTTTGATCCTCTCACGTTTCTAGACCATTGTCATGCCCTGGGTGCCGGAGGTATGCAAGTGAACCTTGGCGTGCGGCCTCGTCGCGACTGTGAAGTGTTGCGGGAACGTGCCGATCACGCTGGGATGTTTATTGAGGCGATTGTGCGCGTGCCGGAAGACGAGGAGGATGTTGATCGGTTTTCCTCCGAGATTGAAACGGCGGCCACGTGTGGAGCCCTTGCAGCTCGAACTACAATTCTGCCCGGCCGACGTTACGAGTTCTTTGCGACGCTGGACAGTTACCGCGAGTACGTGCAACACGGCCTGCGTGCGTTGGAACGTGCCGCTCCGGTTGTGGAGCATTATGAGCTGCCCTTGGCCGTCGAAAACCATAAGGACCAACGTTGCGACGAACGTGTCCGCTTGTTTGAGCATCTGGACAGTCCGTTCATCGGCGCGTGTGTTGACACAGGCAACAGTGTCGCACTGCTTGAACCGCCGCTGGATACTGTCCGCGCTTAGCCCCTTGGGCACATGCGGTGCATCTGAAGGATCAGGCGGTCCAGCCGTACGATAAGGGCTTTTTGCTGGGCGACATTCCCTTGGGGCAGGGGTGTCTGCCACTGAAAGAGATCGTCCAGTTGTTGAGACGGGAAAAGCCAGACCTTCACTTCAGTCTGGAACTTATCACCCGGGATCCCTTGAAAGTGCCCGTATTGGAGCCCAGCTACTGGGCAACTTTCCCTCAACTGCCGGCTCAAGAACTGGCGGATATGCTGCGGTTCGTGCACGATCATGCTCAAGAAAAGATGCAGCAAGTCAGCTCGCTTTCGCCGGATCAGCGCGTCGAGTTGGAGCAGGCGAATATACAACAAAGTCTTTTGTACGCGCACGACCAGTTGGGATTGTGATGCTCCGTCGGCAAGCGGCGAGAGATCGTTATTTTGCGCCACTTGACGCCTTTTGCGAGTTGGAGGTCGAGTGAATGTGCGGAAATGGTTCGAGGTGCACGAGGACATCCCGGAGACTCGCAAATTTCTTGAGCAACCGATCCTTTACGCGATGTCCTATCAGGTGCCCTTCTTCAACGGACAGGTTGGCGTCGACTTGGATGTGGATGTCCGCCAAGTATTCGAGTCCGGTTTTGCGAACCCAGAGTTTTTCGACGGCGCTCACGCCCGCGACGGATTGGGCGATGGCGCGTATTTGTTCCACAAATTCGGAGTCCGCTTGCGGGTCGAGCAGTTCGCTGGTGCTGCTCTGGAAGAGCCTTGCGCCCGACCACAAAATCGCCGCAACCACCACCAGCGCAGCGACTTCATCGGCCCAAATGAAATCCGGCCCGCCCCAACGCACGACACCCAGGCCGATCAGCACCGCCAACGAGCATAGGGCATCGCTACGGTGATCCCACGCGTTAGCGATGATGGCTCCCGAGCGAATGCGGCGACCGACCATCAACTTGTATCGGTACAAGCCCTCTTTGATCAGTACGTTGGCGCCAGCGATCCAAAGTGTCCAGACCGGCGGAATCTCATGCACGTCGGTCAAACGGCGGATAGCTCCCCAGCCGACATACAGCGCCGAAATAACGATGATCAGCGCGATGTTGGATGCCGCCACGGCTTCGGCTCGTGTGTGTCCGTAAGGGTGCTCTTCGTCAGCAGGACGTTGGGCATAATAGAGTGCAAACAAAACCACAATCGACGTGAGCGTATCGCCCAACGAATTGACAGCGTCGGAGATCAGGGCAAAAGAATTGCTGACCAAGCCACCAATTAACTTGATAAGGCCCAGGCACAAATTGACCGCGAAGCCCAGCCAAGCCGCACGACTGGCTTTGTGATAGAGCGTCTTGGCTGCTTGGTTGTCGTACAATAACATGCCTTCCGTGATGAAGCAGCCGACTCACGCCGGCACGTGGCCACCTACTGACAGCGTAATCCATTACGCGCTGTCCTAGAAAGCCCCCATAGCGCCTACTTCAGTTGCCACCGCTCGTCGAAGAATCCTGCGCTCACGATCCGCCCCGGCCATAGCGAGTCCGGCGGAGTGCGGAGGTCGACGACGGCCCAGTCGGGCAGTTTGGGGACCTGTCGCGCGTTGTTGAGATACGCATACTCGCGATAAGTAAAACCACTATTGATGACAATGTATCGGTGCGGACTCAAAGGGTTCGGATAGATCAGCACGGGCACGTGATGTGCTGCGGGAAATGTTTCATTTCCCACTTGAAGACTCTCGGGCGTCCAGTCGATCGGTAATTGCGGCAGAATTCTTTTCAGCACGGAATTACTAGTGGGATCGCCGAATAGGATTAGATGGTAGTCCAACATGTCTTGATCGGTCACGTCCACGTCGCGCTTGATGATGGCATCGCCGCGAAATTGTCGTCGCCACTCTTGGGCGAAATGTTGTTGCTCGGCGTTAGCCCACTTACCAACCGCGTCATGTTGGTCATCGGCTGTGGGCTGCACAACTATGAAAGCATCCATAAAGGCATCGTCGATGGGGCCCTGTAAATTGTGCTCTTTGCGCGGACCGGAGACGACGTTGGCGCCGATTTGCCACGTCGTCTCACCAGACGAATGTAACTGGCAGTCCCACGAACGGTCGGTTCCTGGCTGCGAGCCGGTCACGCGTTGTACGGTGGAAGCGACGTTGGCGGGGCCGAGTTCGTGGATACGAATTTGGACGGGTTTGTCAGCCGCAAACGGACTGTATCCCGCCGGGATCGATAGCTGCAGTTCCGTAACGTTCTGAATCGCTAAATCGACAGCGTTCTCTGCCGGTATGAGTTTGGCGATGACCCTTGCTTGCGTCCAGTGTTCGCCCAATTGCGTGATCGTTAACCAATGTGAGCGGTTGTACTTGAGTGTATACGTCGCGAACCGAATCTCTTGGGGTACTCGACAGCGACCACGCTCAGCAAGCGACGCGAGTTTTTCGTTGATCGTTATCAGCGAATCGGGATGGATCGCGTGTTTCGTTTGAGGTCCGATGATGTGAGTTAGGCGGAGATGTTCGTCGGCTAAGGCTCGTTCCATAATGTCTGCTGCTTGTTTTTGGCTGTCGAGCTCTCCGCTGTAAGCGACCGTAGGAAGCTGATAGAGGTTGGATGCATATCCCGTGCAGTCGTACATGCTCCACAACCGCTGTTCAAACCACGTGGGCTGGAGTGTTTCCTGCTGGAACGTTTTCAAGAATTCACGCGTTTCCGCGAAACCAGCGCCGGGATTGGCGGCAAAGAACAGATCCGGATAATGGACCGCCATTTGCCAGCAACCGGCGCCTCCCATGGAGAATCCTCGAATAGCGATGCGATCATCGTCGACGCGGTAATTCTGTTTCGCGTGATTCAGCGATTCGAGAACGTCAATTTCGCCAGCAAATTTGAAGGCGTTACTGTAACGACCGTACGGATGTAGAACGAACGTGTCTGGCGGTGCCGTCGGGCCGATACTACGCATTCTGTCTGCGATGAACACTGGTTCGGTCATGAGTTCACCGCGACCATGTAACCAGATGTCCAACCGGAATTTCGTCTTTCCTTCTTCAGCATAAGATGACGGTACGACCAATCCGTAGGGCTGCACTGTGCCATCGATGCGCGAACGAAACCCTCGCACGACAAGCCCCGTTTGCGCGGTCCAGGGGGATTCATTGCGCAATAACGCACGAGCTCGCTGCAGACCTTCGTCCAATACTCGCTTAGCGCTGGCGACGTCGCGCGGAGAAAACAGTTCGCGGTAATCGAGGCCTTGATGGATCGCCCGCGAAAAAATCTCCACGTCCGGCAGTCGATTACTCGAAACTCCGTCGGTCCGAGTCTGCAGTTCGGCGATCATCCGATCCAGCTTGGCCAAGTTATCGCCAAGCTCCTGTTGATCCAGGGTGTCCAATGCGATGCCAACCGGCGGGACGGGCCGAACCTGATTCGGCAAGTTGTCTCGGGGACCGTCGGCCGCAGCTGAGGCAGCCAACAGGCAGCAGGCCATCGTGATAATCCGGTGGTCAACGTTTCGGTACATCGCATACCTTTCGGGTTCAATTCGCGGGGCGCCCTACGTGGCTGCGGTTGCCACGGCGCGAACCACGCTCCAGCGGGCCAGCCCGGCTTTGCCAGACCACCCAAAGTCCAGTTAGTGGGTATTGTTTTGACCGATTCAACGGGTCGCGGCAGATTGTTAAGGTTCCATGTAGCCGCCCGCCACTGCCATTGGCGATGCCTCCGGCGAAGATACAATAGACAGTCGGGCGGCCGCGTCCGAATGTGCTCGTTTCGACGCGCCCCACTTTACCACCCATGGCTCAGGTATGATAGATTCTCGACAACCTCCGGACGATCAGCTGCTTCGCGACCTGCAACGTGAGCTCGAACGGCTAGAGATGGAGCGATCACGAGCGATTCAAAAGCGCGATCGCGCTCTGTCGGTCGTAGAGACGGGTGACGACAGCGGCTTTGCTCTGAGTCTGGCCCTGCGGGATTTGAAACGCATCGAGGAGCGGATTGAGCAGGTCAAGTGCCTGTCCGAAAAGCACCAGCAGCGGAACCAGGTCTGAGATTTTCCCGCCGCGGTTGTAGCTCGTTGGGGTGCGCGCACAGCGTCTCCCTTTCGGCGAGGTGTGACTTTAGGGGGTTGCGTGCATTTTCTGACCCTCGAAAAGAATCTGCTGGCCGGTGGGCGACCAGGCCATTTCCAGACAGTGAAGGGCTGGATGCTAATAGCGTAGTGGGCGTGCCTCCTGTTCATCGAGGTCGAAGAGCCGAAATTCATACGGGTCGGTTTCACGATCACGTTACGCGTGCACGGTGACACGAAGATTTGATTTCAGCCAGGACAAGCGATCTCTGATTATCTGGGCCGCCCGTTTGACGTTCCCAATCGTCCACTCACTCAAAAGAGAAATGGAATCAGCCGCCACTGTACGCGCGTCGTGTAGGTGCGATACATGGCGTCTCTGGTCAGAAGGCGTTCTTCTGCCAGGATTCTCATCACCCAAAGCAGTAGGGCGGCGAAATAGATCATGATGTTGTGCCAGCTCATTTGGTTGAGCACAAAGCCGCCGAAGGCGATCGCATAACTGAGGTACAACGGATGGCGAACAACACGGTAGAGACCGCCAGTCTTGATGCCTCGATTCGCCGCGGTCATACCGATGCTTGTGTTCAGTGAAATCATTCCGCCCACCTGCATACACAAGCCCAAGGTTTGCATGAATTGCCCAATGATATTGTCGCTGCCGGCATGCTCCGGTCGAAAACAGGCGACCATGTAGGTTCCCAGCAAGGCGACAGTCCAATCGTAAGGCGAGAACGAGATTTCCTTGGGTACCCGACGAAACAAATAGAAAACGACGTCGGTCGCAACTTTGATAACCAGCAACAAGGTGCTGAAACGATGTGTCGCCAGGAATTCTTGGCCATGTGCCACCAGGAATTGAAGAAAGAAGAGGGCTAATGCGATGTTGCCCCCGATCTCCCACGCGACGCGAAATCTGCTCATGCCAGTGGACGTAGATGTCGCGACGGTTGCTGTGGTGGTTGAATTCATTCAGCCTGTCTTTCCGATAAAGCGATAGAACGATGCTCAAGTGACTTTTGTACGAGTGGAGTCCGTTCCGCCAATCTCGGGAGTGCGGGTTCGTCAGGTAATCTTCGAACGTATCTAGCTCTGAATCTGTAATGTTTGCTGAATGTTCTTGCGGCGTACTTTCCAGATCAGAGAATCAACGATGTAGTGGTGAAAATTAATCGTTTGATACACCACCATGGCTGCTGCGGGAATGCCGGCGAGCGGCCCCAGTTGAAACAGGAAGTTCAGTAAGCCGTACACGACCGTTGTGATGCCTAGGCAGACGGCCAAATAACAAATGACATTGAAGACGTGGTTTTGACTGAGAGCCGATAGAAAACGATGTTCCTGGTTCACACCGTTCTTGAAGCGGTTATTGTTGAACATCCAGACGATCATCAAATACTGGGCGTTATGCCAGACATTGACGACCAGCCAGCCATGGTCGACACTCGGTATCACGAGATATGCCCAAGAGAACACGGCGATATGCGTCAGCATGTACAGCTCCAATGCGTAATGCATTTGGCCATGAAATGCCGACCACACGAGTCGCCCTGACCAGATGGTGATCGCCAAAAGGGCTGCGGCGCCAGAGCGTAGACCACCGAAATTGGGACCGGAAGGCAATAGACGTCCGACCCCAGAAAAGTTGCAGGCACTTGATAGGAGCGGTAGGCGATACCGCACAGCGGGACGAGATAGACGACCCAGTTTCGTATTTTAGCGTCGAACGAACTGACTTCACCCGCTTTGCGACTGTAAATGCGAACTAGGCCGTAACTTTGGCGAGTGTAATGAAACCATTGCCAGTAGAGGTAAACCGTCGCCAGAGCCCACATTCCCAGGGATGCACCCACAGCGACCGTCCCGACCAAGACGAGCCAAGGAAGTCCGAATACAAGGAACCGGTTGCTGGCAAGGCTCTCTTTGTCAAACGACAGTCGAGTGAAGGTCGAGACGACGTGGTGATATCCGAGCAGCCAGAGGTCGAGAAACAGGACCGCGTTGAACCAACTGGGTTGGGCAACCACAATTGCTCCAGACGCTAAGGCAAGCACGGCGACGCCGATAATTAAGGTGTAGTCGAATGTGGCGCTGCGAATCCAACCCAGTTCGCGACTGCTGTTGGCAACCGTTGGTGTGGTAACGACAGTGGACATTGTTCGCAAGGGCTCCCGGGGTTGGTTGTCGCAGGAAGGATGGGCACGCCAGCCATCACCCGTGTGGGGAGGGGGGCCTTCAGTTCGTGGCGGTAGGGATGGCGGGCGCATTGGAGCAGCCTTCCATATCCGAAACCGTAGCTCACACCCGCGTGGTCGATGGAAAGGATATTCGCTTGCCGGTCTCGGCACATCTCGTCGGTTCGGCCCAGCGACGATGTACTGCAAATGCTGCCTGTTGAACCTCCGGCAACTGCGGAATCGGCCGATCTTGAACTCTAGGTGGCGCGTAGTGCATCGTAGCCGGCGGCCGATCCCGGCAATACATCTTTCCCGCGATCGACGCCGAGCGATTCACCCTGTCGTGTCGCCTCCTCCGCCACAGGGGATGGCGGCCTAGTCGAACCACGCGATCATCGGTTCACCTACTGAACTCGCCTCGGCATGGACTGCGATGGAGACGCAATTGGATGGATATCGTGTGAAATTCCGATTCCTCCGGAGACAACGCCGATTACCCGATCCCCGTTACGTACCGACATCGCGACGCTAACGTCAATGCCATTAACCGCGATATGCCGTACGATCGATTCGTCAGCATTTTCGTATCTCAGCTACCCGCGAAACATCTGCTGACGGTGCATCGGAGATTCGAGGAACAATTTGCGACGTTGCAGGGCGGGTGGAGATCGTAGCAACCGACGAAAACTCAAGATTCAAAACCGATCGCCGTTGTCCGAAACGGTCGTCGCGGTTTTTAACGAATTTGGCCGAACGCCTTGGACTGATGGATGGCGTTCCGAGGTTCGCCGTCATTTTGGCAAAGTAGCTTCGGCACAGCTGCGTCCGATGGATTGAAACATGAGTTGACCAACGGGACGACAATTGAAGTTGGCTCGCAGATCATTGACGACCTTGGCACTTCCACGATTTTCACGCGACCATTCCACTCTTACTCGGGATTGATCGCACGTGGTCATAGCACCGGCGCGGGAAAGCGTGGCATTGTCTATGGATGACTTTGGATTCGTTCCTTTTACCGTGTCGGATAGAAATGAAAACAGTTTTCGGTGCATCTCAAATTTGGCGATGTACGTAGGCACGCAGTAAAAAGTATTGGACACGACGTGAGGCTATACCTATGATAGCGACCGCCAAAGTCCGGCTCTTGTACTTAACGGATGATGTTGTCGGATGTTCGGCAAACTTGCTGTACAAGCATGCCTCAGTGTTAGGGACGAAGGGCAGGGCGTCAACTGGATGACACGGTTACTGCAGACGAATGGCATGGGACGCACGGCAGATTGCTCCCCGGACAGTTTGGCCGACGTTTATCACCAGCCGGGCCTTACGCGGTTGCTGCGGGCTCTCCGTCTGGATGTAGAATACCATCGTGCTGACGGCACTCGCGTGTTCTATCGTGACGATTCCAACGCGGACGTTGAAGTCGTCGATTTCGTCGGTGGCTACGGTGCGTTGTTGCTGGGTCATGCACACCCGGACATTGTCGCAGCGGCCACGGATTTCTGGAGCTGCCAAAGGGCGAATTTCGTTCAAGGTGCTCGGCGTCCTGGGGCAAGCGTTCTTGCCCGGGAACTTTCGCGGCGAGTTGCAGGGGAATACTGCACCGTGTTTAGCAACTCCGGTGCGGAAGCCGTCGAAGTTGCGCTGAAGCACGCCTTGTTGGAGACACGTGGACGCGTTTTCTTGACGCTGCACAAGCCTTTCATGGCAAGACGCTTGTGCGCTACAATTGACGTCCAATTCCCTTTTTCGTAGTGCCTTTGCTGCTCGAGGTGTGGAGGTTCACCGTATCACTCCCAATTGTGTCGACGATTTAGAACGTGCCTTTTGTGTTTCCGAGCGTCTAGCCGGATTCGTGTTTGAACCGATTCAGGGCGAAGCCGGAGTAAGGCCGCTGGAGAAGTCGTTTGTCCAAAGAATCGCTGCGATGTGTCGCCATTGCGAGATCCCCTTGATTGCCGACGAGTGTCAAACTGGCTTGGGTCGAACCGGTTCGTTTCTTGACAGCCACTATCTTGGGATTCAGCCTGATTATGTGGTGCTGTCAAAATCGTTGGGTGGCGGCATTGACAAAATCGCCGCGACGTTGATCGATCGTAATCGCTATCGAGCGGAATTCGATTTGCTTCATACGAGCACTTTCGCCGACGACGGGTTCTCGTGTGCTATTGCGTTGGCGACACTCGAGCGGCTTGACGACAGGTTGATCGCGCAATGTCGCGACTTTGGCTTGTGGATGAAGTCAAATCTGGATCAATTGGTTGGGAGGTTTCCGCGGTGCTTGCGCGAAGTGCGTGGACGCGGTTTATTGCTGGGGCTTGAGCTGCGGAGTCAGCAAAGATCCAAGAGTTTTGTGCTGCGCTACCTCGATGCGCATGGTTTGCTGGGGCTCGTCATCTCCGCGTATTTGCTGCATGTTCATCGATTGCGAGTCGCCCCGACGCTCAGTGACCCTCTTACGCTTCGGCTCCAACCTGCCGCAATGGTTTCGCCGTCGGAAGTCGAGATGCTGCTGCAGGGGCTGGTAGACGTGTGTGAGCACCTCGAGCGTGACGATGCCGTGGGGCTGACTCGGTTTTTGCTCGACGCCGACCACTCCGTCGACTTTGTACCAAGGACCCAATCGCAGCCCGTCTGTGCCGTGCGCCACACATTGAAAACGGATCGGAGGTATCCGATAAAACGTCTACTGCCGCGTGTCGCTTAGCTGTTTCATCTGGTCGACGACGCCGATGCGATTCACCTGGAGACGGACCTGACGCAGCTAACGGCTAAGATGAGAGTGAAGTATGTCGACCGTCTTGCGGCATTTGCTGAACCGGTATTGATGGAAGACGTCGAAATACGTTCGCAGGCCGGCAGTCAAGTTTTGGTCACTCCCATTCTGTTGCCAGTTACCTCCGCATGGATGCGACGCATGTTGGCTGCTCGGAGAGTGAAGTGTCTGCGCGGCTTAGTGCAACGGGGAGTATCTGTCGCGGAGCGCTGGGATGTCGTATTGCCGCGCTTGGGCAATTCACGTCGATTGTTACGCGTCAGGGGCGAAGTCTACGTGTTGAAACGATGAAACTGGTAACGGGAAACACGTATACGACCTGTCTGGTCATCCAAGCGGTCATGGCGAGGTTAGCCGAAACTTACCGCGATCCTGCACAACAAACCTTGGCAGTCGTTGGGGCGGGAGGTGATATTGGGGCCGCATGTGTCGAGCTATTGACCCCAAGATTTCGTCGCACGTTGCTTATTGGCAGCGGGAAGCTCGGTACGTTGTCCAGGTTGAATTCGTTGGCTCGCCGGCATGACGCGGCGGAGGTTTCGGATCTGTCGGGTCTGCCGAATGCTGATGTCGT
This sequence comes from uncultured Planctomycetales bacterium, assembly GCA_963785495.1. GTDB lineage: Bacteria > Planctomycetota > Planctomycetia > Pirellulales > Pirellulaceae > CAWAVP01. The sequence continues at coordinate 203,926 of CAWAVP010000018.1, read as the reverse complement.
CGTTTATGCCACGAATGCCGTTACGGCACCGTTCACGACGGATGTGCTGAAGGAGCATGCCATTGTCTGCGACGTGTCGATCCCCACGTCGTTTGCTCCCGATGTCATGAAAGGTCGGAGCGATGTTCATTGGTTGGCCGGTGGTCAAGTTCGTCTGCCGATGGAGGAGCTGATCTCGATCCCCGGTTTTCCACTGTCACTCGGTCATACGTACGGCTGCATGGCAGAGGCCATTCTGTTGGGATTCGAGGACCACGACGTTCCGTCGTTGGTGGGCCCCATTGATGCGGATCGCGTCCAGATGCTGCAGTCGCTCGCAACCATTCATGGCTTTGCGCACTCCACCGTGGGTTGGGGCATTCCCGCAAATCGTTGAAGGTATTCACACATGTCGATCGTTGCGCCGGCTTCACGTGAACAGCGTACGGATGAATCTCTCGTTGGCAAGGCTGGTGTACTATGTCGACTCAGAGTGTCGCCGTTCCAATCGCCAGACGTGTTTTGTCGTCGATTTGTGACCAAAATTCAGTAGTTCCAAGAACGACGGATTGATATAGGTGAACGCAAGGCCCCTCGTGAAAATGATTTGTGTCAAATCAGATCATCTCACGGAGGGAAGCCATGCGTTCACGGAAGGATTATATCCTGACAAAGGATGAGGTGTACGGCTACGCCAATCATTGGTTGGGCTCGGCTTTGCGGCTGGAATACGAGGGGACGAAGTGTACGGGCAGCAAGGTGATTTCGGTCCTTCTGATCGCGGCGGCTCGGGTCGTTTCCATCTTTGCCGCCTGCCGGGACTTGGCGGACGCACCGTCGGATCAGACGATTCGCGATGCGATCGAGGAGTCGTTGCCGCCAATTCCAGAATTGGAGCGTCGCTTGAATCGGGCGTTGACCACCGATTTGCCCAAGGCGCTGCGACGCAAGGCGAGAATGATCGCCATCGATCTGACGTTGATTCCCTACCATGGCTTGCCGCTAGAGGACGAAGAGGAGATCTACCGCAGCCAGCCGAAATCGGGCACCACGCATTTTCATGCTTACGCGACGGCCGTTGTCGTCCACAAGGGGCATCGCTACACGCTCGCCCTGACGCGCGTCACACGTTCGGAAAAGATGAAAGAGGTCGTGCAGAGGCTCTTGCGAATCGTCCGCAAACGCGAAGTCAAAATCAAGTTTCTGCTGCTAGACAAGGGGTTTTTCAGCGTTTCGGTGATCTCTTACTTGAAACGCGCAGGCCTTGCCTTCGTCATTCCGGCGATACCACGTGGGCGAAAAACAAAGCCACCCAAGAAAGCCACTGGATTGCGGGCATTGCTGAGGAAGAAGCACGGTTACTACATGCACACTCTCAACAGCAAGGTGGATGGCAAGACTCGCACGACGCGCGTGATGATCTGCGTGGCAAGCAAGTATTACACGGACAAGAGGACCAGCAAGCCGGGGCGAAAGAAGCTCCTCTTTACGGTCCATCGCCTGAAACGCTCCCCCAAGTACATTCGCGAGACTTACCGCAAACGGTTTGGAATCGAAACCAGCTATCGGCAGATGAACGAAGCCCGCATCAAGACGTCAACCCGAAATCCGGCGCAGCGTCTGCTCTTTGTGGGCGTTGCACTCGTCCTGAGAAACGTGTGGGTATGGCTGCACTTCACGTTGGCCAAGCGAAAATGGGATCCCGAACCGAGGGTCTTCCTGGAACTGCTCCGATTCAAAGAGATGCTGCTCTGGATCACGCAAGTCGTCCAACGACTACTTCACGCGGATCAAGTCCCCGGCATCGATCTCCAGACGTACCAGCGAGTTACGGCCCCGGGCTAGCCATATGTCGTTCTTGGAACTACTGAAACTGGGATTCCTTGTCAGTTTGGGTAGTACAGGTGCTCTGAATATCCTCTGCAGGACGCTCCGCGTAATGATCCCCTAGAGGACGATCGAGGCGCGTTGTATCCGTTGGGTGTCGAACACGCCGCACTGCAGTACGACTATATCCGACGCGCAGCATTCTTATTGCATCATGGAGAACGAACACTCGCTGTCGAACTCGCCAGCCGATCTAAGAATCCGGATTTCGGATCGTTGCTCAAATCACTCGCGTTCGCCGGAGTAGAATCCGTTCGTATCTTGCCAAAGCTACCGGTCGACCGGCGGCATAATGCAAAGATCGACTACCAACGACTTCGTCAGGTATTGGAGAAGTCGGCATGAGCACTTCAACGAAGTCGTACCGTGACATACAACCCAGTGCGTTTTCGATTGGCAAGATCCGCAATTGGTCAATCTATCTGAGTGAGCGGTTTCCTGTCATCGCCCATGGGATCTTGATCTCAAGCTTCTACTCTTGCCATCGCGCGTAGTCGGCGCGGATCAACTCCAGGGCCTCTTCCACTGTTGTCACACAATCGGGAATCGTCATGTCACGAGGGGATGCCAACTGCGGTTGCGCATCAATCATACATCGCTCTGCCCAGTCCACCAATTCGGACCACATCGGACCGACAAGGACAAAGGGCGTATCGTAGATGTTCTGTACCTGCAAAAGTTGCCAGATCATCATCATTTCCAACGATGTTCCGATACCGCCCGAGACGACGACAAAGGCGTTGCTGCGGAGGACAAAATGATGCAGCCGTGAAAAAAAAGTCTTGTGCTCATAGACTCTGCCCACAAACGGATTTGCTTCCTGTTCGAACTCCAATTCGATGCGAATGCCTACCGAACGTTCGGGAGCATCTGGCGCTGCCTCTTGCGCTCCCGCATTTGCCGCTTGCATCAAACCAGGACCACCGCCGGTAACGATATGGCATCCTAAGTCAACCAATTCACCGGCGAGCCATTTGACTTCACCGTAGATGACGTCTTTTGGCTTTATCCGCGCCGATCCAAAGATCGAGACACTGTAGTATTCGCTCTTTCGTGGACGTAAGCGACTAAGGTTGTCCACGACCTCCCAAAGGTGAAGCACGGAATCGTAGAGAATTTCGTGCGCTTGATCGTAAGCCTGTGGCTCGATTAGGATGGGCTTCTTCTTGACTTTGTCGTCCGGTGTCATGAGGATTTTTGTCTCCGGAGCAAGGGGAGCGAGAGCCGTCAATCATCCGTCCTTCAATAATTGCTCCCGTGCCTCATCCAAGGCGTTTCGCTGGGATTCGCTGACGACAGGAAATCGCAGGTCTAACGCCCGAATGGAAGTGGTTATGATGTCGGCAACCACCGTGCGGGTGACCCATTTTTGATTCGCGGGCACCACGTACCAGGGGGCCCAGGCGGTGCTGGTGGCGCTGAATGCGTCTTCGTAGGCGTCTTGATAGCCTCCCAGTACGCTCGCTCCGCCAGATCCGCCACCGAAAACTTCCAGTTCTTGTCTGGTTCGTTCAATCGATCCATGAAGTCGACTCTTCTGTTCCTCCTTCGAAATGTTGCAGAGAAGAACTTGAGAATCAACGTTCCGTTTCGCACCAGGTGTTTTTCAAAGGCGTTGATATCCTCATACCGACCTTCCAGAACGACTGGTCGACGTTCCCCGGCGGCAACCTTCTGAGCTCTAACAACTCGGGATGTACCTTCACGACCAGAACTTCTTCGTAGTAGGAACGATTAAAAATGCCGATCCGCCCTCGCTCCGGCAGACTCTTCATGCAACGCCACAGGAAATTGTGATCCAGCTCTTCCGTTGGAGGCCGCTTGAAGCTGAAGACCTGACAGCCCTGTGGATTGACCCCCGACATCACATGTTTGATCGTACCATCCTTGCCCGCCGCATCCATGGCTTGCAGAATGATTAAGACGCTGTAACGGTCGTCCGCATAAAGCAACTCCTGCGTTTCCGCTAAGCTCTTTAGATTCTCGGCCAGAATCTCTTTGGCACGTTTCTTCACCTTATCCTTACCCAGCTCTTTTAGCTCTTCTGTCTGAGCCCAACCAGGATCATGATCTTGCAAGCGAATCCGTTTTCCAGGTGGTACGCGGAATAGATCGATGGTCTCCAGATTGATCATGGTTTCCCCTTTTTCTTCTGCATTTGCCAACCTACGATAGCCGGTTCGTCAATCAGTCGCTGAGCCGCGGCGACTCGTTGCCGTTTGCTTTTTCTATTGATGTCTGCGCGGCCAAAGGGCCAGGCCGACCAACGGGAGTCCGCGAAATCTCGGCTTCGCGCTGCTCGCCGAAGACCAATAGCAGCGCAGAAGTGAATAAGTGGAACCACTGAATTCAACCTAACTTGTTCGCACGCGCAGGATTGTGTGCCACGAATGCCGGCACACCTAAGGTCACGCTAATCACTTGCGGTTGTTCGTTCGCCACCAAAGCAAAAAAGGAAAAGCCGGGTCCGATGTGAAGCCCGGCTTTCGAGAGAGAAAAGTCATGGCGTTCGATTTAGTTGCCCAGCAGGCCACTCATGACGTTCGGTTGACTGGACAGCGCCGCGTTCGTTGGCAGCGGAGATGTCGGAGCAACCGGATGCAGGATGACTGGCGCCGGAGCTGTGACGTTTAGCTTTTGCGAATGCCCTAGGCGGCCGTCCGGCAGCACGATATCTAGGCGGATCAGCACGGCATCCTTAATTGCCATGGGAGGCAGCGTGATCGTGACGCCCGTCGAATTCCAAGAGTGGATTTGTACAGGCAATTTGATGTCGCGAAACACCATAAATACACTTCCCGGATCGTTTCCCAAGAAGTTAGCGGGAATCGTAAGTGTGGCTCCCGCGGGCACGGATGGAAAAGTTGGCTCGGGTTCGGCAATCACGGGGGGCGGCACGACCTCGACGGTTCGACGCACGACGGTGACCGGCTGCACGACGTGTTGTACGCGACGTACGTACGGCCGAGCATAGCTGACGTGATGTCCTCGCGAGCAGCCTGCGGACGTGTCGTTCGTGAAGGTGGCGAAGCCGATGGCGGTCAGGGCGGTGGTGATGAGGAGGTGGCGGATCATATTCGAGCTCCTTATGGATACGAGAGGATCGGTGAGTTTTGTCACAGTCGGTGGTGAGTCTTGTCACAGTAGGCATTGTCTGGATTTGGCTATCCCACACCTTGTTAAGCGAAGTTCCGGCCCCAACGTTACATGCCCAAGGGAAAGACTCGCGGTTTTTATTAACTTCCTTTGGGGTCGATGGTTACGTCGCAGACGGACTGCCGTCGGTTTTCGCTGATGTCGGGCTGCTAGACCATTGAATCCTGGGACCCGGCGCCCTAAAATGCGAAGCGGTACCGCGCCCCACATGGGCGTGGGCGACCGTTCTTTGCTGCCGTTTTGCGATCGGAAACAGGAGTCGATCATGCTTCGCGTCGAATTGGAGACCTCCCGCGCGTATTGTGACGGCGTGAGCCGACGTAGCTTTCTACAGGTCGGTGTGGCTGGCTTTGCCAGTATGGGGTTGCCACAGATCCTCCGCGCCAAGACACTATCCGCGGAGCAGGGCCTGGCGAAACCCAAAGACACGTCCGTAATCCTGTTGTGGCTAGACGGGGGGCCAAGCCACATGGACTTGTACGATCTCAAGCCTCAGGCCCCCTCGGAATACCGCGGAATCTGGTCACCCATCCGAACGAATGTGCCCGGCATCGAAATCAGTGAACTCTTTCCGCTCCAGGCCAGGATCGCGGATAAGTTTGCGATCGTCCGATCGCTGCAGCACATGACGGGAGATCACTTCACCGGCGCCCATTGGATGTTGACGGGCCGCGATGCCGGTGTCAGCGGTGCCGCTACCGCCGGCAAATCTCCGTTTTTTGGTGGAGTTGCCGCCAAGGTCGCGGGACCGCGGCACCCGGGCATGCCGGCACAGGTAGCGATTCCCTATGCCATGAGCGTGGGGATTCGACCGGGTTATTTCGGAGGCAATTATTTGGGTAACGACGCGAATCCGTTTGAAACAGAAGGCGATCCGAACTCCGAGGGCTTCCGTGTGCGGAACGTCAATCTGGTTGATTCGTTGACCGTGGACCGCCTGTCTGATCGCCGTACTCTGCTGCGGCGGTTCGACCGCTTGCGCCGCGATGTCGACCGATCGGGTCTGATCGAGTCGATGGATCAATTTGACCGACAGGCGTTTGAATTGGTTGCCGGATCCAACGCACAGCTGGCGTTTGACCTGAGCCGAGAGGACTCAGCGACGCGTGACCGTTACGGACGCAATTCGTGGGGACAAGCGGCCCTCTTAGCGCGGCGTCTTGTCGAGGCGGGGGTGACCTTTGTCACATGTCACTTGGGCGGCTGGGACCACCATTGGGATTTAAAACAGGGCATGGAGAGCTACCTACCCCGTATTGATCAGTTGGTTTACGCTTTGTTCTCGGACTTGGCTGAGCGAGGCTTGGCTGAACAGGTCCTGGTGGTGATGTGTGGGGAGTTCAGCCGGACGCCCCGCATGAACGATGGGGGAAATGGAGGCGCGCCGATGAGCATGGGGACGCCGGGGCGTGATCACTGGGGTCAGGCCATGTTTTGCCTGTTAGGTGGCGGCGGTCTACGCGGCGGCCAAATCGTCGGCTCGACCGATCGCTTGGGCGAAGAGCCTGGTGATCGTCCTCTGCGGCCCGGCGATATTCACCATACGATCTTTCGCGTACTTGGTGTCGATCCATCCGTGCATTTTCGCGATCACGCCGGTCGTCCCGTAGCAGCAATTGACCACGGTGCGCCGATCGACGAGTTATTTTAACTAGAGACGTAGCGGTGAGAGCGAAGCAGCTTACTATTGATGTCTGCGCAGCCAAAGGGCCAGGGCGACCAACGAGAGTCCGCGAAATTTCAGCTTCGCGCTGCTCGCCGAGGACCATTAGCAGCGCAGAAGTGAATAGGCAGCGAGTTAGGTTTCGCGAATGATGGTGTCATAAAACTTAACGTAATCATTCTTGTGCTCGGTGCCGCGAAATTCGATCGCTGCCCGGGGATGCAGGTTGAGCTGCCCCGTGATATTGAAGGGGACGAGCGGTCCCCACTCGACGGTCGCTCGCAGCGGTTCGATGTGGTCCCGCAGCAATTGAATCACGGGCCGCAGGTCGAACTTAGGATTGCGCAGAAAACCGAGCAACAATTCCATGTGGCAGTTGCCGGCTCCTCGTCCCAGCCCCATCATCGTGGCATCGGCGCGATTCGCGCCCAGAATGATCGCCTCGAGCGTGTTAGCGAATGCCAACTGCATATTGTTGTGAGCATGGATGCCGATTTCCTTACCTGTCCCTTCCATCGCCGCGGCGTATTTGCGATAGAGCATGTCAATTTGCTCGCGGTACAGGTGGCCAAAACTGTCGACGATCACCATCGTGCCCGCGGGTGTCGGCTTGATCGCGTCCAAAACCGTATCTATTTCCGCTTCTGTGATGTTGGATACTGCCATCAAGTTGGCCATGGTTTCGTAACCAAGTTCATGAGCGTGTTCGATCATTTGCACGGCCTCAGAAACCTGGTGAGCGTAAAAGGCCACGCGGATCATGTCCAGTACGCTCTCTTCGCGGGGCACCAACTGGTGTTTCCAGTCGCTCTTCCCCGCATCAGCCATGGCGGTAAGCTTTAGGCCGGTCTTGTCCGCATCATGGCAACCGACCACGCGCCGTAGGTCGTCCTCTTCGCAATGCCGCCAGGCGCCGAATTCGTTCTTGGGGAAAATTCTCGGCGAGTTCTTATAGCCGACTTCCATATAATCAATGCCCGCGGCGACGCATGTATCGTAGACCGCGCGAACGAGTTGATCTGAGAACTGATGATTGTTGATCAGGCCGCCGTCGCGAATGGTACAGTCGAGCACTTTCAGTTCGGGCCGGTACGTTATCCAGGGCGCCGTATTTGCCATGCGTCTCGCCTCTGCAGAAAAATCTTGCGGGGGAAACTTTGATTATCGTTTGTCGAGTGCCATTCGCCAAGCAGGGATTTGCCGCTGATTTCAGGACTATTCTGTCGACGAACCGATACACGCGGTCCCCGATTGTTGCCTTGGTTTTGTCCGCCCCGGCGGCGGCCTGTCTTGGCGTTCGCTCTCTGTCGATTAGTGGGGAAATACCGCCCGTAGCTGGGGCGCATCCAGGTCCAAGCGGTACATGATCTGATTGTAGTTGTACCGCTGCGTGGGAGGCGACTGCGTGAACGTGTTGCAGTAGGTGCCTTCTAGGAAAATGATGCGGCCCCCATCTTGATCAAAGAATTTGTGGTGGCATGGGTTGTAGAAACTCTGTTTGTCGTGGGACACGATGCGCACGGCGGTGGAGAATGGGCCCTGCGGAGACTCGGCTTCCGAATACCACACTTCACCGAGCAGGGATGGGCTATCAGCACGTCGGCTGATTTCGTTGGCAATCATGATCCACCGCTTGCGGTAAGCGTTCCAGTGGACTGTGCCCGCATGCATTGTGATTCGCTCTTTGGGGGCAGCGGCATCACTGGGCAACAGTCGAAGTTCGTGGGCCTGGATCGCCCCCTCCTTTAGCCAGCGTAGTTCCTCACGTGCCGTTACCGGCGGGCCGGCTTGCCAGCGATAGTCGAGTTGGCCGGCAGCATTGCGTCTGGGTCTAGCGGTGGCCGGGTCCGCTGTCGGATCCATGCATGACCAGGACTCGTAGCTGCCGGAGTTGAGCACATCTTGCAAGGTGGCTGGGACGCGCGTGACCGGAAATGGATTGCCCATCATCAGGTAGTCTTGTCCGTCGACGCGGCATTCGACCGGGTGCGCCTGCAACATCCGCCAATGTTCCTCGAGTGGCAACGATTTGGCGACTTCGAAGGTGTCCCGCTCGTCATTAAAGATCATCAATCCCTGTTCATAGGCCTCAGCCAATCCCGGGCGGCGCGAGAAGTGGGCCACGAGACGTTCGCGTCCCGATGTGTCGCGGACCGTACAGATTCCGTCCAACCAAACCACGCCTTGAGGGTCCGGTACATCGGCCATGGCTCTGACGAATCCGTCTGAGTTGGTGAAATAGCTGAAGTTGATACCGATTTCGGGGGCCAGGCCTCCGTGAGTCATCGTGGCCGAGATTGCGCCTGCCGTGCGAAACAGACCCAACGGATAGGCGAGTCGATTGGTGTCGCCCCAAAACCAATACAATTTGTCGCGATACGCAACGGCTTGAACCGAATCTTGCCCAGCGACTTGTCCAGCTCCCCACGGGAATTCGATGGGTACCTCATGACCCAGTATGACCGAGTCGCGGTACAGGTCCTGACCCGTAACTCGGTACAATCGCTCCGCCACGTTGGCACGTTGCAGCTCAACCCGCGCAGCGGCACCGGGATCAATCTTAAGCCGCACTCCGCGTATGCCAAATCCGTCGGCGGCTACGGTATAGCCTTGCGCTGCGATGTGAAAAAAGACAGTTTCGCCAATGTGCCCCGGCTCACGAAAGGCAATTCGGCCGGCATTGTCGGTTACGTAGCGAACTTCATGGACTGTGATCAATTCGATCAGGGGAATGCCGCGACCGGTCTGTGCATCAACAACTTGAATTTCAAACCATTCGCTTTTCTCGGCGGCCGATAGCGGCAGCCCTGATACCCAAAGTAGTAGGGCGGACACCGCAAACTTGCTGCAAACGTTGAGGGGCGAATGTCGGGTTGCAGAACGATCGCAGGGACGGCAGCGTAAACGGAAAGCGAATGGTGTCATGGGTCACGTTTGATCGTATTCGCCCAGAGGTCGAATCCAGATGTTGCGAAACCGAACGGGATTCCCGTGGTCCTGTAGTTCCAGGAAGACTTCGGGCGGATGGACTTGTTTGTATTCCGCCAATGCGGTGTGAGGTACACCGCCGACTCCATCGGTCGCACCGATGTATTCACGCTTGTGATGCAGCACGACTCCATTGTGAATTACCGTCACGTTGGCCCGCTTGACCAATTTGCCCTGGTCGTCCCAACGTGGCGATTCGAAAACAATATCGTACGTCTGCCACTCTCCCGCGGGCCGGCAGGCGTTGACGAGCGGAGGTGTTTGGCCATAGATGGAGCCGCACTGTCCGTCGGGGTAAGTCGGGTTTTTGTACGAATCCAATAGCTGGACTTCATACATGCCGTTGATCAAGACGCCGCTGTTACCGCGCCCTTGACTATTGGCCTGAGCATTTGTCGGCGTGGCGAATTCCAGGTGAAGCTGGAAATCTTGGAAACGCTCCTTCGTGCGGATATTTCCCTGGCCGCGTCCCACTGCGAAATATCCATCCGCCAACGTCCAGTTTGCTGATTGACCATCGCGCCCCTGCCACTGGTCCAGGTCATTACCGTCAAAGAGCACCGTGGCGTCCGACGGGGCATTGGCCAACTCACTGAATTGCTGACCGGGCTGAATCACTCGCGGCTGCGGACGTTCTCCGTCATGCACATGCCATTTCGTGCCCGGAATTATGGGGGTATCTTGATAGCCCAATCGCTGCCAAGCATACAGGCCCGTGCAGCCGGCCAAGGCAACGCTGACAAATACCACCAGTCTGGCTCCATTTGTTGTCGTCATCATCGTCAAAACTCCAGATCAACTCACAACAGGTCACGCGACGTACGCGTATGATACTTGGCCGCTCGACCCATCACAAATCTTTAAGCAACGTCCGTCGACGGATTCGAGTGTCTTGCTTTGGCCCTATGCAATTCCATGAACTCGTGATTCAGGCAGATTCGGACCGGCCGTGCGCGGTCCCATGAGCAGCGGGCACGTGATTTCGCGCGATCGACGTGTTAAACTCGAGGTGTTTACCATCCCCGAAGTGCTCTGGAACGCCGGTTGTCCAATGTCAATTGCCTCGTCGACCTATCGCTGTCTGTTCCATTCGTGGTGGTTGTCGCTCGCCTGGTTGATCGTCATTTGTGGACCTCCGTTGCGAGCCGCGGATTCGCTCGGTGACGTTGAGCAATGGGGCGTGTTTGAGGTGAAGTTGGAAGGGCCAAAGGATGGCAATCCGTTTCGGGATGTGCGTCTGACCGCGACCATCAGTAACGGAGCGAAATCGTATGAGATTGAAGGTTTCTACGATGGTCAGGGGATCTATCGCATCCGCTTCATGCCAGACACTTTGGGGCAATGGCACTACACGACAGCTCAGCAATCGTGCGCAGCTGGACGGTCAGCAAGGCAGTTTCGACGTGATTGCTCCCAGTGCAAACAATCATGGGCCGGTACACGTTCACAACACGTTTCATTTCGCCTATGCCGATGGAGCACCGTATCGACCGCTGGGCACAACCTGCTACGCTTGGGTTCATCAGGATGAGCAATTGCAGCAGCAGACTTTAGCGACGCTGACCGTTGCTCCCTTTAATAAATTGCGCATGTGCGTTTTCCCCAAACGCTATACATGGAATGAGAACGAGCCCACTGCGCTATCCGTTTGTCGGCGTGCCACCGGACAATTGGGATTTTTCCCGTTATAATCCCGAGTTTTTTCAGCATTTGGAACATCAGATCCGCCAGCTGCAGCAATTGGGAATCCAAGCCGACGTGATTCTGTTTCATCCCTACGACAAGGGGCATTGGGGATTCGATCGCATGCCCGATGACGTCGACGACGCGTATGTGCGATACGTGGTGAGTCGATTGGCCGCATTTCAAAATGTGTGGTGGTCGCTGGCCAACGAATACGATTTTATGGAGTCCAAGCAAGAGGACGACTGGGACCGACTATTTCAGCTTGTGGCCCACTGCGATCCTTACGAACATTTGCGCTCGATCCACAATGGTAGCCGGATATACAACCATACACATCCTTGGGTAACGCACGCCAGCATCCAAAACGGTTCGGCCGTGGAAGATGCAGGGAGAGCAATTCTTTACCGCGACGTCTACCGCAAGCCGATTGTTTTCGATGAAGTGAAATACGAAGGCGATATTCCCCGACGCTGGGGTAATCTTTCTCCACAGGAAATGGTACATCGCTTTTGGCAAGGAACCATCGCCGGTACGTATGTAGGACACGGCGAATGCTACTTGCGCTCGGATGATGTGTTGTGGTGGTCGAAGGGTGGTATTCTACGCGGCGAAAGTCCGCCGCGGATTGCCTTCTTAGGTCAGATACTTGCCACGGCGCCAGTTGAGGGAGTCGAGCCGATCGACAAATGGCAGGTCAGCAATATCGCTGGACAGCCCGGTCGGCAGTACTTGGTCTATTTCGGTAAACAAACACCGAGTTCCTGGCCATTTGAATTGCCCCGTCACGGACTCGAAGCAGGGTACCGTTTTCGAGTGGATGTGATCGACACGTGGAGAATGCAGATCCAGCCAGTGGACCAGGTATTTCAAATCACTGCGGCAGACGGCTACCGCTTTGTGGACCAGCACGCGGCAAGTGTCGAGTTGCCGGGCCGACCCTGGATGGCCCTGCGGATCCAACGACTGGAGGAGACGCGGCCGTGAATTACCCTTCTTTTGCCTACGGCGCGGATAATGGCACCACCATTGTAACGCGGAGACTACGAATCCCGGGCTTCCGTTGGATGCCCGGGCTCATTCCCCGCGCCGTCGTGAATCGTTGGCTGGCAAGGCGGCCGAGCGCGACCGCGGTGTCGTGGATCTTGTTGGCTTCTTGTGTCGCAACGTCGTTTGCCCAAGGCATCCCCGATACGACGGCGAGCCCTTACGCCCGCATTCGTTCCGTTCCACTACAGCACATTCAATGGACGGACGGCTTTTGGGGCAACTGGCAGTCGGTCTGCCGTACCGAGACTCTGCCCAGTATGTGGCGATTGATGGATGGAGCTGCGGAAAAACCGTTTCTTGAAAACTTTCGTATCGCGGCAGGGCAGGCATCGGGTGACCATCACGGCGCGGCCTGGAACGATGGAGATTTCTACAAGTGGATTGAGGCAGCCTGCGGGGCGTTGGCCCAGGAACCGGACACCACGTTGGCAGCTCACGTGAATCACGCGATTGCCGTTGTCGGCGCCGCGCAGCGGTCCGACGGCTACCTGCATACGCCGGTGTTAATTCGGCATCGTAACGGCGACATGCACGCGAGGCCGTTTCAAGATCGCCACAATTTCGAAATGTATAACATGGGGCATTTGATGACCGCGTCGTGTCTTCATTATCGCCTTACCGGTCGCACCGAAATGTTGGATATTGGTCGAAAGACCGCAGATTTTTTGTGCGATGCGTTTCGCCGACCGACGACCGATTTGCGCGCAAATTCGGTTTGCCCATCTCATTACATGGGCATCATCGATCTGTACCGAGTTACGCAGGAACATCGCTATTTGGAACTGGCCAAAACGTTCTTCCGTATGCGCAACCTGGTGGAAGATGGAGGAGATGATAATCAGGATCGGATACCGTTTCGGGACCAACGGCAGGCTGTCGGACATGCGGTGCGTGCCAACTACCTCTATGCCGGTGCCGCCGATTTGTATCTGGAAACGGGTGATCCCGAATTGCTCACGCCCCTAACCGCGATATGGCAGGATGTTGTAACCCGTAAGCTGCACGTGACGGGAGGTTGTGGCGCGTTGTACGACGGTGCGTCACCGGACGGTGCGGTGGAGCAAGGTCGTATTACTCGCGTACATCAAGCCTACGGTCGGCCCTACCAGCTACCCAATACAACAGCCCACAACGAAACCTGTGCGAACATCGGGAATGTGATGTGGAACTGGCGGATGTTTCTCATCACTGGTGATGCTCGATACGTAGATATTGTCGAACTCGCTTTGTATAACAGCGTGCTGTCTGGGATTGGTTTGTCGGGAACCGATTTTTTTTACGTTAATCCGCTTCGCAACACCGATCCTTTACCCCTGGCGTTGAGGTGGTCACGTGCTAGGGTTCCGTTCGTTACTTCCTTCTGTTGTCCGCCAAACGTCGCCCGCACGCTGGCAGAAGTAAATGGCTATGCCTACAGCACGTCGGCCCAGACGGTGTGGGTGAATCTCTATGGCAGCAATGTATTGCGGACCGATCTGGCCGACGACCAGCATGTTGAGCTCGTGCAGCAATCCGCATATCCGTGGAATGGCCAGATTCGCATCCGCGTTGTAGCGTCCGGTGACAAACCACTGACTTTGATGGTCAGGATTCCGGGCTGGGCTAGCGGCTGTGTATGTAGAGTTAACGGTCAAGTACTGGTCAAGTCGCATCCGGCAGGGACGTATCTGCCGATTCAACGGAGCTGGCAGCCCGATGATGTTGTGGAACTTGATTTTCCGATGGATGTGCAGATGCTTGAGTCGCATCCCCTGGTCGAGGAAACTCGGAATCAATTGGCCGTACGTCGCGGTCCGCTCATTTATTGTCTTGAGTCCAGCGATCTGCCCAGCGGAGTTCGTTTGGCTGACGTCGTTTTGCCTTCAGACACGCAATTGCACGCCCGATTCGTGCCCGATTTGCTACAGGGTGTGACGGTGCTGGAGGGCGATTTATCGGTTCGGAAGAGTCCAGCGTGGAAAGATGAACTGTATCGACCTTACCTCGCCTTGGATACAGAGCGGCTTCCGAGTCGGCTAATTCCCTACTATGCGTGGGCTAATCGCGGACCGTCTGAAATGTCCGTGTGGCTACCGCGCCGATGACGAACACCGGTCTTACTGCGTGTGTCACTAAAATCACTCGGCTTTCGACTTCGCCAACAGAGTTGCTCGAGGGCGCGGGCGTCGTAGAAGCAAAAGGAGATCGATGATGGTACGTTTGACAGTCCTGTACGGACACCCCACAGATACAGGCGAGTTTGATCGGTACTATCGCGAGGTGCATATCCCCTTGGCCAAGAAAATGCAGGGCCTTAAAGGCTGGACGATTGGCAAATGTCAAGCGGCATCCCCGGATCAACAGCCAGCTTATTATATGATCGTGGGTCTGTATGCCGATTCACGCCAGGCAATGGAGGCGATACTCGCGTCGCCTGAGGGCCAGGCGACGATATCCGACGTCCCCAATTTTGCGACCGGCGGAGCCACCTTCTTGTACGATGACGAGCAAGTGTTGATTCCTTACTCGCTAGAATCCTGAGAATCCCGTACTAAGCATCGTCGCACGTCTATGTTATCATCTGGCGATGAAACCCGAAGTCCGCACACTTTTGTCAAAGGGCGTGGTGATTCCCGCCCATCCGCTTGCGCTCGATGATGCGCGTCGAATTGACGAGCGTCGACAACGGGCACTTACTCGCTATTATTTGGCCGCTGGGGCCGGAGGCCTGGCAGTCGGTGTGCATACGACTCAGTTCGCGATTCATCGTCCGGATGTCGGCTTGTATGAGCCTGTATTGACGCTGGCCGCCGAACAGATGAATCGAGTTGCCGATCGGTCATTGATTCGTGTAGCGGGCGTTTTAGGGGCTACTCGCCAGGCCACGCGCGAAGCCGCATTGGCAGCCGACTTGGGATACGATTGCGCGTTGTTGAGTCTGGCTGGATTGACGGACTGGAGTGAAGAGGAATTAATCAGTCATTGCCGCCAGGTTGCCGATATCTTGCCATTGTTTGGGTTCTATCTCCAGCCTGCGGTCGGCGGAATCGAGCTCCCTTTTTCTTTTTGGACGCGTTTTTGCGAAATTGAACGTGTCGTGGCCATCAAAGTTGCGGCCTTCAACCGCTATCGGACGTTGGATGTCATTCGCGCTACCGTGGAAGTCGGACGAGAAGACATCGCACTTTATACGGGCAACGATGACAATATCGTGCTCGATTTGATCACGCCGTTTGACTTCCGCGTGGGGAATACAATTAAGCGTCGGCGGTTTGTGGGAGGGCTGCTGGGGCATTGGGCAGTGTGGACACAGGTGGCCGTCCGATTACTGAAGGATTGCCAAGCAACCTGGAATCAACCCGATGTACCGCAACGTTTGCTCACGCTCGCCAACGATGTTACCGCGTGCAATGCAGCATTGTTTGATGCGGCAAACCGTTTTCGCGGGTGCATTGCGGGCATTCATGACGTGCTGCGCCGGCAAGGGTTACTGGCCGGCATCACGTGCCTCGATCCGCACGAAGTCCTCAGTCCAGGACAATGCCTGGAAATCGAGCGAGTGTACCGCGAATATCCCCATTTGAACGACGACGCGTTTATCGCCGATCATCTTGCAGAATGGTTGTAAACAGTGGCACAGCGGTGATGGGATTACCAGCGGCCGCGGGACGCGAGTGTCAATCGCCTAGGATGATTCGGCACGATGCATCACAAACAAGAAGACCACGGTAGACGATAGACAACACAAATCGGTTTTGGAGTAGACATGCATGTCCGCCATATTCTTATTGGTTGGATTAATTGTGCTGACCATCGGCGCTGAGGTGCTGATACGCGGCGCTTCGGCTTTGGCGTTAGGCATGCGTATCTCGCCACTGGTGATTGGTTTGACTGTCGTGGCGTTCGGCACGAGTGCGCCGGAATTGGTTGTCAGTCTTCAGTCGGCCTGGCGCGGGCAGTCCGATGTGGCTATAGGTAACGTCATTGGCAGCAACATTTTCAATATTCTGTTTATTCTGGGGCTGGCCTCGTTGATCACTCCGTTGATCGTGTCACAACAGCTCGTACGCTTTGACGTGCCACTACTGATCATTATGTCGTTGCTGCTGGGAGTGATGGCGATTGACGGACGAGTCGGTCGCCTGGATGGCCTGTTTTTGACCGGATGTTTGGTGCTGTACGTCACCTGGGCGATTCGAAAGAGTCGACGCGAACAGGCGGAGATACAACAGCAATACGCTGACGAGTTCGGCCAGCCGGAAATGACGCCCACGACCGCTGGGCAGTTCCTGATCCAAGTGATGCTTGTGGCAATCGGATTGGCGATGCTTGTCCTGGGCGCTCGACTCTTTACCGATGCGGCCGTTACCATCGCGCGAGGGCTGGGCGTGTCGGAGTTGGTGATTGGGCTGACACTGGTGGCGGTGGGGACCTCGCTGCCGGAGGTGGCGACGAGCGTCATTGCGGCAATTCGCGGCGAACGCGATATCGCGGTGGGAAACGCCGTCGGCAGCAATCTATTCAATATTATGGCCGTTCTGGGGATCTCGTCGCTCGTCGCACCTCACGGAATCGCCGTCTCGCCCGTCGCACTACACACCGATTTGCCGGTGATGATCGCGGTTGCCATCGCTTGCCTGCCCGTTTTCTTTACGGGGCATGTCATCGCACGGTGGGAAGGCGCTTTGTTTTTGGCGTACTTTGTCGCCTACATGACCTATTTGATCCTAACGGCCACGCAGTCTTCTCTGCAGGGAGGCTTTGTCGCGGCCATGGTCGTGTTTGTCATCCCGCTGACTGTCGTAACTTTGGCACTCGCCGTCAAACGCAGCCTGCATTCCACCACGGAATCCTGAGCCCTATGCGGAGTAGATTCGCGATACTCAAACTGAGTGTCCGATGCGAACGTGCTGCCCGAATTTTCCATCTTTCCCTGTTCGATCACGCGCTGCGCAAAGTCGCCGGCGTCGAATCGCGATTGACTGGTGATCGCCTGGGACGTTGGGACCACAAGACGAAGCCGTCTTCGTACCAGTGCCCCGTGCGGCCACAATCAGGCGCAACGACACGTGTGGGAATCGAGCCACTTGACACTCCAATGGCGACAAATGTGAATGGGAATCATCATCATCTTCCTCTTCAGGGAATCTCCGGATTCGTTGTAACTTACCCGCCGCTTTTTGGTGATCGATCCTGTTGATGGGACAGATACGGTCAACGCCCAGGCAGGCGAAACTAACGCTCGAGCGCCGCCCCCGTGAAATTTGCTGCCGTGAGCCCAATTCGCGATATTCGGGGGGAAGACGCAACTTACGGCCAGTTTGTCCAAGGTGCGGACACGTTCGGTCATGCCCCAGGTCTTGAGGTGTTGCCTCCGGCAGACACAAGATCTGGTTTGCAGTACGGTCTTCTGCGTCGACTGAGGGGCGGTGGCTTCCGCTACGAGCGGCGATATACTTTGATCAATCCTTGGCCCCCGATCGTGCGTTCGAAAGCGAATCCGCCTGCGATGACCTCACAGATGCATATTGCCACCACGTTCGGGCTGTTGCTCGGTTGTTCGCTGCTGGCCGGATTGATTGCCGATCGGATTCGCCTGCCCAAGGTGACGGCTTATCTGTTGGTGGGCCTGGTACTCGGCCCCAGCGTGCTCGACTGGATTCACGAAGATCACGTGAAGACGTACGAGCCGATGCTACAACTGGCCATGGCCATGGTGCTATTCAATCTGGGTTGTCAGTTTCCCTTGCGCCGAGTCCGTCAGATTGCGTCGCGGCTTACTGCTGTCATTGGGCGAAATTACATTGACGATGTTGTTCGTCACTGGTGGGCTGCTGATCGTGGGGCAATCGCCAGGAGTCGCAATTCTGCTGGGCGCGTTGGCGGTGGCGACGGCGCCCGCAACCACCGTGTTGGTGCTCAAAGAGTTTGCCGCTGACGGCCCGGTGACCGAATATGCCAGTTTTCTGGTCGCGCTGAACAATATGGCGTCGATTGTGATTTTCGAGATTGCTTTCTTGGCGATATCGGTTGTCCAAGGCAGCTTGACGGTGCCCCTATCAACCGAGATTTTGCTGTTGATGCGGAACATTTTCGGGTCGATTTGTGCGGGGCTGCTTACCGGATTGTTATTGGGAATTGTGTGCGCCCTGTTGTCCAGCAGCCGCTGGCTGGTGACGTTGGTGGCGATGACAACTTTATTGCTGGGAATTTGCCAGTCGTTCGATATTCCCTATTTGCTTACCTTCTTGGTCATGGGCGTTACCGTTGCCAATACGTCGGAGCTGGCAGAGCGAATTGTCGACGAACTGGACCACCTGACGGGTTTGCTGTGCGTGTTGTTTTTTGCCGTGCATGGCGCGGAATTGGATCTCGCGGCATTTCTTGCACTGGGCCTGATAGGAGTGATGTATATCGTTTGCCGGCTGGCTGGCAAGTACGTGGGGATATCGTTGATGGCATCCATCACAGGCCAATCGCATGAAGTGCGACATTGGTTGGGGACAACCATGTTTGCGCAAGCCGGTGCAGCTATTGCACTGTCGACCATTGCCGTGCATCGCAATCCTGAGTTGGGTTCCGCGGTGCAGATCGTGATTCTGGGATCGGTCGTCGTATTCGAAATCATTGGGCCCGTCTTGATTCGGCAATCCGTGATCCGAGCGGGTGAAGTGCCCATTGGATTTGCCATTCGTCACACCAGTCGCACGGCAGCAGACGAGGTACAAGAACTGTGGGATCGATTTGTCGTCGCGGTCACGCGTGGCGGGGCGAGCGGCGATGCATCCGGGGAACTTTGTGTAGCGAACCTGATGCGGCACGACGTGACTGCCATTGAACAATCGGCAGGCTTTGACGAGGTAATGTCATATATCGAGCAGAGTCATGACAATACCTTTGTCGTTGTTGACCCGCGGGTCGCGTCGTTGGCTTGATTCGGTATTCCTCATTGAGCAACGTGATGTTTGATCACGCAATCAGTCCGTTGGTGCGAGCGGAAGACCTGGCCACACCGACCGACATTGCGCTATATTCCGACGAGCCACTCGGCCGAGCTCGCCAGCTGTTTCAGATGTGTCCCGATGACATCTTACCCGTTGTTTCTCGCGACCCCCCCGACGTTTTCATCGGCGTGATTCGCCGCCGAGATGTGATACATATGTTGATGGATCGTCGTCGCAGAGTTTAAGCGTGGCCATCGTCTAGAAGCGGTCAGCTGCGCTCGCTCTCTGCTTTGATGTCGCTTGCGAGCGTCGAAGTTGCCAAGTATGATCGTCAATTATGGGATGGACATAAGGACGCGAATGATGAGTTTCAGGACTACGCATTAGTTATTCAAAAGAAAAAGTGGCTTCGCGATGAGTTGGCAACGAAAGTGGATTGGCTTTGCGTGTCCTTATTGATTACGACCGCAACGAGCGTGCGTGCGGAACAACAACCCAATACGCTGACGGATGCAGAACAGGCAGCCGGTTGGCACCTACTGTTCGACGGAACATCGACGGACGGTTGGCGAAATTACAAGAGTCAGACGATTGGTAAAGGCTGGCAAGTTGCCGATGGAGAACTCGTCCGCGCAAGGCGCAGCAGGCGACATCTTGACCGTCGACCAATTTGACGCGTTTGAATTGTCGCTGGAATACAAGATCTCAAAGAGCGGCAACAGTGGACTGATGTACCACGTCACGGAGCAGGGAGAGACGCCGTGGCAGTCAGGCCCCGAAGTCCAAATACAGGACAACATCGATGGACATGATCCGCAAAAGTCCGGTTGGCTGTATCAGCTGTACGCTTCGGACGTCGATTCCACCAAACCGCCGGGAGAATGGAATCAGCTCCGCATCTTGATCACTCCGGAGAAGTGTGAGCACTACGTGAACGGCGTCAAATACTGCGAATACGTAAAGGGCAGTGCGGACTGGGATGCTCGCGTCGCGGAAAGTAAGTTCAGTAAGATGCCGTTTTTTGGCAAGGCGTCGCGAGGCCACATCTGCCTGCAGGATCACGGCAACGCGGTTTCGTTTCGCAATATCAAGATTCGCCCGATTTCCATTCAGCCGTAACACCCCGGCTCGGTGGACTCTTATGAGTCACCTTCCGGCCTGAAATCGGCAGGGGGGTGGTGGCTGGCGGGTGCGGCGGGGAGACGACGGCGCGGTCAATTCTTGTGCGTCTTGAGCAGAATCTAAGCGCTCAGGCACGGGTTGGAATGCGAGCTCGTCGCCCCGGTCTCTCACATCGCTCGTGAAAAACGGGCTCCTGCCATGTCGAGAGCGTTCCGGATGTGGCACGTTGTTTGCTGCGCCAGAGCCATCTTGGAAAAAGCCACGCACATTCGGTCTTATCGGAGCGGCAACGTCGATGCCATTCTACCGAAGCGGACTGCCGAGGGAGCTGAGTTGGAGGAGAGTGTTTGGTCCCGGTACATCGCATGATCTTTGCTGTCTTGTTGATGCTGGTGACGTCGTCCGCTTCGGCGCAGAGGCCACCGTCGGCCGAGGGGGTACTGTTACCACGAGGCGGCCAGAACGGTTTCTCACCATTTGACGGACAGCCGCTGGCGGCATCCACCAACGCACCGCGTAGGAATTCGCCGGATGTCGGCTGGCATCCATCGTGGCCTCGCGGTTGGCGAGCCGTTCGCGCGGCGATGTCTACGCCCCGCTATCGTTTGCCCGGTGAGTTTGAACACCAGCGGGCCTTTGTGGTGAGCTGTCATGAATTCATCGATGACATGCCCGAACTGTTGGCTAACATCGTCGCACAACTGCAGGGTCACGTCGAAGTCATTGCGCTAGTCAACGATGTCAGCGAGTATCAGCGGGCGAAGGACAATCTTGTACAGCACGGTGTGACTCTGGATTCCGTGCAATTCGCCGAGGTTCCGCACGACACGATGTGGTGCCGCGACTATGGTCCAATTATGGTCCAGGGGCCACGCGGAGCAGTCGCCGCCGTCGATACCGAGTACGTCCGCGGTGTTCGTCCACAGGACGACGATGTACCGATTGAACTGTCTCGCCAATTGCACGTCCCTATGATGATCGCACCACTGCGAATCGAAGGAGGGAATCTATTGAGCAATGGTCAGGGGCTTTGCATCACCACTCGCCATGTCCTAGAGACCAATGCCGATCAGCAGGACGAATATGCGGTCCGCGGCGCACTGCGACAGTGCTTTGGAGCGGAGCAGATCGTGTTTCTCGAGCCCCTTTCAGGCGAGCCGACCGGGCATGTTGACATGTTTGCCACGTTTACGTCGCCAACGACGGTGGTCGTGGCCAAGGCGGATCCGGACGAGGATTTCGAGAACGCGGAAATCCTCGATCGAAATGCGGAACGACTCGCTCGCGTTGTCACCCAAGCTGGATTGCTACGCGTCGTTCGCGTGCCGATGCCAAAGCGGGCGGTTGAAGCTTGGCGGACGTACACCAATGTTGTATACGCCAATGGCGTCGTGCTGGTGCCCGTCTATCCAGGCCAAGATGATCAACGCGGCGCCGTTGCGTTGAACACGTACAGGCGACTGCTGCCCGGTTGGCGGGTTGCCGCGATTGACGCCAATCGCGTGATCGAATTGGGCGGTGCGATGCACTGCCTGACGATGAATCTGGGGCCCATCAAGGATATTCCCCGTCTGCCGGCACCGCGGAAGATGATCGAAGACCTTAGCGTCATCGCAAACTCGTCGAGCATTCTCGAGTCCGCCGGTCGACTCCAGTTCAACCGAGCGTGATCGTGGCCGGACGTATCGGATTCTCTGGCATCGCGACGGTGTGGCGATCCCCACCGTCTTGCGTTGAATCGCGTCTTAATGCCTCAAGCTGCTCGCTTGTTCGACGCTCTCGCGCCGATTCATCGCCGTGCTGCGTGCGCCCTTGCCCGCAGTATGATGATGATACGAACGGCACGCAAGGCGAGGACGTTCGGTACGTGAACGCAATCGGGCAGACCCACATGGACACACATCGGCGATGGAAAAGCGGCGACCACTGGAGGCGGGGGAAGTCGACTTGGATGACCCTGTTGGTCGGCGGCATCATTGCAACGGCGACGGCAGGTGCCTATTTCTGGATAAAGGCCCTAGGAACCACAGCGGCCATGGGCGCCCTGGCCGTAGAACGCTGGTACTGGGTCTGCCGATCGCGGTTGGGGCAGGCATGGCGGGCTGTTGGACACGTGGCTGGAGGATATGGACGCAACGACGGGTGCTCTTGGTCGGAATTGTGTTGAGGACCGCGGTGTGGAGCCTATCGATTGCCATCAGTGCCATGACCCTGTGGCAAATATGGGGACCTAAGTGGGTGGCGGTATCGCTTGTTGTCATCGCGAGTTACCCTGTGCTGTGGTTTCTTTGGATGTGGCTCTTGCCCATCACGCGGCGGATGGCCGTTTTGCTGTTGTTGACGTCGGTGCGTTTCCCTTTTTTACTTTGTTCAACTTTTCAGGTATTGCTGGCGGAGGCAGCCCGGTCGTGACTTGGCGCTTTCGCAGACCATTGCCAACTCGCATTCCCCTCGATGTCACTGCATCTACGGAGCCCCACGTACGAGCGATGGTTGCCGAGGGGCACGACTTTCGACAGTTTATGGGATCGCACCGAACGGGAGTTATCGACGACACGCGGGTACCGCTTCGTGTACCCCATGAGATCTGGCGGCGAGAAATCGGGGCGGGGTGGAGTGGCTTTGTGGTGGTGGGAGACACCGCGTACACTCAGGAGCAGGCGCGATCTGCAGGAATGTATCAGCGCGTACCGTTTGGCCGACGGACAGCCGCTGTGGAGTCACGAAGATCCCCTGCGTTTCGACGTGTCGGTGGCCGGGCCGGGGCCCGGCAACGCCGACAGTGTGCCAGGGACGCGTGTATGCCGTGGGAGCGACCGGGCGTTTGAGCTGTTTAGATGCGAACGGGCGAACGGATTTGGAGCACCGACCTCCACGCGTCCGACGACCAACTACCACACGGGATGGCAGCCTCGCCTCTGGTCGTGCCGCCGCGGGTGATCGTTTGTCCCGTTGCTGCGACGGGTCCGAGCGTGGTGGCCTTTGATTGGCAGACGGGCGAGCCGAAGTGGCAGAACAACGACTTTTCCTCCAGCTATGCCTCGCCAACCTTCGCCCGCATCGCAGAGGTCGATCAGGTGCTCGTCCATCAGCAGGACGCGCTGCGGGTTTGATTTTGCCAAGGGAGTCGCGCGATGGCAAATACCTTGGTCGAATTCCACGCAAACGCTCGCCTCACAGCCGATCGTCCACGCGGGGAAACCGGATCGCGTGTTTGTCTCGGCCGGTTACGGGAAAGGAGGCGGACTGTTTGATGTGGTACGATCTGCGAACGAGTGGTCGATTCACGAAATCTGGAGGTCGCGGAATCTCAAGACCAAGTTTTGTTCCTGTGTGCTTGTCGGGAATACGCTATTTGGACTAGACAATGGAATTCTTTCTGCCGTGGACGTTGCGACGGGCGAGCTGCAATGGAAACAAGGTCGTTACGGGCACGGTCAAGTCATTTGTGCCAGCGATACGCTGATCATCCTCGCCGAGCGAGGTTATTTGGCGTTTGTCGCCGCCGATCCCGACGCGTACCGTGAATTGATGAGGTTCGATGCGCTGACGGCAAAGACTTGGAACTACCCGGCTCGCCTGGCCGTATCTGGTGGTGAGGAATGATCGGGAAGCCGTCTGTTTTTGCTTTGACGAGCCCTAGAGCGGCGGGCGTGTCAGACGTCATTCGGCTCCAACGTCGCGGGCGTCGCCGACAGCCAGCGTCGCGATGCAGTTCGCTACCGGACGCCGGCCAGTGCCGTTGCCGTCCGGCTGAGGAAACCCAGGTGATTCGTCTGCGGAGCCGTCGTCTTGTAGCTGGACGCCGTTTTCGCTTCATCCGGCAAAAGGAGCTGGCGCGGAAGGCTTTAGTTTGCCGAGTCCCCGTAGTATCATCGCCGGTTCGATTTTCACTTTTCGACGAGATAGGACCAGGCCAACTCGCGGCGCGAACGAGTGCCGCCTGGGGCATTTGAACGCGATGGAAGACTGGGTAGTCTGAGGGGACTACAGGTCTTTCCTCTCTGGGACCGGCAAATGGAGCAATAGAACAACGGAGGATGGCGATCGGATGCAGCAGATCGCACGACGGGATTGGGGCAGAGCGACGGCAGACTCATTTGCCGTCGAGTGTAGTGACGTGGACGCGGCGCTGTCGATGGACGCTGCCGTCTCCATCGTGGATCACCCTCTGGTCGACTTCGTGCACTCTTCGACTGGCGCGGAGGCGAGCCCATGTACGACGCGGTGGCGGAGCGATGTGGCCGCCGGGAACGTCTCGGTCCAGCAGTTACGTGATGAGGTGCTCTGCTTCACTTGCGAGCTCAAGGTCCTGGATGATTTCACGTCGGCCGGCATCAGCTGGACGATGCGGTTGCGCGTCCAGTCACCGCGCGTTTTGTCGGGCAGCTATCGGATGCAGCCGCTCGTCCATCCACAGCATCATAACGGTTTGACGCCGCTCGCCTTGCAAGCGCGTGCCGGCGAGCGTTGGGTCGGTTTGCTTGCGCCCGATTCTTCGGTAGGACACGACTTCGACGTCGATCATGCGGGACTCGTCACGTGTACGACCTGGTTGGATCATCCCTTGGCTCATCCCCGTTTCACGTTCGAAGGCCCACAGTTTCGCAATTGGCATAACGCGTATCGTTTTCGGGCCGGTACCGTCTTGCACCGCCATGTGTACGTGACGCTCAGCGATACTCCCCGTCCGTTGATGGTGCTGGGACGTTATCCTGGAAGGTGTCGGGCAGTTTTTTCGATCACGGACCACGCGGATCATGACAGCTGCGAGCGATTGGCGGTGCTGTGGCACGGGACGTCACGAAGCCGCGACCAGGTAAGTGGGACGTCGACGGCCGCGGGGTTCGTCGGGCTACGATTGCCGTTTACCAAATCGGTTTTTACGGCGACTCCTCGTCACGATGGAGCAGGACTTCACTACCGTCCCTTTGCCGATCTATGTCGCGAAGGGCATGCCGCAGGGATCGAGATCTGTCCGCATGGTGTCCATAGCACGAGGCAACCGGCGGTCGCCGAACTCGCCGGTCTGCTCGCGCCGTTCGAAGAGTTCAAGCCCTTAACGTGGATCGATCATGGCAATCATTTCCTCAGTAATTACGGACGTCGCGGATGGGATCCCGACGACGAATTCACACTGTTGCCTTGGCTCGATCGCTTGGGCATCAAGTACGTGTGGGGACGTCTTGATTTTGGGCAATCATTACCGCGTGCACGGCTGGATCAAGCGGCGATCGACCGGTTTTGCGGTTGGTCCTACCTGCGGGATATTCCGAAGCATGCTCTCCGATCTCTAACGGCCGGGCGTCCCTGGGCCGCGCTGCACGGGCTGTCCTCATTGGCATTCCAGTTGGTTCCCGAACGTACGATGCGACAATACTTTTTAGCGCAGTGCAAGATTCAGCGGGTGATGAAGGCCGATGTGACGGCGATTCCCGGAGCGATTTGGCAGTCTGGTAAAATGGCCGCCGCGCTGACACTGCCACCCGGCGTCACGGATCTGTGCCGACATCTCGGTGGCGTGCGCGAGGAACTCAGTCGCATTCCCATTTTCTTTCCTGAACACGATGCGGTGTATCGTGGTCGTCGCGATCGTTGGCTTTTCAACACGATTGCCGTGCACGATGTGGCTCAGGCGTACTCGCCGGCTGTTGTTGAGCAATTGCTGGATGACTATGGAATACATCTTTCGCACACGTACCTCACGTCAACCAGCCGAGCACACGTCAGCCATGCGATCGAGCCTGATGGAGTCCAGCACTGGCGGTTAACCCAAGCATTCGCAGAAAACCTCCGTCACCTGGCGGCGTTGCGCGACGAAGGGCGGTTATGGGTCGCGGCGATGCGGGACGTGGGCGAGTTTTGGCGACTGCGCGACGACGTAACCCTAGCACCTCAAGACGCTACCACGTGGACTTTGTCGCTGCCCTTTGATGGTGCGCAACGGTCGGAGTGCGATCTACAGATTGTTGTCATTGGCCCGACAAAGGCATGTCGCATTGCGGACCGACCTGTCGATTTGGAACGGCTGTACGACGACCTGCAGCTCGCGACCGTTCGACTTCGCGCAGGCGAGTCGCTTGACGTGGAATGCAACCTATGAGCGATCAGCATGCGTCCGTACACGCCCCTGGCGAAGTCGACCCGATGCGTGTTTTGTTGTGGTACCGGCGTGGAGCCGGCTTGCATTTTAGTGGTCCAGGCAGGACGGCCTATCGTATGTATGCGGCCGCTGAATCCGACCGATTCCGAGTCACCTTGGTGCACGGCTACCCCGGGCACGCGGAGTACGATCTGTTTGACCGGCAGATTTGTCTGGGGAATTGTGGTACGAGTCTGCCGAGCCAAGTGGCGTTCATTATTCGCGGCAAACATTGGCTTGCCAGTCATGCGTCGTAGTTTGATGTGTTTCACGGCCTCAGTGGCTATATGGTGACGCTCGCTCCCGCACTATTTGCTCAGCGGCGGGGCCTTCCCGCCATCGTCAAGCTCATTGCTTGGCGAGCAGATATGTCGGACAAGCAGCGATGGAAGACCTGGTTGGGGATCTCTCGCCGCCGACGTCGACAATTGCGTCAACTGGCCGCCGTCATTGCCATCGCCCCTGCGATTGTTGACGAACTATTGGAATACGGTGTCTCGGCCGACCGAATTGCACGCATTCCGAACGGCGTAGATACACAGGTCTATCGCCCCTGTGTCGATGGAGCAGAGTGTCGCGAGCTTCGGCGCCAGTTGGGATGGAAGGACCTGCCGACCATTCTGTTCGCCGGCGGCATAAATCTGTGCAAACAGCCCCAACTGCTGGTGGAAGCGCTGGCGCATTTGCCTATGCGTGATACGCCCTGCCAACTGATGTTGGCTGGGCCGGTCGACGACCCGCAGTTGGCCGTCGCGATGAAAGTCCGCGCCGATCAATTGGGCGTTGCTCATCGAGTGCACTGGCTGGGCGTGCCAGGACATGGCGCCAATCTATCGGGCTGCCGACGTGTTCTGCCTTCCTTCGCAGCTAGAAGGCCTGCCTAACGCGGTCCTTGAGTCCATGGCCTCAGCGATTCCCGCCGTCGTCACCGACATTCCCGGCAGCGCCGATCTGCTGGAGGACGGACGAACCGGTCGAGTCGTAAAGGACCGCCCCGAACAACTCGCCGAGGCGATTTTCGCGTACCTTGACTCCCCACAGCTGCGGCTGGAACATGGTCAGGCGGCTCGGATTAAGGCGGTATCAGGCTTTGATGTGCGCGAAGTTCTGGCTGCCCACGAGCGGTTATTTCGCGCCGTACGCGCCGGTAGGGATCCCTCCGTGGCCTCAATCTTTTAACGATGCCACCCGCCGTGGCGCGCGCCGGGCCGCTTACAATTTGGTCGAATGGCCCGCGGCCGCCGGCGTCGCGTGATGCACCAGCGGCCGGCTTCTCAACTGGATTACTGTGTGTTTTTTCTTGTAAGTCAAAAGTCTCAGGCTTATTATTGACGCCAAACGTCTTCATGGTGCGTCCACGCGAAAAGGAGAAATTGTGATGTCACGCCGTCAAGCTTCGCTTTGGGCGTTATCGATCTGGCTAGGGATGACGCTTTCGTCATCGGCATGGGCTGATCTGGAAAACCTTTACTCATTCGACGATCCCGATAACGTGACCGTCGATTCTTCGGGCAACGGGCGCGATGGCTTCCTGGACGATCTGGAGGTCGGTTGGGTGAACGATGACGTCCGTGGGGGCGTGCTCGGAATTGGGCGGATCGACCAACGGATTTGTTGTTGCCCAGATCCCCGACCTCAGCGAACAATTCACGATCATGATGTGGGCCTATCGCGATCCCGACTTGTGCTGCGGCGATGGAGGGGCCAATGATGGTTTGTTCCAAGTAGAGCTGGGTAGCGACGACCCCGAGAATTTGCCTCTCCCGTCGACCACCTCCAAGGTCATTGGGGGTTGGGTCCAGAAGACAGACGCTACTATCTGGGGACGCGTTATCACAGCGGATGGCAATATAAATCTGCCGCAAGGATTCGCCTACCTGGAAGACGAAGTCTGGACGCACCTGGCCTTTCGCGGCAATGGCGAAGAGTACGAAGTGATTATTGCTGGACAGAGCGGAGAGGGGCCATTGATAGATTATGATGGCTCAACGCTATTGGAAAACGACACGATCTACATTGGTCGGCAAGGCACGGAGACCTGGGGCGGTCGTCTGGATGACTTTCGTGTCTACAGCCAAGCGCTATCCGACGAAGAGATTCAGGAAATCATGACGGACGGTGGCGGAGGTGGTGAACCGGGCGATTTCAACAACGATGGCGTCCTGGATGCCAGCGACATCGATCTGCTGACCGCCGTTGTGATTGCCGCATCGAACGATCTAGCGTTCGACTTGGACAAGAATAATTTGGTAGATCAGGAAGATCGCCGCGTGTGGGTACAAGATTTGAGGAAGACCTACTACGGCGACGCGGACTTAAACGGCGAATTCAATTCGAGTGACTTGGTGGCGGTGCTCTCCGCAGGAACCTACGAAGCGGATGTCGACGCTCAATGGGGATCGGGCGACTTTGACGGCGACGGCCGGTCGACCTCCAGTGATCTCGTCGCGGCGTTGGCCGACGGCGGCTACGAAGTTGGCCCTCGTCTGGCCGTCAGCGCCGTGCCCGAGCCGAGTCAGCGCACTCATGCTGACGTTGGGCTGCCTGCTGCTCTGCCGTCGCCGTAAGTGAGAGTTGATGTGTCTGAGTCTAGCACGTCGCGTGTCGAAGGAATTACCTGTGTCGACGTGGTCGCGAAGGGAGTCATGACGCGCGTGTAAGTCATCAGGCATGGCTAGGCGGGCTTTTCAAACACCAGCGTCATGGCCGCAGCGAGGTTGCGCGCCAACGCGCGGCAGGGCGGTCAGACGCTGTTCCAAAGGACCGAGTCCGCGACGTAAGGCGGCCCAATTGACTACTTGCCGCGGCAGTATCCAGTAGTGCTCGCGGCGCCGGCAGTGCCATCCTAGCTGTCTGCCAACCTGTTGATATTGATTGTCTGTCAGCCAGTCGACTTTCGCAATCAGTCGGTTGTATAGGCTGCCGGCATTGAATTCGCGAAATACAATCCGACCTCCGGGACGGATCACGCGGTCAATCAGCTCCAACATACGGGCGTGGGGACGCATGTACGCCAGAGCGAACTGCGTGTAGCATCCGTCGAAACTGCCGGCGGGCTGTTCCGTGAGCCACGTGAACGCGTCTTCGGCGAGCAATCGGACATCTGGCTGGGCCGTCCCGCGCGAGACGCGAACCACTCGGTCATCGCCCGACCGGCGCTGACGCGGTCCACGTTGTTGTCCAATCCGGTAATCGTCGCGCCACGCAGCGCCAGAAGGTGCGCCTGAGTGCCAACACCACAGCCGAGATCCAACAACTGGGGACGCTGCGCGGACTTGGAAAACCTGATCGACATCGCACACAAACGGAGCAAAGTGATGCAAGAAATGGTGCCGCCACGCTTGGAAGCGATCATAGAAGCGATGCAACTCGCACCGGGCCGAGGGAGGAATCTCGTCGCGCCGCACGGCGTCCAGCAAGTCGACTAACGCGGCTTCGACCGTGGTTTGGTCAAGCGTCGGCAGTTCCGTCAGTTTACGGAGAGGGCTCGTGGGATTTGGATGCAAGAGGGAACTTTCAACGGAGAAGAGGGACATTCAGGAGGCGAAACGAGGGGGCAGATAATGACGTTCAAGTGGCGGTGCACGGCATAGCTGGTCGGTCGCGCCTCCTATTCGTTCGAGTATAAACCAGCGCCCTTAATCTCGGAACGGCGCCGTGGGTGCGACGCCGGACCGCTCGATGTCCGATTGTAACGGTAGCGTGGGCACGGGCCTTTGTTCCGCAGCCACCGGGATTATACTGGAACGATTGTTGGCGACCTGGGGAGGCCGAGTGGGGAGTCACCGTATTCGATAGTTCGTGTCGGCAGGTCTGGTAGGCTCCTTAGTAGCGAGTCGAGCCCGTATGACGTTCATTCAGAAAGTGGTAATGGCCGAGCCAACTCGCGGCATCGCTCTGCGGGAAACCCCTTTTTTTATTGTGGGCAATCCGCGTTCGGGAACGACCCTGTTGCGTTTCATTCTGAGCAGTCATTCTCGCATTTACATTCCGGAAGAGACCGGTTTTCTGCCTCACCTTAGTCACTATCTGAACAGGGAGTTATCGCGAGTCGAAGTCGAGCAGTTGATTCGTCGAATCGGCCGTATGAATGCCGAGTGGTTTGGCATGGTACAGGACTACGATGCGTTTTACGCCGGTCTGCCGGTCCCGACTCTGACGCACGTTTTGGATCAACTATATCAACTCAAACTGGCACCGCACGGGGCCGTTCGCTGGGGCGACAAAGGTCCCAGCTATGTGCGCGTCCTCAAGCCTATCGACTCGATCTTTCCCACAGCAAAGTACATCCACATGATTCGCGACGGCCGCGATTGCACGTTGTCTGCGATGAAGAAGTGGGGACAGCGATACTGGTATTACGACACGTACTATTTGATGCAAGCTTGGCGGCGCAATGTGGCAGCAGGTTGTGCCGCTGCATCGTGGTTGGGGAAAGATCGTTACTTGGAGGTACGCTATGAAGACCTGGTGAACGATGTCTCATCCGCGATACGGCGAATTTGCGATTTTCTGGGCGAAGATTTTGAACCGCAGATGCTGGACCACACGGGCCTGGCGCGTGAGCTGGTCGCTCCGACGGGTCATTTTGAGGTCGAGCAGCCGGTAACTCAGCGCACGGTAGGGAACTGGCGCCGGAATATGTCGATGTTTGACCAAAAAGTGTCAAATCGCGTGGCTGGCCGCGAACTCACGCAGCTCGGCTACCAGGTACCCCAGTTGCCGCGTATGCGACTTACGGAAAGTTTTCGGTACATGTGGTTAGCTGTCCGCTTTCGCCTCGCCGATACCACCCGGCGATTGTTGTACGCCATGGGTTGGCTCACAATGAGCCGTGACAAACGTTGGCGTCGATCGTCAGGTTCGCCAGAGGCACGCCGAACGTGATGGTGGCAGGAGTGGTCATAAGATGCGTCTTGGTTTGCGACGTTTCGTTCCGTTACCACACGCTATCGTACTCATATTGCCGTTAATCGGGATGGCATCGACCGTCGACGTGCAAACGACGGTCGATGCTCACACGGCGAGCGCTGTTCAGGAGGCGGTCAGCACATCATCACTCGCGAACGCTCGTTCAGATGACCAACTGCTGGAATTGGTCCAACGGCAGACATTCCGTTATTTCTACGAGTTCGCTCATCCCAGCGCTGGACTTGCTCGCGAGCGCAGCGCCACCGGCGCGACGACAGGAGAAACCGTTGCCTGGCGCGTTGGATATCGTGACAACCGGCGGTACCGGTTTTGGACTGATGGCATATCCGATTGCCGTCGAGCGT
The DNA here is from genome assembly GCA_963785495.1 of uncultured Planctomycetales bacterium. GTDB lineage: Bacteria > Planctomycetota > Planctomycetia > Pirellulales > Pirellulaceae > CAWAVP01. The sequence goes on along the minus strand of CAWAVP010000018.1, from coordinate 172,057 downwards.
CAGTGGATTACTCGGCGTCAGGCCGTGGAACGACTCAACAAGATCGTTGCGTTCCTTGAGCAGGTAGACCGATTTCATGGTATGTGGGCTCACTGGTATGACGGCCACACTGGTCGAGTCCGCCCCTTTTCTCGACGGGACGACGGCGGTGATCTGGTCGAATCCGCTTATTTGTTCCAGGGGTTGCTCACCGTTCGCTCGTATTTCGATGGTAACGACGTGTCGGAGCGACAACTTAGGCAACGCATTAACCGTCTGTGGCACGAGGCGGATTGGCAGTGGTATACGCAGGGGAAGCCGTGGCTCTACTGGCATTGGTCACCGAAATTCGGCTTCGCCATGGACATGCCGATCATGGGCTTTGACGAGACGATGATCAGCTATGTACTGGCCGTGGCCTCGCCTACCCACGCGATTGATCCATCGCTCTACGATTCGGGATGGGCGATCCAATCGAACTCGAGATTTGCGGGCCGAGGTGACTACGTACAGCGACTCATGATCAATGACCAGAACTGCGGTGGCCCTCTGTATTTTACGCAGTATTCGTGTCTAGGATTGACGCCGTTTTTGCGAGATCGCTACTGCACCTCGGCGGGATACAGCGACTACGCGGAACATCATCGCGCGATGACGCTGTACAATTTCCGCTGGTGCAAAGCGCACAACTATCCAGACGATTGTTGGGGGTTAACCTCCAGCGATGATCCTCTGCAGGGATATCGTGTTCATCAGCCGGATGCTGCTGGAGACAACGGGACGATTACGCCGACTGCCGCATTGTCGTCGATTGTGTATACCCCGCAGGAGTCGCTGGCGTTTCTCCGTTACCTGGCCAAACATCATGCAGAGGCTATGTGGACAGATCTCGGGTTTCGCGATGCACTCAATCTATCGCAAAAGTGGTACGCTCCCGCCCAATTGGCGATTGACCAAGGCCCGATCATCGTAATGATTGAGAACTACCGTACTGGGAAACCTTGGCGGTGGTTTATGCGGAACGAAGAGATACCAGGGGCGTTGCGTAAAATAGGTCTCCAGCCGACGCGCTCCGTTGACGATGGAAACCGGTAAACAGACGGATCGGAAAGACGATGCATTTTGTTTGCTCCCCGTTTGGAAGTTCGGGAGATGTCCATCCGATGCTGGCATTGGCGCTGGCATTAAAGGCTCGTGGGCACCGGGTAACGGTGATCGGCAGTGGTTACTTTGAAGACTTGATCCGCAGCCGCTCGCTAGACTTCGTGGAGTTGGGGACCGCTGAAGAGTTTGTCGCGCTGGCGTCTCGCGAAGAGCTTTGGAAACCGTTTGAGGCGTTGCAATTCCTTTATCGTGAAGGCGTTGCGGTTAGTATGCGTCGGCACTTCGACCAACTGGCGGGTTTTCAACGCGAGGGTCCTCTGGTGGCGATTTCGAACTTGTTCGGTTTTGGAGGCGCTGGTTGCCCAAGAGAAGCTCGGAATACCGCTCGTCACTTTGCACTTACAGCCTTCCGTCATGTGGAGCGACATCGAACCACCTCGGCTCGCTGGACTTGTCGGACCTCGATGGCTGAAAAGCCGCATGTACAATGCGGCAGAGCGATGGGTTATCGATCGCACAATCTGTCCGACGCTCAATCAGTGGCGGATCGAACTCGGACTCGCGCCGGTGCGCCGTGTGACGCGCTGGTGGCATTCTCCTTGGTGCGTGGCTTGTCTGTTTCCCGAATGGTTCGCGACCGTTCAACCCGATTGGCCTGACAACCTGATTCAGACCAGCTTTCCGCTCTGGGACGAGGCGACGGACGAACCGTTGCCGGTGCCACTGGCAGCCTTCCTCAGCGCGGGAGACGCGCCGATTGCGTTTACACCGGGATCAGCCAATGTGTTCGGGCGTGAGTTTTTTGCGGCGGCATGCGCGGCCTGTGACCGCTTGGGACGTCGCGGATTGCTGTTGACGCGGTTTGCCGAACATTTGCCGGCACAATTACCCCGGTCGGTATTGCACGTACCCTACGCCCCCTTTAGCCAACTGCTGCCTCGCTGTGCGGCGCTAGTACATCACGGTGGGATTGGATCCATGTCGCAAGCCATGGCGGCTGGCATTCCGCAACTGATTGTCGCACTGGCGCACGATCAATTCGACAATGCCAGCCGTGTCCAACAACTGGGCATTGGCGACCTGGTTCCCCATCGTCGACTTACCGGGCAGCGGTTGGCGGCCACGTTAACCCGTTTGTGGAACTCCACCGCCACGTCTCAGGAATGTCGCCAGGTTGCTGCGCGCTGGCGAATACGGACGGAGCCGCCGAAATGGCAATCGCAATCGAGGCGCGACTGGGGGCCGTGGTTCCGGATTGACGCCATGGCGTTATCACGACACGAATTACACCACGGCGCGTCCTCTGCACATTCTGTGTTCTAACGAAGTGAGCCTTATGGCCCATAGCAAATCTTCAGCAGAACAGGTTTGCGTGAGGGATCTTCTCACGGACGGAGACAGGACTCATGTTGCGGCGTGCGTCAGACGTCTGGGGCGAGTCAGCAAATAGGCTACGGCCACGCCGGCAATCGCTCCACACAAATGTCCATCCCACGAGACGTAAGCGGATGAGCCGATTCGTGGCAGGATCCCAGCGATGAGCGTGAGACCGTAAAGAAAGCCAACGATCAACGCGATGATCACCGGAACAGGCCGACGCTCGAACCAAAGTCCCGATGCCAGCAGAAAAGTGATCAATCCAAAAATCAGCAGGCTGGCGCCAATGTGGATGGCGGGACGTCCGATCAACCAAAGCAGTAGTCCACCCAACAGCGAAATCATCACGACAATGCGCCACGATCGCGCACGTGAACCGGCCAACAAGGTGAGCAAAATAAACAATGGCACGCTGTTACTAATCAAATGCGACCAGTTGGCGTGTAGAAAGTTCATTGTGGCAATGCCAATCAGTCCCGTTAGATGCCGAGGAACAAGTCCAAAGCGTTCCAACGGCGTGAAGCGGTCGATCAGGAAAACCGCCCAGATAACGGCCAGAAATGCAAATACCCAGATTGCTTCTTGCCGGACGGTGTGCACCGCATTATCCATCTCGGTCCGCATCGGTCCGCTTTCCTGAGATCGTAGATCGAGCATGATGCTCCTTGTCGTTATGAACGTCCACCACGCCGCGAGCGAGTCTAGTCGTCGTCATCGACCAATTGAATATCGACCCGGCCATCGTCGTCCACATGCACGTGTAATTCATGTGGATGACAACACACGGGACAATCTTCCACGTAAGATTGCCAACTGCCAGCAGACACATCCACCGGTACAATGATTTGCTCACCACAAGATGGACAGGTGTAGTACGCTTCGTCTTGCATCTTTTAACCTCGTCGTTGCCCACAGCATTGTATCGAGATCTGCGATAGTCGGCAGCTGCGTTCGGGCTGGGATTCGATCGGCAAAACAGAAAAAGTTTGCTGGCAACCCTGTTCCGTTCCCTTTAGACTGGTCTCGCTCGGAAACGGCACACTTCGCTTGGCGTGTCGTAACACGCGAGCACGATACTTCATAAATCGCACCGCTGGCCTGCGTCAATTTCACCGGATACCTCGCCCATGGCACATCATTTAGCCGTCACGGTGCCTTGTTATACCGCACGACGCATTCTGCATCTGTTGGTCGCACTAATGGTTTTGGGAATCCCAAGCCTGGCTGCGGTATGGCCTGCGCCGGTGCTGAAGTGCCGCCTCCCAACGTCGTCCTGATTATGGCTGACGATGTGGGTTACGAATGTTTCGGCTGTTATGGAAGCCAGCAATACCACACGCCGAATATCGACAGTCTGGCAGATCAGGGACTGCGGTTCACGCACTGTTACGCTCAACCGTTGTGCACACCCAGCCGTGTCAAACTAATGACTGGTCTTTCCAATGTGCGAAACTACTCCGCGTTTTCTGTCCTCAATCGTGACCAAACGACCATCGGACAATACTTTCAACAGCTTGGCTACGAAACATTGATCACGGGCAAGTGGCAACTGTTGGGGGCGAGCCAATACGCGCCGCGATTTCGCCAACAAGGAACGTGGCCGCAGGATGCTGGATTCGACAAGTACTGCTTGTGGCAGGTTGACGAACTGGGGTCGCGCTATTGGGAGCCGCGGTTGTACCAGCAGGGCGAGAACCGGCAGTACGGTCCAGACGAGTACGGGCCGGACATCTGCACACGTGTCATCTTGGACTTCCTGCGTCAGCCTCACGATCGACCGTTCTTTGTGTACTATCCGATGATCCTCGTTCACAATCCGTTCGAACCCACGCCGGCGAGTGCCTCACGGGCCAGTCAAGATCGACAGCAAAACTTTGAGGACATGGTGCACTACATGGACCACCTGGTAGGCCTTATTGTCGGCGAGCTGACTTCGCTGGGGCTCGCCGAAAACACCCTGTTGCTTTTCACAGGCGACAACGGCACGAATCGGTCTATCACATCGCAGTTGAACGGCCGAGTCATTCAGGGAGGGAAAGGCACCACGACGGATGCTGGTACGCGAGTTCCTTTGGTCGCCTATCAACCCGGGACGGTACCGGCCGGACGCACGTGTGATGATTTGGTCGACTTTTCCGACTTTTTGCCGACCCTTTTGTCGGCCGCTCAGGGCACGGTTCCCACTGGACTTGATGGCCATAGCTTTTGGCAGCAACTGCAGGGGCTACCTGGTACGCCGCGTGAGAGCCTGTTCTGCTACTACTGTCCTCGCCCGGAAAAGACACCTCCCGTGCGATTTGCGCGAGATAAACGCTGGAAGCTGTACGATGATGGACGGTTTTACGACGTGGACCTCGATCCGCTCGAGCTTGTGCCACTGCAGATCGACGCCACTACTTCCAATGACGTCCGCGGTGCGCATCGCCGCTTGACGGCTGTCATCGATTCGATGCCGTCCACTGGTCGGACACTGTTACGTTTTTCTCCAAGCTCGGCGGAACCGCAGTTACCTCATCGAAAATGAATGACCTACAAAATCTGCGCCGCAAGAGCTGCTTGCGAGGCCACATTGCCGTGACGCGCCGCGATGCGTTGTTGTCGGGTTTGGCTGCCACCTTGACGATCTCGCATTATGGCGGGCTAGCGCATGCCGAGTCCGAGCTTGGCGAAGTCGCTTGGTTGGACGAGATACAGTGCGCCACCTAGGTCGTTAACCAAAAAAAACGCGTCCATGAACTTGCCCCCGTTGGCGGGTGAAGCGGAGACACTCGTGGACATTGCGGCCTGGCAGCAACGTCGAACGGTGTTGGCACGTTGGTGGTCCCAATTTCTGGGCGCCGCTCCGCAGGCCCAAGCGGCGCCGCCCTACAGAATCCTGGACGAGGAGCGTGTGGGCAATGTGGTGCGTCAACTTATATCGTACAACTCAACGCCGGGCTGGCCCACGGAAGCCTATTTGCTTCGACCGCGTGATCTCTCTGGCCGAGTGCCAGGTATCGTGGTATTTCATTCGACCGTCGCACATTCGATCCTTCAACCGGCGGGTGTGGAAGGTCGCCCCGAAAAGGCATTTGGATGGAAGCTGGCTCAGCAGGGTTGCGTGACGCTATGCCCACGCAACTTTCTTTGGCCTGAGACGACACGCATCTCTGCCGACGATCGCGCAGCGCGATTCCTGCAGCAGTCACCCGGAGTAAAGGGAATGGCCAAGATGCTACAGGATGCGATGGTAGCTGTCGACTTACTGGCCTCGCAACCCGACGTGGACGCGCAACGGATCGGCGCGGTGGGCCATTCGCTCGGAGCGAAAGAAGCCCTTTACTTGGCTGCTTTTGACACGCGTGTGCGCGCAACCGTTAGCAGTGAGGGAGGGATTGGGACGACCTTCTCGAATTGGGACGCGCCCTGGTACCTGGGAACCGCGATCCGAAAGGCCGCGGCGACGCATGAACACCACGAACTACTCGCGTTTGTTGCACCTCGGCCATTTCTGCTGGTCGGCGGTGAGTCGGCCGACGGAGATCGCAGCTGGCCCTTCGTGGAAGCCGCGCTGCCCATCTATCGCCTATTCACGCCACGGCCTCGGTTCGGACTGTTTAACCATCGCGCCGGACACGCCGTGCCGCCGTTGGCAGAGCGACGAATCCTGGAATGGTTTCAAACGTACCTGTAGACCTGTCGTGAGCGATTACCGCATCAGCTGCGTTGTTCCCGACTCCAGATTCCAACAGACCAACGTGCGATCGCCGTCGCGGCAGATCGTGCCTGGTGTAAGCGACGAAAGTTGGTCGACCTCGCGAAGCGGCTGGGATTGCAATTGCCGAATCAACTGAGGCGAGAAATCCCCGTCATGTTCGATCTCCACCGTGAAGTTCGGCGTCGCAAATGGGGCATCGAATTGAGTCACGCGATCACTTCGACGCAGGCTGGTCAATTCATTCGCGGCCCAATGAAGAGTTATTCCAAGTATGCCAAAACGACTTGATGGTGATCTTTGGTTTTGAAGTCGTCGAAGACATGTTCAATCTTTCCCTTTTCGTCAATCAAAAAGCTAACCCGATGTAAGCCGTCGAACTCGCGTCCCATAAATTTCTTCGGACCCCAAACGCCGAACTTGTCAGCCACCGCATGATCTTCGTCCGACAGTAGTGTGAAGTTCAACTCGTACTTGTCTTGGAACTTTTTCAATTTCGCGACCGGATCGGTGCTAATACCCAGCACGACGACTCCGCGTTGTTTCAACTCCTGTTGACTGTCGCGCAAGCCACAAGCTTGGACGGTGCAGCCAGGTGTCATCGCCTTAGGATAGAAATAGACCAAGACCTTTTGGCCGGAAAAATCCTTCAGCTTGACGTGCTTGCCATCCTGGTCGGGCAAACTAAACGCGGGTGCTTTCGTGCCCGCCGTGAGTGTCTTCATCGTTTCGTTTCCTTGACTTGGGTGACTCACGTCGCTTGTTCACCATAACGCTTTGATTGCGCTTGACGGCGGTTCGACTTGGCAGCGTTAAAGGAACGGGTTGAGAAAATCCGGTACTCGCTGTACCGCTCCCTGGTCATTGACAACAGCCAGCACAACTTGTGCTTCGGCCAACACGCTCGCCTCTCGAGCGACGATATACTTGTGCTCGATCTTGGCTTGCGTGACACGAGTAATCATCGTACGGATCGTCAGGATATCATCATAAAGTGCAGGGCGGCGATAACTACATTCCACCCGCACGACGACGACTCGCCAACCTCGCTCTTCAACTTCACGATAGTTGCCTCCTGAGGCCCGAAACATTTCCGTGCGCGCATTTCGCAATACACCAGATAATTCGAGTGATGCACGAACCCCATGGGATCGGTTTCGCTGTAGCGGACGCGCAACTGGATTTCGTGCTCAGTGAGCATCGCAAATAACCTCCTCTGCGGCCGACGGCGGAACCACGGTCATTGCCGCTTCCCGCAGGCCTAGGACTCCGAATATGATACAGTCGGAGTGTCCCTTAAGCGAGGATCTGTATGAATCAGCAAGTGTCAACCGAACTCGATCGTTTCATGCGCGGCTTGAAAAAACGCAACCCGGGCGAACAGGAATTCCACCAGGCGGTGCGTGAAGTGGCAGACAGTCTGGCACCGTTTATTAAGGAACATCCGAGGTACGCCGAAGCGAAGATCCCGGAACGCATGTCAGAGCCCGACCGGATCGTGATCTTTCGTGTGACGTGGGAAGATGACCACGGCAACATCCGCGTGAACCGCGCATTGCGCGTACAGTTCAATAACTCGATTGGCCCCTACAAGGGAGGATTGCGATTTCATCCGACGCTGACGTTGAGTGTCCTCAAGTTTCTTGGTTTTGAACAGGTACTTAAGAACAGCCTCACAGGCCTGCCGATGGGTGGCGCCAAGGGCGGATCCAACTTTAATCCTAAGGGCAAGAGTGATCGCGAGGTGATGCGGTTTTGTCAGTCCATGATGACGGAACTGTATCGTCACATCGGTGAAGACACAGACATTCCGGCCGGCGACATTGGAGTGGGAGCTCGCGAAATCAGCTACTTGTTTGGCCAGTACAAACGTCTTTCCAATCGATTTGTCGGCACATTGACCGGCAAAGGCCTGTCGTTCGGTGGTAGTCTCGTTCGCACCGAAGCCACAGGGTACGGATGCGTCTATTTCTGCGAACAGATGTTGAACCGAGTCGGTGACAGTCTTCGCGGCAAACAGATTTCGGTGTCCGGTTCCGGCAACGTGGCGATTTACACCGTCGAAAAAGCCGTCGAAATGGGTGCCAAAGTGTTGACCCTCTCGGATTCGTCGGGATTTATTCACGACCCCAACGGCATCGATGCAGAGAAGCTGGCGTTTGTGAAAGATCTAAAAGAGGTACGGCGCGGGCGGATTGCCGAATACGCCGAACACTTTGCAGGCGTTACCTATCTTCCCAATCAGCGTCCCTGGTCGGTTCCCGTTGATATCGCCTTCCCCTGTGCCACACAAAATGAAATCAGCATCGATGAAGCGCGACTGTTGCTACACAATGGAGTCGAAGCTGTCATTGAAGGCGCCAACATGCCGACGGAAATGGCGGGCGCTCATGCCTTTCAACAGGCCGGTATCTTGTACGCCCCGTCCAAGGCTGCCAATGCCGGTGGTGTTGCGGTCTCCGGACTGGAGCAGAGTCAAAATGCGTTGCGGATTTCCTGGAGTCACGAAGAGGTAGACCAGCGATTGAAAGGCATCATGCGCGACATCCACCATAAGTGCGTCGAATTTGGCCAACAGCCCGACGGTTCCGTCAGCTATGCCCACGGTGCCAACATTGCGGGTTTTGTGAAAGTCGCTGACGCAATGCTGGCCTACGGCGCTGTCTAGCCCTACCTCCGGGAACCCCTGCTTTGTGCGGTGGCAGGCAGCCGCAGGCCGGACGCGGGCTGTGTGGTGACTCGTCGCCGTCGCGACGATGTACTTTGCCCTGCCGCGTTTTCTATACTGAGCAATCATCTGATTGCGCCCACAGCGTGGAGGAAAATATGATCGCTCACACGGAATACTTGACATTCAACCTGCCTGCCCGCATGGCATTTGAAAACATCACGCCGACGATCGAAGAGATTGTTCGCCGCAGCGGAGTTCAAGAAGGTCTGGTGCTTTGTAATGCCATGCATATCACGGCGTCGGTGTTTATCAATGACGATGAGCCCGGATTGCACGAAGACTACAAACAATGGCTGGAAGAATTAGCGCCATTCAATGCGTCGCCGCAACGTTACGCCCACAATCGAACTGGCGAAGACAATGCCGATGCTCACATGAAACGACAGGTCATGGGACGCGAGGTGGTAGTGGCGATTACGAAAGGAAAACTGGATTTTGGACCATGGGAGCAGATCTTCTATGGTGAATTTGATGGACGACGCCCCAAAAAGGTCCTAGTGAAAGTCCTGGGCGATGCGTGACTTCGACCAGCTGTTCCTTGCGCTGCGACGTAGTCCCTTCCGCAGTCGTATTGATTTGTCGTCCGCCGATCAACGATATTTGGACGACAAAGAGCCGGACGTTCTGCAACGGCATACATGGGAATTCGTCCAGCAGCGGCTTGCGCCCGCCCGCCCCGCCAACGATGGGCGTCAGACTCCCTGGCGCGGGCATCCCGTGTTCACCGCACAGCACGCTACCGCCACCTGTTGCCGCAAGTGCCTGGCGAAGTGGCATGAGATTCCGCGCGGACGCGCCTTGTATGACGAAGAGGTCGAGTACATCGTCCGTGTCGTCGAGATCTGGCTGGCGGAACGCCGTAGCGCTAACGGTGATCGATCCGCCACGCAGCAGCGGACGCTATTTGACTGAAGGGAGCATTATCACGTTTGTCATGCTCCCATCGTGCGGGGATATCGTTCATTCCGCCAGTCGGTGGTGCGCGTCGGGCAAAGTTTAGCGCCTGACCGGTCCCTGTCACTCAGATTTCGTGGTTGCGTCGGCGCTGATGCTTTCCAGGGGATTGGCCGTCGTGAAAAAGAATCCCTCCTATGTGGTGACGCTACGCAGAAGACGTGGGGGTGGATCGGGTTTTCTTAAGAAACTTGCCATTCCGCGCAGATTTTTCGTCCGTATTTCTGCTGCTTTCGCGTCTTTATATGTAGAAGGAATACTCGGCGCGGTGCGGATGTCAGATTCCTATTTCGTGCCTCCTTTGCGAAACGTTGTTGTGCTCCTATCGTTGAGCATCACTCGCGTGCTAATTCGATTCTGGATATGGAAGATGAAGTTAATGCTTTTAATCGAAGATCTCGAGCGGCTGCAACTTAAATTGCAGATGGAAGCGGTGTTACAGCAAGCCAACGAATCGCTCTCCAAGCGGCTGGCAGACATGGCGATTGAAACTTCGGATGCGTTAGCAAAGGCGAAGTCGATCGAGCCTGATCCCGCAGTTCCAGATTCGCTGCATTGATCCCGCTCTACTGAGGTTATGTACGAGCCGGGCAGTGGTGTGTGCGGCGGTCTTATCGATACGGTCTCCACTGCGGTCGCACCCTTCTGGCCGAGCGATTGGACCCGCGTCGTACCGCGGTCCGAGGGGGTGAGGTGAGGCGTCCAGAACCCGCGGCGTCGTCGTCGCCGAAATCAGGTCCAGCCAAAGGAGCGATCGGTGCCTCCATCACGTGTTCCGGCATCAGTTGACTCAAGCGTGGTGGAGACGTCGGGATGAAGGGGTCCGGCAGACCGGGATCTTCCGATGGGAGGCCACCGTCCTGATCGGCTACCAGGTCGACTCGGATCGCGTGTTGTGCGGTGAGCGTTTTTCCGGCTGGTGGTTTGAAGCGGACGGTCACCATGAGCTTTTCGGCGGTCGGTACGCGTCCGGGCCACGGAAGTTGAAGGTGCATCCCGCGGCCCAAGAGCGATTTCTTGATCGTCGCGACGGTTTCCGAGCTGTCAAAGACCCAGCGCCAATCGGGCCTCACTGCCCTGACGAGTGGGATCTGAGACCTCGATTTCAAGGTCGCCCGGAAGTGGGAGATACTGGCCGGCGGAGTTTTGAGGTTCGACAACCACCAACAGGCCTTCGTCTCCGGGTTTGCCGTCGAAGTCGTATCCGCCAGTTAGGCGACTATTGAGTGAGATTCTGGCAACTTTGACGTCCACGTCGCCTGTCCGCGTAAAGTCGTCCAGCTCGGTATCCAGCCGTGGCGGCATCGAGTCATCGGATGGCTGGATGCTTTGGGGCACTGGTTCGGGGCCGAGGTCGATGCGGGGCACCTGTAGGCTGTCTTCGTCGAACTGTTCGACATTCGGAACGTCCACTTTGGGGGGCTCGAGATCCTCTGGAGTGATCTGCGACTGGGAGGTACCGCTGGCCGCTGGCGTCGGTTGACGCTGCAGTTCCTCCAGCTCGCGCCGCAACGCACGATTGCTATTGCGAGCGGAGGCGAGCTGTAAGTTGGTCTGGTCGAGCTGCCGATCCAGGGAATAGAGCTGGTCTTCCCTCCAGCGCAGTTCGCTCTCCAACAGCTCGACTGATGGGTCCATCGTTCGGCAGCCGGCGAGTGCTGCTACAGTGATGACCAGCGAGATGAAACGCCGTACGGCCACATCCATGTGGTACGGTCCCAACTTTGACTACGAATTAACGAATCGGCGGGCGACCCAGCGCCATTGGCCGGTCGCCCTGGGTGTCCTATCTTAGCTCTTGCCGCTGCTACGCGCGATGACGCGATCGATAATGCTGTATTCACGCGCCTCATCGGCCGTCATGAACCGATCGCGATCGGTGTCGGCTTCGATTTTTTCCAGGGTCTGCCCCGTATGCCGGATCAGGATATCGTTGAGCCGCTGCTTGATTCTCTTGAATTCCTTGGCGTGAATCATGATCTCCTCGGCGGTTCCCTGCATGCCGGCCAGGGGTTGGTGGATCATGATCCGGGCGTTGGGCAAGCGCGTAGCGCTTCCCGTCGGCACCGGCGGCCAGCAGGACGGCTCCCATGGAGGCGGCTTGGCCGATGCAGTAGGTCGCCACGTCGCAGGTGACGAATTGCATGGTGTCGTAAATCGCCAAACCGGCGGTGACGCTGCCGCCCGGCGAGTTGATGTACAGATGGATATCCGCCTTCGGGTCATCCGATTGCAGGAACAGCATCTGAGCGACCAGGCTGTTGGCGACTTCGTCGTTGACTTGCGAACCCAGAAAGATGATGCGGTCTTTCAGCAGCCGGCTGTAAATGTCATAGACGCGTTCTTCGCGACCGCTTTTTTCAATGACGTAGGGAATAGGGGCATCGCGTCGCGACTCCGTCAAATGAAAGATCGTAGTACGTCTTACATTGAGCGCGTAACGGCTGGCGGCCTTTGGTCGTTCGGCTAATCGTCGTCGTCGGTCGCTGGACAGTGGCGGTTTGTTCAGGATGTCGTCGACGATTCCATATTCTTTCGCCTGGCTCGGCACTCATGTAAAAATCGCGATCCGTGTCCTTGGCGATCTTGCTCGATCGTCTGGCCGGTGTGCGAGGCCAGGATTTCGTTCAGCATATCGCGGGTCTTAAGGATTTCGTTGGCCTGGATTTCAATGTCGCTGACCTGGCCGCCGACGCCACCGTAGGGCTGATGAATCATGACCTTCGCATGCGGCAACGCATAACGCTTACCCGTGTCCCACCGGCCAGCAGGACGGCGCCCCGCTGGCGGCCAGGCCGACGCAATAGGTGGCCACCGGGCAGGTGAGGATCTGCATCGTGTCGTACATCGCCAAGGTGGCGACACACTCCCGCCGGGCGAATTGATGTAGAAGTGAATGTCCTTGCGGCGGTTCTCGCTCTGCAAGTACAGCAACTTCATCACCAATTCGTTGGCGTTGCCGTCGTAGATTTCGCCTTGCAGAAAGACGATGCGGTTTTCCAGCAGCAAATCGCCCAGGGTCAGCTGCCGCTGCCGCTGATAGTCGCGATATGAGTTCATGATTTCCATGGGCGAAAAACGAGTCATCAGTTCCGCTTTCATTGCTGGCGAAAGGCCTCGCGAGCTTTCGATGCGCGGGACTGCGCCGAGTGCTCCTTACGGCGGTGAGAATCCATACCTGGTATTGCGAATCACGTCAATTCCAACGACGCCCTACGTGACGCATTCAACCGCGTTGCCGGGGCCCCGTCTTGCCTTATGGGAGCCGGACCCGTTCCGCGCAGGGCATTTGCGATCCTAAGTCGCTCGGCCCGCTTCCTTGGAATACGAGCGACGTGCTACGTGCGGTCGACCGGTTGCTGCAGTGCCTGGGTGTCGCCTCCGTGTTTGGCAGCGGGAATCTCGGATTCGAGCCGCCCGGAGAGCGGCAAATCGACCGGAACCGTTTCGTTGACTTCCGGCTCAAATTTCACGTCCTTGAACTTGGCGTGCTCCTTGATCAAATCAATCACTTTGCGTTCGATGATCTGGTTTCGCAACGCATCCATCAGGCCCTCTTTTTCGATTCGGGCCCGTACGCGACGCAGCGGTTCGCGACTTTGATACGGCGATCAGCGCGATCTCGCGATCGTAGTCTGCGGTTCCGCCTCCAGCTTCTCCTCCTCGGCAATCCGCTCCAGAATGAAGTGTTCCTTCAACGCTCGTCCTGGTGGACGCCAAACTGTTCTGCCGCAGTTCGTTCTCATAGGCTCGATTTCGTCCTCGCCGAATCCGCGCGATCGCATCTCCATCATGGCCCGGTCCAACTCCCGCGGCGCCTGACGCTGCAGCAGGTCGGGGGCAGTTCCCAGTCGGCCGGCTTGCGTCAGCAGAGCCGATGATTTGCTTGCGTATGCGGCGTTGTTGTTGGTATTCCAACTGCCGTTCCAGATCGGACTTGATCCGCGTCCCGCAATTCACCCTCGTTTTCAAAACCGCCGATTTGCTCCAGCAAGTCCGTCGTCAAGTTCGGGCAGCTGCAAGCTGTCTTGACTTCCTGGACCTCGAATTCAACTTCGACGTCTTGGCCCCGCAACGGTCGTTGCGGAGCGTCGTGGCTGATGGTTACCGTCGCGGTTCGCTTGTCGCCCGCTTTGACGCCGACCATCAGCTTGTCGAAACCTTCCACACGCCCGTCGGGGAAACTGAGCATCGGCTTGATTTGGATCGAACGCTTTCCGCTTCGGCAATCACCTCGTCCCCATCGTGCGGAAGTCATGTTGGCGACGACAAAGTCGTCGGCTTCGGCGGGACCGTCCCGGAGGACCAGGTCGCCTTGGTCCGATAGCACTTCCTGCAGTTGGTGGTCGATTTCCTTGCTCGGTGAATTCTCGCTCCAGCCGTTCGAGCTTCAAACCCTTCCATTTCGGCATGTCAAACTCAGGACGTACCTCCAGATCGAACTCGAACTTCATCGGTCCCTCTCCGGCATCTCGATCGCCTCGAAATCGAAATCCGGCTCGCTAATCGCTGAAAAATCGTGGTCCTCGCTGATTTGCGTCATCGCATCCATCAGCAGCGATCCCTTGACCTGGTCCGCCACCTGTTCTCGAAAACGCTGCTCGACCAGTTTGCGAGGCGCCCGTCCCGGGCGAAAACCCGGCACATTGGCCGTTCGGCATCAGCTCCGTGAACGATTCCTCGAAATAACGGTCCATGTCCTCCCGCGAAACCGTCACGGTCATGTGACGTTGGCATGCCCCCGGCTTATCGACCTGGACATCCAGCGTCAGCTTGGGTTTCTCTTGCGGCTCTTGACCTTGGTCGTCGATCTTCCGTTTCGGGCGAACTCATAGCACGATCGCGATCTTAATTCTGAAGGAAGGATGTTTTGATGAATCCGCCGTTTGGACAGGCCGTGCAGCCGACCAGAAAGATATCGAGCCTACGGTCGGGTCACCGTCTGCCCCAACTTCACTTCTGGCCCAGTCCTTGAGGGGCATGTTGCTCGAATAAGGTGCTCTACTCCTGAGGCGTTGGGCCTGCCGCCGATTTCAGCGGCAGGCGAAAAAGAGCGGGTGATGGGATTCGAACCCACGACAACAACGTTGGCAACGTTGTGCTCTGCCAACTGAGCTACACCCGCACAGACGCCTCGGTAGACGATCATCCCGGCCCCCTGTGACCGGATAACGGATTATATTTTGGAGCGAAACGCTTTCAAGGGCAATTCCCCTCGGCGGCAGGATAAGCCAAAATTTTGACCTTGCCTTACGTGAGCCGGTTTTACCTTTGCGCGTTGCTTTCCTTGAAGCGTCGGAGGGATGCCTTGAAGCGTCGGAGGGATGCGGCCGGACGCATCCGCTTGCCGGTTGGCCAGGCGGTGAGGGAAGGTTGACGTTGCTGTCTTGCCAGAACGTAGACGGCCTTCATCCAGCGGGCAGTCCTCAGCCACCTTCCTCGTCCGCCAGCGGGAAAAGTGAACGGCGTGGCGCCAGGACGGGCGATTCGACCTGGATATGATGTCGCTTTGAGTTTTCTCTGCGCGGCTCGTGCTGTGCCTCTGGCACCGCCGGAGTCCTGCGCGTAAGTTTTCATCTTTATTGGCTTTGCGCTTGTTGTCAGGATCATGTGGCCGAGTTGCCAGTCCGAGCGAGAGCCGTTAGATTGCAGGACGTCGACGGGGGCGACATGATTTGCGCATGCCCTGCTGTTGGTGGCTATTCGGCCCCCATCCCGTCGCGGTGAAGTCACTCAGTAACGTCGAGGGACGACGATATGCTGCAGGTCACACTCAAGGTCGTCGGGGGCGAATTGGAGTTCGCCGAGGTCCCGTTGCGATTGCCCGCCGTAATTGGCCGCGGACGTGATGTGGAGGTGAACCTTTCGCATCCACTCGTCAGTCGTCGCCATTGCGAGCTCCGCGAGACCTACGGTCAGTTGCGTGTCCGTGATTTGGGGTCGCTCAACGGCACCTTCGTGGGTAGTGAACGCGTGGTCGACGCCATCGTACGACCGGGTGATCTGCTGACCGTCGGCACGGTGACGTTTCGTGCGGTTTACACGGGAAGGGCCGAGGCCGCCGAATCATGGACGGTACTCGAGGCGGACGAGCGACCCCGCACCGCCGCCGATACTCAGCTGGCGCCGGTCGACACGGTCCGCGTCAAATCGTCTCGCCCCAACCGCTCACATCCGCAACCTGCGGACGTCGCTCAGGCCGTCAACGACGAAACTTAGGTCGGTCGGCAAACGGTTTATCGTACAATGGGGCAATTCGTCGCGCGACGTTCGTCTCCGAAGATGCCGTTCCCGTCTTTCCTCCGTCGGCTCTCTCTGGTGCTGGGCTGGGGCATGAGGTTCCATGATGAAGACAATCGCTGGCCGTTTGACCGGGTCGAGCTTGTCGCGTGATGGCGACGCCGTCTACCTGTTGTGGCTCATGGGTGTGGACCCAAGATACGCCCGATTCACCGGTCGACGTAATGGCTCAGGTCGAATCTCGATTCGACAAGCGAAACCCCGAATGACTTTGACCCGGCGCCGGGTGTGGCTCCGGTGTCTGGGCCGGAGAGCGCGATATGGCGGGACGAGCAAGCCGACTCGCCAGCGACCGCGGTAGTGCTGCGTCGACTCACACCAATCGCTTAGCGCAGGAGAGCAGTCCCTATTTACGGCTGCATATGCATAATCCGGTGGATTGGTACCCCTGGGGACCCGAGCATTCGACAAGGCACGCAGCGAAGACAAAATGATCTTTCTGTCGGTCGGCTACAGTAGTTGCTATTGGTGTCACGTGATGGAGCGCGAGTCATTCACGGACGACGAAATTGCCGCATTTTTGAACGAGCATTTTGTCTGTATCAAGGTCGATCGCGAAGAGCGGCCGGATGTCGATTCGATCTACATGACGGCCGTCCAATTGATGACCCGCCGAGGAGGCTGGCCGATGTCGGTCTTCTTGCGGCCGGACGGCAAACCGTTTTTCGGTGGCACCTATTTTCCCGCGCGACGGAGATCGACCGGGTGCCGCCCCGGATTCTTCTCGGTCATTCGCCGTCTGGATGAACTATGGTCGTCCGAGCGGGGCGTTTTGGACGATACGGCTGTGCGACTAACCGAGGCGATTCAGACCGAGATGGCGGGCCCGTCGGCGGCCGAGGATCTGCCGCTGGATGCCGCGCTGCTCGATGAGCTCACTGCCGCATTGGCCTCGTCTTTTGACGATCAGTATGGTGGCTTTGGTTACAGCACCGAGGATCCCCTGCGGCCCAAATTCCCCGAAGCTTCGAATCTGGCGTTTTTGCTGGATCGCATGGAACGCCAAGCGGACGAAGACTGCCAACGGATGCTGACGCGCACCTTGGATCGGATGGCGCAGGGCGGAATATGGGACCATGTCGGCGGCGGTTTTCATCGCTACAGCACCGATCGGTATTGGCGGATTCCTCACTTCGAAAAAATGCTCTACGACAACGGTCAGCTGTGAGTATTTACAGCCATGCTTACCAACTAACGGGCAACGAACGTTATCGGCAGATTGTCGACGCGATGGTCGCCTTTATGTCACGGGAAATGCTCGATCCTGGTGGGGCGTACTACGCTGCACTGGACGCGGAATCCGAACAGGTAGAGGGCAAATACTATCGATGGACCAAGGAACAGATCGCGACCTTGTTGGGTGATCGGTACGATGTGTTCGCCGAGATCTACGGTTTGACCCATCCGCCGAATTTTGACGACCAGTATTACGTTCTGCAGCTCGAACGTCCGCTGGCCGAAACCGCGGAACAACGTTCCCTCACGCTGGCCGCATTGGATGCCAGCTGCAGCCATCACGGGATACGTTGCTGCAGGCCCGCAACGGCCGTATTCGCCCTTTGACCGACAATAAAATTCTTTGTAGCTGGAACGGTCAAGCCATTCGTGGTTTGGCGGACGCCGGACGCTACTGCGACCGGCCCGAATATGTTCGCAAGGCCACGCGCCGCCGCCGAATTCGTCCTGACCCAGCTACAGGGTGACGAGGGGCGGTTGCGGCGGACGTTCAGCAATGGCCACGCCAAACTGAATGCCTATTTGGACGACTACGCGTTTCTGGTAGATGGTTTGATTGCATTGCACCAGGCCAGCGGTGAAGCACGGTGGCTGACCGAAGCCGATCGACTGACGCAACAACAGATTGACTTATTCTGGGACGACCAGCGAGGCGGCTTTTTCTTTACGATGCGAGATCACGAAGCGCTGATTGCCCGCACCAAACAACTGACCGATGGCGCCCAGCCCGCTGGCAATTCCGTTGCCGCCAGCAATCTATTGTATTTGGCCGACGCGTTGGAACGGCCTGCGTATCGGGAGCGGGGCGAACAGACGATTCGGATTGCGATCGGGATCATGGAGGAGATGCCGCGAGTGGCACCGCGCATGGCTGTCGCCTTAGCCGCGGCGTTGGCGGACCGTCGTCAGCAGAATCCCTAAGTTCATTGGTTTTGCGGATATTCCTGCCGACCCCTTGTGCTGCTGCGGTGCTTGGGGGAAAAAACAGGGCATTCCGATTGTGCAGTTGCCCGCCAAGGACTCTGTCGTCGCCATTTCGCCTCGCGGCCAACATCGTGACAAAATACGCAGGATGCCTGTGGATTCGGCAGCCGTGCACGTCGTCCGTCAGGTTGCGTATCGCGGACGGAAGGCAGCGACAAGGACGTAAATTGAGGACATCATGAAGGTCGCGGTCGTCAAGGAGAGGTACCCGAACGAACGTCGCGTGGCGTTGGTCCCCGGTGCGATGGGGCCTTTGCAGAAAGCCGGATGTGAGATTCAGGTGGAATGGGTGCCGGTTTGGAAGCGGGCTATGGCGACGAAGCGTTTCAAGAAAAGGGGGCTCAGATCGTCGATCACGCAGCGGCGATGGCGGCGGACGTGGTATTGGGTGTCCGCTGGGCCGGGGCGAATGGTCTGGCCGCCGCCGATGATTTGGCCAGTTTCCGCCCAGGACAGGTCGTGATTGGGACTTGTGATCCGTTGGGCGAGCCGCAGGCCGTGGCCCAGGTCGCCGAATCGGGCGTCGTGTTGTTCGGGCTGGAATTGATCCCTCGCATCACGCGGGCCCAGAGCATGGATGTGCTGTCATCCATGGCCACAGTCGCCGGCTATCGTGCGGTGCTACTGTCGGCTCTGGAACTGCCGCAGATGTTTCCGTTGATGATGACCGCCGCCGGCACGCTATCGCCCGCCCGGGCGTTTGTGATCGGTGCCGGAGTCGCGGGCCTGCAAGCGATTGCCACCGCACGCCGCTTGGGAGCGGTCGTGTCACGCCTACGACGTGCGGCCCGTCGTCCGCGAACAATGCGAAAGCTTGGGGGCAAAATTCGTCGAGTTACCACTGGAGACGGCCGGCGCCGAAGGGAGGGTGGCTATGCGAAGTCGATGGACGAAGATTTCTATCGCCGCCAACGAGAATTGATGGCCCGCGTCGTCGCCGAGAGCGATGTCGTGATCACGACGGCCGCCATCCCTGGCAAACCCTCCCCGCGTCTGATTACCGCCGAGGCCGTTGCGGGTATGCAGCCGGGTTCGGTGATCGTCGATCTGGCGGCCGAACGCGGCGGCAATTGCGAACTCTCACAGCCCGACAACACATGACCGTACACGGCGTCACGATTCTCGGTCCCACCAATTTGGCGTCCGAGGTGCCGCGACACGCCAGCCAGATGTATGCCAAGAACATCGTGACGTTTCTGCGACATTTGATCAAGGATCAGCAGCTCCAGCTGGACCTGTCCGATCCGATTACGCTGGAAACCCTGTTGACTCGCGATGGTCAGGTCGTCAACTCGCGGCTGCGCGAACCTCCTGCAGCTGGGACCGTTGGAGGATCCTGGATCGGCGCTCTCCGCGCCGGCGGACGGATCCGAATCGTCGTCGAACTCGCCGTAAGCTCAGATACACTCAAATCCATGCCATACGACACGGAAGTTTCGACGTTTCAAGGTGCGGCCTACCACCGACGGCCGCCTGCCACAAAGCCTGGTCACCGGACAATCAAAAGGCCTCGAATTGCCATGCCAGAATCTATGATTAAACCGTCCTACGCCGACCAATCACGGCGTGGGCTCCATCAAACGTCTCGTCGTGTATGCTTCGTCGGCTTAGCTTTGGTGCTATGCGGCCTGTGCCCCCATGCCGGACGCGTGGTCTGGGCGCAGCAAGCCGGTGTACCCGAGGTCGAGAGCGTGACAGAGATTGCATTTCCGGAAGCTGAGCAAGAACTTCTCGCGCCCGCGTCGGATTGGGATCGTCGCGAGACCCTACTGGCGAGTTTGACGATTTTCGTCCTGGCCGTCTTCTTGGGATTCGAATTGATTACGAAAGTGCCGCCGACGCTGCACACACCGCTGATGTCAGGCTCGAACGCGATCAGTGGAATCACGTTGGTCGGCGCCTGCTGGTCGTCGGTATCTCGTCGCAGGGTTGGTTGATTCCATTGCTGGGAACGCTGGCCGTGATCATGGCAACGGTCAATGCGGTTGGCGGCTTTGCCGTCACGCACCGCATGTTGGCCATGTTTCGTCGCAAATAATCGCTGGATGCGAAAGGTTAGGGTTCCGTGGATACGTCGATTGTTAATCTTGCCTATTTGGTCTCGGCCGCGTGCTTTATCTTTGGCCTCAAGTGGATGGCCCATCCGCGCACGGCCGTCCGCGGTAATCTTTGTGGTGCTCTTGGCATGCTGATCGCCGTACTGGTTACGTTGACCAGTGTCGATTCGTTGGGACTCATTTTTCTGGGTGTTGCGGTGGGCAGCGTCATCGGTGCGGTGTTGGCCATCCGAATCCAGATGACCGCGATGCCGCAGTTGGTTGCCCTCTTTAACGGCTTCGGCGGTCTTGCTTCCACACTGGTTGCCGGCGCGGAACTCTTGCGGCTTCAGTCCGGCTCGGCCGACGTATTGATCGCCACCGCCGCATCGGGCGTAATCGGGACCGTGACCTTTTGGGGAAGTCTGGTCGCCTTCGGCAAATTGCAAGAGATCCGCGCGTTTGACAAACGACTGATCCCAGTGGGCCGACAGGCCATCAATGCGGTGCTGGCCGTCACCACGGTTCTGCTCTGTATCTGGCTGGTCAACAGCCAGTCGGGGGTGGTGTACCTGCTGATTGTGATCACGTCCTCGGTCTTGGGCGTGTTACTGGTCAATCCCATTGGGGGTGCCGATATGCCCGTCGTGATCGCATTGCTGAACTCATACTCGGGTCTCGCCGCTGCGGCCACGGGATTTGTGATCGATAACAACGTATTGATCATCGCGGGGTCTTTGGTTGGCGCATCGGGCATCATCCTGTCCGGCATCATGTGCAAGGCGATGAATCGTTCGTTGACCAATGTCCTGTTTGGAGGCATCGACGCCAGCGGGACAACAGTCAGTGCGGAGGAAATCTATGCGACGGTCCGCAGTACGTCCCCGGACGATGTGGCTATGATTCTCGACGCGGCTCAGCGAGTGATCTTCGTGCCCGGCTATGGGATGGCAGTCGCGCAAGCTCAGCATGCTGTCCGTGATCTAGCCAATTTGCTTGAGAAGAAGGGCGTCAACGTCGAGTATGCGATCCATCCCGTGGCGGGACGCATGCCGGGCCATATGAATGTGCTGCTGGCCGAAGCCGATGTGCCCTACGACAAACTAAAAGAGATGGACGAAATCAATCCCACCATGGAAACGGTCGACGTAGCGATTGTGATTGGCGCGAATGATGTCGTCAATCCACTGGCTCGTACCGATCCGCAAAGCCCCATCGCCGGTATGCCGATCATCGATGTTGACAAAGCACGCACGGTGATCGTGATCAAGCGCAGTTTGAGCCCTGGCTTTGCCGGAATTCCCAATCCACTGTTCGCCGCGGAAAACACGTTGATGCTCTACGGCGACGGTAAGCAGGCGGTCCTGGAGATCGTCGCGGCGGTGAAAGAGAACGCGTAAGCGGTTGCTCTTAGGCGCACCGACAGGCCTTCTTCATAGGGATCCCAACGATCGGCTCTAAGCGCCCTGCGCCGCAGCGTCCTCGGCGTTTCAGAAAACACTGACACATGGGCAGCGCAACGAGCAGCAAGACCAGCGCTGTGGGTTCGGGGACCACGGCCGTTGCGTCGGCCACGTAGCCGCCATCCTGGAAGGCCTGCACGAGGTCTTGCGTCGAGAACTCGCCGTCCATGTTCCAGTCCCCGGTGTACCAGGTCGAGTTCATGGCAATTCCGTCTTCGTATTCGCCGGCGGTAAAGACACTGACCAAATCGCGCGAATCAAAGATGCCGTCCAGATTTGAATCGCCAAAGGACGTCCCTTTGACGTCGTGGACCCAGATCGTGCGGTCTGCCAAATCGACGTCGCCGTCGCTGTCCAGGTCTCCGTGTGTCCCGTCAAAGGCCATCGGGCCACTCACCTCAGGTGCCAGGTCGAACACCAGCTGACCCTGGCCGGAATTCCAGTCCCGGAAATCGAAATGCACTTGCTCAAAGTAGCCAAATGGGGCACCCTCGCCGGATAGCCCAAGGCCCCCGAGTTCACCGAGCAGATCGCCCAGGCCCGCCTCGTTAAGTAAGTCGGCCAAATCGCCCAGGTCGCCGAACAGACTGCCGCTCCAACCGCTGCTCAAGTAATTCATACCGAAGATACCGTCGATCGTTGGGTCGATATCGACAATGGCCGCCTGGATGTTGTTGAACACCAGATCCACGCCCTCGGCAGTCGGCAGACGCAATTCGTCAAACAACAGGATCGGGGCACTCACCGTGCCGCCGACGCCACCAATATCTTGGAATGCGATTGCCTCGTCGTCGAACGTCCCGTTGCCATTGGCGTCCAGCCCCAAATCAAAGGCCATGGCACTCGACAGGAGACTCAGCTGTGCGCCGGTATCCAAGACGAACGTACCGGTTTGCTTCGCCGTTCCTTGTCCCGCCGATAGCCGCATTGAGGGCAGGTCGCTCCAACTGGGCAGCGGCTCTGTCCCTTCTGCGGGAAACGGAAGCGCGGAGATCGGAACGTGGTAACGCCGCAAATTGGTGGCGGGCACGTCGTTGCTAAACGTCGTCTCGAGCAGACCAAAATCAAGATTTCCAGCGAAGATGTCGTCGATCGAAAACCCGCCGCCGTCACCTGCCAGGCTCGCCAAGTTCAGTGTCGTCACCTTCTGCTGCATCGCCGGCATACCGGCAATGCCAAAGAAAGAACAGAGGCCTGGGATTGGGCAAAAACTCTCGGTGGTACTCGAAAGAATGCGGCCGCGGTCGATCGACTCTATTTGACCGTCGCTGCCGGCATAGTTGATGGTGTATTCGGCCGACACATCAAATTCCGTGAATCCGCCGACGCCCTGTTCAAAGAACGTCCCTTCTGTGCGGTACCCATTCGAGTTCAGCTCGAAAATTGCGTCGTCCACCGCCAAAATGCTATTCGCGCCGGTGTCCAACAGGAACGTATTGGCCAGACCGGGACCTAACGAAGCGCCGGTGCTCGGGTCCACCAGCTCGACCGCCACTCGCGGTTGGTCAAGCGCCAACTCATCCGCCGGGCCCAGCACAATGTAGGGATTGGCCGCCGACAGCATGTCCACGCTCATCGGACCCAACGTCGCCAGCACGAAGACGACCGGAATCCAGGCGGAAGTCGCTAACCCACCTAAACGAGTGTTTCCCATGCCCTTTTCTCCCGTCCCCATGTTCGGCCGCGGAACCGCTGGCTCGCGCCCTTCGATTATATGACAGCCTGCCAAATCCCATAAGGCTTTGCGCCGAGACGAAAGGCTTTGCGCCGATGCTGGGGGAATCCAAGACCTCTTCCGAACTCACTCTGCCCGACGCAGCGAATCCCCTGGTTGGGCACTGGGTGCGAACCCACTGGACCGGGCTATAATGCCGGCACTTCTGGCCCAGGTTCGAGGAAAACGATCGAGAATCGACGGACAAAGGATCGATATGCGCCCTCTCGCCCGCGTGGTTGCCTGGTCGTTCGCCTGGTTTTTTTGCGTGCTCAGCAGCTACTACCTGATTCGTCCTTTGCGGGAAACCGTGGGCAGCATGTTGGGTCGCGAGAAGCTACAGCAGCTGTTTGTGGCGACGTTTCTGACCATGTTGGTGGCCAACCCCATCTACAGTTGGCTGGTCGCTCGCGTGTCGAGACGTCTGTTGGTGCATGTGGTTTACCGGCTGTTTGCCGTCTGTTTACTTGCCTTTTGGTGGACCATGCGCCGTCATGAAGACCAGATGACGCCACGCACGGCCGCCGTTTTCTTTGTGTGGGTCAGTGTTTTCAATTTGTTTGCCGTGTCCATCTTTTGGAGTTTTGCGGCGGACGTGTTTTCCAACGACCAGGCGCGGCGCTGGTACGGAGTGATTGCTGCCGGAGGGACCTTGGGCGGTGTCTGCGGATCGTTCTTTGCCGGCATGCTGGTTCAACGGATCGGAATCGGACAGCTACTGTTGATTCCCGTCGTGCTGTTGGAAGCCGCGACGCACCTGATGAACCAGACACACCGGGCTGCCAAGGCCCTGCATCACGAACCGATCAAGACGCCGACTCAAGTTGATGAGCCCACGGGTGGTAACGTCTGGTCGGGGCTGTTGGCGATATTTCGCTCGCCCTACCTGATCGGAATCTGTTTGATCCTGCTGGCGTCCGAGCTGTGCGGGACAACCGCCTATTTTCAGCAAGCGGAGATCGTGCCGGCCGAACTGGCAAACGATGCCCAACGGCTAAAGTTCTTTTCCGACGTCAATCTCGCGAGTCAAATTGTAACCATCGTGCTGCAGGCGGCGGCGGCTGGCCTGGTGATGCGCTACTTGGGACTTTCCGTCGCCCTGTGTATTCTGCCACTGGTATACCTGGTCAGCTTCATCGGTCTGGGACTCTCGACCACGTTGTCGATGTTGGCCTTCACGCAGATCGCCCAGCGCGGCACGGCCTTGGGCATCATGGTACCCGCGCAGCAAGCACTATTTACCGTTGTCCCTCGCGAGCAAAAGTACAAGGCCAAGGCGTTCATCGACACGGCCGTATTCCGGGGTGGGGACGTATTGGCCGGTTGGGTATTCGTACAAATCCGCCGCTGGGGATGGGACTTGGCTCAGGTCGCCTACGCCATGATTCCGCCCATCCTGATCTGGATCGTCCTGGCCTGGTGGTTGGGAGGTGTCGCGCAGCGGAAGCAGGATAATGCGGAGGGGGCGGAGCGTTAAGCGCAGAGGACGCGGAGGCCTGCGCAGAGGATTTCGGATTTCGATTTTGCCGCCTTAGGACAAACAGGAGCCTCTGCGCGCGTTGGTGTTCTCTGTGTATTAGACGAGACTCACTCAATGTGGCGCCGTAGTAGCACGGTGCGGTCGACATTCAGGTCTTGTCCCGGTTTGTACGCGGCGGGGATCGAGCGGTCGATTAGGTAGAACGCGCGATGTCGCTTCGTCTTGCCCGTATCGCTGCCCATTTCGGGACCCAGTTGGTAGCCGTCCGGATGCGCTGGATCCGGTACCGGAATGACACTCGCCGGATTGGTGCGGCTGAGTTGCAAGTTAACGGGGTCGCTTCCATTCCACGGATACACTTCGAAGTATCCCACCGTAATCCAAACGGCGTATACGTTGGAATGCGTGGTCAGCATATTGGCTAGACGCTGCACCTTGTGGTACTGAAAATATGGATGCACGCGGATCCGTCGCGTTATTACCCGTGGGAAAGTCAAACAACAATTTGCTGTCGTCCACCGGGCTTCGTCGGAAAAGGGTCGCGTCGACCGTTGTCGTCTCGAGCTTTGTCAGCGGCATCAGATTAGCGCTTGCCGCCGCACGGACCGGGTTGGCATAAAATGCAGGTCGATTCTGGATCGGTTCCTTCCCTGCCAGGCTCTGTTGCACCACGGACCATGGCGTTGCCGTATTGACCGCCGGGGATACTTGCGGATCGATTGCTTGCCAGACAAGCTGATCTGGAATGGTATTGATGTTGACCTTGCCAGGATCACGGAACCGTGACACTTTGTTGAACGGCGGCGCGAAGCTTCGCAGTTCCGGCATCTGCTGCACGTAGTTGATCTGAGGATTCAACCATTTCTGGGTGCCCATGAACCTAGACGGCACTTCTAACCAGTCCAGGAGTACCGTCAGGTTTGAATCGGGTGCGGATGCGGACGGATCGTCAAAGAAGACGTTCAGTAAGTGGCCCCAGGGAGCCTGGAAATCAAGATGTCGATCGGCCAGGTTCGGCGGCGCGTTGGGCGGCGTCGTGCCGACACGTCGCATTTCGAACGGCAATCGCCACGGTGCGCTCGTGGGGACCATCAACAATTCGAACTGGCTGACGTACGGTCGATTATTCCAAGTCAACCAGGGAATAGGCTGCATCGGTGAACCTAGTAGCTCGGGCGGATTCGGCAGACGCAAGCCGTAGGTGGTGTTGAGGGCACCCAGCGTGTGACCCAGCGGATGACCAAAATAGGCGGGCGAAGGACTTGCCACATCGGCAGTCTTCGTCGGTTGAGGGACACGACTGATAGGATTCCAAATGTTGGGGCCCTGCACGTTTTGGGGTGCGGCAATGGTATAGGGTGCTCGGCCTCGCTCGCGCGATTGAAACGCTTCGGCGGGATTGATGCCTGCTTGGCTGGGATCGTCGTAGATGTCGAACGGTTCGCCCGCGGCGGGGTTTTCGTTGGCATCCGTCCAGCCCATCGGCGGCACACTGGAGTCGTCCTCGCCATTAAACACGGTCAGGTCGACTACCTGGCTATCGACCGTCAGGTATGGGTTTTCGGTAACGTGCCAACTGCGCGTCGGGTCGGCCAGTCGCTGCAGCAAGACAACGCGAAACTTCGCGTGTGTCCCGGTCATCGTCGTCGTTGGTAGCTCTGCCAACGGGTACGCCGCGCCGGCGTTAGGATTGTCCAATGGCATATCGGGCAGGGTATGTTCGCCGGCCTGCAAATTGGAGTAATAAGAGAAAGGTTCCTGGAAGATGTACTGCGCCCCATTGCCCGGGTCGATGTCCGATCGCGTAGCGGGGAAGTCCGTGACCGGCTCGCGGTAGTACGCCACGCTAGGAAACGGTTCGGAGACGCTGACGCCGATACCCAAGGGTGCCGTCGTGGCGACGCTGGACCACCGATTCGGTTGGACGGTCCGTGGATCGGCCGCGGCAAGGATTGTCAGCGCTGGCTTGGCAGTCGGTTGCACGGAGCCTTGAGGAAACTGAGGAGTCGGCGACAGGTCGTAGTAGTACACCCCGTCGGCACGCATCACAATTCGCTGATACGACGGTGCCGAGGGATCTTGGTCATTGGTCGGCGGCGACGTCTTGGAACGGATGCGCGACCCGACCACAGTGACCGGCCGCGGCCCGATCACGGCGTATTCGCCCGGCCTCAAATTAGGTTCCCGGAAGCCGGCACGTGGACCGAAATTGTAAAAATATAAACCGGCCGGCACGCGAGATTTGCCTTCACCGGATCTTGGGGTGTGAACACGATGAAGCGATCGTATTGCAAAAGGCTATCGGGAGTTCCAAACATTCCGGCTCCCGCCAACAGTCCATCGTCGTTGACCAGCAAACGGAACTCGTCCAGCCGGTACGGATCCGGATTAACCATGGCTGGTGCGAGTACCGCCTTTTCGCTGTCGTTCCAGGTCGTGGGATCTGGGTTCTGTGGGGCCTTGGCGATGGCGACGCGCCAGACCGGACTCGTTCCTGAGATCGTCCGTGACGACTCGGCCCAGGTTCAGTGAGCCATCCGCGGCATTGTAAAGGTCGCGACGTGCGACCGGATTGTTGCGGTGCGGGTTACCGGTTGCATAAAGCTCCAGGTACAGCGAGCCTTGTGGAATACGAAACTGATCGAGCGTTCCATCAATGTCCTGGACGTTATCTTTCATCTGGTCATTGTTGTTCGCCGGCGGGAACCGAAATTCGACGACTCCGTTGTCGCCGTCATCATTGGGGCTGTCAGCTGCCTCCATATCGGTATCGCGGAGACGACGATCGTGGAATGCGAGCGTTTCGGTGATCAGCAATTCGGGCATTCGCAACCCCAGACAATTTGTCGATCAGGCGTGTTGTCCTGCGTGCGATAATTGTCATCCACGTTCCAACCATCGTCGTCAAACGGATCCGCATCGTATTCGAAGGGAGTCATGGCGGAATCGGGATCGCGGAAGTCGACCACATTGATGGCCCACTGTGCCAGACGCCGCGCGGTGATGCGCCGCTTTTGCGAGCGTCGCGAAGCGGTCGCGTTGGGAATCGTGAAATTGTCATCCATCGCCAGCATGGCCAGACAGAACAGATGGCGCAAACTGTTGGCGGGCGAATTGTTCGTTGTTGGGATCATAGTGCGGATCGTCGAAGCCGTATTGGCCAGGCGTCGCAAAGCCGGTGCCCGACCACACCAGCTGTCCGGGTTGGCTTTCCCCCGGCTCGTCGACCACGCCGTATCCCGGTGCCTTCGTATCGGTGGAGTCATCGATCCCGTTACCGAATAATCGATTGAGATCCATGCGCCGCCCTTCGCGGACCTCGGGAGACAAAACCAACATTAGCTGCTGAGGGACATCCGTCCGATTCGGATCGGCCTTGATCAGCCGTTTTGTCGCCAGTTCGATCAGGCTATACGACGAGAGGCTGGAGCTCTTGGGTATCGATCCGACGGCTCGATATGCGTCGTCGATGAACTTCGCCAATTCGGCGCGTTCCTGGTCGTCGGGGATCGTGGCGTTCAAAGTCGGGATGTCGAACGACCGCGTCGTAAGTCGGCGCGAGAGTGCGGCCATGGCGTCTGGGGGCAGTGGCCCCACGATTTGTTTGAGCGATGCGGGCTGTGTCAGCGCCGGCAGCGTCGGCGCGATTCTCGCATCATCTGCACATCCATGTCGTTGAAGCGGAGGAGCTCTTCCAGTTCTTCTTCACTAATCAGGCTGTCGCCGGCTGGCATGGTGAGCAGATCGAGTTCGTAGGGATCATCCTGCGCGGCGTTGGCGGTTCGCACGTAACCGTAAGGGGGCGGCAGCCTTAATTCGAAGGGCGTGCCCATGAGCGGGTATGCCGTCTGATTCAAAATAAAGCGAGGCTGACCACTGAGGTCCAAATACACGCCACCCACGCCTGCCAGATCCGCCGGCGTCGTATACAGATTGCCCTCACCCGGCAGGGGAGCTCTGAAATCACCAGGTAGTCCCCAGAGGTGCACGTTGCTGAGGAACGAGTTATTACTGGGAAACGCCTGGAGATCAGGCAGGCCCGGGGCCGGTGGGTTTTCCAGCAGACCGAGCCGTGGACGGTAACGTTCCGTAATCAGCCGCGGCGTATCGTTCCAGGCCGATAGGGCCACCGTAGGTGGTGGTGAAAAAGCGGTCCAAGCGAATCTCCGCCGGCCCGTATCCTTGGCCCAGGGTAATGGAGTCCGTGGGACCGGCGGCGTAGGCGTCGTTGATGCTGCCTAGGTTTTCGGCCGCCATCGACAGTACTTCGCGAGTTCCGTGGGCATAGACATTTAATCGTCCGTCCATGTCGACGCACAAGATCGCGTACAACGGTTTGTAGAGGCGACCATCTGGAGCCGTCTTAACGGAGACCCCAAGTCGACCCAAATGCTGTTGGCGACACCGTCGTTATCGTTGTCCACATCCCAGGGGCCACGAATCAACGGACTGTCGATCAGACCATCGGCAGGTGTGGAAATGTGATCCGCTCCAAGCAAATCGCCGATCCCGTCGCCGTCTTGGTCTGGAAAGTCCGGGATGCCATCCAGGTTCCGATCCAGCGACGAGAAGGCGGGGTTGCTACCAGTGAAAAACGGATGATCTTCCGGCATGGGCCGGAGACAATGTAGCGACGCAGTGTCTTGAAGGTGGGTTCGCCCCATTGGACTCCCATATTCTGCAGGCGATGCATCCAGTAATTGATCAGGAAGGGGCGATGAAATGAGGGAATCAGCGGGTCGGCGTTTGTCGCGACGCCTGACATGGGGATTTGACTGGGAATTCTCGCCAAAAACAAATTCTGATAATCCGCCGCATCCCAGGTCTCGTCGCTGTCCCCGTACGGCGATGCGGGCGTGCCCAGCGGCAGCAACGCGGTTTCCGGTGGAGCGCTGGATTGAGGGATCGCCACGATACTCTTGTCGTCCAGCTTGCCGGTTCTCGGATTATAACCGTCGCCGGTACCGTTGAACGGCTTGCCGTTGACGAGGAATCGCGTGCTGGGGCTGGTGTGAAGCCGGGCGGCAGGTCCTCGAATGCTTGCAGATACAACAGTCCGGCGCGGGTGCCATTGACCAAGGTCGGGGCGCGATAGCCCACGATCCGCGTACTCTGGCCAGTGCCCTGGCCATCCAACAACGTCAGCACACTTCCCGCGTAGTAGTGGTCCGTCGGTCGTGCTCCGCCGAACACGTCGCCAAACTGCATTGCCAAAAACTGCTGCCCGTTCTGTCCGCCGTAGGCCACGTTTAATACGATGCCTTCAAAGCCGTCTACGCCATAGACGTCGCGCATCAAGTTGTGGCGGTACATCAAATCGTGAGGATCACTCGTGCCCCGCAACAACTGCATTAGTGCGCCGTCCAGTTCTTTCGCCGGCGGATCCCCTTTCAGTTCATGGCGACTATACGCCTTTGCGGCCTTGGTATACTGGCCGGCAACGACGATGAACGTGATTCCGATCAGCACGAACAGCACCAACAGACTCAACACGATGAGCAGCAACACTCCGCGTTGACGTTTACGACGTGGCATATCAGTCTCTCTGTCTTCGGCTCTCGTAGGTACTCAATGCACGCTAGGGCGGCCGGCCCAAACAACGCTACTGCTGCAGTTCGACGGTTTTCTCGTAGACCGTCTGGACGTTGCGTAAGTAGATCGCATAAATCGGAAAGTTCCCGTCCCAAGGGGATTCCAATCGGGGCCGCTGAGGGATAATTGGCGGCCCATTGCCATATCGGAATCCTGTTCGTCAGTCGAAAGGACCTGGTACCACTGCAAACGAGTGAACCCGGGCTGTGGCGGTGGTAACGGCAGCTTCTGCAACAGCGATCCAATCGCCCGTGCGGATGTGTCGGACACCGACGTTCTCGGCGACCGGAGGGTTGGGACCGAGCTCGCGAATCACAATCTCCTTCGCCGCTCCGCTGATGACGGAATTGGGCGGAGGCATGACTTCCGCTAATACTTCTTCTGCGTACGTGCTCTGCAAGTTGCGCTGATTGAAAATGACAATCGACAACTTGTAGCGATTGGCCACGTAGGGAAAGCGCCACGATGGGGTTCAGCGGATTGACGGTGCTGGTCAATTCCGGCATCAAGGTGGCCATCCAACTGAAACCGCCACCCGATAGCCGTTTCATGACGAGTGGCGGCGAGTTGGGGTTGTTGGATTCCGAAAGGTAAGTCTGTTGCGCGATGTCGTTGGGGCTGTCCGGCGGCTGCACGACGATGTCATCACGCAAACGAAAAATCTCGTCGGCCCGTGGTAACGACATCGGCTTCGGATTCGCCACGAACCCCGCCGCGCCATTGCTGGCCACGATGGGTGGGGCCCCATGAAGGATAAACGACTCACGCAACGACTCGGGGCGGTACGACAGCACCGTGATTCGTGGCACGATGGCGGTTGGCGGACCGGTGTCGGGAAACGAGCGGCTGAATTGCGGTTGCGGCATGGCCAGTCGTGCCGCCACCCAATGCGGATCGAAACAATAGGTCTGTGGAATGACTTGGCCGGTCGTGCCATTATAAATGTCGTAGGGGTTCTGCCCTCCCAACCATATCCAGTAGGGCGTACCCTGTCCGGCGGAGACGAACGACCCAGGACGGTCGAAGCCTTGCACGAAAAACTCGCGGTATGCCCGCTTGCCGAATAACGCCTTGCGTCCTCGCGTACGCCCTCGGTTGCCTTGTAGTGAGCCAAGGGGATGAGCGAAGCCACACCGATGAGCCCGATACCCACGATGCCAATCGAAATCATGATTTCCAATAGGCTGATACCATGCCTGGCACGTCGCCGTCGTCGCAACGGTCGGTTGCAGGAGTGGGTCATGATTATTGCCCTCCCATGCTTTGACTCGTCGTCATGAAGCGACGTGCGTGTTGCACAAAAGTGCGGGCGTCGTCGTTGGGCGTCAACGGCAGGTTGACCAACGGGACTCCCGTTAAGGCATCGACAAACGCGTTGCCGTTGGGAGAACTTTGAATACGGCCGGTTTGTGTCGAAATCGACAACCAGATATTGTCTTGGTCCTGCAGATTTGCCTCGCCCAAAGGGCCGGCGACGTTGGTGATGTGAGCGGTCGTGATGTCCGGGCCGTTCTGCGGCCCCATCAGATTCAGGTTCTTTTGAATGTTGCGGCCGATCTGATCGTCGCGCGCCAGCAACAAACTGATCATGCCTTGCGGCATCTCCCAAAACGATAGCACCGCCAGTTCATGAGCCACGTAGTACACCCGGTCCACGCCCCCTTCTGGCTTGAACATAATCACCACGTCGTACTCCGGGTGGATTTCTGAAACCTCGCGGCGTACGGTGACGGGTCATAGATCAAAGGATCGTAGGCGGGTAGTCCGTTGTACGGCGTGTTGTAGGGAGGCCCGTAACCGGATAAAGAGAAGTCGATGCCTGTGTTGCGCGGCAGTTCCAACGGGGTTCCCGACGACTTGACCGGTCGCCGGAAAATCTCAAACCTTACACCCGGTTGATACGCCAACTGGGCGGCGATTTGATCGGTCGGGTTGCTCGGCGGCGGGTGAAAGAGCTTCATCAAGCCCGGAATCTGGGCCGGTTGGACTCGGAACGTGATCTTGTTGGCATCGATCTGATCGATCACGAACGAAGGGCCGCGTCCGTTGAAACGAATCATGTCGCCCGGCAGCGCGATCGCGAGAAGGGGATCACCCGTGGCGATCGCCTGATTCAACGCACCGGCCAGGAGATCGCAACATTTCAAATTGGGATTGCGGATGGGATCCCAGTTGTACCAGGCTTCCCAAAAGGTCGGGTCGGACGCGTTGGGCTGTAGACGAATGCGCCACTCGTAGAGATCGCCGGTGTACGTTTCCGGCTGTTCGGCCAGATACAGGCTGTAACCGGTGTACCACAGGTTCGGGGCGTCGGTCGCTTCGTGACCGGCTCGTTGATCCATACGCCGACAGGACGTCCTCGCTCAATCGCTCTCGCTTGAGCCCCCGCCAGAAACACGTTGAGTTGCCGTGCGGCTTCGCGAACGCTGCTGTCCACGCAACACCGGCTGGACCAGCGGCACCAGGATACTGGAGAGCAGCACGACGATGCTGACGACGACGAGCAGCTCGGTCAGCGTCACACCGTGGCGCAGCCGCCCACGGACGGCGACGCGAGGTGCCGGCGCGAGTTGCTGGTTGTCTCCGCAGTTCATCGGAAAACTCATGTTCTGCCTCGTGACGCGTGACGAATCCACGCCCCGCGTCTCCGACCGCTTGCGACCTTGCCTCTCGCTCGCCGGCCATTTTCGATTTCAATGGTTTGCGACCCGTCGGGCGCTGCCGTCCGTGGGCCTCGGCCTCCCTTGCGTTAGCTGCCCGTTAGATTATGGTTCGTAATATTGTCCAGCCAGCCGAAGATGCCGTCCTGGTTTTTGTCTTGCGGTGAGCCCACCATCACCGTCGTTTCGGACGCCTCGTCTTGGTACCGGTTAACATTGGGAAGGCCAATGAACGGGTTATTCGGAGGAGTTGACAAAGCGTAGTTAATCCGTTGGCTTTCATTCGAGTTGTCCGCAAAGATCTCCATTTGCCCATCCGGGCCGGCAGAGGAAACTAACGGATACAGAGCGAAAGTCTGTGCCTGATCCAACCGCGGGTAGACTCCCAAGAGATCGAACGGATCGGGTGCTTTGCCAT
This sequence comes from uncultured Planctomycetales bacterium, assembly GCA_963785495.1. Lineage (GTDB taxonomy): Bacteria > Planctomycetota > Planctomycetia > Pirellulales > Pirellulaceae > CAWAVP01. The sequence goes on along the minus strand of CAWAVP010000018.1, from coordinate 138,335 downwards.
CCTGCGGGCTGCCGGCGATCTGCAAGCCGGGTGCCCAACGCAAGAAGATGATAGGGTGCCCCCAGCCATCCAGGATTTCCGGCATGCCGTCCTTGTCGACGTCCCCAATTTCCTGTGCCGGAAAAAACTCGAGTGCCTTGCGGTCCTGATCGATGATCTGCGAAAGAATTAAATACAAACACTCCGCCGATTCGAAATCACTGGACCAGTAGGCATCCATCTGCTTGTCGATGGAATTGTCGGTGATGGGAAACGAAACGTCCGTGCGCCGTTCATTGATCAGCCGCGCGGCGTGACGTCGATAGGCGTGCCACAGCGAGGGTACGGCATTGGGGGGCAACACGGCGGGGCCCATGAGCAAGTCGGTCTTGCGATCGGGCAACTCCATGCGCATCAGTTCGCGAATCCCGTTTACGCGGGCTGCATCGACCGTAAATTTACCCTGGTTGCTGAATCTCCCTGCCTGTTTCATGTCGGGCGAAAGGGGTACGCGTCGGTTGCGAAACCCTTCCCACTTTTCGGTGATGAGCGCGTCGATGCGGGCGATTTGCGCCGCGTGCGATCTGCCCGGGCGGTCTCCTGCACGCCGGCCAATGCGACCAACACCATCGACGCCAGCAGGGTGATAATGGAGATGGTGACCAGCAATTCGACCAACGTGAATCCCTGCCGCCTCCAGAGTGCGGGCACATGTGTCAGTCTATGTGTCGCGTTATGTCGATGCTCCGCCTGCTTCAGCCGATCGCGCCTCATGGTTTGGCGTCCTCCAGGGTTTTTTCGGCGAAGCTAGTAATGTTGTCCAAATGCGGCTTGTCGGGGTACGGACCCGTGGGATAGCAATAGGGCAGGTAATCTGCCAAGTTGCTATTGGCGACCTGCACGCCAAAGTCGTTGTCCAATCCGGCACAGATAATCTGGAACGTGTCAGGTGCCGCATAGTGGGCTTTGATCGTGGCATTCGGTTGCGCCGAAGCCAGCGTGCTTAGGTAAGGGCGCGGTGCGGGCATCTGCAGCGAGGACACCGTGCCGATGCCATAGACCAGGTCCTGGGGCGCTTTGGCAAAATTCATCAGGTAGTTGTAGTTCACGTAATAGATGTATGGTCGCTCTTGGGCGAAGCGAGGATAGTATTCCGGCCAGCCGTCCTGATCCTTGTCCAGCACGCGCGACTTGTCGAATTCAAACATGGGTGTCCGCTCAATCAAATCGGGATTAGTACCCATGGGACCGAATAACGGATTTTGGGGATCGTTGGTGAAGCCGCGGAGCCAGAAGTAGAGGGCTTCGGCCGGATCGAGCATCTCCAGGATCTGCGGTTGCGGACCGCCCCCCGGCTGACGCGGCACATCCGTTTGAGAATTGCGGTAGCGGAACATGCGGCTCAGGAACCGGTCGATGGCCTCGCGGTGACTGGTCGGGCTGAATCGCACCGAGAAGTCCGGAGGGAAGTCGGTCTGATACTGCGTCTTGAACGCCTGCAGCGCTTGCGACATGGAATTGACTTCTGTCACCATCGCGCTTTCCTGCACGCTACTTCGCGCAACACCCAGAGCGACGACCAGCAACGACACCAGTACGCCGATGATGGCAATCACCACCAGCAATTCGACCAGCGTAAAGCCGCGGGTCGTTCGATGCACTGACGTAGGTTGCGAGATCTCTCCTGCGATGACCATGCGAAGGCTCCTTCGATTCTCCACGGCGGCCGGCTAGGGCCGCTCGCCGTACTCAGTGAATTACGCTCGGTAGGTTTACTGCGACAGGTTCGTGATCAAGCTGACCAGTGGCATGAACAGCGAAATCACAATAAAACCGACCGCACCTCCCAGGAACACGATCAGCAACGGTTCCAACAAACTCATCAAGCTGTCGGTCAACACGCGGACCTCGTCGTCAAACGTATCGGCGACCTTGTAGAGCATCGTGTCGAGCTCACCCGTTTCTTCGCCGACGTCTACCATGTTGACCACCAGATCGTCCGCGACACGGCGATTCATCCGCATCACGTAATACAGTCCGCCGACGATGGCACCGGCCGCCGCCATCGGGAACGCGATCGTCATCATGCTCTTAATGAAAAACAAGGGTACGATGGGCAAGACCGTGACCGACACCCACAGTGCCAGCGCGACCGGATGGAACCCCGGTTTGGAAAACTCTTTCATCGGCTTGGCGATCGTTTCCCCCTCGCGGATGGCTTCGGCGACTTTGGTATAGAGCCGTTCGAACATGGCGTTTCCACACGTTTCACGCGTGATCGTTAAGCCCTCCAGAATGGGTACACCGCTGGCCACCAACGTGCCCAGGGTGCGGGTGGAGCGGGCCATCGAGTTCTTTTCGATCAGCATCCCGAAGACGGGCCAATTCAAGGAAAAGAGGTCCCAGCCCATCCGGCCCTGCTTAAACTTGCGAATCATTTTGACGATGATCACCAACGCAATGGGGATGCCCGGAATCAGGAACCAGTAGGTCGCGACGTTGTGCGAGATGATGATCAACAGCTTGGTCATGGGCGGAAGTTCGGTGCCAAAGTCCTTGAAGATCGTTTCAAACGTCGGCACGATCTTGATCATGATGAACGTCAGGATGCCCACGGCGACCATGATGACGACCACCGGGTAGACCATCGCCCCTTTGACTTTGCGCTTCAACGCTTCGGCACGTTCCTTGAAGTCGGCGAGACGCTGCAGAATGGTCTCCAGGGCACCGCCCGCTTCGCCGGCCTTGATCATGTTCACGTACAACCGATCGAAGGCCTTGGGTGACTTGGCCATGGCCTCCGAGAGGGTCGAGCCGCTCTCGATTTCTTCACAGACGTCCATCAGCGAATTCTTCAGTCGCCCCGGCTTACACTGGTCTGACAAGATCCGCAGGCTCCGCAAGATCGGCAGACCGGCATCTTGCAGAATTGAGAGCTGACGCGTGAAGGTACACAGGTCTTTACTCTTCACGCTGCCGATGGCAAAGCCACGCTTTTTACCCGCCGTGGCCCGCTTTTCGGTGGATTTCCGCCCCTTCTTGACATGGATCTTCGTAACGAAGTAACCCATCTCGCGGATTTGCGTCTGGGCTTCTTCCTCGTTCTCGGCTTCTACGACGTCGCGAATCTCTTGCCCCTTGGCGTCCATCGCTTCAAATTGATACGTCGGCATCGTGTCATCCCCCCCGTCGTCACCGGGTGTCGCGGACCGATCGGTCCGGACCAACGGTCGTACCCCTTCGCCGACCGCGGTCGGTGCGGCGTGTTATTTTACGCACTTGCTCCCTGACGCGATGAATTACGCGTCCACAATCGTTTCGCGAATCACCTCGTCCGCCGTTGTCGTGCCATCGAATGCAAACTGCATCCCACTGTCCCGCAAGGTGATCATGCCGTAACCCCTGGCGACCTCACGCAGCTCATCGGTCGAAGCGCTTGTAGGACCATTTCCCGCAAATCGTCGTTCATGATCATCAGTTCAAATAAGCCCACGCGTCCCTTGTAGCCGGTATTGTTGCATTTGTCGCAGCCTTTGCCGCGGTAAAACGTGCGGTCTCCCAGATCGGCTTGGGTCATGTCCAGCTGTGCCAGCATTTCGTCGCCGATCTCGATCGGCTCGCGGCAGGCCTCGCATACGCGGCGGACTAGCCGCTGCGCCAGGATGGCTTCGACGGTGGCCGTGATCAGGAACGGGGGGATCCCCATGTCGCGCAGCCGGGTAATCGTGCTCGGTGCGTCGTTGGTGTGCAAGGTGCTGAACACGGTGTGTCCCGTCAGTGACGCTTGGACCGCAATCTCCGCTGTTTCCACATCGCGGATCTCGCCGACCAGGATCTTATCGGGGTCCTGCCGCAGAATTGACCGCAGGCACTGGGCAAACGTATTGCCGATATCGGAATCGATCGGGATCTGTATAATCCCGTCAATGTCGTATTCCACCGGGTCCTCGGTCGTGATCAGCTTCTCGGTGATTTCATTTAATTCGCTGAGGGCTGAATAGAGGGTCGTCGTTTTGCCCGACCCTGTGGGGCCGGTTACGAGGATGATTCCATTGGGCTTTTTCATCACCTCGCGGAAGCCCGCCAGGATCTCTTTGCCCATGCCGACTTTGTTCAAATCCAGCGAGACGACGCTTCGGTCCAGCACCCGCATGACGACGCTCTCGCCAAACATCGTCGGTAGTACGCTCACCCGCAAGTCGACGGGATGCCCATGCAGTGACAATTCGATACGTCCGTCCTGAGGCATTCGTCGTTCGGCAATATCCAAGTTCGCCATCACCTTGATCCGGGTGGTGATCGCGAAGGCCATGTGTCGCGGCGGCGGGACCATTTCATAGAGCACGCCGTCGGCTTTAATGCGGATGCGGAATTCGTCTTCGAACGGTTCCAGGTGAATGTCGCTGGCGTGGTCCTTAATGGCCAGCAGCAGGACCATGTTCAACAGTTTGCGCACGGGTGCACTTTCGGCCAACGCTTCAGCGCCACCAATATCGATGGGACCGCCGCTCAGTAGCGATTCGGCAGCACGTTCCAGTTCGTCGTCGTCTTCCAGGTCGCTGACCAGGCTTTCAAACGTTTCCGACGAACTGCCGTAATAACGTTCCAGTGCTGTGGCAATATCCCGTTCCGTGGCAACCAGCAGCTTGATTTCGTAGCCCAGGAACGTCGCGCAATTCGTCTTGGATTGCCAGGTTCTGCGGGTCGCATGTGGCCACAGTAAAGGTGTCCTGTTCCAGCTTCACCGGGATTACACGATACAGTTGTGCCATGGGCTCGGTCACAAGCTCCAGCACGTCGGGCTGAATGTCCAATTCTCCAAGTTTGACCACCTGCATGGACATCTGTTCGGCAAGGGCCAGGGCGATTTGATCGTCGGTGACTAACCCCATTTCCTCGGCGATCTTGCCTAGCAATTCGCCTGGATGCCGCCGTTGTTCTTCCAGCAGCATCTCCAATTGTTCGTCGTTGATGAATCCCAGATCGACCAGGATTTGTCCGATGCGTCGAATGGCCATATTTGTGCAGCGACTAGCGAGTGAATCGAGGAATCAAAGTAAATGTCAGTTTGCCGGACGGTACCGTCGTTGCCCAGCGACGACGCACAGAACCGCGGACCGTCGGTCTGTCAACTGGCGCGGGCCGTATCTTCGACATCGCTTTCGTCGTCGAAGATTCCTTTCTGCGCGTTGGCGATGCGTTTGGCTACATCGTCGGGAGACATCGCCTTGGCCAATACGTCTTCAATGGAGACTTTGCCATCGCGCCATAGTTTAAATAACGAATCGTCCATCAACACCATCCCGTGCTTGTAGCCGGTTTGGATCGAGGATGTGATCCGGTAGGTCTTGTTCTCGCGGATCAGATTGGCAATACCCGGAGTGACGACCAGGAGTTCGTAGGCCGCCACTCGCCCACCGCCGTTCTTGGGGCACAACGTTTGGGCTAAGACGCCGATAATGGACGTCGATAGCTGCGTGCGGATCTGATCCTGCTGATTCGTAGGGAAGACGTCGATGATGCGGTTGACTGTGCCCTGAGCGCTATTGGTATGGAGTGTGCCAAACACCACGTGGCCCGTTTCGGCCGCTGTGATTGCCGCTTCGATCGTTTCCAAGTCGCGTAATTCGCCGACCAGAATCACGTCCGGGTCCTGTCGCAACGCCCGGCGGATGGCTTCGGCAAAACTGGGCACGTCGTTGCCCACCTCACGCTGATTGACCGTCGATTTCTTGTGGTAATGATAAAACTCGATCGGGTCCTCGATCGTAATGATGTGGTGGTCCACGGTCTCGTTGATGAAATTGATCATGCTGGCCAGCGAGGTACTCTTGCCGGAACCGGTTGGCCCGGTCACCAGAAACAGTCCCCGCGGACGCATGCACAGTTCCGCCACCTTGGGCGGTAACCCCAACTGCTCGAACGTCAACATCGTGTTGGGAATCTGCCGCAATACCATGCCGATATTGCCGCGTTGTTTGAAAATGGATACGCGAAACCGCGCCAAGTCGCCAAAGGCGAAACCGAAGTCGCTCCCGCCTTTCTCCTGCAGTTCCTGCTGGCAACGGTCGGGCGTGATGCTCTTCATCAACGCCTGCGTATCTTCTGGCTCTAAGACCTTCGTTTCCAACCGCCGTAACCGTCCATGCAGCCGAAAGACCGGAGGTTGCCCTACCGCAATGTGGATGTCGCTGGCACCCTGTTTGATACAAGCCGCCAACAACTTGTCGATCAGTACCGTGGCCATCTTCTGTTCTTCCCTCGCGAGCGCTTGCGGGCCGAGCCCGTCAGCGGGCTTCCGGCTTGGCGGGTTTCCTTCACATCAACCTACAAACTCCCAAATCCGCCGTTCGTTCCCAACGGCGCACACGAGAACCCTGTCCGCTCAAGACGGACAGCCAGTGAGATCGACGAGCGAAGAAATCCGTGTCGTAGACGAGATCACGACGAAAAGAGCGCCGGCGGCCCCTGCAATCCGGGCGCTGTGTCTGGGACTCGTCGCAATTATTACGTCCGGTGGCACACAAACAAGTTCGTTGATGAGTTTCAACCCCTTCACAACCTGAGCTGTTCATTATTGTAATTTGCTTGAGCCACATTGGGACTCCCTTTCGTGGGATTCCCGCTCAGCGGCGTTCACCATACTGAACCGATCCCAGGGCCGTGACCCAAGCGAAGTCCTTCTTTCAGGCCGACTCCCGGCGGCCGGCGCTACAGTCCGATTCCGCCGCCGTTTCACCTTTACGCCGCCACGATTTTACGCCGCCACGATGTCCGCTTCCGTCCGTTTGGCCACGCGATAAACTTCCTCGATCGTCGTTACGCCGCGGAGCACTTTGTCGATGCCATCGCGATAGAGCGAGGACATGCCGTCCTTTTCGATCGCGACATCGCGGATCTCGACGGCCGAGGCATTCTTGAAGACCATCTCGCGGATCCGCGAGGTCATCATCATGAGCTCGTAAATCCCAATTCGACCCCGATACCCGCCCAGGTTGCACGCATTGCAGCCAGCTCCCTTCATGAATGTCGCCTGAGCAGCCTGTTCGGGGGTAATCCCTGCCGCTTCCAATTCACCTTCGCTGGGGGTATATGGTTGTCGGCACTTGGTACAGACCACCCGGACGAGCCGCTGAGCAAGCACGGCGACAACGCTGCTGGCCACCAGATAGTTGGGGACCCCAAGGTCCACCATCCGTGTCATTGCACTGGGCGCATCGTTCGTGTGTAGTGTACTGAAAACCAAGTGTCCAGTTAATGACGCCTGGATGCCCATCGATGCGGTCTCCAGATCCCGCATTTCCCCTACCAGAATGATGTTGGGCGCCTGACGGAGCATCGCGCGGATGATCCGTGCGAAGTCCAGTCCAATGCTGTGCTTCACCTCCACCTGATTGATCCCCGGCAGGTAGTACTCGACGGGGTCCTCGGCAGTGATGATCTTTCGGTCCGGTCGGTTCAATTCATTGAGCGCGGCGTAAAGCGTGGTGGTCTTGCCCGAACCGGTAGGGCCGGTCACTAGGATGATCCCGTTGGGTCGGCGAATCAGCGAGGTGAACTTTTCGTAGGTTTTTTCTGACAGGCCCAGTTGGCGGACCCCGACCTTGATGTTGTCTTTGTCCAACAGACGCATCACGACGGATTGGCCGTGGTTGGTCGGGATGACGCTGACGCGCAGGTCCAGTTCCTTTTCGCCGGCCGTGATTTTGATGCGTCCGTCTTGGGTCCGCCGCCGCTCGGCGATGTCCATTTTGGCCAGAATCTTAATTCGGCTGAGAATCGCTCCCAGCAACCGGCGAGGGGGGCTATCGCGTTCCACTAGCACTCCATCGATCCGATAACGGACGCGGACGCGGTCCTCAAACGGTTCGATGTGGATATCTGACGCGCGCAGCTGGACCGCCTCGTTGATCATCAGCTGCACCAGCTTGACGACCGGTGCGCTCGTCTCGTCAACGACCTCGCCGGTATCCGACCCCGCATCTTCCGTCTCGGTGAAATCGATGGCGGTGTCGGTGAACTCCTGCAGCATCGAATCGGCGCTTTCCCCTTCGATTTGGCCGTAGTACCGGTTGATCGCCTCTAGGATGGCTTCCCGCGGGGCCAGGGCGATTTCGATCTGTCGATTGAGGATAAACCGCAGTTTATCGAACGTTTCCAGGTCGAACGGATCGCTGACGATCACCCGTAGTGCATCGTCACTGATTTCGTCTAACGGCAGGATGGTGTTTTCCCGCGCGACCGATTCGGGCACCAGTTCGACGACCGAAGGGGAAATCGGTGTTTCGCTCAGATCGATGTATTCAAGGTTGTGCTCCTGGGCGACCGCCCGCATCACCTGTTCGCCCGTGGCGTAACCCAGGCTGACCAGAGCGTCGCCAACGTTGACCCCTTGTTTGTTGGCCACCTGTTCGGCGTGTGCCAGCTGCTCTTTGCCGATCACGCCATTTCGGATCAGAATCGTGGTGAACGAAGCCATGCTACCTGCCCCTTCTGTTGCACAAACCGTCCTGGGCCCGAGGACGAACGTCATCTACCGGCGGACCGCAAGAAGACGAGGATTGAGACTCGGCTGGTCTGCCGGCGAGAGAGAAAAGCCATAAATTGCTTATAGGCTTAGGTTAATGGTCAGGAATCGGGCTGTCAATCTCGCCCGGTCTCGCCAGCCTTCCTTCTTCGCCCGGTACCCGCTGACTGACGGCGGCTCGCGCCCGCCTCGCGCGTCGCGAGCCGGTGGAGCCGCTCTCGCCGCACGAAAGGGCGACTCGAGGTCGACGGTGACCCCCCGAATTACCCGGAATCTTTTTATTTGAGCGCCGCGGACCCACTTGCGACCGCTCAGGCGTTGGCTTCCCCCACGCCGCCGTCGTGCGCTCGCAGTAAAACCTCCTCGTCAATCCAGTACCGCTTGCCCGTCTGCGGGTCCCACAGGCCGATGATGCCGGTTGAGGATTGGCGGCATCGCCAAAGTTTTCGGTTGGACAGCGCGAGTTCCAGGTATGCGCCGGCCTCCATCTGCTCGCCCTGATTCACCAAGTCGTCGTCGTTGGTTTCCGTGTTACCTGTGGCATTGCTCATGATGGGATCGCTTTCGACTCTGATTTCAAATCGCAGCCATCTGTCGACGCCCGGCTGGGGCATCGGATTGTTGGAAAAATGCTTGATTCTCTTCTTATGGTGATGCAACGAGCGGGCCGGGCACAAGCCCCTCAATGGAGTGTAGTGATTTGCGCAATCTTCACAGAAGTTGGCCCGGGTCAGCTCAAACGCCGGGCGAAGTCGCCGCGCTGGTCGCGAGTGAGTCGGGTTTAGCCGAGCGCGGCCAAGCTGCCGTTATTTCAGTACATAGCAGTTTGGCTTGGCCAGCCGGAATCGCTCGACGGCCGCTGGGCTGACTCGGGTCTGGCGAACGGATAGATACCGTATCGCGGGCAGCGTGATCAGTTGTTCCAACCCGCTGTCGGTCAGCGGGTTGCCATCGAGCCGTAGGGATTCCAGATGGGCGAGTCGCGTGAGATGGTGGATTCCGGCATCGGTCACGCGGGTGTGCTTGAGTCCGAGCTGCACGAGGGACGACAGGGCGGCGATGTGGGCCAGTCCTTGGTCGCCGACAGACGTGTAGTCCAGGTTCAGTCGTTCCAGCCGGCGACAATGGCGCAGCACGGCCAGATCGTGGTCGGAGACGGGAGCGAAGAACAGCACGATTTCGTCGATATCGCGGAGCAGCCAGCGATCGAGCCGCGCAGGGGGGATACGGGGCGCGGCGTCGGCGCGTTCATAGCCAATTTGGCCACCACGATGGGTGACCATTTGGATGACTCTTCGCTGTTGATGGAAGCGATTGGCGTAGTAGCCGCCTGCCACGCAGCCGACGGCGATCGTGGCCAGCAACGCTTTTAGGCTAATCCGCGCCGTGTGGGGCGGACGTGTTGCGCCGCTGCGCGGAGCGGTCTGAGGCGTGAGTGAATTGCCGGGCACAGCGAAAACCTTGCAACGGGGGCCGTGCCGGACAACGCCGCGAAACGCGCACGCCAGCCGGGGGCCAACCAGCGTTGAGTCTAACGTGCTCCGCCGGCGCCAGCAATCAAAAGGGGACGCGGCTGTCGCGCTACACTACGTGGCGGGCGTCTCATTGCGGGGGTCATGGAAGCGGTAGCCGACGCCTCGAATGGTCTCGATTAGATGTGCAAAGTGCCCCAGCTTCTTGCGCAGGGCGCGGATATGGACATCGATGGTGCGCTCCAGCACAATTGCGTCGTCGCCCAGGGCCGCATCGATTAATTCCGAGCGGGAAAATGCGCGGCCCTTGTTTCGCACCAACACGTCCAGCAGCGTGAATTCGCTCTTGGTCAACGGCAACGGTCTTTCGCCTGCGGTGGCCTGATGGCTTTGACGGTCAATCACGATACCCTGACTGACAACGACTTCGCGATCATCGGCGTTGTTGTCCTGCCGCCTTATTAACGCTTTGATCCGCTGCAGCAGAACATTCACGCTAAAGGGTTTGGTCACGTAGTCGTCCGCACCCACGCTGAATCCGACCAGTTGGTCCAGCTCCTGCGACTTGGCGGTAAGCATCAGTACCAGCACATCGCGCGTGCCGGCGCTAGAACGCAGCCGCCGACAGACTTCGATGCCATCCAGCTCCGGAAGCATAATGTCCAGAATGATCAGATCCGGCGGCGTCACGTGGGCAATTCGCAGGCCATCGCGGCCATCCCGGGCAATCGACACAACATAGCCGACTTGCTCCAGGTTGTACGCCAGAATGTCTGACAAGGCCTTGTCATCTTCGATGATGAGAATCTGTTTTTTTTGCATCCGAACAGTGAGCCCCGCAACGAGTTAACAAGAGGCGATTGGCTATTGCGTGGGAAGGTACGGCGAGGGAGCGCTGTGCCGGTGACGCGCAATGTCACCTCGTACCAGGTAGACCACGTCTTCGGCAATATTGGTGGCCAAGTCCCCGATCCGCTCCAGGTGTCGTGCGACGGCCAGGCAATGAATCGAGGGACCGATCCGAGACGGATCTTGCAGCATCCCTTGATAAAGATCTGTCACGACTTCGGCGTTGCAGCGATCGACTTCGTCGTCGGCTTCGCACACGCGTAGTGCGGCATCGGGAGCGAGTCGCACAAGAGCATTGAGGGCGTTGGCAAGCATCACGCGAGCGGATTCGGCCATCGTCCTCAAGCTCGCCGGAATCTCGAAGTCGGTTGCATTTCTTAGTCGCACGGCACGTTCCGCGATGTTAACCGCCAAATCGGCAATGCGTTCCAGGTCATTGTTGACCTTCAGGATTGTCGCAGTGCGACGCAGGTCGATGGCGACCGGCTGGTGCAAGGCTAAGATCTTCAAACATTCTTCTTCGATGTGAACTTCTTGTTGGTCGACCGAGGCATCGGCGTCAATGACTTCTGTGGCCAATTGTTGATCGCGTTCGCTGAGTGCTCGCCAAGCTTTGCCAATCATGCACTCCACTTGTGCCGACATTGCCAGCAGCAACTGTTCGAGGGCTTCAATGTCGCGTTCTAAGTGCTTTGACACGGCGTGGTTTTCGCCTCCCCATCGAGAGCTCAGCGGCGGCAGCGGCCGTCTGCCATCGGGGTTTTGCGCGTCTTGGGCCGCAGTAGCTACCCCAGCCAGCAATCTCATCTGGCCGGGCATCACACTGGCCATTGGAGGATTGCTTGAACGATTTTCTTTCCCGAATTCACGTTTTAAATATCGCGCCGCAAGAAACAAGTGGAATCCAGGACCCGTTAGGAGAATTCACGAAGGATTCAGGAGTTGTTCATGTGTTCTTCATATTCGAAGGGTCTACTACGGGCGAGTAATGAATCGTCATGAATGAAGCGAGGAGAAACACGATTATGAAATATCGCGCTGTCACGTTGTTCGTTGCGCTCTGCGGGCTCATTTCGCCGGCCGGCGCTCAAGTCGCCGTCGATCCGGGCTGGCTACTTACAAGCCCACGTCGGGAGTGTCGGGGACCATTAAGAGTGTGGGTTCCGACACGATGAATAATATGATGACGCTATGGTCGGAGGGGTTTAAGCGATTTTACCCGAACGTCAAAACGGAGATCGAAGGCAAGGGCTCGTCGACCGCGCCTGCCGCGTTAATTGAAGGGACCGCCAACTTCGGCCCCATGAGCCGCGCGATGAAGCCGACGGAAGAAGATGCGTTTGAGCAAAAGTTTGGCTACAAGCCCATTCAGTTGCAGACCAGCATCGATATGCTGGCGGTCTATGTTCACAAGGACAATCCGATTAAAGGCCTGAATTTTCAACAGGTCGACGCTATTTTTTCGAGTACACGGAAGCTGGGCTATGCCACCGACATCCGTACCTGGGGCCAGGCCGGTTTGACTGGTGCCTGGGCGAATCGTCCCATCAGCCTTTACGGTCGTAACTCCGCTTCGGGGACCTATGGCTACTTCAAAGAAGAAGCGTTGGGCAAAGGCGACTATAAGTCCTCTGTGAAAGAGCAGCCGGGAAGTGCCACGGTTGTGCAGGGCGTGGCGACTGACATCAATGGCATCGGCTACAGCGGTATCGGCTATAAGACGGCCGACGTGCGTGTGGTCCCCTTAGCAGTCGAAGGTAACGACTATGTCGAGGCGGTACCGGCCAATGCTTACACCGGTGAGTATCCTTTGGCTCGGCCGTTGTTGCTGTCGATCAATTACAAGCCGGGTAGTCAATTGGATCCGCTGCGTCGCGAATTCATTAAGTACATCTTTAGCAAGCAAGGCCAAGAAGACGTCCTGAAGGACGGTTACTTCCCCGTGCCTGCGTCGGTAGCCAACCGCATGTTGGAACACGTGGGAATCGCCGCTCCGGCGGCGGCGGCCAAGTAAACCATGTTTGCTTGGTTGGCGTCTCGGGGAGGCTCTGGAATGTCGCCCTGGGAATGCGGGCTTCGATCTGCCGCACACTAGAGCGGAGCCCCGCATTCCCTTTCTTTTTTTACTTTGGTTCTCGATTCGGCCGGCTGCGGGAGCTCCCGCGTTCTCGCCTTGGCTGTCCGAGGAGACTTATGGCGGATACGGGCCCCGAATCCAAAACGTTTACCGGTCGTCGCGGACGCCATCAAACTCGTTGGACCGTCCGACTCGCAGATCGTGTCAGTTCGGTTGTGATCACGGTGGGTGGCATCGCAACGATCGTCGCCGTATGTCTCGTCTTCTTCCTGTTGCTGGCAGTCGTCTTGCCCATGTTCCGTTCGGCCGCTGTTCAGCCTGTAACGAACGCGGGACTACCGATTCACCAAGAAAAGCCTCTGCGCGTGGGGGTGGATGAGTACCGGGTAATGGCCTGGGCACTATATCCTCAGGGGGAGCTGTGGGCGTTCCGTGTGGATTCGGGCGAGGTCGTCCTACGTGAGCGGCTGCTAGAGGATGAAGGTGTCACGGTCCGCGCGATCTCGTTCATGCAGGGGGAAGGCCATTTTGCGATCGCGCGGTCCGACGGCAAGTTGCAGATGGGCAAGATTGGCTTCGCGCCCGGCTTTGCTGATCCCGACACGCTATCGGCGGAGGTGCGGGCGCTTGCACCGGGACAGATCGCGACACTCGACCAGCGTGTGGTGCAAGTAACGCCTCAGCATCAGTTTCGCACGCAACAACTGGTGATCGAGCGAGGCACGCCTTTGACGTTTGCCGATACACCGTTACGCCGCGTACATCATACCGTGACGACCACGGGTGTGGCGGTCGCGGGGATTGCCGATTCGGGACAACTGGTGTTCGGGAAGTTACGCGAACTGAAAAACGTGCTAACGGGCGAACGCACTTGGAAGGCGAAAGTGCAGCCACTGCCCAGCAGTGGCCCTCAGGATGCTCCGCCGGATTCGATCCTCGTGCCCGGTCGAGGTGACAACGTTTATGCGATTTGGTCGTCCGGCAAGCTGGTTCGCTACGACGTTCGCGACAGCGCCGTGCCCGTGGTCGCCGAGACGATCGATTTGTTTCCTCCCCAAGTCGATGCTCACGTTACGGCGACCGATTTGGTTATCGGAGGTGAAACGTTGTTGGTCGGCGATGATACCGGCGGACTAAGGGCGTGGTTCCTGGTGCGACACTCCGATGCGCAGACACCGGATGGTAGTTGGCTGTTACCCATACACGAATTGCCCTCGGGCACCTCTCCGGTCCGCAAACTTGGTATCTCGCAACGCAGTCGTATGATCGCCGTCGGTTACCAGGATGGTACGGCCCGCGTCGTGCATGTGACGACCGAGTCGGAGGTCGTGAACACGCACGTTGCGCAGGATGTGTCCGTGGATCAGATTCTGTTCGCACCGAAAGACGATGGACTGTATGCGCTGGCTGACGGCAAGTTGTGGGGCGCAGACTTCGACCCGGCGTATCCCGAGACGACGTTCCGCTCGTTGTTCTTACCCGTGTGGTACGAAGGCTATGAGCGACCCGAGTCGGTGTGGCAGTCTTCGTTTGCCGGAGTGCAGTCGGAAATGAAACTGGGGCTGGGCCCGCTCATCTTCGGCACGCTCAAGGCCACACTCTACTCCATGATGATTGGCGTACCTCTCGCCATGCTGGCGGCCATATATACCAGCGAATTCCTGAAGCCGAGCTATCGCAATCGGGTGAAATCACTGATTGAAATGATGGCCAGTCTGCCGAGTGTTGTGCTGGGCTTTTTGGGGGGATTGGTGATCGCGCCGGTCATCGAACGTTTTGTTCCAGCGACCATTTGTGGCTTTGTGACGATTCCCGTGTTCGGGCTGCTAGGGGCATTCCTGTGGCAACAGGTACCTCGAGCGCGTGGCCCTTGAGCTGTCACGGTGGCGATTGCTCTTTGTGTGTATCGCCCTGTTTGTCGGTGGCGTGGCCGCATGGCAACTCGGTCCCTATTTGGAGCGGTGGCTGTTCGCCGGCGACATGGCATTGTGGCTCGACGAACAACGTGGTACCGGGACGGGAGCCTGGCTGTTTCTGCTGTTGCCATTATGTGGTTTGCTGACCGCGGCGCTGATCAACGGGTTTGTCAATCCGTGGTTCATGACAGCTTCCGCACATTGGTCTCGCAGACGTTGCGCCGTCGTCAATCTGTTGAAGTTTACGCTGGGCGTGGTATTTGCCGCCGTGTTGGCGCTGGCCATCAGCCGTCTGCTCACTCAGATCGGCTGGGATCCACGCGGGTCGATCGTGGGCACGTACGTGCAGCGCAACGCGTTGGTCGTGGGATTCGTGATGGGGTTTGCCATTATTCCCATTATTTACACGATCTCAGAAGACGCACTATCGACCGTACCGCGTCATCTGCGTTCGGCCTCGTTGGGGGCAGGAGCCACGCCGCTGCAGACGGCACTGCGCGTCGTCGTACCGACAGCGATGAGCGGCCTTTTCTCGGCGGTGATGATCGGCCTGGGCCGGGCGGTGGGCGAAACGATGATTGTGCTGATGGCGGCCGGCAATACGCCCGTCTTTGATTGGAATATTTTTAATGGCTTTCGCACCTTGTCGGCGAACATCGCTGTTGAATTGCCCGAGGCCGTTCGTGATAGCACGCACTACCGCACCCTGTTTCTCGCGGCTCTCACTTTGCTGTTCTTGACTTTTTTGATCAACACCGTCGCCGAACTGGTTCGTTTGCGATTTCGTCGACGTGCCGTGCAGTTATGAGTACAAGCGTTACGGATTCTCGATCCCAGCCGGCCAATCCGGCGACCTCGACGACCACCTCGGGGCGTCCTCGACGTCGCCCTCGTGACGGGGTTGGCAGCCGTTCCCTACTGGCCCAGGGCGAGCCGCTCGTGTGGCTAACGGGTGGCGCGCTTGATTATCGCCATGGTGATGATTTTTGGCTTGCTGGCTTTGGTTGTTACGTTGGGTATGGCGACATTCGTCCCTCGACCGTTGCTGCAAGTCCAACTTCGAGATGGTCGTGTCCTGATGGGCGAATTGTCCAAACAAGATGCGTTCACGTTAAATGCAGATTCCCTTATCGAAGAAACGCCCGAAGTTCAGCAGCAGTTAATCGCTGGGATGCTGCAGGCAACAGCTCAAGGAAGTGGTTTGATCGACCAGTTGGAACATGACGCCTATCAATTGCGACGCGAGGAAACGACGTTACAGGGTCGTATGGAGCGGATGCGACGAAGCGTCAAGGCATTGGAGGTAGAACGAACTCAAGCCCTGAATCCGTTCGATCGTCGACGGATGATTCGGAATGATCCGACGGCGCGTAAGATTCAAGAGCAACGCACGAAACTTGTGGCCCTCGAACAACGGGCGACAGCCTTGCAAGCGGAAATTGACTCTGCGGAGCAGGCCACGAAGTTCTTTCGTGGGTCGCCCACGTTGGATGCCGATACGATCTTGCAGGCGGACGACTTGACGCGGCACGCCGGTATCAATGCCTTGATCGCGCTGGCTAAGCAGCGAGATGAATCCACGGTGCGATTTCGCCGTCGTATGTTGCGAACGGGAAATTTCGAGTTGACGAACGAACACTTTAATTGGGTTGCGGATTATCAAATTGCAGAGGGAGGTGAATCGCGACCCGCGGCTGCCACGCTGGTCGAACGCGTGGCCTGGGGACGATTCTACGGCGAACCTCGTTCGTTTACGGTCAAAGAGCAGCGGCATGTGACGAATGGCGAGCGGGAACTGATGTCGTTGGTCGAATTCTGCCAGACCCATCAGCCGCTGTTGGCGAGCGAAGACGAAGCGCGGACGATGGAGTTAGAGGACATCCTGCACAAGTTGCAGCACGAGTATGTACAGCAACGGCTCGAGGCGACACAGGCGTTCGTCCAGAAGCTACAACAGGAAATTCAAGCGGGACAACGCTTGGAAATGTATACGGAGGCGGGCGAGACGAAGTCCGTCGACGAATTGACGCCTGATGATCAGGTGCTCTACGGAGCCGTCACGACCGACGATCCTGTGGGAGCTTGGCGCGAGTTTCAGCGGACGCACGCCGAGATTCTTGATTGGCGTCGCCGAAGTCGACACCTGGAGAAACACGAACTGGGTGCCCAATACTCGCGGCAGGAAGCAGCGCGACTGCGAGTTCGGCAGGCGGAACTGGACTACGACGTCGATTTGCTGCTGCATGCGAACGCTTGGCTGCAGGCCCTCACCACGAACGCGAGCTTGCGGGATCAGGCCGAGCAGAGCGCGGCCATGGTGACGATTGCCCGCCGGCGCTACGGCGGGACCAGTGACATCGTCAGATGGGTCGCTCAGATGGATGCCGCCTTCCGCAAGCGACTCGCTGGGCAACTGGCCGAGCAACAGGCCACGATCGACAGCGTAGCGGCTGCACTGCAAGAAGTCCCGGAAGCAGCTCGTCGAGAAGTGCAACGCTTCATCGACCTCCAGGGGGCGTCGGCCGAGGCGTCGGCCGCGATTCAGGCAGAGATCCGCGACGTTCAGGATGAAACGTCGCGATATGAATTGCAGATGGTCACGGCCGATGGGCAATCAAAGACGTTGGCAGCTGGCGATATCGTGCGAGCGTTCCAACCTAATCAGTTAAGTCGATCGGAATCGCTGAGAGTCTACCTTTCCCGCTGGTGGGAGTTCTTGACGCAGGAACCGCGGGAGGCCAACAGTGAAGGTGGCGTTCTCCCGGCGATTTGGGGCACGATCGTGATGACGTTGATCATGACGATTGCCGTCGTTCCCTTTGGTGTGGTGGCGGCGTTGTACCTGCGGGAATACGCCAAGTCGGGGCCGATCGTAAGTGTGATTCGGATCGCCATTAACAATCTGGCCGGCGTGCCCAGTATTGTGTTTGGAGTATTCGGTCTGGCGTTCTTTTGTTACATCATCGGCGCCTATCTGGACGGCGGACCTGAGAACGCGGGATTCCACCCGTTGCCACCGCCGCGCTGGTACGTCGCTCTCGCCGTACTGGCGATGACCGCCCTGATCGCTTTCCTCTGCGGCGTGTACGGTTTCAGCGGCCCACCCGCCGCGCAGCACACAGAAGCGCGTTGTGGGGATGATCGGATTGGTTGGCTGGTTGCTAGCGACCGTACTGTTTGTCTTCGTGCTGCTCAAGACTCCCGTCTTCCAAGGCTACTACCAAGCCAACTTGCCGAATCCTTATTGGGGCAAACCCGGCGTGGTGTGGGCGGCGCTCACCTTGGCCTTGATGACCTTGCCCGTGGTCATTGTCGCTACCGAAGAAGCGCTGTCGACCGTCCCGAATTCCATGCGCGAAGGCTCCTATGGCTGTGGCGCCAGCAAGTGGCAGACGATTCGTCGCATTGTGCTTCCCCATGCGTTGCCAGGAATCATGACCGGCATGATTCTGGCGATGGCTCGCGGGGCCGGAGAGGTCTGCGCCTTTGATGCTGGTGGGTGCCGTAAGTTACGCCGGAACTACCGATCGACTCGACCTTTCCTTTCTTGCATGGCAATCGCAGTTTCATGCATTTGGGATTTCATATTTTTGATGTCGGTTTTCAAAGTCAGAACAGCGAAGCGGCCAAGCCGATGGTCTACACCACCACGCTGCTACTCATTCTGATTGTCACCGTTTTAAATTTGCTGGCCATTTGGCTGCGCGCCTTTTTGAGGAAGCGATTTGCCGCAGGAGAATTCTAAGCCCCGACCCGTGGGAACACGATCGCCGTGCTCGTTCACATGTTGCTATTGAGACCCCTGGGAACAACGTTATGAGTCTGAGTACCAAAGCCTCTTCGCAATCGACCGAAACGGCCGCCACGGTGACCTCGCACACGCAACGCCTGAACCGCTTGGAGCAAATCGCAGCAGGCGAAACCATGGCCACCGTCGTGCATGAAAAAGTGCTGAACGAGCCTCCTATCTTGGAGGTCGATACATTTGATCTCTGGTACGGCGATAAACAGGCCCTATTCGACATCAATATGAGCATCGCCAAAGCGAAGGTAACGTCGCTGATAGGGCCCTCCGGGTGCGGCAAATCGACGTTGCTGCGTTGTGTGAACCGCATGAACGACCTGATTGATACCGTGCGGATCACCGGTGATATGCGGTTGGGCGGTGATTCGATTTACGGCCGAAGCGTCGACGTCATCGAGTTGCGCAAACGCATGGGAATGGTCTTCCAAAAGCCGAATCCATTTCCCATGAGTATTTTCGAAAACGTTGTCTATCCGTTGCGAATCGACGGACTCCGTAACCGGACGTTACTAGAAGAAGTCTGCGAGCAAAGCCTGAAAGGGGCCGCCTTGTGGGATGAAGTCAAGGATCGACTCAACGAAAGCGCATTGAGTCTCTCCGGCGGTCAACAACAGCGTTTATGCATCGCGCGAGCGATCGCGAGCGAACCGGAAGTACTGCTGTTGGACGAACCCTGTTCGGCACTCGATCCCATCGCGACGGGAAAGATTGAAGACCTGATCGGCGAGTTGCGCGGCGAATACTCGATTCTGATTGTCACACACAACATGCAGCAGGCGGCACGTATCAGCGACTTTACGGCGCTTATGTACTTGGGGCGGTTACTCGAGTATGGACCAACGTCCGATATGTTCACCCGACCTCGATTACCCGAAACCGAAGACTATGTCACCGGTCGTTTCGGTTGATCACGATGACGTCCACCGGCGCATCACGGCTAGTTAACAACCCAGAGGCGATGATCCGAAATCTTGGCATCAAACATGGATCGTCACAGCGAGTGTCCAAAATGATTCAGCTTACGATCGTCCCCAAAAAAGTTTTGGTCGTGGCGCGCGCATTTCAAGGAATTACACATTTGATTGCTCCCTTGCGCGAAGCGGGCTGTTGGGTCGAGTTGGCGACGACGGCCAGCGAGGCCCTCGGGCGAGCGGCGGTGTTGAATCCCGAGGTCGTGGTCATCGAAGATCAGATGGCCGACGTCAACGCGGTGGAATTGACCATGCAAATCCGCTCAATCGTATCCCCAGATCATCCGCCGACATTCATCATGGCACGGTCGAGCGAACTGTCTGACGACAGCCTCAGTCCGCCCGAGAATCGGCCAGCAACGGCGTACGTCACCCGCCCGGCACTGGTCAATCGGATTGCCGGATTGATGGCGCCGCCATCGACAAAAGGTGAAGCAAAATCCATCGAACGGCTGGCCTGTCACGGCCTCTGTCTGGATCGCGTGCGGCATCGAGCCTGGATTGGCGATCGCTCACTCCACTTCACGCCGACAGAATTCAAATTGCTATGGGAACTGGTTAGCCGACCCGGCTGTGTCCTTTCACGCTCGGACTTGACCTGCGTATGCAAAGGGGCAGCGGCAGCCGTGCAGACGCGGACGATTGACGCGCATATTAAGTCCATCCGGCGCAAATTAAAGGAATATGCTCGCCTCATCGAAACGGTCCACGGTGTGGGATACCGCTTCCAGGAAATGGACCTTGAGTCACTGCGCCGCGAAGCCTAAACCGTCTATGGACGCGCCTGGGCACGCAGCTGATGACTCAGCTCGCGAATCTGATCCGCCTCGTCATACAAACGCAGTTCTTCCATGTCCTGGGCGATGGCGTCCAAGCGACGTCCTAACGATCGCAGGCTGCGCTGTTTGTAAAGATTTGCGTGAGCCGTCGAGCGATCCGTTCCATCCGACGTTTCACGTTCGGTCGGTGCCGGTCGAGTTGGGCGATCTTCGATCCCATATCGCTGACGCAGTTGTCCAACGAAATCGCCGTCCGTTGGGGGGTGTCCAAGCGGCTCCTGCCATGCTGGACCCAACAAGGGACTCACACGCAATTGTCGGCGGATCCGATCCAGTTCACGGATGTCATCCTCCGAAAGTTTCGGTTCGTCCGTCCCCGACTCCTGACCAGGAATGCCTCTGTCGGCTGTGGACGCTGTTTCTGACGGGACAGGAGACGATTCGGAGGGTAGTAGTCGTCGATCGTCGGCTGTCGGGGACGCTGGTGAGTCGGCGACGTCTGCGAACAAGGCCGGATCGACAATGCCCCCCGCTTTCAACGCGTGAGGGGGCGCTGGCGGCGGCGACGTAGGCTGAGCCCCACGGGGTGATGTAGGACGAGGAGATGCGGTCCGGGGAGAATCGGCGCGACCCGCCACAAGGAGGAGCTCCAATGCCATCACAAGGGCAATCAGCGCAGTTGAGCGAGACATCGCAGAAATCCTTTCCGGCTAGGTCCAATCCGTAGGAGGACGTGGGAATATACTCCATGGCGCCGTGCTCCGAAAAGTTCAACTAAGTGACTTCCTTCGGCCCCGGGAGAAGGTGGCCGTAGGCCGGAGTCGGCCGATGGCGCGGCAGTCCGCCCTCACCCGCCGCCGGCTCGTTCTCGGCAGACGCGGCTCGTCGCGCAGTCGCCACAGGGCGAATCCACGTGCCTTGGCGGCGCAGATTTGTTACACTTCGCTAATGATGTCAGTCCGTCTTTCTTTTCGGTCTACGGCCGATTTGGAGCCGCAGAGCAACGAGGCGTTCGGTTCGCGGCGCCAGGACCAGGACGGATCCTCAATCGTATGAAGGACTCCAGGGATGATGTCTCGTCCACGGGAATTAGGGACCCGATGTGCCAGTGGATGGATCATTCTCCTGCTGTTATTCGGTCCACAATTCTGCGCAGCAACGTAGCATCGGAGTGGCCACCCCGCATCGAGGCCTCGGTGGGGGCTCGTATGAGCAGACGAATGTGGGCTGGGCCGCAGGACAAGGTGGTCCCGGCGGTGGCTGGTATTTCAACTCGGGAGGGCCAGGCCCGCTGCCTCCGTTCGGTGCCGCTGGTCCTGCGCCGGCCATGCAGTTCGGCGGCGGCGACCCAAATGGCGGCTTTAGGTGGAGCCTTGGTATTACGGCGGATCAAGGCAGCAGCCAGAGTCTTTCCTCCTGGAACCCTTCCGTGACGCTGCCGAACGGCGGCAGGGGATTCGTTTTCTGGACGATCCAGACTCCCTTTGTGACGAGTTGGAATCCGGTCGTCGCATCGGGGGGATCGAGTCCAGTGCGGGCGCAGTTGGTTGCGATTGCAGGCGGAACGGGCCGCGGAGGCGCTTTCGGCTCGGCGGCGCGTTGCGGCCGATGGCGACGGGGTTGTGGACCAGGACACGGAACCGATTCCGGCGGGTCCACTCACGCGACGGGCCGACGACCCGCCTTTGGTGCTGGGAAAATAGTCGCTTAGTCGCCCTTGCGTCGCGCGTAGGTATCCCACCAGTGGGGCGGACTCGTTCTCAAGTTGGCGCCGGGGTTCGGCACGTATTTGACGGTGGCGAACCACTTCTAAATTGGCAGTAGTCGGAGGTTTAGATAGGATGGGTTGTAAGCGAGATCGGATTGCGGTGACGTTTACCTGTTCCGACCGGCGATCGCGAAACTTTTAGGTCCTGATGGAGTTTGGTTTCGGGTGGCGTTCCCGTTGCATGGGTTCAGAGACTTCCTGAGGCGCCGCCCAAGGAAAATCTGCTTACTATTAGGTTGTTTAAAATGCGATACCTATCCGGATCATCGCCTCGCAGGACGTTTCTGTTTCTTTTGGCCCTGTTGATGTTGGTTGCTTTGGTATCCAGCCCTCAGGCCGCTGATCCGGCGTTTGTGGGATCGATGGCGTTGTTAACCGAGGACGGCGCGGTACGTCAGTTGGAGTTAACGGCCGAGCAAAAGGACGCCATTAGCCGTTTGATTGAACGTCGCGAATCGGAGGCGTTGGAACTGGCGATTGCTGCGAAGCAATTGGATCCGGCGGAGAGACAGCGACGGCAGGCGGAGTTCGTGTCCGAATCTGAACGCCAGGGGTTGGAATTGCTGACGGAGCCCCAGCGTGAGCTCCTGAACAAATTGCAATTGTCCAAAGACGGGCTGGCGGGACTGGCCCGTGCTGAGCTGGCCGATCGCTTGGGATTGACTTCCGAACAGCGACAGCAATTGGCGGATCTTCTGCGGGATCGCGCCGCCGAGATGGACAAGGCGGAGGGGCAAAAACGGGGAATTGTGATCGCCGTCTTTGACAAGCGGATTGACAAGATACTCACCGATGAACAACGCCAGCAGTGGGCGGCGATGACTGAGGTTCCCAAGGTTGCGACGGCCGAGGTGCCGGAACCGACTGGTGTGGCTCAGCAAGGTCTGCCGGCCGATCCCGATGGGCGACTCCGCTTCAACTTCCGCTATGCACCTTGGAAGGACGTGCTGGATTGGTTCGCCACTCAGGCGGACCTATCGCTCGTATTAGATGCCCCTCCTCCGGGAACTTTCAACTACATTGACTCCCGAAGCTATTCGGCCGAGGAGGCGATTGACGTTCTCAATAGTGTGTTACTGACGAAGGGTTATACGCTCGTGCGCCGCGAGCGCATGCTGCTGTTGATCAACCTGGAGGATGGCATTCCCCCGAATCTCGTCACGACGGTTCCTGTCCAGGAATTGGATGAGCGTGGGGAATTTGAGCTCATCAGCACGCTGTTTCGTTTGGGGGAAGTGACGCCTGAGGATGCGGAGCAGGAGATTACAAAGCTTTTGGGGCCGCAGGGCAGTATGCAGGTCTTGCCCAAAGCCAAACAGGTGTTTGTGACCGAGACGGCGGGGCGCTAAGGACCATTCGCGACGTGCTGCGGGCAATGGAGGATCCGGACGGCACCCAATCCTCGCGCGTGACCACCTACGAGTTACGGCACGTAATGCCGGAGGAAGCGTTTGTCGTGATACGGCAGATGCTTGGGATCCCGGAGGGTCAGAATGCGGCGGAAGATGGTTCGTTGCGGATGGCGACGGACGTGACCGGTCGCCGCATCATGTTGACAGGCCAGGCGGAAAGCGTGCAACAGGCCGGCGAGTTGCTCAAGCTGGTCGACGTCCCGATGCAAGCCTTTAGCAGCGGCGGGTCGATCCTGCAGACGCCGCAATTGGAAGTGTATCCGATTCAGGGAGCGGATCCGGAATCGACTCTGCAAGTGCTGCAGACGCTGTTGGCCGACGAAGACGTCGACCTGGCCCTCGATCCCAAGACCGGTAGCCTGATCGCGTTAGGGTTGCCCTCCCATCATGCAACGATTCGCAGACCCTGGAGCAAATGCGGCAGAGTGGGCAGACGATCGAAGTAATTCAATTGAATATTGTCGATCCGCAGACGGCGGTGCTTTCGATCAATCGCCTGTTCGGCGGGGGAGAGGAAGGGGACAATACGGCTCCCAAGATCGACGCGGATCTGACCACGCGACGCTTGTTGGTGCGCACCACGCCGGCCCAGATCGCTCAGATCCAGTCGCTGCTGGAAAAGCTGGGGGAATCGCCAGATGCTGCCGTGGCTCTGAAGCAAGAGGCGTCCGATCGGTCCGTACGGGTGCTGCCGATGAACAGTACCGAGGCCCAGGCGGTCCTGGAGCAGATCCAGCAGATTTGGCCCGCCGTCAGGCCCAACCGAATTCGCACGGTGACCCCGTCTGCGGTGATTCGATCTGTCTACCCTCGCTCCTCCAGTAGCGACTCAGAGAAATCGGAACCTGCGCCGAGTCGTAGGATTCCGCCGTCCGCTCAGCGACCTTCTGGATCGCTGCGGACCCCACCGGCACAACAGAGGACGCCAGCAGCACCCGATGCGGGTGCCGGCAAAGCCGACGGCCCGCCAAAGGCGGATGAGGAGCCGGCCCCACGTGTCGTACCCCGCACGCGTGTCGGTCGTGTGCCACCGCAAAGTGTGAATCGTTCGAATTCATTGGATGCCGCGCAGATGCTGGCACAACTGGCCTCGCCTGCGCCGACGGCAGACGCGACGGAGGACGCCACGGCAGCCGCGACGAATTCGATTGGCGAGCCGCAGTCCGGGGCGCCGTCAGCGGATGATCAGGGAGCAGACGAGGGGGAAGATCAGGGTGAGCCGGGGGCTGACATTGTGATTGCCGTCGGCCCGACGGGGTTGATCATCGCCTCGAAAGACCCACAGGCCCTCAATGATTTCGAAGATCTGCTCAACGAGCTGGCATCGCGCGATGTCGGATCGGCTCGTGATTTTGCCGTCTTCTACCTACGTCATTCCACCGCAGACGCCGCCACCGAAATCCTCAATCAGATTCTCAGCGGCGGTTCGGCCACCGATTCCTCAGGTGGCGACGGCGGACTGCTCGATGGCTTGGCCAGCGCCGCCTTGGGGGACATGGGAGGTGGATTGATGGGGTCGTTGTTGGGAATGGGCGGCGGCACGGGCAGCCTCAAAGCCACGGGGTCCTACAGCATCGTACCGGAACCCAGGCTAAATATGCTGGTTGTCCAAGCCAATGCGACGGACATGCAATTGATCGAACAATTACTGCAGATCGTGGATCAGCACGCAGTCCCGAAACGGTCCAGACCATTCCGCCGCCGCGCATGATTCCGGTGTATTACACGAGTGCGGAGCAGGTGGCCGAAGTGGTGCGGCAGGTGTTTGCCAGTCAGCTGGCGTCCGGACCTGGACAACAACGTCAGCCGTCTCCGGAAGACTTCATTCGTGCCTTGCGGGGTGGTGGCGGTGGGCGTGGAGGTCGAGGTGGCGGCGGAGGAGATCGCGGCTCGGAAAACCAACAACCCTTGACCGTGGGTGTCGATACGCGTGGGAATCAGTTGGTGGTCGCCGCCCCCGATGATCTGTTTTATCAAGTCGAATCGCTGGTCCGAGACCTGGACCAGGAAGATTCCGAATCGCATGAAATGACCCGTGTCGTCACACTTGATAAGGCCAACCCCGAGATGGTTCGTCGCGCATTGGCCACGATTGTGGGTCAGAGCCCGACGACCAGCAACAACAATTCGTCGACGACGGGAACGACCGCTAACAACTCCGGCGATCGTGGCGGGCGCACGAATAACCGCGGCGGAGGCGGTGGTGGTCCGTCGCCCGATGCCATGCGGCAGCAGATCGAAATGTTCCGTGCCATGCGCGCCGGCGGCAATCAGGGAGGCGGCGGTCGTGGCGGCCGAGGTGGGTTCGGCGGTGGTCGCGGTGGCTTTGGCGGCGGCGGTGGGCCCGGCGGCGGGGGTCGTGGTGGTCAAAACGGTGGCCGGGGCGGCCAAAACGGCGGCCGTGGGCGATAGCCGAATGGGCGGCGCCGAGCAATCGTTTTGTCGCAAGCCGTGAACGCGAAACTTTCCGTCGCTGCTGTCTGGACTGTTCAGTCATGCGCCAGCTGAGTATCCTCGGCATCTCCCCGATGTCGTGAGAGGATTACTCCGCATGCAACTCAATGCCCTCGATTGGTCGATCATTATCGGCTACTTCTTACTGACGCTAGGAATCGGCGTCGCCTTCAGCGCCCGTGCAGGCAAGAGTCTAAGTGAATATTTTGTCTCCGGCCGCTCGTTACCCTGGTGGCTCGCCGGCACATCCATGGTGGCCACTACGTTTGCGGCGGACACGCCGTTGGCAGTAACCGGCCTTGTGGCCAAAAATGGCCTCGCCGGCAATTGGTTCTGGTGGGCCTTTGCCATGGGAGGCATGTTTACCGTCTTTGTTTACGCACGAATGTGGCGGTGCGCTGAAGTGCTGACGGACGTGGAACTGGTGGAGATCCGGTATGGAGGTCGACCGGCTGCTGTGCTACGTGGGGTACGTGCCATTTACATTGCGCTGATCGTCAACCCGATAATCATCGGCTGGGTCACCGGGGCGATGCTCACGATACTCAAGGAGACCGTCCTCTATCAGCCCACAGGTACCGGAACCACGCCCTGGGCCGATTGGCTGATCATCGCGGCGTCGTTGGCGGTCGTCGGTGTCTACTGTACGTTGTCGGGGCTGTGGGGAGTGGCCGTGACGGACTTTGTGCAATTCTTCGTGGCCATGGCCGGTTGCGTGATGTTGGCGGTCGTTGCCGTGAGGCATGTGGGCGGCATGGACGCCTTGTACGTACGGGTCAGCGAGAATTTTGGCGACGGGCAGCAAGCGTTTCGGTTCTTGCCCGATTTTTCTGCCGCCGATCCATGGTTGCCGCTGCACATCTTTTGCATCTATTTGTTCGTGCAGTGGTGGGCTACTTGGTATCCCGGCGCGGAACCTGGCGGAGGCGGCTACATTGTCCAGCGAATGGCGTCATGCAAGAACGAGCGCCATGCGTTGTTGGCGACGCTGTGGTATCAACTGGCGCACTATTGCATACGACCTTGGCCGTGGTTGTTGGTGGCTTTCGTTTCGCTGGCAATGTTTCCCGAGATCCGTCAGCTGGGTTTGGGCGAGTCCGTGCCGGGCATGGAGGGGACGAAACCCGATGTGGGTTTCGCGTGGGTGATGCGGACCGTGAGTCCCCATGGTCTACGCGGTTTGATCTT
Source organism: uncultured Planctomycetales bacterium (assembly GCA_963785495.1). Taxonomy (GTDB): domain Bacteria; phylum Planctomycetota; class Planctomycetia; order Pirellulales; family Pirellulaceae; genus CAWAVP01. Next base: position 111,138 of record CAWAVP010000018.1, on the reverse strand, counting down.
GGTGACCTTTTTCGCGGCGTTCATGTCCACGATCAGCACGCAAATGAATTGGGCGCTTCGTATTTGGTCTGCGACGTCTACCAACGGTTTTTGGTCACGCAGCCCAGCGATCGACATCTGACACGCGCGTTGCGCGTGATTTCCGTGTTCGTGCTAATGGTGGGAGGTGTGGCGGCATATTGGATGCGAGATACCTCCGTGGATGACGCTTGGAAAATGTTAGCGGCGCTGGGGCGGGAACCGGTGCCGTCTTCATGTTGCGCTGGTTCTGGTGGCGAATCAATGCGTGGTCGGAAATCGCTGCAATGGTCAGTTCGCTGCTGTACTACAACGCCTTTACGTCATGGATCGCCTATTTGGCGCGGCGACACGAACAGGGGTTGATTGAAGCGGGTAGCTGGCAGGCGCAATGGCTGGAAGAGGGAAGTCGTGCGGAAATGCAGACGCTGATCGTAGCTTTGCTGACGATCGCAACGTGGTTGATCGTGACCTACGCCACGCCGCCCGAGGATTATCGCGTGCTGGAGACCTTCTTTCGCAAAGTGCGTCCTGGCGGACCGGGTTGGCAGCCGATCAGGCAGCGCAACGGATGTCGAGGTGGACCAGCATCTGGGGATGTCGATCGTGGCGTCCATTCTTGGCGCGACGATGATCTACCTGACGATACCGTCGGTGGGCTGGCTACTGTTTGGCCATTACCGCCAGGCTGCCTGGGGATTGTCCGCAGCGGCCCTATGCGGCGTCGCCATTTACGGGTTGTTAAAGCGCATCGGGTGGGCCAAGATCGTTTCCTAGAGCTGGCGTTAATGCTGGCAAGATGAGGTCGACCTAGCGGAACTCGTCAGAGTTTCGAGATTTGCGCAAAAACAGCGATTCGTCAATGTGTGACGAGGTCGGCTGTGAAAACTCTGCATCACGAACACTTGGCAAAGGGTCCCATGAAGACGCTGATCAAACAGGCCTCGGTGGTGCTACCTGGCGACATCGTCCAAACTTCGGTACTGATTGACGGTACACGCATCGCCGCGATCGATCCAGCGATTCATGTCCAGGCCGATCATGTGATCGACGCTCACGGCAAGCACCTATTGCCAGGTGTGATCGATGATCAGGTGCACTTTCGTGAGCCGGGATTAACGCATAAAGAGGATCTCACCACGGCCTCGCGAGCATGTGCCAAAGGGGGCGTGACGACCTTCTTGGAAATGCCAAACACAAAGCCCGAAACAACGTCGGTCGAACGACTTCACAGCAAGCTGCAGTTGGCGGCGAGCAAGTCGCTGGTCAATTTCGGTTTTTACATTGGGGCCACGGCGGACAATCTGTCCGAATTGCAGTGCGCCGAACGAACGCCGGGGATCAAAATCTTTATCGGTTCCAGTACCGGCGATCTGCTGGTGGATGACCAAGAGACACTGGAGCGGATTTTTGGGGAAACTGCGCTGCCTATCGCAGCACATTGTGAAGATGAGACTACGGTGCGCGCAACCGCAGCCAGTATGCCGATTCACACGACGTCGCAGATCATTCACGCGTACGTGACGTGCAGGCGGCGGTGGTGGCCACTCGTCGCGCGATCGATCTGGCGACCCGCCATCGCCATCGATTCCACGTCCTGCATGTATCGACCGGTGCAGAAGTGCCGTTGATCGCCGATCATCGACCGTACGTAACCGCCGAAGTCTGTCCGCATCATTTGCTCTTCAATACCCAGGACTACGCACGACTCGGCACACTTGTCCAAATGAATCCTTCCTTGAAGTCTTCGGCGGACAACGCCGCCCTCTGGCAGGCATTGCATGATGGTATCATCCAAGTAATTGCCACAGATCATGCGCCCCATACGCGAGAAGAAAAGCAGCGGCCCTATCCCGAGTCGCCCTCCGGGTTACCCGCTGTTGAAAACACCCTGGCGCTAATGCTGGACCAAGTGAATCAAGGGCGTTGTTCGCTCAGACAGGTTGTTCACTGGATGTGCGAAGCCCCAGCCCTGGTGTGGGACTTAGTCAACAAGGGAAGAATTGAAGTCGGTTACGATGCCGACTTGGTACTCGTTGATCTTGAACTCAAAGCCCAAGTCCTGGACTCGCTACAGATCACCAAGTGCGGATGGAGTCCTTGGCACCAATCCTGGTTGCAGGGCTGGCCGATCGCGACCTGGGTCCGAGGTCATTGCGTCTATCAGTCCGGCGAATTTGATGGGAGCCGACTGGGGACGGAGGTTCACTTCGATCACGCACGGGGCGGTTATTGGGCGACCTATCCCCAAGGGTGGCGGGCCAGCGCTCGTCCGGATTAGTTGACGACAATTCCTAACCGAGCCGCCCGCACCTTGAGACCTCGCTCGAAGAATGGATAAGGATAGGGGCGTTTGTCCCTAGCCCAGTCGAAGGTGCTGCGGACCAGGGTCTCAGGCAACTTCCCCTGTTTGACCATGGTGATTACGCGGTCGATAAACGCAAATTCCTCGGGACGACGGGCACGTAGGCCCGACTCCAACTGCTGCTGCAGGTTCGCCGATTTCTTGCCAGGAGCGAACCTTGTCGCGCTGGCCGGTGGGGGTACCGCGACGACGTTGGACGCGGTCAGGCCGAGCACGGTCAAGGCCATGACGAGGCGAACGATGATGCGCATGAGAAGTCCTCCGTGGGTTGCCGGGGCAAGGGCGATGTCAATCGAGGGTTGGCTTGTAGCGGATTGGGCCGCGGGGGACAAGTTGGAGTGGGGTGAGTTGAAGCACGAGGTGGCATGGGGGGGGTTGCGGTGGGATGTTTCGACGCAAGAGGCTCGCTGAGCGGATTCGACCACCTTCCGAGGACGATGTCGGATCGAGGTTCGCGATCGCGGGGCGGGGCCTCGACTCGCTCCGTCGGCGACTCTTGGGCAGCCGTGGGCGGCATGTGGGCCAGAATTTGACACTTACTCGGCTCGGCTCGTATACTCGATCTTCCAGAGCGTGAGTGGGGTGCGGAATTCGAGCACTCACGGCGGGGACCAAACTAAGGGGAACAGATATGCTTGTGATTCCTGGCCAAGCGGGCAGAGACCTCTGTGATCGTCACTTGGGATTGACGCGGCGTGAGTTATTGCGCGTCGGGGGCTCGGCATTCTTGGGGTTCAATCTCGCAGGTCTCATGCGGTCTGACGCTGCCGTTCACGCCGGTGAAGAATACACGGGCGGCCCGGGATTTGGTCGGGCCAAGTCCGTGATCATGGTCTACTTGCAAGGCGGTCCGAGCCATTTGGATTTGTGGGACCCCAAGGACGATGTGCCGGACAACGTTCGTAGCGTCTTCAAACGGATCCCGTCGAAGGTGCCCGGGATGGATCTCACGGAGAACCTGTCGAAGTTGGCGGAGGTCACCGACAAGTTGACGTTGATCCGCTCGATGAGTTACTCACCTAACGGCCTCTTCAATCACACGGCCGCGATCTACCAGATGCACACGGGGTACACGGCGGACAAAGTCAGTCCCTCCGGGCAGCTTGAGCCACCGACGCCGAAGGACTTTCCCACGTTTGGATCAAACATCGTCCGTTTGCTGCCTCCCGAAGTGCCGATGTTGCCCTTCGTGATGATGCCGCGCCCGTTACAGGAAAGCAACGTGGTGGGCAAAGGGGGTACGGCGGGATTCTTGGGCAGGGCCTACGATCCGTACACGCTGTTTCCTCCCGGCGACGACATGGACATGAACAAAATGGACCGCATCAATATCGACGACCTACGTCTCCGCCCGGACGTATCGTCGATGCGGCTGGAGCGACGGGCACGATTACGAGACTTGATCAACGCCGGCATGCCGGATTTGGACCGCGCCGTCGCCAAATACGATCTGGATGAATACTACGAATCGGCGTTGAGCCTGATCGTTTCTGGACGCGCTCGTCAGGCGTTTGACCTACGGCAGGAGGCCGATGCGGTCCGCGATCGGTATGGTCGCAACACGTTCGGTCAGTGTTGTCTGTTAGCTCGTCGGTTGGTCGAAGCAGGAACGCGAGTCGTCGAGGTGATTTGGCCGAAAGTCGCGAATTCGGATAATCATTCCTGGGATCATCATTCGGGATTGTCCAATCGCATGAAGAATCAATCCGCACCGTTGTTGGACGCTGGTCTGTCCGGATTGATTGCCGACTTGGATGAACGCGGCTTATTGGACGAAACGTTGGTGATTGCCGTGGGCGAGTTTGGTCGTAGCCCGCAACGTGGCGTCAGCACGTCGGGCAATGGCAACAGTGATGACGGGCGAGACCATTGGCCGTATTGTTACACCGCCTGCCTGGCGGGTGCGGGGATCAAGCGAGGGACGATTTACGGCAAGTCCGACAAGACGGCTTCTTCCCCGCTGGAAGACCCCGTGCATCCGACGCAGTTGTTGGCGACGATTTACCATGCCATCGGATTGAATCCGCAGACAATCGTTTACAACCATCTGAATCAACCACGCGAAATGGTCAAGGCGGAAGCGGTCACCGGATTGTTTAGCTGACCACGCAAGTTGGGCCCGATCAGGCACCGCTATGGCTGTTGAGGTTGCCTTTACGAAAGGCGTCGGCCATGGCTTGCGGGACTTCGGCTTCGGCGAGCACGAATCGAGCGCGATTTTCGGCCACTTTGGCCTTCATCTCCTGCTCATGGGCGACGGCTTCGGCGCGTCGCTGTTCGGCCTTGGCTCGCGCGACGCGCGTGTCGGCTTCGGCCTGATCGGCTTGTAGGCGTGCCCCGATGTTCTCGCCCACATCGATGTCGGCGATGTCAATCGAGACGATTTCGAATGCGGTATGGGCATCGAGGCCTCGGTCGAGCACGGCGCGGGAAATCCGGTCCGGGTTTTCCAACACTTCCAGATGCGTGGTCGACGAGCCAATGGACGAAATGATGCTCTCGCCTACACGGGCGATCACCGTCTCTTCGGTGGCTCCACCAATCAATTGCTCCAGATTGGTGCGGACCGTCACGCGTGCGCGGATACGCAACTCGACGCCGTTCTTCGCGATTGCGCTGAGCGTCGTTTTGCCGCTGCGATCCGGATCGGGACAGTCGATGACTTTGGGGTGAACGCTCGTTCGCACGGCGTCCAGCACGTCACGTCCGGCCAGGTCGATGGCGGCGGCACGATCAAAGTCCAGGTCGATTCCCGCTCGATGTGCGGCGATGATGGCATGAATCACACCCATCACGTCGCCACCTGCCAAATAGTGAGCTTCCAGTCGCGACGTGGAGATCCCAGCGCGACGGTCAATATCCATACCGGCTTGCGCCGCCATCACCTTGGCCGTGACAATGATCCGGGGATTGACCTGGCGAAACGTCATGCCAACCAAGCTCACCAGCGTCACGTCGGCGCCCGACATGAACGCTTGAAACCAGAGCTTACCGTACATCGAAATGACGATCAGCGTGAAGACCAGGAAGATGCCGATGGCGCCCGTTACCAGCAAGAACCAACCGGTTTCGGACTGGGCAAGCAGCGTGAGTGAATTATCGGCGACCATGCTCGTATCCTTCCTGTATTGAGATCCTGGATGGAGATCCGACCATCATGCTCGCCATGAAGCGTGGTCTACGATCTGCAGGCTTATGATAGCCGATTACGCCGCCGTTCACAGCAGTTGCGACGATTCAATCCAACCACCACCCAAAACTTGCTGATCGCGGTAACAAACGACGGCCTGTCCCGGGGCCACGCCCTCACAGGGGACTTGGAAATCGACGCGGAGGCGGTCGACGCCGAGCGGCGTGACGCGTGCCGGTATCGCCATGCTGTTGTAGCGGATTTGAACCAGGCAGTCGATGGCGACCAGGGGCGCATCGACTAACCAATTCACCTGAGCGGCCAACAAGGACAGGCAACGCAGCTCGGATCGAGGTCCGATGACGACGCGCCGCTCGGACGGTTGAATCCGGACGACAAAAAAAGGCTCGCCCATCGCCACTCCCAGCCCCTTGCGCTGGCCGATGGTAAAACCTTCAATGCCGGTGTGCCGACCTACCACTCGGCCGTCGCCCGTCACGATCTCGCCGCCCCGTTCGGCGTTTGCGCTGCGGCGGCGGACAAATTCGGCATGCCGTCCGGACTCCACGAAACAGATTTCCTGGCTGTCTTTCTTGTCGGCAACGCGTAAACCCACCGTGGCGGCCAGCCGGCGAATATCAGTCTTCTGATATTCGCCTACGGGTAGTTTCATCCGTTCCAGATAGGTCCGAGCGACGCCAAACAGGACATATGACTGGTCTTTGTCCGCGTCCTGGCCTCGCCACAAGGACCATGCTGGGTCGCCGAGCGACGATTGGAGACGCGCGTAGTGTCCTGTGGCGACATAGTGCGCACCCACGCTGTCGGCATATTGGAACAGCTTGCCGAACTTGATCCAGTTGTTGCACATGACACAAGGGTTGGGCGTGCGTCCGCGGGAATACTCGTCGACAAAATAATCAACGATCCGCCCAAAATCCTCTTGAAGATCCAACGCGTAAAAGGGGATTCCCAGGCGATCCGCCACACGGCGCCATCCAGCGCGTCCCTCGCGGTGCAGCAGCCTTGCTTGGAAGCGGTCCGTACATCCAGAATTGGCAGTGCGGAGCTGTCAGATTCCTGATCGGTGACGCAGTCCGTGGCGGGTTCGCCGTGTCGCATGAACACGCCGATTACCTGATAGCCCTCCTGGAGCAAGAGATAGGCAGCGACGCTGCTGTCGACTCCGCCGGACATGGCGAGAACGACACGGTGACGATCGGTATGCACCATCGGAAGTACCGAGAGGGGGGGCGAGAGGTCGTACAGGCGCAGTCTGGGCGCGGCACGTGAAATGTCCCGGGGCGTTCCGGAGCGCGCTGCGCGGACGCGGCACGGTTTTGTTCCTGTGTTTCCCTCTCTAGTATCGAAGCGGTCTGCCACGCGGACAAGGTACCTCGCCGACGAGAATTCTCCAACCGTATTGGGGGTTGGGGGATTGTCAGTATTTGGCAACGTTTTATATTACCTAGTCTCAGTCAGCCAAATACTCGCGTTAAGCGAAAAACTCAGCTTAGTTTGTGCATCTTAAGGGATTCTATTGAAGAAAGGGTAGTGGGCAGATGGCTAGGTTAATTGCATCGACGTTCGCCGTCATTGCCTGCCTCATCGCACCATCGGTCGTGTCGGCTGATTGCACATGCGGATGTGGCGCGGCATCGGACTGTGGAACGGTATCGACCGGATGTGGCAATGCCGGTTGTGCCGACACGGGTTGTGCCGGCTTAGTTCAGGGACCCATGTACGTCGAACGGACGGTCATGGTGCCTCAGTGGTCGACGGAGACGAAGTTAGTCAACGTCACGCAGTATCAGAAGGAGACACGACAACGAACCGTCACTCGCTACAAATGCGTTCCTGAAACCAAGCAGGTCACGTCGACGCATACGGTGATGGTTCCCGAGAGCCGGACGCGCACGGAAACTTACCACGTAAACGTCCCTGTGACGCGCGCCGTCACGCAAAAGTATTCTGTACGGGTCCCCTACTGGAAAGAGATCGCGCGTGAGTACACGGTGAACGTTCCGGTTTGGAATGAAGTTACGCAGCAGTATACGGTGAACGTCCCGGTCGAGCGGCAGGTTACGGAAACGGTGGCCTGCAAAGTGCCCGTGGTCAAGCAAGTTACGTCAGAGTATCAGGTGCAGGTCCCGGTGGAACGTCAAGTCGAGCAGACGTACACCGTGTGTGTGCCTGTGACGGAGGAAAAAGAACAGACCTACAATGTCTGTGTACCGGTGCACTCAACACGCGAAGAGCAATACACCGTGTGCGTGCCCGTTCAATCTACCCGCGAGGAAACGTACACGGTCCAAGTTCCTGTGCAATCGGAGCGTGAGCAACAGTATACGGTGTGTGTTCCGGTGACGGAGCAGAAAGAGGAGACGTATACGGTCAAGGTCCCCGTACAGTCGACTCGCGAAGAAACCTACCAGGTTTGCGTACCCGTTACGGAACAGAAGGAACAGACCTACACCGTAATGGTTCCGCACCAGGAAGAGCGTCAGGGAACGCGTAAGATCTGCCGTCGCGTGCCGGTTCAAATGACCCGCACGGTGACCTGTGATGAAGGGCACTGGGAGTGCCAAACGCAAACGGTTGGCACGAGCGTCGCGAGTGGTGGTTGTGGTTGTGCCAGCCCCTGTGGCGGTTGTGCCGACTGCGGCGGCTGCGTCTCGGGTTGCGGTGGAAATTGCGGCGGCGCCGGATGTGGTCCAGCGACGGTGACCAAACGCGTATGGGTGCCCAGTGTGGTGACCAAGGAAGTGCCCTACACGACCTATCGGACGCAAGTCGAAGAAGTGCCGTACACCTATTCGGTTACCGTCTGCCATCCGGAGACGCGTACGAGGACTGTGCAAGTCACGAATTACAAAACGGAAGCGCGGACTCGCACCGTGCCCGTCTGCCAATGGAAGACCGAAACTGCGCACTCGGACGGTGCCCGTTACACGGATGGTGCAAGAGACTCGCACTCGTACCGTGCCCGTCTGCGAATGGAAAACGGAAACGCGCACTCGTGCCGTTCCGGTAACCCAAATGAAAACGGAAGTCCGCACGCGTCAGGTACCTGTCACGACTTACCGTACCGAGACGCGGACTCGCACTGTGCCCGTGACGCGAATGGTTAATGAGACGCGAACTCGCATGGTTACGGTCCGCAATTGTGAACTGCAGACCCGAACCAAGACCCATAACGTCACCGAGTGGCAGACGGAACAGCGCGAGCGCACTCGCACCGTTGTGGAGTGTAAGCCCGATGTTCGGACGCGGACGGTCAAGGTCTGTGAAATGCAGCCGCAAACGCGGACCAAGACGGAAAAGGTTTGCGAGTATCGAACTGAGGAACGTGAGCGGACGATCAACGTGACCGAGTGTCAGGTCGAAGCACGTACGCGCGACGTCAACTACTGCGTGATGGTACCCAAGCAAGTCACCAAGACGCAAAACGTCACCGTTTACAACCGCGTCGCTTACGAGGACACCCAAGACTTCGTGGTTTGCGTCCCTGTGACAGTCCAAAAGGAAGTCCAGGTACGTCGTTGCCAGATGGTCCCCACGACCGTCCAAACGCCCGTTTCCTCCGGCTGTGGCAACTGCAGCAGCTGCTGCAACTAGCCTCGTCGGTCGATTCGGTGAATTGATCCCACACGCGGTGTTGGCCGTCGGTCACACCGCGTGTTTTTTGGCGCTGGGCGTTCGTGTGCCGGTAGACAGTATTGATCCTGTCGCGGTACGATGAGCTTGGCGGATGCGACCTGGGATCCGCCGTCCTATCATCCTTCGCCGGTTCTTGAGGAGAATCAAACGTATGGACCGAGACATGTACCATCGTGCGGAAACGATACGTGAGGAGCTTGTCCAGTTGCGGGACAGTCTTTGACTACGATGGTAATCGCGAGAAGATCCAAGTCATTGAACAGCAAATGTCGCAGCCCGGTTTCTGGGACGACCAGGAGAAAGGCGCAACAGAAGGTGGGCGAACTGAAATCGTTAAAGCTAATCGTCAAGCCGCTGAGCGAAGCGATGGAGGCCATCGACGATGTGGACGCGATGCTGGAGATGGCCGAGGAGGATGCGTCGCTGGAGCCAGAGGTCACGCAGGAAATAGAGTCGCTGGAATCCGAACTGGAGCAACTGCAGCTCAACACACTGCTTAACGGGCCGCACGACCGTGCAGGAGCTCTGCTGACCATTCACGGGCGGGACGGTGGCACGGACGCGAACGATTGGGCTGAAATGCTCATGCGCATGTACATGCAGTGGGCCCAAAAGCACGACTATGGTGTCGAACTACTCGATCGCAGCGATAACGACGAGGCGGGGATCAATAATGCGACGATCGCAATCCGGGGACCGATGGCCTACGGCTACCTAAAAGGCGAAATGGGTATGCATCGGTTGGTGCGGATTAGCCCTTTTAATTCGGAAGGGAAGCGCCAGACCAGTTTCGCCGCCGTCGATGTCGCCCCTGAAGTTTCGGACAACGTGGAGATCGAAATCGATGAGAAAGATGTGCGACAGGACACGTTTCGTGCCAGCGGGGCCGGCGGTCAGCATGTCAATAAGACCGATAGTGCCATCCGCTTGACCCACGTACCCACGGGGATCGTCGTGCAATGTCAGAACGAACGTAGTCAGCACAAGAACCGCGCGGCTGCGTGGAAGATGTTGCGAGCGCGTACGGCGCGTGTCGAGGAGGAACGACGCGAGGCCGAGCAAGTGCAGAAGTACAAGGACAAATCGCGGGTCGGGTTTGGATCGCAGATCCGGAATTACTTCCTTCATCCTGATCAACGCGTCAAGGACAGTCGCACGGGTTACGCCGTGGGGAGCTTTCATAGCGTCATGGATGGCAACATCCAAGAGTTTCTGGCGTCCTACCTGCGGTGGCGTGTCAAAGGGGATTAGCGTGACCGCAGGCATGCAGCCAGACCGAGCCGGAGCGGAGCCGCGAACCCACGAGTTGGCGGCCGAGTTGCCGGGCGGGTGGCAGCTGGTGGTACGGTTCGTTTGGCATCATGATCGTTTTCGACACGACGTCGACCTGATCCAGGATGCGGGCAAAGGATGCCGGCCTCGGGTTGCGCACCGCCTGGCGATGGCGATTGTCGAGGAATCGCCATCGGATTGGCCGTCCGGCGCCCCCATTACAGCAGTTGGACGAGTGCGAGTTGGCTCATGGTCGTCGCGGGCTCGTGGGGTTAGGAATGGCTGGGACCAGCCACTGGTCGTTAGCCGTGGAGGCTCAGCGCGGCCAGCTGTGGTTTGACGTTGCCTGTCGGATTCAACAGTCCCCCCAACGGCTGCTAAGCGAATATCGTCTGTCGGCGGCGTGTGTCGCGAAGACAGCGCAGGATGCGGTGGGAGAGCGGCGCCGCGGACTTGCGCATTTGCCCCACGGCTTGACGCTGCAGTTTTGCCCCGACGACGGATCCACGGAACTGGTGATCGGTGGACAATGCGATCGCCTCGAGTTTCGGCCACGGAAGTTGCCCGACAGCCTGCCGGCCACCGTGCGCTGGCGGTATGGCTTCGTCGCCACCGCTTGATTTTGATAGGGGCTTGGACCACAATCAGCGTTTCGTGCGCGGGAATCTGTCGCTCCATTGAGGGGCCCCGCCGCGAACGGCTAAGACGACCGGCTCGCCCCCACCAGGTGATATTTGGCTGCCGTGGTGGCAAGGCAATGCTTCCCGCAACCGTTTACAGGATCCGATCGCGATGGTCTTCGAAAATATTGAACAGCTCAAGCGGGATTTCACGGATAAGTACGTTGTCGTTGATGCGAATCGTGCTGAATTGCGGCGGTTTCGCTACCTGACAGGCATTGTGAAGACGGTCAATATGAATGGCCGGGCATTGGTGGAGTTCAATGGCAACCAAAACATCGGCTGGTATGACATCGAATTGGACTTTCTGAAGGTCGTTGACAAACCTCAAGATGTCGCCCCCGCGAAGACCGAGCGGGACACTTCTCGACCCGCGGCCAAAGCGGTGGCGAAAGCGGCAGCCAAGTCGGCAGCGAAGCCCGCTCCAAAAACGGGCGGAGGCGGTATGTCGGTCGCGGACATCCTGGCAGCGGCGCGCGGCGGAGCAGACGCTGCGGCTGCCGCGCCTCAAGCTGCGTCATCCAAACCAGCCGCTTCCCAACCTTCCGCATCCAAACCCGCCTCGCCTCAACGCGCCCCGGCCGACGCGAAGTCGATGAGTGTTGCTGAGATCCTGGCTGCGGCGCGTGGGCAGTCGGCCGCGGCCAGCGACTCACCTCCCGTAAACGCCGAACAGCCACAGCCGACCACGGCAAATACGCCGACTTCGGGTGCGGCGAAAAGTCGCGACACGCGTTCTTCGGCGCCCGCCGATCCCAAATCGATGAGTGTCGAGGAAATTCTGGCGGCCGCCCGCGGTCAGGCGGCGCCGCCCCCGCTCCGGCACCCGAGACCGCCGCGGTGGAACCCGTCGAGGAGGAAGAGGTCGCCGATTCCGCGGCAGATGATACGCCGGAGCCCACACCAGTAACGAACGCGGAGGGTCCACTGCCCCAGACCGTACCAGAGATCATCGCCTTTTGTCGTCAGCGTGATGGGAGCAAATGACGCTGACGAGGGGGGCCTGAAGGATGGTGTTGCGGGTAGAGGCCCCCTTGCTCGACTCGGTCCATTCAGCTTCGACTCGGTGATTGTAAGAGAACCGGTCGGGAAAACGCTCGCAATGCTTGAATTAGTGACCCGAATTCTTCTACAATAAGGGTCAACCTCAGCGTTATCTTGCCTCGACCCTACCTTGGTTTCCTCGCGAAGACCACCTACGGCTTCGCCCCACATTGCGAGGTTGGTTGCTGACAACCCCGGCCAAACCTTCCCTCCCGATCGCTTGGATCACGGCTGGTCCGTGACATCGCGATGCAACCGCTAGTGCCTACGAACTTGTTGTTGATTTTGGTTCGCCGCCGACTCTGTCGATTCGTCTGGAGTCTGTTGTGTTGCCATGCTGCCGCGGTCTGCGCGGAGGAGACGCTGATCGAACGCGGAGTGCCGAACTGGCGTTATCTGGATTCTCCTTCAGCCCAGACCGAGGCGTGGGAATCGGGCGCTGGACGGCTCCCGATTTCGATGATTCCACGTGGCCCGAAGGACAGGCTCTACTGGGGTACGGTGATCCCGACGTTCGCACCGAGATTTCCTTCGGCAATCATCCTCAACGCAAAGAGTCGTCGGCGCTGTTCCGCCGTCGATTCCGCTTGGTTCGTGGCCGTCCTCTTCGCCTGTTGCGAGGGCGGCTCTGCTGTGATGACGGTGCTATTGTGTTTGTCAATGGTCGTGAAGTCTTCCGGTGCAACATGCCGTCTGGCCGTGTGACTTGTCGAACGGCGCGATCCGGGCCATCGGCCCAGAAACGGAAGTCGAACGGGCGTACCACGAATTCGCCGTTGCGTCGCATGCGTTGACCGAGGGCGACAATGTGGTAGCCGTCAGTGTACATCAAGCCAACGGAACAAGTAGTGACTTGGCAATGGACATGGAGTTGAGTGGACTGACCACCGATGACGAAGTCGCGGCTTTCCAAGAGGAGCTAAAGCGGCAAGCCGAATCGCAAGGGTCGGCCGCTGATGCGAGCCTCCAGATGGGTCCGGTTGTCCAGTTCGACATTAGTGGGGACTAGCGGACCTGCAGCATTCGCTCCAGGGCGACCAGTGACCACGTTGCACGTCTCGTCGTCGACCTCAATGACATTGACCGGTGTCCCGGCCGCCAGGTTCTCCAGGCTCCAACAGAGGTGAGCCAAGTCGATGCGATACATCGTGGCGCACATGCAGACCACCGGCGAAAGGAAGTGAATTTCCTGCTCCGGATGTTCGGCTTTCAAGCCGATTGACCAGATGCAACTCTGTGCCGATCGCCCATTTGGTGCCCGCGGTGCGGACTGTTCGACCGTCTCGATGATCTTGCCCGTCGATCCCGAGATGTCGGCCAGATCATTGACTTCCTGCGGACACTCCGGGTGAACCAGAATCTTGATGTCCGGGTGCTGTTCGCGGAATTGGTGCACGTGTTCGGGTCGGAACATTTGGTGGACGCTGCAATGCCCTTGCCAGAGAATGACCTTGCTCGCTTGCAGATCTGTTCGTCGGTGTTGCCACCCAGTTCCTCGGCGTACGGATCCCAGACCGGCATTTGTTCGTTGGTGATGCCCATGGCCAGGGCGGTGTTCCGGCCCAGATGCTGGTCGGGAAAGAACAGGACGCGACTCGTCCGCGTTCAAAGGCCCACCGAAGCACGGCCGGCGCATTGCTTGAAGTGCAAACGATCCCGCCGTGCCGGCCACAGAACGCCTTCAGGCTGGCGGCGGAATTGATGTAGGTGACCGGAGTCACCTCGTTGATATCGATCACTTCGCCCAGCTCGTCCCAAGCCGCTTCCACTTGTTCGATCGCCGCCATGTCGGCCATCGAGCAACCGGCGGCCAGGTCGGGCAAGATCACGGTGACCCGCTGCCCGTCGTCGTTCGGCAAGTTTCTCCGGACGATTGGCCAGAATATCGGCCGTTTCCGCCATGAAGTGGACGCCGCAAAACACGATCGCGCGGCAATCGCTGCTCGCGGCCGCCATCTTGCTCAGCTGGTAGCTGTCGCCGCGCAAGTCGCTGTGCGCAATGACTTCGTCCTGCTGATAATGGTGCCCGAGAATCAGCAGTTGCGTTCCCCACTCGCGCCTTACGTCTTCGATACGGCTGGCAAGCGTGGCGTCGTCGAAGGACTTGTAGGGTGGAAAGTCGAAGGTTGTCGTCGGCAACGTGGAACTCATCCGCGTACACTCCAGCAAGAACTCAGGAACCGTCGATATTATACCGGTGGGTCCCGTCCTCGACAGTCGTCTGTTCGGGGGAATGCGCGTGCGACAGCGTCGGTGGATCGGCGGTCTCAACCGCCTCGGCAGACGACCGCGTGCTCTGCTCCTCCGCCGATGTGCCGACAAATGCTTGCCATTTCTGCTGGAACGTATCACGCAGTGAGATTCGCAACTTGTCCTGATGCCGAGCGATTTGGCGATTGATGCGTGCCGCGAGCTCAGGCCGACGTTGTTCGATCTGCTTGACCAGTATCTTTTCCAGTCCGTCGCCAAGCTCACGGACAATTGGACCGTCGAAGTGACTGATGCGATTGACGCGAAAGTCGGACACCTGCAGATCGGCGTCGATTACTTCTGGTTTGACGACCACGTCGGGGGGCAATCGCGTCGCATCGAGGTCGATGTCCAGACGACATGTCAGCACAAGACGGACACGGGCATCCGCATCCAAAGTCACGCTGATCACGCGGATACCTCGATTCCAGCGAGCTAGTCGCGCAACTCCATTGATTTTCGAGATCAGCTCCAGGCGAAATTCGGTGCGGCTCGTCTTCCAACGTGCGGACCGGTCCCCACTGAACCTGCAAATTGTGTTGAGGGTCGATTTGCGTGATTTGATAGCGTTTCCACGTGCCGTGGTTGACGGTCTTGTGGCGGCGTTTCGTATGGATTTGCCAACCGTCGACACGGAGCTTGATGCCATCGAATCGGTCCCGCGTCTGTCCCCATTCTCGATCGTCCGTATAGGTCGCGGGAAGGTTTTGCGCAGGATGTGTGTGGTCAACGTTTGCAGGGCGTCAGGCGCGTCTGCCAGAGAGTGCCGCGGCGGTGGCAATACGGCGTTCCAATTGCGCGATTGGGGTTTTGCCGCAGGGACGGGTCCACTCAGCCCGAACGCGATCAAGGCCATGGTGCCCCATCGTCCGTAGCTCAACTTGCTGCAGCCTATTGGCATAAGGACGTTCATCCAAAGGAAGTGACCGGGATCGAGGAAAACGCCTGCGTGAGTCCAGCCCGGCGTGATTCGACGCTCAGTCGCATTGCCGCGCTCGTTTTATCATCGGCCTGCTAGCGTACTGAGGGCAAGCGAGAATTTTGCTCCGCGAAGAATTGTGGCGAGCGACATGCGTTTTGCTGTAACGGCCGACGGCTTCGCGATTCGCGTCTGCTGCGTGGAGAAGGCCGGGTGAGGGCTGTTTGGATCGCACCTGATCGGCCGACGGCGCAAGCGGCCGTGGCGGCAGGCTCGATGCCCCGCATTGCCGCTGGCTCTCCCGACTAAACAGCCGCTGTGTTATGCTGGATTCTCTGTTTGGCTCTCTCTATTACCGGCCACGTCCTCGTGCTTACTTTGCCATGATCCTGCTGCTCGACAATTTCGATTCCTTTACGTACAACCTGGTGCAACGTTTGGGCGAAATCGATCCCTCTCTGGATTTGCGAGTGTATCGCAACGACCAGATTACCGTAGATGGGATTGCTGCTTTGGCCCCGACCCATCTGATCATATCGCCAGGGCCCTGTACTCCCAACGAGGCAGGCATCAGCGTCGCCTGCGTCGAATATTTTGCCGGTCGACTGCCTATCCTGGGCGTATGTTTGGGCCACCAGTCGATTGGCCAGGCGACGGGCGGCAAGATTGTCCGCGCCAAGCGCTTGATGCATGGCAAGACGGACCACATCTATCACGATGATCGTGGATTGTTTGCTGGCTTGCCCAATCCGTTTGTGGCGACGCGATACCACAGCCTAGTGATTCAACCGGACACACTAAACAAGCAGTTCGAGGTGTCGGCCTGGTGTGATGCGCCAGATGGGGAACGCGAGGTGATGGGGATTCGCCATCGTGATTATCCATTGATTGGGTTGCAGTTTCATCCCGAGAGCTTTCTCACCGAACACGGTCCCGAGCTGCTCAAGCGGTTTATCGAGATCCGATGGCCGAAATGATCGAACTTGTGGAAGCCTGCGAACGGGTGTGCGAGCAGCTGGCGTGCAACGAACCTGAGGAACGTTCTTTGGAGAGCGTTTTGGGTTGCGTGTTGGCCGAGGCAATCGTGGCGCCCTGCGATAGTCCACCCTACGACAAGTCGCTTGTGGATGGGTATGCCTTGCGAGTGGCCGACGTTTTGGAGGCGTCGACGCGATTGACCGTCGTCGAAGAGATTTATGCCGGTCAAGTGCCGCGGCAGGCGGTCGCCCGCGGTCAGGCATCCAGAATCATGACCGGTGCTCCACTGCCCGCGCAGGCCGACGCGGTCGTGATGGTTGAAGACACTCGCTCTGGCGGAGACCCGCGACCTTGGGTCGAGATTACCACCAGAGGCGTGACCGCCGGTCAGAACGTAATGCGTCAAGGTAGCGTATTGCGAGTCGGGCGTGAGGTCCTATCGGCCGGACACGCCTCCGCCCGATCGAAGTGGGTTTGTTGGCCGAAGCCGGTGCGTGCGTGCGTACGCGTGGTGCGTCCCCCGCAAGTCGCGCTGATCCAGACGGGAGACGAGTTGGTAGGGGTGGATGATCCGTTGGGCCCCGGCCAAATCCGCAATAGCAACGGCCCCTTGCTGAGCGCTATGGTTCAGCGAGCTGGGGGCGCGGTTGAGGATTTGGGCGCGGTACCGGACGAGGTCCCGGCGTTGTTGTCGGCGGTCCGCCGCGGCCTATCGGCCGACGTGATGGTTCTGTCGGGTGGCGTCTCGGCCGGTGATCGTGATCTGGTGCCTGCCGTGCTGTCCGAAGCCGGTGTTGAGTGTGTGTTCCATAAGGTTCAACTGCGCCCTGGAAAACCCATGTGGTTTGGCGTGTATCGGGACGGCCGGCGGGTTCGACCGGTGTTTGGTCTGCCCGGCAATCCGGTCAGCAGCTTAGTTTGCGCCCAGTTGTTTGTGTTGCCCACGCTGCGCATTTTGGGTGGGCACGAGGTGCAATGGAACTGGCGACAAAAGTCGGCTCAGCTATCGCAGGCGTTTGCCGTGCGTGGTGCGCGGCCCACCTTTTGGCCGGGGCGAATTGATTCCCAGTCGGGAAGTGTCGAACCATTGATCTGGCTTGGTTCGGCGGATCCGTTTACGCTAGCGCGCAGCGACTGCCTGATTTACTTTCCGCAGGGCGATCGGTCCTATGCTGTCGGTGAGTCTGTGACGGTCCTGGATCTGGATACATGAGGGAGCGATTCCGCGCCGTAAGGGATGGGATGGGATATAGAAGATGACAACCACGGTCCCCGTCAGTACTGCGTCGAGCCGTCGCCGAAACGAGGCCGACTCCCAACAGAGCTGCCAGGCTTCCCGAACCTTCGGCTTGCTAGGGCGTGAAACGGGGTGGGCGCGTCTTCGGCGCTACTGCTTTGGATGGCCTTTCCGCCGCTCAATTTTTGGCCACTGGCTTGGATCGCTCCGATCGGTTGGTTGATGCTGATACGGCAGCGCGAATGGCGAATCGCCCGGCCCTACCGCATGCTGTATGCCGTCGGACTGCTGCATTGGCTGTTGCTCATCCAGTGGGTCCGCTTGCCCCATTGGTCCGCCTGTTTTGGCTGGCTGGCCTTGGCCAGTTACTTGGCCGTATACGTGCCCTTATTCGTGGGTATCAGTCGGATCCTGGTTCACCGATGGGCCGTATCGAGCGTGATAGCGGCACCCATCGTCTGGACAGGTCTGGAACTGGCACTGCGCCCGTCTGTTCACGGGCTTCTCCATCGCATTGTTGGGACATACCCAATTGCCGCTGCTGCCATTGGTCCAGGTGGCCGATGCGTTGGGCGCAGCTACGGTGTGAGTTTTCTGGTAATGTTGGTGGCGGCCTGTTTGGCCCGATTGATGCCGCTTTCTGGAGTACGTCGCGTTGCTTGGCCGGCAATTTTGGCGGTCGCTAGTGTGCTGGCATGCTGGCTGTACGGAACCGTGCAACTTCGTTCCGACGCGACACCAGAGGGAGGGACGCACCGACTGCGCGTGGCACTGATTCAAGGTTCCTTCGATACGGAGTTCGATGGAAATGTTTACCATGCTCAGGATCGCGCAGACAGGCTTTTTTTGACTATGTGCGACTCTCGCAGCAGGCAGCGCGACAACAGGCGGACCTGGACCTGATGGTTTGGCCGGAATCGATGTTCACGGGGACGGAGCCCATGATCACCTATGAGCCACCGGTACAGATGATCGACGGATGGGACGGCACTCTGGAAGAACTTCAGCAGCGGCTGGACGACCACAAGCAGTCGGTGCAGCAGCGATTTGAGTGGGTAGCGCAGCAGGTCCGTACGCCTCTACTGGTGGGACTGGCCTGGGATCACTACGTGGGAGGTCGCGGTGAACGCTTTAATTCGGTAGTTTTTGCCGACCGTCAGGGCCACATTCAGGGCCGCTACGACAAGATGCATCCGGTGATGTTCGGCGAATACGTGCCGCTGGGGCCTGGTTTCCCTGGCTCTATAAGCTGACGCCCATGGGCGATGGGCTAACGGCGGGTAGAGAGCCGAAGGCCTTTCGTGTGGGAGACGTATGGGTCGCACCGACGGTATGTTTTGAGAATACGGTGCCCCATTTGATGCGCCGACAGGTCAACCAACTGATTGGCCGTCATCAGTCGCCCGACGTCCTCGTGACGGTGACCAACGACGGCTGGTTCTGGGGCTCAAGCCTGCTCGATTTGCACTTGGCCTGTGGCATATTTCGCGCGATTGAACTACGGCGACCGCTGCTGATTGCGGCCAACACAGGCTTTTCTGCCTCAATTGATGCAGCTGGACGGGTTCTCGCTAAAGGACCTCGGCGTGCCGAAGCGACCGTGTTGACCGACGTCGTCATCAAGCCGCGCGACAGTCTCTACCTGGCGCTGGGCGATTGGTTCGCCGGCCTCTGCTTGACCGTTGTGCTCCTGGCCGCAGTGTCGGCAGTTGGGTGGCGGCGACGGCGGTGGAGCAGGGGACAGGACCTGCCGTTGTCAACGGATTGAAACAGCGCACCACAGGGTGTGCCTTGCCCTCCTTGTTTCTCTTGTTTTGCCGTTCTGGCTAGGCCGGCTATTCTTCCCGGTTTCGTTGACAGTCGGAAAATCGCCTGACTATACTTAAGTTCTGTAATCGTATCCCTCATGCTCGCCGGTTGTTGGGGGGCAAGGACTTCAATCACTGCACCGGTGGGATGCTCTCGTCGAACGATCCGTGGGCGTGTGGTCGCCGCGTTGACGGACCGGAGGAAGCGTGGAATGAATCTGGTAGGCAAGATCTTTACTGTCTTAATCCTCGTCATGAGCATCCTCTTTATGGGGTTTGCGATGATGGTCTACGCGACGCATCGCAACTGGCGGGAAGAGGCCAGCACGGCTCAATCGGATCTGAGTCGGATACGCAGCGAAAACGATCGTTTGCAGGAAGAAATTGAACAGCGCAAGGCGACACTGGCCCACGAGCGGGCGGCACGGCGAACCGCGTTGGCACGCCTGGAAACGCAAGTTCAAGAGAAGCAGCAGCAGTTCGAGGCCCGCAATCAGCAGTATTCTGAGTTGCTGGCGAAGCAGCGAGCGGCGACCGATGCGGTCTTGAATGCTCAGCGACAATTGGACCAATTGACGGAGCAGATGACGACGCTGGAAGGTGAGATTCGCACGGCACGTCAGGATCGCGACCAGCAGTTTGGGCGGGTCCGCGAGCTTACCGATCAGATGCACCAAGCGGAAGGGATTCGTCGCCGACTGGAACAACGCCTTCAATCGTTGACCGAGGACCTGACGGCCGCGACGACGGTGCTCAAGGCGAACGACCTGTCAATCTACACCCCGGTCAACAACATTCCTCCGGAAGTACGTGGTGAGGTGTTGTCCGTGGGACCGGATATGATCGAGATCTCGATTGGGGAAGACGATGGCCTGAAACCAGGGCATACGGTGGTTGTCTCGCGGCGTGACAAGTATTTGGCTCGGGCGGAAATCACCGAGGTATCTCCGGACCGAGCGGTTGGTCGAATCCAGTATCGTAACGCACCGATTCAAGAGGGCGATCGTGTTCAAACGAAAGTCGAAATCCGATAAGCCAGCCAAAGCGCCCAAGCCGAAGAAGGAGAAGAAGTCGGCGAAGAAGCGGAGAAGCCAGCCAAGGCGCCGAGGAAGGTGAAGGCGGCAGCGCTGGGGCCGGTGAAGAAGCAGCCCACGGACATCTACACCGTGATGCTGATCATTTCGATGGTTGCCGTACTGATCGGCTGCGTGCTCTTGCTGCTGGAGCTCAATCGGTTTGGCAGCTATCCCTGGTGGAAAGCCAGCTAGTCGCGATTCTCGACCGCTGAGTCGTTGCTCAACGAACCGTCGGCGGTGATGCTTCGACTCACCTTCTTTATTAGCGACCGTGGTGCCGTTGAGCCCCAATGTTGCTGCGACCAGCCGGCCCGCGGGGCGTGTCTAACGCGTGTGGGAGTCGGCGCCCGCTGTCCTGCCCATGACCCATCGACTTCGGCGACGCCCGGCACCTTCGATGGTCGAATTGCTCTAGCGCAACTCCAAGTTTGCGGCGAACTTACAGCGACGCGGCCAGGTTGTTGCGAGGCGCTGGAAATGGTACACTGCCGGTTTGTGTAGGAGGTCCGTTAGTCGCCTTGGGCAGGGCCTCATCGCGTGCCCGTTCGGGCGCCGACACGACGCTGGGGCGAACTCACCGCGATCGTCCCGCCCAGGCGGTTTTGTGAAAGGATTGCAGGCTTGGCATCTGACGCGAACGACCCGGACGCTGTGGGACCACCCGCGGGCGATGGCAACGGAGGGAACGGTGGCGAAGGCCGTTTGATCGATCTGCCGATTGAAGACGAGCTGAAGGACAGCTATCTGACGTACGCGATGAGCGTGATTGTCAGTCGTGCGCTTGCCCGATGTTCGCGACGGGCTGAAGCCCTCGCAGCGCCGCATCCTGGTCGCGATGAACGACCTGAATCTGGGTCCAGGCATCGGCGCGCGTCAAGTGCGCCAAGATCTCGGGCGACACCAGCGGCAACTACCATCCTCACGGCGAGAGCGTGATTTACCCGACGCTGGTCCGCATGGCCCAGGAATGGAACATGCGGCATCGTGCTGATCGACAAGCAGGGCAACTTTGGTTCGATCGCCGGCTTGCCGCCGGCGGCCATGCGGTACACCGAAGCGCGCTTGTCGGCCGATCGCCGCGTCGATGCTTGACGATCTGAAACTCGACACCGTCGACTTCGTTCCGACCTACGACGAGCGGCACGGAGCCGACCGTCCTGCCGTCGCAAGTTTCCCGAACTTGTTGGTCAACGGCTCCAGCGGTATCGCGGTCGGAATGGCGACGTCGATTCCGCCGCACAATCTGACGCGAGATTTGCGACGCGCTGATTCGGGTCATCGATGATCCCGATGTTTCCGATTGACGAGTTGATGGAGATTATCCAGGGTCCGGATTTTCCGACCGGCGGCATCATCTGCGGGCGCGCGGGCATTCGCCGCGGATACTATACCGGTCGCAGTACGATCGTCGGTCCGCGCACGGACGCAGATCGAGGAGCACAACGAAGACGCGACCGGATCATCGTCTCGGAAATCCCGTACCAGCAGTTTCGCGATCGGGTCATCGAACGGATCGCGGCCTGGTCAACGAGGGCCGCATCAAAGGGATCTCGGGGATTCGCGACGAGAGCGATCTTGAAGGAACCCGTCCGGCTGGTGATCGAACTGAAGCGCGACGCCGATCCGGATGTCGTGCTGAACCAGCTGTATCAGTTCTCGCCGTTGCAGGATTCCTTTTCGCATCATTCTCTTGGCGCTGGTCGACGGCAAACCGCGGCTGACTGACCATCAAGGAGTTGCTGGAGGAATTCATGCGGCATCGCGTCGACGGTCATTCGCCGCCGGACGCAGTTCTTGCTGGCCGGAGCGCGCAGCGCAAGCACACGGTTGAAGGCTTGCTGCTGGCGCTGGCCAACATCGACGAAATCATTCGCATCATCCGCGCCTCGCGAACGCAGGCGGAAGCCAAGACCGGATTGATGGGCGTCGAATGCCCGGCCGCGATGATGCAGCGGGCGTTGGGCGACGAAGGTTTTCGCATGTTCCAGCAGGAACGCGGTGCCGCCGATACGTATCGCTCTGACCGGCGTGCAAGCGGACGCGATCCTGCGGATGACGCTGGGGCAGCTGGTCAATCTGGAACAAGAGAAGCTCGGCCGACGAACACGCCAAACTGCTTGAATGAAATCAACGAATATCTGCGGATCCTGTCCGATGAAGCAGAACATCCTCGCGATCATCAAAGACGATCTGGAAGAGATCAAGCGAAAATATGGCGATGATCGGCGCACCGAGATCAGCGGCGAAGAACTCGGCAACATCGATCTGGAAGATCTGATCACCGAAGAAACGATGGTCGTCTCGATCAGTCACCAGCGGCTATATCAAACGCACGCCGGCCAGTGTCTATCGGCGCAGCGTCGTGGCGGCAAAGGGTTTGAAGGGCGCCAAGACGGAGGATGAAGATCCGATCGAGCACTTGTTTGTCGCCAGCACGCATGCCTATCTGCTGTTCTTCACCAACCGTGGTCAGGTCTATTGGCAAAAAGTCTACGACTTGCCTCAGTTGGCCGCGAAAGCCGCGGGCGGGCGATCGTCAATTTGTTGAATCTTGACGAAGGCGAACAGATTGCCGACTGCCGAGCCGTGCGCGATTTTGATTTGCCCGGCCACTTCTTGATGATGGCCACGCGCAGATGGATTGGTGAAGAAAACGCCGCTGGAGGCCTACAGCCGGCCGAAAAGTGGTGGCATTATCGCGATCAAATTGCGTGAAGGACGATGAGCTAGTCGATGTGGTCGTCACCAAGCCGGGCGACGAGGTCGTCTTGGCGACGGCCAACGGCATGGCGATTCGGTTCCAGCGAAGACGATGCCCGTCCGATGGGACGCAACACCAGCGGCGTGAAAGGAATCAGCTTGGGCAAGGACGATCAGCTGGTCGGCATGGTCGTCGCCGACCCTGATGCGACCCTGCTGACCGTTTGCGAAAATGGTTACGGCAAACGCGACGTAACTTTGGGCGCCAATGTGGCCGAGGCCACGGGCGACGAGGCGGAGTGAAGAGGATGCGTCGTCGTCGGCACGCTATCGCACGCAGCGACGGGGCGGCAAGGGTCTGCGCGACATCAAAACGACCACTCGTAACGGAAAGGTGATCGGCATCGCGCGCGTCGACGATGACGATGAGATTCTGATGATGACGGCGCGCGGCAAAATCCAACGTATTCGCGCGGCAGAGATTAGCGTGATCGGCCGCAACACCCAGGGCGTTCGCATCATGAGCCTCGATGAGGACGACACGCTGACCGCAGTCGTTCGCGTCCCCAAGGAAGAGAGCGATGAAGAGCTGGCCGTGCTGGACACCGCACCGCCGCCCAGCGGTTTGCCGTCGCCCGCCGAAGCCGGTGACGAGGTTGAGGGACCTGAGGAGGCGACCGACGACGTTGCGGATGACTCCGGTGATTGAGCCGCGTGCCGGCCAGCTCGGTCGGCACGGCGATCAAGTTCATTTCGCAAGGGGCTTACTGCGACCGCTCTAGCAGGGCAGCTCTCGCTCGGCTTCCCCACCAACGACCGTTGAGCCCGCGGGGCCCATTGCGTGGCGATGAGCGCAACCGTCACGTCACCTTAGACTTGCGCACCAACGCCTCCTTTGAAATCTCCCAGAGCTCATTGCCCACCGTCGGTTTGCGATCCCCAAACTTCAACCCCAATGCCCCGACTCGCCCCCATCATTCCCTGCCGCTATGCGTCAGGAACGTGTAGTATTCTTGAAGCATTGAATTGAATAGATCGGCAGCTCGGAGGGAGTGAGCGATATTGCTCCTGATGATTTAAGGGGAATGTGATGAGAGTAGCGGTTGTGGGTACGGGGTATGTCGGCTTGGTCACTGGGACTTGCTTCGCCGACAGCGGCAATGACGTGACGTGTGTCGATATTGACGAGCGCAAGGTGGCTTCGCTGCAGGCGGGACTGGTTCCCATCTTCGAGCCAGGGTTGGCGGATTTGGTTCACCGTAACACGGCCGCGGATCGCCTACATTTCACAACGGATTTGGCCAGCGCCGTCGCAACGGCGGACGTGGTGTTCTTGGCGGTCGGGACCCCTTCGTCAGCAGACGGCTCGGCCGATCTCTCGGCCATGTGGTCGGTTGCCGACGCCTTAGTGCCACATCTGCATCCCGATGCCATCGTGGTCACCAAGAGTACCGTGCCAGTGGGCACGAATGCCAAATTGTTTGACCGACTGCGCCGTGCGACAGGGCGTTATTGCCGCGTGGCAAGTAATCCCGAATTCCTGAAAGAAGGGGCTGCGATTGATGATTTTACCAAGCCGGATCGAGTCGTCGTCGGAGTGCGGACCCGTGATGATGCAGCCGTCTTGCAGCGGCTGTACCAGCCGTTCTTGCGTACCGATAACCCGTTCTTGGTTATGTCGCCGGAAAGTGCTGAGCTGACCAAGTATGTGGCCAACGCGTTGTTGGCGACAAAGATCAGCTTTATCAATCAGATGGCCAATGTGTGCGAGCATTTCGACGCGGACATCAATGACGTGCGTCGCGGCATCGGTCACGATAGCCGTATCGGTTTTGCCTTTCTCTTTCCCGGCGTTGGTTACGGAGGAAGTTGTTTTCCAAAGGATGTACGGGCACTTTCGCAAACGTTCATGGAAAACGGCTTAGAACCTCGCCTGTTGGACGCCGTCGACTGGGTCAACGAGCAGCAAAAACTGGTTCTGCAGCAAAAGATGGAGGCGCATTTTGAAGGGCAATTGGCGGGCAAGACAATCGCGATCTGGGGTCTGTCGTTTAAACCCAAAACCGACGACATTCGCGAGGCGCCGGCGCTCGTGCTGATCAATCGCCTGCATGCATTAGGAGCTCAGGTGCGCGTGCACGATCCGGAGGCCATGCGGCATGTAAAGGCAATCTATGGTGATCAACTGGAATACTGTAGTGATCCCATGTCGACTCTGGACGGCGCCGACGCCTTAGCAATTCCGACGGAATGGAGTGAATTTCGCACGCCCGATTTTGGTGAAATGCAAGCGAGGATGGCGTCTCCCGTCATCTTTGATGGTCGCAATTTGTACAACCCGCAAGAGGCGGCCGATGCAGGATTTGTTTATTACTCGATCGGCCGCCCCGTCGCGCAAACCGAGCGACGTTATGTCTCACGACCGGTAGGTCGGGCCCCAAACGGCGGCGGCCCATGCAAAGGACGTGGCTGCTGGCTGCATTGAGGGTTACGGCCGTCGCGCGGCTTCGAGTTCCGACCAGTACGTTACTAATTCGTCGTGATGTCGGACATTGTCTGGATTGAAGACCGACTGGCGGAGCTCTTCTTTCTGCTGTTCGAACTTGGCAAAGTCACGGGGGTCGCCAGGCCGAAAAACGGGGGCGGGCTTGTCGTAGACGATGGTCGCGCCATGGCGGCCGTCTTGATAGTATTGCGACAGACCTAGCACGCGATCCGCCACGTACAGGGCTTCGTTCAATTCGTGCGTAACGATCAGGATCGTATAGGGCGGAGCGTCTCCTCGAGCGGTCGCATCCGCGTTCTCTTTTGACAAGAAAAGCAGCATCAGCTGGAGCTCTTCCCGCGTCGCTTCGTCCAGCACACAAACGGCTCGTCCAGTAGCAAGATCTTGGGCTGCATGATGAGCGCTTGAGCAATCGCGACGCGTTGACGCATGCCGCCAGACATTTCGATGGGATACAAATGCGCCGCTTCCGCCAATTCCACTTTGTGCAGAAGCTCGACGGCCTGTCGGCGGTGTTCCGTACGGAGTCGCCGCCACGCGAGCGGCTGGAACAAACGGAACCATAGGTTCGTCTGGTCGAGCATCAAGCCAAACGCGACGTTATCACGTGACGTGAGGAACTCGTACAAGCTGTAGTCCTGGTAAACGATCCCCACGTTTCGTCCTGGGCGCAAGACGCGTTTACGATTGGCGACGATTTCTCCGGCCTTGGGCGGATGAGTGCCCAGGATGGCCCGCAAGAGCGTCGATTTGCCGCAGCCGCTGGGCCCGACGACGGCCACGATTTGACCGGCCGCAATTCGCAAATTGACGCCGTTCAAAACACGTTTTGCGCCAAACCAGTGGCTGACGTCCTTGCACTCCAGGACAATTTCGGACATGAATCAACGTCTTTCTGCTACGGATTCTCGTGTCATGGAACGACCGGACGGAGTCGTCAAGGAGGCGATGTCGGCGATTCAACCAACGACTAATCTCCGAACCAAGGGCAGAGCAAGCGCCGGCACCAGATCAGCGCATAGTCGATAGCCAAGCCGGCGATGCCCAGCAAAATCAGATACACGTAGACGACGGTCATATCGGTCCGTTGATAAAACAATCGCAAACGATAGCCAAATCCCTCGCCGGCAACCATCCATTCGGCGGCCACCAACAGTACCATGGCCGGACCGATTTGAAGCCGAATTGCGTCGATAAGGCGCGGCAGTATCTGTTTATAGATCACGTTCCAAATCAATTCGGCGTGGCTCGCCCCCAACGTATAGGCCTTGAATACCAGTGATTCCGCGACATCCTTGCGAGCCGACTGGTAGACCGTCTGCGCCAAGGTCGGAAGCGTTCCGAAGGCAATCATGGCGATGTACATCTTCAAGGTGGTGCCGACCAGGACAAAGAATACCGCTAACATCGCCGTTGGTGGGATTTTTGCCAGAAAAGCCAACGGTGGAACGAAGAACGCACCCAATGGAGCGTAGGCTCCCATCAGGATTCCGAGCAGCACCGACAGCAGCACTCCCAGCGCGAGGCCTCGAATCAGACGGTTGGCAGTGGCCAGCGTATCCTCCCACAACCAATAATCGTCGTGTCGCAGACCCTGGGGATGCAGCACGCGCAGTAAACCGTCGTGGTACAAACTGCTCCAGGTCGGTACGGTCCGATCCACGGCAGTCCGCGACTCGCGTTCTAGTCGTACTACCTGCTGTTGGAGGTCCGAACGACGACGCTGTAGATCCGAAGCGGCTGCCGCTTCTCCCTGCAGCAAATCGCTGTCTAGCTTCTGTAACGCCTGCTGAACGTCAACGAGCTTGCTACTCGCCTCGGCACGCTTCAATTGCTGGCGATGATGCGCAAGAAGGCTATAGCTGATGATGAGCAGCAACACAGAAGTTGTGCCGAGGATAATCGACGTGACGCGCGAGATCGGTTGGCGAACCAGCAGCATGGAGAGCCTTCGCTAGGGATGCAGAATTCTGGCCGAGGTCGGCTGGTGGCAGTCGACGGTCGTCTATTCGATCCACGACCCGTCGAAACGCAACTTCGTCTCTCCGGAATCAGGTCCGTAGCCCACCGAGGGTTCCTTGACGAGGTCGTGGCTGACACAGAACTCGGTCACCGTTTCCATGGTCTGCTTGAATTCGTTGCTCGAGAGTAACGCTTTGGCTTCCGCTGGCGTCTTGTAGAACACCGTCTGTTGAACGACAAGCCGCATATCATCGAGGCCCAGGTTGGAGAAATTCTTGCCTAAGGCAACCAGCACCTCGTCCCCCTGTGCCGGATCCTCGATCGCCCGATTGACGGCATAAAAGGCGGCGGCTACGGCTTTGACGAAAGCATCGGCCTTCTCCCGCTGCATCACATCTCGGCCGGCGACGACCATGTCCACGATCTCGCCAGGAATCTGGCTCGAGTCGAACAGCACACGCACGTCGCTTCGGTCGCGGAGTGTTTGGATTACAAACGGATTCCAGACCATAATTGCCTGATGCGTTTCGGCCTTTTGCTGCATATTCGTTGCTGCGATCGCCGGATCCTGGTTGGTGAAGTTGAAGTCCTTCTCGTCGAATCCAGCTAACTCCAAGCAGCGCACAAAACAGTATTCGGAAACGGTGCCCTTTAACCCATATACTGGGTGCTGTTTCAAGGCTTCGATATCCGGTACGGCTTCCGTGACCAAGCAGGCATCCGCGCCCTTGCTCGTACTGGTGGGCAGCACCGCAACGCCGTCGCGCGATGGGCTGACAATCAGCGCATCCATGTTCGTGATGCACACGGCGTCGCAATCTCCGGAACTGAACATATTGAGACAGCTATCGTAGCTGGCCTCTTTTAGCTCGATATCGATCCCATACTGTTCTTCGATCGATCCAAGTTCTCCCGCTTCAGCGTCGATTAGGCCCAGTTCGTCGGCCACGCCGAACACAGACCAACTGGGATATTCACTCCAGGCCAGGCTGAACACCGGCAACGGTCCGCTTTCCGCGGAGGAAGAGGATGCGTTGTCTTTAGGGCGACAAGCCACCACGACAAGCAGTGCGGCGATCAGCGGGATAATGGTCAGTCGCGAAGTCATTTCCAATTTCTCCTTTGAATGCTCGTGACGCCCAGATCGATCGATTACTCGAATTCCTGGGGATCGTAGGATCGTGTTTCAGTGAGTTGTTCCGTGCGACGGTCGACTTCTCGAGCCACACGAATGGATTCGTCCAGTTCTTTGCGCAGCCGAGCAAGATCGCTACGATTCTTACGCGTCGTCATGGCGTGGAAGCGATCGACCGTGCGGCCGAGGTGATCGACCGTCACGCAGATGTCCCGCACCAGGTCTTCGCGCTGTTGCAGGATATCTTCTCGTGCCGATCCACGCATGGTTCGACCGATTTCCCACAGGTCGACCGAATACTCCAGTTGCTGGACGGCCGTACCGAAGACTTGGTCGACTCGCTCGATGACCTCGTATGTTGCCGAATTGATTTTGTCCTCGCCGGCCTTGTCCTTCAGCCGCGAATATAAATGCCGGAGTTCCTGGAGGCAATTCTGCGTCCGCGGGTCCTGGTCCTTGACCAATCTCGCGTGCAGTCGTTCCAACGACTCCTCTTGTTCACGACGCTGTTTTTCCACGACCTGGTCGTAAGCGTCTTGGGTGATACGGTCCAATCCCAGAATCAGTCGGGTGGCGGTTACCCCCAGGCCCGCCAAGACGCCCGCGATGCCCGCGAAGGCGACGGCCGCATCCCCTCCCATCGCCCAGGAGGCCATGAGTGCCGTGAGGCCACCGGCCATCGGCAGCAACGTCCCGGGCGAGGCGAAGATGTCTAAATAGACCTTTTTCTTGATATCGTCCATCGTCGGTGCTGCATGCCGCAGGACAAGGATTTGTCGGTACGTCCGCTCGCGACAGGGTAAATCGCATTGCGGTAGCTCGCTAGCCCTCTTGTCGTCCCACCGACCGCCGAATTGGGTCCGGATCTCTGGCAGGGGGCCTTGCGTCGCTTGGCAAGCGGGCGGACCAATGAACGGCGTGGTAGCGATCAATAGGGGGCCTCTCCCAAGACAAACGACACCGACGTTTCCCCACTGGGTTTACCCCCGACCGCGTGGATGCGGCTGCGGTGGATTCCTTTTTCTATCAAGTAAGTGGCCGCCGTTTGGGGCGCTGCTCAGCCAACCGTTGATTGGCAGCCAAGTCGCCTCGTTGCGATGCGTTGCCGCGCACCAGCACATAGTATTGTGGCCAGGTGTTGAGCGTTTGGACCAACTCGTCCAGCGTCGCCAAACTGGAATTCGTCAAACGAGCCGTGCCGTGCGCGAATACCAAACGAGGGACCTTGAGTTCACCCACTTCACGCAGTTGCCCCCACTCACCTTCATTGAGTACTGGGAGTTCAATCTGGTCCTGCTGAATGGTTTCGGCGGCCAAACCGGGATGAAAGCTGCTATCCCGCAATTCCACCAACACTCGCTGATTAAACAGCTTGGTCGGCTCGCCACCCGTCGGATCTCGCTCAATGGCCGCCGTCTGAATGAGCACGTTGGTGATATTGGCGATCATATCCTCGATGTACTGCAGGCCACTGTCGCGGAGGATGCCAAAGTGGGCGAAGTTTTCCTGTGTATTCTTCCAGCGGATGCCCGCGACAAGTTTTTCTGCCTGCGCCTTGGTCAGCGGACTTTGCTGGCGTTGTGCGTCGTCCTCGATCAATTCGATCATCTGTTGACGATACTTGTAGGCCGCTGTGAAATAACTGGCCATCACGTCTCGAACGACGCGCTCATTTTTCAACAAATAGTCTCTTCCGACAACGATGACGTCCACAATGTATCCCCGAAACCGCGAACTATCGACGACCACATGCATCGCGTCGTTCTCCAAGATCTCAGAGACAAAGGGCTCCCACAACACGTAGACTTCATGCGAGTTGGGCGGTGACTCGCGATACCGTTCCAGTGTCTGTTGCGGGCCTGCGGTAGTGATGAAGGGCTGAGCGGCCAGTTGATTGAGGCTAAAGTGGGTCATCACCACGCGGGCCAGGGTTTCGCTGGGCGAGTCGGCTGTCAGCACAAAGCGAGTTTCCGGGGTATTCAGGGCGTCGACGTTGGGGAAACGTTTTTTAGAAGCCACCATCGCATCGGCGCCCCGCGTCTCGTCAATTATGCCCACGATGACGGCCGGCAAATCATTCGCGTTAGCGCTGGTTTTCAACAACGCATCGATGGTAAAGGCGGCCATATCCACATCGCCGTTTTGCAGACGGCGAAAGCGTTGATTGTAGTCGGCTTTATCGTCAATCAGATTCAGGCGGATGCCACGACTGCCCAAGAGCTGCTGAAACTCCGGTGACCTCAACACGGCGTAACCGCTGAATTCGTCCACGGCAAAGCTCACCGTGTGCCGATAGCGTGAATCGCCGCTCGTCTCGGCGATGATTTCGTCGCGTTCCGCTGATCGGCTGCCTCGATACGCGGCTTCAACAACACTGCGCCACGCCACAGCACCGGCTCCGGCGATTAGCAGCCAGATGATCGTAACGGCCAGTAGTTTTCCTTTGGACACCTCAAATCTCCCACCGCGACTTCAACCTCAAACTCCAGTTTGGACTGCTTTGTCATTGCCTGCCGAATTAGTTTGCCGGCCATCGGCGTTGTTTAATAGCGTCGACGACGTCCAACGTGCAATGCCGATTTCAGCAGCACGATCAGCAACAGCATGATACCGAAGATCAGGACTTTTGAGACACCCGTTGAAGCGGGTGGCGGCGGCGGGCTGGCAGAGCCGTTAGAGGGCGTCTCGGCGGCGACGGCGGCTTCTTGACCGATCGGCTGATTGTCCGTTTGTGTCAAAGCGGCGATCGCCGCGACGGCAATTTCTTCCGGTAGTGCTGCCAATAATTCAAAATCGGCGCTGGCATCGGGATCTTGTGAGTCGAGCGGGGTTTCGGCGAGTGATTCCTGGATGGCCGTGCGCAGCGACGCGGGATCGTCGGCACGTCGATAACGATCGACACGCGTGGCCAGGCTATGGTTTTGTGCCATGGCCACGCCAATGACATCGACCGTGATCTGTCGCCGCAAGATCTCCGGCAGATACTGATCGACGAGGTACTCATCCTGAGCCTCGCCGTCCGTCACGATGAGCAATCGATAATCACCATACAGCTGCTTCTCACGCTGCGCCAACAGCGCATCTGCGGCCTCCTTCATCGCCGCGCCCAGCGGAGTTCCTCCCGCGGCACCGATCCGTGCGATGGCCTGCCGCACGGCGTTACGGTTCACGGGCCCCAGCGGAATGATCCAGGGGCTCCCGTCGGCGACACGGCTATTGAGGGCCAGCACACCAACCTGCGCGTTGTCCGGCACTTGCTCCAGGACTTGCAGCAAGGCTCGCTTCGCCGCTTCGATTTTGGCGACGTGCGGTTCGGATCGCATCGTTTCGTCCATGGACCCCGAATCATCCGAATAAGACCACCACGTTCTGGTTCGCCGGCGGTGAAAGTAAAACCGGTGCAGAGACTGCAGCAGATTGCCAACGACCAGTGCGCAATCGAAACATAGGATGGCTCCTTTCCCTGGTGTCGCCTCGCCGAACGTTCGCCCGAAAGTGTTTCGGACTTGTTCAGCGTTTGTGTGGCAACCCGGCATTGATCACGGCGACAATGCCCAGCGAAGATGTTGAACATCAGAACGCAAAATCAGATTCATTGAGTGCCTCGGCCGGTACCCGCACGATACGAAATTCCACTCGCATATTCTCCAATGCCTCCTGAAAATTCGACGGCTTGGGAATCAACGGTTCCGAGATGCCGGCGCCGGTCGGTTGCAGTTGGGACGCGTCCAAATTGACGTTCTGTCTGCTTAGCAAAATCGACTAGCGACTGTTTTACGGATTCGGCACGGGATAAGGACAGGTTCGAGCGCGGCTTTGACATATCCCGAGGTTTCGCGGAATCCGATTCGAATGCGCCTGATTCGATCAGCCTGATCATCTCGGCGGTGTTTTCTAGGCTGATGGGCTTACCGTTGACGAAATAACGGTAGTTGCCCGGCTGTCCTGACCGCTTAATGATGCCCTTCTCCATGCCGGCCTTGATCATATCGATCAGCGCCTTGGTCGGATCTGCGTGTCCACGAATTACGACGACCGCATTGCCAAACGTCGATGCCGCTTGGATGGCCCGATTGAATTCCGCTCCGTAGCGGTCGGCCGAAAAGTCGGGTTGGTTGGGTTGAAACTTTATCGTAAAGCTGACAATCGTGCGATCGTCCAACACGTCGCTGCCGGGGAACAATCCCCTTCGCCGATCTCAATGGCTCCCTGCGACTGCGGGCGTTCGTATTTCAGTCCGGCCAGCTTGGCGATTTGCTGGTAATCTAAGGTCGGTGGTTCAAAACCACTGCGAAATTTCGCATAGCCCCAGCTGGTGGCCAAATCCAAGGCGGCACTCATTTTTGCTTCAAATCCACTCAGATTCCCACGGTCTTCGAAAAACGAAATCTGGCCCGGAAGCCCGACGAACCCACAGTCCAGTAATAAGCCGTGGCCGTCAACTTCCAGTGTCGGCAACACGTCCTGGCCGAAGATATTCTGAGCCATCGTTAACACGCGCCGATATTCGTCCGACATCCGTTGACTTTGCTCGAACTCGCGACGTAGTCCCACCAATTGCTGTGTCGATTTCAGATAACCGGCCACGAATTTGGTAACGAAATCTGCGTGGTCCTGCCACCAATCGGCGCGGACCGCGTAGACATCGGCGATTGATCGCGACATGTCACGTGTGGAGTTGAGCACGTTAGCGCCCTTGACCGTGCCTTCGGCTCCCGAGCCGGTCGAATCGTAGCCGCCCGTCAGCCCGATCATGTCGGGTGTGATCACACAACACGCATCAATTGACGCATCTTTGCGAAAGGCTTCGGCCGGTCCGTTGGCGCCCGTCAGGTCACTGACC
The DNA here is from genome assembly GCA_963785495.1 of uncultured Planctomycetales bacterium. GTDB lineage: Bacteria > Planctomycetota > Planctomycetia > Pirellulales > Pirellulaceae > CAWAVP01. The sequence continues at coordinate 77,555 of CAWAVP010000018.1, read as the reverse complement.
CAGACGATCTCGACCTCATCTCGACCGATCTTTGCCGCATCCAACGAGTCATACAGCAGGCCCACATGGGGACCACCTTGTTGGCAAGCTATTCGGACCTTGCCGTCCTCCCGTCGCAAGTCGTTAAGAGTTTTGAGGTTTTCTCGCGAGACAATATGGTCGCCAGCACTCCAGGACAGCTGCAGGATCACAACGGGTTTGGTCCGCGGATCGCGGCCAATGACTTCACTAGCCTGGCCTAACATCCGCATCGTGCCGCGCAAGAACGGTGTCTTGCCGCTTAGGTAGTCTTTGACTTGCGCGGGGAAGTCGTCACCCGCGGTCAGTTTGAGCTTCAGCCCTAGGCTGTCGTAGACCGAACCGGGCTGCGTTTCCAATCCCCCGTTGGCCATGAACGTCGCCACATCGCCACCCCAGGTGAGATAGGGAATTGACACCACGCTGCCGGGCTGCACAGGCTGTACGTTCACCGTGCCGATCAGCTGGGAAAACGACTCCTGTGCCCAGCCGGAGCGAAGGCCAATCAGGCAGATCAAGGTTGCCAAGAGTCGCACGTTTCGTTTCATCGATATGTCTCCCCATTTGCACGGTGATCCGTGACGATTCGATTCGCTGCTTCCGCTGGCCGAACGACATACGTGCTACGACCGGCTCGGCAGCGGTAAGAAAGATGCGGTGGTCAACCGGCCCTCGCCGAGCGATGTCGCTGCCCTCGATTCCGCTGCCCTCGATTTCATGGTGGAGGGACCCTGTGCGGCCGAACCGGCACGGGCTACGATCGAAGTAACTGCCCGTCAGTGCTTGATTTAACAAACGCTGTTACGTGCCCGATTATCGGCCACGTGAGCCGGCAAGTCAAACAGTCTTTACTCCCGTCACAACTCGACTGATGTTGGATGGGTATTCGTCGTTGGCCTCGCTGATCTTGTGGACAATTCACGTACAATACCAGCAGCCACTCCACGGCAAGGTAACGGGCGCCGCATGACCGCGCTTCGAATTGCGACGGGACGCACTATGAAAGCGAACCACGATGAGACTCATTCGCGCTAGTCAGCAGCCATTTGTGCCGGCCTCTCATGAAGATGCTCAGCGTCCGGGCGTGTTCAAGCGCGTGATCCTTCAACGGGATGAGGTTTTGGCAGGACGCGTGCAGATGATCAATTGGGCACGACTGCCGGCCGGTGCTGCCTTTCGAGCCCACTATCACGAAGACATGGAAGAGACGTTTGTGATGATTTCCGGAACTTGCACCATGGACGTCGATGGGAAGACCTTTGCCTTGGAGGCCGGCGACACGTTGGTGGTCGCGCCGCGCGAGGTGCATTCGATGCGCAACACCGGATCGTCGCAGGTGGAATACCTGGTGATTGGCGTTTCCCTGGGGTTGGGTGGCGAGACGGTGGTTGTGGACGAAACGCGGAAGTAGGGCGGGAGCGGACGGTTTGGGTGCCCCAACCGGTTAGGCTCACCACGCTCCGATCAGCAAGTATCCGGCCCAGAAAAAGGGATGGTCGGCCATCGGGACTTGTCCCGGTTCGACGTTCTTCAGACGCGGTTCGGCCGTTGGATCAATCTCGCTACTGCGAGCCAACAGCAAGCTTCTTTGCCAGGCGGACGACGCGGATTGGACTGGCAATTCCTGAAGGAACTCCCGCACAATCTCCATGCTCGTTCTGCCTGCCGTGCGCCAGCGACTCAGGAGGATTGTACGCGAGCCGGCCGCCATCAGGCCACAGGTTGCCACCAACAATTCATCGCCGTTCGCGCGACCACGTAGTCCATTTTCCGCCGGTGTGTGGAAACCGGGAAGCACGACGACGTCGGGCGCGCCCAGGGTAAGGCGAGCCAATCGGCGAGTGCTCCCCCGGGTTTGCCTTGGTCGATTTGCCCTGGCGACCAACCGAGGGCTTCTTTCTGCGCACCTTCAATGTCGTCCAACACAATCAACTCGCGCCAGACCGATGCGATGTAGCGCGTTGAGTACGGCAGTCGACGTCGCAGGATGGTGCTTTGCGGTTGCTGATCCTTGAGTTGTTCTGCGGTGGTGGAGAGCAGATCTCCGGTTTCGCGGCTAAATAGACGTCCGTGGATGATCACGCGTGGTCCGCTGGTCGTTTTCGGCCGCGCGTCCTGAACGGCCAGCCCCATCGTAGGCGCGTACCGGATGGGGACCAGGTCGATGATCGCCTTGCGTTCCGATCCCTGATTGATCTGCAGCATTTCGAAGGGCACGTACCAGAGGAAGTCATCCGGGACGATTACCAATTCTTTTAGACCCGACAGCGTTTCGGCAGAGAGCTCGGCGGCAAGCGGTTCAAACACGGCGGCGGCGAGGTCCTTCCAAGATTCATTGGTCAGTCGCTCTGCCGCCAACACTTGCTTGGTATCGTAATTGCCAATCTCGCGCATCAACGATGTAAAATCCGACCGCATCTTGCCGGCGGCGTGAAGCGGCCAGGTCTTATACCGTTTGTCGGGTGTCAACAGCAGGGCGTGCAGATCGCCACCGCTGGAGGTAAATGCCAATATGCCCTGACCATCGCCCATACGCGCCTGGATCTGTTCGAGAGTGTATAGAGGTGGACACATCCGCGTGGCGGGATCGGACCGCAATGCGAGTCGCCATATCGCCTGTTCCTGAGCGTCGGCAACTCGTACTAGTTCCTTGCCCACTTGGTCGTATGCCTTACTCTCGTCACCGTCCCCTGGAGCTACCGGCAACTGGCTCAACTGGACTTTTAGTTGTTCGATTTCGCGTGAACGTTGCGCCAGTTCGGGGTATTTGTGGACCAGATTCAAACGTTGATTACGTGTTTCGTCATCCAACAGCACGTCCGGTGCCTCCACGACCCACCGTAGCGCCAGCAATCGACCGGCCAAAGGAAGCTGACTAAAAAACTTGTGGCGCCGAATGGCCTCACTGACCAACACCAGGGATTCGAAGTCACCACCGGCGCTACGATCAATGGTGACGTCCAGCCACCGCGCAAGTATTGGCAAATGCGGCGTGACTTCGAACAACAGCGTTTCATAGCGACGCTGTTGCCAGTCCTGCGCCGTGGGCTCGCGCAACAAGTAGTTCAGCAACAAACCGGTAATACGCGGTGAAAGTTCCTTCGAAGCGTAAAGGCGGTTGGTCAGATCAATGCGGAACAATTGTCGGGACCGGGGTTGATGCAAACGGAATGCGTCATTGAGGACTTTCATGCCCGCCGACACATCGTTGACATCGAACGCCAACTGAGCGGTTTGGTAAAGCAAGTCGACCCCCAAGTCGGCGCCGCGTAGGTCGCTGCGCCGCATCGTCGCTTGCGCCTGCACCAACAATTTCGTAGCCTGTCGGGGGTCACCCGCCACCATGGTTTGTTCCGTCGCGGCCAAAAGCATCGCCGCAGCCGCCCGGTCAAAATTCTCGATACGACACCAGTCCGCAGCAGTCGTTAGTGGAGCGAAAATGCCGGCTTCGCCTTTCCACGTGTGCAACTTCGCCGCGCCGACGAGCGCCTCCTCCAATGCATCGCCCTGACCAAATTGGGCGGCCGGGAAGCTGGCCTCAAAGTAACTGCGTTGGGCCAATTCGAGGTCGTTCTTGTCTAACGCCAAATCGCCAATTTCCAATAGTGCCAGTGCAGTGAGCGGATGATCTAGCCGGCCGCTTACGACTAAAGATCGTTGCAGCAGATTCATCGCCTCATCTCGATCACCGGCGCCGGCCTTGGCGATCGCTAGCTGCACGTCAATCAACGTCTGCAGCCAGTGATTGGCCGGGACCTGTCGCGACGAAAGTTCTCGGACAATTTGGTCGGTAAACGGCAGTTGGGGCGCGATCGGTCCGAGGATTTCGCGTCGACGCCGCAGCGCGAGCGCCGAACAACGCATGATCTCGATGATTCGCAACGGATACAGTTCCGGTGGGAGGACGGTGCCGCCGCGCTGGAGTACGGTATTGAGGTCCGTACCTTGCATGCTCAACATCATCTTGGGAAAGTCGCCGGGAATCGTATTGCGCGGTTGTCGGACCCCAGGGGACGATTGGCGGCGTGGCGACCGGGCCGATCACGGCCGGTTGCATCTGCATGCGTTTGAGCCACCCGCGGCGAGCGATCATCAATTGCAAGGCCGCGTCGTACTGCTGTATGGCGCTCGACAAGTCCCCAAGATGGTAAAAACACTCGCCCAACATCGTGAAATAGCAGATCGAATCGACCCACCGCCCCACGCCCGTGTTCACGCCGCTGTTGGCCGCGGAACGAAAACCCTTCAGGCTGTCGCGATACTCGCCCCGATAGAATGCGCCAAACGGCAGGAAGTACATCTGCCCGGGTACGGCACGGCCGTCGTTGATTTGTCCGCAGGCCACCGAGACAATGACCAGCCAGATAATTAGCACGTGATGGCCAATCCGCCGCAGGCCCCCCAGCGATCGACGAGGCAAGCTGAGACGCCAGGGGGGGGCAAACCGTTGACAAGGGGAATGCATCAACATCAGGGGGCCTCCGGATCGTTCCAGGGTGGGATCGCCCGCGCGGGCCACCTCGCCACCTCGATGGGCAATCTCGCAAGGAAGTGACATCAGGGAGCCAAGAAGGGAAGGGGAAGTCGTTGGGCCGTACCGCCGCTTGCGGAGACGACCTCACCGAACTCGCAGCCGTTATACCATGCTGTCTATCATAACGGACGCCTTCAAAACACGGGGCTTTTCTGTGGCGAAAACGCGGCACTATACGCCCGGAAGAATCGTTCCAGCTCATTGGGCGATCGCGGTCTCATGCGATTACCCATGATTCTCCGTTCCGCCCTCTGCCTCCGCTGGCACTGCTGGCTCGCGAGGCATCGAATGTTTGCGATCAGCCGATGCGCGCAGCTCGGGCGACGCCCCGCAAATGGATTCACCACGGGAACGCGCTGTGGGAGATTTTTCGGGTTAGTTGAAGTTCACGGATGGTTCCGCCGATAAGGTTCGTACGGAATGTAGCAACCTTGCGAGGGAGTGCTTGCAATGACAGGAACCATAATCCAGTTTCGATGGACGAGTGCCTTGGCGGGTGGACTGCTGGCGGTCGCGTGCATCGCGTCCACGGGCTGCCAGGTCGATGTGGCGGGGCAAACCTTGCCCAGTCCCTATTACATGTCGGACGACGTCCAATACTTCCCGGCCGGGCCCGAGTTCAAGCTGTCCAACGAAGCGGCGGCAATGAAGACCTACCAGGCGCAGGCCGCGGGCGAGCAGCCGTAACTCGTCGGCTCTCTACTTTCTCGACACGCGTTCGTCTAAACTCGATGACGGAGGCTGCACGGCCGCTCGTGCGGATCCTCTTCGACGACGTGCTCGTGTTGAGAAGGTGACCATTATGAGCTCGCTACTGGAAACGACGGATCCTCAAATCTTGGACGTGACGAGCGTCGCCGCGGGTCCCTCGGGCACGCTCCCGTTGACCGACGAAATGCTCCGCCATTGGCCGAGCGGTCATCTCTTTGGCATGACCCAGAATGCGGGTATGGGCTGGTCTCCGCGAGACATGTTGGGGCCACAACTCTTGATTCTTAGCACACAGGGGGGCGTGCGTGCGCCCGACGGGATGCCCGTTGCCTTAGGGTTCCACACGGGGCACTGGGAAGTTGGCTTGCTCGTCCAAGCGGCGGCCGTTCAGATCAAACGGGAGGGCGGAGTTCCGTTTGCCGCGTTTTGTACGGACCCCTGCGACGGGCGAACTCAGGGGACGACGGGCATGTTTGACAGCCTGCCCTTTCGTAATGACGCGGCGACGATCCTACGGCGTCAGATCCGCTCATTACCAACCTGTCGCGGTGTGCTCGGGATTGCGACCTGTGATAAAGGGTTGCCCGCGATGATGATGGCCCTTGCAGCGACCGCCGGGTTGCCGACGGTGCTGGTCCCCGGCGGCGTTACGTTGCCACCGGCCGCAGGGGAAGACACTGCCAAAGTACAAACGATCGGGGCACGTTACGCTCAGGGTCAGATTACATTGGAAGAGGCCGCGCGGGCTGGCTGCGCTGCGTGTGGCTCGCCGGGCGGAGGGTGTCAGTTCCTGGGGACGGCGGCCACATCTCAGGTGATCGGAGAAGCCTTGGGGCTTACGCTGCCTCACGCCGCATTGGCGCCGAGTGGGCAGCCAATCTGGTTGGATTTGGCCACCCGGAGGCGCGGATGCCTTGCGGGCCATGGTAGAGCGGAAAGTAACGACGCAAGACATCCTGACGGACGATTCCATTCACAATGCGATGGTGGTTCATGCGGCGTGCGGTGGCTCGACGAATCTGCTCATTCACCTACCCGCGATTGCCTTTGCGGCGGGACTGAGGCGTCCCAGCGTGGCCGACTGGATCGCGGTGAACCGGCAGGTTCCCCGGTTTGTCGATGTGTTGCCCAACGGACCCACGAATCATCCCACGGTGCGCGTCTTCATGGCGGGCGGCGTACCCGAGATCATGTTGCACCTGCGAGACCTGGGGTTGCTGCGGCTGCGGGCGCCAACCATCTGCGGCCTGACTTGGGACGAGGTGCTTGATTGGTGGCAGAAGTCGGATCGACGTGCACACCTACGGCGTTTGCTGCTGCAGCGCGATGGCATCGATCCGGACGACGTGATCATCCCGCCACATCGAGCCCGGGAACGCGGACTGACGAGCACGGTTTGTTTTCCCACAGGCAACCTCTGTCCCGATGGTTCCGTGATAAAGGCGACGGCGATCGATCCGGCCGTCGTCGATCCGGACGGAGTCTATCGAAAGACCGGTCCAGCTCGCGTTTTCACCTCCGAAGCGGCGGCGATTGCCGCCGTCAAAGGACTATCGGACGCTCCGCTGCGACCAGGCGATGTCTTGGTATTGATCGGCCGCGGGCCATTGGGATCGGGAATGGAAGAAACCTATCAGATCACATCGGCCCTCAAGTACCTGTCGTGGGGAAAGCAGGTCGCCGTCTTAACCGACGCGCGTTTTTCGGGAGTGAGCACGGGCGCGTGCATCGGACACATGGGCCCCGAGGCCTTGGCGGGCGGTCCGGTTGGAAAGGTGCGTGATGGCGATCAAATCCGCATCGTCGTGGACCGTAATCAGCTGCTCGGCAGTGTCGACTTGATCGGAAACGGTTCGCAGGCGTGGACACCGGCGGAAGCAGCGGCCGAATTGGCGTCCCGCCCGCTCCGTGACGATCTTTGCCCGGATCCCCAGCTACCGCCCGAAACGCAGCTCTGGGCCGCCTTGCAGCAAGTGGGGGGCGGGACCTGGGCGGGCTGTGTATATGACGTGCCCGAGATCATTCGCCGCTTGCGAGGTTTCGAAACGGCTCAGCGGCAGTAACGATTGACTTCGTCCGAGAGGGCCAACTTCACGATCAGGACGCCCAACAGAAACACGGGAACGGTTACAAAACCCATTACGATACTCAGAATGCGACCTACCGATTTGCCCTCTTTGACCAAGCTGGCCGCCGCGGCACACGGCAATGTGACAAGGATCAGCGTACCTCCCAGGACAAACAGTCCTTTCTCCTTGAATACGGTCATTACGGCGTCGGTCCCCAGGTTTGGGTCGGTTTGCATTCGCATGTAGACCGAGTAGGCGATGTAGCCGATGGCGATCAATACGGCTGAGCGTACCGGCCTGGGTGAGAAGTTTGGCCAAAGATTGAACCGTTGCGGGAGCGTCTGCTGTCGCCACACCGGCGGTTTCGTGCAGAACCACGTTGCCGACGCGTCTGCCGCGTTCTACTTTCTGCACCTTGATCTTCTTTCCCGTTTCGGTGTTGTACCCGCAGTTGACACAAATGATGTCATCCAATTCCAGGTCCCGGCGGCACTCCGGACAGCGTCGTCCGGTCTTGGAGAGATTCAGCTCGACCTCGTCGAACAGCTCGCCTACACCGTCTTTCGGCAACTCGGTGGTCGAGGAGCGGGTGGTGGCCCCAGCCTTCGCAGGTTTCGGCAGTTGGACGGGCGAGCCACAGGCGGGGCACTTTACGACCTTGCCGGCCAGTTGGCCGGGGGCCTTAAACGACTTGCCGCACGGGCAGGTAACGGCCAACGCCGCCCGAGCTGACGATGCCGGGCGGTTGGTTGCCGCCGCGTCCGGGACGCGAACAGGCTGAGCACATTTCGGACACTTGACTTGGCGACCGGCGAGCTGGTCGGGGGCGGCGAAGCGGGCACCGCAGCCGCACTGCGTAGGAATCGGCATCGGGATCTCAACGTCCAGGGGGCAATAGAAAAGTGAGGAATGTTCCTTATTCTGGTTTCCTGAACCGAAGGGGACAACTGGCTCTGTCAAATTGGCAGTTGGATCGCGGACGTCAGCGGTTCTCCTGCCAAGCTGACCCGGCTTGGCAGCAACGCTCGGGGAGCTGGTCGTCCTAAGACAAGCAAGCGTCGACGTTTAGTTGAACGCTCGAGTTTGGCCCACAAGTTGCGTATATCGCGTCGCTCAGTCTGAAAGTGCGTCCAATTTGGCAGACAAGCTGCCGACCACGGTGGTTTCGGCAGATTATGGAGACGCTGATAAAGCGAAGTACAAGTCAGGTGTCGGGAGGTCTGATTCAGATGGCAACTGCGACCAAGTCAAAAACGAAGATCAAACTTCAACCGTTGGGTGATCGGGTGGTAATACAGCGCGAGGACGCCGAGACGACGACGTCGGGCGGAATTGTGCTGCCCGATTCTGCGCAAGACAAGCCGGCTCGTGGCAAAGTGGTGAGTGTAGGTGACGGCCGTCTGCTGGACGACGGTAGTCGGAGTCCTTTTCAGGTCAAGGTTGGGGATCGCGTGATCTTCAGCAGCTATGCCGGCGAGACCTTTAAGGTTGGCGACGAAGAACTGTTGCTGATGCGTGAGGACGAGATCCTCGCCGTGATCGAAGGCTAGAGAGGTTCCTGCGTCGGGGCCCGCGACAGGTGTCGAATGTGATTCGGTGGCTGCCAATCAATCGCTCACCCCGAATAGCGAATACCCCGAATAGCTAACACAGAAATAGGAGTATCCATTGTAATGGCTAAGATTATCGCTTTTGATCAGGAGGCCCGCGAGGCAATTCGCCGCGGCGTCTCGAAACTGGCTCGCGCGGTCAAAGTGACGTTGGGTCCCAAGGGACGCAATGTGATTCTGCAGAAGAGTTTTGGTTCGCCGACGGTCACCAAGGACGGCGTCACCGTTGCCAAAGAAATCGATCTAGAAGATGTTTACGAGAACATGGGAGCCCGCATGGTGCGGGAAGTCGCCAGCAAAACCAGCGACGTGGCGGGTGACGGGACAACCACTGCGACGGTCATGGCCGAGGCCATTTTCAACGAAGGTCTCAAAGCCGTCGTGGCCGGCGTGAATCCGATTCAAATGAAGCAGGGCATCGAGCGTGCCGTGGCCGACATCACGGCGAAGCTGGAAAAGATGTCGATCAAGATCAAGAACAAGGAAGAAATGGCGAACGTCGGTACGATCGCCGCCAACAACGACCGTGAGATTGGTTCGCTGTTGGCCGATGCGATGGAGAAGGTCGGCAAGGATGGCGTCATTACCGTCGACGAAGGTAAGAGCCTTAAGACGGAAGTCGAATGGGTCGAAGGCATGCAGTTTGACCGTGGCTATCTGTCGCCCTACTTTGTGACCGATCCGAATAGCATGGAATGCGTCCTCGAGGATGCATACGTGCTGGTATTCGAAAAGAAGGTCAGCGTCATCAAGGACTTGGTTCCGTTGCTGGAGGCCGTGGTTCAGCAGGGCAAGCCATTACTGATAATCGCCGAAGACGTGGAAGGCGAAGCGTTGGCGACGTTGGTGATCAATCGATTGCGGGGCACCTTTAAGTGCTGTGCCGTGAAAGCGCCCGGTTATGGAGACCGCCGGAAAGCGATGCTCGAGGACATTGCGATCTTGACAGGTGGGACTGCGGTCTTCGAAGCACTCGGCATCAAGCTCGAATCGTTGCCGATTACCGACTTGGGACGCGCAAAGAAGGTGATTATCGATAAGGACAACACGACGATTATCGAAGGCGCGGGCAAGAGCACGGATATCAAGGTGCGCATCGATCAGATCCGTCGTGAGATCGAGAATTCGACAAGCGATTACGATCGCGAGAAGCTGGAAGAACGCCTGGCGAAGCTTGCGGGAGGCGTTGCCAAGGTGAACGTTGGCGCGGCCACCGAAAGTGAAATGAAGGAAAAGAAGGCCCGCGTCGAAGATGCATTGCATGCCACGCGAGCGGCCGTCGAGGAAGGTATCCTTCCCGGCGGTGGCGTCGCTTTGCTGCGGGCCGCGGCAACCGTGAAGCCGTCGGAAGAGCTCAGCCACGATGAGCAGATCGGCTTCAATATCGTGTTGCGAGCATGCCGTGCGCCGCTGACCATGATCTCAGATAATGCCGGCGAGGATGGCGGCATCGTATGTGAGAAGGTTGCCGATATGAAAGGCAATCACGGCTACAATGCACTGACCAGCGTGTACGAGGACTTGGTGTCGGCCGGGGTTATCGATCCGACCAAGGTGACACGCACGGCTTTGGCCAACGCTGCGAGTGTAGCGACGTTGCTGTTGACCAGCGACGCGCTGATTGCCGAGAAGCCGAAAGACGAAAAGAAGAAGGCCGGGCACGGCGGCGACTACGACATGTATTAATCTCGCCGCGGACGATGTGCCGTGAAATGATTTGCCAAGGGCCCTGTTGCATCTCCGACAGGGCCCTTGCTTTTTGACGCCGCTGTCGCCATTGTGCAGGCGAGTCGCGGGACTTCTGAATCCGAGACCCAACGGTTCCGCATCCATCCAGCGTCCTTCCGCCCACCTTCTCCCGGGGGGGCTTCGTCCTCGTAGCAATATGCGAAGGGATTCTGCCCAGTTTCCATGCATTTTTTCGCGGTTGGCCTCACGCACGCCTGTGTAAAATGGAATGGACGCGGCGTGGTCAAGCTGCCAAAGGGCCGCCGATCGGATGAGATGGGAGCACGGTGCCTCAAACGGCGAGTTGATTCAATGATTCGGACCCTAGCGACACGTTTTTTGCCACTGACCTGCCTATGGGCGGTGTTCAGCGGTTCGGTCCGCGCCGAGACCGTGCTGCTCAAGAGCGGGGGACGTGTCGAAGGACAGATTCTGCGGCGTCCTGCGGCCGGAGCGACGGGTGAGGATGCGAACTACATTGTGCGCGTTAGCGACGACGTTCTAATCCGGATTGCTTCCCGGGAAGTGGGACGCGTGATCGAACTGTCGGCGGACGAGCGGGAGTATCAGCGGCTACTGCCTACCATGCCCGATACGGCTGCCGGGCACGAGGCCATGGCGAAATGGTGCCAAGAGCATGGACTAAACGATCAAAAAGACTTCCATTGGCAACATGTCTTACGCCATGATCCGGATCATGAAGAGGCACGGCGCGTGCTGGGCTACAGCCGCATTCGTGGACGATGGATGCGGGCGGACGATTTCATGGAAGCGCAAGGGTATATCCGCTACAAAGGGGCTTGGCGATTGCCTCAGCAAGTCGCAATGGAGCAGCAGCAACAGGAACTAGAAGTCGCCCAAAAGACGTGGCGACGCGACATCGAAACCTGGCGCAGCTGGTTAGACGGTCGTCGAAGTGATGAGGCCTGGGAACGCTTGCAGTCCATCGAAGATCCGTTGGCGGCGGCTGGCCTCGTCGAGCTATTGCCCCGCGAACCGGACGCGGGCATTCGTGAATTGTATGTCGACCTGTTGGCCCGCCTGGCGACGCCGGCCGCGGTCACGGCGCTACTGGATGCGGCCATTTATGATGATGATGTGGATGTGCGTTTGCGATGTATCGACTACGTGCGTGAAGTGGCTCGCCAACAAGCGGTTCGGATGTGGAGTGGGGCATTGAGGAGTCCGGACAATGCCCTCGTGAATCGAGCTGCTACGGTGCTCGGACGATTGGGTGAGCGGGCCGCGATCCCGTCTTTGATCGACGCGCTGGTCACGCAGCACGAAACTCGAATTGCACCAGCGGCCGACATTCGTCCCAGCTTCGGCTCTAGTGCGGATGGCACAGGCGGTTTTAATGGTCTGAGCGTCGGCGGTGGCCCCAAAAAGGTTCGCCGAAATCTGCAAAACCGGAGCGTACTCGAAGCATTGGTGGCCCTGACGGATCAAAACTTCCGCTATTCTCAAGCCGATTGGAAAAACTGGTACATTCAGCAGCGACAGATCCCGGAAGGGGTCAATCTCCGTCGCGACGAGTCATAGCCTTCAAGGCATCTACGCGCGGTGAGGCAAATCCGCGACATCTTCAGAAGCGAGCTATATTTACTCGTCGCGTATCCGCCACGTGGCGGCAGCTATGTAATTGCGGTGCACCGGTAATTGTCTGGGTTGAGAACAGATGACCGTTGACAACCCGCAACAGGCTCGCGAACACTCGCGGAAGACCTAAAGACATCGGAGATTGGCGATGGGGGATGTAGGAAATCAAGCGGTCAAGATTTTGGTCGTCGATCGTGACTTGACAGCGGGCCAGCAAATCTGTGCTGCCGTGTCGAGTGAGGGTTTTAGCTGTCAGCACTTTTCCAATGCCGCTGGCGCACTCACCAATGCTCGGCAATCGATTCCGGCGCTGATGATTGTCGATGCTCAACTGGATGCCTGCAGCGGGTTTGACTTTGCACGGACGGTTCATGCGAGTATTCTCGGCAGGACATCCCGGTCATTTTCGTGTCCGAGTCGCGTGCAGCGGACTTATTGGAGGAATCGCGAAACGCGGGCGGGATTTATTTCTTGAGCAAGCCGATCGATCCGTCGGTGCTGATGGAATTAGTGGACAAGGCGTTGTGGATGCCTCATTTGATTCGGCGACACATCGACTCCGTCGGGCACCCGGCTGGCCCGAAAGCGCCGCGTGTCTTGACCGACAACTCGACGGTTCGCGCCAAGGCGTTTCGATAAATTGATGGCCTGCACCCGTCTGGCGAATTCGCCAACAAGCTCGCAAGGGCCCGCCGCTGTGGCGGGCCTTTTTTGATGGTGCCCGCCGTCCCGATGACAGCAAGGAACCCGTGACCAAACGCCCCGCACAGCTCACGTCGTTCTCGACGACCTGACGGTCACCGACCGACCAACCGCGGCGACGTCCGCCAGCCGGTGCGTTGACGATCGCCTAGCTTACGGGTTAAACTCCCGGGTTTACTTGCCTCAAGGCGGATCACATCTGACTCGCTCGCGGGCCTCTGTTCCCTTGCTGCCAAAAGAGATCCGATGAACAAGGACCTTCTCGCTCAAGCCGCCACCATCGCTCGAGGGCTGGCGATCGATGCCGTACATGCTTGCAGTTCAGGACACTTGGGGCTTCCGTTGGGCGCTGCCGAAGTGGGGGCTACGTTATTTGGCGATGCCCTGCGTTACAATCCCTCCGAACCGCGTTGGATCAATCGCGACCGCTTTATTCTTTCAGCGGGCCACGGCAGTCTGTTCTTGTATACATGGTTGCATCTGGCCGGATTTGATTTGTCGCTTGAAGATATCAAGAACTTTCGTCAATTGCATAGCAAGACGCCTGGGCATCCTGAATTTCGCGAGACGCCCGGCGTTGAGGCGACAACTGGGCCGTTGGGCCAAGGTGTGGGAAATGCCGTCGGCTATGCGATCGGCGGCAAGATGCTCGCGGTGCGCTTTAATACCGCGGCTCATGTAATCTTTGATTATCACGTGATCGCGCTGGCTGGAGATGGCTGCATGCAAGAGGGTGTTGCCAGCGAGGCGGCCGCGCTGGCGGGCCATTTGGGATTGGATAATTTAATACTGATCTATGACTCGAACGACGTGACCTTGGATGCCATGGCTGCCGTTACCCAAAGCGAAGACACGGCGCAACGTTTTCACGCTTACGGTTTTGATGTCGTGACCGTCGATGGCCATGACATGCAGCAGTTCTCGGCCGCCTTCGAGCAGGCGAAGCAAAACGATAACGGACGACCCAAACTGTTGATCACGAGGACCGAGATTGGACGGGGCATTCCTGAAGTTGCCGGCACTGCGAAAGCGCACGGGGAAGGCGGTGCGAAATTTGCCGCCTCGGCACGCGAGGGTCTGGGGCTGCCACCGGAACCGTTCTATGTTTCCGATGCGGTGCGCACATATTTTTCGCAGCACCGTCAGTCGCTGGAGCAGCAATACGCTAAATGGCAATCTCGCTTTCAGGATTGGCAGCAAGCGAATCCGACCGAGGCCCAGTTGCTGCAGGCGGCGATGGGACGCGAGATACCGGACGACTTGATCGAACGTATTCCCGAGTTTCCCGCGGACTACGCTGACGCGACCCGCGGGGCAGGGGGCGTTGTCATGCAAGCGCTGGCAGCGCAACTGCCGCTGCTATTGACCGGTAGCGCCGATCTCTTTGGATCGACCAAGAACTATATCAAGGATGGTGGCGACTTTGGTCGCGAAAATCGAACCGGGCGTAATGTCTGGTTTGGCATTCGCGAACATGCGATGGGCGCCGTGCTCAATGGCCTGGCTTACGATGGCTTATTCCTGCCGAGCGGTGCGACGTTTACCGTCTTCGCAGACTACTTGCGGCCCGCGATCCGCTTGGCCGCGTTAGCGAAGTTGCCGGTCGTGTATATCTTGACGCACGATTCCGTGGGCGTCGGAGAGGACGGCCCCACGCATCAGCCCGTGGAGACCTGCAGCGGCTTGCGCGTCATCCCAGGTCTGGATGTCACGCGTCCGGCGGATCCCGAAGAAGTGGCCGGTGCGTTTGCTGCCGCACTACAGCGCTCGGATGGGCCCACTGCCATCCTACTGACCCGCCAAAAAGTGCCCACCTTGCACGATATCCCCGCCGCCGATCGACGGGCGGTGCGGTGCGCGGCGGATACGTGGTGCTGCCGGAAGCCGCTGCCCTGGAACAGATTCTGATTGCGACCGGAAGCGAGGTTGCCTTGGCGTTGGCAGCAGCACAACAACTTGGGCCGGGCACTCGTGTTGTCTCGATGACGTGTTGTGAGCGTTTCGATCGTCAGTCGGCCGACTACCGAGAACAAGTGTTGCCTGCCGCGTGCCATCGTCGCGTGGCGTTGGAGGCGGGTGTGACCGGGTTGTGGTGGAAGTACGTCGGTCGTGCAGGCAAGGTTGTTGGCATCGATCGCTTCGGACTAAGTGCCCCGGGCGAGCTCGTGATGCAGGAGTTAGGCATCACGGTCGACGCCGTAGTTTCCGCCGTTCGGATGCTCAAGGAATCGGGGTCGCCAGTTCAATAGTCCAGGGCAACACGTACGGCCCTCTTGACGAAATCGCACCGAAACCGAAGTCAAAACGGATTCGTCCATCACTTAATTTCATAGGGCGGCCGATCGGTGTGTGTAGTTCTTTGGTCGGGTCGAGGCCGAAGCGATCGAGCAGCGTCGCGTGTACGTCGGCAACCGTGGTGCCTTGATCGAATGACAGCTTTCCGCCGAGCGGATCGGTTTCGCCGACGACGATGCCGCTGGGCAGTCCGCCTCCCGCCAAAACCACGCTGAATCCGTGCGGCCAGTGGTCTCGTCCTCCAGCAGGATTCATCTGAGGTGTGCGTCCGAATTCGCCGCCACACACGACCAACGTCTCTTCCAGCAATGAATGCCGTTGTAGATAACGGATGAGCGCGGCGAACGCCGGATCGAGCGAACGTTTGAGCTTCGTGTGCAGCTCGTGGTTGGCCACATGGCTATCCCATCCGCTGAGTGATACTTCCACGCAACGGACGCCGACTTCGATCAAGCGAGCGGCTGCTAGGCACCCACGTCCGAAAGGCGTGTCGCCAAACGGGTCGAGTTCACTGCGAGGCAGTTCGCTGAGATCGAATGCCCGCAACTGCTCTGAATCCATCATCTGTGTGGCCTGCGTGATCGTGCGCTCGTGAAGCGTGCGTCGTGCTTCCAACTCGGGTAGTCGCTGATGTGCGAACACTTGATCAATGACTCCGACATCGCTCAGTCGGTGCTGCAGCCGCTCGTCCTTCACGAATGGCCGCATATCGGGCAACGGTCCTCGCGGGTCACCGATTTGGAACGCATCGAACGCGTCGCCCAAATAGCCACCGCGCGGTGGCCATCCGGCAGACAGAATTGAGATGTGTCGTGGAATCTCCGTTCCAGCTGTCGGCAGTTGGTGGCAGAGCACTGCCCCGATTGACGGATGGACGAGGCTGGTCATCGGACGGTAACCGGTTTTTACGTTGTACGTCGCTCGCTCGTGATCACCTTCCTTGCTGACCACCGAGCGCAAGACCAACAATTGCTGCATGACCTCGGCCGTCTGCTCCAGACCTTCCGCAAATTGAATTCCCTTCACACTCGTGTCGATTGCTTTCGTCTCGGCCGCAATCGGTGATTCGGGATGTGGATCGAAGGTTTCTAGTTGACTGGGGCCACCGGCCAGCCAAAGCATGATCAGGGAACGAGCCGGTCCACGCGCCCGACCTTGCTCCTGCTGCCACGCTAATGTCTCGGCCACTCCCGTCATCCAACTCAAACTCCCCGCGACGGCTGTTTTCAAGAGGGTTCGTCGATTGACATGCTCATACGCTGGGCAGCAAGTCGTGACAGCTCGGAAAGGCAAACGATAATTGGCATGCATGGCGCGGTGCTCTCAGTGGTTCCAGGAGAATTCGGCCGAATTGAAGATTGCCCAATAGAGGTCTTCGAGCACTTCGCGCTGTGCAGGACCTTGTTTGTCACACAGGCGCGCCAGGAAGTGATTCCGTTCGGCTTCGCTGGGGGCACGCGTTAGACTTGCCCAATAAGCAGAATCAATCGCGGGGATCGTCGTTGGCCAGCGCAGCGATGCGTGTAACGCTGTTGTTGACCAAGTCTTCCTTAGTGCGTTCGGCCACCAGATCACCATTCATCATCAATAGTCGTTGCGGTATCGTACCACTGCGGTCACTGAATTCGTCTTCACCCGTGTCACCATATCGATTAATGAATTCCTTTTGCTGGTTGTATCGGACCAAGCGGACAAGAATATGAGAATCCGCGTCGATCGTGGTTAGCGAGGATGCTTGGATCAAGCTGCCGGCGACTTGCTCAGGACGTAGTCGCGTCACGGGAAACACAGCCCAATGTGTTTCGTGCCGCGAAGTGGCTCCTTGGGGATGTTGACTGCTGTTGCGAAAAGATCGTGTGCGGGCCACCACCCGAATCAACCGTCGCAGATCGAAACCGTGTTGCGCGAAATCGCCAGCTAGGACTTCTAAACCGGGTGGGTAGGAGCCGGATAGGGGCAGGTCATCGATCGGCTGGACCAAGGGTTTTCCAAACATCAAGGCCCAGATCCGATTTACCACGGCTCGGCTGAATGCCCTGTTGTCGGGATGGGTTACCCAAGCGGCGAGCTGCTGGCGACGCGTACCGTGCTGCGTAACAAGGTCCTTTGCGAAAGGCACCTGCGGTGGGACGACCTCTGCCCGCTCGTGCCCCAAGAATTGGAACTCATATTCCTGGGGCCGGTCCTGAATCCCGAGTAGCGACGAATTCGCTTCGACAAAGAAAGCCGCTGAGCCGCTGAAAATCTTGTTGCTGCCACATACCTCCCAGGTGATCGTCATGACATTGGACGCAATCCAAACGTACTCCCAGAAAGGCACGTGCCGCGCGCCGCTAAGCGTTCTTCGTCCGGCTGTTCGTCACCGTTGATGTCGTTCGTGACCGTGAAAAAATTTACGGCGGGGGAATCCGTCCAAATCCCGGTACCACTGATGAGCTCCCGGACCAGATCGTCATAGGGGCGATTCGCGTGGAGTTGATCACTCAGCCACGTAGCGAACCGGCGCCGTCGATAGACCAAAAACGGACCGTCCTCGATCCCGACATAAAGTTGCGCGAAGCGTTCAGCGAAGTAGTCGCTGTAGCGACGGTCCGTCAGCAAATGTTCGACCCAGGAGTCGACCCGCATCGCTTCGGGGATTGGCTCCAGCATCCGAATTTCTTCCAGAGATGGAATCGTTCCCGTCAAGGCGAGCGATAACCGTCGAATGATGGTCCAGTTGTCGGCTCGTGGCGCAGGTTCCAGTCCGGTTGCCCGCCAGTCGGCCGCAAACTGTTCATCCACCTGGGTGACGACATCCGCCAGCGAAGTTGCTAACTCAGCAAGTTGATGCACGCTCGGACGATGGGGAATTGCTTGCCGCGGGATACCCACTGCGATCAGCTGAGCCAGCAAGGTCGCCAGTCCGGCGGCCAGTACGGCCACAAATCCCACATTTTTGTACCACAGCGCGCGCATTCGAGAACTCAGCCCGTGAAACGATCCGGTTTTGCTCACTGCCAGGTTTTCGATTAATCTAAGGAAAGCTTGGCAAGCTAACCCTGATTTTAACGAACCACGAGCGGAGGGCGAGCTTGCGTAGTTGCTGGCTCGTCCATTCTCGGCGTTGTCGTGGCTGGGACAGGGAATGCTCCTTAACGACGAGAATGGAATGGTCGTCGTCGCATCTGCCGCAAACGGTGGGTACCGGACCGCGTACCGCTGGGGGGTGAGCATGACGGATGGAATGGCGATTGAGATGGCTGGCTCGACACAGACCGATCCAGTGGCCGCCCCCGTGCCGCCGTCTCCGACTCTATCATTGTCGTGGCCTGCCCGCCTAGGTGCGCTGGTCGGCCATGGGGCGGAGTGGCTGTTTGGTTTCGCGAGTATCATTGTCGGCTTGGCCGTGTTGGCAACGGTTCCCGTGTTGCAGTTGTTGAGCCTTGGGTATCTCCTGGAATCGTCGGGACGAATCGTCCGCTCGGGCCGATTACGCGATGGCTTCGTGGGAGTGCGGATTGCGGCGCGAGTCGGAAGCATTGTGTTGGGGACTTGGCTGGTATTGTGGCCGGCACGAGCTGTGGCCGGCATGTGGTACTCCGCGCTGTTGCTCAATGGTCCTGGAGGGACGACGCGTGTGTGGCGCCTGGCCGTGATGATGGTGAGCTTGCTGACCGGCATTCATGTGGTTTGGGCGTGGTTTCGCGGAGGGCGATTGCGACACTTTGTTTGGCCCGCTCCTGTCCGTCTCGTGCGCAGTTGGGCTGCCGGCGGAGTGTTCAGTGAAGCGCGCGACGGATTCTGGCTGTTCGTCGATCGGATGCGGCTACCGTACTTGTTTTGGCTGGGCCTGCGCGGCGCGCTGGGGGCGCTGATTTGGTTGGCGATTCCTGTGACCTTGCTCGTGGTCGCGTCCCGCTCCCCTGTGCCGGTGGGGCTGTTGGCTGGGTTGGTGGGTGCGATTTCGCTGGCCACGGTTCTTTTGTACTTGCCGTTTCTCCAGGCACGCTTTGCGGCGAACAATTGTTTTGCCGAGTTTTTCCATGTCCGGCAAGTGCGTCGGCTCTGCCGGCAGGCGCCCATTGCCTTTGCGGTAGCCTTATTCGCAACACTCGTATTGGCCGTGCCGTTGTATCTCTTGAAGGCGGAGCTTGTGCCCCGTGAGGCCGCTTGGTTGCCGAGCCTGATCTTTGTCATCTTGATTTGGCCGGCCCGTTGGCTGACGGGGTGGGCGATGGCTCGTGCCCAGCGTCGCGACACACCTCGCCACTTTCTGTTCCGCTGGTCCGCTCGGTTGTCGATCCTGCCCGTTGTCTTGCTTTACGTCGTGGTCGTGTACTTCACGCAATACGTATCTTGGTACGGGGGCCTCAGCTTGTACGAGCAGCACGCATTTCTCTTACCGGTCCCGTTTCTTGGACTGTAAACGTGCGGTTCGAGTGGCCATGGCAGTCGCAACGGCCGTTTTACTTTGTACGCCGACGACGAGGCGGAAAACAGAGAGTCAAGAGGATAACCACGATGGCAGGGCAGAGTGCTGCGATCATGCGGGGCATGGTGTGGACGATATTGTCCATGGGCCTCGCGCTGCCGCTCCGCGCTGAATTGGTTGGGTATTGGCCACTGGACGGTACCTTGGACAACTTGGCCCAGCCGATCCCCCGAGGCCGGCTACTTTGTGTTGGACGAGGACGGGGCAACTCCCTCCCTCGTCCCTCCCGTCTACGTCTCGGGACCGCCTACCGTGCAGCCGGCATCAGCGGTTGAATTGTCCGGCCCCCGAGACCCGGAGTGGAATGGCGGAGTGGACGGCGATTTGTTGGTGTTGTTTGAAGACGACCTAGGTATTGCACCGGTGGGCGAAACCCGCAATTGGACCCTTACGGGTTGGTTTCGAATTGATGCGGATCCCGCTTGCTATCGATTTACTCAGCGCTGCAATTCGCAGCGGCGAAGCGGATTCGCGGTACGACCTGAACGGCGACGGCCGTGTGGGAGCGGATGATCGAATCTATTGGGTAGAAACTCTTGTCGGCACCTGGTTCGGTGACACGAACCTAGACGGCGAGTTCGATAGTGGCGATCTGGTGGAGGCTACGAGCAGGGACCGAGAGACGCGGTGGGCATGGCCGTGCCAGAACCCCGCCATCTCTGGCTTTGGGCGCTCGGTCTATTCATATTGAGATTCGGCCGAGCTACTCCTCGTCCGACAAACTATGGAGCTCTAGGAGGCGTTGCAGTTTGAAGTCCTCCGGCGGAAACGGCTCGTCCAGTTGGCTCAGCAGCCACGCATAGCGACGAACGGCCACCATCAAGTCTTCCGCCGTCGTATCCTCCAGCATCAACGGATATTGTTCAAAGATCTTGGCCCATTCGTTCCAGGCGGCCTCGTATTTCGTCCGCATAGTTTCCAGGTCGGTTGCAGCGTAGGCCTGATCGGCCTCATAGACCAGTCGCCGGGCGGCAATTGCCGTGTCCTGTTGTTCGACTTCACAGCGAAGTTTCCAGTAATCGTAATTGACCTGGTCCCGATAGTTATAGATCGCGTCGGCAAACGACTGAGCCAGTTCGCCTTTTCTCACCAGTCGATTGACTTCACGCTCGAGTTCCGCTGGGGCTCGTTCCGCCATTTCGGCATAGCGGGCCCGCGATGTACGTTCCGCGGCAAAGGCCAGCAGACGCTGCTCTTCCGTGCGTTGGTTTTCGGGAATCGACATCGCCTCTAATTCTTCCGGCGTAAGCGTGGCCTTCTTTTCCGCTTCGATTTCGGCGCGGATGCCCGGCAGCAATTCGTCCAATTGTGCGCCGTATCGGTCGGCCTCGGCTTCCATTCGTTCCAGATCAGTCAGGCGAATGGCAAAGCCATAGGACGTTGGAATTTCGCGACGGCCGTATTCGTCCCACGCAGCTCCGGCGCGACGCCACGCCACCTGCGCCTTTTCGTCCAGGTAGCCTTCTTCCTCGATGGCCGTGGCATAACTAATCAACCATTTGGGCGCGTGACTGTGGAAGATCAACGGGGTTTTGCCGCGTCGGATCCGCCCCGTATCGTCGACCAGCCGACCGCGGATGGGCACGCCACTGTCCACGATCTGTTGTGCCCGCAAAAACCACTCCCGTCCGGTCAGCCAGTTGTCGGGCTTATTGTCGGCGCCCAGGGTGTTTTCCATATTAACGTCGGTGGAGAGCTCGGTGTGGAAGTCGGTGTCGTCACGATATAGACGGCGAAACTGTACGTATTCATCGGCTTTGCCAAGCTTGTGACCAAAGGTCCAGCCAATCTCCCACGGCAAGACAGGCTCTTGCGTGTTGTAGCGGATCCCATCTCGCAAGTAGTTGATGCCTCGCTTGACCCAATGGTAGCGGGAATGATAGTCGTCAAATTCGACGGAGACGTTGTAGGCAAGATTCCAGCCCTGGAATTGCCAGACGGAAATGAAATTGGGCTGCAACTTGCTGATCTGGTTGAGCGTGGCGGTGAGGTTGTCCCAATCATTTTCTCGCTTGTAGCGGTTCGCCCTTTCCCAGAGCAGGTTGGCTGCGATCCCTCGCATGCCCAATGTCGCCAGCTTCATGGACTCACTGGCAGGGTCAATTTCTCCCAGATCGGCTTGAGAAAGCTCGTACTCGCTCCGCAACTGCGCGAGGATGCCTCCTTTCGTCAAACGACCATCGGCTTCGCGGACCGAAGGACGGCTGACCAGATAGAGGGGAAACAATAGGACGGCGATGAGGGCCCCGTAGAAGACTTTCCGTCGAAACGATGCGTTTGCAATCATGCCGCAATTTCCCGTGTCTTGAAGAGAAAGTAGCCGGCGACGGCCACAACGAGTGCGTAGGCCAAGGCGATCGTCAGATGCTGTGCCATCAGGTCTCGCGGAATGTCAAAACCGTAAGCGACGAAGCGACTGGTGTTGAAGATTCCGCAATTGGGCATCGCGTAACTGATGCCCTGCACGAATAACATCAGGACATCGTCGATGCGTTGGATAATCCACGTTCCGGGGCCCGGATCCAGTTCCGACATTTGATTCCATTGTTTGATCAGTCGTACCAGCGATTCGAGCGGGCCGCCGCCGGGCATTTCTCCTGTGGCCACGTCGACCGCAAAACCCTTGAAGAAACCCATGACCAGTGCGGACAACGTGGCGATCATCGCGACCGGACCACTCAGAAAAGTGCTGAAGGCGACACCAAAACAAGTGACTACGAGCATCTGGAACCAAATGCTGACATAACCCTTAATGAAGTTTACCCAAAAAGGTTCGTTCCGTGCACGAATGTACAAGTCGGCGGGCGCCATGCCAAAATATTGAGCGCGGTCCAAGCAGCGAATCCAAACCTCCAAGGCCCCGGTCTCCGGATCGACGAGGTCCTCGAAGATGTCGACTTCGCGTTCTGCGCCGCTGGCATCACGGGCCATTACTTTGCGACTGATGCGCGGTTGATAGTCCTCGTATTCTCTGCGCCGTGAAACTCATCGCCACACTGCGTAGACCGCCGTCCGGGGCGATCGGTAAACCGTCGTCGCCTAACGGCGCGGGCTTGACCAGTTCGATTGTACCCGTCAGCCCTTCTTCGATGTTTCCCTTATAGGTTCGAAACACCCGGATCGACATTTCCAAAGGCAACGTGTCACTGAAGTCCTCCGACCTCAGTCCTTCAAAACGCCAGATCGCGGTTGCCAGAGTGCCGCCTTCGATGTACCGACGATACGTCCACTCGTAGCCGACATTCGTCCCTTCGCCAGGGTTACCCGAGCTGTCGAGAAAACGGAGCGTGCCCAGAATCGGGACTCGCGCCGACAGCATGCCTTGCGCGGCGCCCAATTCATAAACACCTCGCCGGTTTTCGTCCGGAGTACTCGTCACTTGGTGCGTGTGATCGTGAGCCGGCGTAACTTGGAGCGAGTCGTCCGGGTTGCGAACGACTTCGTGGCGATGGTAGCGATCAAAAGAACTTTCGCCGCCCACCGCGTCGGCGGGCGCATCCTCGACGACCGCTACGAGCCGCGCCGGATCCACCGTATGGGAGTGCTGCAGACCTCGCTTGACGAACAAGTAGCTGAACAAACACATCAGAGCCAACAAAAGCGTGCCGATTCCCAAAAAGCCCAAGATGCGGCCCAAGATGATTTCCCAGCCGCGAACGGGTTTCGTGACGACGGTAAAAATCGTCTTGTTCTTCAGGTCGTTTGGAAGGCTGAAGGCGCTGATGAAAATCGCCAAGACGAGCACCAGGTAGTTGGTCGCCGTCAGCACAAAGCTGAGATACAAACGGGCGGGGTGTTCGCTCTGGCGGTCTAAAAACCAACCGGCAAACAATAATGCGATCACGAACACCGCGAACACCACTAACACGCGGCGCCGGATTGATTCCTGAAATGCCAATCGCGGATCGCCCAGAGCCTTCGAGGAGATAATTGTGCCAGTTCGCGCAGACCTGTGCCAAGCGTGGCGAACGTCATCCGGAACGCTGCGGCAGGGCCGTGGCGGAGCGGCGCGGCCAGATAGCCCAGCAGAATTCCTGCACCAGCGACACCGAGCAGCGCGAGCAGGAATGGTCGGATGTTTTCGGCTAACCATTGAGCGTAGGGAAGTATCGGTGTTTCCAGTACCATGGTCGCTTCCGCCAAGTCTTGCGTAGGTCTCGTGAGGAATCGGGATTCGTCGTCAATTGGGCAGCCCACGGTCAGGGTCGCAACGACTCCCGGGAACAGCTTGCCTGCGCCGGACTATGAGTTACCCGCTGCGGCACGCGAGCGACGCCCCGGATGGGCTTCGCTCTCGCGGACGATGTTCAGGAATAATTCTTCAAGCGTCGTGGTGGGATTCTCGATGCCCAGCAACTCGCCTCCATGCCGTTCGATGACCGCGCGGATCTCGTCTTTGGCCGCCTCGGTCAGCTTTTCGGCGCGGATCTGAGTCACATCACGGACGGTCAGCAGGCTATCCACACGCCCCAGTTCCTTGAGGTCCCCTTGGTAGAGGATGGCGATCCGATCACATACGTCCTGTACGTCCGCTAATAGGTGGCTGCACATCAGCACCGTCTTGCCTTCGCCCTTGAGCCGCAGGATTAAGTCCTTCATTTCCCGTGTGCCGATCGGGTCCAACCCGGTCGTGGGCTCGTCTAAGACAATCAAGTCCGGATCATTGATCAGTGCCTGCGCCAATCCAATGCGGCGCGTCATCCCCTTCGAATACTCTTTTAATTGACGTCGTTTGGCCCACGTGAGACCGACCATTTCGATCAACTCCACAACGCGTCGCCGACGAACTTCGGGCGTCATGTTGAACAGGCGGCCGTAAAAATCGAGCGTCTCTTCGGCATTGAGAAACTTATAGAGATACGATTCTTCCGGCAAATAGCCGATCCGCTCGTTCTTGTTGACGTCGGTGGCTTTGCGGCCAAACACTAAGGCCTCGCCACTGGTCGGAAAAAGCAGCCCCAGGAGCAGCTTGATGGTGGTCGTCTTTCCAGAGCCGTTGGGACCCAATAGGCCAAAGATCTCACCCTGGCGAACTTCCAAATCCAAGGCCTTGAGGGCCCGCACTTTTTGCCTCCCCCAGAAATCTCGATAGTCCTTGGTTAGGTTGCGCGGTCTGGATCACGACATCCGCTTCGGTGCTTTGAGGAGCCGCCGCGACGGCACTTGGTGCTTCCATTGAGTTCTCTCCGCTTGGGACGACACGGGACCCGCAGGTACGGTGATCCCGTCGCGGATCTCCCCCGCGACACGTTCCGTCTGGGCTCACGACACGGGTTGCCTAACCATTCCCCGTTGTTCATGTTACGGCTACTGGCTAGCAGAGGTTCAGGCCCCTGAAGAACCGCCTAGAACTGCGAAGGGTTTCGCCGCTCACTGCTCACCATCGTAGCCGACACGACGCGATCCTGGAGGGGGGCTAGAGCCGGGAAATGCCGGACGTGGTTGCGGAGCTGATCGACGGTTCCCGCCCGCGACCTGCGACCTGTAAATCGTGCCGAGGTCTCCACCTTTACGCCTTGCGAATGGGATGACGCTTAGTAAAATGTGGCCATTGATGATAACGAGTCTCAATATCGTGTCTGCCTGGATGTTCCAGTGGGGGGGCATTTCAAGGAGTTGAACCGATGTTTGGTTTCCGTCGCCGCGGGTTTACGCTGATCGAGCTGTTGGTCGTGATCGCCATCATTGCCATTTTGTTGCTGTTGTTGCTGCCGGCAATCAACGCCGCTCGTGAGGCGGCCCGGCGAGCATCCTGCGTCAACAACATTCGCCAAATTGCAATCGCCATGCAGAATTTTGAAAGCGCCGGGGCAAGTATCCGCCGAGCCAGGCCGGCGCGGCGGTTGGTCGGCGCAGGCCTTGCTCTTACCGTACCTAGAGGAAGACGTGTTGAGCCGTGAAATCAACCTGGAATGCGCCCTACAGCACTGTCATGACCACCGGCGGGCAACCTGTCTCGTCCTTTCGCGTCAACCCCTATCTGTGTCCCTCGGAACCGAACGACGTCGTGCGTTACGAGGACGGTGTGGCTCGGCACTATCCCCTTAATTACGGCGTCAATTGCGGGGTGTGGCTGGTATGGGATCCGGCGACCAAGCAGGGAGGAGCGGGGGCGTATTTCCCAGAAAGCTGGCTACGGACGCGCGATTTCAAGGATGGCCTGAGTAAAACGTTGTGTCTGGCCGAGGTGCGTGCCTACACCCCATACGAACGCAATGCTGGCACGGTGGGCGAGCTGGCGATTGTCGAGTCGCCCGCGGACTTGCCGCCGGGCGATCCCAAATATGGGCCGTCGCCGGCGGACAACACCGGACACACCGAATGGGTGGACGGGCCACGCATCAGACGGGCTTCACGACCGCCTTGCGCCGAATCGGGATGTCCGTCCCGAGCGTGTTGGTCAGCGGAGTATCGATTGGACCAACATGCAGGAGGGCAAATCGGACCGGGTCGCAACCTATGCGGCCGTAACGGCGAGCTCGCATCCGGGCATTGTGAATGTGGCATTGATGGATGGCGCGACCCGCGCTGTCAGTGACGATGTCGACTTGATCCTTTGGCGAGCGATGTCCACTCGCAAAGGTCGTGAATTAGTCACGCTGGAGTAATCGACTGAGTGAGACGGCGTCCCGACGGGATCGGTGCGGTGCATTTCCCCCCAGCCGCGCCGATGCTCGCCGGGACGTCGGGGCGATGAGGGGCTTGAAGGGGAGTCACGGCGAACGCCAGGCTGGGCCGTGAGGAAACCGGAATTCCTCGATCGATTCCGGTTTCAGCTGGACGCTGTAGCCCTTGGCCAGGGGGGCTTGGTACCGTCCGTTGCGGATGACGACCGGATCGACAAAATGTTCGTGCAGGTGATCGACGTATTCTGCCCAGCGATGATGCCAGGAGCCACTTACACGCACATAATCGAACAGACTCAGATGCTGAATGTGTTCGCAAAGACCGACGCCGCCTCCATGCGGGCAGACGGGGATCTGGTACTTGGCCGCCAACAGTAGAACGGCGAGGACCTCGTTGACACCTCCCAGACGGCAGCTGTCGATCTGACAGAACTGGATCGGCGCGCGACTGCAGCAACTGCTTGAACACGACACGATTTTGGACCATTTCTCCGGTGGCGACGCCGATGGGTGCGATCGCCGCGGCGATTTTGGCATGACCCAGAATGTCATCGGGGGAGGTGGGTTCTTCGATCCAGACGAGTTGAAACTCGGCCAGATCGCGCATCCAGGTGATCGCCTGGTCGACGTCCCACACCTGATTAGCATCCACCATCAGGCGTGCGGTCAGGACCGATCTCTTCGCGCACAATGGCCAGACGGTGACGATCTCGCTCCAGGTCCGCCCCGACTTTCAGCTTAAAGGCCGACCAGCCCTGGGCGATCGCTTGGCGACACAGCTGTCGCAATTGGTCGTCGGTATATCCCAGCCAACCGGTGCTGGTGGTGTAGGCGGGGTAGCCTTCGGCCAGCACGCGTGCTTGACGCGCTGCGCTGCCGGCCTCCTGCGCTCGCAGCAACTGCCGAGCTTCTTGGGGCGTCAGCGCGTTGGTAAGGTAACGAAAGTCAATGCAGTCGACGAGCTGCTCGGTGGGTAAATCGCAGAGCAACTGCCATAACGGCTTGCCTTGGGTCTTAGCCCAAAGGTCCCAAACCGCATTGATCACGGCGGCAGCGGCCATGTGCACCACTCCTTTTTCGGGTCCCAACCAACGCAGTTGGCTATCGCCGGTGATGGTCCGCCAGAACGTGCCCATATCGGCGACAATCGACTCCAGCGACTGGCCGACAACTAGTGGGGCATACATCTTGACGGCCGCTGCACATAAATCCGTGCCTCGTCCCAGCGTGAAGACGAGGCCGTGTCCGGTGTCGGGCTGATCGGTAAGTAGCGAGACATAGGCCGCGGAATAATCGGGATCGGGATTCATGGCATCCGAGCCATGTCGCCCCCGCGATGTCGGAAAGCGGACGTCGTCGACGATCAGTTCACGGATCAGGGTCATGCCACCCTCTTCTTGATTGCTGCCACCGGCTAGTATGTTGAGCGCGAAAAAAAGCCCCCGGAAAGCTTAGGGTCCCAGGGGGGCTTAGGACTCCGTTCCTTTTCCGGGAGCGATTGGACGTTGCCGTCGCGCCGGGGCCGTGGGTTTCGAAGCGGACGACGGCGTCCTTGCCGAACGTTCGCTTCGCGGTCCGCAGAATCCAAAGATTCCAGATGCGGACTCAATCACGTGACCCGGAGAATGTTTGTTGTGTGTTGGTTAGGGGCTCCGCTGAGGTTCTGTCTGTCGTCAGTGGCCTGCCGAAAGTGCCTCATGTCGGCACCATTTTTCAAAGCGAGCGGCACGCGTTTGCTTCGATGAGGCGGGAGGATATGCCATTCGACGCAGAGGGTCAAGAGCGTTTTTGTGAAGCGATTGGACGGCCATTCGACGGTTCGCGCGGGCCCAGGCGGCAGCCAATTCCGATTGACATAGAATGACATCCGCGATAGCGTCCCGACCCAATGAAGTCGTTCAGAAGCGGGCCGCCGTACGGTTGCGTGGCGGAAACATCGGGCGGAGACTTCCGCTGTTCTCTTTCTTTGTGCCAGGGGCCACGACGTGATGCGGTGTCACATTCGCCAAACACGGTCGCATCTCGCCTTGCATTGCGGAATCGTCGTTGGACTGCTGACCGTCGCAGGTTGCTCGGCGTGGAAAGACACGACGCCGGAGGCGTTCGAATTGCCGGTGACACGCATGTCGCCCGACAGCGTGGCGTTGGAGATTACTTTTGTGCGCGTGCCGGTGGGCGAAGCGGAGTTTAATTTGCAACTGTGGCAACAGGTCGACGAACAGCGAGTGACCGTCGAGAAACGATTGCACCTGAATAACAACGGTTTTCGGTGTGGCTTCGTGGCTCAATTGCCGACAATTCTTCGCGAACTCTTGGATCAGCAGCAGGAGCAGGCGACTCGGCTCGATCAGTCCGTGACGTCGGAAATGGATGTCCTGGCTCAGAACCGGCGCGTGCAGAGTCGTGCGGGGCAGCGAACGGAGATCGTGACAAGTTCCCCGCGCGAAGAAATGGTGGTTCTGCATAAGGACCAGGCAGACGACAAAGTGGTGGGGAAGTCATTTCGTGACGCGGAGTCGTATTCTCGCCGCCCGGTCGTTTCCTCAGGGTGACGGCACGGTGCGGTTGGAATTCATGCCCGAAGTGCATCACGGTGAGCCGCGGAAACAATGGGTGGCTGGAGAGGGGACGTTTCATTTATTGTCGGGCCGCGCCAGAGAGGTTTTTCAAGACCTGCTCATCAGCGCGTCATTACATCCGGGGGAAACATTGTTGCTCAGCTGCACCCCCGATCACAAAGGTCTCGGTCAGAATTTCTTTGTCGACGTGGGCCAGGGCGATGCACAGCAAAAGCTGTTGCTGATCCGCGTGGCGCAGACTCAACGCGATGAGTTGTTCGAACCGCTCGCCCGACGTTGAATGCGACCCGCTCAGGGGGCACCGCTCAAACCGCCATCAAGCGGTTGCTGTGGGCGGGGGATCTCGGTGCGGAGTTTTGACGGGCGGGCGCCCGATCGCGAGGCGGTCAGGTAGGCGATCTGCCGGGGATTGCCAGTCTGGGGGCTTCTCCGCATAATCAGCGGTTCCGCCACTGACGAAGTTTGCCAAGCGGCGTCGACCGTTGGGGCTTCGCAACCCTGCTAGTTTAGGAGTTTTTGAACTATGGCCCTTGTTCCCCTGCGCACTCTGCTTGACCACGCCGCCGAACACGATTACGGCGTGGCGGCCTTCAATGTCAACAATATGGAACAGATTCAGGCGATCATGGAGGCTGCCCGGGAGACCGATTCACCGGTGATCATCCAGGCCTCCCGCGGGGCACGGGCCTATTCTCAGGATGCGTACCTCCGCCACTTGATGCTGGCTGCTGCCGAATTGTATCCAGATATTCCCGTCTGCATGCATCAGGACCACGGAAATAGCCCTGCGACCTGTCAGAGCGCGATCGATAATGGTTTTACGTCGGTGATGATGGATGGTTCGCTGATGGACGACGGCAAGACACCAGCGTCCTTCGAATACAACGTCGATGTGACGCGGAAAGTGGTTGAGCTGGCACATCCTCGCAATGTTTCGGTGGAAGGCGAGTTGGGGTGCCTCGGCTCACTGGAATCCGGTGAAGGTGAACAAGAAGACGGCCACGGCGCGGTGGGTACGCTATCGCACGACCAGCTGTTGACCGATCCGGATCAGGCCGCCGAATTTGTGGAAGCCACCGGAGTTGACGCCTTGGCCGTCGCCATTGGGACCAGTCACGGCGCCTACAAGTTTACGCGAAAGCCCACCGGTGAAATCCTGGCCATGGACCGCATCGAGGCCATCCATAAAAAGTTGCCCAATACGCATCTGGTGATGCACGGCAGCAGCTCAGTACCACAAGAGCTGCAGGATATCATCAACAAGTACGGTGGCAACATTCGCCAGACGTGGGGCGTTCCGGTCGAGGAAATCCAGCGAGGCATCAAATCCGGCGTTCGCAAGATCAACGTGGATACCGATAACCGCCTGGCAATGACCGGAGCGATTCGCAAGGTGTTTGCGGAGAGTCCGGAGAAGTTTGATCCACGCGACTATATGAAACCCGCGCGGCCGCCATGAAGCAGGTGTGCATCGATCGTATGGTGGCGTTTGGACAAGCTGGCAATGCCAGCAAGTCTGGACAGCCCGCAGCCGTCTAAAGTGCGGCTGCCGTTTACGGCGAACCCACTCGAAGGGGTTGCGTTGCGGCCACGCCAGGCGGACGTGGCCGCGAGCATATCCTGGCGCCAGCTAAGCCGTAGCTGTAGCTCCGGTTGCCGACCACATCCACGTTGCTCCTTGCTGCAGAACTCGACTCAGAATGCCCATCCGTCACGTTGCTGTGGACTCGGGCGTTGACGGAAGAGTGGACGAACGTGATGCCGATTGTCAAGGAAGACAAGCATGGGATCTGCGGCACGCCGCGAGGCAACGCTTGGAGAGAATGCGCATGCTCCCGCTAGAGAGCTCCTTGGAAGTAGGGCGACGGGTGATCGAAACCGAAGCTCGCCGCGCTGCTCAGTCCAGTTCCTCAATTGGACGAAACGTTTTCGCGCCCGTTGACTTGCTGCAGGGCTGTCAGGGTAGCGTGATTGTCAGCGGTATGGGCAAAGCGGGATTGATTGGGCAAAAGCTCGCCGCCACATTCGCGTCGACGGGCACCCGCAGCCATTTCTTGCATCCTGCCGAGGCGATTCACGGCGATTTGGGGCGCGTGCATTGCGACGACGTGATCCTCATGCTCTCGCACAGTGGCGAAACCGAGGAAGTGTTGCGGCTGCTGCCGTCGCTGATTGCTTTTGGCGTGCCCCTTGTGGCGATGACAGGTCGACCGCACAGCCAATTGGAGCTCGCCGGGCAACCGTCGTGCTCTGGATCGGTGCGCTCGAGGAAGCCGGCGGCTTGGGGCTGGCCCCCAGCACCAGCACCACGGTGATGCTCGCGCTGGGCGAACGCGCTGGCGCTGGCGACCGAGTCATCGGCGGGGCTTCACGCCCGACGATTTCGCTCGATTTCATCCGGGAGGTGCGCTGGGCCGCAGGCTCGCGCGTTCGAGGACGTGATGCGGCCGCTACACGATTGTCGCGTCGCCCATCAGGACCTGACCGTCCGCCAGGTGTTGGTCTCACTCGGACGGCCAGGAAGGCGGAGTGGCGCGGTGCTGGCAATTAATGGGCAGGGCCGACTGACGGGGATCTTTACAGACAGTGATTTAGCACGCCTTTTGGAACGACAGCAGGACGAATTACTCGACCAACCCATCCAGCGCGTGATGACCGATTCGCCGACGACCGTGTCGCAGGGTACGATGATGGCCGAGGCGATTGGTATCCTGACGGAGCGCAAGATCAGCGAATTACCGGTCACCGATGACCAATGCCGTCCACTGGGGCTGATCGATATTACCGATGTCGTCGCCTTTTTGCCTCGCGACGATAGGGATGAAGAAGGGCATCGCACCACCGACGAGCGAGTTGCGCTGGACTGCGATCGACAGGTCAGCGACTCGGCGCCGATTATATTACCGTTAATGAACCAGGGAGGCACCAAGCGCGTACATGAAACCTGATGTGAGATGCCAGGCAATTGAGCTGATTCTGTCGGACGTGGATGGCGTTTTGACCGATGGCGGTGTGATCTTCGACAACCAAGGTATTGAAATCAAACGCTTTAACATTCGCGATGGGCTGGGCATCAAGCTTTGGCAACGAGCCGGCTATCGTTTTGGCGTCGTCACAGCGCGAACTCCCACATCGTGAAAGTTTGCGCGGCTGAATTGGGCATCGATATCATTCGACAGGGGTTCGAGCGAAAGCTGCCGACGATTCGCGAGATTATGGCGCAGCTGCAACTGCAGCCGGCTCAGGTTTGTTATATCGGTGACGATTTGACGGATTTGGCGGCCATCCAAACGATGGGGTTCGGTGTGGCGGTGGCGGACGCAGTCACGGAGGTACGCAATGCGGCGCACTACGTCACAAAACTGGGTGGCGGTCAGGGCGCCGTACGTGAGGTCATCGAGTTCATCCTCAAGTCTAAGAATCGGTGGGCAGACTTGATTCAAAAATATCAGGCGTAAACGCATGCAGTGGACGGAGCTGAGACGTGCGGCGATTAGTTTGGGCAGTCTGCTGGTTGTCTATCTGATTTACGCCAAGGTTGTGGTCCCATTGATCGAACCGCCGGCGCCTCAACGGATGCACGATGGCGTCCGAGTTGGATCGCCCGTGGTTTCGGCGACCGATCGATATCAGGCGGATCTCCAGGGACTTTTCGAGCCCGGCGCTTGGGAAAACGAATCTCCCAAAATTCTTTGCAACCGCAACACGCTCTTGCTATTCAAGGACTACCAGCCCCAGGAAGACGGCACGTTGCGCGTGTTTCCCTGCACGGCTGTGATCGTTGGCGATCGTTCCTCCGATGAAAGCCGCCGCGCCTCTTCACTAATTTTGCAGGCACCCGACGGTGCTGTCTTGCAGTTAAGCCGACCGGTCGACATGCGGGGCACGCAATTTGGACAGCCGGTTGCCGGTTTCTTGCTGGGTAAGATTCGCATTCACAGTCATGGGCAGCCTGACGGCACCGGACGCCTGGAGATTCTGACTTCCGATGTACAGATCAAACCGCAGATGATTCTCACACCTCACGACGTGGAGTTCCAATACGAGCGGAGTCACGCCCAAGGACGTGACTTGATGATCAAGCTAATGCCACTGGTTGACAACCGCAAGGTGGATACGAATCAGGGCTGGGCCGGCGTGCGATCAATCGAGTTGATGCATTTGAAACATTTGCATCTTGAAATTGCCGATCCGTCCCACAGGGACGATTCTTCTTCAGAGACAACCACCGCGCCGGTGGACGTCGACTGTCAGGGGCCGCTGCGTGTCGATTTCACAGAAAACCTGGTGACGTTGGAAGAGCACGTTGAATTGCGCCGACAGGCCGCCGAGGGGGTAGTGGATACGTTGCAGTGTCAAAAGCTTTCACTGCATCTCACGCAGCCTCCCTCCGCACCGCCCGAGGCCTCCGAGCAGGTTGTGACCGAGGCGGGAGGTTCGCGCCGCGTACCGTCGGTTGATCCCAATTTGCCAGAGTCCAACACGACGCGTCTGGCGTCGCTGCCGAAGCTCGAGATTGGCAAGGTAATTGCCGAAGGCGATCCGGTGGTACTGGATGCCCCATCGCGACGCGCACATATCCGCAGCCGTCGGATGCTGTATGACCTGCAGTTGGGACGCTTTCAACTGTGGGCCAATCCTGACCATTCCGCCGATCAGGTCTATTTTCGTTACGATCAGCATCAAGTGACGTCGCGAACCATTGATTGCGTCCTGGAGGCGGAGGGACGTGTCGACCGCTTGACGGCGACCGGCCCCGGCCAATTCGCCGGGCAACTGACCGGCGCCAATCCGCAGCCCGTGCGGGCGTCGTGGCTGGATCAATTGGAGTTTGTAAGGGAGGGTGACCTTCATCGACTGACATTGGACCAGGGCGCCGAAGTGCAAGTTGGAGCGAGTTATGGGATAGAGGCCGAAGTATTACACGTCTGGCTCGAGCCCGCGCCGCCATCGGCCGATGCAGACACTTCCCCCGCCAACACGTCACCGTTGCGTATGTCGGTGAGGCCTCAACGCTTGGTCGCGCTCGCCAACGCCGCCCGGCCCAGTTCACGCCCGGTGCGTCTGCGATCGGAGGGTGTCGTCGCGACCACACAACAGTTGGAAGCTCGGTTTGAACACCGGTCCGCAGATCGAGCAACGGCGCGGAGCCCTGCTACCGTGCGTATCGCGTCCGCCCCTCGCGTTCCAAGCACAAACGCCAGTAGTCCGACCGCTCCACCGCGCGTGCCGCTACGTGAAACGCGCGTCTTCGGCCGTAGCTTAAATGCGGTGCTGCGCGTGATGGAACATGACGTAACGGTGGACAATTTGGTGTTGCAAGACGACGTTCGCGTACAACAAGTCGGGCTTCAGGATCCCACGCGGCCACTGTTCGACCTGCACGCTGATGCGGTGCGAATGCAGGATCCGACGGCACAGCAGCTTCACGTGCTGACAGCCGTGGGACACCCGGTATCTATCAACTCGGAACAAATGCAATTGCAGACATTGGAGCTGAATCTCGATCAAGCTCGGAATCTGGTTTGGACGCAACAGCCTGGCCGTATGATCGTATTGGTCGACCGCGACGCGAACGGTCAGTCCTTGACCACGCCACAGGAAATGACCATCGATTGGTCGCGCGATATGCAGTTCGACGGGCTGGACGCGCGATTTGGCGGCGGCGTCGAAGTACGCAGCGCCGATCAGCGTTTGCGCGGCGGGACACTGCACGTTCAGCTCACTCGTAAGCTGGGCTTCGGGAACTCGTCGTCGAGCGAACCGGTTGATATCCGTCAGGTTCGAGCCGAAGGCAATGTGCTGATCGAGACGCGCGAATACGACCAACAACGACTGATGTCCATCGCTTATCTTCAAGTGCCCTTCGCCCAAATCGATCGCCAGTCAGGCGACCTCCGCGCCGGGGGGCCGGGACGCGTGATCACTGTGCGCGAAGGCTTTCGCGGCAATTTGACTCCGGTTGCGGCTCCGCGCCAAGGGTCGTCGATAACACTGGCTCCGATGCAAAGACGTTCTTGCAGGTCGATTATCAGCGCGAAATTACTGGCAATGTCTATCGCAAGATCGTGGATTTTACCGATCGTGTTCAGGTGATCTACGGTCCGGTGCTTAGCTGGAACGAAACACTCAGTACCGATGCACCACTGCGCAACAACGACGTCCTGCTGTCTTGCGATCAATTGACCGTGGCACAAGGGACGTTGCCGACAGCGGGGCAGCCGATGCTGGATCTACTTGCGCAGGGCAACACATATGTCGAAGGGCAGACTTTTACTGCCCGAGGTGACCGTGTATCGTACGCTCAATCAAAAGAACTGTTGGTGCTCGAAGGAACGGGCCGCACCGACGCGGTGCTATCGCATCAAACGCGCATCGGAGCCCCGCGTTCTGAGACGGCGGCCCGCAAGATCCTCTACTGGACACGTACGGGCCGTGTGGAAATTGATGACGCCCGCTACCTGGACCTCAGCAACCTGGGAAGTTGAGCCACGCCACTCGAGCGGGATACGGTCCAACGACGGCTCGTCGCTCTGGCAAGCTGCAGCGCCGGTGCGCATTCGCCTTCGACGTCGACCCATTGGCGGTCGCGGGCACTCTTGAGGATCGCGTCACAGACCCGCTGTGTCTCCAGGGCATCGCGGAAGGTCGGCGCCACCGGTTTGCCTTCCTGGAGGCCGGTAATGAAGTCGGCGACCTGGTGAATGAAACTGTGTTCATAACCAATTTGGAGTCCCGGCACCCACCAGTGGCCCATGTACGGCATGTCGCTGTCGGTCACGTGCACTGAGTGCCATCCGCGGACCAGTGAATTGTCGCGGTGATCGAAGTAACTGAGCCGGTGCAAGTCATGCAGGTCCCAGGCGATCGAGGCGTGTTCGCCGTTGATTTCGAATGTGTACAACGCTTTGTGCCCACGGGCGTATCGCGTCGATTCAAAGTTGCCGAGCGAACCGTTTTGGAAGTGGCAAAAGAAGGTACATGCGTCATCGATCGTGACCTGTTCAACTTTGCCGGTCAGATTGTGCGGTCGCTCTTTGATGAACGTTTCTGTCATGGCGTTGACATCGCGAATCAGGCCATTGAGCCAAATCGCGGTGTCGATACAGTGGGCTAACAGATCTCCCGTGACACCACTGCCGGCGGCGGCAGCGTCCAGCCGCCAAAGTGCGGCACCGCCTTGGGGTAGGTCCGCAGAAATCGTCCAGTCTTGGAGGAACACGGCGCGGTAATGGAAAATACGGCCGAGTCGACCTTCCTC
This sequence comes from uncultured Planctomycetales bacterium, assembly GCA_963785495.1. Classification (GTDB taxonomy): domain Bacteria; phylum Planctomycetota; class Planctomycetia; order Pirellulales; family Pirellulaceae; genus CAWAVP01. Next base: position 41,349 of record CAWAVP010000018.1, on the reverse strand, counting down.
GATCAGCTGTTTGGCCAACGTTACTGCCGGAACGCGGCGGTAGTTGTACCAGACAATATTGGGCACCCCGGCTTGCTCGACCGCCTGGCACATTTCCTCGCCTTCCGCCACGTTCATGGCCAAAGGTTTTTCGCAAAGGATCATTTTGCCAGCTTCCGCAGCGGCGATGGCAATTTCTTTGTGTAGGTTATTTGGTGTGCAGATGTCGATGGCATCGATGTCGTCCCGCTCCAGCAGTTTTCGCCAATCGGTCTCGATCGATTCGTAGCCCCATTGGTCGGCGAACTGCTGGGCATTGTCCGCGTTGCGGCGCAGACCGCCTTGAGTACGGGCCGATACTCCAAATCAAAAAAATGGTTGACCTGGCAGTAGGCGTTCGTATGAGCTCGACCCATGAACCCATAGCCGATCATTCCAATGTTCAGCGGTTTCTTTGCACTCATGATCCGTTGCGGTCCTTAATCCAATTTGATTTATTCCTGCCAGCCGTGGGCATCTCGTACCGCCACCATGGCCGCCAAAATGTCGTTCCACGTTTGAGGATCCATCATCACGTCGTTGGGAAACATACAGCCGTCCCAGCAGATGTGACGAATCCGTTTCGTCAAGTTGCCATTTTCGTCGCGCAGCCAGTAGCCTGCGTGTTTAGGGATATCCAATTTCCCCTGAGGATCGTTGGGCAAGCAGTGTCGACCGGTTTTGTCGTGCGAGCCACTGCCTTTGACCGTGGCATCGTTCTGAGCGACATGAAAGTCGATGGTCCACGGGCGCAATGCGGCGGTTAAGTCGACCAACGCCTGTTCCAGCGCTTCGGGTTCCCAATTAAAATCCGCCGGCACAATCCGGTCTTCTGGAGCGTTGTATCCCAGCAGGTACAGCAGTGTATGCGCCATGTCGGCCTGGAAGCCGACCGTGTTTGGCATTCCCACCGCCTCCAACAATCGGACCATCTCGCGCCAACTATGCATGCCTCCCCAGCAAATCTCGCCTTCGGCGGCGAGTCGTTCGCCGTGATCTGCCGCGATCTCGGCCGCGTGACGAAACGTTTCGGCGATTCGCTGTGTGTTTCCTTCGGGGTCGGAGGCCCACGTACCCGGATCGACGGCGGAATCAATCCGTACGACGCCGTCAGGGCGCACGCCGAGCTCGCGCAAACGCTTGGCAATGGCACAGCCCTTGCGTACTTGCGTAAGAAACTGTGCTCGCTCGCTCTCATCACCCATCGCCGATCCGCCCCCGGTGGGTGGCCACACCGGCGCCACGACCGATCCGATCACGAGATCGCGCGACTGGACTTTGTCGGCCAACTGCTGAAGCTCATCGTCCGTGGAATCGATGTCGACGTGTGGGGCGAACAAGAACAAGTCGACACCGTCGAATTTCTGACCCTCGTATTCGGCGGCCGCCGTCAGGTCCAGCATCGTGTCCAACTCGATAGGAGGCTCCGAATCGGGACCTTTGCCCACCACGCCCGGCCATGCGGCGTTGTGGAGTTTGGGAAAATTGTTGCTCATCTCATTCAATCCTTTCGGTGCAAAGTGGACGACGGCCGCGGCAGATCGTTGGCCGTCGGCTAGGCCTGCCGGTAGTCGCCCACGTTGGGCACTTGATCCCAGGTATTGGGCCCAAAGTATCGCAGGCTGACGAGCGGTTCGCCCCCCGTATTTTCCACAACCACGCCCTGCGTGGCGGCTTCGTGGGTGATGAAGACTTCGTCCCGCGTTTCCTCACCGAAGCGAATCATGGCAGGTGTTTGGAGATCCAGTTTACCAATACGGCCCGTTCCTTGGACGGTGATCCAGCCGCTCGCCCCGGCATCCTGGAGTGTGCATTTTGCCCCGGGTTGCAGTGTGAGCTCGCGGGCCGAAAACAGTTGTTGGCCCCCGACGCGACCGTAAACGATCCAATGGTCGACCCAGCCCTCGCCGCTCGCCGCCTCGATTGGCTCCAGATAGTTGTGCTCCTTGAAATGCGTATCCACGTTCTTGTCCCAATCGAGCTGGCCGACGATGAAGTCCAGATCGTGGTGCTTGTCGTGAGGCATGTCCTTTACGAGCAGCGACCAAGGCACCTCGCGGCCTTCCACTAGAGACTGAAACATGCCGAATACGTCACTGCCCCATTGGGGTTCATACGTACAGAGTGACCCGGGCGCGTGCAGCACACCCGGCGGAATCAACCAACCGGTGCCGCGTTGCAGCCGGTAGGCTTTGGAGAGGTCCAGAATGCCGTTGTCGCCGCGATCCCAATTAGCCAGGCACTCGCGCACCTGCGCCTTCGTCGTGCCCGGTTCCAAGCCCATGAACGTATACGCGAAATTGTTATCGACGTTGTTCATCTGAGGGGAAAAGTAATAGGATTCCGGCTTGCCCTCCTGTCCCACCAACGCTGCGTCTTCGGCAGATTGATGCATGTGGTGCGGAATCGGACCCATGTTGTCAAAAAACTTGGAATAAACGGGCCACCGTTGATATTTGTCGAACATCGTACTGCCGATAATGCGGCGACCATTTTCTTCGATGGCGTCCTTCAGTAAGAAATGGTGCCCTTCGAAACCGACAAAGCTGAGGCCTTCGTGCCACACGCGGCCCTCATTGGCAGCTTCGGTTGTGCTGCCAAACCAACGCTCGTCGATGCCTCCACGGTGAGCGCCGTACGCATACCAGTCGTGGGGATGGAGTTTGATTCGCTTGCCCGGATGTAGGAAACTGCGCGGGACCCAGGTTGGAATCAGCCGGAGCAGACCCTCACCCGCATCGAATGCGCGATCCAAAAGGGCGGCGACGCTGTCTCCCCTGACAATGTTTGCTGAAGTCATAGCGGACGTGGCTCCTGTGACAGACGTCGGTCAGATCTGGCCTCCCGGGAGTCGATCGCCCGCGGAATGCGTGACGTGAGTGGAATGTCGAGGCGCTGACCGTAAGTCAAAACGTGTATCAGGCCGACCCCTGGTCTACGGTGGTCCGGGGGTGCTGGATGAAGGTCTTGTTTTATTCGGTTTCGTGGCCTCTGGCAAGTAAACGCCCGCGACCAACTCCGGCTACTGAGAAAGGAGATTAGTGGCTTGATCGGAGTTCTCGCGAGGCGATGCTGTTAATTCATCCGAGAAGTGTGTAAGTTAACCGCCTCACAACGCTGGACTTCAAAAACCGGGAGCAAGACCATGCCTGCTCAGACTTGGATTGTGACGGATGCGGCGCGTCAGCAATACCAACCCGAGTTGACGATTGAGGCAGCTCAGTTGAGCGATGCCCCCAAATCGGTCCGAATAGCCAAAAGGACGTTGCGTGGCGGCCTGACCGATGGCGTGGACGAAATCCGAGTTCACAACGGACGATTCGAGTTTGCGATTCTACCGACACGAGGCATGGGATTGTGGCGTGGTTGGCTGGACGATCAGGTGGTCGGCTGGCAATCGCCCGTGCGGGGGCCCGTTCATCCGCAATTCGTACCCCTCACCGAACCCTCGGGTCTGGGCTGGCTCGATGGTTTTGACGAATGGATCTGCCGTTGCGGTGCCGTGAGTAATGGTGCGACCGATTTTGACGAGCAAGGTCGACTGCTGTACCCGCTGCACGGCCATTTAGCGAATCGTCCTGCCCATTACGTCGAGGTGTCCGTGGATGGCGACCAGATCGCGGTCCGCGGTATCGTGGACGAGTGCCGATTTCATTTCCAAAAACTGCAGCTGTCCACAACCATTCGTACACGTTTTAATCAACCCGGTTTGGAAATCGAGGATCGGATTACCAACGTGTCCGCCAGCGAAGCGGAAATGCAGATGCTGTATCACTGCAACTTCGGCACGCCTCTGTTAACCGCGGGTGCGGAAGTGGTGGTGCCGGCCGAGATCGTCGTGCCGCGTAACGAATGGGCCTCCGCCGGCGTCGGGCACTGGTCGACGTACTCCGAACCGACGCCCAATATGGAGGAGCGCGTCTACTTCTTTCGCATGTTGGCCGATGCAAATGATCAAACCCAGGCGCTGTTGCGCAGTGCCGACGGTCGTCGCGGAGTCTGCTTGTATTGGAACGTCAAGCAGTTGCCATGTTTTACACTTTGGAAGAATGAGACGGCTGAACAAGACGGTTACGTCACGGGTCTCGAGCCAGGGACGAATTTTCCAAATCCGCGCAGCTTTTGAAACAGCGCAGGGACGCGTGATTCGCCTCGGTGCAGACGCCAGCCATACGATGAACCTGGGACTGACGCTACTAACCGAGGCCACGGCCGTTCAGGCGGTGGAAACAGAGATCCGTCGCCTACAGGGGGATCATCAACCGGAATTGCGGGAAAGCCCCGATCCGGAATGGTGCGCCTGAGCTCCATTCGACAAGCGGCCTAAGCCCGGTTCAATCGTAACGACGCGGCCGATACGTTTCGACTCGCTCGCAAGCCAAATCGTAAATCGACCAGGTGTTGCCGTCGGGACCTTGAAACGGATTGATGGAAAGCACGCCCTCGACCGTTACCGGCTCATCGTGGTATTTAGCCGTCTCGCCTTCAACCATCAATACGTTGATCAGATGATCTGCCTGTCCGCCCGGACCGAATTTGCATTGCGTGTTCTTCAGCAGCACGAATTGGCGGATGCCCTTGGTCTTTGAATCAGGCAGCATATAGCCGTTAATGCGAATCCGTCGTCCGTCCAGCTCCCGCACACGATCGGTAAGCATGAACAGCCGAAAGACCACGTCGGCCTGAATCGGCAGCTGAATGTCCTCAAACGCGATCTCGACCGCCCCGGCCGCCGCGTTGCTTTCATTGGTGTCTGCCTCCACCGGCTGATCATCTCGTGTCAGGGCGCGGTCCTGGGCTGCAGCGTCGTCGGACGGTACCGCGGAGCCCGATGCGTGCGTGACGTTCGAGGACTCCTGCCGTGCGCGACAGCCGTGGCATCACCGCGCGAGAGATCGGACTCCGCGGGCTGACAGCCGCAAAACAGCAGGACGACGGCGGCGAACAGTAACTTCCATGACCCCATGTGCACCGCCCCGCTAACGGACGTAGTCCGCGTCCAGTTGATAATACACGCCATCCAGGCCAGCCACCTGCTTCTTGTACGGTGTCACTCGCAGCACACCCGCGAGTTTCCGACGGCCAAAGGAATAGTTGATCCGCTGTGGGTCCTTCAGCGTGACTTCGATCATATCCGTCAACGCCGGCTGACCTCCAAAGCAACACGTCTTCATGTCGGGAACTAGTACAAACTGCTTAATGCCCTTGCGACGGTCAACGCCCGGGTGGACATAACCCTTGACGAAAACTCGCTTGCCGTCCAGATCCAGCGCCGCCGGTGGGATCGGGTACTGTGGGTAATTCGCATCGGGCTGCAGTTGTTCGAACGAGATCCGCATGTAGCCGTCGGGTACCTCGGTCGCATAGACGTAGCCATTGTACGCCGAGCCAATGATCAACACGACAATGCACATAACCAACCCGATGCGTGCCAGATTCAGTCCCACAAACTCATTCGGGCGTCGACGCACGCCGACGACGGCATACGCCCCCACACCAATCCCAATCAACGGGATAATCAAGAGCTTGGCGAACAGTAGGGCGGGCAGGGAGACGATCCCTAGCACCAGAGAGGTCACGGCCATCATGCTGACCGCTCGATATTGCAGGTATTGTTCCGGCGGGTCGACAGCGGGATGTGGTGAACTCATAGCTTTCTGATACAAAAACCGGGTAAAAAAGGACGATACCGCCGATCAGGCCGGAGCTCGCCACAGGGCGGGGTAGCCCAGGATCAGCCGGAGCACAAACATAAGGACCAGGCCGGCAACCATCGGTACGCCCAGCAGCATCCATCGGTTCAGCGTCCAATGGCTTGCCGAGTTCTGAATGGCGGGCGTCGGCCTGTGTGATCCGGCGGTGCGGCGTGTCGGCATCGGCCGTGGCCGCTACGGAATATGTCAAGCGCGATGCGTCGGTTACCACGGCATTCGATCGCCGGAGAATCATGCCGGACGATTTTTTCGCATCCGGCTGTGACGCTGTACCTCCATCCCCTTCGGCGTCAAACGGGAAGAAAGTTTGAGCCCGTTTCACCGCGTCCGGATCGATCTTAGCCAGTTCGTCAATGTACTCCTTGGCCTTGGGTAGGGGGCAACTGCGGAGGTAATTGATCACCGGAACGCGGACCCAACTGGACTTTTCGTCGGCCTCTTTAAACAACTGCACCATTCTGGGCATCACGTCCCAATCCTGCCAGCGAGCTAAGTCCGGGATGACCAAATCGGCCAACTCGGGACGTTCCAACAAGTGTCGCAACGACTTGATCAGCCGCGGCTTGGCAATCCTATCGGTCTGGTTCCCGTGAAAACGGATCGCCATGATGGCCGCATAGGTATCTGCGTACTCCGCGTTCTTGTTTTTTAAGAACAGCTCGTCGACGTCCTGCAGACCTTGATCGGGTGACAGGATCAAATAGCAGGCCAACAGCGCATCCAAGCCCGCCTTGGTCTGACGATCGTCCGATCGCATCATCGACTGTAAGAGAGGCGTGTCCGCATCGGTACCACACACGCCAAGCATGGTGAAGTACAAACGACGGCGGCTGGCAGGCACGTCTTTATCTTTGATCCATTCGACCAAGCGGTCATGATGGAGTTTTTCTTTCAAGGAGGCGACGTCCTCGTAGGGCGCTTGGCAAATTCGTCATACGCATCGCGGGCCAGCATTTCGTCGTCGTCTTCCAGGTATTCCTGAAAGAACTCCAATCGCCGCCGGTCGCCGGGCAACTTGGGCAATTGCACGACGTATTCATAGGCCCGCTGCGACAGGCCCAGCGGCGTCGACCAGACGATTTGCGGTGGATCGGTGCCCATGACCAGATAAGGACTTTGTTTGTCTGCGTTACCAAAGTACAGCACCTCAATTTGATCACCGGCCTTCGTGAATTCGCTCCCTTTAATCACATCCTGAATGCGAAACGTGGCTTTGGGCAGCGCTCCTGTCGCGTCGACCGGACCGTCCTCGGGCAAGGGTGGCGCTTTGACCAGTCGGGCCACCGCGACGACCTGCATCGAATTGATTTCTTCGGTGAGGGTCTGCGAAACCGATGTACAGAACGGACACGCCCAGGCGATCGCTCCCCAGGCGAAGGACATCGCAAGGGTCAGCACGAGGGTCGGTTTTCGATGCATCTTTGTCTTCTCCTGCGATTGGGTGATGCCGCCAAATGGCCACTCCGTCAATAGTCTAAGGTCTCCGTTACGACCTGCATTTTATCGGCTTGCCCCTCCAAACGCACAGAGGGGAAGTCAGGACGCCGGATTCCGTCCTGCAGGCCCCGTTCCCTGAGGTTACTTTTTCTGCCGGCTCTCGGCCGGCCGGACCGTTATGGATTGGCGGTAAGCGCTTCGGCGACATCCGTCCGATATGCCGCTAAGGCCGGCAGGAAACCCACGATAATGGCCAGGATGATCAGAGCGGGGACCAGGATCCATTCGGTTGACACCAAGATTTCCAAGTTGGTGTCTGGCGAAAGGATTTCGGCCAGATTCACGGGGGGGGCCATATCCAAGGGACCGATGGCAACGCCCGTTTCCGCCTCGATCCACGGATTGGCGGCTGCGATCAGCAGATGGCCGCTGGCCCAGCCGATGACTCCCCCTCCGACGGCCAGGATCACCGCCTCCAGCAGCACGACGGCCATTACCGTCCGCCGCCCGGCTCCCAAGGATCGCATGATGGCGATTTCACGGCGCCGATCACTCATCGAATTGTAGATGCTGACCAGGATGCTAATGCCGGAGACCACACAAATCATCGCGGTCAGGACCAGCAGGATTCGCTGAAAAGGCCGGACGATGCGGTTGAACAGGTTCGTGATTTCACCCACCGGGAAGACCGCTTGTGCGACCGAGCCTTCGTTAATCGTATTGCTTAATCCCCGCGTGATAATGGGACTGGTTTTGACCAATAGCGCCGTCACCTCTCGCTGTTCAAGCGGCAGGGGCGTTGTCTTGTGCTGGTGGACGGGGGAGTGGTCGTGATCGCCTTCCGGCGCTGGGGCTTCGTCGGCCGCCGCCTGGGCCGTGGCGGCCGAGTCGTGGTCCGCGACCGGTTTCGCGTGTCCCTCGAGCAAATAGAAGCCTTCCATATTCACGAAGACCGCGCGATCGTTGGGGGTTCCGGTCGGCGCAAGATTCCCACCACGAAAAACTGATCCTCGTGGACGCTACCTTCGGTGGACCCGTGCGTCGCGGCGATGGCATCGCCGACCTGCAGCCCTGTTTCTCGCGCCACACGCCGCCCGACAATGGCTTCGAAATACCCGTGTTCCGAGTTGAAATGTTCGAAATTCCGTCCTGCGGCAAAATGATAACTCTCGCCGGTATCCTCGTCGTACACGAAATTGTCGAACATGGCGGGAATCGTTCCGACGACACGGAAGTCGTGATAGTAGTCTCCCAGACACAGCGGGATGACGCGATCGACATAGTCCTTCCAGCGGCCGTCTTTGCCGTCGGGACGTTGATCGGCGCCGAGGAACTCCTGATAAAAGCTATACGGAATGTTTTCGACTGGTTCACTCAAGTAGAACACTGTGTTGAGCACCAGTTGCAGCTTACCGCCCTTCGCGCCCAGGATCAGGTTGTAACCCAGACTCGCGTTGCTGCGAAACGATTCGGCGATGACTCCGTGAATCAGTAAAACCGCGACAACCAGCGTGACGCCGAGAGCCATGGACAGCGAGGTTAGCGCAGAGGCTAGGCTACGGCGTTGGATACTCCGCCAAGCGATCTTCCACAGGGGCATCGATGGATTCCTTCAAACGGGCCAGATGGAGGCGAATTCAGGGGTGTCCGGCGAGCCGCTGCCGCACCTGGTCCACGGCCGAGGCATGGACGGCGATGACATTTTCGCGACCGACCCAAGGTTCGTCTTCGAATGATAAATCGCCACGGTCGGCCTCGTAGGAGCCCAACTGGTAGTCGTGGTCGCGCAGGAAGCGGCCAAACTCGGCGGCCGAAAACCCGTAGCGCTGCAGTAGGCGATCCTTGATCTCCAGCAGCCAAACACGCGGGTTGCCGGCCCGAAGGGCCGTGTGCGATCCGCGGAAGATCATCGGTTCGGCGCCTTCCACGTCGATCTTTCCCATGCTGTAAGCTTGATCCGCGAGCGCTTCGTCCAGGGTCACGCAGGGGACGCGCGCCGCACCATGTTCGTCAGCCCGTCCCGGCTCGGCAATTCGGTTGATCAAGTCGTGCTTCTGCAAAAACAGCACCTCTCCCGCGGATTCGCCGACCGCCGAACAGCGAATCTCGACTTGGTCCAGTTGGTTGAGACGCACGTTTTCTTGCAGCCGGGGAAATGAACGTTCCCCCGGTTCAAACGCCAACACTTTGCCCTGCGGTCCGACACGTGAGGCGGCCAAGAGCGTATAGACGCCAATATTCGCGCCGATATCCACGAACGCATCGCCTGGCCGCAAGTAGGCTTGAATGAATAGCGTGTCGTCGTAATCGATCATGCCGTTGGTGTAGATCATCAACCCGGCTCCGTCACTGTCGGGATAACAGCGCATCTTGAGCCCATCAAAGCAGTCAATCGTCCATGGTTTGCCGGTCAACCGTTTGAGCGCCTGCCACGAGCACGCACGCGTCACAGGCGCACGCGGCGATGGCGGTTCGCCGGATGGGTCCATACAAATCTTAAGACGTCAATGGCAATCATAAGACCCTGAGGTCCTCCCGGGACGAAGTAGATGCGGAATACGTCGACGCTGCCTCCGCGGACGCTCGTCGCGCGACAGCCGGTGCGTGTGTTTTCCTCGTGGACGCCCTCTCCACCGCTTACTGGCCTGCCGTTTGGGAACGATCAATGCGGCGGCACAGAGGCGGTGTCGGCGATGGCTTTGTTGATATCGTCCAATCGGTCAATGCGATCGAATTGTTGGGCAACTTCCATGGCGTGTGTGACGATCAGTAAACTCACCTTCTCTTCGCGGCAGGTCTGCCGAATCAAATCAACGATGTGCTGTTGATTGGCCGGATCGACGTTGGCAGTAGGCTCGTCGGCTAATAATAGCTTGGGACGATTGACTAATGCGCGGGCCACGGCAACGCGCTGTTGTTCGCCCACCGAAAGGGTCGCCGGCTTGTGCGTCAGACGATGGCTGAGGCCGACTCGATCGAGCAGTTGACGTGCCCGCGCGTTGTCTTTGCGGCCACGGGCGAAGGTCATACCCAAAAGAACGTTTTCCAACGCCGTGAATCCCGTCATCAGATTAAACGTCTGAAACACATAACCCATGTTTTCCGCTCGAAAACGATCCACACCGGCTTCTGCCAGTCGCGTGATATCCAGCCCGTCAATTATTACGTGCCCGGCATCGGGACGGCTGATACCGGCAATCAAATGGAGCAGAGTCGATTTGCCGCCCCCACTGCGACCGATCAGCACGGCCTGTTCGCCGCTTTGCAATTCGTAATGGGGGATGTCGATGACGGGCAAACGGTGACCGTCCGGCTCCAAGTACGATTTTTGTAGGGCTTCCAGCTTCAACATCGACGGTGGTCCGTTTGCTGCCAGGAATCAGGGGTTCTGTGAATGGGAGGGGATGGTTAACGCAGGCGATTCCTGAGCGTTCGGTGGATTTCACGTTGGCTATCGGCGCGTTTCAAGGCCTCTCGTTTGTCGTGCAGTTTCTTGCCCCGACACAAGCCCAACAGGACTTTGGCCCTTCCCTGCTTAAAATAAACCTTCAAAGGGACAAGGGTCAGCCCTTTCTCGTGGGCCAGTCGAGCGAACTTACTAATCTCCCGCCGATGAAGGAGCAGCTTGCGGGGCCGTTTGGTAGGGTGGTTCATCTGGCTGGCTTCCGTGTATTCCGAAATATCTGCTCCAAGGAGCCATACTTCACCTTCTTTCACGCGGCCGTACGACTCGTCCAGCGACAAGCGGCCGTGACGCAGGCTTTTGACTTCACTGCCGACCAGGGCGATCCCGCACTCAAGCGTGTCGAGGATCTCGAATTTGTGACGCGCTTTGCGATTTTCGGCCACCAACCGTTCGTTGGGGTTGTCCGGCGTGCTCTTTTTCTTCTTCGAATCTTTCTTGGTCATGGTTCTCGCCGTTGCCCGCTCCCTCACCGACGCCCCCCCAGGTGCGCCGCGACCCTTGAGTATAAACGCCGCAGGCCCTCTGAACACGCCCAGTCCCAGGAGTACCAGAGACAACGACCGACGCCAACGCGATCGAAGCATGCATTCCGTCTCGAATCTGACGTCGACACGGGACGGCTTTGGTCCGGGAACCGCCCTGACGGAATTCGATCGGCTAGGTACAATGCAGCTTAGAGTTGGCGACTAAGTTGGCGAGTCGACCGAGAAGTTGACGTGCCGAGGAGCCCTCATCCGGCCTGCGCCCACCGTCTGCTGGTAGGAGAAGCAAGATGAGACGTGGGAACGTCCTTCCGGGGGGAGCCGCGAGCGAGAACGTTTCCCGTCAGGCTGTGACACGAAAAATCTAAGGGACCGTCGTCCATCGTGACGGGCGGATAGAAGTAGGTCGAGTCTGTGAACGATCCATCTACGGCATATCCTGGTTTGCCCGTCGTTGACGCGCCGTCCGGGTCGTCCCCCGTGCTCCGGCTACCGCGGTGGCTGAAGCGTCAGGTTCCTAAAGGGAACTTCAATCATCAGACAGCGCGGCTGCTCGAAGAACTGAACCTGGAAACGGTCTGCGATAACGCCAAGTGCCCGAATCGCATGGAATGCTATTCGCAGCAGACGGCTACCTTCATGATCCTCGGCAACGTGTGCACTCGCGCATGCAGTTTCTGCGCGGTTGGGCGCGGTCGTCCTGAGCCATTGGAGGGCGACGAGCCTCAGCGTCTGGCGGAGGCCGCAGCACGCTTGGGCCTGAAGCACGTGGTCATTACGTCGGTGACGCGCGATGATCTGCCCGACGGTGGTGCCGAACACTTCTACCAGTGTGTGCAAGCCGTACGCGAGCGAACGGGTGCTTCCGTCGAGGTCTTGACGCCCGACTTTATTCATAGTCCGGCGGCGATTCGAAGAGTTGTTCAGGCTCGTCCTGAAGTCTTCAATCACAATACGGAGACCGTGCCACGGCTCTACAAATCGGTACGCGGACCTCGATCGGATTACCGTTGGACGCTCGAACTACTGCGTCGCGTGAAGGTTTACAATCCCACGATCAAAACGAAAAGTGGTTTGATGCTCGGATTGGGCGAGACGCATGACGAACTATTCGACGTGCTCGCGGATCTTCGCGAAGTCGACTGCGACTATCTGACGTTGGGTCAGTACTTGCAGCCAGACTCTCACCGCTACATGCCCGTTGTTCGATATGTACCTCCAGCGGAGTTCGAATGGCTGGGCCAGGCCGCTCGGCAGTTAGGTTTCACGCAAGTCGCCAGTGGACCGTTTGTTCGCAGTAGCTATCATGCGCGGGAAATGGTCACCGACACGATGAACTCATAGTTCACCAGCAGCGCCACGGGTTGGCGTTCGCCGGTTGAGTTTGAATTCCCATCGTTCCAAGCTCAGCATGATGTCACAGACGCCCTCCGATCGCGGATTTTCGCCACGCGCCGCTTGGATACTTGCCGGTTTGGCGGCGACAGCGACCTTGGTAGCCGGCTATCTGGCATGGGCCGCGTGGCGGCAGCACGGATTACCCGTAGGATGTGGTGAAAACGGGGGCTGTGCGGAAGTCTTGACCAGTCGGTGGTCTACCGTCGCCGGCGTCCCGGTTGGGGCGTTGGCTGTACCGCTGTATCTGTTCCTCGGTGGACTGGCATTAAGGCGTCCATCGCGTAGTACGCGTTGCGGACTGAGTTTCGTCTCGGTCATCCTGGTCACCGCTGCCGTATGGTTTGTATTGCTGCAGGTATTCGTATTGCGGGCGATCTGTGTTTGGTGCCTATCCGAACATGTCTTGGGGCTCATCATGGCGGGAGTCGCATTGTGGCAGGTGTATTGGACGAGCGGCCGGGAGCATCTGCGGGAGGTGAAATTCAGCAGCTTTCTTGGGCTATCGTTGGTGTTGGCATTGGCGGGGTGGCAGATCGTTCAGCCCGCCGCGCCCTCGACGGTGAGATTGCCGGCGACACCCGGCTCTCAACAAGATGACGCGACAGAAACGTTATCGCTGTTGGAAGGCAGGCTAAAAATCGTACCGAGTCAGGAACCGAGTCTGGGAGATCCCGCGGCGTCTCATCGACTGTACCTGATGTTTGACTACTGTTGTCCGCATTGCCGCCGCACACACGCGTACCTTCAAGAGGCCCTGGCTCTTTACCCGCGGCAACTTTCCTTGATTTGCCTACCGGTTCCGCGCGATGCCGATTGCAACCCATCCATTTCCGAAACCGAGAGTCGATTCGAACATGCTTGCGAGTTGGCTGAATTGGCGGTTGGCGTTTGGCTGGCCCAGCCGAGCGCGTTCTCGCAATTCGATCAATGGCTGTTTGCGTCACCGCAGCCTCGTTCGCCAGAGGCGGCGCGGGCGAAAGCGGCCGAGCTCATTGGGAACGCCAAGCTATCGCAATTTGCTCAACACCGTCAGGCACGGCGCCGGATCGCCCGCAATATTTTGGCGTTTAACGATAGTCAGGCAGGATATCTGCCCGTGATTATGTCACCGGGTATGGATACGATTGTAGGGCGGCCAGCAAGTCGCGATGATCTACTCCAGGTGCTCGCCGACGAATTATTATTACACTCCCCGGTCGACTAACACGTGGACCGAACGGACAGCATGTTGCGGACTGGTCCATCAGCGAATATAGAGAGAAACTCGATGGAACGGATCACTGACGATCGGGATTTGAGGTTGCTGGCCGAGGCACGTGAGGGATATGAGCTTTTACGCCGAGAAATTGGCAAAGTGATCATCGGCCAGGACGAAACTGTGCGATTGGTCGTTGCCGCGGTTCTGTCGCGTGGCCACACGCTGATCATTGGCGTGCCCGGGTTGGCAAAGACCTTGTTGGTTCGCACACTCGCTCAGGTGCTGGATTGGTCTTTTCGGAGGATTCAGTTTACGCCCGATATGATGCCAGCGGACATCATCGGCATTGAATTGTTGCAGGAAGATCCGTTGGCTGGTGGTCGCCATATGCAGTTTGTGCCCGGTCCGGTGTTCGCACATATTATTCTGGCCGACGAGATCAATCGAACTCCACCCAAAACTCAGGCGGCACTCCTGGAAGCGATGCAAGAGTACACCGTGACGAGTATGGGCAAGCCCCATCGATTGGAGGAACCGTTCATTGTCTTTGCGACGCAGAATCCCATCGAACAGGAAGGCACGTATCCGTTGCCCGAAGCGCAGCTAGACCGGTTCATGTTCAGTCTATGGATGGGTTATCCGTCGGCCGACGAAGAGGAAGAGATTGCCTTGGCAACGACTGCTCGCGACCATCCGGAGGTGCAACAGGTATTGAGTTTGGATCGGATCGTCGCTTTTCAGAAGCTTGTCCGACGAATGCCTGTTTCGAGGCACGTTGTCAAGTATGCAGTTGCCATCGCCCGCGCCACTCGACCGGATTTGGACGACGCCAGCGACTACACCCGGCAATATGTGACGTGGGGTGCCGGACCTCGTGCCAGCCAATACCTACTGATGGGAGCCAAATCGCTTGCGCTGCTCGATGGGCAGCCGACGGTCACCGCTCAATATGTTCGCCAAGTCGCCCCGTTGGTGCTACGTCATCGCGTTCTGCCCAATTATCACGCGACGGGCGAGGGCATTACATCGGCAGATATCGTGCAGAGAGTTGTGGAGCAGACGGCGGAGCCGATGTACTCGTGACAAGATCTGTCGCTGGTCTGACGGCGGCGACAGGAGGGCTTGTCGAGTCAACAAATTGAGCGCGTGAACTTCATTTCCGTAAGGACGTCAATTGACGCATGTCACGTCAACACGGTCTCGACCGACAACATTTGAGCTTGCAGACAGTTCAACGTCTAACTCGGTTTGCCTTCCGACCACGTCGTTTCCTGGACGGGAGGAATGCCGGCCACCACGCTTCGCCTCAGCGGGGACAGAGCGTCGAGTTTCGCGACTTTCGACCGTACATGCCCGGTGACGACATTCGTCACGTGGACTGGAAGGTCTACGGACGTTCGGACAAACTCTACCTTCGACTCTTTGAACACGAAACCGAGTTGTGCGTGACACTGCTGGTCGATGCGTCGAGCTCGATGGATTACGGAGTGCCACCGCACAATCGCAAATACGACCACGCTTGCCAACTGGCAGCCGCGTTAGCATTTGTAATTATGCGTGCGTCCGATCGCGTGGGTTTTGGGTTGTGCAAGAAGGGCTGCGAGATTTTCAGCGACCTTCCGCAGCGATGTCTCAATTGGTCCAGATGCTGGACACGATGCAAGAACGGAGTTGCCAGGGGGCGGCGAGCCTACCATTCGCGCTTGCAGAACTAGCTGCACAACTGCGTCGCGGGGACGTGGTGATTGTACTAAGCGATTTGTGGGACGACTTAGACACGCTGTTTCAAGCCGTCTCACGGATTAATCATCTGGGAGCCGAACTAATTCTGTTTCATGTCCTGCATCAGGATGAACTCGAGTTGCCGGCCTGGCGCGACGTGATATTGCTCGAGAGCGAAACTTCGGCCCGATTGCACGTTGATATCGACGATGTGCGCGACGACTACAGCCGCCGTCTGCAGCGACACTTGGCAAAAGTCCGTGCTCGTTGTCGGCAGTTGGATGTACAGTATCAGCTAGCTGCGATGAGCGAACCTTTTCAGCAAACTCTGGAACGTTACCTCGTGCGACGATGTACACCCTAGTTCTGCCTGCCTTCGTGTCTTTTACGACGCCTGGCATGTGGGCAGGCGTGGCGCTCGCCGTGTTTCCCTTTGCCGCTCATCTGCTAAACCGGTACGCGCGCGCGCGGCGGACATTTCCCAGTTTGCAATTGCTGCGGTTGGCGGTCGCGCAGCAGGCACGGATCACAAAATGGCGACGCCGGCTGCTGTTGCTGCTCCGGTGTCTTTGTGTCATCGCCGTCGCTGCCGCATTTACGCGTCCTGTATGGCGAGATCGCCAAGCGCAGGTCACTGCTGCGACCCAACGAAATGCGGTCGTGCTGCTGTTGGACACAAGTGGTTCGATGGAAGTGACCAGGAATGGAGTGCGCATGTTGGATGTTGCTAAGGCGGCGGGAGTCCGCGTGCTGAACGATTTGCGTCGCGGCGTTGATGTGGCCAACGTCGTCTACGCCGGATCGCGGACTCTTACGGCATTCCCCGAATTGAGTCCGAACTTGCCCGCGCTGCAGCAGGACCTTCAACGGCATAACGGGACGCAAGAAGTGGCGAACATAGCTGATGCACTACGCACGGCAGGCCAGTTGCTTGCGGAATTCGACGGGGCACACCAGCTCGTCGTCCTTTCTGATCTGCAGGTGGCCAGTTGGCAGAGTCTTGCCGATCAGGCACAGACCATACTGTTACCGTCGCATACGCAGGTGTCGGTGATCGACTTAGGGGTTCCAACGGCGCGTAATGTGGCGATCCAGCTGCCACGCCACGACCCACAGCAGCCACTTGTTGGCCAAATTGTGACGCTGACGGCTGAGTTGCAGAACCACACGGATCAGGTGCAACAGGTTCGGGTTACGGCGCGGGTACAACAGCGTGAACTGCCAGCGACGCAAGTCACCTTGAAACCACGTCAACGACGAGACGTGTCTCTGGAAGCCAACTGCGATCTACCCGGATTCTACGAGGTTGTGTGGCAGCTGAATCACGATGATTTTGTCTTGGACGACGAATGCTATTGGGTGACGCATGCACGCCCTGGCATTCCCGTGGCGTTGGTAACAGACGAGGATCCTGCACAAGTTGGTTCGGCGGGTTTCTATCTGGCCGTGGCGCTGCACGCCGTACAAGGACGCCCAAGATCGATTTGCCGTGAAGACACTTACCTCCCGCGACTTGCCTCAGTGGGCGTGGGATGACAACCAGACACTTTTTGCTGGCTACTTGGCGTCCTTGGAAACACCAGCGGCTAAACGTATCGTGCAATTCATGGAACAGGGCGGGACATGCGTGTTCTTCTCGGGTTTGGGACCGGTTCGGCATAATCTGTTAATGCTGGACGAAATGCGTCCGGGAGGGTGCTTGCCCTGGCTTCCTGGAATGCGACAAGACCTTTACCGGCAGCGTCGCATTGCTCAAATCACGCGCGGACAATGGCGAGCACGGTTGTTGCACGATTTTGATGCGACAAGTCAAATCGCTTTGGCCAGTGTTCCGATTGGCAGCCGATGGGAAGTTGCTCGCATTCGCCCTGAAGCAGACGTGCTCTTGAATTACGATGATGGCATGCCTGCCTTGGCCACACGTCGTGTGGGGACGGGGCAATTGGTGTCAGCGAATTTTAGCCCGGACGCGGCTGTCAGCGAATTGGGCAAGCACGGTGTTTTTGTGGCCCTCGCTCAGGTACTTGCTCAGAATCTATCCATGCCGGATTCCGTTTCGGATCGCATTTACGTGGGACAACCTTTGGCGCATCGGCTCCCCACGGACGTTGCCGCTACGGATGTGCGCGTGCTCAGTCCTCAGGGCCAGACCTTGGAATCGACGATCGCTGTGGATGGTGCCGCAAACGACATACAAGTTGCTGCAATGCAATCGGCTGGCATCTACCGTCTGCGTGCTCAGGGACGCGATCGGGATGCAATCGCGGTAAATCTGAATCCTTTGGAAGGGGATTTGAGTACGCTGGACGTGCAGCAAGTTCGTCAGATGTTCGTCAGGGAGAACAACGCTTCGCAGGTTGTCGCAGTCGACCAGTGGCAGAAGCCGATTGACCTCGAGGGGCGTCCCCTTTGGGGCTGGATGATCTTGCTCGTGATGGTTTTCGTCGGCATTGAGTTAGCACTGCTCAGCTGGTGGAGGCGGTAGCTCGACAATGCAAATGTTCGCCGCGCTAGTCCGGATCTTGCTGTTGGAGCACATCTGTCTGGGATTGCTATGGCGGCCCATTCTGACTCCGCCCCAAATCCTGTTGGCTGCCACGTCGCTATCGGCACTCGCTGCTTTTACCTATTGGCGGACGTGGAACGCGCATCCCTGGGCCAGCGTCGTGCTGTTGATGATGAGATTAGCCGGGCTCGTCGCTCTGGTGGTGTTGTTGCTGGGGCCCAGCGATACGCCCGCAACGCGAGTTTCTTCTCATCGAACGCATTTGACAATTGCGGTGGATTTGTCCGACTCGATGCTGACCGAGGACTGCCAAGGTCAGACCCGATTAGACGTCGTGCGCAACAGCTGGCTGCAAGAAGAGTCGTTCAACGTCCTGAGTCGCTCCTGCACTGTTCGTCTATTCGGCTTTGCAGATCGCCTACGGCCGATATCGCGGCACGAATTAACTGGCACCGAATCGCCGCAAATGTCAAGCGACCGGACGAATTTGGCCGACAGCCTGTACGCCCTCCTGTCCGCTCAACGGCCCATGCAAGACGCAGCACTGCTGGTGCTGAGTGATGGGCATGACACGGGGGATGCGGATTTGGGACCGGTAGGATCTTTGGCACGATCACGGGGGATTCCAGTGTACACCGTTGCGCTGGGATCGGAAAACCAGCAACAGGACCTCGTGATGTTGGCGGTGCCGAAACAGGATTACTTGTTGCCTGGCGAATCCGGCGCCATCGTCGTCAAAGCTTATCAGTTTGGATTACCGCAGGCTCGGACTTCGTTGCGCGTGGTGCACGATGATGTTCAGCAGGAGATTCCCATTGCGTTCAATGGCCGTGCCGAAGTGGAATTGCAGCTGGAAGTCCAGGCCGAACAGCCAGGGCAATACGAGTACCGAATTAGTTTGGAACCGGTGACCGGTGAAGTCGAGCTGAAGAACAATCAGCAAACCGTGTTTTGCCAAATCGAAGATCGGCGAATTCGCGTGATAATGTTGGAAGGGCAGCCATATTGGGATACGAAGTTCCTAGCACAATCGCTTCGTAAGGATGAACGAATCGAATTGACACAAATCACTCAGGTCTCGGATGGGAAACCTGAGACCTTGGTGTCACGTGCCCGAAGTCCATTGGCGCGTCCCGTCAACGCCGGACGAATGGAATCAGTATGATGTGGTAATCTTGGGAAACGATGTGCAGAACTTGCTTGATCGCCGTTCCGCGCAACAACTGAGCGAATTTGTCTCAAGTCAAGGAGGGCACGTCGTATTTGCCCGAGGTCCGTGCTGCGATCCATCGGATGATAGGGGCAAGGCAATCGCAACCGCCCTGCAGGTGATCGAACCGGTTGTTTGGGACGACCGAGTATGGCGCGACGTGCAGATTCGAGTGACGCCTGGCGCGATTGAGTCCTCGTGGATGGCTGGCGGCAAGCTCGGCATGGATCCGGCTGAGGCGATCCGACAATTGCCGGGATTGCGCGACATCCGCGGAGTGCGGCAATTGAAACCCGCAACGCGCGTACTGGCCCAGGCGTTAGTGGACGGCGCGGTCGGGGCACAACCGGCCATTGTGGCCATGTTTTCCGGTCGTGGACAGGTCGCTGCCCTGTTGGGACACGATACCTGGCGTTGGAGTTTGCGACCGCCGACCGACGAGGCCTTGATTAGCTTCTACGATACGTTCTGGTCGAATCTCGTTCGCTGGCTAGTTATGGGAGGGGATTTTCAACCGGGGCAGCAGGCTGCATTGTCATTAAGCCGGCAGTCTCTGCAATTGTCAGATCACGTTGAAGTGGAAGTGGCCTTCAAGGAAGCGGCTGCCGCCCGCGCTCCCTGGCGTGTCCTCTGGACGGATTCATCGGGTCAAATACGCGACCTCTCATTGCGCCGCATACCTGGACGTGCTCCGCGATTTCGCACGACCGTCACTCCCACGATTACGGGCGTCCATCGATTTCAACTCTTGCTACCTTCAATGGTGCCCGCAGAGCAGCTGCAAAAGTTGAATGTGTACGATGTTAACCTAGAGCGACTGGAAACCGGCGCTCGACCCGCAAAACTCAAGGCCCTGGCAGAGATCTCCGGTGGCCGCTTCCTAGATCCAGCTTTGCCGGAGGAACTGGGGCGCATCATCGAGCGTCAGCAATCGGCCAGGCAGATTCCTCCAGAGCCGCAGTATGTCTGGGATCAAGCTGGGATCATGGTTCTACTATTAATGTGGATGGGGGGGGAGTGGTTGTTGCGACGCCTGATCGGCCTGATTTGAGTTCGAGGACCGATCGACACGTCGTCGTTGTCTCTTTTGCCGCGTCTGAATACGCTCTAGAATTACAGGGTCGATCCGTTAGGTGGCCGAACTTATGACAGTTTTGACTTCGGCTGCGAAGGTGGAGTCATAAAGCGTGAGTTATCCCAATCTAAATCTGCTGCTGCAGGCCGCAAATCGGCGTCGCTTGTTTTTGGGATTGGCGCGTGTTGGCGGTTTGTCGTCCGTAGTATTGATCCTGAGTGTCGTCGTGGCGATTGGGTTGGACGCCATTTTTGCCTTTCCCGGCTGGGCGCTGTGCATACTCGATGGAGTCCTGGTCACGTTGATTGCGATGGGCTTAGTGAAGCTGGCACGCGTCGTGCGGGCTGCGCGTTTCGACGCTCGTCGCTTGGCCCGTTTGCTAGAGCAGCAATTGAACATTCGCGACAACGCATTGATCAACGCCATTGACTTGCGGACGCTGCCAGAGACCGGGATGAGTCGTCGTTTGGCAGACGAATCGATACGACGCGGCGAATCCGTCGCCCGACAGATCGATGTGCGTCGCGCCATCGCACGTCGTCCAGCCAGCAGAGCCGCCTGGTATGTGGTGTGTTCGTTGGCCGCCGTTTTGATTGCGCGATGGATCATACCTGGCGTTTTCGCTCGCGGCTTACCTCGACTGCTGGACCCCACTGGCAATCATCCCCCTTTCACGTTGGTTCGTTTCGAAGTCGACGTACAGCCGCAGCCTTTGCCATACGGTTCATCCGCGACGATTTCGGCACACTTGACGGGTCCCGTTGCCATCGACCGAGCGGATGTCGTTTTCGCCGATGCTTCTCGCGAAGCAAGCTTGCCCATGATGGAAACCGACGAGGGTTTCCGCGTGGATCTCCAACGAATCGAGCAATCGCGTGAATTCTACATCGACACTCCTCAAGGCCGTAGTGATTGGTATCGTCTCGACGTACAACAAGTACCGATATTTGAAGAGGTTTGGGTGACGTATCAGTTTCCGTCATACACGGGCTGGGCAGAACGACGCCATCGATTGGTGGGGCACGACATCCAAGGACTCGCAGGAACGCGTGTGACGCTGGAAGCGACGAGCAATTTTCCTTTGGCTAAGGCGGATGTCAGCATCCATGCCGACGTCTCGACCGGAACGTCTGTCGAGGAATTGCAGCTGCTGCCGACGGCCGAGGATGCGCGTCGCGTTCAAGGCCAATTTGTTTTGACCCAATCGGGTCGCATCGCACTCCGGCTGGTTGGGTATAACGATCAGCCCAGCCGTGAACAGCGTGAAGCTGCGCCTTGTCGTAGTGGAGGATGAACCGCCGCGGGTCGTGATCGTTGATCCGGAGCCGATGGCGTTTGCGGTCGAGGACTGGACAGTACCGGTGGAAGTGCAAGCGATCGATGATATCCAGCTACGTGAGCTACAGCTTCGGTATCAACGTTCCGGAGAAACTCCGGCGACCTTAATGTTGAAGACGCAGCAGCCAGACCGTAGGCAATTGCAGGGAAAGGGCGAGATTAACCTGGCTCAGTTGGCGGCAAGAGCGGGTGACGAAATTCGCTTGGTTGCCTCGGCACGGGATAACGATCCCCAAGAGCCTCAGGTCAGGGAAAGCACAGAACACTTGATTCGCGTGATTTCGCACGACGAATACCTCGATTACCTTCGTGCCGTTTATCAGATGGAGCAATTGTCCGCGGAAATCGCTCAGCTGAACGAACGACTGAACGATATCGCACAGCAACGTCGACAATTGCTTGACGACGCACAAGACCTTACATCGCAACTTGAGGCAGGCGATTCCGCGGATGAGACTCAACAGCAAGATGTTCAGCAGCTACGGGAATCGCTGGTTGAATATACTCGGCAATTGCAGGAATTGTCACAGCAAGTGCGGCAACGTTTGGAAACGCCGCAATTGTATGATGTCGAGCGAGCGTATCGCGAACAACTGCAGCAATTGGCCGACCAGCTTGAGCAGCAACAGGGCGATTCCGCGAAGCTGCGCGAGCCGTTGGAATCGATCGCGTCAGAACCTACCCTCCAGAAAGACGATTTAGAGTCTTTGCGTGAAGGGTTGCGGCGACTGGAGCAAAAGACAGAGCCGTTGGGGGATCGGACTCGAGATGCGTTGACCACAAGTGAGCAGCAGGCCGAACAATTAGCGCGTGCTCAGGAAATGATGGCGGAGGCCGATCGACTTGATCAGGTGAGGCGACAGCAGCGCGACTTGGCGGAACGTTTGCAGACGTCGCAGGACCCGCCGCCCACCGAGTCTTCGCAGCCGCCCCCCTCGGATCAACTGCGCGCGAGCAAGAACGGCTCAATCAACAATTGCAGGAAGCCACGCGGACGCTACGTGAGTCGGCACGACGGGCAGCCGACGATCTACCGCGGACGTCGGCGGACGCCTGCCGATTTTGCGATGCGATTGATCAACAACGCATTTCCGCCGATCAGCAACAGGCGGCACGAGCACTCCGTCAGGGCATGCCCGGTCCGGCGATTGATTCGGCGCTGCAAGCAGCCGACAAGCTCGATGCGTTGGACGATCATGGGCTACGGCGACAAGGCGTCGGACAAGAGATTAGTGAGGGAACCGGGAACCGCGAGCTGCACCTATCCGCTGACGAAATTCAACAAACCTTGCAGCAACTGGCCGATGGTCGGGCCGTTGCATCGGGGAACCGCGCGAATCGCAATTCACGGGACAGATCGATTGGCGCGATGTCCCCCTTCGGTTTACACGGCCCGCGCCCGCCGCGAGATGTGTTTGCGGGCCGTCGAAGTCAATCTGCCGACTCGCAACGTGGCTCAACCACCGATGTTAACACCGCCGATGAACGGTTGGCTGCCGAATCGATCGAGGCGGCGTCGCGGACGTCCGATATCGGCGCGGCCGGCCACTTACGGGGCGTGCCCGTAGGGTATCGCGACCAAGCCGAAGCCTACTTTCGTCGTCTGGCGGAAGATGTCTTTTCTGTCGATCGGGATGAGCAGGAATAATGGGAAGGGGAGTTGCCGTGGCGAAATGTGAACCACAAAGACGAGCCGCTGAGGGGCCGGCGAAACCATGGACGGGCGATGATTGCCTGGCGATCGCAGGTGCGGTGCCCGATCGTCGAAGGCGACTGCTGTGCCTCGGTGGGTTTGCGGTGCTGTTCTCGCTCTGCGTCTCATACGGATGGTCCCAAAACGCCGATTCGGATCGGCAGGGAACCGTCCGTTGCGCAAATTTGGTGTATGGAAACGGCAAGACATCTGTTTGTTTCAGTGCCGAGTTTCTCAAACAACTGACGCGAGAAAGTCACATTGATGCAGATCCCAACCTCTATTCGGTCCGTATCGAATCGGCAGACTTATATCAGTTTCCGTTTGCCGTGATGACGGGCGAAGGAGATTATCAGATGTCGACTGCTCAGCGCGAGTCGCTGCGCAATTATCTGACGAATGGAGGATTCATTATTGCATCCGCGGGTTGCAGCAATCCTGGCTGGGCCCAATCATTTCGCCGAGAGATCGCCGCGGTTTTTCCCGAATTGACCCTGCGACGACTTGACACGACGCATCCGATCTTTCACTGTCTGTACGACATTCCGCGATTGGATCTGGGCAAGAGCTCAGGGCAAGCACATTTGGAAGGACTCGAAATCGACGGCAAAATCGTGCTCGTGTTTTCCAGTGACGGTCTGAATGACAGCGGTAAGGTAAGTGACGACTGTTGTTGCTGTGGGGGGAATGAGATCAAGAATGCCCGCTTAGTTAACTGCAACTTGTTGGCCTACACTTTGACCCACTAGGCGGACCCGCCCATTGGAGCATCCGACGTTTCCTTAGCAGTCGATCGGCTCGGGCCGGTTGAGGCAATCCTTTGGACGATGTGAAAGTAATGACGATGCGTGATTATCGACGCCAATATGTGATGCACGGCCTGACGGAGGCGGAGCTACAGGACGATCCCCTCCATCAATTGCGAGTCTGGTTCGACCAAGCCGTGACGCACGCACCGGCCAAATGGATCGAGCCCAATGCCGCGACGTTGGCGACGGCATCGTCCGCTGGCTACGTAACGGCGCACATTGTCTTGCTGAAAGGCATCGATGAGGGAGGCGTCTTGTTTTTTACCAATTACGACTCACCGAAGGGAAAACAACTGGCAGATAATCCACAGGCGGCGATCGTCGCCTATTGGCCGTTTCTAGAACGCCAAGTTCGGATCGAGGGTCAGGTCGCAAAAATCTCGCGTCATGCGTCGCTCGAATATTTTCATTCTCGGCCTCGTGGCAGTCAGATTGGTGCCGTGGTGTCGTCGCAATCAACGGTGATTGCAAATCGTGCCGAGTTGGAACGACGTGCGGACGACCTGGAACAGCAACTCGGTGACGCCGCTGTTCCGCTGCCAGATTGCTGGGGTGGCTACCGCCTCAAGCCGAGCGTATTTGAGTTCTGGCAAGGACGCGAGGATCGCTTGCACGACCGATTTCGATATCGTCGACAAGATGGGCGCTGGATTCGCGAGCGATTATCTCCTTGATCAGCAACGCAGGTGGCGTTTAGCGGATCGGTTGACGCCAGACAACATTGCCCTGCGAATCGCTCTCGAGGAACCCACCGTGGTGCGGTCCTGTCGCAGTGCGGAGCCGCTCTTCGGCCGCTGCCGTGGTCAGCTCGTTGCCGATGTACCACGTTTTACGAAGCGTGTCGGGAATCTCGAGCGGGCGATCGCGAAACCTCCATGTGAGTTCATTCCAGTGGATTCGTTTGTCGCGATCGATCACCAGTTCATAATGCGCCGTCTGCAATTGGTCTTCACTCGTGACATCCTTGGTGCGCGAGGGGCAGGTCAAAAACATGGGCCGGTCCATCGTGAACACGTCAATCGCGGCGCGATGCTTTTCGCGGCCCACCTGATCTTGCAGCCGCGGAAGCAATTCCACGGGCCAAATCACGCCCTCCGGCACGCGGCGATGATGATCCACATAGAATTTCGTCGCCTGGTCCAACCAACGTAGGTTGCGACGGCACAGGTTTTCGCGGGCTGAGCTCACGGGATTGAGGCAGCGCGGGAAGTAACAAGGCGAAGCCGCTTACGAGGATGACGCCGAGTACGGCGACTTCGAACTTTGATACCGGATTGGACGACTGGGGAGCCGTTGACATAGCCAGAGATCCAAGTGAACAGAGTGAGAATAGATGAAGGGAGAGTCTTGCGAGGTTAGCTGCGTCCCGTGCGGTGCCGTGCCAGCCGAAGCTCCATGCTTCTCATCTTAATCGCACGTCGACGGTGGCGGAACAGTCCTGGCCAGAATCGTGGCCGAAATGCGGAAGCCATGGAACTCGATGCGTTGGCGGGTGACTAGCACATCTGAACTGATCCGTACGACTGGGTCAAATCTTGCGGCATCGGAGGCCTGGAACTTGCCGCTCCACTTCGGCACGCGGCCGTAGGCCAGAAACGTCGGGTCTTTGGCACGTTCGTTGCTTTAAGCGGTCGTGTACCCGCAAGGGAACGAGGAAAGAGCCGCGAAGAGAGCTCAAAACACTGGAAAACAAGCGAAAAAACTGACATCAACGCCTGGCGATCAGTTGTAAATTTTGCCCAACAGGCGGTGAACCTTACAGAGATGAGAAGCTCCCCCGGGCCGCTGCGGAGGGCGGTCAGGGGGAGATGGAACAAGGCTTTTGTGGGAAGGGAGACCTCGGCATGGATAGCACATTGCTGGTTGCGGCGGGAACCGCCTTCTTGACGACTATGGGCATGGTGGAATCGTGGATGCATCGACGTGCCTTGCACTCGATTCCGATTCGCGTCCATGTGAATGGTACTCGTGGCAAATCGGGCGTGACGAGACTGATTGCGGCGGGGCTGCGTGCCGGGGGACTGCGCACCTGTGCCAAGACAACCGGGACGCTGCCGCGGATGATTTTTCCGGACGGCACGGAGTACCCGGTCTTTCGACCTTCTCGCGCGAACGTGATCGAACAATTGCGAGTCGTTCGTGCAGCGGCGAAGGCACAGGCCGATGCCCTGGTCATCGAGTGCATGGCGGTGCAGCCGACGCTCCAGTCGTTGTGCGAATTGAAGCTCGTTCAGGCCACTCACGGAGTGATCACGAACGTCCGCGCCGACCATCTGGACGTTATGGGACCGGAAGTGAGTGATGTTGCCCGAGCCCTGGCGGGTACGGTCCCGGTGAACGGGCAGCTGTTCACGGCTGAACAGCGCCACTTGGGCATCTTGAAGCAAGTGGCTCGCGATCGTGATTCGCGGGTTGTCGAGGTTAATGACGATGACGTCGCCGCCGTTAGTTGGGACGAGCTGGAAGAGTTTCCTTACGTGGAGCATCCGGACAATGTGGCGCTGGCCTTAAAGGTCTGTGCCGATTTGGGTGTCGACCGGGAGACGGCGCTGCGAGGGATGTGGAGGGCGCAACCGGACCCCGGTGTGATGACCGTGTATCGCGCCGGGCAGCATGGGCAGTCCGTGGTGTTCATCAACGGTTTCGCCGCCAATGATCCCGAATCGACCGGCAAGATCTGGGAAATGGTTTTGCAGCGGTATGGGCAGCGTCGCAAACGCGTGGCCGTGGTCAACTGTCGTGCCGATCGCGCTGATCGGTCGCGACAGTTGGCCGAGGCCTGCGTGACATGGACTCCCGCAGATCACTACGTCGTGGTCGGATCGGCCACCAAGCTATTTTCTCAGCGAGCGCTCTCGATGGGCATGAGATCGAATCAATTGACGTGTGTCGAAAATGTTTCCAAACCGCGATTGGTGGAGGCTGTGGAGAAGATCGCGGGCAGTACTGCGCTGGTCATGGGGATGGGAAACATCTCCGGTCCCGGGTTGGACCTGGTACAGCATTATCGCAAACAACATCAAACCGCGACGCACGTACGTCAGACCTCTGACATGACACGTCGCCGACATTCCTATTCGTTACGAAAGGCAGCCTAAGCATGGATACGCTGACGCTCTCCATAGCCATTGGACTGGTGGTCAGCCTGCTGTTTACCGAAGTCTTCGGACTCTCGGCCGGCGGGATGATCGTACCGGGATATTTGGCCCTACATTTGGACCGCCCGCTCACGATTGTGGTCACATTGCTCACGGCCGTGGCCACATATGCCGCGGTCCGCGCGGTTTCGCAAGTCGCCATCGTCTACGGTCGTAGGCGCATCGTGCTGATGGTCCTCTTCGGATTCCTGTTTGGGGCCCTGTGCCGGTCGCTACCCGGATTTTGGGATCCTGCCACCGCAAATGCACAGAGCATTCCTGACTGTTTTTGTGTCATCGGTTATATCATTCCCGGCTTGATTGCCCTGTGGATGGATCGGCAGGGATGGATCGAAACCATTTCACCGTTACTGACGTCGTCGGTGATTGTCCGGCTGGTGTTGCTGATCGTCGGAGTGGAGGTGCTGGGATGAAACGCGTGTACTGGAGGCCACAAAAGGTTTCGAAGAAAGGACTCGCCGCGATCTGCATCGGTGCATTGATCGGACTGAGTCTGGTATTGCGGAGTCCCATCGAGATTACCGACCACCACCGCGAGCTAAAATGGGCGGCTGCCCGCAAAGCGGCCACTCTATTCACCGCGATTAAACAGGAACGCCTGCGCCGCGGACTGGAAGTGGAAGCGGGATTTGACCCGGCGCACAGTGGTGTGGTCGGCGGCGCGATGTCGCTGGTGACCAGTCGCCCTGCCGATTTACGCTCCAAACAGACTTCGGTGAACCCCAATTTCGCCGCTGCGATCGTTGATATGCTTACCCAGGCCGGTGTCCAGCCGGGCGATACCGTCGCCGTCGGCTGGTCCGGATCCTTTCCGGCATTCAATATGTCGCTGTGTGCGGCGCTCGAAACTTTGCAGGCACGTCCGCTGATCATTGCCAGCGCGACCGCCTCGCAATATGGCGCCAACTTGCCGGAGTTGATGTGGTTGGACATGGAAAACGTCTTGCGTGAACAAGGACACATCCAATGCCGCTCCGCCGCCGTCACGATCGGCGGAGGAGCGGACCGGGGACTGGGAATGCCCGCCTCGGCGCTGGCGCACATAGACGTAGTTGCGCGAAGAAATCAGATTCCCATGATGCACAGCACCGCACGATCACAGGCGGTTCGACAGCGGATGAAGCTCTATCGCGAACTCGCGGGCGGTCAGCCGATTAAGGTTTACGTCAACGTGGGTGGCGGTGTGGCGTCGACCGGGGGCGAGCAGGGCAAGCACCTGTTCCAGCCGGGGTTGAATCAACGATTCAATCGCGCTGCTACGGAAGTGGAGTGTGTCATGGGGCTCTTCGCGAAGGAAGGGGTTCCCGTGATTCACCTCAACCAAGCCAAAGAGTTGGCCGCGAACTACGGTTTTCCCGTCGCACCGACCGAACTCCCCACCGTAGGTGTCGGGAAACCATTTCATCGTCAGCAACCCAATCGCTGGCTCGCCGCGCTGGTGTTGGTGGGCATTTGCGTGGGCATGCAAACGTGCGTTTGGAATGGCAAAGGATACGCTCACATCAGAAGTTTCTGTCAGCAGTTCCGCCCCCGCCCGGCGGTCGCCTTACATCGTCTGGAGGACAACGCGAACGAACCTCAATTAATGATCTGACGACCGACGCCGGCGGCACCGGTGGCAGAGTTCGTGTGTGCGCGGAGGATCTCAAGGTGGTGGCGTCCAACCCCTCTCCGCGCCGATAGACCCTAACTATTTTGGATGTCGCGGACGGTGCGATGGCCCTACGTCATCTCCATCGTCCGGACCCTCGTGACCGTGCAACAATTGCGTCGATCCACCCGTTTCCTGCGCGGCATCGTCGAGCTCGACGTCTTCGAACAATATGCTGCGCTGCGGAGCGATATCCAGGGGATCGATCTCCGATGTTCCTTGGCTTGCACGGAGGATTCCGTCGAGCAAGGCGAGGTTCGGTACGCGGCGGATAGCGAGCTGATACGAGGTGTCCGGCTGATCGCGAAGGGTGACCCGCAACTCGCGGGTTTCATCGATCGAGATTTCGGCGATTCCGTGCCAGGTCAGTCGATGGCGACCGATTCGCAGGCCATCCAGGCTCACGGCAAGGTGTCGGCCAAAACGTATCGAGTAGCCGGCATGAAATGCGTCCAGCGCGAGCGGCAAGTGTCGTCGCGTTACTTGGTCCTGGATGCGCTGCCCCAACGTGCGGATGGACTCCAGTCGGTACAGACGTAGGGTGCTGCCGTCACGACGCACCAGCCGGTACATCCAAGCATCAGGGAATTGTGGGGCATCGCAGGAGCGGTGCAGCGCGTACAGCGGTGTCTGGTACACCTCGTAGATCTGATTCCAAAATAGATATCGGTGTCGTCGTCCGACGCGGTAATCGAGCCCGTTTTGATAGAGGTCGACGCGTCGAGGGACCCGAAGGACCCATGCCACACCGACGGCCATCGGCAGCATCAGTACGGTCGCGGACCATAACGACCGAACCCCCCAGATCAGATAGCCGGTCTGCAGGACGACCCACAGCGAGACGCCGAACCATGCGCCCAGCGTCAGGGGTGTGGGGGGCAGCGACCGATAGGTCGCCACACGCTTCCCGAGGGGAACCGGTCGTTTCGTACGATGTGCGGACATCCCAGTCCATTCTGATCGGCAGAATCACGCGTTCTTGCGTGATCGGCTTAACAGCCTCGCAAGGTTCTTGCCAACGCCTATTGCGCCGGTTGCTGAGCACACAACACGGCCCATCTTGGTGCTAAGACCGCGCATTATGTGCGAAAGAGCCCTTGCGGCGGAAGATGAAAATCTGCCCACCCTCGACCGTCGTGGTCCGAGCTGATCAGTCTCTACGGGATCCCCGTCGCTGCGGCGAAAAGGCCACGGGCCGACGCGACGGTCTGGTCACAAAGTCGGCGAAGTCCGCCTCCAGCTGTCGCAGTTGGGCCTCCATCCAGTGCGAAAACGAATCGACCTGGTCGGGGGACAAGGGGACGTGCGCCGTGGGAATTGAGGCGGGTGTTGATGACGGATACATGAGACGGGGCAGACCTTCGCGTCAGAGATTAGGGCCAAGTTTCGTCAGGGGGCTGCCGCCAAAATGGCGGATGGTCGCCCCATTTCGTCCCTTAAAGCAATCGCCGTGCCAAAATACGTGTCGTGGTTGTCAAAGCCGTCGATGGGCTATGATCCGAGGCGCGGCTTCCGTTAGGGCCTGGATCGGCTGGCGGGCACGCAGAAAAATAGAAAAGCTTGACCAAATCCGCCAAGAAGTCGGCTGGGCTCACGAATTCAATGCTGTAGAGCCATCCATGGCACGGCTTTGTTGCCGTTTGGGTTTTCCTCACCACAGCATCGAATTGCGACGGGAGTACGACAAATGATCAAGCGAATTGTGATTGGAGGGGGCACCGCATTGCTGCTGTCGGGGCTAATGTTCGGCCGCGATGCGGTCAGTTATGTCCGGACCAGTGCCGGTTGGGTTAAGGATTCGGTATCCGAGAGTGTGCCGGTGGAGTTTCAAATTGATCGGCGCAAAATTGATCGACGATCTCGAACCCGAGGTCCGCCGCAATAAGCATCTGATCGTTCGGGAAGAAGTGGCCTTGGAGCAACTGGCGCAGCAAGTCGACAAGTTGGAAGCAAAGCAGTCTCAGGAAAAGGTCAATCTGTTGCGCATGCAGACGGAAGTGAATCAGGGGACCCCCCAAATTGTGTTTGCGGGTAGGAGCTATTCCGTCGATCAGGTCAAACGGGACATGTCGAACCGCTTTGAGCGGTATAAGACGAACGACGAAACGCTGTTCAACCTGCGGCGCGTCCTGAACGCACGCCAGCAGAGTTTAGGATCGGCAAGGTCAGAATTGGAGCAGATGTTGGCCTCGCGCAATCAATTAGTGGCCGAGGTCGAAAAGTTGGAAGCTCGCCAGAAGATGGTGAGTGTCGCGCAGACGGCCAGCGAATTCGATTTGGACAGCAGCGTGTTGGCTCGTGCCAATCAACTGGTCCGCGAAGTTGAGACTCGTTTGGACGTGACGGAACGGATGCTGAATTCCGACATCCAGTTCGTCGAAGAGATTCCATTGGACTCGCCGGAGTCGGAAGATATTGCCGCGCAGATTGCGGACTACTTTGGTGCGGCCGATCCGCACGTCGAATCGATCGCGGCCGAAGTCACGGTGGAACCGCAGCTGTAGTAACGGTAGTGTGCGGCGACGGTTGCGGAGGGACACCAGGCCGTCGCCTCAATCCCTTTGTTTTTCCCGGGCTATGGGCCAGGTACCGCAGGAGTCATACAATGACGAACACGACCCTGACCCCTCACCCGGTAGCGCAAGCTCAGGACGAATGGATGAATCATCAGCCCCCGGGCCCGCGGTTCATGATGTGGGTAGATGGCGTGGGCGGATATCTCACTTGCTTGTCCGACTCCGTGCGGATTGGACAAGCGGTGGCAGGGACTCCGGTGGAATTGCCAGTCATCGGCGATGTGTCTCGCCATCACGTGACGATTGTGCGGCAGGGAGAGGGTTACCTGATCCGTCCGCACAGCCCCACCTGGGTCGGCAATCGGGCGATCACCGCGCCGCGGCTGTTGACTGATGGGGATGAGATTCGTCTGGCGCGAGCTTTTTGATGCGGTTTCGTCAGCCGCATCCGTTGAGCGCGACGGCGAGATTGGATTTGTTGAGTCACCATCGGACTCAGCCTGCTGCCGATGGCGTGTTGCTGATGGCCAGTTCGTGTATTCTTGGCCCCGCGCCACAGAATCATGTCGTGTGTCGCCAGTGGTCGAAGGACGTGGTCTTAGTCAGACAAGGGCAGACGCTTGCTTGCCACACCGGACAAACGATTGTCGTGGACGGCGTGGCACGGGACTGTCGAGCCGCACTCACGCTTAATTCACGAATACAGGGAGAGGACTTTTGCCTATCTCTGGAGCGATTCGATTAGAATAAACCATGCACGGGGTCGGGGGACCGGTCAGGCCGGCATCCCAGGTTGGGTAATCACGGGAGCGTGACGGAGCCTGGACTTCGTTGCGAATGAACGATGCAAGAGCCAGCTAGTCTTATGAACGCCGAACCAGAAAATGCTGACGTTCAACCGCAAGCCGATGTCCAACTGCGACGTGGGCCGACGAAATTCGCGTATGCCAGCGGTGTGCGTCCTTTGGACGGATACACAATCAAACGCGGCATCGGCGCCGGAGGCTTTGGCGAGGTTTACTACGCCACGAGCGATGCCGGCAAAGAAGTAGCGCTGAAACGCATTCAACGCAATCTTGACGTCGAGTTGCGAGGTGTGCGCCAGTGCTTGAATCTGAAACATACCAACCTCCTTGCGCTGTATGACATTCGTTATGACGACGAGGATCAAGCGTGGGTGGTGATGGAGTATGTCGCCGGCGAATCATTGCAGGACGTGATTGAACGTAATCCCAACGGCCTCCCGGAGGATCAGGTGATCCGATGGTTCGAAGGGATTGCTCAGGGAGTCGCCTACCTACACGACCACGGCATCGTCCATCGCGATTTGAAGCCCGGCAACATCTTTTTGGACCAAGGCACCGTCAAGATCGGTGACTATGGTTTATCCAAATTTATTTCCTGCAGTCGTCGTAGTGGGCAGACGGAAAGCGTGGGAACGTTCCACTACATGGCGCCTGAGATTGGATTGGGGCGCTACGGCAAAGAAATCGACATCTATGCGTTGGGGATCCTGCTGTACGAAATGCTCTGCGGCCACGTTCCGTTTGAAGGTGAAAGTAGTCAGGAAATCATTATGAAACACCTGACAACACCGCCGAATTTGATGTCCGTGCCGGCGCGATTTCGCGGCGTGATTGGACGAGCGATGTCGAAGGATCCGGCCGATCGGTTTCAGTCGGCCGACGAGATGTGCCAAGCGGTAATTGCGCTCGGTGGTCAGCCTGGCAGGGGCTATGCCGCGGGCAGCGCCGCGCCCCTTGGCAGTCCACCGCCTCTGCCGCACGGATCCACGGGGACCGCTTCACGGATGTTATATGGGGCCTACGACTGGGCACAACGAAATCCGGAAGAGCCGATTGCGGCGGCCTTCCGCGATCGTGCTCATCGGTTCCGCGATTGGTGGCGGCATCAGAGTTCGCTGGGGCGAGCTGTGATGGTGATTGTCGGCATCTTTGCCATCTTGCTGAATGCAGGTTGGCTGTTTCCGGCGCTCTTCGGTGTCTGCGCCGTGTACACGGGATACTACTTGGTGTGGTATTTCCTAACGCACTCGGGTCATACTCCTCCGCCGCTCCCCGCTTCCTCTATACCCAACGGACTGAAGCCCACCGAGGCCGGTCCGCCACCGGCGCCTGACACACCGACCCCGACCGCGGGCCGTCGCGCTGTCGAGGTCGCCAAACGTCGTGCTGGTCCGACGCGTCAGCAACTGCTGGACGCGATGCGCGATTCCCTGTCCCAGAAAAACTTCACACGGCGGGCCAGTGAGCTGACCGGTTCGATGCTCATGGCCGCGCTGGTGGCGTCGATTGTAGGATTGGTCATGACCGTCGCCAGCAGTCATCAATTGGACCGCAGTCTGCGAGGCTGGGGACCCGTTTACGCGTGGTTGGTCATTACCAGTGTGGCGGCATCGTGGACTGTACTGTTCTTTGGCAAGTTGTGGGAAGGCGCCAGCGGGGATCATGCGCTCCGCCGTTTCTGCCTGATGGTCGGCGGTATGGCAGTTGGGATCTTGGCCAGTGTTTTGGCTCATGGCCTGATGCTTGAACCGGTCTACATATTAGCCCCTTGGCGTGATGTTCGCGGATCGTTGGGTGGCGAGATTCCTGCGCTGTATGGCGTCACTGGTGAACCACAACTCTTGGCGTACGCCGGGTATTTCGGCGGCTTGTTCTTGACGTTGCGATGGTGGTTGGGTGCCGACCCCCTGCGAAGTGTGCGTTTGAGCATAGTGGGAACGGTGCTAACGGTCGGCGTAGCCATCCTGTGGTATTTTGTACTGCCGATCCCTCGTGGGTTCATGGTGGCGGCGACCACAGCGATTGCCGTACAGCTGGCAGCTCCCTGGATTCATCCTCGCCAGCGCGGGAAATTCAGGGAAAAGCTGGTGGCGAGTTAACGAAATCGGAAATCTGTCGGATCGGCGCGGCTTATCAACCGAGTACAAGAATGATGGAAGTCAAAATGTTTGTATTGTTTCCCGTCATCGTGCTGCTGGCCATGTTGTTCATTGCGATAATCAGCATCGTCATGTCACCTCGGCGTCGACTCTTCGGAGCCGGCTTATTGATGGCGACGGTCATGTTATTGGCCCTTGGGGGGATCGCGATGTCATGGCTGTCGGTTCGCTCCATACGCCGCGTTGACGCATATAGACGCCCGAACCCTCAGCTTCAGTCGATTCGGTTGGCGACGGAAGCCATCGCCCAGCGCCACGCTGCCGAGATGCGCCACGTTGACCAGGATATCCGATTAGCCAGCGATCCGTCGGCTCCGCCAACCGAACCGCCGGCACCGTTTCCCACAGCAGCACCCGTAGTTGACTCGATGACGCAGGTGGTAGAACCAGCACCCGGCGAAGTCGCCGAGACCGATTCGGCTCAGGCGGCGGCAGTCGCCGTCGGCGAAATCGCGAGCGAGGAGGAGCTACAGACGCTCAGCGAGGTGGGAGATAGGCCGACATCGGTGGAAGATCCCGTGCCGTCCCTCGCGGCGGACCTCGGCGGGAATGGCAGGAGAGATGCGGAGAATGCGCAGACCGTAGTGGGAAATGCAGCCGGGGCCCGCGCTGCTGACGTCGAACGTCCGGTGGCGGTCGGCCACGTTGTACCGCTGTCCGTTGCCCCGGACTCGACGCCGCTGCAGGCCGACATACCCACCTGGGTGCGGCAGCCACCTGACCAAATCGATGGACACCTGGCCCTGGTCTTGGTTTCCGATCCGTATGAAGACCGCTTTGCGTGCGACGAGGACTTGGAGCGGCGGACACGGGGCGTGATTGAACAGGCGGCCCGGCAGCGTTGTCGGCAACACGGATTGCCCATGACTTTGCCGATCAACCTAACCTACGGCGAAATTGGGATGGTCTCGCGACAGCGCTACTACCAGCCGCGGTTAACCAGTGTTGGGGAAATGCTGCAGGGATACCAGTTGACGGTTTTGGACGATGCTTTTGAGTTGAAGCTGGACCGGCGCATTGCCGATGCAGTTGTCGATCGTCGACTCGCCACCACGGGAATGCTTTCGGGTAGTGTGTTGGGGATCGTATCGGTCCTCTTTGGAGTGTTTCGCTGGGCAGCGCGAACGACGCCCGATCCGCTTTCAGCTTGATCCGTTTCCCTGCGGCGGCGATACTTGAAGGGAAGACGCCGTCGGGGCCCAGGCAATTGTCAGTTCCACCCCGGGCACCGACGTTCGTCAATTCATGTTCTCAGCGCATGCGGGCCAGGGTAAAACGGTCCGCAAGCCGCCCCTCAAGTGCCCCACTGAGAAAACGATGTCGACCGAACACCAGACCGACGCTTTGCTGGTCGAGCGAATCCGAGCTGGTGATGCGGACGCATGGAGTGATTTAATTCGACGCTACGAAGGGCGGCTGTTAGCCTTTGCGGAGAGCCGCTTGCGAAAGCGCGATGTGAGCGAAGATATCGTGCAGGAGTCCTTCATCGGGTTCTTGAACAGTCTGCCGAATTACGACGGCAAACGTCCGCTTGAAAGTTATCTCTTTACGATCTGTGCGACAAGTTGACCGACTATTTGCGCCGCGAAGGCCGTCGTCCCGCGATTTCGCTGTCCGGCATGGTCTCGAGTAGTGAGGGGAC
This sequence comes from uncultured Planctomycetales bacterium, assembly GCA_963785495.1. Classification (GTDB taxonomy): domain Bacteria; phylum Planctomycetota; class Planctomycetia; order Pirellulales; family Pirellulaceae; genus CAWAVP01. Next base: position 5,351 of record CAWAVP010000018.1, on the reverse strand, counting down.
ATGGGAAGTGCCCGCCACGTCTCGACCTGCCAGCAGCATCGCTCGTAGCGGTGAACGGCGCACGATCGAAGAGGAGGCCTTGGTCGACGCCCTGCGAGATCAGGTTGAGCACTGGACGAGGCGAGGTGATTGGAACAAATTGCAATGCATGGAGCTTCTCTTCTTGCGCGGCCAAGCGAACAAGGATGTGGCGGACCGTCTGGGAATCACGGAACAACAAGTGGCCAACTATAAGTTCGATTTTTTGGCTCGGTTGCGTATGAACGTTCGCAAACAGGGACTCCCCCAGGATGTCTTCCCCGAGTTGTACGAATCATGAATCGAGAATTCACACTTGCTGAACTTGAGGCGTATTTGGACGAAGCGTTGGCGCCCGCGGAGATGGCCGATGTTGAGCTACAAATCCGTGAGCGACCGGAGCTGCTAAAGCGTTTGCAGGCGATTCACCAGCGACGTGACGCGGGAGTCCATAGTCTGGGCGAAATCTGGCGACGCCACCGCATTAGTTGTGCGGATCGGGATACTCTGGGCAGTTTTCTCTTGGGCGTGTTGCCACCGGAACAGGCAGATTACTGGCGATTTCATATCGATCAGATTGGCTGCCGACTCTGTCGCGCGAATCTGGACGATTTGCGACAGCGACAGGCTCGCATGCATGACGCCATCGCCCGTCAACGGCGTTATTTTCAGTCGAGTGCGGGCTTCTTGAAACCGAGTGAACGCGACCGCCGGAATATGTAACGCGAGTGGCAGAGCCGGGCTGACGGCCGCACAATCGGGTAGGAACAAGGCGGCGGATCGAGCTATACTCTACTGAATTCGACCGCCCTCGGGAGTCTCGCTCGGCGCCGGCGGTGCCGGGCTGTCACGCTGCTTGAGCCGTCGCAGCGGGAGTCATCAAGTCTGGTTCCTATCCAGGCTCCAATTCGAGGTGCGGTCGCGGCACCCTAGCTGAGTACGAGTTGATGCTACGTCGCAAGTCCCGCCATTCCGAGCCTTCGGCCAAATCACGCGGGCCTCATCATTCCGGATGGACATTGGCAGGATTGATCTCTGGAATCATCTGTGGGCTGGTGTTCGGCGAATACTGTGCCTTCTTGTCAGCGATCGGCAACGCCTACATCGGGTTGCTACAAATGACGGTGCTGCCGTTTATCGTGGTGGCTTTGATCGCGAACTTTGGTCGGCTTTCCTTGGAGCAGAGCCGTCGACTCGGATGGGTAGGTGGCGTCGTACTGATCTTCTTGTGGTCGATCGGCTTATACACGATTTATCTCGTACCGCACTGTTTTCCCGCGTGGAAGTCGGGTTCGTTCTTTAGTACGCGCAATTACCGAACCGCCGGCCACCATTGACTTGTTGCAACTGTTTATTCCAGCCAATTTTTTCAAGGCGTTGGCAGAGAATCAGGTGCCGGCTGTTGTCGTATTGTGCATCTGCGTGGGACTTGGATTAACACGCGTTGAGCAGAAACAGATCCTAATTGATCAACTGGATATACTCTCAAAGGCTCTGATTCGCGTTAGCAGCTTTATTGCCCGCTGGGCCCCGTTCGGTGTGTTTGCGATCGCGGCTGCGACGGCGGGAACGTTGTCGTGGGATGCGCTGGGACGCCTGCAGGCTTACTTAGTGTCGTATACGGCAGCGACGCTGTTCTTGTTGCTGATCGTGTTACCGTGGCTGATTAGGATGTGTACGCCGTTCGGGTATCGTGACGTCTGGCGCGTCAGTCGAGTGTCCCTACTGACCGCGTTCGCGACGGGCAAGCTGATCATTGTGTTACCCATCCTCATTGAAGAGACGGAGGGACTTTACGCATCGCGGCAAAATGGTGACCGAACACTGACAACGCCCTCGATCGATGTCCTCTATCCGCTGGCGTATACGTTTCCACATCTGGGCAAACTGATGGGGATGCTGTTCATTCCTTTTGCCGCGTGGTTTTTAGGCCGGGAAATGCGAGATTACGAGTATCCGGCTTTCTTGTTATCCGGCCTGTTCAGCTATTTTGGCGGTCCCGTGCTCGCCACGCCGTTTCTGCTGGATCAGATGCGTTTGCCTCACGACATGTTTCAGCTGTTCGTCCTTTCCGGGGTTTACTGCGGGCGGTTGGGGGACGCGTTGGGCGTAATGCATCTGGTAGCGTTCACTTTGATCTCCATGAGCGCATTGAACGGCACTTTGAAAGTCACGGTCTGTGCTCTTGAGCAGATTTCTTCTGGGCACGAGTTTGCTGGGTTTGGCCCTGATTGGTGGATTACGGATGGGCCTTTCCAATACGTTGAGGTATGTCGAGAAAAAGGATCGGATTTTGGCGCGAATGCATTTGTTGGAGCAGCCGGTGAAGGCTGTCGTGACAACCGCATCGCTGCCCAATCCTGATCCATTACGGCCCGGCGAGACGCTCCTTCACCGGATCCGGCGGCGGGGCATCATTCGCGTGGGCTACAACGAAGACAAGTTGCCGTTTGCCTATTTCAATAATCGAGGCAGTCTGGTGGGACTGGATATCAATTTGGCTCACCAGTTAGCTCACGATTTGGGCGTGAGCATTGAGTTCGTCCGCTTTGATCGACATGAACTGGCCGAGCAGCTGCGACGGGATTTTTTCGATGTCGTGATGTCGGGTGTAACCGGTACGCTGGAACGCTCTGAACAAATGCAACATACAGAGCCGTACATGGACGTCACTATGGCGATTGTCGCACCGGATTATCGGATCCGCGACTTTGACTCGTTGGACGCGATCCGCCAGCAAGGAACGTTGAGGATCGGTTACGTCGATGTTAGCGGCAGCTTTGCCGATCGGCTGCGAAGTCTGCTGCCGAACGTCGAACTTGTGGAAATCGCTTCCAATCATGACTTCTTCGAACGAGATTGGAAGGAGATGGACGGCTTATTGATCAGCGCCGAGAGTGGTTCGGCCTTTACCTTGATCTATCCGGACTTTGAAGTTGTCGTGCCCAGCGACACTCACGTCGCCATGCCCTTGTTTTATCCAATCGGGCACCGTGATGAGGCGATGAGCGATTACCTGGAGCATTGGTTGGAGTTGCGGAAGCGCGACGGCACAATGCAGGAAATGTACGATCATTGGATCTTGGGCAAGACCGTCTCCGATCGCCCACCTCGATGGAGCCTGATCCGTGAGCTTGGCCTCGTAGACTAGGCCGGGCATGGGCCACATCGGTCGGTTTGCAGGGCCAGATCTCCGGCCAGGTTCGACACCAAGACACCGATTGCGTGATAAACCTTGTGGCTGGGGCAGACTCTATGGTCTCTCAGCTCCTCCTGCGCATGTCCGTGACGTCACCGCCGGGGTCAGCTTCTAGCGGTTATTCCTTGTGACCCAGCTCCGGCAGATCTTTCAGTTACTCGGGTGGTAACCGCAAAGTCAATCTTAATAATTCGCCGGCTTAAGTGCCGTCGATGCCTCATGACGGATAAGGACTGAATTTTCTATTACCGGCCTGAACCACGGATTAAACGGGTCGCAGTCCCTTAACAGAATGGCGCACGGAGGCCCCTATGAAAACTGTAAAATCACTTGCAAAGTGGTTTGCGCTGGGAGTCTGCAGCAGTTGCTTGACAACCGCAAACGCACAGCAACCGACTTTCACTGATATGACGGAAATGGCCCGTCGCTTGGAAGCTGCGGAGCAGCGAATCATCGACCTGGAAGCTCGCCGGCTTCCGGTGCTCGAGGCGAGCCATACTTTTAACGCAGCTTGGCAGGATGATGACGCTGATGACGCGTTGTCAGGCGCGTTGAGGCGTTAGAGAAAGAGATCGAAAAGCAGAAAGAGAAGGAAGCAAAGTCGAAGTCAGACGCCGCCAAGAAGCCATCGCAGAAATGGGCCGGGCGTATCCACGCGGACTACTGGGCGTTCCCGGGTGAAGACAACGGGGCGAACATCTTGGAGCGTGGCAATCCCAACCTCGATATTCAGGATCGCTTCCTCTTCCGTCGTGTCCGGTTCGGCGTATCCGGCAACATGTTTGATACGATGCAGTACAAGATCGAAATGGAATTCGCATCCCAATGAACCCACGTTCAAGGACGTGTATTTGGGTTGGAACGAGCTTCCATATCTGCGAACACTGCTTTTAGGAAATCAGAAGCGACCATACGGCTTGGATCACCTGAATAGCAGCCGTTATAATGTATTCCTTGAACGTCCCTTCATTATCGAGTCTTACAATCAGGACGCTCGTCGGTTTGGCCTTTGCTCCTATGGCGTTTCTGCCGATGAGGCCTACAACTGGCGCTTCGGTGCGTTCTTGATGAATGATATCTCTGGGACAGGCGGTTACCTGGCGGTCGACGACCCGGGTTTGCACAGCTATCAAGGCGAGTTTGCCGGACGCTTTGCCAACACCATTTGGTACGACGAAGTCTCAGACGGCCGCGGCTATGCCCACTGGGCGATTTCCGGCACGGTTGCATTCCCCGACGGCACGGCTGGAAACGGCAACGAAGCCCGCTTCCGCACACGACCCGAAGCCCGGACATCACAGCGCCTGGTCAACACCGGCCACATTGTCGGTGCCAACACGTATGAGCTACTGGGGTTGGAAGGCGTGATCAATGTCGGCCTCTGCAGTGGGTGGGAGAATTGCAGAACAACTGGCTGCAGCGCACCGGTGGTGCAGGCCCCGAGGTCCAGACCTATGGTGGCTACATGTACGTATCGTACTTCCTGACGGGAGAACACATTCCGTGGGAACGCGACAGCGGTACGATAGGCCGCGTCAAGCCATTCGAAAACTTCTTCCTGGTTAATCGCTGCGACGGCGGACATGGACATGGTTGGGGTGCCTGGCAGGTGGCCGCTCGCTATTCCTATGCCGACCTGAATGATGCAACATTTTCGGCGGCATTGGCAAGAGTTTTACGTTCGGTCTGAACTGGCATTGGACGCCTTACAGCCGCATGCAGTTTAACTACATCACCGGCGATATCAACGACACCGGCACGCCCGGCAATCTGGTGAATGCCAACTACAACATCATTGGCACTCGTTTTATGGTCGATTTCTAAACCTTGAAATAAATCTGTGCCAACGGTTGCCCCGCGAGGATCGCATCACCCGATCCGACTTGGCGAGTGGCAATCTTGGAAGACATAGCTGCTCAAACCATTGAGAAGGAATTCATAATGATTCGTTCACTCTTTCACTTGCTTACCTTGGCGGCGATGATCACCTTCGTCGCTCAGACCCAGGCTGGCCACCATGGCTGTGCTGGCGCGGACGGTTGCGGCTGCCATGTGCAGTGCCCCTCGTGCCATCACTACTGCAAGCTGTCCGTCGATAAGGAAAAAGTAGAAAACTACTGCTGGGAAGTCGAGT
>CAWAVP010000017.1:0-81669 GCA_963785495.1 uncultured Planctomycetales bacterium | reverse complement strand
TCGAGTAGGCGACTTTGGATTCGATGTTGGCACTCTTGATCTTGCACCACCTACGGTTTGTTGAACTTTCACGATACCGAAGCCGTCGCGGGGATTTTCGGTCAGCAGCGGCTCAGCGGCGAATTCACGTACGTCGGCGGTGCGGTTGGCCCCGCCATTTGTTTTACTGCTTCTGTTGGGGGCTTGTGGCAAGAAGCACCCAGTTTCCTCTCCATATCTGGCTTCCCGACGCCATGGGAAGGGCCAATGGGACTCCCGTGAGCGCTCTGATCCATGCCGACGCCAATGGTGACTGCGGGGGCGTCTTACATGGTCGCGCACTGCACGCCCTTTTTCCCAGGCGGCGCCGACCGGCCACAACAGTAGTGGCCTGCACCGGTGGATTCCCGGCATAGTTGGCCGCATTAATCGCGCTTTTGCAATTCGATCTAAAACGGGTGTTGGCCTATTCGAACGATCAGCCAATTGGGCTACATGTTTCTGTCGCTAGGGACGGGAACTGTGGCCGGTGTCACGGCCGGCATGTTCCATCTGTTTACCCATGCCTTTTTCAAAGCGATGTTATTTCTCGGCACGGGCAGTGTGATGCATGCGATGGGAAATGTCATTGACATGCGACGCTTCGGCGGATTGCGGCATGTCATGCCGTGGACTCATCGCACGTTCCTCGTGGGCTGCTTCGCGCTGGCGGTATTTTTCCATTCGCCGGATTCTGGAGCAAAGATCAGATTGTGGCTGCGGTACACGGCCAGGTGCATGCAACAGCAGCGCACACCGCGTCGGCACAAACGCGATCATCGGCGACCGACTCGCCTACGTGGGGATTGTCCTCTGACAGTTTCGCCATGTGGCGTTTGCGTCGGAGGACGGACATCGCGGGGCGATTAGCAGCGATCGTCGTACGACGTACCAGTGGTTGTACTGGTGTTCGTTGTTCACCGCATTCCTTACGGCGTTCTATACCTTTCGTGCATATTTCATGACGTTTTTTGGTCCTGAGGAAGTACCCGACGAGGCTGGGCATCATGCCCACGAATCGCCCCCCTCCATGGTCTTGCCGCTCGTGGTCTTGGCGATCTTTGCATTCGGCGTGGGCTTCGTATTTGAATCGGGACACACGCTCGCTCGATTCCTTGTCACCGCCCCTTCGTTGGCGTACTTGCTGCCGACCGAAGGATTTCACGGAGGCGAGTTTCATTGGGATGTGGCGGTGATCAGCACGGTCGTAGCGCTGCTGGGAATCGGCCTAGCGGCCTTTTTGTATTTAGGGCATCGACGTGAAGTCGAAGTCCTCGCGCGCACTTGCGCCCCTACGCCAGCTTTCGTATCACAAGTTCTTCTTTGATGAACTTTATCGATATGGAGTGGTGTGGCCGCTGAAGCTGGTCGGCATGATGAGTTACACTCTGGACCAATGGCTAGTGGATGGAGCGGTCAATTTGGCCGGTCGCGTTCCCATGTGGCTGGGAGCAGTTGCACGTCGACTGCAGCGAGGTTTGGTGCCGTTTTACGGACTGATGATGGCTCTGGGAGCGATCATCATCCTGGGTTTGGGCGGGATTTGGTGGTTTGGAGGCTAACGCCGCATGAGTGCTGCAACCGCGTTATTACTTTCGATTGGGGTCCCGCTACTTGGGGCGCTGGCGGTTCTGGTGGTGGGCTCCGTGCACCGACAAACGGTACGAAAATTGGCCCTGTGCGTTACTCTGTTGACGCTCGTTTTGGCCCTCACCGTCGTTGCCCGATTTCAGCCTGACGGTGATCGGTACCTGCAACGGTATTTGCAGTCGGATGTTGCGGCGGCCGAACCATTCGATGCCGCACAGACGGCTTTTGCCGTCACGCAATGGTCCTGGATTCCCCCTTCCACAGGAATTGACGTTCGCTTCAGCGTGGGCCTGGATGGATTGGGTGTGTGGCTATACGGTTTGTCCGCCATTCTGATGGTCAGTGCGGTGCTGGTCAGTTGGCAAGCGATCGACGACCGCTCGGCTCTGTTCTACAGTATGCTGCTTTTGCTGGAAGCCGGTTGCTTGGGTGTATTCTCGGCCCGCGACATCGTGCTGTTCTATGTGTTTTTTGAGTTTACGCTGATTCCCCTCTTCTTCCTAATTGGGATCTGGGGGAGCGAACAGCGACGATATGCCGCCATCAAATTCTTCCTTTACACGCTCGCCGGTAGCCTGTTGACCTTCCTGGGATTGTTGACGATCATCCTCTGGAATCGTCATCAGAGCGGTGGCGGAGTGATCAGTTGTTCGATTCCTGAACTGCTGCTGAGCTTGTCGCGGAATCCAATGCCCGCAAGCTGGCAATTGTGGGTGTTTCTTGCACTGTTCGCCGGTTTTGCGATCAAAGTTCCATTGTTTCCGCTGCATACCTGGTTGCCTTTAGCCCATGTGCAGGCCCCGACGGCAGGCAGCGTATTCCTGGCAGGCATTCTGCTCAAGATCGGTACCTACGGGTTTCTGCGTTTCAGCATCCCCTTATTGCCCGATGCGACGGTCCACTGCATGCCTTGGTTGATATGGTTATCGGTGATCGGAATTGTCTACGGTGCGCTCGTCGCGTTGGTGCAGTCGGACATCAAGCGACTGATTGCTTATTCGAGCGTCAGCCATTTGGGGTTTTGCATGTTGGGACTGTTCTCGCTCAATCCGATGGGAATCCAAGGTGCTGCCTTGCAGATGGTCAACCATGGAATTTCCACCGGGGCGCTATTCGCAATCGTGGGAATGCTGTACGAGCGGTATCACACGCGAGAGGTCGCTCGTTACGGGGGACTTTCGCGCCGATTGCCAGTCATGGCTTTCTTTATGGTGCTGTTCACCTTTTCCAGTATTGGGCTTCCGGGCTTAAATGGTTTCGCCGGCGAGATCCTGATTTTGGCCGGTGCGTTCCAACGAGGCTGGGCTGAAACGAGCGCGCTGGCTGGACCCACTTTGCGTTGGGCCAGTGTATTGGCCGTTTCGGGCGTCGTATTGGGGGCCTGGTACATGTTGTGGTTGGTGCAGCGGGTCTTTTTCGGACCGGTCAGGGAACCCACCGCAGAGCATCGGGTCCAGGACCTGTCGGGCCGGGAGATCGCGGCCCTCGTCCCTCTCGCAGTATTGGTGTTTTGGATTGGGTTGTACCCCCGCTTTTTCTTAGACCGCATGGCTCCCGCCCTGGACTACTCGACCTCGGGCGCCCAGCAGGTCGTGTCTGCCGCCGAGGAATCGCCCGCTGCCGTAGCGACGCGGTCGGCGACTGAGGAGGTTGCACGCCGTGCCTATTGACTTGGCGACCGTTAGGTACTTACTGCCCGAACTTTTGTTGGTGGTATTTGCCGTATTCGTGTTCATTGGTGGGACATGGAACCGAACGAAACTTGGGTGGTCCGCATTAGCCCTCATGGCATTTGCCGTGAGTGCCCTGATGCTGCTACAGCAACAAGCGGTGACGGGACCGCCGACGCAGATGAAGTGGGCAGTCGTCTCCGATCCGTTTGCGCACGGCCTTCGGCTGCTTGCGGTATTGCTGGGCGGATTGTTTTGTGTTTTTTCTACGCAGAGCCGTCAGCAAAGTCTGTATCCCGAACTCCTCGGATCACTGATCCTCGTATTTGTCGGGTTGATGCTCGTGTGTTCGGCAGGGGATTTGATCCTGCTGTTCGTGGGGCTCGAACTGATCTCTATTCCAACCTATGTTTTGCTCTTCATCGGCCGCGACAGCCGTTCGTCAGATGAAGCGTCGGCCAAGTATTTCTTCCTGAGCATTCTCTCGTCCGTGATGTTGCTGTATGGATTTGCTTCGCTGTATGGATTGGCAGGCGAGATCGATTTCGGATCCATACAGTCGAGGCTGGCAGGCCCTGAGTTGGCCGTTTTCCCGGGATTCTATCCGATCGCGGTAGGCCTGATTGTTGTAGGCTTTTGTTTTAAAATTGCCGCCGTGCCCTTTCATTTTTACGCCCCTGACGTCTATCAAGCCACGACGAATATGAATGCGGCGCTGTTAGCTGTTGTCCCTAAGATTGCCGGTGTCGTGGGACTGGTCCGAATCTTGGTCGTGGCCATGCCTCACGATTCAGACTTTGTTTGGCGTCTGATTCTGGTGCTTTCGGTATTGACGATGACGTTGGGGAACGTTGCCGCCCTGTGGCAGCTCAATTTTCGCCGGTTACTTGCCTATTCCTCGATTGCGCATGCCGGCTATCTGTTAATCGGTTTGACGGCTGCAGTGGGTACGGGAGCGGGCAATGATTTCGGGCAGACGGCTGTGGCGGCAATGCTGTTCTACGTATTCGCCTATGCCGTAGCCACTGTGGCGGCATTCGCAGCGGTGGCTTACTTGAGCGATGATGACGAGAGCTTTTCACAGTTGTCGCAACTGGCCGGCGTTGGGCGTCGCTATCCGATGATGGGCGGTGTGATCGCTGTGGCGATGTTTTCGCTGCAGCCGGCATTCCGCCACTGGCTGGGTTTTGGGGAAAATTCGCGCTCTTTCGCAGTGCCTTGGATGTTGGCTTATCTACGAATTCGCACCCCGATCGCTGGTACCTTGCCCTTTGCGTGATCGGAGTACTCAATGCGGCGATAGCGGCCGGTTATTATTTGCGCGTCGTTGGCGTTCTGTATTTTCAGTCGTCGGAGACGGAACCGCAGGCGGATCCCGTGCTTGGGAACGCAGGTGCTGGATTGACCGCCTTGGTGGCGGCCTTGCTCGTAATCGGAGCGGGGTTGCTGACGGGGCCGGTGATGTCCGCTGCGCAATCGGCAGCGGCGGGATTATGGCCCGAGGCGGCCACGGCGAGAATGGTCGACGACCCGGCAAGTCCGCGGCACAGCCTGACGGCAATAAACGTCAGTGGGATTTCGGTCGATCACGACGCGATCGTCGAGGTGTCACGACGTTGAAGCGATGGCCAAACTCCCCAACCGCCGCAAAGCGGCCGTACAGGCACTCGATCAGGCAGCTCAGCCCATCTACCTGTTGAATGACTCACGACGGATCGTGTACAGCAATCCAGCGTGCCTGCAGTGGTTAGATTTGTCGGAAGATCTGCTACTTGGCCAAATCGTTGACTACTGCGCCAATCCCCGGGGCCGCTTGATGAAATGGGGCGGATTGTGTCCGCCACCGTCCGCGTTTGGAGGAACGCCGAGCGAACAGAGCGTCTGGATTTCGCGAGACGAAGAGACGTTGGACTGCTATCGGGCGACATTTGTGCCGCTCCGAGCCTTGGAGGCCGATTCCGCCGCCGTGCTGGTGTTGGTAGGGGACCGTTTCGACACGGCCTCATTGGGGCTGTCTCAGCAACCGACTCGGGATGCCCTTCGGCTGCACGAGCAGCTGCTACAGTATGCAACTAGCGTCGCGTCGCCGTTACGTGTCGATCCGCTAGTGGGCATTTCAGCCAAGATCCGACAGGCCCGAGCGCAGGTACGAATCGCAGTTGATTATGTAGATCGGATACTGATCGTCGGACCGCAAGGAGCGGGCCATGAGGAGGTGGCACGGTCAATTCATCAAGGACGAGGTCGCGGCGCGGCTTGGCGACTCTTTCCTTTAGACTGTGCATTACTCGACGCCGACTTGTTGCAAACGACCGTCACAGCCTTCATGCATCGTGCGGAGGAACTAGCCGAGGAGGGAGGAGCGACGTTGCTGCTCTTGGGTATCGAAGAGTTAGCGTCTGCGGCGCAGTCGGTACTTGCAACGATGATCCGTCGTACATCTTTTCCTTTGCGGACGATTGCCACCTCCACATCTGAACTCCCGCCCGCGCCGGCTTTTCATCCGGAATTGGCGGCCGCCCTCAGCACTTTGACGATTCGCCTGCCCGCGTTGACTGAACGACTTGAAGACTTGCCGTTACTGATCCAGTCGATCGTGGAGTGCGGCAATCGGGACGCCGAGCGACAGCTCGCAGGACTAACTCCTGATGCACTGGACCAGCTCCTAAACTATCCGTGGCCGGGTAATCTGGACGAACTCGTCGGCATTTTACGGGACGCACGGGAGGCCTGTCTGTCGACGCTTGTTGGCGAGCAGGATTTGCCGGCTCAGATAAAGCTTTCCGCTGATGCCGAGCGATTTCCGGTGGCACGGTGCACAACGATCCAACTGGACGAGTACTTGGGAACTATCGAGCGCGAGTTGATCCGGCGCACCGTACAAGTTGCAGAAGGAAACCGCGCGGAGGCGGCGCGAATGTTGGGTATCTCTCGGGCTCGGTTATTGCGACGTTTAGATACGTTGGACGCAGGTTCGTAATTCTGATCGGTGAATCGCTTCGTGAGGCGAGAGACGCTCTGGGGGCAAGACTAGATGAATATCGCAGCGCGGCCCAATCTGACCTGTCCTCACGTCCTTGTGTTCGAACGCAGGGGAGATTGGACACGAGCGCTGCGCCGCTTCCTGCAAAGCTCAGTGGTCGTATCTGAAGCACCGACGCAAGCTCTGTGCTCCTTGCCTTCGCCAGAGGGACCGATGGCAAGCCTGATTGTGGTCGATAATGTGAACGACGTGCCGCTCGCTTTGCGCTGGATCGAGCGACTACGATCGGTCCGACCCGATGCGCTGGCCATGGCCGTTGTGCGGCCGGTCACTCATGATCTGGCCTGGCCATTGCGATCTGCCGGAACCGTGATGGTCTGGGACGAGTTTTGGCAAGTCCCGGCCATGGCGCGACTCGTTGAGCGGTTTTGGCAGCGAATCCCACCACCCGACCTGTCAGTCGAAGAGCGAATTTGGAACAATCTACCGTGGAACTCGACGAGTCCGGCACCCCAACGTTGAAACGGACGACCTTGTTTGTTCAGCAGAGGGTACAGGTGCACAAGTTATCTGAAACACGCACGACAAGTTTGACGACTGGGGGAAGATGCGATGCAAGACGGTTCGGTCAATACGATGACGGTGAAAGCCGCCTTGGCAGATTTCAAAGATCCGGAAACGGGTCGTGGTGTGGTCGAAATGGATCAAGTGCACGACTGCCAAGTGGATGCAGGACGGATTCACGTAACTTTGGGGCTCACGACGCATTCGTCGCCGCTCTGGTCCGAAACGCGTGAAGCGGTCCTGGGGAAACTGCGCACGGCCTTTCCGGATGTCCCCGCGATCGATGTGGAAGTCGAAAAACATCTGCGTCGGCCTCAAAAGCTGGGCGAGATTGGATTGACGGCCAAGAGTGTGATTGTGGTGGGCTCGGGGAAAGGGGGAGTCGGGAAGAGCACGATTGCTGCAGCGTTAGCTTACGGACTGAACCGCGCGTGGCTGCCAAGTCGGACTTGTCGATGCCGATGTGTATGGTCCGAGTGTTCCGCACTTGCTAGGTGTCGAAGGACGCCCGGAAGTTGTTGACAATCGAATTCAACCCATCGAGAAAGACGGCATGAAGGTCATGTCGATGGGGTTTCTTGTGCCTCCGGGTGAGGCGGTGGTGTGGCGCGGTCCGATGCTGCATGGCGCGATTACTCAGTTCCTGCGAGATACCGCGTGGGGCGACCTTGACTATTTGATTATCGACATGCCACCCGGAACCGGCGACATTGCATTGACGCTCTCCCAATTACTTCCCTTGACCGGCGCCGTTGTGGTTTGCACGCCTCAAAAGGTTGCGCTATTGGATGCCGTGAAAGCGATCGCGATGTTTCGCAAGGTCCACATCCCGATCTTGGGGATGGTAGAGAATATGAGTGGCTTTATCTGTCCGGATTGTCACAAGCGTTATGACATTTTTGGCAGTGGAGGCGCCGAGTGCACGGCGCGGGAACTGGACGTTCCGTTTTTGGGCGGAGTCCCTATCAACATGTCGATTCGCACCCGCGGCGATGCCGGTGAAATGGGAGCAGTGTTTGCCGAGGAGGCGGTGCGTCCCGCGTTGGAGCATTTAACGATGCAGTTGGCCCGGAATCTGGCCGAGCGAACCAAAGGAGATCCTCCGCTGCCGACCCTGTCCGTGCTCTAAGCTCTCGTAAACTCGATAGTTTGCCGAGGTCCCAGAAAGAAGAATAGGGCCGCCCAAGTCCAGCCGGGGCGGCCCTGTCTCGTTGTTTCCTGAAGGTCGATTCCTGCTGGCTCACTGTGACCAGCCGGACAACCGCACGATCGTCCTAGTCCCTAACTGGTCTACGACCGCTTCGTTGTCTTCTTCTTGCGGGCGACACGCTTCTTGGCCGCCTTCTTGACCTTTCTCTTGGCGCGCGCTTCTTAACCGCCTTCTTCGCCTTCTTTTTGGCGCCGCGCTTCTTTACCGCCTTCTTGACTTTCTTCTTGGCGACGCGCTTCTTTACCGCCTTCTTGACTTTCTTCTTGGCGGCACGCTTCTTGACTGCCTTGGCGGCGGTCTTCTTCGCGGTCTTCTTCTTGGCGGTCTTCTTCTTGGCCACAATTCGTCCTCCGATGAAAAGGTTCCGGCGAGTTCCGTCTCTTGGGCCTCCAAATGCCGAGCCCCTTCGAGTCTTCCTCACCTCCAAACGTTAACCTCCCACAAGCGGGAGGTGTCATATCCTTGACGCAACTCTTGACGACCGCGACTCGCATTCCTTGACGAACTAACCGCTTATTGTTCGTCCAAGTCGTCAACAGTCATCACCTTGTCTTCAAGCAAGGCACTTCATTGATGTAAATCTTGAGAATCGAAAACCGTTAGTCAACCCCAAGTTGAAAAATTTTGAAGAAACTTTTTCCAGTCGCGTGTCACATTGCGACAAGTGTCACGTGATGTTGCGTTGTATTGTGACAATCATGTGTCACTGTTTTTTGGGGGGCGCAACACAAAGTTTTGAGTGTTCGTTGAGCAGAAAACAGAAGCGGTTGCACGGCACTGCGGCGCAAATGACAGGCGCAATTTGAACGCAACGTTCGTTACTAGCGGCGACCGTAACCACCCTGGCCAAGAAAGGATTGCAGCACTGTGTAGCTGCTGTAGGCCAGCATGCCAAAGAGAATCCCTAGGTATTGATTGCCCGTCGAGAATCCCCATACCGCGGTTATTGCTGCGGCGATGAAAGATAGGATCAGTGAATAACGCAAAGCATCTGCAGAGCCACCGAGGAGGAAAAGTTCGCGAGCCATCTGCCCACCATCAAGTGGATAAATTGGCAAGAGATTAAGCAACGCCCAATAGACACTTACGTAAAGGAAGAAAAAAAGGAACGTCGCGATCGATTCCGGACCTAGATTCACGTCGAGCGACGGGTTCCATTCCAGGGCCAGGCGATTTAGCCAAGTTCCCACGAATCCACCCAGCGGAACCACTTTTCCCGCCGCCAACAATCCAATCACGAGCACGCCGGCGACGATCAGTTGTGCAAGCGGCCCAGCGGCGGAGATGAGGATCTGATTGGAGCCGCTCTGAGGCCGTCGTCCCCACGATCCCGTGTACGCTGTGTCCGGAACGGCCAGGCCGCCAAAATGGTAGAGCACCACATGCGCGGGAATGCCGAAATAGCGAAAGGCGAACGCATGGCCCAGCTCATGGATCAGTATGGATGCGAATACGGCCACGAGCCAACTGACGAGGACATGGGGATTGCCGTCCCGGCTGCTGCTCCAACCCAACAGCAGCGAAGCCAGCCAAAACCACGGTGTGATCCGAATTGGGAATCCAAACATGCGAAACGTAACGTCCGCCTGAGTACGTGGAGGTTCGCCGAGCAACACGATCTAATCCTCCGTTGGTCCCTTGCGGACAGAGGGCGGGCTGCTGTTTGGCGGTCCCGCAAAACTTGTGGAAGTGGACTCAATCCAAGTTACTGACTGTGCTTAGAACGATGACGGCCGTCACACCGCTTCCCGCCAACGGCGATTAGGTAACGCGGCCGTGTAATTCTAGCAAGTCGCACATTCTAACAGGCCGACCACTACGATCGAAACCTTGTGGCCTTCTATCTTATGCCGCACGTTCGGGCAAATAATGGGGCCGGACGACTCGCGGGGGCTTGGATAATTGACCGCAAACATAGGCGGCGGCACGCCGCGACGCTCCCGGCTCGGCAAACGCATCGCACAAGGTTTGCAGTTGATTGACGGCGTCCGCGTAGGCGGCAGGCGTTTCGATCCATCGCAGTAGGTCGTTGGCCATGGCAGCCGACCGATCCTGGCAGGTCAGATATTCAGGAAAAGGTACGGCATCGCGACTAGCGTCGTACAGTTCTCCTTGTTCGCAGTAGCGATCGTCGCTGGCCAGCAAATTGACGAGTGTGATGAAGCGGACCTTGCGGAAGACTCGCTGGACGGCAAAGGCCCATCGGTCAATCTGGTAATGAATCACCGTGGGTTTTCGATGATATAGCAGTTCCAGCGAAACGGATCCAGAACACGCTAAGCAGACCGAAGCGCAATGAATCAATTCGGGCGTTTGACCCACGTAGACGTCGATGGCGAAACGGCTGCTCAGTGATTCCGCCCTCGCTAAATCGGCTTGCTTGGCATTGAAGGCCGCAATAGCAAACCGGATGTCGGGCCGCACGTCATGAATTCGTTCGGCCGTTCGCAAAAACGCCCTCAAGTTTGCCTCGACCTCCTGTGTGCGCGATCCCGGTAGGATCGTAATGAGCGGTTCCGATCGCCGCGCCTGCTGGGCGACGAAGTCCGAGTCGAGTGTACGCTGAACCATTTCGTCAAAGTACGGATGGCCCACGTACGTGGCGTTGCAACCGCGCACGACATACCAATCCGCTTCGAACGGCAGTTTACAGAGCACGTGGTCGACAAGACGTCTCATCTTGTGGACTCGCCATCCTGCCCAAGCCCACATCTGTGGGGCACCGTAATAAAACACCGGGATGCGATGGGCTTTGGCGCATCGCGCAATCCACCAGTTGAATCCGGGGTAATCAACTAGTATCACGGCATCGGGACGCTGATGGCGAAAATGACGATCTGCCTGGCAAACAAGTCGCCAGAAGCGAGGTAGATTGAGCAACACACGTAGGAACCACATGACCGCCAACTCAGTCAAATCGGCGTGCAATTGGCAGCCCGCCGCCGCCATGCGCGGACCTCCATAGCCGACGTATTCGCCGTCCGGCGTTACGCGTCGGAGTTCGCGAATCAGATTTGCGCCATGGAGGTCGCCACTCGGTTCGCCGACGGAAAAGAAAATCTTCATACGCTTCCCGCTGCACCGTACCCAGGGATTTAGGCTGAGGGCAACGTGGTGCCCGATCTTGGCCTGCAGTGGCGGAGTATTGCAAAGCCTCGTAGCCGCGCAGTAGACCATTTTTCCGCCCCCCGACGGGCAACTCTTTGTGTGGCTCACTCACGACCGATGTCGTGTCTGCGGCGGAGGCCAATTTGCGTTTTTGGCGAATTCGTGGTTGATGAATTCCGCAGTGATCGGGAATTTGCGCAATACAGAATGGATATCCAAAGTCGGGCAATCTTGGCGATGTGGGGTGTCGTGCGGCTAGTCACGGCGCACGATTGACAAAAAAAGAGCGTCTCGAGATACACGAGACGCTCTTCAGACCGTGTGCTGTCTTTAATTGACGTACATCACGTCGTTGATTTGTCGAGGGCGGGCTATTCTGCTGCCTTCGCTGAGACCTGGAAGCCCTTTTCAAATGACTTGTCGTTGAACACGAGGTCGATTTGCTCGTCGCCTTCTTTGCTCTTGGCCGCCTTTTGGCAATTCCCACAACAGAACGCTACTTTCACTCCCGCGACTTCAATCGTGGTATCCGCGTTCAGTTCTTTGCCGGACATTGGGCAAGCAGTCTGCTTTGCTTGATGGGTTGCCACCAACTGATGATTGGCCTTGGCCGCAAACTTTTTCGTGTTTTCGGCAAAGGCGCCGGGACAACCTTCACAGCAGAAGTAGACGTGAAGCGCCTTTGTATTCCGCCGTTGCCTCGGGATTAATGGCCTTGCCCGAAACCACGCACTTGATTTTGGAGAGGTCGACCTTTTCCGCATCATCGGCAACCAGCGTACCGACGGCGATGAGCGAGGCGACCGACAGTAGAGCGAGTACGAGAGTGGATTTCATGTTTCTGGACCCTTTCGTGGAGACAATTCCTGTTTCGTGTCTGAGACAGCGCCACCGCATTTTAGCCGGGCCCCGATTTCTATTCCACTGGCGAATTCGGGTTGTAGGCAGTTTTTTCGCGCTGTCGTCATGATTGCAGATGGCGCCAAATTGTCTAGCAGCGTTGAGAAACCGGCTGCCCTCTCGGCCGTGAGCCAAAAACGCTGGTGAGCCGCCGACTGCACGTTCCCATCCCCCGCCCAGCCGAGCGGTATCGGGCGTAGCCGCAAAATTTTGATGGGTCCGGCTAGGTGTTCCACCCTAGGGATGGGGGGTGTGCGACGGGTCGATTCGGGCCCAGCTGGTGCAGCATTAACTCCAAGTAGCTGCGGTGTTCTTGACGGTCGAGCTGGAGTGTCTCGGCCAACGATTCGAGCGCTTTCTTGGCGCGGTCCAGGTGTTCCAAGTCACTGGTCGTCTCTAGTTCAATGAAGCTTCCCAGCTGATCGATCTCGTCCAGGCTGACTTCCACTTCGTAGTCTTCCCAACGAAGTTCCGCTTTGCGCCGAAACTTATGGATCGTCATCAGGGGCTGAAACCCCAAAACGGTCAGTAGCTGTTCAAAGTCGCGAACGTAATGGCCGTCCAGCAGCGGCAGTTCTAGCTCACGCCGTGTTTTGGTTGTGGAGTCGATCCGGCGCCTTTGTAGGTGATAAAGTTTTTGTCACCCACCGCACGCATGCGGAGTACTTCGTCGGTTTTTACAAAATCGCGGCGGGATGGTTGTAGTACTTATCGAACTGATCTTTGCCACTGGCAACCTGCACCCCGAGCTGCGTGAGCCGTTCGATTGATTGGTGCACATCGGGTAGCCAAAATTTTTTTTCGACTTCAAAATCCATGGCGAGCCGTCGGGGGTTGAGGTTGAGGCGAGGCGCGGCGGAACGATCTCGAGTGCTAGTCGGCGTAACGGATCATGGCGAGGGGGTTACTGTAAACTCGTGTTGACCGTCCACCAGATCACGGAGGTGAGCCTTGAGCGGTCGGACGGAGGACAAACAGGGGACATGGATGCTTTTCGCTTGATAAATACAATGTGATGCCGTCAAGTCCGTAACAAATCGCTTCCCCCTGCCGCCGACCCTCAATCAGGCTGGGCAGGACAATCTCGCGAGGCGGTTTCGCAAAGGCGGTCTGCCACGTGTCTTGCGGGTCGCATCGGTACTCTAGTCCTACGAAGCCGTAGGTGGCGATCACCGCTCGCCGGCCGTCCGGCGAAATATCGAGACCGGTGACCCAGGGGACGGCGAGTTGATCACGCTTCAAGCTGCCGATCTGACGGGCGATACGCGGCCCACCCGGGTGCGACGATTTCCAGGATAACTCGTAAACCCGACACGGCGATCCCGGTACGACGACCTTTTCCACCAAAATAAACACTTGGCGGCCGGTGTCCAAGGCTACTGCTTCGCAGTCATGAGGTCCGTCTTCGTAGCGAAAGTGAAGCGGGCGGGCCGGTGTTTCGTGCACAGATAGATCGGGCTCATCTATCAGATAAATCGTGTATTGTTCGCGTTTCCTTGCATTGTCCCCCACGTCGGCGATGAACAGGTAATTGCCGCCCCGCAACGTGAAGCTTCCCATGTCTTCCCAGTCAATGGCTTCGGCATTGCGCAATTGGCACTCTCCACGGTGGCGTCCTTGTTCGTCGAACGCAAAAATGCGGGGAAGATCCCCGGAATCGTTGTGAGTCCAGAGGAGTCCCGGATTCCGATGAGATGATGCTAAGCCGCTACTTTCGACAATTTCTGCACATTCCAGCTGACACAGGAGTTTGCCGCGTTGATATTCCGCCTGGGCCCAGACGAGCGACGAGCACTTGGCCAGGATCAGCAAGATGCCCGTACCGACGACGGAGTTTCGCAGGGCACGCCGTGACGCGGTTACAGGGGACTTGAGAGGGTGGTAACGCGGCACTTGTAGGACGCTCATGATCGCACCTCGCGAGAGTCGGAGGTCGACGAGCTCCGTTGTTCCTGGGCGAGCCGCGCCAGAAAACGACGGGCGGCGTCGCCAGCATGATCTACGTTCCACACGGCGGAGCTTACCGCGACACGATTGAGGCCGCATGCCAAGATGTCGTCCAGACGCGGGAGATCGATCCCGCCGATGGCAAACGCCGGTAATTGCACTTCGCGGGCTACTTCACGGACCAAATCAAGCCCTGGAAACTGCGTGAACTGTTTGGTCGACGAAGGAAACGTTGGGCCGACTCCAACATAGGAAGCCCCTTCAAATACGGCCGACCGCGCCTGCTCGATACAGTGCGTTGATGCGCCGATGAGCGCTGTGGGTCCCAACAGCCTGCGGGCCTCAGGGATGGGAAGGTCATCTTGTCCTAAGTGGACGCCGTGGGCGCCAACGGCAAGTGCCACGTCTAGCCGGTCGTTGATGATGATGCGCGTAGGTGTCCGGCTGGCCAAGTGCATCAATTGGGTTGCGCGGTTGAGCAAAGCGCGATCGTCGAGCCGTTTGTCGCGTAGCTGCAGCAGTGGTACGCCGACATCCAGTAGTGATTCGACACGGTGCCGAAAGTCTCGCTCATCGAGACCTCCATCGATCAGCACGTACAGCTGCACGTCCTGCAAGTCCTGAGACGAGTGTGTCACGCGGCTGATCGCAGTCTCTAGCTCATAGAGCCGATAGCGAATGGCCTCGAACTGTTGGGCCAGCGCCTCCGATTGTAGCTTGGACCACTCTTCCAGGCTGCGCAATGCCTGTTGAACTCGCTTCAAGTTGGCCTGGAGAATGTCGGAGGGATGGAGTCGAGTCAGTTCCTGTGGCGTTTTCATTGGACGTCCGACGTCTGCGGCAGCATTTCGTGCCAGCGTGAGGCTGGCGTAGGGCAAACCGGCCAAGGCATCGGCCAGGGCATGTCGAAGTTGCTTGCACTCGTGGGCTAAGTGACCATCGTCCTGCGCAAAACGGAGAAAGTCTTCGACAACCCGCAGTCCTTCGGAGGCGCGATTCCCGTTGGCATCCAGGATACGTAGACCCTGGGTGGACAAGGGCACCTGCGGTATCTCGGGCTCCGCAGCGGAGGGGGACTGGCGGCGAGGAGGAGACACGGAAGAAAGCTCGCTTTTCAACGGCGGTGTGAGAGCCGAGGGGGGGCAGCGGATCGACACTACAGGCAGTTTGTCAGAAGTTGCGAAAATCTGCAATTCGACCCGGGCCCAGCGGCATCGTGCGCTGGATGAGGGGAGGAGTGACTCGGGCTGGACATCGCGACGCTAACTCCAAGCCGCATACATGCTTGCCTTGATCGGAGCGGCCGGGCCCGTTAAAATGTCGTGACGGTGTAAAGCCAGATAAAATACGGTGGTCATAGGGCTGAAGTACGGACGCGACGCCATGGACGGTCGATTACGATGGTTGCGAGTCGAGCCTGCCGATAGCTGGCCGGGTCTCGCTCGGCTATGGCAGAAGGGATCCCTGAGCGGCCTACTGATCGCGGTCATTTATTCGATTCTATTGAATGCGACGTTGACTGTTGTTCTGATTTGGCCAGGGATGTTGCCTGCGGGCATCAAGGGATTTCTGGCGGCGGCGCTCGCGGCGGCTTGGGTTGCTGGATGGCTCGATGCACGCCGTTTGCGACGGCATGAGGAATGGAAGCATCGGCGAGACCCGCAGTTGGACTTGTTCTTGTCAGCTCGCGGGGAATACTTAAAAAGTAATTGGCAGACGGCCGAGCGGCAGCTGCGGCAATTGCTCTCCGAATCGCCCGAGGATGTTGAAGCTAGACTGATGCTGGCCACTTTACTACGGCATGCGGGACGACTGGCGGAGGCGAAGGAGCAATTGCGTCGGTTGCAGCGACGGAGCAGGGCGGCGATCTGGAATCTGGAAATTCGCCACGAATGGGAACAGCTGTCGAAGCAGGAGTGTTCTGCCGATTGGGGCGAGCCAGATACGACGAATGACTCGGCAACGGGCGGCGACGAGTTCCTAGCTCCGGCCAGGAACAGTGTCGGTCGCGAGGCGGCCTGACGCCAAGATGGTGGGACGAACCTACAACAAGCATGATCCATTGGGATAATAGTCACTCTCAGAACGGAACGAAAGCTAGGCGGAGGTGAAATGGGGATTGGTCGGCCGGACCAGGCACAGCCCCGTTGAGGACGTGGCACGCTACCGTGATCAATTTCCACATCCCGCTGGATGTTTTGCTCCGAAGGAGCTCACTAATGTACGAACGATTTACCGACCGTGCCCGAAAAGTGATGCAGCTGGCCAATCAGGAGGCCCAGCGGTTCAATCACGAGTACATCGGAACGGAGCACATTCTGTTGGGGTTGGTTAAGGAGGGCAGTGGCGTTGCCGCCAACGTGCTCAAGAACTTGGACGTCGACCTTCGTAAGATTCGGTTGGAAGTGGAAAAGCTCGTTCAAAGTGGCCCCGAGATGGTCACGATGGGCAAGCTTCCTCAGACGCCGCGCGCCAAGAAGGTCATCGAGTATTCGATGGAAGAAGCTCGTAACTTGAATCACAACTACGTTGGTACGGAACATATTCTGTTGGGGTTGCTCCGCGAACAGGAAGGCGTCGCGGCTCAGGTGCTGATGAACTTGGGACTGAAGTTGGAGGAGGTCCGTGAAGAGGTCCTAAATCTGTTGGGGCACGGCATGGAAGGAGGCGAAGCGGCGACGCGGGGGCCGCGAAGGTATCAGCAGCGAAGCGGCTCTCCAAGGGAGGCAAGTCGAAGACGCCGGCCCTGGACAGTTTTGGCCGCGACCTGACGGAACTCGCCCGACAAAACAAGTTGGATCCGGTAATCGGTCGTGAGCGTGAAATCGAACGAGCGATTCAGATTCTCTGCCGACGCACCAAGAATAACCCTGTGTTGTTGGGCGAAGCTGGCGTGGGCAAGACCGCGATCGTCGAAGGCTTTGCTCAGCGCGTCGTCAATGGGAACGTTCCTGAGCTGTTGGCCGATAAGCGAATTGTGGTTTTGGATCTGGCCATGATGGTCGCGGGAACCAAGTATCGGGGCCAATTTGAAGAACGTATTAAGGCGGTCATGAACGAGGTGCGCCGCGCCAAGAATACGATTCTGTTCATCGATGAATTGCACACACTTGTCGGTGCCGGCGGGGCCGAAGGAGCGATCGACGCCGCGAACGTACTCAAGCCCGCCTTGGCACGCGGCGAGATCCAATGCATCGGTGCGACAACGCTGGACGAGTACCGGAAGTACATTGAAAAAGACAGTGCGTTGGATCGTCGCTTCCAGTTGATCATGGTCGATCCGGCCACCAAGGACGAGGCGATCGAGATCCTCAAGGGGTTACGGGACCGCTACGAAGAGCACCATCGCGTGCAGATCACGGATGATGCGATCGAGGCGGCCGTGGAAATGTCCAGTCGTTACATCACGGGACGTTGTTTACCGGACAAAGCCATCGATGTGATTGACGAGTCTGGAGCACGCGTGCGACTTGCGTTCCATGACACGTCCGCCGGACCTGAAAGAGATCGATGATGAAGTCGAGCGGTTGAACAAGGACAAGGAGGAGGCCGTTGCCAACCAGGACTTCGAAAAGGCGGCCTCGTTGCGGGATCACGCCGACAAGTTACGCAAGAAGAAGGACCTGATCACGCGGGAGTGGCGCGAAAAATCGCGGCAGACCGACGGTGTGGTCGATGAAGAAGTGATTGCCGAAGTGGTCTCAAAGATGACCGGGATCCCGCTGACACGGCTTTCGACCGAGGACAGCCTGCGGCTCATGAAGATGGAAGAGCAGTTGCATAAGAAGGTCATCAGTCAGGATGAAGCCGTCAAGGCGGTCGCGAAAGCCGTTCGGCGAAGCCGGAGCGGCTTGAAGGATCCCAAACGTCCCACGGGATGTTTTGTGTTTGCCGGCCCGACCGGTGTCGGTAAAACGCTGTTGGCCAAGGCTCTGGCGGAGTTCATGTTTGGCGACGAGGATGCCTTAATCCAAATCGACATGAGCGAATACATGGAGAAGCACAACGTCAGTCGACTGATTGGCGCGCCTCCCGGGTATGTGGGGTACGAGGAAGGCGGGCAGTTGACCGAAAAGATACGCCGACGTCCCTATGCGGTTGTGTTGTTAGATGAGATTGAGAAGGCACATCCGGACGTATTCAACATGTTGTTGCAGGTGATGGAAGAAGGACGTTTGACCGACAGCTTCGGTCGCAATGTCGATTTCCGCAACAGTGTGTTGATCATGACCACCAATGCCGGGGCCGAAGCGATCAAGAACGAGCAGGCGTTTGGTTTCCAAGCACCTGACGACGACGCTTCGTACGAGAGCATGAAGGATCGTGTCAACGAGCGGATCGAAAAGGTGTTTCGGCCCGAATTCCTCAATCGTTTGGACGACACGATTATCTTCCGACATCTGACTAATAACGACCTCAAGGACGTCATTGATCTGGAGTTGGGTAAAGTCCGAGAACGACTCCGTGAGCGCGGCCATGAGCTGGAGCTGACCGAGGAAGCCAAGCAGTTCCTGATTCGTAAAGGGTCCAATCTCGATTACGGTGCTCGACCTCTGCGACGGGCGCTGGAAAGCTTCATCGAAGATCCGCTTTCGGAAGAGTTGCTCAAGGGCGAGTTCCAGGGCAAATCGACGATACTGGTGGAAGCCGCCAAAGACTCGGACGGCAAGGTGCGGCACCTCACGTTTGTGGGGCAAAGCGGCAAGAAGCCTAGCGAGCCGGCGACAGCCGCCGCCGGCGGTACCGAAGCGGGAGCCGGTAGCAAGACCGAGTAGTCGGTTTGCCCGGCAGGGAACGGTGCTGACGTCCCGTCGCGAACTCCAGGGCGTTTTCGTGAAACCATCACGAAGACGCCCTTTTTGCATGAGGATTCGCTTTCCTCGAAATCCGACCGCCGTCGCACGAGACGCTCGTCGTGCGAACCGCTTGCTTGCCTGCGCTCACTTGTTCGGCCAGACTGCATAATCGGTAAACTTGATTCAAGCCCTAAGCTCCGCCGACCGATTCTAGACGACGGATACGGCGCCGCCTTGCGCAGCGGTTGGGAACGAATCCTCTATGCTGGCAGTTACAGCACCATGGCCAACGAATCGAATATCAATACACCATCAAGCTCGCTTGCGGGTCGCTTTCGGCGCATTGTCGTCGAGGGTCTTACGGATTCCGGCGCCGTGGTCCTCAATGCCTTTGTTGCCGTCGGCGAGTTCTCGCAATTCTGTGCGCGGACGTTTCGCTGGATGTTGACGCGGCGACCTCGTCGAGAGACCTTACTGCCGAATTTCTTTGACGTGGGGGTCCTCAGTCTGCCAGTGGTAGCGCTGACCGGTACGTTCATCGGCATGGTGTTGTCGGTGCAAAGCTATTATCAGTTTCGTCAATTGGGACTCGAGACTCGGCTTGGGGCCGTCATTAACATGTCCCTTGTACGCGAACTTGGGCCTGTCTTGGCGGCTACGATGCTGGCCGGGCGCATCGGAAGTCGCTTGGCCGCCCAACTGGGTACGATGCGCGTGACCGAGCAGATCGACGCGCTGGACAGCATGGGCGCCAATCCGATCCAATACCTCGTCGTACCTCGCTTCTTGGCCTGTTTTTTTGTGATCCCGTCCTTGACGATCATGGCCGATTTCATGGGAGTCGTCGGCGGCTACATCTACAGTATCGTGGTGCTGGGGATCGACAAACATCACTACCTTTACAACTCACAGCAATTTGTCGGGACGTGGGATTTTTTGAGCGGGGTCTTCAAGAGTTTTTTCTTTGGAGCCATTATCGCACTGATCAGCTGTTATCGCGGGTTTACTTGCCGACCAGGGCGCAGAGGGAGTGGGGCAAGCGGCGACGGCCGCTTTCGTGCATTCGTTTGTGTTGATCCTCGGTTCCGATTTGTTTCTCAACATCTTTCTCGACGCTCTGTATTATTCCATTTGGCCCAGAGGGAGTTCACTGGTCTAGCGGCGTAGCGCGAGAGCCATTTGAGCCACTCGACTTGGACCTCGGAGAGACAGATGAACAAGAGAGATGAGCTGGTTCGCGCCATCGACACCGGAGACACCCCTCGTACGCATCGATCAATTGCATGTCGAACTTGGGCGACAGTACGTGCTGCGCGACATTAATCTATCGATTCGTCGCGGTGAAACGGTGGTGATCATTGGCGAGAGTGGCTGTGGCAAGACCGTACTGCTCAAGACGATCATTGGTCTATTACGCCCGACTCGAGGCACGATCGAGTTCGACGGCCAAGATATCAATCGACTTTCCGAACGGCAGATGACGGAGTTAAGGACGCGATTTGGCTTTGTGTTCCAACAGGCGGCACTATTCGACAGCCTCACGATTGGTCAAAACGTGGCATTTCCCTTGAACCAACATCGCAAGATGAGCGACGAACAGATTAGCCAGGCCGTCCGGCAGGTCCTGGCCGACGTGGGGTTGCCGAACACCGTCATCTACAAACGCCCTGCCGAATTATCGGGGGGGATGAGGAAACGAGTGGGGCTGGCACGGGCCCTGGTAATGGATCCGGAATTGATGTTGTACGACGAGCCGACGACGGGTCTGGATCCAATCATGAGCGACGTCATCAACGAACTGATACTCCGCACTCAACGGCGATCGCGTGTGACCAGCATTGTGATCACGCACGATATGCACACGGCTCGGAAAGTCGCCGACCGAGTGATCATGGTTTACCCCCTCTCACGCTTGGCACTTGGAGAATCGCAGATCCTTTTCGACGGTCGCCCGGAGGAACTGGATGGGAGCGAAGACCGCCGCGTGCAGCAGTTCATTCGAGGTGAAGCGGGCGAGCGTTTAATGGAGATGCAACTCGACCTGACCGTTGGCTGAATACCTTGCTGCTGCGATGCGGGTAGTCGCCCACGGTACGGGAAGGATGGATCATGGACGAAAAAGTACTGCAGTTTCGCGTCGGCGTCTTGGTCGTGGCGACCGTGATCATTGCCGTTATTTTGATCATGATCTTTGAAGAATTGCCGCATGGACTAGGAGGTCGACGAACGGTTTATATTCACTTCGATTCGGCTCCGGGAGTCGCCGTCAACACGCCGGTGCGAAAGAGCGGGATTCTGATTGGACGTGTGACCGACGTGCGGTTGGAGGATGACGGAGGCGTTTTGATTACGGCCCGACTGGACGCGGATCGAATGGTCCGTAAGAACGAAACCTGTCGTATCAGCACCGGTAACTTCCTGGGCGACGCGATGTTGGAATTCGTCCCGAGTGGAATCCCCGGCGAATCCAATAAACCGCTGGCAGATGGGGCGTTTATTCAGGGACAGGTTGCGCAGGACGCCATTCGTGCGATGAGCGATGCAATGCGAGTGTTTGTCACATTGGCCGACGACTTGGAGGCCGCGTTGTCCTCGGTCCGTTCAGCTGGCGATGACGTCGGCGACGTTGGCGCAACCTGAATGTGTTGGTCGTCAATAATCAGGACCAGTTGAATCGTATCCTCGGACAGACCGAACACGCGCTGGGACGCTTTGACACGACGATGACCGCCGTGCAAGACTTGGTGAGTGATGAAGAATTACGCGTCCGGCTCAAGCAGGTGCTGGATCAGGTGCCCCAAGTCCTGACCGATGCCAGTAACCTAATTGGTGGCTTAGGACGCGTGGCGGAAGAGGCAGAGCAGAACCTGGTCTTTCTGCAAGGGTTGATGAAACCTTTGGGTGAGCAAGGACCGCAAATTGTCAGTTCGCTACAGCGGAGCTTGAATCGGCTTGACAATGTGCTCGGTCAATTGGACGAGTTTGGTAGAGCGATAAACAATAGCGAGGGGTCGCTGGGGCAGTTCGTGCACAATCCCGACCTCTATCAACGCCTGAACAATGCCGCGGCAAATGTCGAAGAATTAACCTTTCGGCTACAGCCCGTGGTGGATGATGCACGCGTCATTTCTGACAAGCTTGCCCGGAACCCCGGTCGCTTGATCCGAGGGGCCATTGGTCATCAGCAATCGGGGCTCAAATGACCCCACTACGGCGATCGGGATGCTTGTGATGGGGTAATCTATACGCGATCGCCTCGCCCAGGGGCACGGAGCTCACGTCACGGCGCGGGATAAAACGGTGGCGGCACAAGAGGCTCACCATCTGGCGGAGCAATCGCGGGTAGCTCCGCACTGCCCGAGGGCGGACTGGCAGGTGGTGGAGCGACGGTGTAGCCGGCCTGGGTCGATTGCCGCAATTGCTGCGCCCGATCCAATAACTCATTGACCGGCACGACACGCTGAGTTTCTAGCTCGAAATCCAAGATCCGCTCGTCACGGAGCTCTTTCGTAGTGAGATTTTCCGCGAAGAAATCAATGGGCGGGATTTGATACCAGGGAGCCTTGAATTTCTGCTTAACCGTTAGGGTTTCGTAACCGTCCTTCACCAGTTGCACCTTGCGAGTGCCGTAGTACGTGAAGGCGGTTGAGACCGGCGTTTCCCCGATTTCTTGGTCATCCACGTAGACGGTCGCGCCCGGTGGATCACTGCGAACGGTGAGTCGACGGCGGACGCAACCAGCGTTGGCGAGAAGAATCAGTAGTAGGCAAAGCACCTGTATTCGCAGGCTCATGGATCGTTCGGCCGTGTCGAGTAAAAGGATCGAGACGCGTCCACGCGTGCAGGGCCATGGCCGCGACCGCAGCGGCGGCGAAGTATAGGGGGTCGACCCGCGGGAGACCAGACGAGATTTGTCCGCTCGTCCCACCTTCGCCTATCCGGCTGCAGCAGCGAGGGGTACAATACGAAAGTAAGGATGGGGCGGGTGTGCTGAGAGGATTTGGGGAGACTAACGCGGGGGCGTGAGTAAGGCTGCGGTGTGTCAAGCTCGCTGTCTTGTCCAAGGCTGATGACGGTGTCCGTATTACAGAATTAGGCATGAACGTCGCGTCTTCCCATTGGTCCAACCATTTTCAGATCGCTGCGGTCTCCGATATTGGCATGCGGCGCACGAACAATCAGGATTCCTACGTATTGCTGCCTGCCGAAGACGAGGCCACGTGGCAGTCGCGCGGTCATATCTTTGTGGTCGCCGATGGTATGGGCGACACGCTGCGGGTGAACTTGCCAGCAAGTTGGCCGTTGACGGAGTCGTGCACCACTATCGCAAGCAACGGCAGCTTTCGCCACCCGAGGCGATACTGAGGGCGCTATGTGATACGAATGCTGAGATTCACCAGCGTGGGCAGGCAAATAGCGAATTTCACAACATGGGGACGACCTGCAGCGTGCTGTTGCTGCTGCCCCAAGGTGCCCTAGTGGCCCACGTCGGTGATAGCCGCGTGTATCGCGTGCGAAGTCGCCGGTTGGAGCAACTAACGTTTGACCACAGCTTGTTGTGGGAAATGCGTGCCGCGGGATCACTAAGTGGTCCGGAGGGCAAGTTCAGCATCCCCAAGAACGTGATCACAAGATCGCTCGGGCCGCAGTCGGCAGTTCAGATCGACCTGGAAGGGCCACTAGACGTCCAGCAAGGCGACGCATTCCTGTTGTGCAGCGATGGCTTGACCGGCAAAGTCGAGGACGCGGAAATCGGTGATATCGTGTCTTTGCTACCGCCGGCGGAGGCGGCCCAGTTGTTGGTTGACCTAGCGAACGTCCGCGGTGGCCCGGACAATATCACGGTGATTTTGGTGCGGGCGGAAAGCACGCAAATCCAATCACGCAGCTGGCGTGGCGAACCTCTTGTGGTCGGTCAGGACCTTAAGCCGCCGGTTCGCATTCATCCGGCCGTTTGGATCACGATATTAATCAGTGTCCTAGTCGCTGCCGGCCTCGCGACACTGCAGCAATACTCGTTCGCGCTGGGAGCTGCTGCTGTGGCCGTGATCGCTGGGCTTATTGCCGCTTTGAGGAATCTCGAAGGGCATGGCGGTGTTGCCCTGACGGCCGGTCGGCGACTCGGCCGGGCGCCGTACGTCCGCATTGACTGTGATGGTGCGGCGTCTCAGGTTGAACGCCTGAGTGAATCCGTACGACTTGCGCTGCGTCAGTCGGATGACACGGAATGGGACGAACGTAGCCGGGCAGTAGCCTGTTTGGATGACGCCTTGCTCAAAGCGCGTGCGGGCGACGTCGGCGAGGCCATGCGCATGTTGTCAGTCGCGGCGCGTTTGGTTGCGCAACGGTCTGCGGAGTCTGGTTCGTCCTACTGATGCGATCCGTCGTTCACGCTGAGTGCAGGTCGCTTTTCTACCGCTGGAATCTTCAGCCGGCAACTTTGATCGGTTCGGTAACCGTTCCCCCCGTCACGGCGCATTGCTGCATAATTCGTCTGAGCCGGTGTTCAGCGCGAAAGTGATGGGACACGAAGCGGGAGTCGCGGTGGAGCCGATCCGCGATATATGCCGGCCGCAGATGATAGCCAACGCGGGTATAACGGCCAAGGGCCTCGAGCGTGCGCTGATAGCTGTCGGGGATGATGCGCAGCGTCGAGCTTGTGCTGCGGCGCAGAATGACACGAAGTGCTCGATCGCAACCTGCCGACAGGCGGGCCGCGACCTCAAATCCGCATCGATGTGCCAGCATCTCGAGCGTATCAGGCGTAAAGTTGTAAATGTGAGCAAAATGGAATTGCTTGCCCGGTGCGGCGTGAGGAGCTCCTAGGTTGGGGCACTCTACGTACAATTGTCCCCCGTCGCTAAGTAATGTACGGATGTGTTGCAGTGCACGGCGAGGTGAATTGAAGTGCTCAATCACGTGGACTAGCAAGATGAAATCGTGTGAGGGTCGAGCGGGTAAATCGTAAAGATTGCGGTGCTCAATCCTCGCCCTCAGCTGGTGCTGTGCGAAGCGATGAAAACCAATGCCAGGCTCGATACCTGCGGCCTGGAACCCCGCGAGCTCGAAGACTTTTACCGTGCAGCCGATGCCGGCTCCGATCTCAAAGACCCGACCACCTGCCGGCACGTACGGCTTCAACTTCTTGTACAGCCATTGGCCGCCCTCCCAAGCGCGGACGACACGGTGGGGAGCGGGGGTGACTTCACCGTGATAATCCTGGCGGTATTCGACCTGGTAGTAGCGATCCAAGGCCTGATCGTCCGGAATCTGTTCATGCGAGACCAATCCGCACTGTCGACAAATCACCGTTTTCAACGGCTGTTGCCGCCGATCATAGCGGTCGATAACGTCGAATTCTGTGCCATCGCACAGGTCACAGGGTTGTTGCCGTGCAGAGCGTTCAAGTGGGAATCGATGAACCATGGCTACGAGTCTTTCGTATCTCCGGCGGGTAAGATGGATGAGATGAGGTGACGGATCGTAGAGCAGTCGTCCGTTGGCGTCAACGACGTTTTGGCTCACCTTCTAAGGCAATCGTAGACACTTGGGCGGAAGTGACCCTGCATGGTTTTGCTGAGCAGGGTTTTGTCGCGTAACTGTGGTTTGGTTGCGCGGCGAATCCTGATAAAGTGTCCCGACGATCACAGAGCGGTCCAAGCCCGTCGGGAGGATTGTCGGTTTGATGCGTCGTATCACGCGTTACGTGCTGTTTGACCTAATTGCGGTCTTCGCAGTGACACTGACCGGAATCACCTGCCTTATGATATTGGCAGGCGTGGTCTCCGAGGGCATGCGCGAAGGTTTAGGATTGGGACCTATCGTCCGGATGATTCCCTATGTCGTCCCGGTCGCTCTGCAGATCTCCGTGCCGGCCACGATTCTCATGGCGGCAAGTAGTGTCTTTGGCAGAATGTCGGCCGACAACGAGATCGTCGCCATCAAGGCGATGGGAATCTCTCCATTCGCCGTCATCTTTCCCGCACTCACACTCGCATTCGTTGTCAGCCTGGTCGCGGTCTGGATCAACGACATTGCGGTGTCTTGGGGACGAACCGGCATCTATCGCGTGGTTGTGGAGTCCGTGGAGGAGGTCGCCTATCGGATGCTCAAGACACAACGCGCTTATCAGACTCGTTCCTTCTCTATCAATGTCAAAGATGTTGTTGGGCGAACTTTGGTGCAACCTGTGATCCAGATCGACGCATCAATGAGTGGCCGGACGATGAGGATTAACGCCAGTTCGGCCGTCCTGGAAAGTGACCCGGACAGGAATATCCTGCGAGTAAGCCTAAAGAATCTGAGCATCGACGAGGGCGATGTGTCGTCTGGTTTGGATGCCTACGAGTTCGAGATTCCTTTGTGGGATGCGACACGTAAGGGGGACAACAGCGACAGTCCATCACTAATCCCTTTGCGACGGATTGGTCGTGAGTCGCGGTCACAGCGAGAGGTCACTGCAGCGACGGAGTCTCAGGCAGCGACGACGGCGGCGTTTCAGATGATGACAGGCGACTTCGCCAGCCTTGCCGATGCATCGGCGTGGGGACGGCGAGAGGACACAATTCAAGGGCAGCGATCGCGACTCCATCGATTGCGTTTGGAGCCATGGCGGCGCTGGGCGAGCGGATTCAGTTGCTTTTTCTTTGTGCTGGTGGGTGCGCCACTGGCCATTCACATGAAAACGGCGAACTTCTTTTCGACCTTCGCAGCCTGTTTTCTGCCAATTCTGCTGATCTACTATCCGCTGCTGGCGTTTGGCGTGGATCGCTGCAAGGATGGTGTCGTCCCGCCGTATACGGTCTGGCTGGGGAACTTTGTACTGAGTCTGGCAGGCGTTGGATGATTCGACGCGTCATACGATACTAGGGTGTAGCGTTCTGCCTCGAATTGCTGCCTGCCGGACAGCATATGAGCGCGGGTTTGTCAGTAACTTATCTTGGTTGGCAGGTTGGTCCGCCGGCGTAGAGCGGAGTGCGCGGTGGACCATGGCTGGGCGTCGATCCCGACATCATGACAAAAAATGGCGACGAATACTGTTATCTGACCATGACGACGGGGTCCCGTGCCGGCACGAGTTTTTTGCTGGATGCGACGCACGTTAATCGTGTTGGCCGGGGGACGGACTGTGAGATTGTGTTGGTCGATCCCAACAGCTCGCGGGTGCATGCGTTGATCGGGCGAGCGACGGACGGTTGGTGGCTGACGGACCAGGACAGCCGCAATGGTGTCTTCGTGAATGATCAGCGCGTGCACCGAGTTGCGCTTCAGGATGGTGATCGTCTGAGATTCGGCGAAACCGTGTTTACTTTCTACCGGACCGACGAACCGCCCACTCTGACGGCAGCGAGGGAACAGTTATCCGCTCCTACCGTCGTCAAGCAAGCCCAGATTGACTCAAGTGACTCCGCGCAAATGCTACTCGCAGCGTTAGAGAACGCGGAATTTGCTCATGATCTGTTAGTCATTTATCAATTGAGCGTCAAGTTGCTGGAATTCGTCGATCCTGATTCGGTGATTCAAACGTCGATCGATCTTCTCTTTGATCGCACCAAGTCATCAGTTGTGGGGTTCTTGTGGGCGACCGACGACGGCCAACTGCGACCCAAGTTTGTCCTGCCAAATAAGGGCGAAGATGTATCGCTGAGCGATTCCCTCACACGAGTCGTGTATCAGCAAGGTCGGGCGGTCTGGGTCTCCAATCACACGACAACGAATCGATCGTCGTTACGACGGTACTCGGATGCGATATGTGTCCCGCTTGTCCGTGACCACGTCACTCTGGGCGTTCTCCATCTGTATTTGAAGCAAGGCCGATTTCGGCAGGCCGATTTTGATTTTGCCATCTCGGTCGCCAACTTGATGACCGTCTCGCTGGTCCGTACACGCAAGGAGGCGGCCCTCAAAGCGGACCATCAACGGTTGGTCAACGAAGTTGCCGACTTCTCCGAATTGATTGGTAAGAGTCTGGCGATGCGAGAGCTGAAATCGAAGATTGCACGCATCGCACAAGCCAAGGGAAGCGTTTTGATTCGCGGCGAGAGTGGATCGGGAAAGGAATTGGTCGCGCGAGCCCTTCATGCGGCCAGCTCCCGGAGTGAT
Source organism: uncultured Planctomycetales bacterium (assembly GCA_963785495.1). Taxonomy (GTDB): domain Bacteria; phylum Planctomycetota; class Planctomycetia; order Pirellulales; family Pirellulaceae; genus CAWAVP01. Next base: position 53,781 of record CAWAVP010000017.1, on the reverse strand, counting down.
CGCCCTCTGCTATCAGTAAACTGCGCCGCAATTCCCGAGGAGCTAGTTGAAAGTCAGCTCTTCGGGCACGTCAAAGGAGCGTTCACCGGTGCGGAAAGGGACTACGAAGGTTGGTTTCAGCAGGCGGATACCGGTACGCTGTTCTTGGATGAGATCGGCGACCTGCCGATGACGGCCCAAGCCAAGTTGCTGCGCGTGCTGGAAGGCCATCCGTTTTTGCCGGTGGGCGCGACTCACGATGTATCGGTGGATGTGCGAGTACTGGCTGCGACGAATCGCGATTTAAGAGAAACGGTCCGCCGCAAGCAGTTTCGCAAAGACCTGTATTTCCGACTAACGGTATTCGAATTGGACGTGCCACCGCTGCGCGATCGTGGAGAAGATATCGAGCTGCTACTGAATCACTTCTTGAGTCACTTCCGGAAATTGCATGGACGTCCGCAGCTGAAGCTGTCGTCCGCCGCCCGCGAACGACTGTTAGCTTACGAATGGCCGGGCAACGTGCGTCAATTGCGCAACGTCATCGACAGCGCGACCGTATTGGCGGAAGGCGACACAATCCAAAATGCGGATTTGGGGATTCATGGGGCGCCGGCGGTCGATCAACCGGCGACACTGAAGATAGCGGACTGGGAGCGAATGTTGATCCAGGACGCGTTGGCCAAGACCCGCGGGAGAGTCCCCGAAGCGGCCCGCTTGCTGGGAATTGGCCGGGCTACGCTGTACCGAAAAATCGATGAATACGACATTCCGCGTTGAGCGTACAACGCTTTGCCGCGTGTGTGTTGGGAAGATCGCGTGTGTGTTGGGAGGATGAGGTGCTGGGGCGACCATCGAAGCACAAATCTGGATCGTGTGGCCTTGGTCTACCACTACGATACACGGCGAACGACGCCAACGACCACGCCTAGGACTTCGGCATTGGACACGTAGATCGGTTTCATCGATGAATTGGCTGGTTGCAGACGAATTCGCTGCTTCTCGGGAAACCAGTACTTGAGTGTGGCTTCACCGTCATCGGTACGTGCGACGACCATTTGTCCCGGGGCGGCGACTTTTTGTTTTTTGATCACCACATAATCGCCATCGGCAATCTGGGCTTCGATCATGGAATCGCCACTGACTTCCAAGACGAACTGATTGCCTTGAGCGAACATTTCCCCAAAATCAATTCGTTCCTGTTGCTCCACCGCTTCATGCAAGACGCCCGCGGCCACCAGGCCGGCCAACGGCAGGCCTTTGTCCGGATTGTCGAGGAACGCATGCCTTCCGTCGCGGTGGGATAGTTGGATGGCCCGGGACATATTAGGCTCGCGCGTGATCAGGCCTTTCTTTTCCAAGGCCTTGAGGTGGCACATGACGCCGTTAGGGGAGCTGATCCGAAACCGTTCGCCGATCTCCCGAACGGTAGGGCCGTATCCACGATTCTGGATTTTGTCGCGAATAAACTCGTAGACGGCCCGCTGGCGTTTGGTAAGTTGTTCTGATGGGGGCATCTGCGCAGCCTCGACTTTCCCGTTCGGATTCCCTACGGAGCAGGTGGATTCACCCGGTATCCTGGTGGTGCCAGTGCCGGCTAATATAATATACGCGTGTACACAGTCAATAGCGTTTGTACACCAAGTAGAACGTGGGGTGCGAGCCCACACTAGCTGATGACCTCGCTGGTATCGAACAATCATCGTAGAGTTAGGCAACCTGCGCGTTGCTCACCGCCTTTGTTGGAGATGCGAAAGATGTGTCAATGTAAGGGCCCCCTGGGCCGCTGGATCGGTGCCTGCTTGATGGGGTTTTCGTTTGTCGCTGCATTGGAGGGGAGCTGGCTTCCGGTCCACCGCCAACTGTTGGTGGCCGCGGAAGAAGCGGCCGTGGCGAAGGAGCCCTCAACCGGAGCGGAAACCGCATCGCCGAAGGAGAAGGCCGAGACATCGTCGGACGATGCGAAGCACGAGGGCGTGAAGGCGGCGCGGAGCGTGACGGTCGTCAGCTTGGGGCTGGCCGGGGGACTGTCGGAGGCGGTGGCACCACCTGGGCTTTTTGGCGAGCTTCAGCGTAATCTAAGGCAGACCATCGAACGATTGGATCGGGCTGCCGCAGATGAGGATGTTTCGGCGGTCGTTTTGCGAATTCGTAATCCGTCGATTGGTCGCGGTCGCTTGAACGAATTGCGCCAGGCAATTCAGCGAATGCGGCGGGGCGGCAAGCAGGTTTACGCCGATCTGCAATTTGCCATGCCCGCAGATTACCTTCTGGCATGTGCCTGTGACCGCATCATCATGCCCGAATCGGGCAATCTCATGCTGCCCGGCGTGCGCGCGGAGGTGATGTTCTACAAGCAATTGTTCGACAAAATCGGCATTCAAGCAGACATGCTTCAAGTCGGCGACTTTAAGGGCGCCGCCGAGCCCTATACGCGAAGTGGCATGAGTGAGGCTTTTCGCCGGCAGTATGAGTTAGTCATTGATGACCTGTTCGATCAGATGGTGGACACCATTGCAACCGATCGAAACATGAAACGCGACGACGTCGAGAAAGCTATTGATCAAGGTTTGTTTACCGCTTCGCAGGCGAAGGACGCGGGATTGATCGACTTCGTGGCTTACGAAGATGAATCTCATCGGGAACTCGAAAAGTCGTTGGCTGCCGATTCGCTTGAGATCGTACGCAACTATGGACGCAAGAAAGTCGACACAGATTTTTCTGGGATGTCCGGGATGTTTAAGTTCTTTGAATTGTTGAGTGGTTCGACATCGAAGAATGGGGGTTCCCGCGCCGAAAAAATCGCCGTGGTCTACGCCGTCGGTGCCATCGTAACGGGTAGTAGCCAAAGTGATTTGTTCGGCAGCCAGACCTTGGGCGGCGATACATTGGTCTCCGCCATACGCGACGCCGAAAAAGACGACGCCGTTGCGGGAATTGTGTTGCGTATCGATAGCCCTGGCGGCTCGGCTCTGGCAAGTGATTTGATTTGGCGCCAGGTGCGCGAATGCAAGAAGCCGATCGTCGCCAGCATGGGGGACATCGCAGCGAGCGGCGGGTACTACATCGCCATGGGGTGCGACAAGATCGTGGCAGAGCCCGGGACGCTGACCGGTTCGATCGGCGTCGTCGGCGGCAAGTTAGCAACTTCCGGTTTGATGGACAAAGTCGGCCTGACCACCGACGTGATCAGCCGCGGCAAAAACAGTGGTTTGTTTTCATCCCGCCAGCCGTTCTCGGAATCTGAGCGAGCTGCGTTTCGCACGTCAATGGAAGCAATTTACGATCAGTTCACCCGCAAGGCAGCGGAAGGGCGAGGCATGGAATTGGATCGTCTTAAGGAATTGGCCGGTGGTCGCATCTGGACAGGGCAACAAGCCCAACAAAAAGGATTGGTCGATGAACTCGGCACGATCGACCATGCCATCGAACTTACTCGCCGAATGGCAGGCATTGCCGACAGTGATGACGTGGATTTGATTATCCTGCCCAAACCCAAGACGTTTCTAGAGCAGTTGCTGGAAGGACCCGAAGGCGATGTCTATTCGTCGCGATTACTCAAACAGCTGTTACCGGTTGCTGGCGACGAGGCGGCTATGGTGTGGCAGGCTGGACAGTTGATGCAGGAACACTTCCTGCTGTGGTTGCCCTACCACGTGTCAATTCGCTAGATCACGGCTCACCGTGGGTAATCGTCATGTTGTCGCGATGTACGACCTCGACATATGGGCAGTGGCCCAGGGCCTCGGCAATTTCATGGCTATGCAGGCCCCGGATGTGGCACAGTTCGTCGGCGCTGTAGTTTGTCAGGCCACGAGCTCGTTCGCGGCCTGCGGCATCGTGTAGGGCGACGACGTCCCCTTTGCCAAACTGTCCCTGCACGGCGCAAATGCCGATCGCCAACAGGCTTCGTCCTTGGTTGACGACGGCCTCGCATGCCCCTTGGTCAATTTGAAGTATGCCCTGAGGAGGGGCGGAAAACCCAATCCAGCGCTTCCAGGGGCTGACACTCTTTCCCTGGGCGAGAAACGCGGTCCCCACGAGTTCGCCGCGGGTAATGCGTTCTAGCACCCGTTCGGCACGCCCATGAGCGAGGATGACGTTTTCGCCGGCCATGGTTGCCATGCGCGCCGCCTCAAGTTTACTGGCCATCCCTCCTTTGCTCAGTCCCCCCCGATGCGTCTGGACGTAACTGGTGACCTTGGCGTCGATCCGCTCTACGGTTGGAATCAGCTGACTGTGGGGAGCCTGCGGGGGGCCATCATAAAGCCCCTCGACGTCGGAGAGGATTATCAACAGCGGAGCGCGTAGAAGATTTGTCACCAGGGCTGCCAGGCGGTCGTTATCTCCGAACGTTTTCATCAGCTCGTCCACCGCGACAGTGTCGTTTTCGTTGATGATCGGCACAGTCTTCAACTGGAGTAGCGACAGCAGCGTATTCCGAACATTCAGGTAGCTTGTTCGGTCATGCAGATCTCCCGCGGTTAACAGCACCTGAGCGGCATGGTGGCCGTGCTGTCGCAACGTATGGTCGTAGGCTTCGATCAGTTTGGTCTGACCGACTGCGGCCACGGCTTGCAGGTGGGCGAGGTCGGTCGGGCGATTGACAAGACCAAGTTCCGACATCCCAGCGCCCACCGCGCCGCTGCTGACCAAGACAACTTGTCGATCGGCTTGCAGCAAACGATGAACCTGATCGGCCAGATCGGCGATGCGATCTCGATCCAAGCGGCCATTCGGCTGCGTCAGGACACGCGTCCCCACCTTGACTACGATCGGCGATACCGACCCCGCGATTTCTTGGCGTAATAGATCAATCATGGCCATAGTTTACGCTGGCCTGCGCGATTCCCGAGAGGGGGGCCGTCGCGAAATCTATGGAAATCTTCGCTGCCTTGCGATCAGCCAATGTGTCCGATTTCGGGCACTTGAGTGGCCTAGCGCCGTTTCGAAATCGCCGGTAGTCAGACGAGGTCTGCCCGATGGGCTCGGTTGTGAAACCGAGGGCTCACACGTACAATGCGAGCAAGGGGCAACGAAAATTGGCGAACGCAGGCTCGAGAGGCGCGATCAAGACCCATGAGTGAGATCCATCATGAGTGCGGCGTCGCTGCAATCTATCATTTGCCGTCGGACCAAACGAGTCGGCTGTGTCCGGAGCGTGGGCCCGAGCAAGTTTCACGACTTATGCCCCGCATGTTGCTGGATATCCAAAATCGCGGTCAATTGGCCGCTGGGATGACGTCCTACAATTCCCACCGCGCTCAATTGATCGATACGCACAAGGAAGTGGGGTCGGTCAGCGAAGTGTTTCGGCTTTCTCACACGGGAAAACGAGAAAGTCTCATGGCGGAATATGCCGGCCGAGCGGCGATCGGACATGTGCGATACGCCACCTGCGGCAAGGACGATCGCAGCTATGCGCAGCCGTTCGAGCGGCACCATCTACAGAAGCATAAATGGTTCAGCTTTGCGTTTAACGGTCAACTGGCCAACTACCGGCAGTTGCGCGAGCAATTGTTGCAGGGCAATGACCATCACCTGGCGCGTGAAACCGACACAGAAATCATCATGCACGAGCTGAGCCGTGAGCTCAGCGGGGAAAGCCGCGTTCCTCTCCTTGACGTAATACGCAACGTTTCCCAACGGTTTGATGGCGCTTACAGCCTGGCGATGCTCAACGCCGATGGCGAAATGCTTGTTGCCCGCGATCCCTTGGGGATCAAGCCAATGTGTTACGCCATTGATGGCGGTCTATTTGCAGCTGCCAGCGAATCGGTGGCGCTTGCCAATCTGGGCTTCGATCGCGGCGCCATTCATTCTCTGGAGCCGGGCACGGCCGTGGTCATCACTGATGGGCAGTTGCAGATCGAACGGTTCGCCCCCTCTCCGCATTCGGCTCATTGCTTTTTTGAATGGATTTATTTCGCAAATGTGGCCAGCACGCTCGATGGACGCAGTGTGTACTTGTCACGTACCGCGTTGGGAGAGGAGTTAGCACGATTAGAGCGCGAGGATGGTCGCGTCTTGATCGACGACAACACGATCATCGTGCCGGTGCCCGACACGAGCAAGGCCGCTGCCGATGCGATGGCGTTCGCGCTAAAAATTCCCTGCCGCGAAGGCTTGATTCGCAACCGCTACTCGGGCCGGACCTTTATCGAGGGTAGCAATAGTCGGGAACAGGCTGCCAAGACGAAGTACACCCCGTTGCGTCATGTCTTGCAGGGCAAGCGGGTCATCTTGGTCGAGGATTCCATCGTCCGCAGCACCACCATGAAAGTGCTGCTAAGTCGCGTACGCGACGAGGGTGGAGCTGCCGAGATCCACGTACGGGTCGCCTGTCCACCGATCGTGGCTCCATGTTTCTACGGCATCGACATGTCCACGGTGAACGAGCTGTTTGCGCCCCGGTTTCTCAATGGGGGACCGTTGACGCCTGAGATCCAGCAGGAAATGGCCGAGTCTCTGGGGGCGGAGAGCCTTCGCTACCTGCCCGTGTCTTCCATTTCGCGGGCGATCGAATTGCCATCCAGCGAGCTCTGCCAAGCGTGCATCACGGCTGAGTATCCGACACCTTGTGGTCAGCAACTCTACCAAGTCTCCTTGGATCAAGTGGAACGTGGTAGTTGCGGTCCGCGGACCTACGAATTGGGAGAAGTCGTTCGTTCTTAGTCGGCGGAGGCGGGTCTTGCAAACTCGGCTCGATAAACCGACAAGCCTTCCTTGCGTTTTCGCCGTTCAAAGTGCGTGCGATAGTCCAGATCGTGCGCCGGTCGTTGTTCGACAACCGGCAATGGCCCCTGTAGGTTGGTCGAGTTAGCAAGGACTTCAAGCGAGAGCTGGAAATAGGTTTCGACGTCGGTCCAAAAATGGAGTCGACCTCCTGGTACCAGCACGCGCGTAACGTCTGTGAGGAAACTCGCGTTCATGATACGTCGTTTGTGGTGTCGCTTTTTCCACCAAGGATCGGGAAAGTAGATGTGAACGGCTGTGACGCTCGCCGTCGCCAGGTGCGCGAAAAAAAACTTCCGCGTCACCGTGGATGATCCGCGCGTTGTGTAGCTGGTGCCGCGCGAGACGTGCGGCCACGTAGCGGGCGTACTTGCCGGCAATCTCGATCCCCAAGAAATTCCGCTCTCGACACGCGGCTGCGGAAGCGACGAGGAAAAGGCCCTTGCCACTGCCCACTTCAATTTCCAGGGGGGCGGAACTCCCGAAACATGCGATAGGGTCCCACGGCGACTCCAGCGACTCCAGCTCGAGAAGGTGCTGTGAAAAGTCGATATCCAGCGGGATTCTTGGGAGAGCTCGACGTCCCATCGCTCAACTTGTCTGCTGGGAGCTTACTTGTATTCTCGATCGGTGAGGCGGACAGGTGCAGGGCGAAATGCGTCGCTCGCGTTACCGAGGTTCGCGTGCCAAGACCGCCTTGAGGCTTGCGATGGGTAGCGGAACGCCTTTGATGGCTCCCTCCACGACAATTCGCTCATCCACAAAACCTTGGAATCGACACACAATCATCCGCCCGCGACGCACCTTTTCTAATTTCGTGAGCACATACAATCGATCCCCAGGGATCACGGGATCACGAAAGCGCACATCTTCCAACCCACCAAAACCAACCATCTCACTGCCCAACAGGTCGTTTTTTTGTGTGTAGTAGGAGGCCAACTGCGCAGCGGCTTCGCACATGATCACTCCTGGCATCAAGGGCATGCCCGGCATGTGACCTCGCACCCAGAATTCATCGGGCGTTGTGTCCTTGTAGCCGATGCAGTGGTGGTTCTCGGTGTCCTCGTGAACGATAGCCGTCAACTGTTCCATCTCGCAGCGCTGCGGATTGTAGCGACGGATCACTTCTAGATCGGCAACGACGTGCCGGAGGTCAATCGATGACAGATCGAACAAGAAGCCCTTAGTTGACAAGGCAGAACCTCCCTGAACACGGTGGGGCGGTTGACCTCAGGAATCAAAATCAGGTCTTGATCATGCGTCGCTTTTGTTTGCGCACTTTGGCGTTGGCGGGTCGGCGACCGTGATTGGCTTTCTTGAGTTTTCGGTGAGGCTTGGCCATGAATCCACATTCCTGACAATGGCGATTGGTAGCAAACCTTCCAGAATACCACTGGCCCGCGTTTCATGGAAGTCCAGTTGAGGCAATCTGTTGGCGTCGCCGAGGCGAGCACAAATCCAATAGGCAGGGCAGCAGTACGACGGAGGAAAGCAAACAACATGCGATGCCGAGAGTTACCACGCGACCGAGGCTGCGCAAGCCCTCGTGTTGGGCGATCATGAGACTGCCGAAGCCGATCATCGAGGTGAGGGATGTCAGGACAATGCCGGCAACTGTGGCTCGATTTAGGCCTTGCTGCCGGCCACCGCGACGATAGTCGTGAAGTACGTGAATCCCATCGTCGATGCCAATTCCGATGATTAATGGCAATACGATGATGTTGGCTGGATTCAGGGAAATCTGCAACCAACCCATGAGACCGAATAGCTGCAGGAGTCCCAAACCCGTGGGCAGGGCAGCCAAGAGGACGTCGTCGAGTCGACGGAGATCGACAATCAAAATGATGACTACCGCCAAGGCGGCGAGCCATGCGGCACGTAGGTAGCTGGTCTTCATCTGACGTGAGGCATAGTAGGTTTGCACCGGATCGCCCGTAACCTGGGGATCAATCCGTTCCAATTGATTCACAAAATGTCTCAGAGGTTCCATTTGCCAGACATTGTCCTCCGCAAAGACTCGCATCAGATGCTTCCCTCGGCGGCCAACATAGCGGTGTCGCAGCGCCGCTGGCAAGTCGGCCAATTGCGGGGGCTGAGGATCGCTGATTGCGTTGATTTCCACCAACGCCTGCCGTACACGTTCAGCTGCTAGCGCCCTTTGGGTGTTAATCTGAGTGGCACTCGATGCAGAATCCGTGGATCCCGGCGAGACCGTAAATGGCGAGCCGGGCCGGCCTGCGGCGACGGAGACCACCGGCTGGAGCACGGGAGGGGTGGCCGTGATTTGCTGCAAAACACGATGGATGTGGTCGATACGGTCGTGGCGATCGGCGGAGGGTTCCGGTAACAATGACGCGAGCTCTTCCACGTGCTGCACACTATCGAGCTGCTCGAATGCCGCGTGTCGCTTGCGAACATCGTCAAGTGTGTCGGCAATCGAAACAGCAAACCAGGTATTACGATCAGACTGCTCCAGCAACTTCGTTTCCCATTCCACGCTGGGTAGGCCTTTCGCCTGCAATTGCAGCAAGTTGTGGTCGTAGTTCAATTCTCCTATGCCGATTGCCAGAAAGGCGGTGCACCCCAGGCATGTGAGCACCGTTTGCCATGGTCGATGCCAAAGTGGTCGCACGGCGGACGTCAGATCCAACAACCTTGCCTCGCTTCCCATGACATGATGCCGATCGGTCCAAGCGATGGCCGCCGGCAACATCCACAGCGTGGAGGCCACGCAAAGTAGAATCCCGCCGCCGGTGATCACTCCCAATTCGGCCACGCCCTGGAATTCGGTCAATGCCGTGGCAAAGAATGCGGCGGCGGTCGTGATACCCCCCGCGACGATAGGCGGGCCGGCTTCCCGCATGGCCTCGCGAATCGCTTCCGCGCTGGCGGATCGACGATCGCGGGCCTCCTGGTAGCGAGCGAGGAAGTGTACGGCAAAGTCGATGCCCAAACCGATCAGGATCACGCCAAAAGACATCGATAGGATATTAAGATGACCGACGGCCAGCGTGACATAGCCCCAGGTCCAGGCGATGCCAAGCAACAACGCTCCCATCCCTAACACGGGATACTTGAGCCCGCCGAAACCGGCCCACATCAACGCCGTGACGGCCAACACACTCAGCACACTCGCCCAGCTCATGTCCGTGGCACTGGTTTGCATCTCGTCGTGTTCCAGAACCGGCAGACCGGTGACGCCCAGGCTCACGCTGCCGTGCTCGGCCCGCACGGTCTCCCGGATTTGCTCGAGTACCCGGAACGGCTCTTCGTCCGGAACGAAGCCGGTCGACGCGGGGACCAGTCGGAGCAGAACCATTCCCAAACGACCGTGTTGCGTTAGGAGGTAGTCGGGGAATCGCTGTTGTAGCTGTTGGGCTAGCGCCGACGAGGCAATATGGTCATCGGTCGAGAGAACGAGGTCGTGGCCAGGCCGTTGTCCCTGCGCCGTCTGGAACTGGCTTAGCGAGGCGAAATCATCGAGCGTGGCGTGGGGATCTTCCAATAGCGGAACCGCTCGTCGCACATACTGCTCGATCCGGCTGAGGTGTTCCTCAGGTAAATAGTACAACCCTTTGCGGATCAATGAATCGGCTTCAAAGCGATCGAAGACATCAGCAAATAGGTCGGGGCGAGTGCGCAGATTGTGGCCCACGTCGTCGATCGCAGCCGTGACTTCCGACCGATTTGCCCCTTCAACTACGACGATCGCGTCCGTGTTGGCACCGAACTCGTCCACAAAATCCAGCCAACGTTGGTGAAACTCGCTACGTGGGTTCAGTAGGTCCTGACGACTCGTCTTGAAGGCCAGCCGTTGACTGGCCAAGCCAATCGAGCCGAGGGCGAGCGTAACGCCCAACAGAAGACGGAAGTCGGCCCAGCGGCGACGGTCATTGTGCGGCGGCACGCTGAAAGACTCCGACATGCGGCTGAATTTCCTTGAGCTAAGCGTGGTGGGCTGGCGATGGCATCCACGATCTAGGCATGGCTCACGATTGCCAAACGCCGCAAGGTTTCTTGGGCAGCCCCAGAGGCGATGGTTTCTCGCGCCATCGCCGCACATTGGAGGGGGGTTCCAGACTCCGTCGTCCACAACGCTGCCGCCGCGTTCAACACAACAATATCCTGGGCGGGACCGGCCACGCCGCGAAAAACCTGGCGGATCATCTCGGCGCTGGCCGCCGGCCCGTCGACTTCCAAAGAACGCAAGTCAGAGACCGGCGCGATGCCGAAATCAGCCGGTACCCAGCTAAAATCCCGCAAGGACTGGACCGTCGTTTCGGTGCAGCGCGTTGGGCCTCGAAGCGTCACTTCGTCCAGTCCGTCGTCGCCACAGACCACGATGGCGCAACGTGTGCCCAGCCGTTGTAGGCTTTCGGCCAGCAGCGGACGCAGATGCGATTTTCCGACACCTAACAGCTGATAATCCGCGTCGGCCGGATTGCATAGGGGACCCAGTAGGTTAAAGATGGTTTGGAATCCAAGTTGTCGGCGGACCGCCGCGACAGTTTTCATCGATTGGTGTAGGAGGGGCGCGAAGCAAAAGCAAATACCGACCTGATCTAGACACGTTTCGGCCTGTTGGAGATTGGCCTCGATATTGACCCCCAGGGCGGCCAAGACATCGGCGGATCCTGTTTTGCTGGTGACGCTGCGGTTTCCGTGCTTTGCCACCGGCACGCCGGCGGCAGCCGTGACCACGGCTGCCGCCGTGCTGATATTGAAAGTGCCCGAGCTGTCGCCGCCAGTCCCGCAGGTATCCAACAGGTGTTCGTGACGCGAACGAATTCGCGTCATGTGTTTGCGCATCGCCTGTGCGGCTCCGGCCACTTCGTCAACCGTTTCTCCTTTGTGATGTAGCGCCGTCAGCAGGATCGCAATACGGTCGTCCGGCCAGAGTCCCTGCATGATTCCATCCATGGCGTCAGCCATGTCCTGTAGGGATAAGTGCTGGCCGGCGGTAACGCGTCCGATGAGATCGAGCGACATGGCGTATCGGGATTCCTCTTTTTGTGCGATGCGGCGCCGACCGCTTCCGGTCAGCACCGCGCCTACCAATTGCCTGATTGTACGCCGCCCGGCTTCCACGAGCCTACGTCGGTTCCAACAACGAGTCGAAGCGGATGGATCTTGTTGTTGGCTACCGGCGAACCTACAATTCGGACTTATGTCCTCGATCGTGGTGGGAAACCGCGGTTCAGGGTACCGGACTCGGAGATCTGTTAGCAGTAAGGGAAAGCCGATAGCGATGCCACGGAAAGTCATCATCGATTGTGATCCGGGGATCGATGATGCGATCGCCATCTGCCTTGCCCTCTTCGATCCGCGGCTTGACGTGACGGCCGTCACTGCGACGGCTGGACGAGTCGACGCTCATCAGACCAGCCGCAATGTGCAGGCCGTACTGGAGGCCCTCGATCCCCCACGTTGGCCTAGACTCGGCATGGCGCGGGCAGAGGAGGGAGGGCCGTCGTTAGATGACCGCGAGTTGCACGGTGCCGACGGGCTGGGAAATCTGGGCGCCCGTATCTCCGAGCTCCATCATCCGCACGCGGCTGATAAGGTGATTACCGACGAAATACGGAATGCACCCGGTCAAGTCACGGTCGTCTGTCTAGGCCCGTTAACCAATTTAGCGCGGGTCATCAGTCGCGACCCGGATTTGGCCACAATGATCGATCAAGTCGTGATTTCGGGCGGCAGCGTCCGAGGCGTCGGCGACATCACCGCAACTGCGGAATTCAATTTCTATTGCGATCCGCAGGCGGCGCGGCTCATCCTGAGATCGCCGACAACCAAAACGCTGGTGCCGCACGATCTGACGAGCCGATTGGTGTTTACGTTGGACTTCCTGGATCAACTTCCTGGCGAAGATTCGCGTGCCGGTGCTTTGACCAGGCGCTTACTTTCGTATTTGTACCGCTCGTCCCGACAATTCCTGGGGCTTGAAGGCATCCACTTGCACGACACGTTGACGATGCTATTTGCTGTACACTCTGAGTTGTTCGAAACGGTAGAAATGGCAGGAGATGTCGAAGTAACGGGTGAGCTGACCGCGGGGATGACCGTGTTTGATCAGCGTCCCCGGCGCGACTGGGGGATCAATATGGATGTCGCCGTTTCGGCAGATCTGAGCGAGTTGCAGGCAGCTGTTTTGCGCGGGCTGCGGTATGCCGCTCAAGAGACCCGTGAATAGTCGGTTATTTGCACGACGGCCGACAGGATATCATCGCGGGCCGTCTCACGTGGCCGCGCATCATTCAACGCGTGATTCGAAATGCTTACGGTTGCCCACCTTGACGTCGAGCTTCAGTATCTTGCCCCGTCGCAGAATCTCGATCGGGACAGTCGCATTGATCGGAGTCAGGCTGACCAAGTTGACCAGGTGATCATCATCCTCGATGACCACGGCGTTGTACTTTAGAAGCAGATCGTCGGCCTGCAAATTGGCGAAGTAGGCAGGTGAACGCGGCGTCACGCCCTTTACCAGGGCTCCGCGGACGCGATTAAGTCCCAAACGGGTGGCTTTCCCCAAATCGAACTCGTTGTCGAGTTGTACGCCCAGGTACGCATGATCGACTTGGCCCTGCGTGACGAGCTGGCGTGCGACGAATTCCACCAGATTGATTGGTATGGCAAAGCTCACACCTTCATTTCCCCCCGAACTGCTCGCGATCGCCGTATTAATACCGACCACTTCGCCACGCAGGTTGAGTAATGGCCCGCCGCTGTTGCCCGGGTTGATAGCGGCGTCCGTCTGTAGAAAGTCTTGTAGACGCACATACTCGCTACCCAATTCCAAATCACGCCGACCTTTGGCGCTGATGATCCCATAGCTGACCGAGTGACTCAGACCAAAAGGACTCCCGACTGCCAACACAAAGTCACCGATGTCGAGGATATCGCTATTGCCGAGGCGCGCTGTCATGAGTCTATCCGTAGGCGCGATCTCGATCACGGCGACATCCGTATCCGGATCGGCCCAGACGCGTTTTGGTTCCACGTAGCGACCATCGTACAGACGGATGGAGATATCCGTCAGCGAGGCGTCTCGGATCACGTGGCGATTTGTTAGCACGTATTGACGTCCGGCCAGTTCCACGGCGACACCCGACCCGGCTTCCTCAACCGTCGGTTGCGTGCCACGGTCAATTGCGGGCAGGCTCGAGTACTGTGTCGTATCGATTTTGATCGTCTCCAGGTGCACGACGGCCGGACGTGCCACGTGGACGACTTTCTTGAGGAGACTTCCCTGGCGTTCCAGGAGCGCGACGTCTGCTGCAATTTCCTCGTACAGCTGAGCTCGCTCATCCGCTGATGACGCGTCCGACAGACTAGCCACGGGGGTAGTCTGCTGGGCCGTTACAGAGAGACAGGTGCCGGCCCAGATCAAGACGCCAATTGACATCGCGATGCGATGACGAGTACCACAGATCATCAGCCGTAAACCTCCCTGTTTCGCGGCAGTGGGAACAAGACTCGAGAACGCCTGTTCGTCGGCGGTCGGGTGGGGACCACGACCGCCGGTCATGACTTCGTCTGCGCGAACTCCCAGCGTTCTTAGGAGACGTCAAGCTCGACGTCGTTTACCATCGAGTCCGAATCGGCACCCGTGTTGAGTATGCGGCCGAGGTCGCCCGCAGAACGCCGGACTTCGCCGGTCCGCTCCATTTCCTGCTTGCATTCTATGCAGTAGGTCGCGTAGGGCAGGGCCTGAAGGCGGACCAAGGGAATGTTGTCGTTACAACCCTCGCACTTGCCATAGCTGCCCTCGCGCATCTTTTCCAGCGCCATTTCAATGTTGGACAACTCGCGGCTCTCCACTTCAGCCAGCTGCGAATTGATCTCGTCCTGAGCCGAATCCAGGGCGAAGTCGACGACATCGCCCGAGGTCTGTTCGCGAAGCTCCTTGAGCAGGCTCAGGTCCCCCGCCAACGCCTTTCGGAGTGCGTCCCGACGGGTGATCAGCACTTGCCGCATCTTCGCCATCGCTTCTTTGCGTGCCATATCAGTTCCACCTTCATTGGTCCGATGTCGGCGACGCTGAAGGATGATTGCCCCCCTTCAGATGTGCCCCTCTCGAACTGTTCCCAGAGTTATTTACCTCGTTCTCGTGCAATGCCACTTGACAGTTAAAATTCATGCCAATGGCTTCATCGGCAACCAAACTATAGTACGAACGTCGTTTCGGTGGGGTCGGAAAAAAAACACGCTACCTTGAGTCTTTTCGGGGAACCCCAAGTAATTGCTCTAAGTCCCTTTTGCTGAATTGGTTACGTGTTTCTTGCGGTCCCCCAGCTTCACATTCGTCCGGTAGCGCGTCGCATGTTGACACTCTGGTGTTTCCGGTGTCGACGATGCGCACTAGTCACGTTACGCCATGAAACCGGGGGCATTAACCGGTTCGGGCGATATGACGGCTGGAGGCCCCTGCCCCCGCACCGGATAATCGACAAATCCCGTCGCCGTGCCGGAGCCTTTTTTGAAAATCGGGGCGCCTTCGACGGGAATTGAGGTCCAGAGGCCGCCGCGTGGCTCGGCGTAATCTCGTTGCGGCTCCGCGCGGCAGGGCCGAGAACGACGGACCTCGTCCAAGCAGAGACTGCGTGCCCTGCGCATTTTCACGTCATGCCTTTCGGCTTTGACCGATCCCTGTGGATGACGTAAATCGTTAAGGAATTCTCGACGAATCAGCGCCCAGGCTTGGATCGACACCAACGTGGACACCGGCCGATTCAAGTCGTGGGGACTTAAATTGCCATTCCTTTGCCGTAAAGAAGAGCTGGCTGCATGACGTTGTTGCATCAAGGTAATGAGCAGTCTCAGGTTGTAATGCCATCGACAACATCTCAAGAACGGTCATATAGGGGCTTTGTCATGCGACTGCATGGCGGCGCCACCGATGGGCAACTCATTCGCGTTCAGGGCGAAAAATGCACGATCGGCAGTGCGCCAACGTGTACCGTGCGCTTGGCATCTTCCGCCTTTCAGCCTCTCCACTGCCTGATGGTCCGCGGGCGGGGCGGGGTTGTTGTTCGCCGCTGGAGTGACAAAACAAAGCTGAATGGGGAGGATTTCACTGTTAGCTGGATGTGGCCGGGCGATCGATTGGGGCTTGGGCCCATCGAATTGGAGCTATTGTCGAGCGACGCCACCGAGACAGATGCCGTGCACTCGACGACGGGCCAGTGCTCGTCCGGCCCGCATACCGATCGAAGCGACGCGAATCGTCAGCAATCTCGAAGACTCAACAAGGCCCGTATCTGCCAGCTCTGCCAACGATTGCGCGAGTTGAAGACGCAGGCTCGTCAGCTTGGCGCCGACCTCGATGCGGCTCGGCAGGAACGCGACGAAGCACTTGGCGATGTGTCCGCCTGGCAACAGCGACTCCAGCGGCAGCAGCAACAATGGGAGCAGGTACGCCATTCGCTGCTGGAAGAACGCGACCAATTGGAAGCCGAGATCATTGCGGAACGGAAGACGCTCGATGAGGAACGACGGGAGTTAGAGATGCGTCTTGGGGCGCCGCCTTCGTCCGGGTACGAAATGTCGCCCGCGTCTTGCGACGAGGAGATCGAGGAATCGGTTTCGGCTGCTGAACTGGTGCGAGTCAAAGAGGAACTGAGCGAAGCGCAAGAATTCCTGGGGCAACTACTTGGCGAACGGCAGGAACTGCTTGAGCGTCTTGCATTGTTGCAGCAGGACCTAGAGAACAGGGACGCTGCCGACTCGGGGCAGATTTCGGCAGCAGACTGGGAAGCCGAACGACAGCGGTTGGAGGAAACGCATCGGCGGCAAGTCGAACAGCTTCAGGCCGACTTGCGTGAGGCGGCGGCGGAACGCCATTTGATGCAAGCGATTGTGGCGGAGCTGCGCGAGGAGGTGAGCGTGATCGGAGAGCTGCGTTGGAAATGGCAGGACGCAAAAGAACAGCTGCAAGGCCAATTGGAACAAGCGATTTTGGAGCGAGATGCTGCCCAACAGCTCAGCCAACAGTACATCGATGCCACCGATGAAGCAACTGCCGCGAACGCCTGGCGTCCGCCCGAATCCTATTCGGTAACGGATACTGACGCGACGTCGCAAGAAGGGAGATTGGACGACGTTGGTCGCTCGCAGTTGAGTAAGGATGCCGTAGAAGTGCAGGAGTCCGATTTGGGGACGCCCTGGACTCCCGATCAATCGCCACAATTCACGTACCCTGGGGAAAAGGCCGAATCCGGCGACACGACCGGCAAAGACGATGATTGGCGATCACAACCTTGGAGCAACACCCATCAAGCGTCAGGAATTCGATTTGGCAGCGCCGACGAACCGGAGCTGACGGACGACCTCGCGGAAACGGACGACGCGGCGTGCGCGGCCGAAACGCCCCCTATCGTCCGACGGCGCACTGCGGCACGACAGATTGACCTGACCGCGATGCGCGACGTAGCAAATCAGTCCGCGGGTCGCGATCGACCGTGCTGCCCACCGGCGAGGATTACAGGAGGCCATGCAGAAGTGGATGATCGGTCTCTGTGCGATCACGATCGGGGGAGGCGTTATGGTGATCATCAAGGAGGATGCCGTTCTGGCGACAACGCTGGCCGGACTATGTTGGGTCATCGCAATTTGGTGGATATTCGTGGGAACGCTCCAGTATGGGAGGGCGGTGCTGATTCATCGGCAGCGAGGCGAGCGCAAGTCGGCGATGGTTCGTCGCGGGCAGAAGCCAGAAACTCCGGTCGACATGGGTGCGGGCTTAGATGACGAGGTGCCACAACAGCGTGCCGTTGACACCGTGACGGATCATCCCCACAACAACGCGCCGCCTCGCGCATAATGCTCGTCACGACACGTTCACCTTGACGACGCTACTCGATTTAAGTCGCCTTCCGACGCGACTCAAAAGCCCCGTGCGTCGCAAATGTCTTGGAAATCCCGCAAATGATAATCGATTGCGGCGTAGTCCAGGACTTTGCAGAGTCCTCGCAAGGCGACTCCCATGCCGTCTGGCCCGCTAAAGCCCCCAAACTGGCCACCACCTTTCACGTGCGGTTCTAGGTCGAGGAAGACGCCCGGAATTCCCCTCCGCTTTAATTTGCGTTCCAACTTGGGGACTAACCCGCGGAAGTCTCGAAAGATGGCTTCGTGAGCACTGTCTCCTAAGTCAGCGGGGACGAAGTGTTTAAGCCTTCCTCGTCCACGTGTTGTTGGTGTCCCATCCGCTTCGTGTGTCGATAATCCTTCACATGCATCCAGCCTAGTCCTGGCTTCATCGCCAGGTACTGCTCAAATACTTCGGCCGGACTGAAACCTTGGGTGATGATATTCCCAGCGTCAAAGATTAAGAGCAGAGCAGGGTGGTTCACTTGGCGATGGATTTCGGCCAAGATTTGACCGGTTTGACCAACGAGGTTGGCTTCAATTTCCAGTCCGAAAGTCAGGTCACTGCGATGGCATGTCTCTGCGATTTGTCCCAATTGATCGACGACTTGAGGAAGGTAATCGATGGGGTCGGTGGAACGCGGGTGGTAGAACGAGAATCCGCGGATGAGCTTGGTTTCAAACGCGTGTGCCAGCTCACAGGCTTTCTGAACGTCACGTGACAGGTACTTGTCGAATGGTACAAACTGATTTTGGGTTCCGTCGTCGACGTCTAAAAGCTTGACTTTGCCGATGGGCGATCCGATCGACGAGACGTTCAGACCGTATCCGTCTTGCAGATGGCGGATTTTTTGGATTTCCGATTTTGTTAGTTTCATCACGTTCTTGATGCCGCTACCGACGTCGATGAAACGAATGCTGTAGTACTGCAATCCAATCGCCGCAAAGGCCGCAAATTGTTGTTCGGCCGTCTTGTTGTTTGCCGCTTCATCGGCAAAACCGGTTAACAAGACCTTCGGATTCTCAGTCATCGTCCTGCTTTCGTCGGCATACGGATAGGGAACGGGGGAAACGTGTCAACAGGTTTCAGATTCGAAACGAACAAGGCATTGTCCATGCCTTTTCCCATGATTACAAGATGGCCTCCGCACGAGGAACACGCCTGCATGTACGGACCTTCGGCCTGCGTGCCAATCGTCGGGAGTCGGTGGGAAAGAGGGCCAAGCTGCCGATTACTTGGTGTGGACAGGCGCTGCAAACGGATAACTGACGGTAATCCGGGACGTGATTCCGCCCCTTGGGCTGAAGTCTGCCACGAGGGTCAACCGGCGCGGTGTGAGTACGGCGACCAGATCGTCCACGATACGGTTGGTCACGTTTTCGTAAAAGATGCCCTCATTTCGAAACCGTTGCAGGTAAAGCTTCAAACTCTTTAGTTCCACGCACAATTGGTCCGGGGCATACTGAATTGTCAATTTGCCAAAGTCAGGTTGACCAGTTTTGGGGCAGACCGAGGTGAATTCCGGGCATACGATTTCGATAACGTACTCCCGCTGGGGAAACGTGTTCGTAAAGGTCTCTAATGTTTCGCGAAACGAGGTCGTCATCGAGGTCTCCTTTTACAGATGTCGCCATTTTGGCATGATGGCGGAGGGTTGTAAGGGGGGGCGTCGAGCTGGGGTGCCGGCAATGCGGATTGCGGAAATCTATTCGTCGGTACAAGGGGAAGGGCGCCTGACGGGTACGCCCAGTGTGTTTGTTCGCGCCAGCGGCTGCAATTTGCATGCGTCTTTTGTGACACTCCATTTGCATCCTGGCGACCCGAAGGCGACGATTTGTCCGTGGAGCAGATTCTAGCTCAGATTGTGCAAAGTGAACTAAGACACGTTGTCCTGACCGGCGGCGAGCCGATGTTGTTTTCTGAACTCGTGCCCCTATGCCGTGAGCTGCAGGAGGGCGGCTTTCATATTACGATCGAAACAGCGGGCACGCTCTATTTACCTCTGGCTTGCGATCTCATGTCGATCAGTCCCAAAATGTCAAATTCGACTCCGTCGCTCGAATCGGCGGCATCATGGCATGATCGTCACGAAACGACGCGCGTGCAGTTGGATGTCGTGCACGGCCTGATCAAGGACTATCCGCATCAGTTGAAGTTCGTTGTAGGTTGTTGCGACGATGTACAGGAAGTCCGTCAATACCTTCAGCAACTGCCGACCGTGCCGTTGGATCGAGTTTGGTTGATGCCGGAAGGTACCGATCCACGGCGCTTGGCGGAAATTGAGACATGGCTCCGCCCCCACTGTCGCGCTTGGGGAGTACAGTTCTGCCCACGTCGTCAGATCGAATGGTACGGCGACCAGCGCGGAACCTGACCGGCAAGTAGGCACCTTATGTGGACGCACTGGCGTGGATCCATGGGTCCGGTTCCACGTCGCCCCAGCGCATGGTGGGGCCGAACCGGTGCGGGGGGCGAAAAACTGTGTGCCAACCCGTGCCGTTTCGGTGTAAGATGGGGCGAAACTAACGGGGGCAGGTCGCTCCAACGAGAGGACGTCTATGTTGGAATTTCGAGGAAAGGCGCGGGCCTTCACTTGTAGCGGAGCAAGTCGGCGTGATTTTTTACGTGTCGGTGCGCTCGGGGCGATGGGCTTAACGTTGCCGCAATACTTGGCGGCGAAAGCGCAGGCGCGGTACGTTCGGATGCGGATGATCGATCGTGCATTATGATCTTTAATCTCGGAGCGCACGAGTCAGCTGGACACATTTGATATGAAGCCGGATGCCCCGGCTGAAGTGAGAGGGCCGTTTCGCCCCGTGAATACTGCTGCTCCAGAAATCCAAATTTCCGAGATCTTACCACGGCACGCCGAAGTGGCCGACCGGTTTTCCCTGGTTCGGAGCTGCTATCACACGTCAGCGGCCGTGCATGACGCGGGATGGCAAATGATGCAGACAGGGCGGCAATTCACGGGCGGAGTTGAAACGCCGCACGTGGGTGCCGTGGTCAGCTACTTACGTGGCCGGCGGACCGATTTGCCACCGTTCGTCGTGCTTCCCGAACTGATGGGGCGAGGCGGCGGCAATTTGCCCAATGGACAAGCCGGAGGGTTTCTGGGGAAAGCCTACGATCCATTCGCCTTGATGGCCGATCCATCGCAGCCCAACTTTCAAGTTCCGGATTTGTTGCCACCTCCCGATATTGGACTTGTGCGCGTCGAACGCCGCCGTCGTCTCAGAGCGATTGTGGAGGAAACAGTGGATCAGTTCGAGGCCAGCGACGACGCCCAGCTGTTGGATGAAAATTTTCAGGCGGCGTATCGATTGATGACCAGCGACCAAGCCAGACAAGCATTTGACTTGGATCAAGAGAAACCTGCTGTTCGTGCGCGCTACGGTATGAATCGATTTGGTCAATGTTGCCTACTGGCCCGCCGTTTGATTGAAGCCGGTGTTCGATTTGTGACTATCAATACCTTTTTGACCGTATTTGACGAAGTCACGTGGGATATACACGGATCTAAGCCGTTCACTTCAATTGAGGGTATGCGAGATATTGTCGCGCCGATGTACGACCAAGCCTATAGTGCATTGATTGATGATTTACATCAGCGAGGTATGCTCGACTCCACGCTCGTCACCTGCCTGGCGGAGTTTGGCAGGACGCCCAAAGTCAATCCGGCCGGCGGTCGAGATCATTGGCCGCAGTGCTTTACCGTCAGCTTCGCCGGCGGTGGCGTCCGTGGTGGCCAGGCGGTCGGAGCCAGTGACCCGATTGGTGGAGTTCCCGACGATCGCCCCACCGTTCCCGCCGAGGTGATCGCCACGATCCTGCACAGTCTCGGTTTGGACGTGAACGCCCATTTGCCTGGCCCCTCGGGGCGTCCCTTCCCACTGGTGGATATTGGTCATGGACCGATCCACGAGCTGTTTTGACGTACGGCTCCTGATCGGTCACGCCTGACCTCGCGGGACATGTCCTGGTCGGACGGTACCTGGAGAGTTGTTGGATTATGAAACGCACGCCAAACATATTGCCGCCGCGGCAAGGGACGCGTGTCCCCTGCCTCTGCTGTGTCCTGCTTCTCGTTGGTGCCTCCAGCCCGTTTGTTCACGGCAGCGAACTGCGCACATCCTGCCCGAGCAGAATCGAATTGCTGGGACCGGGGGCGATCCAGCATTTGCTCGTCGAAGATTTCGAGGGAAACCTGGCGACTCGCGATGTTACGGATTCCGTGTCATGGTCCTGTAGTGACGATGGAATCTGCCGCGTGGATCAGGGTGTGCTGATTCCCTTGAGCGACGGCCGTACCATACTGACCGCCACCACGCCTCAGGGCACCGCGTCCGTGCCCGTTCAGGTATCGGCCATGAGCGACCAGACGCAATGGGAGTTTCGCCGCCATGTGCTCCCTATCTTGGCCCGTGCTGGCTGCAATATGGGTGCTTGTCATGGAGCGTTGGCGGGCAAAGGCGGGTTTAAACTCTCGTTGCGCGGCTACTATCCGGAAGGCGACTATCAAGCAATCGTTCGTGAGGCCCGAGGGCGGCGTATCGAACTCTCCGATCCAGGTCGCAGTTTGCTGCTGGTCAAGCCAACCGGCGTTTTGCCGCACAAAGGAGGGCTTCGATTGGAACCCCAGTCGCGCGATTATCAGATCGTCTCCGGATGGATTCAGGCTGGGGCCGCGCCCAACGGTTGACGACCCCGAATTAGTAAGTATTCAGGTCCAACCAACCGTCGTGCGACTGGCACCCGGCGAACATCAGCGATTGCTGGTCACGGCGAACTATTCGGATGGACGACGCGAGGATGTTACTGATTGGTCGAAGTTTTCCAGCTCAGACCAAACCGTGGCCCAAGTCAACGAAATGGGCTCGGTTACCGTGGATGGGCACGGAGAAGGGGCCATCGTCGTCTGGTTTTCCAGTCATCTGATATTGGCACGCATTACGTCGCCATTTCCTCAGGCAATCGATGCATCCCGTTATGCCGCCGCACCGCAAGCCAATTTCATCGATCGCCTAGTGCTCGATAAACTACAGCAACTGCGGCTAGAACCATCGCCTCGCTGTACGGATGAAGTCTTCGTACGGCGTGTTTTTTTGGATACGATCGGTCGATTGCCCGATCCAGAAGCTGTCCAACGGTTTCTACAGGATCCGAGGTCGGACAAGCGCCGGCAATTGGTTGATCAATTGCTTGCTCGCGAGGAGTATATCGACTTTTGGACGTACAAATTCTCTGACTTGCTGCTGGTAAATGGACGTCGCTTGCGTCCAGACGCGGTCAAGGCCTATTACCAGTGGATTCGGCAACGCGTCGCTGACAATATGCCGTGGAACCAAATGGTTCGTGAATTATTGACGGCCAAAGGTAGCAGTTTGGACAACGGCGCAACGAATTTCTTTGCCCTACATCAAGACCCGGAGAGTATGACGGAGAACGTGTGTCAAGCGTTTCTGGGACTCTCCATCGGTTGTGCCAAATGTCACAACCACCCGTTGGAAAAATGGACCAATGACGAATACTACGCCATGGCCAGTTTTTTTCGCACGTCAAAGCGAAAGGCTGGGGCGGTGATGCCCGGAGCGGCGACGGACAACGGACGCTTTTTGTGGATAATCAGGGAGAATTAATTCAACCATTGACCGGGCAGCCGCAGCCCCCGACACCCTTAGATGGCGAACCGCTCGCACTCGCAACGCCTGGTGATCGACGTGAATACCTCGCAGATTGGTTGGTAGCTCCCGAGAATCCTTATTTTACTCGGGCGATTGTCAACCGCGTGTGGGCTCATTTCTTGGGCCGTGGCATTGTCCAGCCGGTCGATGATTTGCGAGTTTCCAATCCGGCGCGCAATGAGGAACTCCTCAAGGAACTGAGTGAGTTCCTCATTGCAGCGGAGTTTGATCTGAAAACATTGATGCGCCAAATTCTTATGTCGGAGACCTACCAGCGCTCCAGCCAACCGTTGTCGACAAACGCTGCCGACGAGCACTACTTTAGTCGTTACTACCCGCGACGGCTGGACGCGGAAGTCATGCTTGACGCGATCTCACAAGTGACGGGCATTCCCAGTCAGTTTACGCAGATTGGCTACGACGGGAACGACTTTCAGAAGATCGACGACTATCCGGTTGGAACGCGCCCCCTGGAGTTGTACGATTCGGCTATTGTTTCTGATTTTCTAGACACGTTCGGACGAAACGAGCGCGACATTACCTGCGAGTGTGAACGATCCAATACGCCGAGCATCGTACAGGTATTGCACCTGAGCAACGGCCAAACAATTAACGATCGACTACGAGATGCCAGCAGCTGCGTGACACGGACGTTATCGGAATCGCTGGATTGGACGCGGATTGTCAATGATGCCTACATGCGCACTCTGTTCCCGTCCGCCTACGTCGCAAGAGCACGACGCATTGGTAGCCGAACTAACGTCCGCTGCCGAGCACGAGCGGCGCGAATGTGTCGAGGATCTCTACTGGTCGTTGATGAGCTCGCGAGAATTCCTCTTCAACCATTGACGCGGATGTCCCCAAGACCGTCCCGGTATATGCCGATACTCCCCATTTCGTCGTAATTGGTTTGGCCTTACTATGTCACGATTTCGATTAGCCTTGTCGCTCAAATCGCTGCCCATCCTGTGGATCGAGGCGTTGTGCTTCTTGCTCGCTCCCGCCGCGTGGGCCGTTGACTTCCAAAACGATGTTGCTCCTGTTTTGATGAAGTACTGTGCAGGCTGCCATAACACACAAGATCGCGAAGGCGAGTTTTCCCTGCGAACTTACGACGAGTTGCTCGCCGGAAGCGCGAACGGACTCGTCATTGTCGCGGGGGAAGGCGCTGCGAGCCGACTGATACAGGTTCTGCGACCCGATGCGGAACCTGCCATGCCACCGGAGGGCGAACCCCGGCCGACCGATGAACAGATTGCGTTGCTGCGGCGCTGGATCGACGAAGGTGCTCAGGGGCCGAAAGATCGGACGACATTGGACTTGGTGACGCCCCAACTTGATCCCAGTATGGCTCCCAAGCCGATTACCGCCATGGCCAGCTCGCCCAATGGTGAACGCCTCGCCATCGGTCGCTTTCACACCGTCGATCTGGTTTCACAGGAGCTGCAATTTGTGCAGCGTCTGGACGGCCATCCGGGCAAAGTCAATGCCATCGAATTCAGCCCAGATGGGAGTCAGTTGTTTGCCGCTACCGGTATTACGGGACTATCGGGTCAAGTTTTTATCTGGGATGTGCATCGCAATCAACTGGCCCAGAAACTCGGCGGTCATGACGACACGGTCTATGCCCTGGCGGTCAGTCCCGACGCCAAATGGTTGGCCACCGGAGGATACGATCGCAAAATCCATATCTGGGAACTGCCGCATGGCAATCTTATACAAACGCTAACTGGACATAATGGGCCCGTCTTTGACCTCGCGTTTGCCCCCAACAGCCGATTGCTGGCCAGCGCCAGTGCGGATGCAACCGTGAAGATTTGGGATGCGCTCAACGGCCAGCGGCTGGATACGCTAAGCCAGCCGCTAAAAGAACAGTACAGCGTCGACATCAGCCCAGACGGACAATTCGTTGTGGCTGGAGGCGCCGACAATCGCTTGCGCAGTCTGGCGACTGCTGTCCGTAGATGGTCCCCAGATTAATCCGATGCGCTACGCACGCTACGCTCACGAGCAGCCGATACAGCGAGTTCGATATTCCCGAGATGGTCATCGTCTAGTGAGCGTGTCAGCCGACAGGACAACGAAAGTTTGGGACGCACAAGAGATGACGACTCTGGAAGTGCACGTACAACGAGGCGATTTGGCGGAGACTTTCGCTTGGCCGGCAAACTCGAATCTTCTCTTTGTAGGTCGAATGGACGGAGGCATCGAGCGAATTGAGTTGGAAGCAGCAAATTCTGCTTCTTCTCAATTGGGAAAAACCGCATCTACTTCGATTGCCAAATCGAATCGTGATACCCTCGTGACCGACGTTTGCGTGGCAGACGAGGAGTTGTTAACCGTCGACGAAATCGAACCGAATTCCGAGATGCCATTTGCCCAAATGATTTCCGCCCCGGTCCGAATTCGTGGCAAGATCTACACTCCCGATGCAGCAACTACCGATGTCGATATGTTTCGCTTCGCTGCGCAGGCTGGTCAGGTGTGGATGATCGAGGTCGAAGCCGCTCGTTCTGGGTCGCCTTTGGACTCCGTCGTCCGAGTCCTCAATGCTGACGGCCGCCCTGTCCCTCGCCTATTGTTGCGCTGTGCGAGATTCGTATTTCACTTTCCGTGGCAAAGATTCCGTGCAGACAGGAGACTTTCGGTTGCACAATTGGGAGGAAATGACGCTCAACCAGTTTCTCTACGCGAACGGCGAGGTTGTGAAGTTGTACCACTATCCACGGGGACCAGATTCCGGATTCAACGTGTATCCAAACTTTGGAAGTCGACATGGCTTCTTCGACACGACTCCCGTCACGCATGCTCTGCAGGAACCCTGTTATATCGTTGAGGCTTTCGCTCCCGAGACGGACCTGCCGGCAAATGGCCTTCCAATCTTTACTTTGTACTTTGAGAACGACGACGAAAGTCAGCGACGTTGGGGAGGGGACTCGCTGTTGACGTTCACCGCACCTCACGATGGTGAGTATTGCATCGTGCTGGAGGACGTACGACAGTTTCACGGCGAGCAGTTCGACTATGTGCTGAGTATTCGTCCGCCGCGTCCTGACTTCCGTGTGACCATGATCTCGGACAGCCTGCAGGTTCCACAGGGCGCCGGAAAGAAGTTTGGCGTCCAAGTGGATCGCTTAGATGGCTTCAATGGCGAAGTAGCAATCGAGATTGAGGGTTTGCCAGAATGGCTGTGCGTAACGCAGCCCCTCGTTATCGAAACCGATCAGTTGCGCGCTTGGGGTACCTTATATACACGTGATGATCGCACGGCGACGACAGCGCCACAGGCGGCGACGGCTCACGTTTCTGCTACCGCCATCATTGATGGACACGAAGTACGACACGAGGTCGGCGAATGGGGACCCTTGAAAGTGGGCGAAGCGGCGCAAGTATCCATTGATTTTGTCGGCAATGCGCCGGCCAATGAACGCGGGCCATCGGTCATTGAAATACAGGCGGGGACCACCACGACAGCGCAAATCCACATCACGCGCCATGGCGACGTGGGACGTGTAAGCTTTGGTAGTGAAGAGGCCGTGGTTAACGCTCCGCACGGAGTGTACGTTGACAATATTGGCCTTAACGGCGTACTGATCACCGAACACGAAGACGTACGAACCGTGCAATTGCAGGCAGAGCCGTGGGTCGCCCCCACGGAGCGTTTTGTGTTTGTGGAAGCCAGTATCGACGGTGCCCCCACTTCGCGTCCGATACTGCTGCGCGTTACTCGGCCGGACCATTAATTCGGCCAGCACGGCGGATAGTAAGACCACGTGTGACCAATTCGTGTTGCGACCGCCGCTCCTAGCGAGCGGTTCCGCGCCCGGTCCGCTACCCGGACGCTGTTCATGCCCGATAGGCTATCGTTCATCACGGTGCGACCACTATTCGGCTTCCGGCTCCGGGCT
Source organism: uncultured Planctomycetales bacterium (assembly GCA_963785495.1). Classification (GTDB taxonomy): domain Bacteria; phylum Planctomycetota; class Planctomycetia; order Pirellulales; family Pirellulaceae; genus CAWAVP01. Next base: position 26,605 of record CAWAVP010000017.1, on the reverse strand, counting down.
TGTGCGACTCACCGACGCCTCGTCTGTCGGCTGGGAAACGGCACGTGGTGAGTGCTCGACCGACGGAGGCGCGCTGGCCGCCACGGCCTTGGGTTCGCTACCGCGGCCATGGTCTTTGGCAGGGGCCTTTGGCGCGAAAATCAATACCATCGCCGCCCCAATCGCCACCATAATCACGCCGGCCAAGAAGAAAGGCAGACGCGCTCCCGCGTCTCGAGGTCTCAATCCCTGAAAATACATGGCGACGACCACGTTGACGATGGGAGCACCACCGAAAACCAGCGGCATCACATAGATTGGTTTGCCGCCACTTGAGAGCGCCAAGAATGATCCCCAATGCCCCAAAGGCTCCGCAGGTCCCCGCCATGGTGCTCCAGCTGACCCCACCAAAATTCCAGTTTCCTCCCAATTTACCCATCGACGAAAGAATTAGCGTGGGCAATACGATGGCGAAGATCACATAGGCCAGCCCCACACACATCAATGGCTTGAGCCGGTCGCCCAGCATCGCTTGGCCCTTGTGGAGGACCGCGCCGTAAGCACCCCAGCAGACGATGGTGAGCGCGATTCCGGGCAGGGCAAATACAACGTCTTTCATGAACGCATCTCCGAGTATGTGGCGAGGAAGGGCGAGATCGTAAGCCTCTCTTATCGTTTGTTTGCAACGCCTGATTGACAGTCGACGGCAGGTTCGCGGACGACCAGGCAGGAACGGCAGCCGAGCCGCGATCGCCCCGCGGAGAGCCAGTCTACCACGAGACTTCATCCCACCCAAGCGGCAACGGTTCGGCCTCATCGAGGCAAGCCGATTGGGCCGTCCGACACCATTATTCGCTACGCAACGCATCAATCAGCGGAGCCCGTACCACGGGCGCAGGGCGACATAGCCGGTAACGATGCCGACCATCAAAATGGTGGTCAACACGCCAGCAAGCGTCGGCCACGGAGGGCGCACGTCCGTCGTCCAAGCGTGCGGAATGACGGACACTAGCGCCGCAACTAGTCCGATGCCCAAGCCGCCCAGGAGCAACGCCAAGTGCTCCAGCATGACTAACAGGCCGAGGCGTCGTCGGCTAAACCCGGTCGCCCGTAACAATGCCAACTCGGCGCGACGCTCAAATACGTTTCGCAATTGAACGGCGACGATGCCCAACGTTCCCAACAGGAGACCCAGGCCGCCGAGGCTTTGAAACGTGGAAAGATATGTGTTTTGCACCGCCAGTAAATCGGACAGAAGTCGTCGCGTGTCAGTTGCCTCAAAACCTTGATCACGAAACGCGGTTTCCCAAGCTTGCCGCACTTCCTGGGCGTGGCCCGGCGGCGTCGATATCAAAAAGTAACGATAGCCACTGACTTCCGGAAAATTCTCCGTTAACCTACGCTCGCTAATCAGCAGTGATCCTTGTAGTACACTGTTGGCCAATAATCCCACCACTTTGAATCGCAGCTTGCTATCGGCACCATAATCGAGCTCAAACTCTTCACCGATGCCCCCGTAGAGATGCAGGCTGTAGATCGCCGTATTCTTGTCGAGAACGACAGGGATAGCGTCGTCCGTCGAGTTGTTCAGTAAGTGCCACGGATTGACTCGTGTTACAGCGTCGTTGGCGGCGGCTCCGGCCCAGCCAAAACGTGCGACCTCGGTTTCGTCGAAGTGTTGGATGAATTGAGGCGTGATGCCCAGGATCCGAGGACGCTGCACCTGATACAGATTACGGCAACTTGCATCGTCACCGTCTAGCAGCCGAAACGCATAGATTGTCGTGCCGTTGAGCGCTTCGGCCTGACTGCCCAGCAAGTCCTGACGTACACCAACTTGGTTTAAATCGTCATACAACGGGGCATCGGTTCGGGCAAGCAACTGAAAGCCGCCAGTTCCCTCCTCGGTGGGTCGCAGCCGAAATGCGCTGATCGCGACGATCAAAAAACAGGCCATCGCCATTAGGCCCAGCGTGAGCGTGCTGCGTCGGGCATTGCGGCCCAGGTTGCGCACAATCATTTGCGATAGCGAAAAGCCGTGACGCCGTAAGTTCTTTACCGCGATTGGCCTTCGCAGCCACCACGATACTTGTAACAGCAGTGCCGCGAGCACACTGGCACCGGACGAGAAGAATGCCCCAGCCTGCGCTTCCCCACGCAAGAACACCGCCGCGGCGGCGGCAATTAGGGCAACGATCCATAACGCCGTCGCGACATACAAAGGCTTTCGCCCGTTGCGATTTTTTCTGGTCAGCGGTTCAATGTTTTGCTCAAGCAGGTCGCGAAGTGAGATTCTGCGAAGGCCCGCGAGTGTGATCCAAATCGTAAGTAGCGACGTGATGGCACCAATTGCCGCGCCCAGCGGCAGGCTGACAGAGCCAACGTGTAGCCGCAAAAACGGGGTTACGACGGCATCCAGCCACCATGTCCTCAGTCCGACGATCATTAAAGCCGCGTAGCCGATCCCCAACAGTGTACCGATTAGTGTTCCTAAGAGCGTAATCCCCAGGCCTTCGATGAGAAACAGTCTGAAGACCTGGCGTTGGTTAAGGCCCAGAGACATTAGCAGGCCAGCCTCGCTGGCGCGCTGTTCAAGACTGAGGCGAAACAATAGCGATACCAACATAAGTGCAGCCGCGATGATGAATAAACTAAAGCCGAGAAACAGCGCATTGAATGGCGTCGTCCCCTTCGACGCTCGCAATCCGTCCTGTTTGACATGCAAAAGGGTAAACCCAAAAGCTTCGGGATGCTGCCCGATAACCGCCTTCAGACGCGGGCGAATGTCCGCTTCTGAGGTCGATTTTGTGTCGAGCGGTGCATCAGAACTCGCTGCGATCGGGATCGCAATTCGGAAAGATGTCACTCCGCCGAAACGACTTCCCCAAAGTTCTTGGCCGATCTGCAGATTCACGAAGGCCTTGGGCGTTGTTCGAAAGTTGTCCCAATAATCTTCGTCCTCTGGCTGACGTACGCGACGATAGTCGAACGGAAACGGCGGATCCCAATCGTCGATCGATTCCTGGTCGGTAATTCCGGGGACTTCCGGAGTGAGGTCCGGATCGTTGGCGCGGCTGGGAGGCGTCACATATCGCGCCGTTTGATTTCGGCGAAACGGACTGTCCGGCTGCTCCAGTGGTACGATCGCACGTAAGGTGAAATCGTGTGACTCTTCAATTGCCTCGCCATGTGTCGTCTCCGGTGCAAAAAAGCTCAGGCGAATCTGATCTCCGGGGTTCGCTTCTAAATCCGTTGCCGCCCACTGGTTCAACACGATCTCGTCGCTCGCCAATGCCGGCAGCGGCCGTCCATCCGTGCCGATCAAGGGCGTGATCGCCTCGGCGCTGATCGTCGCATCGCCGATCGCGGTGACTGTAGAATATGGAATCGTGTGGACAGGCACGCTGGCTTCGTTGATGAGGCTGATGGAATTGGCGAGATAAGTCAGCACGGGCTGATAATTGAATCCCGTCAGGGCGGTCGTAAGCGCCGACTGAGCGGCAGCGGAAAACATCATCGTGTCGGTCGAAAGACTGAGGTAAGCGAATGCGACTTCGGGGTTGGTCGCCGCGTTAGCCCCGTACGTCAGGCGCAACCTGCTTAAGTCGTAAACCGGCGTCAGCCAGCGTCGGACGAATCCGATCGCGCAAGGCAGTGACGTCGCCATCATACGGGGCCGTGTTGGCCTCCACGCCCGCGACAAGCACCGCGTTAACTAGGTTCGGACGCGCCAAAGCCCGCTGAAGTACTTGAGGCTGCAGAAATGCCGTGCGTGGCAACGCCTGGTTCGCACGCAACGAGAATCGTCCTAGTCCCGCGGCCGGCAGGATCTCGATTACCTCCAGCTCGGTCACACTTTGCACACGATCGTCCTTCTCGCCCAGCGGACTGTCTCCGGCGATTCGGGTGGCCTTTGGTAGACGCACAATCACGCGATCGCCCACGTTGGCCTGCAAGTCGTCGGCCAGGGGCCGATTGAGGATGATTTGGTTGTGATCCGGCTGAGCCTGCGGCTGCGTTCCTTGATCGCTCAGTTGCCAAAATCGGGCGTCGACACCGACGAGTGTAACTTGGCCCACGCGGCGAGCCGCCGTGTCGTTTTGCTTTTCCACCGTCGTCTGGCTCAAGAGGATAGCCGGCACGGCCTGGGAAAACGAGGGCAGGGGATCGGTCGTAAGATCCATTCGCTCTGCCAGATCGGCTGAGAAAAAATGATCCGCCAGTAGCACTTCGTCGATCCGCCCAAGTCTTTCGAGCGTCAGTCGTCCCAGACTATATCGAACAGAATCTCCGACGATCAAAGCGCCAGTCAGAACCGCCGTGCCGACGATCACACCAAGCATTACCGCTAAGTTGACGCGCCAATGGTACCAAAGACTACGCAGTCCGTACTGGCGACTGTTGAATCGTGTGGACGCGGTCATTGGTCCTTTTTCCACCGGGCCAGTCTCATCTCGGTTTTCCGGAACAGCCAGGCCGAACTATCCGACTGGCGATCGCTATTTCAGATGACCTAATTCCAGTTCGCGACAGGTCTGCAGGCGATGGGCCAGCATCATACTGTGAGTCACGACGATCATGATGGTTGGGTTTGCGGCGTTTTGCTGGAGTTCCAGCAGCAACTCGGTGATCGACTCTGCCGTCCTTTGATCAAGGTTTCCGGTCGGCTCGTCAGCCATCAACAAAAGCGGCTGGTGGATTAGGGCTCGCGCGATCGACACGCGTTGACGTTCTCCACCCGACAATTCGGCTGGTCGATGGTTGCGTCGATTGGCTAAGCCGACGCTGGCCAACAATTGTTCCGCTCGTTCGACGATCAAATTGCTGGCCCTCCCCTGCGCCAAGGTGGGGACCAGAACATTTTCCCAAGCGGTTAACTGCGGCAGCAAATGATGGTCCTGAAAGATGAACCCAATGCGTTCGTTGCGGAATTTGGCTAGATCTCGCTCGGTAAGCTGAAACGGATCTTGTTCTTGGAGCCTGATCTGACCGGACGTCGGTCGATCGAGCGTACCGATGATTTGCAGCAGCGTCGTTTTGCCCGAACCACTGGGACCGACGATCGCCAGGTTCTCGCCACGTGACAAGGTCAGCGACACGTCGTCCAACACAACCAGCGGATCGCCAGGCGTTGGAAACGACTTGCAGACATGCTCCACAACCAGATCAGGCATGGTCCCCAGTTCCCCCTGCGCAGATCAATGTCCGCAATCCAACGGAAATCGCCTCGATCCCCTTACACAACAGCCTATCAGCCCGACGGGCCACTGAACAACGCCAGATCACGTCACTTGAGGGGATTGGCGAGCAGGTCCGCATGATCCGCCGTCTTGACACACTCAGGAGAACGAGCGGACAGCGAAAAAGGGGGGGCCTCTATCGCGTCACATCAGCTGCTTGAGCTGTTCGGCAATCGAGTTGGGAATGGGTATCGGCGTCAGCTTCTGCTCGGTTCCCATTCGACAACATACGGTTGTGAGGTGTCCTGTGGCGATGCGACGGTCGCCGCAGTGAAAGTCAAACTCAAACGTCACGCTTTTAGCGCCCATGTTGGCGATCTGGACGCGAATCTCCAGCTGCTCTTCGAAGAACACGGGGGCCAAATAGTCGCAGTCGGCCGAGACGCGAGGCCAGCTGATGTGCGTCTCGGCATCCATCACGCTCATCCCCAGGTGCCGCAAGGCCGCGTGCTCCGTTTGCTCCATCCATACAAAAAACACGGAAAAATGAGCGATGCCGGCCGCATCCGTGTCGCGGAATTCGACTCGCCGTTGGCAACTGAAGCCGCTGGTCATTGCGATGTGCCTTTGCTCTATGCCGACCGTCCCGCCGAGTTTGGTAGGGCCCAAATATACTCGGGTTCTCCCTCGTGGAACGAAGACGAGCTTCACCAGGGAATCGCTGGTCGGCGGATGAGCGGAACCACCTGCGGCCCGCCCAACGGGAATGCGTAGCCTCCGCAGACGCCTGCTTGCATTTGAGCATGCGCACCGTTGCCGTTGTGCGAGGCCGAACGGAAAAATGCGAGCGACAACACGCGGAGCCGGACTAATCGCCGACGTACGGCAGCAATGCCATGAAGCGAGCCCGTTTGATGGCTTTCGTGACAGCCCGTTGGCTGACGGCCGAGCAGCCGGTCTTGCGACGCACGACGATACGGCCGTGGCGGTTGATCAGCTTTTTCAAGAGCTCGATGTCCTTGTAGTCTACGTACATCGGCCGTGGACGCTCGCCATCCACAAAGATCGGATCTTTCTTCTTCGTTTTCGTGCGGGCACGCGCCTTCCGCTTGGAACGAATTGGTCGTTTCTTCAGCGCCATAAGAGTTGAATCCTGACAGACTCCGCTTGCGGCAATAATTGCCATCCCAGAAACCCGCTAGTATAGCCATTGAGCTCAACCACGCAAGGGAGAGTCGTGGCGGATGCGGCCCAACTGCTGATAGACCCGATCCACCGGGCGGGGACACAGACGGAGTCGGCCATCCGTTTTCACCACCGACGCCAGACGACGCCCCTCCCTAGGACGTGCCAAAATGCCGTCGAATCGTCGCGGCTTTAGGCGGACGCGTGACGAGGGAAACAGTGATGACCGCGATCAGAGAACAGCCCAAGATGGCCACCACCGGCCGCACTTCGTAGCCCATCATCACCAAGAAAAAGTCGGCGTTTCGACCATAGTCCGCTTCGCGAAACAGGTACAGCCAGGAACCAATCGTAGCCAGGATGCTGGCGACGGCGCCCGCCAGGGTCAACCGCTTCCAGTACAAGGCCGCGACAATCAAGGGAAACAGGCTGGCGAAGCCTGTGAAACACCATTCACCCATGGTAAATACGCTGCGATTACCCTGCAGACTCAAATAATACGTAAACGCTACGATCGCCACGATAAAGACCCGCGCTAACAACACCTGCTGCTTGTCGGTGAAACGATCTCGGCCCAGGTAATGGCCGACAATGTCATTGCTGAAAATCGTGCCCAGGCACAAGAATTGGCTGTCCAGCGACGACATGATCGCGGCCAAGATGCCGGCAGCCAGTAGTCCACCTAGCAACGGCCCGGTCCGCGAGTTGACCAAGTAGGGCAGGACGGCGTTAGGATTGGCGGCGATCTTGGGCGGTAAATCAATGGCGCTGGCCCAGATGCCGATCAGGACGCACGGCGCCCAAACGACCATGATAAACAGCGGATGGCAGACCACCGGAACCTTGAAGGAGTCCGCACTCTTCGCTGTCAGCCAATGTTGAAACAAATGCGGAAACATGCCGACTGACAACGGGATTAGCATGTACGTGAAAAAATGGGACCGCGACATACCGATCCGCGTAGTCTTTTCCCGACTCACACGCTGAGACGCGGCCCGCAGGTTTTCCCAGAACGTATCCTGCCCCCCCAGTTTGTTAGCGATAACGACGAACGTCACCAGGCCCAAGATCATAAACACCAATGTCTGAAACGTGTTGGCCCAGGCGGTGCCCCGCATGCCACCGAAAAACACATAGACAAGTACGACGCAGCAAACGACCAAGGAGCCCAGCCACGGTGGAATGCCGCCCGTGAGGGCCGGAGCGTTAGGTGAGGGGAACAGGTCCGGAAAAGCCCCGGTCGTCAAGTTTTGGATCACCGTCCCGCCCGCGATCACGCCCAGCAGCAGGTAGGGGATGACCAGTCCGACCAGTATGGGGAACAACAGCAAGCCAATCAGGTCGGAATCAAGTCGATCACGAAAGTATTCGATTTGGGTTGTGTAGCCGTATCTGCGCCCGAGTGACCAGAGTTTGATACCAATTATGAAGAAACAAAGTGAGTGCACGATGCCGCTGGACGAGGCGAGCATGCCGTAAACGCCAATGCCTTCTTTGTAGGCCTCGCCCGAGGACCCAACCATTGCAAACGCCGTCATGGTCGTGCCGAACAGTGACATCAGCAGCAGGAATGGGCCGATCGAATGGCTAGCCAGTAGGTAATCCTCTTTGGTGCCTCGGAAAAAACGATTTGCGCAGACACCCAAGATGAGAAGTAAACCCATGTAGATGCCAATAATGATCAGCTGTATCAATCCTGGGTTCATTGGTCATCTACCTCCGCGTGGTACTCTAGTTCGGCCGGCCAGGCAAACATGGTTGCCAAGAACCACAGTACGGAAGCCCCAATCGATATGCCGATGTGCCACAGCAATCCGATTGGGAGAAAACCGAATACCAGTTTGTCGTCATCCCAGAGCCAGTTGTCTTGATGCAGAATGATCAGCAGGATGACTCCCGCCCAAATCAGATTCTTCACGTTAACAATTTCCTTCCATTCCTGAGATCGGCGCGACGATTTCCAAGAGTTCGACGGCAGGTTCTCCGTTGCAATAGATCAGCGCGGTACGGCCAAACGTTTCCGTGCCCTGGGGTACGCCGAATAGCTTCGCTAAATCCACTCCACACTGCACCTGATACAGCTGATGCAATTCCACGTCACGCATAACATTGTTTTGGATTAGTACCCGTCCAAGTGGGATTTTAGCCTCTTCAATTTGATCACGAACCGCACTGTCCAGTAGATCCACGTTTAAGCGAACGATACCAAACTGGACGACGACGTCATCGGGCTGTTTAAGTAGCACGATGCGACGACAGTAGTTTCCCTGTTCGCGCGCGACGGCCAAAACTTGCACGTCAACCTTCGTGCCGTGGTAAGCCTCGACGGTAACTGTCATGTGTTGTTCGTGTGAAAGCAATTGTTGATACGGTGGGGGAGTTTGTTCATGGGTTACGCAGCGGAATTGTCCCAAACGTTCGGGTTGTGCGTAGAAAATCGCAATCAGCGAATCGAGATCAGGACGATGGGGATGTTTGGATTCCACGATTGAATTACCGGTTTGGGCTGGTGTCAGGCGAGTGATCCCTGTCGGATCGAAGCAGGGATCGGCTGAACGTTGGCCGGCGGGTTTGCGAACGAGTCGACGTGTGTGGTTGCCGTGGGCGACCGAGTCGCGCGGCAACGAGCCTGGGCGACGAACGTAAGCGAGGGTGGTGACTATGATACCAAAGCCTCGTCGTCTAGAAAGCAAGGGTCGGGGGGAGTGGAGCTTCTGAGGGGGCGTTGCTCCAGTGGCGTCTCTGCCGTCCCACCGGCTGTCCGCGGCCCCATTCCATGGTGGGGCCAGCACAATTGGACTATCCCCATGGACGATCGGTGACCCACGTTCGCTAGGGTAAACCGAGGTGACGCTGAGGTTTGTCCGGATTGTGCTCATGTTGTGGACGGGCGAAGGCCGATCAGACGCAGAGGGTCAGCGGAGAGCCGTTTTGTCGTGCTGTCGTCGCTACTGCGGCGTGCGACGCTCGGAGCAGCCTCTCCCATGGCGACCTGAGGCTGCGCCATCCGCGACCAGGCGACTTGAAGCACGTGCCGAGCGATTTGGAGCGTGAGGAAGGGGGGCGTTGAATGCTTAATCGTGAGCCTATCTTCGTGAATGGCCTTTCGCGAGGTGGAACCACTATTCTTACCAACCTCTTGGCCTCGCACCCCGCCATCTGCCTGATCGGCGAGACGCATCATGTGTTCAAAGGCACAAGCCTCACGGACCGCTATTGGGGCGTGCTGCGAAAATGCCTGTGTTACGATGCGCCCATGATCCTCCGCCAACGGCAAGACTTCTTCAGCCCGCGGCTAATCAAACCGCGCAAACCGCTCTCCAGCTTCGCCAAACAGTGGGTCGACCGCGTGCTCTTTCGAGAAAAGCTCCGTTCGATGCATCCCCTGCTCAATCAATTTAAGGCGGCGGGGATACCCTATGCATCCGACGAGATTCGGACGTCGCGACTCTTGGCCAAGAATGTGGACGGTATGATTTACGCCAACGACGTCTGGGCCGAGATGTATCCCGACGCGAGTTTCTTTGGTTTGATTCGAAATGGCTTGGCGGTGTGCGAAGGGCACATTCGTCGCGGCCGATCGGCGGCTGTCATCGGGCGTCGGTACCAACAGTTGGTTGACAAAATGCTATACGACGCTGAACAGATGCCGCGATACCAGCTGATTCGGTTTGAGTCCCTGCTGGCCGCCCCGTGGGAGACCCTCCGCGTGGCATGCCAACATATTGGGGTCGATTTACGGGGGATTGCGCAGATCCGCATGCAGGCGCGTCGCGTGATGGACGCGGACGGAAATCATCGTCTATACGGCCAAAGTGAATGGGAGGTTGTATGGTTGCGACCGGATGAGTTGATTCCTTACGTCCAGCGCGACGTCGATGGAAATCAAATCCGGCGTCTGTCGACGGCCGATCGCAATTCGTTTCTCAAAGAGGCGGGATCGGCAATGGAGCGTCTAGGCTACGGTGACACGGTGTTAGACGATGTGGGGAGGGACCCGCCAGATTCCTGCATTCTCCCGTTCCCCGTCCCTCCTCCGATCGCAATGCCGACCGGCATTGCGCGTGCCGCCTGAACCTAGGTTTCCACCATGGCACGGTCGTCCTTGAATTGGTCGAGCACAACGGCAGCCAATATGACCAACCCAAGGATGACCTTTTGGGCGTACGAATTGACCTGGAGGAGGTTCATCCCGTTGTCAATAACTCCGATGATGAAGGCCCCAATCAGCGTGCCGATCACCGTTCCGCGTCCGCCGGATAGACTCGTGCCACCAACGACGACGGCGGCAATCACGTACAACTCGTACATGATTCCATACCGCGGATCGCCGCTTTGGTAATTCGATGCCACGACAATGCCGCCAACGCCTGCCAATAGACCGGAGGCCACATAGGTGAAAAGCAAGATGCGTCGCACGGGTATCCCCGATAACCAAGCCGCTTGCCGATTGTCTCCGACCGCGTAAACGTGTCGGCCCAACACCGTTTGGGACAGCAACAGATGGGCGAAAAAATACGTCAGTCCCATGAGTACCACGGCATTGGGCAGGCCGAGCAACGTGGTGCCTCGCCCCAACCATGTGTAGCTGTTGGGTAGTTCCGGAATTGAATTACCATCGGCCAATAGAAACGCCGCACCGCTGGCAACCATCATCATGGCCAATGTCACGATGAAGGGTGGGATCCCGACGCCTATCACCATCGCACCTGAAAACGCACCGACCGCGCCGCTCACGAGAATCGCTGCGAGTGACGCGAAGATCAACGTCACCGTTCCGGCGTCCGTCCCGCCGCCTAGATCACGGATGAGCAGACCGGCGACAACCGATGAAAGCGCAATGAGACTGCCGACGGATAAGTCGATACCGCCCGCGATGATCACAAACGTCATGCCGACGGCAATGATCGCGATCACCGCAATCTGATTGGCAACATTCAGCAGATTGTCGGTACGCAAGAAGGTCGGCCATCGATAGGGTTGCGGCGACAGCACCGGAACACCTGCAAACGACGGAAAGTCCGTGTGTAGATCGCTAAACATTAGCCAGTTCGCCGAAATTGCCGTACCAACGATGGCTCTCAGTGGATAGTGCTCTTGGGCCATGCGTTCTAGTTCGGCGCGCGCATTGCGCGGGTCGCCACTGACGACGACCACCGTCATCTCAGTCGCCTCCAAGTCCGACTGCAGGTTTTGGGCGAATCGGCGGTCTTCGGCCCCCTGTTGCGTAACGATCAGGACATGCGTCCCCGACGGAAAGGTGCTGATGACCCGGCGAGCCATCTGCCGTGCGGCCACGTCGCCTGTCGGATGTTGATCACTAAGAGTCAAGAAGCTCAGCGCGACGCACATGAGAAGCAGCGCTGCGGTCGTCCCGTATCGAAACGCAAGTTGTCGCAAACGCTTCATCACCTGCCTCGAAATGACTTCCTGTCGGCTTTCCGGACCACAGCAAAGGCCAACTCGGTTGGGAACTCCGTGCCATGGTTCCACGTGCCGGTACGAGTCGTTCCTTCCTACTGCAGAGCGGGATCCTGAAGGGCATCGGCCCGGCGGTAAAATGACGTGGGAATTAGATTCTCAGCCGGCACGTCTTCCCCCTTAGAGTGTTTCACGATAGCACGAACGACCTCGATCCCCATCTTGTCGGGAAACTGAATCGGATCCCCAAAGATCTTTCCGTCCTTGATCGCTCGTTTGCCGTCCGGTTGCCCATCGAATCCGATCAACACCACTTGCTCCGCTTTGCCGGCGCGTTCCAATGCCGAGAGGGCTCCTAAGGCAGATGGGTCGTTAATCGCAAAGATTCCGGCGATGTCCGGCGTCGACTGCAATAGATCTTCGGTTGCCTTGGCGCCTCGATCTTTTGCTCCTCCTCCCTCCAGCACCGCAACGATCTCGATCTGGGCTCCGCTGGCGTCGTTGTGATCGCGAATCGCATCTTGAAATCCCTGTACGCGCAATTGGCAGGATTCGGCCTGTGCGTAGTGCAGGATGGCAACCTTGCCGCCGTTGTTGCCTAAGGCCTCAATCATTCCGTCCGCTGCCTGCTTACCGCCGCCATAGTTGTCTGAGGCGATCTGGCAGACAATGTCTACATCGGGCAAGCGGCAAGGAATATCGACGGTGAATACCGGGATGCCCGCCGCATTCGCCTCTCGAATGATCGGTCCGATCGCGTCCACCTGACAGGGACTTAGCACAATTGCTCGGACGCCACTCACGATAAAGTCTTTTACTTGATTCCCTTGTTTGACGACATCTTCATCGGCGCTCAGGACTGTCGTATCGTAGCCGAAACGCTTTGCCTCGGCCGTCAAGTTATCTCCAATAACCTGGAAAAACGGGTTGGTTAACGTTAGCAGCGAGACGCCGATTGTGCCTCGCGGCGAAGGACCGGCGATGTCCCCAGAGGAATCCACCGCAGATCGACTGCAGCCGAGCAGGAGACCGGTCAGCAGTAAAACGGTGAGGGCGTAAGTCTTGATGGCCATCGATTCGATCCTTGATTTCGGGTCCCCGCGACGGGCGCCGGGAAAATAGAAGATTGAGTTGTACGAAATTCGTATCGACCTCGCGAGTCGAGCCTTACAAGATTAGTCGATCCCGAGCACGCGGATCACTCGGTCACGCATGACGGTCGGGTCGACATCGACTCCGGTCCAATATTTGATGCTGACTACGCCCTGATTGACCAGCATGCCGAGTCCGTCAATTACCGTGCATTGGCGTGTCTGGCCTTCTTCGATCAGGCATGTACGCAATGGGTTCGGGATCACGTCTGCCACGACCAGCGGAGGTCGCAAGGTTGCCCAGTCGATGTTCAATCGTGCGTCCACATCAGGGAAAAGTCCAACCGACGTTGCGTTGACCAAGACATCCGCGTCCGGCGGTACGCGAAAGGTTGTATCCCAAGCCACGAAGGCGGATTTAGCGTGTGTACGGTCCTTTAGTAATTGTGCCAGCGACTCACCGCGCGCACGATTTCGATTGACAATCGTCACGTTTGCCGCGCCGGCCAACGCCACTTCGACGGCGATCGCGCGTGCCGCTCCTCCAGCACCCAGAATGACGAGACGCTTACCCGCTGGATCCAGCTTTGCGCGGAGCGACTTGAGGAAGCCCTTCCCGTCTGTGTTTTCGCCAATCAATAGTCCTTCACGCCGTACAACACAATTGACCGCCCCCATGATTTCTGCGGATTCGCCCAAACCGTCGAGATGCGGAATAACGGCAACCTTGTGCGGAAGTGAACAGTTGAAGCCGGCGAAACCCAGGGCTCGGGCGCCGACGGACTGCGTCACCCAGATTTTCCGGAGAAACTTCGCAGTTGATGTATCGCCACGGCAAATGATGGTGCCGGTAAGCCGCCTCGATCATTTCGACCGTGGGATTCTCGGCGGCCGGTTGCGCGAAGGAAGCGGTCAGGTGTTGGAGAAAGCTTTTCATGTATTCGTCCCTGCGGCGACCCGTGACCCGTGACCCGAACAGCCTCAGTTGTGACACGGTTGCGTCCAGAAAGCAACTTCGCTGCGGCCCTCGTCCACCCCGTCCCCTCCGCTCGGTCCGTGCGAACTCGTCGTACCCGCTATCATGTCAACGGCCCGCCGAGCTTCCGCTGCGTGACCTCCCATTCGTTTTTCAAGTTCGCGATGTATTCGAGGGGTGTCAGCAACGACGGGCTGTCCGCGTCGCATTCAAATAGCCAGCCAGCGTTATACGGCGCGACATTGATGTAAGACGGGTCGTCACGCAGTAGGTCGTTAAACCGAATCAGCGTGCCTTTCACGGGTGCGTACAACAACCGCTCGGCTTTCTTACTTTCGATGCTGCCGATGGGATCCTGCGCTCGTAGCAACGTGCCCGTGTCGACGGTCCAGTCCAAAAAATAGACGTCCTGCAGCAATTGCACCGCATAGGCAGAAAAGCCGCAGCGATATCGTTGCTCGCGCGACTGCACCCACATGTGGTTTCGCGCGTATTGGCGATCGACAGGAAACTCGGCCACGAATTCTCCCATCGCGAACGTCAAACGGCGGTTCATGTGTAACGAACGCCCTGATGTTGAGGCTCAAAAAATGCAGGCAGTAGCCCGTCGACACGCAACAGTCCCTGGCGGGTCAAACGCACACGGTCAGCTTCCAAAACGACCCACCCTTGGTCGACATAGTTCAACCATTGATCCTTCCAGTCCTCGACGATGTCTACACCGTATTTCGCGCGGAAATACTCAGGCATCAACTCGCCCTTCTTGAGCTGCAGGATCATCTCGCGAATCAAGGCCTGGTGAGGTGTGGGGCGATACGCGCGTGCCAACGGCAACTCGCCTCGATCGGATAGGGCGTCGACATAATTGGTCCATTCCGTGGCATTTTGATAATGGACACCAGATAGATGGCCGAAGCTGGCGACACCTGTGGCCAACAAATCGGAGCCTCGCCAGAGGTTGTCACGATAGCTAAAGTTCAACTCGTTTGTTTTCCCGCACCAGCGTGTAGGCGCTGGAAACGCGATAGCCGGCCGCCAATCAGCTCGTCAAAGGCGTAGTTGACCCATGCACGTTTTGTATCCCAATCGGCGACGGGTGATTCGGTTCGCTGGCCGAGGATGTCTTTGGAGTAGACCGTGTTGAACGGCAATTCCATCTGATAAATCGTCACGCTGTCCGGCGACATCTCGACCGTCTTGCGAATGCTTTCCTTCCAGTTGTCCCACGTCTCGCCGACCATGCCGGCGATGAGGTCGATATTGACTTGGGGAAATCGGCCGCCTGAATCCATTCCCAGGCGCGTAGACTTCGTGCGAGAGATGCGCTCGGCCGTTTTCTTCGAGGATCGGCTCGCTGAAGTTCTCGACGCCCAGGCTCAAACGTGTCACGCCGATTTCGCGGAGCGTTTGAACTTTGGTTCCGAGAGCGTGCCCGGCTCGCATTCGAAGGTGACTTCTTCGGCCTTGTCCCAGCCGATGTTCGCCGCAACCGGTCGACCAGCGATGTCAACTGCTTGCCGCTGAGATAGGAGGGCGTGCCGCCGCCGAAGTAAACGAAACGAAAGGGCCGGTCGCCCATGCACGGGCAGCTGGCTGACCATTCGATTTCTCGCGAGAGGGCCGCCAAGTAGTTTTCGATCTCGTTGGCGTTCTTGTCGGTGTATACGCGAAAGTAGCAGAACTTACAGCGTTTGCGGCAGAACGGAATGTGGAGGTACAGGCCCAGCGGGACATCCGCGCGGTGGCTGCACCATCGCTCGTCGAATTTCTGGAAGCTGCTCGTCCGTCCACTGAGAATAGGGTGGATAGTTCGAGATAAAATAACTACCAACTTCTGTTTTGGTCGTTTCGATAGCCATGTCTCACTTGCTTTGTTGACTGGGAGTGCCGCTGCGATGCCCTCCTCCGAGAAACGCAGGTCGTGGCGACACTCTGGCGTTGGTCACTCCGCGTCTGACGGCGCTTTACCAAAACAATAAATGACCCCTTTGCCGTTGGCGATGACCAACCTCTGTTGCGCAACAGCGGGCGAGCCAATGAATTCGCCACCCGATTCGTACTCCCAAAGCTGTTTTCCATCCTGCAGGTTCAACGCATACAGGCGACCGTCGGATGAGCCCACGAAAACACGTTGGCCCACGATCAACGGCGATGAATCGACGCGGCTGCGCACCGGAAAAACCCACTTTACTTCGCCACTTTGTGTATCCAATGCGTAGACTTTTTTGCTGCGACCGCCGATTACCATCAAATCGCCGGCGACCGCCGGACAACTACGGACCGGCTGAGCACTGCGAGGGTCGCTGTAGGTCCATCGAACTTTCGCTTGCCGCCAGTCAACGGCAAAGATCTCGCCGCCTTCGGTTCCAAAATACACACTCTCGCCCTGTACCGCGGGAGTGACGCCTGTGGGTGAGTTAATAGGTACGCTCGCCGCCGCTTGACCGGTTGTGAGATCGATGATGTGCAGCGCACCGTCGCAGCCTGCCACAAAACAACGACCTTCGACAAGTGTCGGCGAGCAGCGGATTTGGTCCTGAATGGTATGTTTCCAAACCACGCTGCCGTCCGTGACGTTCAGGCAGTAAAGCGTCGCATCTTGCGATCCGAACAATACGTGACCCTGATAAAAGTTTCCGCTGGAGTTTATTTCGGCACCGGCCTCGAAGATCCATCGCTTGGCACCCGTTTGGGCATCGACACAATGAAACCGACCGTCGTAATCCCCCACAAAGATGCGTCCTTGAGCGAACGCGGGTGACGCTAAAAAACCGCCGTCGATGGTGTACTTCCACTGGACTTGGCCCGACATTAGATCCAATGCATAGAGGTTACCGTCAACATCTCCCAAGTACACCAGTCCATTGGCAATTACCGGAGTCGCCTCGAACGCGCCGTTGGGAACTTCATACTTCCAGAGAACTTCCAGGCGATCGGGCAGGGGACCGACGGCGACGCCCGAGGCAAATGCATCACCACGAAACAGCGGCCACGTCTCCGCGTCGGAGGAAACTTCGGGACTACGCTGTTCGGCGACCGGCGGCACCCGGACTTCGGACTCGGCCGCTAGCGCGGCAGGTGCGATGATTAATAGACAACACCCAATTCGAGTCGATATCAATCGTTGCATCATTATCTCAAAGTCGTGCGTTAGGTAACCCCACCATGTACCGTGCCCTTAGTCTATCAGATCTGCTCGCGTCGCGTGAACCGCGCTCGATTGCTTAGTATGCGGCGGTGTACAGCGTCAATAATTCGGCAGGACCCAGCTGACGTGGGTTGAAGTTTCCGGTCCACTGATCCGCTGCCGCAGCAGCCAACCCCGGCAATGATTCTTGCGAGACCCCAAGCTGTTGGAGCGATAGATGCAGGCCCGCTTGCTGAGTCAAATTGGCGACGTGCGCGGCCAGGGCCGAGACCGCTTCGACCTCGGGTGTTGCGTGGCCCTCTCCCGCAGGGCAGGTAGCCCACAATTCGGCGTAGGCCGACGACTGTGCTTCTCCATTGAACCGAATCACATGTGGCAACATGGCCGCGATCGCTTGACCATGCACAATGCCGTACTCGGCCGTCAGAGGGTTCGCCAACGCGTGCGTCGCGCCCAACATCGAGTTTTCGATCGCCAGTCCGGCCAGGCATGCCGAGTTGCATCCCGGCACGCGCGTTCAAATCGGAGGGTTCACGTAAGACGCGCGGAAAGCAATCCGACAGTAACCGCCATGCTTCTCGACTATAGAACAACGAAATCCAGTTGCGTCGTGTCGTCACGTACGTTTCGAGGGCGTGGGCGATGGCATCGATTCCGGTCAATGCCGTGACCTGCGGCGGCTGAGTTCTTGTCAGCTCGGGGTCCAGATGGCGACGCGGAACGAGGCCTTCTTATCGCCACAGGCCATCTTACATGAGTTTGTGCGTCGGAGATGAGTGCGAACGATTGGGCTTCGCTGCCCGTCCCGGCTGTTGTGGGGACGGCGATCATCGGCAGCATCGGCTGAATGCCTTGCCGACTCCCCAGTAGTCCTTGATCCGTCCTCCGTTGGTGTAGACGAAGTTGATGCCTTTGGCACAGTCCATGGAACTGCCGCCACCCAAGCCCACAATTAATTCCGGTTCGTAGCGGCGTGCCAATCGTAACCCTCTTCCACATCGTCCGATGTGGGATTCGGCTGGACGTCGCAGAACAAGTGACAAGAAATGCCGGCCGCTGCAGCAGTTCGAGTCCGTGCTGCGTGTGTCCCGTGGCGACCACCCCCGGATCGCTTACGACAATCGCGCCGTCGCGCACCCAATTCGCTGGCCAGTTCTCCCAATCGCTGAATTGTCCCTCGCCAAATACAATGCGCGTACGCAACTGGAAATCGAAAGGAATCATGGTGTCAATCAACAGCTCGCACGACGGCCAACTCAGCCGGACCGAGGAGAGTCCTTGATCTTATTCGGCCTAAGTCCCGACCGGCATCCACTGCTCTGCTACTTGGTAGGCTCGAGAGCGGAATAGAAAATCAATGATGCTTCCTTCGTGAGGCTGCAGCCAGTTCAGTTTCGTAGTGGGAATCGGACCGATGTTCAACCGATCGACATGTGTCGCGTCACTCAGATCGCGAATTAGTCGTTCGTCGTTCGTAATGCCCGTGCAAACCAGCGTGGGACCGATTTGCCGGAGCATTTGATCTTGGGGGCATTCGACCACCGTGGCGAAGGGAAACATGTATTCCTTCTTGGCGATCTCCTTATCCGGCGAGTCGCAATGGGCAACGACAGGTCGTAGGTACGAGCACCGCTCCTGTTCGATCAGGCGGGGACCGAAAGCGGACGTCAAGTCCGTGACGCCTTCTTCCTTGAAGTCCTGTTCAATCATCTGCCAGACAGCCTGGCCCATGCCGGGGACCGTAAATGCCGCCAAGCCCGCCTGCGGATCCTCAGGTGGCAGCGCCTGACCGGACCGAGACGCTCGGCCACGGCCTGAGCAATCTCGCGTGTGTGTCGGGACGCCCAAATCCCAGAACAGTTAATGCAACCGCGACCGCTGTTGATGTAGATACTTTCGACCATCAAATCCAGGTAATCCTCCCACCGGTCCACCAAGTCGTCTCCCAGCAGGATTTTCGAGAATCCTGGGCCGTGCGCTGGACGCGGGTCGCCCTTGTATCGTTCCACCGTTGCAGTGCCGCCGAATATCATCGAACGATCGCATGCCGCTAACACGGCCGCGCCGCAGAGCTTCCCCCGGATAGAGGCCGAAGACTTCTCTCGGTACGCCCGCTTCGATAAAGGCCGAGACCATTCGATATGGAGTCCATGGTTCCTGTGGTCCCGGCTTCAGCACCAGGCCCAGTTGCAACGGGATGACCGGTAGCCACAAGGTGTGGACACCGGGCGAATTCGAAGGTAGCACGGCGGCGAGCACTGGGGCCTGCGCTTGATAGCTGACCACGACCCCCGCATTCCACACCCCAGCCGCGGGACAAATGTCAAGTCCAAGCCCCGCGTGAGACAGTCCAGATCCGGTCCATGTCCTTGAGCACAAACGAATTCTTGCCCATGTTCGCACAGCACATGTGCTCAGGCAATCCCGTAGTTGCCGATTGCTGATGAACAAAATCATCGGGCGCTTGCTCCATCGCCTAAAGGCAACGTGCCACTTTCATATAGGTCCGCGGCCTTCGCCAGCATCCCAATCAATTCCTGGATGGAAAACTCGCGCAGCTTTTTGCGGGCTTGAGCCGCCGACGCATGTCTCGCCGAATTATTCCCTCATTGGCTTGACTGACCTTCGCGATGGGTTCTCCGGTACTGAAATGCAAGACTTCGTTGACTTCAAACGACTCGTAGGGCTTTCCCCATCGTAACACCGGAATCTGAAATACTACCTTGATCCTCAATAATAAAAAACGTTACCGATAAATGGTCGGCGGCGGTCCCCCGATGATCCTCTCGGCGCGGCTCGGCCCGTGTTCCGCGATGTCAACTTCCCTTCCGCCCACTGATGGAGCCACCAGTGCATGCGGGGCGGGGAGCGTGAACGCCGAAGCTAGTTTTTCACGGTTCCAAGCGCGTAATCAAAGGTCCCTGTAGGTGGCTTATTGGCTGCCGCACTCCAAGAGAGCCAGCAGGCCTCCCAATTCAATTGCCTGTGGTCCTCCGCTGTGTACCAGAGGTTAATAGACACCGACCGTTGTCTGAGATGCAACGCCTGAAACGGACGTACGCCACTGACACCGTCCCAGGGATACGGTTCGTAAGGCTCTTCACGTTCTCCTTCGTCACGTTCAAGGAATCCGGGGACGAAGAACTCCTTGGTCAGCGTCGTTAATTTGACCCGTCCCGTTTCGCCATATCCAACCGAGACATGTGGATCGTCAAAGCTCACCACCTGGGTGACCGCCCGTGGTTGGGCGGCGTAGAACTGATCTTGTATTCATCTGCGGCCGTTACGGGTTTGCTGCAGGCGACCCCATCAATGTGTTGCCGTAGGTCGGTGTCATGTAGATGCCACTCTCTTCGGGCGGGCCCCCGAAATTCTTCGACACAGTAACGTGTCCACTGAGGCGTGAACTCCGTACCGCCGGAAAAGATCCCGGTGATACCGATTTCCTTGAGACTCGTTCCTCGGTCTTCTATGCGATGGCGAACGAATCGAAGAGCTTGGGAGTGGCGAACATGCACTTAATATCATGTCCGGCTGTTAAAACCGTGATGGCTTGGTCAATGCAGTGCTGCTTGTAGGCCTCAAGGTGCTCCATCCAACCGTTCTTGATGAGCTTGACGACCCAACGTGGATCCAAGTCGATGCAAAAACAAATGCCGCCTCGATACTGGCAGAGATGTTCCACGGCCAGTCGCAGTCGACGCGGTCCCGATGGGCCCAGCATCAACCAGTTGGCGCCCTTTGGAAAATACTTGTCCGGAAGGTGCCGCTGAAGAGTTCATAGTCGATGCGAAAATCATCCATGACCACACGGCTTTTGGGAATCCCCGTCGTACCGCCGGTCTCGAAGACGTAGATAGGTTTGTCTTGATAGGCCTGTGGGACCCACCGCCTCACCGGCCCCCCACGCAGCCACTCGTCCTCGAACAGTGGAAACTTCTGTAAGTCGCTGAACGTCTTGACTTCGGTCAGCGGATCAAAACTCAATTCGCGTTTCTTTTCCAACCAAAATGGGCAACCTGTCGATTCGTGAAAATGCCACTGCACGATCTCGTACGTGTGGGCATCAAGACGCTCCTGAGCTTCACGGACCAAGGTACTGACGTCGGCGGAGGCAGAATTGGCAGCGTTCATCTTTGGGAAATTGCGGGCTTGGCGGGATGGAATGGAGGGTCCTGGCAGTCGCGCGACGAGCATATCGTCGACTGATCCTAGACGATAGTCGAGGAGCGATGGGTTGGCAACCAGCGGAGGGAAACTGGCGACCACTCCGGACACGGTCCACGAAGGGTTGCCCCTGCCGGGCGATCTGCATGCTTTAGCGGAAGCTTACCGCCAAGAGGTCCCTCGAAGCCGAGGGCAGGACGCAAGCGACGAGTCACGCAAACGCCAATCGTTTGCTCGCGGGCAGCGGACCCACCACGCCAGCCAGTGGCACCTTCGTCGACATCGTGCCGCAGGCAAGCCCGCCCCTCAGTTGGCCTCAGGTTAAAGAGTTAGCCCCTGTTCCGAGTTCCCGTCGCCGTGGAAGCTCACGAGCCGCTTTCGGACGCCGGCACGCTGCTCAGCTGAGAGAGCACCTGCAAGACTCCGTTCAGGTGCGCAATTAGTGGTCCGAACCGATCAACGAACTCGTTGAGCATGAATTCCCCGTCCATCATGCAATCGCCATTGGTCGCGATCTCTTCGGTGACATTCTCCGAAAACTGCGTCTGGATCTGACCTAGCGTTTCGGCCGCTTGGCGACAACGCTGGGCTAGTCGTGGATTGGCCTGTTTCCACTGACCCAATTCCGCTGACCGCTGTCGCTGGGCCGCGCTGAGTTGCTGGATGAGTTGTTCCAGGAGCTCGTTTTGTCGGTTTTGAGCGGCCAGCATCTGAGACAACAACATCCCGACCGAACCTCCCTCCGCTCCGCCCGATCCCGCGGTCGACGCGGTGGTGACATCAATATGCGTGAACAAGGAGGGGGCTTGACGAGGATTGTCTGACATCGTGGATGGTCCTTAAGTCTCTAAATGTTTGCATTTGAGTCCGTCGGAACCCAGGCTGCTGTCAAGTCCGCTTAACTCCCGACACGCATCCCCGACTCCTGAAATCTGACCCCGCCCGTTAGATGCCTGGCGACAAAGTCTCGCTACGGCCGAAACTCCCCCTCGACTCTCGTGATCGCCATCCTTGCGTGCTGGTCGCTGTCCCTGACCGCAACGGACCGTCAACCCTTCCGGGGGACGCTCAGTGGGCTGATGGCCGTACGTGCTAATCCCCAGTATAAGCATGCTGTCGCGCTGTTGTCCACCAAATCCGTGTAGACGGCCGACAAATCGTACGCGGAAACAAGACAAACAACGACGACTGGGCAACGCGATTGTACCGCCGTTCAAGGCTGGACATGGAACGCTAAAGACGCCAGACGACTGCCCATGGATTCCCTGGACTCTTATGCATTACGGACTTACCGAGCGCTGTATGTCTGCTGAGCACGACGAATCACGATCCCAGCGTAGGATTCTTGCGAGTGACCGATCTGGGAAGCGGCACGCTGATCGGCGGCTATCTGATTCTCAACTGCCTCGCCCGACCACTCGAGTTTCATTGCACCGAACCAATCAAACCGAACCGAACCGCAGCAGATCCTGTATGGGGCCACGCTGGAGGGCTACCTCTACGGCGAGCAGCTTGCACGGGCTTTGATCAGTCACAGCGAGCACAGGCCGCAGTTGCTGGTGGCTGACCAACCGGCCGTACTGACGGTCCGTTCCTACACCGACATTCCCGTCGTCTGTTTGACGCATCCCCTGAGCCTCCGACCGGATTCGATGCCATGCAACTGGGAAGAAACCAGGATTGGTGGATCCACGGTACCGACAAGATCGAGGGCTGATCGAATCATTGCCGTCGGAGGTATTACGTGAATGGGATCTGGCCGAGCCTTTTCAGCGGATCCAGGAGGCGATTACGGAACTTCAGAAAGCGGCGTAGCGTAGCATGACGCGAATCGAATTTTGTCGGGGAGTAACACGGCAGGACCTGTCGTTTTCGGCTGGCATCTGTACCACGGGATGGAACGCTGCATTGCGTCGCTGGCGCTCGGTCGATTGTCTCGCTGTGTTGCCCAAAGCCGAACCACCGCGCGTGATGATGATGCGGTTTGTCGCACCGCATATGAAACTACGATGTTTTCGCTTCGCAGTCCCTGTGGGCATGGATGTTGCAGCCCCGCGTCGGCCGACCGACGACCAACTTTTCGGCGACAATGCGACGTCACAAACTGAGAAAGTGCACGACGCAGCCGTGCCTGTCACGCGTATTCGTCCTCCATCGGATGTTATCAAGCTGGACGATCGTCTCTTCTACCTTTTGCAACCTCCCTTGGAGACGTTGTTGGGTGGGGCGTCGCTGCGGATGCCGTTTCAGCCATTCCCTTATCAGCTGTCCGGAATCAGCTTTCTCTTTCCGCGGCATGCAGCGATATTGGCGGACGAGATGGGATTGGGGAAGACGATGCAGGCCATCACGACAATCCGACTACTGCTGCACGCCGGACAAATACGTCACGTACTTCTAATCTGTCCTAAGCCGTTGGTCACCAATTGGCAGCGCCAATTTCAAATGTGGGCGCCGGAAATCCCCCTGGCCGTGATCGAAGGAGATCAATCGCGTCGTCGATGGCAATGGGGCTTGGATGACGTGCCAGTGAAGATCTCGAATTACGAAGCACTCTTGCGTGACCGTGACGAAGTGGGCGATGGTCGACGACACTTCGATCTAGTCGTCCTTGACGAGGCACAGCGGATCAAGAATCGTTCGAGTTCATCCCATCAGGTTGTATGTTCGATTTCGCGTACACGCAGCTGGGCACTGACGGGGACACCTGTCGAAAACACACCAGACGATCTCGTGGGCATTTTCCAATTTCTGGTCTCGGGATATCTTTCGCCCGGCCTTACGCCATGGCGGCTGCGCGACGCAACTCGCGACTACATGGTTCCCGGACGAAAACCAAGTAATGACCGATCTTCCGCCTAAGCTCTACCGCGATGCGCATATCGAACTGACGCCAGATCAGCAATTGTCCTACCAAATGCGCCGAGCAGGACGGCGTCGTACAACTGAACAGCCTAGGCGAATCGATCACGATCCAACATGTCTTCGAATTGAGTCCTGCGCCTCAAACAAATCTGCAACTTCGACGCGGAAACCGGCCGCAGCAGCAAGTTGGACCGATTGGAGGCCGATCTGGAGGAAGTCGCCGCCAGCGGTAAAAAGGCAATTGTATTTAGTCAATGGGTCACTACACTGCAACAACTCAAAACTCGCCTGTTGCGTTTTGGACCCGTCGAATATCACGGTCGCGTACCAGCCAAACAACGCGACCCGGTAATCGAGCGGCTTCGCACTGATCCCGATACCCATGTAATCTTGATGAGTTATGGAGCTGGCAGCGTTGGCCTGAATCTGCAGTTTTGCGAGTACGTCTTCTTGTTCGATCGCTGGTGGAATCCCGCCATCGAGGATCAGGCGATCAATCGGGCTCATCGGATCGGTGCCGCCGGACCAGTGACTGTGACGCGATTCGTCAGTTTGGGAACGATCGAGGAGCGAATCGACCAGATTTTGACGCAGAAGCTCGAATTATTTGAAGCAATTCTGGCGGACACGAATCGGCCAGCGAGCGAGGGTTTGTCACAGGAAGAAATATTTGGGCTATTTGATCTTCACGTGCCTGGTGGCAGGTTGAAAGTGCTGCCCGACGCCGCGTAGACTCGTTTGTGTGCTGCCCGACACCGGCGTCGCCTTGCAGCCAGTTGCCCCTCGTCATCCTAAATGTGTCTTTGATGCCGCGATCCAAGCCACGGGCTGCGCACCTCGCCGTGTTCTGGGTCAGCCTCTTGTTAACGACGAGCATGGCTTTACTGCTGCGCCGCCAGACACTTTCGCAAAGTCTCTGGTTGGATGAATTGCACACTTCATGGGTCGTCAGTGGCTCGCTGTCACAGGTTGCGTCCCGCGCGGCCGCCGGAAATCAAGGACCGGTGTATTTTTGGATGGTCTGGTTCGCCAACGGGATACTGCCGGCGGACGAGCGTACACTGAGGAGTGTTTCCTGGTTGGCCAGTGGTATGTTTGTGTTTACCTTAGGTTGGACCACGCGACGGTGGACGGCAAGCAACGCGTTGGGAGTGTTGGCGGCCATCCTGGCCAGCGCCGACCCGCACTGTATTTACTTTGGGCGAGAGGCCCGGCCCTATGCCTTGATCAGTTTGCTGGCCTTGGTACACGCCGTGGTGTTCTGGAAGCTTCTGGTGGCTGCCGGGCGGCGTTAAGCACGTACTGCGCCACGTATCGCCTGGGTTGTCCTCAGCTGGACGTTGTTCTACTCACACTATACCAGCATTTTGATTCTGCCGGCCGAGCTCCTGTTCTTGGTCATCTCACCCTACCGCCGTCGTTTGGCCGAGCCGCGTACGCGACTTCAATGGCTGACCGACCTGGCAAGTATCGCCATTGTCTGCCTGCTCGCGTCGCCACAACTGTGGTTCATTGGTCAACGACGTTACAACTGGTCGCTCTTCGTAAAGCCGCAGGGCTGGATGTCTTTGCGGACAGTCTTTCCGGTGGAGCTCTACATCGCTGCGCCGCTAGTCCTCGCTGGCATACTGCTGGTTGCCGCCGTGTCTGGAAAAGAACCGGTGAGTACGCGGCGAGTTCGCTATTTCTGGCCACTGCTGGCGTGTTGGTACGTCGTTCCGGTCATGACGGCCTGGCTCTTAACTCAGCTTGGCTGGGTCCCTTGATGTTTCGGCGGTACGTCTTTATCGCCGTCGTCCCTCTTTTTATCCATGCCTCCCTGTGGGGAACACTGGCTATGTCGCGTCCGAGACGTCTAGCTTACGCACTCGCCATGCTGTTGCTGGCCGGAGCGTATTGGCTGCAAATGCCCCGTGAGACGTGGACGGTCCACAGTCATGAGGATTGGCGCTCGGCCGTCCGTACAATCTCCGCCGACTCGGCCAGTGCTGCCTGGCCCGTGTTGGTGCGTGCTGGCCTGATCGAGGACCATCAGCTTGATGACCGTTCGTCCCCTGCGTTTCGCGAGTACTGCAGTTTTCCCGGTGCGCGGCCTTTATTCGTTGGTCGGTCGTCCAGGACCGATCGTGCCATTGCCTAGCGATAATACGGCAGAACTGTCGTCCGCGACGCGTCACCTGTTCGTATCCGTGCCGGGCGTATGGTTTGTATATCGAGGGACCGTGTCGAATGCGTATCACGTCGTAAGAGAGTGGCAGAAATTGCTGAGCGAGCTGGACAGGCAGCTCAGCATTGTTCAACAGCAACACTTCACAGGGGTCGTGGTGCTACAGATTCGGTTCTTGCCAAGGGATTTCGCTTCTGGCCTCGATTATCTCGCGCGAGCTCAATACCGACCGCGACGCCGTTCTTTGGCTGGCAGAATCTCCAGGCAGGTCGTCCACCAGCCCGTCAGGATTGTGTCAATGAATTCGAATGGCAACCCTTCCTCCGCATCTCCTTTGCCAACCGATGATGATCGTAAGCCACCGGCACGAACTCGACGGCAAGCTGCTTCGTGGGCCGAATTCTAGTAGCGTATACCAGACGTGCA
>CAWAVP010000016.1:0-51667 GCA_963785495.1 uncultured Planctomycetales bacterium | reverse complement strand
CGTCGTAAACGAACAGCGCCTGCCAGGCCAGTGCCAGCAGCGGGAGTGCCGGCCAGGCGAGGCCGGACCGCGCGTGGAGATCATTTGCCAGCCTGGCAATGGCCCAGGCGCCGCTCATCGCCAGCCACGGATGAAAGAGACCAGGTGCCGGGGAAAATGATCGAAGCTTGAACAGGACCAGCAGCAACTGGACCAGCAGCGGCAATAAACGACAACACCGAGGCGCATTTTCAGGGCCGTATCCTTCAGCCTGGCATAGCGCGCCAGCAGCAGGACCCCGCCACCCAGGGCGGCTGTGAACAGCGGGAGACCAAGAATGGAAGGCAGTTCCACTAGGTACAGAAGTGCGTTTGAAACAGTCGAGAAGATATAGGGGTCCGAGACCCCGCTCCTCAGTGTCCGGTAGAAATCGAGCGGTGTGTAGTACCCAGGTTGATGGCCAGCATGCCTGTCAGAAACAATACGCCTGCCAGAACCACCCGTGCACAGTTCCGAACGACACTGAAGTAGCTGTTCAAACCCCCGTTGTCGCCGCGAAAGAGACTGACATAGGGACTGATGACCGGGCGATTGCGGAATCCCGGAGTGCGTCGCTGTGCCTCAACCGAGCTACTGAAGGCAAGAGAGTCGTCAGGCAGCCAAGCAATAGAATTCTGCGTGCCATCGTTTCGCTCCGTTATTTTGCTGATTGGAAAAGTTTTGCTGAATTGCCTGCATTGCCTTCTATGGTAGGCCTCTCGTTGCGGCTCTTCAACCTCCGCAATTGGTCCTATCCAGCGTTATCGGATGTCCGGCACGGTTTTCTCCCTGAAAGCCCGGGGGATTTTTGCGGCGACAAGCTCCTGTGCCGCCGGCCCCGCGTCGCGGAGGTAACCGACGCGTCCTTTTCCGCCGCTGGCAGATGGTGCCACAGGCCGGATGTCGGAAGTCCGCAGCATGCGTCCAGGAGAACTCGCGACGGATTGTGGCTTACGACCGTAGAGGCACAATTCTCCAGGTCTTCAGTGGAGTGGTTGTCCATGGGCCCCAAAGCTCGTCGAGTTTGCGTAGCTTCTCTGTTTTTCGTAATGCGAAGACCTTTCGTGACCGGTACGACAGGAAACGTGTGTAAATCAATCAGTCGCCTTAGAATGAGCATCCGATTCAATGCATACCTTCACGTTTTGTTGGTTGGCAGCGAACGCCAATTCGGCGGGATGTTGCCGAGCTGACAGCCCGTGAAGTTGACTGTGGCGGAAGAGGGCGAGCGAACATCGCCGGTCAGATGTCAATGTCAGAGGAGGGTCGAAGCGGGGCCCTCAATGCGATTCAAAACACGGATGTGAGACCTTGGATCGTCCACTCGCGAGCCCAGCATCGCAATCAGCGGTTGGCCCGTTCGCGAACCAGATGGACAAGGTCGTACGCCTACTCAAAATCCTCAACCCACGGTTGGATACGATGAGTGGAACTCAAGGACGAACTCAGTGGCGGTGCCATGGTCTGGTTCTGTTGCTTGCCATGGTTGCAACCGGCTGTCACGCAACCCACCCCAAAGACCCGACATTCGGCATCGATCGTTTGCCACCGGTATACGACATGATGCCACGCGAATTGTCGAAGGTTGTCATGCCGGACTATGTGATTGAGCCTCCCGACATTCTGTTGGTCGAAGGCGTCCACATCGTCCCCAAAGCTCCGTACCGTCTGAAAACACTCGACGTACTTTCACTTCAGGTCAGCGGTGCACTGCCGGAATCCCAGATCATGGGCCAGTTTCCGATTGAGCCCGGTGGCGTGGTCAACCTGGGCATCGACTACGGGGAAGTGCGTGTCGCCGGCATGACGGTCGAAGAAGCCGAAGAGGCGATTTTGGAACACCTGCGTAAATACCTGAACGATCCGCGCGTATCGGTTGCCTTGGCGCAGATGGCGGCATCGCAGCAGATCCTGGGTGATTTTCTGGTACAGCCCGACGGTACGATCACTTTGGGGTCTTACGGCAACGTTTCCGTCGTCGGGCGCACTATCGGTGAGGCGCGAGCGGAGATTGAAGCTCACCTGAGCCAGTTCTTGGAGAACCCCCAGGTATCGGTCAACGTTCAGGCGTTCAACAGCAAGGTCTATTACATCATTCTGCAGGGAGCTGGATTGGGCGATGGTGTGTACCGCTTCCCCGTCACGGGGAACGAAACGGTCTTGGACGCGATCGCCAATATCCAGGGCCTAGAACAGGTTTCGTCCAAGAAGATCTGGGTCGCACGGCCTTCGCGAGACCTTTGCCGACCGCAGGTTTTGCCGGTGGACTGGTTCGCGGTGACAGAGCGCGGCGAACCTCAGACGAATTACCAGCTGATGCCCGGTGACCGAGTCTTCGTGGCCGAAGACAAATTGGTGGCCTTCGACACGCAAGTCGCCAAATTCACCGCACCGCTGGAACGCATCATGGGCTTCACCCTGCTAGGAGTCGGTACCCTGACACGTTTGTCGGGTAACGTACTCGGCGGTGGTGGTAACCCACGCAACAGCGGTATATAGGCTGAGTTGTAGCATGAGGCTTCGGCGTGACGGAGTGTGGACGTAGTGCCCAACCCACGCCGAAGGCACCGAGGACACAGAAACGTCGCCTTCCTTTTTCAAAGCGATTCAGAAACCATGCACGCGAAACTCCAAAGGCCCCGTTTGAGCTGGATTGCTCTGGCTTTGCTCGCGACCTCAACGTTGTTGTCCGGTGGATGTGCAAAGTTGTATCACACGTGGCACTACAACGGCCTGACGCGATCGATATACGAGCATCGGCTCTCGTACTACCAAAGTCCACACACGGGTCGCATCATCCCCAAGGAACACCACGGCGTCTATGGGGTGGAACTTCCGTGCTTCGGTTTTGAGTCGACATGTTGGCATCGATGGCCGGAAGAATGTGTGAACTGCCCCGTGCAGGGTGCATCGAGCGTCGTCGTAGACGGTTCTTATTCCGGTAAGGAAGTGATTCAGGAAGAAGTAATCGAGCAACCGAACGGCGCGGGATCTCCCGAGGCGATACCGGCCGATGACGATGCGGCACCGACCGACGACTTTGATGACGTTTTGGAAGATACGCCCCTGCCGACCGACGACGTGCAGTGGTCGCCATCACCCGAAGACGACTCGTTGAATCATTACCATTCCCCGCAGGACTCGCCATTCGACGAACCGAAACGCACCGAGGTTGCCATGCGGCCGACAAATGCCGGCACGCCGGCCGCCGAAGCGGAAAGCAACGCGGCGGACGCCGAAGTGGAATTGGATCAATCACCCGACGCGCCATTGCCTCAATCACGAACGGAAGCTGAGGAAGTCTCCGTTGAATCGGATCCGTTTGCTGAGTTCTCAGAATTGGACGTCGAACGGGACCGGGCATCGGCGGATGACCCAGTCGACGCACCGGCCGACAGCGCACACGCGACGTCCGATCTTGAGGCAGGAGCGGAACCCGCCGCGGGATTGCCCTCAATGCGCTCGCCACTTTCTGCCAAGTCATCGCGGCGAGTGCGTCCAGCCGGTACGCTGTCCCGTCGGACCGACCTGGACGGTTCGCCGTCCGGCCAAACGCCGACGGAGACAGCGGCAATCACGCCGGCGACGCATCCCCACTCCTCGCAGACCGGCGTCATCGCTCATCCAGCAGTGGCCGTGCGGTCCGAATTGACCGCTAGTCGCCCCGTGTCGACGCGCCGCCCGACGACGGCCTGGCCCAGAGAAGTAACGCCGTCGCAGCAAGTCTCGCTGCCGAGCTTTACGATCAAGCCCGTTCTTCCTCCGGCAACAACAGCCCCCGTAGCCTCCTCGGTGGACACTTCCCCAAGCGCCACCACGTCGGTGCAAGTGGATGCCCAAAGTGAGATCCGGTTTTTGCCGGATGGCGGGATGCCCAAGGTGCGGGTGGCCGATCAATCGCCTTCGGATACGGCACTGCGATTCCGCTAGCAGATGCGTTGGCTGGACTTAGGCCAGCGGTTCCAGGACGAAATCGTCGATTTCCACGGACACGCCCTGCTGCAACATACGCACACTGACCAGCAGGTGCGTTTGACCGCGGCGTGTAATTACGATGCCTTCCAGTCCCTGCATCGGGCCCGCCTTGATACGCACCGGCGTCCCGGACTCCAATCGCTTTTCAACGGTTAGTGGCGCGTCCGCATCGATCAGCATGGCGACGTGCCGCAGGTCATGCGACAACTGCTCCTGGTCATCCACGTTTAAGATCGTCGAGACTCGATTGGTGGTGAGACTCTTGGCCCGCTCTTCCTCGGTGCCAAACAGAAACACATAGCCGCCAAACAAAGGAATATGCGACTGCACTTTGCGGCCGCGAATCAAATTGTCCTTGGGGACCAGCGGCAGATAAAAGGGACACTCCAACTGGACCAGATGGCGGGCGAACGCCTTTTCTTGGCGAGCTTTGGTGTACACCGCCCACCAGCGTCGTGAGCTAGTATCGGTCGACAATTCCGATAATAGATTCTGGGGATAGATCGCAGTTTCAGCTCCCAGAATCGGCATCGCAGTTGTCTCTCAATGGCAAGCGGGCTCGTAGGAATGCGGGCCGAGCGCCCCACAATGCCTCAACGCGTGTGCATCGACCGAGTAACGCCAAGCGGGGCCTTATGGCCGTCCCTGTTCACGGTCAGAGAGCGCCGCGCACCCGAGGAGTATGGCACATCGTGCCTTGAAGTCAAGCAAGGCATCGCCGTCGGGCGGCCCCCCCACGATGACGCTCACCCAACGGCGAGTCATCGACTCTTCGCTGCTATTTCTTGACACCTCGGGGCTCCCAATTAGACTGGAAGCTAGGTCATACGAGATTCAGGGTCGGGAGCGACACGTGTTGTCGTTCCCTGTGTTATGACTTCCAAATGCTATTGGGAAGGACTGTCGCTTCCAACGTGCGCGACGCGTGGTCTACGACGGCAAGGCGATGAAGCCCGCGAACCGTTAACGCGGTTCGAGTAGGCCATAGGAACCTTCTGACGTCAAACATGCGGTGGCGGATAACGATTCCGCGGTCTGCCGTAGGGATTGGCGCGTGAGGCGACAGATATCGAGCATGACGTTCGCCCGCTGCTTCGGCTGCGGGACCATGCAGTTTCATTATCTAAACGGTTGAAGCCTCTGCGCTGCGAGGCGTCATTCGTGGCGCATCCTGCGCTCGAAACGACGGTCGCAACTAGGGCATCGGCAACCGACGGGGACGGAGTCCGCGCCTTGCCATGCGGCGGCACGAGACGACAGGCAAGTGATGCAACAACAATTTTCTCGATGGTCCGAGTGGTCTGCTGACCGGCGCATGCAGTGCGGTGGCGCGATTGTGCTACTCGTGTCGCTCTTGTGGGCCTACTGGCCGACGCTGCAGCAATTGGTTGCGCGATGGTCTTCCCAGGCCGATTACTCGCATGGCTTTTTGGTCATCCCACTGGCTCTCGTTTTTCTGTGGATACGACGCGATCGACGACCGTCGTCCGCGCGACCGGCAATCGCCGGGGGCTTGGTGTGTGTGGGAATCAGCCTCGTGGTGCGGATGGTCGGACTCCGCTATTCCTTTGACTCGCTGGATGGCTATTCGTTGGTAATTTGGGCGTCGGGCGCCGTCTTGCTGTTGGCCGGTTGGGCGTATCTCCGTTGGCGCTGCCCTCGATCCTATTCCTGCTGTTCATGGTGCCTCTGCCGTTCCAAGTCGAGCGTTTGTTGAGCGTGCCGTTGCAGCGAGTCGCGACGCAGATTAGTTGTTTCCTGCTGCAATGCGTCGGACAACCTGCCTTTGCCGAGGGAACGACCATCCTGCTGGGACCTCATCAGTTGTTTGTCGAACAGGCCTGTTCCGGTCTGCGGATGTTTGTCGGCACATTGGCACTCGCCTTCGCCTACCTGATTGCGACTCGTCGGGAATTGTGGGAGCAAGCGCCGCTGCTGTGCAGCGTGATCCCAATTGCCTTATTGGCCAACGCCCTACGAATTGTCGTCACGGGCCTGTTGTATCAGTACGTGAACGACGAACAAGTTGTACAGAAATTCAGCCATGATCTGGCCGGTCTGTTCATGATTCCGTTGGCTGCGGCGATGTTTGCTGGCGTCCTTTGGTATCTGTCCCGGCTGATACGCCCCGTGGAAGTGATGGGGTTGGACGAACTGGTGGGACGTGAGCGAGCGTAATGCAGGTGCGCGGCCGACGCGATGACTGGAGCCACCGATGTTGGCGTTGAAGAACACAATGATGCCGCTCCCTGTGAACGGCGTGGAGTGGGACGTATGGAAACATCGGAAGCTCACTCAGCGAGATTCTGTTGGGTCGGTACTGCGGTGGGGCGTCGACATTCATCCCTTGCATTGCATGTGAGCGTGTTAACTTTATGAATGCTGAGCTCTGATTCGAGTCGAACCATACGGACGCTAACACCTAGTCCGCGGCGGCGCGGAGGATCTGCCAGCGGTGCACAGGACGTCTCGCTGCGTTTCTTGTTCGCTGTTTTCGCTCAATGGTGGAAGATCCTGGTTCCGGTCACGCTGTTGCTGTTGGCCGTCACAATTGGTTTGGTGATGTTTTTCTTTCAGCCGCAGTATCGTGCAGCCGCCTGGCTGCAGATCAAGTCGGAGCAGCCATACGTCGCGTTTCCGGACGACAAACCGATCGACCGTGAAAGTTCTCGTAAATACGTGTTCACGCAAATCGAATTGCTGCGCAGTCCGTTGATTCTCGGCCGTGCACTCAGTCAGCCCGAAATCGCACAACTGCCGGAGCTCCGCCGCCAGCGAGACCCCGTCAACTGGTTGGCGACCAAAGGTCTGTTGGTTACACCCAAAGGCGATTCAGAACTCTTGGAAGTCGCCTTCGCTGGCAGCGACGCGGAGGCGGCTGCGAAGCTGGTCGACGCCGTAGTTAACGCCTATTTTGCGATCCGAGACGAGAAGAGTGATGCGCAGATTCAGACGGTGATCATGCTGCTGGAAAACGAGAAGAGCCGGCGGGCCGAAGGGATCAAATTGTTACAGACCGAGATTCGACAGTTGCAGGCGCAACTGATGGCCAAGGATCCGGCCATGGTCACAAACACACTGACTGCTGGCGACGTCGTCATCAGCGACAATCCATTGAAGAGCATCCAAGAAGATTTGGGTCGAGCCCGAATCGATTCTCGCATCCTAGAGGCGCAGGTGAGTGCCCTGGAAGCGCCATCGACGAGACCTCGGCGCTGCCAGAGGTGTTGATCGATCGGCAGGTCGACCAGCGACCGGAGATTCAGCAAACCATCGAACAACTGAACCAAAAGCGTGCCTTGTTGGATCAGATTGCGACCGCTTCCGTGCGTGCTGAGCAAGATCCTCGCTACCTAAGAACACAGCAGGATATCGATCAATTGGAGGCGACGTTGAGTAGTCTGCGTGAGGCGGGGCGTCCGCGAATTCGCCAGGAGATGGAGGCGATGGCCACGCTCGAACGGCGCGAGAAACTCGAATCACTACGTACCGAGTTGTCCACGCAGAGTCTGGTTGTGGAAAGCCTACGGTCCAATTACGACTCGATGGTGAAAGACTTGGCGCTGTCAGGAAGTCAAACACTCGACTTGCGGATGAAACAAAGAGAACTCGATCGACGTCAAGAAGTGCATGATCGGATATCGAATCGCGCTGCACAATTGGCGACGGAAATGTACGCTCCGCAACGGGTCGAATTGATCCAGGACGCGGTCGCGCCGGAAGTTCCTCAGGAAGCATGGCCGTGGAAGCAACTGCTCTTGGCGGTGATGGCTAGTTTCGCGCTGCCGTTCGGCATTTGCGCCTTTTGCGAAAAGTCCGTGCGCCGTGTGACGAGCATCGAGCAGTTACAGCACGAAGCCGCTTTACCGGTGGTTGGCGAAATCTGCGCGGCTGCCAATGCGGCAGTCACGTAAGCCGGAGGCAAAACGGAGTCTGGACTACGAACTGGGTGTCTTTGAGGAGAGTATTGACAGCCTACGTACGGGTCTGGTTCTGTCGCACGAGCAAGATGAAATGCGGATTCTGGCGGTGTTGACGCGGTCTCGGGTGAGGGTAAGAGTAGTGTGGCATCGCAATTGGCCGTCAGTCTGTGTGATCCTCGGGATTGCCTATTTTGCTGATTGACGGCGACATGCGCTCGCCTGATTTGCACCGAATCTTCAGTATTCCCTTGCAGCCCGGTTTGGCGGAAGTCCTGGCGGGGCATAAGCCGATGTCCGAGTGTGTAAATCGAGACTGGAGTGAACACGTACACATTTTGCCGGCCGGGAAACTTGCGAAGAGTCCACACAAGCTAGTCGGCAGTGATCGCTTTGTGCAATTGCTGCAATGGGCACGCCAGCACTATCGCTACGTGGTGGTCGACACACCGCCGATTCTGGCGGCCAGCGAAGCCATGGTGATGGCCCGCGGCTGACGGCACGCTGATTTGCGCGATGCGTGACGTGAGTCGCGAGAGTCACGTCAAATTGACTTATCAACGCCTGCTGTCCGTGGGTGCGAATCCTGTAGGAACCGTGCTCAGCGGGGTACCCACACGTCAGTATGCCCGTCGCTATGGATCTTATGTCTATTCCAGTCGATAACTTCGTGGCGCCGAATTGACCCGCCCGCAACGTGAAACGCAGATGACACACTCGCTCCACTCGCAGCAAACGGCCTCTCGCATGCACAATGGAATTGATTCGCCGCCGGTCACCGAAACGCCGTCGTCACCAAACCTGCGTGGCCCTGCCGGTCGAGAACCGTGGGGTCAGCGGGAGCTGAATTGGCCGCTGTTAATTGGCTCTGTCGTGTTGCTGGTCGTATCCATACCCAGTCTATACGTCTGGCACCGCTATCAGCTCGACCGCGTGTCCAACGCGCTCTTACAGCACGCCAACGAGCTCGAGCAGGCGGGCAACGACGAGCAGGCAGTCCACTATTTGTATCGATGTTTACAACTGACGGACAAGCAACCCGACGTGCAGCGGGACTTGCTAATTCGATTAGCCCGCAGCTACGATCGCTCGAGTGTCTTGTCGGCCGATAAGTCGACGGTCATTCAATGGTATTATCGAGCCGTCGGAGCAGCACCCGACGACTTGGCTCTGCAAACACGCTTAGCCGAGCTGTTTTTGGAGACTCGGCAGTTTGTGCCAGCGGAAGAGCAAGCCGGCGCCGTACTCAAAAAGAGTCTCAGCAGCCTGAAGCCCAGCGGATTTTGGCCCTGGCGCGATACGGACAATTACGCAGGGGCCGACCGGTATTGGTGCAGCAGGTATTACGTGAATTGCAGGACGTTCAGCGGCGGGAGCCGACCGATGTGGCGATTGCCGAGGCCTTGGCGTATGTGTATCGAGAAGCGACTCCCTCCAACGAACAGTTTGATCCCGCTGCCCGCGCCGATGCGATTATGGACGCGTTAGTCCGCAATGCGCCGCAGGACTATCGCGCATATCTGGCACGACACAACTATCGTGTTTCGTACGAATTGACGAGTGACGCTCGCGATATTCGTCGGGCGATGGAACTGGTGCCGATGAACCCGAAGTGATTCTAGCGGCCGCCGAAGATGCTCAGCGGAATAGTCAGTTGTCGGACGCGATCGACCTGTTTCAGAAACTGATTGATCTCGAGCCCGATGAGTTTCGTGGATACTTGGGCTTGGGCGAATCGCTCCACCGCGATGGTCGGCTTGCCGAGGCGCTCGAAGCCCTGCGCCGAGGTTTGACGAAGTCGGTGCGAGGACGTTTACCGCTGCGTGTACGTTTGACCGAGGGTTTGATCGAAGACGAGCAGTTAGCGGCCGCCGAAACGCAACTCCGTGAACTCGATTCAGCCATCCGCTACTTGACGACCACCGACGGCGAGGGCCAGCGGGATTGGGTGGTTGCTTCGCGCGATCTACTGCGAGCCAAACTGCATATCAGCCGGCGCGAATATCGCGACGCCGTGCCGTTGTTACAACGCGTCGCCACGACGGCCAAATCCGATCGCTCGCAAATGCCCGAGTCGTCGCCCGCGTATCAGGCCTGGCTGTTGATGGGGGAATCGCTGTTGCAGTTGCAGCAATGGGAGGATGCGGCCACGAGTTTTCAGCGGGCCCTGCAAATCGTGCCTCGTTCCATGACAGCCCGTTTGTGGGCCGCCCGCGCTTGGTCGGCCGTGGGCAGGGACGACCAGGCCCTCGTGCTCTGCGAACAGGCGTCCGTGCGGACCAACGCCCCCGACAACGTCTGGCTCATGTTGGCGCAATTGCATCTCCGCACGCAAATGCGTTTACCACCCGGTCAACGTGACTGGGCACGATTGGAAGCGGTGTTGCAGTGCGCCTCGGTTGCGATGCCTGATCGCTGGGAAATCCCCTTGGTACGAGCAAGTCTACTGATTCTGCGCGACGCCAACAGTGGCGTTGGTCAAGCGATGCAAATCCTATTGGCCGAAGAGCAGTGCATCCGAATACGGTTCCCTTCTGGTCGAATTTGGTGTTTTTGTACGAGCGGATTGGCCTACCGAGCGAGGCCGATCGTGCGATGCAGCAGCTTTGGAAAATTCAGCCCGACTCGGCTCAGACACTGGCCTGGCAGGTATCGCTCCATGCCGCTCGAGGAAACTTTCAAGCCGCCCAATCGCTGTTGGATCAAACGCCCGATCAACCGACCGCGGAGGATCAGGAATGGTTTGATCGCGCACGTCTGTTATTGGCGTACCAGAAAGCCGACCTGAAGGTAATTCGGGAGGCGTTGTTGGACATTCAGACCCATCGACCTCAGGGCACTCAAGTGCTCGCCCAACTGGCCGACTTAGCGCTGGCCGAAGGGAATTGGGTCGAGGCGGATCGCTGGATTGGGCAACTTCGTGAGGCCGAAGGGAACGAAGGCGTCTGGTGGCGATTTTTTAAAGCTCGTCGTTTGATGGATAGTAGCCCGGCCGTCGATACCGACGTAATGGCTCAGGTGACCACGTTGTATGACGAGATTCGTCGCATCCGGCCGTGGTGGCCAGGAGTGGCGATGCTGCGAGGATTATTGGCCGAATCGCAAGGGGTACCGGCCGAAGCGGCCGAGGCCTATGCGAACGCCGTTCGCCAGGGGTTTCAGCAACCTCACGTCTACGAACGTCTAATTCGCGTGCTGTATCAGCAGGGGCGGTTTGAAGAGGCAAATCAGTGGCTCCAGCAACTCCAGCAGGAAGCTCCGCTCGATGCCCGTGTCCTTGATCTGGCTTGGACTTCTGCGGTACAGCGGGATCAAACGGAACTAGCGGTACGGCTCGCTCGCCAAAATCTCGCCGCCACCCCGATGAGCCCTCCGCTCGCATCTGGCTGGCACAGATGCTGCTGATGAGCGGCGAACGCGAAGAAGCAGAGGAATTGATCGACGTAGGCGCAAGCAACAACCGCAGGACCTCGCTTCGTGGACCGGTCTACTGGCCTTCGAACTGCGCAAGGGCAACGAACAAGCGGTGCGACATTGTCTGGCGGAAATAGAGCAGCACCCCGATCTGCCCGAGGCCAAGTACCATGCTCTCGCAGGTTACGCCTTCCAGCAAATTGGCGATCGGCAGGCGGCCGAACGCGAATACAGCGAGCAGCCATTCGATTGGCACCCGACGATATCGATCTGCGAGTCCAGTACGCCGTGTTTTTACAGCCCCTCGACCCCGTCAAAGCGGAAACGGCTTTGCGGGATGCGCTCCGTCGATCGCCGGATCATGTCTTAGCGCGGCAAACTCTGGCAACGTGGCTGCACGGAAGAGATGATCAGAACGCTCGGCAGGAAGCGCGGGAGTTACTTCAGGCGGGGCAGACGAATCGGCAACAGCAGGCCTCGGATCGGCGCCTGGAAGCCGTGCTGCTGCTACGCCGTGGACGCCCCGCCGATCTCGAATCTGCGCTCGTGCTGTTAGAACAATTAGCCCAAGAAACTAAGTACGCTGTGCCCGAGGATCGCTTGTTGTTGGGACAGCTCTATGAGCGAACTGCGAACCTTGCAGCCGCTGAGGAACAACTCAAGTGGCTGGCGAATCAGCAGCCGGGCGCGGCACGGTATGTTGCTGTCTATTGCGATTTTCTGATCCGGCACCAACGACCGGATGATGCCCGGGTATATCTGGAAAAGCTGGAACGACTAGCCCCCATCAGCTTGACGGCCGTTAGTCTCCGGAGCCGTCTGCTGTTTGCCAGCGGCCAGTCGGAGCAAATTGACAGCTATTTGGAATCGTTCGCACAACGACATTTGCAGGACCTCCGCGATACACAGCAGCGCCAACAATTCATGCTGCAGGTCGCGGGTTTGTTTGCCGCGGTGGATCGCGACGCGGGAGCGGAACGCTGGTATCGACGGCTGGTTGCCGAGTTCCCCAGCCAGCGTGGCGCCTTGGCCGACTTCTGGTTAAGGCACAATCAGGTGCCCGAGTCGCTGGAGTTCGCCATGAACGAGGTCCAGCAGGAAATCTCGCCCGCGACGGCCGCCTTATTGGCACGCGTGCTCACCGAGGGGACGGCCGGTCCGGAGCAGACAGATCGGGCGGAAGCTGTCTTTCAAGAAATCTTGCAGCATGACCCCCAGGATCCTTCGTTCCTCTTCGCATTGGCCAGTTTGCGATTGAAACAAGGCCGAATTGCCGACGCGGAAGCGCTGCTACGCCAGCTGACCGAGTTACATCCGGAGCACACTACGGCGTGGAACAACTTGGCGGCCATTCTATCGGATGATCCTCATCGTCTACCGGAAGCTCAGACGTGCATCGATCGTGCGATCGCGGCCGCGGGACAACCGATTGCCAATCTGTTGGATACGAAAGCTGTAATTCTGCTGCAGCAACATCGCGATGAAGAAGCTGCCGAATTGTTACAGCAGGTCATTTCCTTGGCCGACGGACAAGACCCTCGTTTTCACTTTCATTTCGCGGTCGCGAAGTTGCGCACCGGCGAAGTGGAACTGGCGAAACAGGCCTGGCGACGTGCCCGGGAGATGGGGGTGTTTGACACCTATTTGACCGGATTTGAACAACAATTGGTCGACCAGCTCAAGCAATCCTTCGACGCAGCTTCCGCCGGATCGTAATTCATCGTCGTCCTTAATCGCTTTTTCACAGGCTGTACCGTACCGATGACTCAACCGACTCACGCGATGTCAGCATCCCCCATGTCGGCCGATGGAGCGAAGCAACCCGCAGGTCAGCTGCGGTGGGTGGCCTCCATATTGCTGGCAGTCGGCCTCACCCTCATGTCCGGTCTGCTCCACGGTCGCATGAGCCAGCGATGGGGAATGGACGATCGCATGCAGGCTGCTGCCGAGCGATTGCAGTTGTTTCCCGAACAAGTGGGGCCGTGGCACCAGGAGGCAACCTATGAACTGGGTGATAGTGCCATGCAGTTGCTCGAATGCCAGGGCTACATCCACCGCGGGTATCGGCATCAGGAAACGGGCGACTATCTGAAACTTGCTGTGATGGTTGGTCCTGGCTCAAAAATGTCGATTCACGTCCCCGAGATTTGCTATGAAGCCAGCAACTTTTCTCTGCTGGGTGATCGAAAGCGGATGTCCATCGAGTCGAATGGCGAAGAACAGTCGTTTTGGAGCGTGATGTTTCAAGTTAATGACGTGTCAGAACGGCGCGTCCGCGTGCTCTACGGTTGGTCCACCGGCAAGTCCTGGACAGCACCTCGCCTGCCTCGATGGTCCGTCGCCGGGTATCCGATTCTTTACAAGCTCCAGCTCTCGTACATTGCGGAGGATGCGATGGCGCAAGACCCAGAAGCAGACAACGAGATGTTAGCGAATTTTATGAGAGAGGCCGTGGCAATTCTGCAACACTTGACTGAACCGTGCCGGAATCTTCGGCCACGATGATCAACGACTGATGCGCATTGCGCGGCGATGTAATCGATTTTTGACAGAATAGTGGCAGTCGTTTTCGGTAGTATTGCTAATAAACCTTTGGAGAGGCCTGACGTGTCGGGCTAGAATAAGTTGTTACAGCAAATGTCGCTTGGTCGGTTAACGTTGATGTCCACGCAGCATTGTGAGGTGCGTTGCTTTGTCTGAAGTTCGCAATGCTGGATCGCTGCCGCCGCAAACTGCAATTCCTGCCATGACGTGCGCCGATGCCTACTCAGCGGAAACACAATGCCTAAACGCATTTACCGTTGACGTCGAAGACTACTTTCAAGTCAGCGCGTTTGAGGACCACATCGATCGTCGGCGATGGGATTCCTTTCCTAGCCGTGTCGAGAATAACACGTTGCGGCTGCTGGAAAAGCTGGCAGAACGCAGTGTTTTCGGGACCTTCTTTGTCGTGGGATGGATCGCCGAACGTTTTCCTCATCTGGTCGCGGAGATTCGACAGGCGGGACACGAAATCGGTTCGCACAGTCATTGGCATCGTTTGGTTTACCGATTGACGGCCGATGAATTCCGCAGCGATCTCAATCGTTCGCGCAAAGTATTGGAAGATATTCTGGGTGAACCGATTCGCGTATTTCGGGCGCCGAGTTTTTCGATTACAGAACGCTCTTTGTGGGCGTTGGAGATTCTGGTAGAGGAAGGGTTCGAGATTGACTCGAGTGTGTTTCCTGTCTACCACGATCGCTATGGTCTGCCTAAGGCGAATCCCGCGATCCATCGTGTTTCCACACCGTCAGGCCCCCTATGGGAGTGCCCGCTATCGATCGTCCGCATTGCCGGTCAGAATCTGCCAGTGTCTGGAGGCGGATATTTTCGCTTCTATCCGGGAGCACTGTCATACCGTTGGCTCCGACAGATTAATGAGTCGGTAGGTCGACCGTTTGTGTTCTACATACATCCCTGGGAGATCGACCCAGGGCAACCGCGGCTGCAT
The DNA here is from genome assembly GCA_963785495.1 of uncultured Planctomycetales bacterium. Classification (GTDB taxonomy): domain Bacteria; phylum Planctomycetota; class Planctomycetia; order Pirellulales; family Pirellulaceae; genus CAWAVP01. The sequence continues at coordinate 36,847 of CAWAVP010000016.1, read as the reverse complement.
GTGGGGTCGCTGCTATCACGCTGGCGTCACTACGTGAACCTCCACGCCACGGAGGCCAAATTGGAACGACTCTTGAATCAATTTCGATTCGGTACGCTTTCCGATGTTGTCGCTCGAACACAGTGCCAAATCAGCCAGGATGTGACCTGTCGCGCACCGATGAAGATTGTCACAGAACGCAGCGCATGATTCATATCGACGCGATTGATCACCGCACTTTCCATCCGGAATACGAAGTCCTGCGGCGACGAATGGGATTCGCCTGTTAAACGTGTCAGTGCTTGAATTCACCACGAGCGCTCCAACGACATCGGCTGGACCGCCTCTTTTTCTGTCGGTGGTCATTCCGGTCCGCAATGAGCAAGCGTATATCGGCCGGACGCTCGATATGCTGCTGACTCAGGATTATCCGCGCGACTGCTTCGAACTCCTGGTGGTCGATGGACAGTCTACGGACAAGACCGCCGCGATCGTACGCGAATTCGAGCGACGTGGGGCCCCGGTGCGGCTGTTAGAGAACCCGCAGCGTTGGTCGAGTTCCGGACGGAACGTTGGTGTGCGAAATGCACGAGGCGAAGCGATCCTGATCATTGACGGACATTGTCAACTGCCCGATCGTCAACATTTTCACTCCGTGTCCGCCGCATTCCAGCGCAGTGGTGCGGACGTTCTGGGGCGGCCTCAACCTTTGACTGTTGCCGAGTCGTCGCATCTGCAGCGGGCGATCGCTATCGCGCGTGCATCGCGACTGGGACATCATCCCGATTCGTATATCTACACGTCACGAGATCAATTCGTGCCGGCGCAAAGCGTGGGCGCGGCTTATCGGCCTTGGGTCTTCTCGCGTATCGGATTCTTCGACGAAAGGTTTGATGCTTGCGAGGATGTGGACTTCAATTACCGAGCGGATCAGGCCGGGCTACGCTGTTTTCTGGCGTCGCGGGCGGCGGTCAATTATCATCCGCGGGCATCGATCACCGGCTTGTTTCATCAGATTGCCCGTTACGGTCGCGGCCGCGTGCGGTTAGGGCGTAAGTACCGGGAAACCTTAAGCTGGAAATCGTTGGCGCCGGCGGCGTTTGTGCTGACGCTGTTGATGTGCGCCCTAGCAGCGCCGTTGAGCGTGGGAGCCCAAGTTGGATTGGCTTCGCTGCTGACCGTTTATCTGAGCGTCGTTGTGCTGGTCACGCTGCAACTTACCGTCCAGCATCGGCCGGGTCGCGCCGTGTTCTGGTTGCCAATCGTATTTGTCACGATTCATCTGGCAGCCGGGGGCGGTATCCTACACGAGTGGTTGTGGGGGCGACGCGACATGAAAGGTCAGCCCATTGGCTGAATCGGTTGTTCCTTCCGCCCGAGTCGATCGACCCGTGTGCGTGTGCTTTGTGATCGAGAATCTATTGCCCGCTGGCACGGAGCTCTGGGTCGTACGGTTAATCGAACGGTTGGATCGGCGTCGAATCCAGCCTGTCCTTTGCTTGACTGATGGCCGCTCGCACGAATCTCACCGCTTGGCACCAACTGACTGCCCGACCTTGCGACTGCAGCTGCCCCACTTGAAGTCGCATCGTACGCTATCTGCCGCCCACAGATTCTACCGTTTTCTCCGCACGCATCGAGTTGATGTCGTCCAGGTTCACCATGCCGATCCAACTTACCTGGGCGTGCCCGTAGCACGCCTCGCGGCAGTGCCTACGATCGTACAGACGAAATACGACGTCGGGTACTGGCTTGAAGGCTTTGACCTCTGGATGCATCGTCGACTCCGCCGCTGGATTGATGTAACCGTGGCGAATTGTGAAGCCTGCCGACAGGCGGCGATCGCGCAGGAACGGGCACCGGCCGAAGAAGTGGTCGTCATCGAAAACGGGATTGAGACCGATCGGTTATCGACGATCGCCAGCGTGACTGGCGACGATTGGGGCGGCACGGTACATGTGGGAATGTTGGCCAACTTGCGACCTATCAAAGACCCGCAGAATCTGGTCCGTGCGGCGTTGGAGTTGATTCGGCAACAGCACCCGGTAATGTTTCAATTTGGCGGCGAAGGTCCGCAGCGCGAGCCGATGCAAAGGACGATAACGCAGGCCGGCTTGCAAGATCGCATCTTGTTGCACGGGCATGTAGCCGATTCCGTTGAATTCCTGAAGCAGTTACAGATCTTCGTTCTTTGCTCGTTGTCCGAAGGCTTGCCTCACGCGTTGTTGGAAGCCATGGCCGCAGGGCGTGCCGTCGTGGCGACGAATGTGGGGGGCAACCGGGAACTCATTCAGCATGGTGTCAACGGATTGCTCGTACCTCCCGGTGATTCATCGGCGCTCGCCGCCGCGATTGGACGGCTGGTTCGCGAACCGGAACTGGCGGTCAGATTAGCGGCTGCAGCGCACCGCTCAGTCACCGATCGTTTTAGCCTACCGGCGATGACGCATCGCTTTTCTGAATTCTATCAGCGGCTACCGACGCGTTCGCCCGCCAGGACCGATGTTCCTCTTAGCGGGCAGCGCTCTGAGAACCACGGTGCGACCACTCCCATGGAATCGACGTCGTGAATCGCCTTCCCGAGACAACCGTGACTGCGATACCGTCGGCACCATCCCGATCTGCGACGCACTCGCTGGCCAGTGAATTGCGACTCGTCGGTCGGCATTCGCTGATCTACATGCTGGGGCCTGCGCTGTCGAATGCCGTCGGTTTCGTCATGATTCCCGTATACACGCGTTTCATCGCGAGCAGTCAGTTTGGCATAATGTCACTGGTCGATGTCGTGATGACGTTGACCATGATGGTGCTTTCGCTGGGCGTCGCCGATGGCATGACGCGATTCTACTATGCAGAGACGGACGAACAGGAGCGTCGTCGTCTCGTCAGCTCAGCGATCGTCGGACCGGCGGTACTAAGTCTGCCGCTCATCGTGCTGGCGATATTGGCCGCCGAGCGACTGTGCCGGCCGTTGGGGATCGGCCCGGAGTACGTCAATTACTTGCGCATGGCGCTGGCGACGGCCTGGTGTTCGATGCTGGCAGAAATCGGCTTTTCGTATTTACGGATGTGCTACTTGTCGAAGATTTTTGTCGCCATTACTGTCTGTCAGATCGTGTTTGCGGTCGGACTGAATATTCTATTCGTCGTCGTCCTGGACTGGGGCATCTGGGGCATCCTCTATTCCACGATTATCCTACAAGCAACCATCGGCCTGACGTTGTCCATTATCATCCTCTGGCGCGTCCACGCGTGGCCGACCGCTGTCCATCTGGGGCGGCTGCTGGCGTTTGGCGTGCATCTGGTGCCATCGACCGTTGCGCTGCAAATGAGCAACTATTTGAATCCGATCATGCTCCGTTGGTTGCTGGCGGGCGATCCACTGACTGCTTTGGCTCAGGTCGGACTATTTTCGGTTGGACAAAAGGTAGGTGTGATTGTCAATCGATTTCTGACGGTGCCCTTCAATGCGTTTTGGCGCCCGCGACGGATGGAATTGGTGGTCCAAGACAGCGTTCAGACGCGACACATCCTGGCGCGGATGTGTACTTACTCGACCGTCGTGACCTGCCAATTCGCCTTATTCGTAAGCGTGGCCGCCGAGGACGTCATCAAACTACTGCTTGATCCCACTTACGCCGAGGCACATCGGGTCGTTCCTTGGATTGCCGCAGCCTACGTTGTCTTGGGTTTGGAGCATCACTTCGCCACGGGGATGCATTATGCTCGTAAAACTCATTGGGCGACGCCGATCGGTATGGTGGCGCTGGCCGCTTTGGTGGTCAGCAATCTGGTTCTCGTGCCCAGATTTGGAATGGTGGCCGCAGCGGTGGCAACCCTGATTAGTGTGGCGATTCGCAGCACGCTGTTTCTATGGGTCAGCCAACGCTTGCACTATATCCCGTACGAAATCGGCCGCATTCTGTTGCTGGCTTCTGTGGCCGTCGGACTCTATGCAGTCGCAAGTCACGTGGAACTGGATCGCATGGGGATGAATCTGCTGGTGCGGGGGCTGATCGCCGCCAGTCTCGTCCCCTTGCTAAGCGTCGTGCGCTTCTTTTCTTGGAACGAATGGTCGGCGGTGCGGGGCGTTTTAGCCCGTGGTGAGGCATGAGCATGACCGTACAACTTGAAGCCGAACCACGCGTCGATGATCCAGTTGGACAGCCTTTCCAATGGCCAACTTCGTTGGGCGTGTGGATGGTAGCGATGTATATCGTGCTGTTCCTGATTCGGCCATGGGAGGAACTGTTCCCGTGGTTGCAGGCATTGCCTGTGGAGCGAATCTATGCGATCGCGATGTTGGTGGTAGTGGTGCTAACCGGGCGAGGTCTGCGCTGGACGTCTCGAAGTCGCCACCGTCGCATTGTTCGCCGTTGCCGTGGGCGCGTTGGCCATCCAGGCCTGGGATTCCACCTACGCGTGGCCTGTGTTTTATCAATACGCGACTGTCGTCGTTACGTATTTCGTGATGGTCACTGTCTGTCGACAACTGACGGATGTCAACTGGCTGATAGTGACCTACATCGGCACCATGTACGTTTACTTGGCGAAGTCCTTGTGGGAATTCTTCGTCAACGACCGTCATCAGTTCGCGCAAAGCGTTTCTCGTTTGGTAGGGATTGAATACACGTACGGAGAGCCCAATGCCGTGGCCATGTCGGCCGTGCTGTCGTTGCCACTTTGGTATTACCTGTGGCAATGTCGCCACGTCATGACTGCCGATGTATCGCTGTCGTGGCAGCGGGTCTATCGCCTGGCGTTGTCCACGTTTCCAATGATCGTCGTCATTGCCGTGGGCTTGACAAATAGTCGTGCCGGAATGGTGGGGCTTGCGGCGTTCACGGGAGGCGCGATCTGGTACGGGCAGAGACGTGTCGCCCCTGTCCGCAGCGGAGTGCTGGCATTCATTGTACTGCTGACACTGTGGGTCGTCGCGCCACAAGAGCAGAAGGATCGATTGCGGACGTTGTGGAACCCCTCGGCAGGTCCAGCCAATGCGCAGGCCTCGGCCGGCGGACGTTGGGAGGGTTTCTTGGCGGCGATGCAGATGTTGCGAGATCGACCGATCGCGGGGGTCGGTGTCGGCAATTTTGTTCCGTATCGTGTGGCCTATGTCGATGGTGTCGGCTTGGTCGCTCACAATCTTCCCGGACAAATCCTGGGAGAAACAGGTTGGTTCGGGGGAATCTGTTTCACCGCCCTGGTGATCGTCATGTGGCGCAATATTCGCCGCCTCAGGCAGTTGAGTAGTCTCGGCAGCGAAGACTTTGAGGTCGACGAGTATCGACAGTTGGCGACCGCCCTCCAGTTGACCATGCTGCTGGGCTTTCTGTTCGGCTTATCGTTGCACAACGGCTTGCGCTACAACTGGTTGTGGATTGCCGCGTTCGGTTGTTTGGCCTGCGAATTCTCTGAGACGCGGTCATGGCAGACGGAGCACGACACGGATTCCGATCAGGACTTGCGGACGGCCAGATGACGAAAGTGCCGATCGACAAATCAGCTGAACGTATGGCCAGCACTTTGAGGACCCTGTGCGCTGACCAATGGCAGGAGCACTCCTGCACTGGCAAGTCGTAGGACGTTGGACTCGGCTCTATTCGGAAGTTCACTTGATCGAGTTGAAGACGACCGCTACAACACGACGCTTGATTGCTAAGCGCGCCGTTCGTCAGCCGGCCAATGCGAAGTACTTCGGTCGCGGCGACGTTGCGCGACGGGAGTTGCAGGCGTTGCAGCAGGCGGAGGACGCGGTAGCGATCGTGCCGAACTGCAACGTCCCTCGCGCCTACGGGATCGTGGCAGGTGATGACTGGCTGTTGATGGAATACGTTTCGGGCGCGGAACTCGATCGTCAGCTCGTGGGAGCTCGTTGGCTGACGACGCGCGACCGCCAACGCGGAGCGGAACGACACTTCGAACGCTTGGGTACATGGCTGCAAGCCTACCAACGAGCATCGTCAACCGCACTCGACGTCACCGTATTGGATGAGACGTTGGATCAGTGCCAGCGAAGGCTTGTAGATTTGGTGGCGACTTCGTCCATCTCGGCGGACGTCAGCCTGCATATCATCGCTCGACTACAGGACCTGCATCGACAGATCGACAAGACGATCGAAGGCAGCCAATGCCATGGCGATTTCGGTCCCTGGAATGTGCTGGTCTGTGAGAACCAACTCACCGTGATTGACTTTTTTTGTCATCATCTCGACTCGATCTGGATCGATCCCTTAAACGTTGTGACTTACTTGCAGACGCAACGTCCCAGCGTCACCTTAAGCCGACGTCGCGTCGAGGGATTGCGTGATGCCTTTTTGCATGGCTATGGACGACGATTGGAAATGGCTCGCCCCGAGTTGCGACTGTGTTTGGCCTACCAACAGATTTGCCGTTTGCAGGACACGGTGTCCTTATCCACAGGGACGTGGGCAGACCGTTACCGTTGTCGCAAAGTCGTTCGGGAACTCGTCCGCGAACTCGCTGGCGACAAAGACAATACTCTAGCTCTAGCCGTCGCGGATTCTTGATGAACACCTCACGATTTCAAGTTGGATTAGTGGGCGCCGGACACATTTGTCCGTTCCACCTAGAGGCCTTATTGCGGATTCCGGATGTCAACATCGTGGGCATATTCGACCGTGATAAGATGCGTGCCGAAGAAGCCGTACGTCGCTGTAACGCGGGCCAGGCGTTTGCTTCTTTGGAAGAACTGTTAGCCGCGGCCAACGTCCTGCATGTTCTCACGCCACCTAGCAGTCATGCAACCCTGACGCTGCAAGCATGCGCGGCGGGGTGTGATGTGTTTGTGGAAAAACCGCTAGCGCCAACGGCGGACGAATGCTGGCAGATTCAGCGAGAGGCGGAAGGGCGGGGCCGTACGGTGGGCGTGGACCACTCGCTGCTAATGGACCCATTCACATTGCAGGCCCAACGATTGGTCGCCGAAGGTGCCGTGGGGCAGGTTACGGCTGTCGAGTGCATAAGGAGCCAAGACTATCCAGAATACGCGGGCGGCCCGTATCCCGAGTACGCGAGAGAAGGCGGCTATCCATTTCGTGATTTGGGAATTCATGCGTTGTATCAAATCGAGGCGTTTTTGGGACCGATCGAGCGGATGCAGTGGCTACTCGACCGTCGCGGTACAAATCCCTTGATCCACGTCGATGAATGGCGCGTCAACGTGCAATGCGAACGTGGTACGGCGCATGTGCATCTGTCCTGGAATGTCCACCCGTTGCAGGACATCATTATTGTTCAGGGCACGAGCGGAATCCTGCAAATCGATCGCTTTGGAATGAACGTCACGCTGCGTAAAACACGCGGACTCCCGGAACACCCTCAAAGGGCCTTCAACGCGCTGGCCGAAAGCGGACAGCACGCGGTACAGGTGCCTTGCAATCTAGCGCACGTCGTCACCCATCGGATTCGGCGATATCACGGATTACAGACGATGATCGCCCGATTCTACGACGCGCTGCGCGATGGAAGTCCGCCGGATGTTGATCCGGCAACGGCGGCACGTATCGCTCATTGGGTCGAACAGGTCGCTAGCGATGCGGATGCACGGCTACAGCAAGGGATCAAGCGTTTTGAACGGGAGCTGAGTGCCGATACTTTGGTCACCGGCGCGACAGGTTTTATCGGAGGGCATCTGCTCCGTAGATTACTGAAGGAGGGACGACGGATCCGCATCTTGTGTCGCCGACCGCCGACCGCCGATTTGTTGGATCATCCGCACATCGAAGTCGTCCTCGGGGATCTTGGGCATCCTGAAACAGTTGACCGGGCGATATCGGGTGTCGACGTTGTTTACCATGTGGGAGCGACGGTGCACGGGACGGAGACTGAATTCTGGCGCGGGTCGGTCGTCGGTACACGCAATGTCGTTGAGAGCTGTCTGCGTTTCGGCATCAAACAGTTGATCTACGTGAGTTCCTTGAGTGTGCTGCAGGCTACCGGCCACGGGGGAATTCCAGCGGATGAGTCCGCTCCGCTAGAACCGCATCCTGATCGTCGCGGCCTATATACGCAAACGAAGCTTGCTGCAGAGCAGATAGTGCTTCAGGCGGTTCGCGAGCGATCGCTGCCTGCCGCGATCGTACGCCCTGGCGAAGTCGTTGGTGCCGGCACCCCCCTGTTGTCCGCGGGTGTAGGCCGACGGCGAGGTTCGCATGTCATCATTTTTGGCAACGGGGAATTGACGTTACCGCTGATCCACGTGCAGGATCTTGTCGATGCCATGTTAGTATGCGAACAGCGCGCGATTCAAGACGGTTCGATCTTCCATTTGATTGATCCGCGGCCGGTGACACAGAACCAGTTAGCGGAATACTACGGACGACTTACGGGTGAGCCTCTCTGTATACATCACGTTCCAAGGGCTCTGGTGTTTGCGATCGGCTTGGCTGTGCAAACGGTATGTTGGCCGCTCCGCCGCCAGCCGCCCGTATCCGTGTACCGGCTGCGCTCCGCGCTCACCGCGCGGGAGTTTAATATTTCTCACGCCCAGCATCGGCTGGGTTGGCGGCCCGTTCGAGGAGTTCTACAAGGACTCCAGGAAACGGTGCGCGGTCCGGCAAAACTAGTCGAGCCACCGCGGGTCGCCGAGGTCGAGCGAGTGAGTTAGGCCGAAAGGGAATTCTCTGACCCTGAATCTTCAGCTTTCGGACAACTCACATAGCGATGGATCTTGCAGTGCGGTTTTACGTGGCAGGATCCATTGCTATGCTCGACCTCGGCGGCTCTTTGTGGGCTCGTCGTATACCGCATTGGCCATAGATCGCTCCCGCGTCGTTCGGTAAACCCGCCGAGTCGTCTTGAGTATGTCGCGGAACGACATCATGCTCTCGGCGAGATTTTCGACCCCCATTGGGGGTTTTTTTTATGCGCAGATATGTCATCATCGCGATCACCCTCAAGCGCCGACATGGCTGAAGCCGACGAGGACCGATTTTGGCGCGAACGTAGCGCCGTTTGCCCACGGTAGTTGCCGCTGTCAAAAAACTCGGAGAGGAGATGGGTTGCGCTATGGTTAGTACGGACGCACACAATGGACGCCAGGAAACCTCCAGCAGTCTGACGTTCATGATCCTGGTCGCCATCGTCGTCGCGATTTTGTTCGCGATTGGATTTCCGGCGCAGGCCGTGAAGGTTCAATTGGGCGGCGAGATTTTTTTGCGACTGCTCAAAATGATGGTTGTCCCTTTGGTTATCACCTCGGTCATGTCGGGAATTCTCGGGATGGGCGACATTCGCAAGCTCGGCCGGCCAGGTGCCGCAGCGATCGGCTATTACTTGGCGACCACGCTGCTGGCCGTCGTAGTGGGATTGGTCATGGTCAATGTGATTCGACCGGGGGCTGGCACGATGAACGCTGACGATGTGCAGATGGCCGCCGCTAAGATTGGCGATGAGCAGACGAAGTCGGAAGTTCGTCAGCGATTGGCCGAGAGCATGCGGATGTCTGAAGACGAGGTGATTACGGTATTCAATCAATTAGCACCAGAACCACGAAAGAATATCGCGATGGTGCTGCACAATTTGGCGCTCATGCTGTTCACGGACAACCTGTTTAAGTCGGCCGTCAACGTGGATCTGCTGCCATTGATTTTTTTCAGTATCGTGTTTGCCGGCATGCTGACGACCATGGGACCACGTGTCGCCGGTTTGACGGAACTAATCGATCAAGCCAATCACGCCATGATGTCGTTTGTGCTGCTACTGATGAAGGTCGCGCCGGTGGGCATTTTTTGCCTTGTCGCCGCTCGCTTCGGTCAAGCTCAGGTCGAAGGGAATCTAAGACAAACCATGGGGCAAATGGGATGGTACATGTCGACCGTATTGCTTGGGCTTGCGTTTCATTCATTGATTACCTTGCCCGCCATCTTGTGGTTTTTCACGCGGCGCAATCCATACCAGTTCATATTTCAAATGTCGCAAGCATTGCTGACGGCGTTTTCCACAGCCAGCTCTTCCGCTACGCTGCCAGTCACGATGGAATGCGCCACGGTCAATGCGAAAGTATCGGAGAAATCAACGGAGTTCGTTTTGCCGTTGGGTGCCACCATCAACATGGACGGTACGGCACTCTATGAAGCCGCCGCCGCGATATTTATTGCCCAGGTTGCCGCGGGTCAGGGCGTTGTTGCACCTTTGACGGTCAGTCAACAGGTGATTGTGGCCATCACCGCGACGTTGGCGGCCATCGGCGCCGCGGGCATTCCTGAAGCGGGACTTGTCACGATGCTGATCGTGTTGAATGCCGTCGGACTGCCCCTCGAATACATCGGACTTATTTTATCTGTTGATTGGCTGTTGGACCGCTTTCGTACCGCCGTCAATGTTCTAGGCGATGCGATGGGTGCGGCTGTTGTCGATCGAGCAATGCCGTAAGTCGTGACTCAATCGGGACATGCAGGTTTTCCCGGTTCCTGGTGTGGCCGCTGACAACTCGGTGGCAGTCTCTCGATCATCGCGTGTATCTACGTTCGTGGCGGCGCCTTGGCTTCTCGTTTGTTTTTCCTTGCTACTTGTCAATGTTTACCTCTTCGTTAGACTCTCGGTCACTTGCTTGAGAAAAGATCATGTCGTGTCCGTTTCGCGTGAAGCGACAATACGCATGGTCGCAGCACTGAATCGATCATGAGGAGGCTATCGATGAACTTGCTGACTTTGGCGGTGGTGACTTTGATGACTTCGGCGGTACCAGCGGAGCATAATGCGAAGACGCATGAGTTGGAATTACTGCCGATTGAACAGAATGTCGTCGCCCGTACGAATTCGCAACGAGCGAGGCACGGTCTTCCACCATTACAGATTGATGCCGGTTTGATGCAAAGGGCCCGTCGCCACGCATCCTGGATGGCAAGTCGTCGTTCGTTGCGACATACGACGGCGACTGTTGCCGAGAATATTGCCATGGGGCAATCATCGTCTCAGGAAGCCGTGCAGGATTGGATGCGCTCTCCGGGGCATCGCGCGAATATTCTTAATTCGAGCCACGCTCGAATTGGCGTGGGTGCGTATCGAGGAGCGAACGGTCAAATCTACTGGTGTCAGCAGTTCCAGTGGTAGACGTGCCGCAAGTTGTTCTGCGCCGGGCCCCTGAACGGGGCGATTCTGGTGACGCCCGTCCAAATGTACTTCTTGCGTTGATTGCCTCGGTGGGCGACTAACCAGGGGCTGGCAAATGCGTGCCAGCCTCGTGGTTTTGGAGATGTGCCCCGGGATGCCGGCCCGGGGCAGAGGCCTTAGAGGCCGTGGCTCGTGTCATCCCATTTGACGACGAAACGTGCCCCGATCTGATAGCGATCGCCCTTTTTCGTGCAATGGCGAACGCTGGCAATTAGGTTCATGGTCTCGCCGCTCTTGAGCGTCAGGTGCACGTGAATGAAGTTGCGGCGAATCGGTTTTTCGAGGACTAGCCCGATGCCGCCGCCGGATAAGTTGTGCGTGACGGTGGCCAAGGGCGAATTGCACGGTTGATAATCATCGTCCAGCAGCTGAATGGTGACAGGCACCGCGACACAGCTACGAGTTTCGGCGCGCCGTTCTGGACCTTGGTAATCCCGGTACTCGGATACCAGCCGCTTGATGAACTTGACTACTGCTTCGGGCGGATGCAGCAGGCTTTCCAACGTCGAATTAGACATGAGTCGTCCTCGAACCCAAAAACACATCAATCGCCAATTGTCAACAACGAATAACTTCCAAAAGCTAGATCGCAGTTTGTCGATCGGAGCCAAAATGCGGTAATTGCGAAACCAATGCGTCCGTTGTGTGGCAATTGGCCCGACTCGGTTGCCTTTTGTCAACGTGGCCGCGATTGTCGCCTGCGAGGTCCGCACTCCACAACGACGGCAGCATCGGTTGGATGCGTCCACTGCGTGACCGGTTGCCGCAAGCTAATTTTGAAAGTTCTCCGCCTTGGACCGCAGGAAATAGCGCGATAATCCGGATTGTCCGTCGCGTCCCTTCTTGCCGCCGCCCACCGCAACCTACCCGGCGCCCGCTATGACTCGACCTTCTGGATCGCCACGTCTTCCTGTCACGGATCTTTCACGTCGATTGTTTTGGCCTGCCTTGGCGATGTGGCTGGTTGTCAAACTATGGCTGACGTGGGGACGCTACCTAAACCAGGATGAATTCGAGACGCTGCATCAAGCGTGGCTGATCTCTCAGGGCGCCGTGCCCTATCGCGATTTTCGCTCCAATCACCCTCCTTTTGCGTTCGAATGGCTGAGTTGGCTGTATTGTCTGACGAGTGACGCGGTATGGATCATCCGTTTAGCGCGATTTGCCACGGTCGTGTCGGCGGGAATCGTCCTAGCGTTGTTGTACCGTATCGGTCGTGATGTTTATGGCGAGGCGGCGGGACGTTGGGCCGTGATTGTGTACTCGGTCAACGCCACGTTCTGGGAGTGGTCGACGGAAATCCGCACGGACTTTCTTCTGGTGCCACTGTGGTTGACGGGCGTCTGCTTGATGTTTTCGCCACGACCGATCGCCACGCGTTGGCGAATGGTTTGGACAGGTCTGGTCATGGGAACGGCCTTTTGGGTAAATCAAAAGGCCGTATTTCACGCCGTGCCCTTGGCGGTGCTGATGCTTTCTGGCGGCCCGCAGCGTACGTGGCGTTACCGAGATGTCATGCTGGCCGTGGCAGCCAGCTTGCTGCCGGTGATGTTTGTGATTGGCCGTGCGTACGCCAATCGATCGTTGCCTGACCTGATTCAGAATAATTTTGTCGGCAGTTGTGCCTGGGGTTTGGTGGAAACAGACTACTACCGCGCTTGGCGCATTGTGACGCTACGACGGCTCGTCGTGCACGACGCCGGCTTTGTCGTCTTGGCGGTTGTTGCCTGCCTGTGGGGGATCCGCGGCGAGCGATCGCGCAGTCAATGTTTTATTACTCTGTCGGCGGTGTGGATGCTGTTGACGCTATTCCTGACGCCCGCTCCGTTCGCCTACTATTTGCTGAGCGTCTTGCCTTTGTTTGCGGTCGCGACGGGCGGGTTCTTGGCAGCCAGGCTGGGACCGAACCGCTTTACGCTCGGTGATACCACGCTGCAGCGTCTGTCGACGGGGGCAGCGATTGCCTGTTTCCTTGCCTTTCCCTTGATGAGAATGACAAAATTCGTATCGCCTACGAATCGTTATCAGCTGGAAGTGCTGCGATTGGCCCAGGATTTGACCTCATCGCAGACGCGCGTCTTCGACGGCGCAGGGACGATGTTAACGAGGCCGGACGCTTACCCGTTTCATTGGGTACTGTGGCAGCCAGAATTGGCGGCGTATCGAGCTGGAAAGTTGCCGCCACTTGTGCCCACGCTTCGAAAAAATGATTGCCGACTACTTATCGATACCTATCGCGTGCACGCGCTGCAGCCGGCGGATCGGCGCCAATTACAAACGCAGTTTGTACGTTTGTGGGGTCCGTTGCGCGTGCCTGGCTACGATTCGATTGACGCGATTGGTGAGAATCCGCGTGAGTTCGAACTCTGGTATGACGGCGAGTACGTCGCCAGTCAACCGGATGTGTTGGTCGATGGCGAGCCGATGTCCCAGCCCCGTCGCTTGACCGCCGGTCGACACCAAATCTCCCTATCCAAAGGACGGGCGCGCGTTACACTGCGACTGAGGCAAATTCCAAAGGACATGGAGTTGCCCCGCGAAGAGGGTGATCCGGGCGAATTCCTGGGCAAGTACGGTTACGGCTACTGATGCGCCTGGCAGCAGCCGCGTGCTGGCGTTGCAGCCGATCTGTCCTAGTGTGTTTCGTCCGTTGGCTGAAAAGCCAGAGCGAGCCGTTCGAGGCATGCGCGTTCTTCCGGCGAGATTTTGTTTCCCATGCCAAAGATGCCACCTGCGGCCTGTGCAATTTGTTGGGCCCGGCCCATCACGCTCTTCTTCAAAGTTGCTATCGTTTTCGGTTCTAATGTGGCGCAAACTGCTCTCACATAATCGGTCCACAGCGAGATCGCGTCATCGCTGGGGCGTGATTCCAGCCATCGGTCCAACAGGCGATATGAGGGCGAATCGACCACAACTCCTAATTCCGCCGCCGCCGCCAAGATTGCTTGCCGTTCTTCCGCCGAGATGTGGCGGTCGCACCATGCGACTTCGACGAGCGGGAAAATGCCTAACACAGCGAGGAATTGAGGAAGCGACAGCCCTTTTAGCTCGGGAATCTCGATTTCGTCCACGACGCCGGTTGCCGATGCGAGCACCTGTTTCGCTTCTTCCGATGTCATCTTTCGTCGCAAAGATTCTAAGAGTTCTCGGTCTCGCTCGGCAAAGAACGCTTCCTCCAAAACTCTTCCGCGTTTGTGGATCGAGTCCAGCTCGGGGTACGACATCGCTTGGGTGACCACCTGGTGAATGGTGAATGGTGATGAATGGGCTCTCGATTCGCGTTAGGTTATCTCCAGTGGCAGCTTGTTTCAAGTGACCTTTCCCAGGCGTCAACACGGCCTGTCGTGTGCCGTGGCAAGCGAGTGATCGCTGCTGGTGCGTCAAATGCGGGATCCTGGGAATCCGGACGGCATTGGGGGCCCCGGCTGCTTATGTGCGCTGAATCCTCAAGGGATTAAAATCGAGCGTACCCTATTCTCCTTGCTACTGGCGTCAAGGCCTACTCGCATGTACACGACCCTGTTGACACTCTCGCTGCTATGCCTCACGGCCGACACGTCTGGTCCGGTGCCCATCGTGCTGAACGATGACGGCGGCTGGTGCTGGTACCAGGACGAGCGGGCGATTGTCCATGAATCGAAAGTGTTAGTGGGGTCAATCGCTATGGGGATCCACGATGCGTCTCGGCGAGGAGACGCGGAAGTGACGGTGTGGGACCTCGATTCGGGCGCCCGTCGGCGGGCAACTTTGCGTCGAGCGTTGGGGGCGGACGACCACAACGCACCGGCCTTTCAGCAATTGCCCGACGGTGGTGTGTTGGCCGTCTACGCGACTCACGGCCAAGCCAATGCATTTTGGTATCGACGGAGTGTGCCCGGCGATGCGTTAGCGTGGGGACGTGAGCGTGAGTTCGTGCCGAGCAAGACATCTCGCGTCACCTATGCGAACGTCTTTTGCCTACGAGGCGAAGGTGACCGAATCTACAACTTCTATCGTGGCTTTGACAACCGATTTAAGCCCTCGTACGCCTTTAGCGACGACCTGGCTCAGAGCTGGAAAAATGGCGGCGTTTTCATTCACGTGCCAACGACCGCACGGCATCGACCGTATGTCAAATATTGTTCCGACGGAGAGTCCACAATCCACATGGTCTATACGGAAGGTCATCCACGTGACTATGACAACAGCGTGTACCACGTCTTATATCGAGACGGCCACCTTTTGCGTTCCGACGGGACGCCGATCGCAACGCTGGCACAGGGCCTTGCGCGACCCGAACAGGGTTCGCGTGTTTACACGGGCGGCACTACGCATGTTGCCTGGGTGCAGGATCTGCATTTGGATCGGCAGGGAAGACCGGTCGTGGTGTTCAGCGTGCAGCGCGACTCTGAGCCGTTGCCGGCGGGCCATGTCGCCTCGGGGCAAGACCTGCGGTATCACTACGCATATTGGGACGGGCATCAATGGAATCAGCAGCAGATTGCCTATGCCGGAACGCGGCTGTACCCGGGTGAGGATGACTACGCGGGCTTGATTGTGATCGATCCACAACGGGTGGAACGCGTCTACCTGGCGAGTAACAGCGATCCGGTCAAGGGCGAGCCGCTGATCAGCCAAGAGGATGGACAGCGTCACTACGAGATCTATCGAGGCGTGAGGCAGGCCAGCGGGCTTTTCGCATGGTCGCCGATCACACGCAACTCACGCTATGACAATCTCCGACCGGTGGTCCCCATCGCCCCCGAACGCCGCAGCGTGCTGCTCTGGCTGCGGGGCCGCTTGGCAGCTACACCGATTATGATTTGGATGTGGTTGGACTCGTTTTACACGGTTCGTCAACCGAACGGTAACCATCGGCAGTACACTGATCGATTGCGATGTAAATGGCGCGGCAGCGGAGCGCGTGGCCGTTGGGTAGGCGTGCCTTACGGGCGCAGGTTTTCCTGATCGGCGGAGGGGAAGTCGGCTGGGATCGGCAAAGAGACTTCCCCGGTGGCGGCCCACTGCGTGCCACGTCGGAATGTCGTTTGGAAGCCCACGCAATGCATCGTCTCGACGGCATGGCCCATTGGTGTGTGAAACACACGGCCGGCTCCGTAGTCGATCGTCAGAATCATGGGTTCATGCCGTTGGGTGACGTCGGAGTAGGCGGTCGCCAGGACTCGCATTTCCAACGCTGGCCCTCGCAACGAATCATAAAGTTCGTCGCGTGCATGCATCCATACCGGCGGCATTCCCGCGGTGATCGGATGATTGGCATCCCGTACCACGACAGGAAAAGCGTGCTGCGGTCCGTGGTTTCCCCCGCGTCCCGGCGAGTTGTCTCGTACGACCCGGCCGTCCCGGAAGTACACATAGGGACCGGATCTCTCGTCGCGATTGTCCCAACCACCCAGCCCGATCATCCGATTGTACTCGGGCCATTGGGCGAAAGCGTTGTTCGCCGCGTGCACCACCACGAAGCCTCCACCCCCGTGCACATAGTCGAGCAAAGCCTGTTGGGTACTTGGCGACCAAAGTTGACCGTTGTAGTTCGAAACGACAACATCGTAGTCCGCGAACTGAGGTTGATACTTTGCCATTTCCTCAGGCGAACTGCCTGCGGGCGGTGACGTCGCCACGTCCACGGTACAGAGTCCGTCGCGTTCCAAGATCGTCTTTAGGATAGGGGTGGTCTCCTTCCACGCGTGGTTGTTCTGTCCATCCAGAATGAGTGCTTTGAGCGGATCGGCGGGACTTACGGAGCCGCTCAGCAGTAGCAGCGCCGTTGCGTATAAAATGTGCGTGCGTAACATCGAGGGCAACTCCTTCGTAGACACATGAGCGTCGATTTAACTTGAGCGATCGGTGTGCGCTGCGAGTCAGAACTCGCTTGACATCAGGCGATAATACGGTTCAGTACCCGTCCCGGCGCGATGGGTAGCGGCCGGTTGGCTCGATCTCGGACTTCGGTGTGGGGATCGATTCCCAGTAAGTAAAACATCGTGGCGGCCAAGTCCTCAGGTCTCACGGGATGCTCCGCTGGATACATGCCGTACGAGTCGGACGTCCCGTAGACTTGACCCTGCGTCACACCGCCGCCGGCCAGCAGGGCCGAGTAGCACTGAGGCCAATGATCGCGACTCTCGTTCTTGTTAATCTTGGGTGTGCGGCCAAATTCTCCCATCCAAACCACGAGCGTATCATCCAGAAGGCCTCGCTGATCCAGATCATTCAGCAAGGTGGGCAACGTTTGATCGGTGATGGGCAGGTGGTACTTGTCGACGATTTCATACATGCGAGTATTGTCGAAACCATGAGTGTCCCATCCTCCCGAACCCACGCGTCGACCTCCGATGCTGTTGGAGAAGTAGACGGTGACAAACCTGACGCCCGATTCCACCAGGCGTCGCGCCAGTAGACAGCTCTGTCCGTACGTCGTCAGCCCGTATGCCGCTCGAACGGCATCATTTTCTCGCGACAAATCAAATGCCTGTCGCACTCGATCCGTTGTCAGCATGGAGATGGCCTTGCCGTAGTAATCATCGAAGCCCCGTGCCTGCAGCGATGCCTCGAGCAATCCGGTCTGGCGATCGATCAGCTGCTGCAGGGCGCGACGCTGTTGCAAACGACCGAACGGCAGATCCTCGGGCAGACTCAGTTCCGGCAGGCGGAAATCAGGCTGGTTGGGGTCTTCGGAAAAGAACAGTGGGTCGTGGGCTTTACCCAGGAAGCTGGCGTGCTGGCCCGGCACGATCGAACCATCACGGATGACATGAGGATAAGCGACAAACGTTGGTATTGAGCCTTCCGCTGGCAGCAGGTGATCCACGACGCTGCCGTAAGCCGGATAGAGGCTCAAGGAGTCGCGCAGCCGCTGGTCGTCCGACGGAGGCTCATGTCCGGTGATGGCGTAATAGCCCGCCGACGCGTGGTTCTTCATGGTATGCGTCATGGTACGGATGAGCGTGACTTTGTGCATTAGCTGCGCCATCCGGGGCAGCAACTCGCACACCGGCAAGCCCGGCACAGTCGACGAGATACAGCGATAGGGGCTGCGAATCCCGTCCGGTGCCTCGGGCTTCATGTCAAACATATCCAGATGGCTAGGCCCGCCCCATTGGAACAGGAAGATCACCGACTTGGTGCGCGGTCGATGGTGCGGCAAGGGGGCTGCCTGCAGCCATGGTTGCATCGTCAAGCCTAGCAGCCCGCTGCCACCCAATTTGAGTGCGGCACGACGCGTAGGGCGAGCGGATGACGAGCCGATCGCAGCAAGGGGAGTCGGCAACGGTTGGCTGTTGCTGATCGAACGCGGATTGGTAAGCATGTTGTTCACCGCCGAAATAGAAACTCTTTCGCATTCAATGTCGCCCACGCCAAATCCTGCAAGGCCGTATCCCTGGATTCGGCCTCGTCCAGATAACGAACGCAAGTGATCAGTTCGGCTGCGGTGGGCGAACGCGTTAGGGCTGTCCAAAACAACTGCGTGACCAGTTCCTCGTTCGACATCTGGGAGTCGAGCCACCACCGCAAGTGATTGTGAGGATCACGCATCCGTCGCTGCAGGCTGTCTCCGCTGATCAGAAAAAATGCCTGGGTCAATGTCGTCTCGCTTGATCGCTCACATTCACAGGACATCAAACGCGGTGGCTTGCCGAATAGTGTCAGAAATCGATCGTCGACGCTCGGTTGACGTTCTCGCAATCGCACCGCTTGGCTACCGGCCAACTGGACCGCCCGTGTGCCGCGTGGATAACCATTGAATTCTGCCGCTACGCCCAGTACCTGGCATTGCGCATCCAAAATCTGTTCCGCCGTCAGACGGCGCGGCGCTGCGCCGGCGTAGTTTTCGACCGCCATGGTTTGCTGATCGTCGTCAAGCGTTGCGGCTTGGTAGGTCCAGGAGTTGGCAATCAGGCGGATCAGGTATCGCAAGTCGTAGCCACTGGCGATTAGTTCCTCAGCCAATCGGTCGAGTAATTCCGGATGGCTCGCCGGATTCGTCACACGAAAATCATCGATAGGTTCGACCAGCCCGCGACCCATCATGTGAAACCAGATGCGGTTGGCTTGGCGCGAGCGAAGCGAAGGTTCGTCTTGTCGGTGAGCCAATCGGCGAGTTGCTCCAAGCGGTCACGTTGGCTGTCGATCGGCTGCGTCTGCGCCGAAAAAACGAGGTTGAGCTGGTTCGCCGGTGCGCGCATTGGTGACTTCCCCCTCGTCCTTCAAAATCACCTTCTGCTCGCCGACGAACTCCTGTTTATCAAATTTGTCCTTGCGGTTGTTTTCCACGATTTCGTAATCGATCCGCGCGAACAGGCCCGCCCAGGCATAGTAGTCGTCTTGCGTCCACACATCAAACGGATGGTTATGACATTTTTCGCACTGCAAACGCACACCCAAAAACAATTGCGCGGTAGTCTCCCCCCGCGTCAGCGGATCACGCAGAGCACGGTAAAAATTGGCCGGCGGGTTGGCGTAGGTACTGCCGCGAGCCGCGATCAGTTGGCGGACGAATTCGTCCAGTGGCATATTGGCGGCCAGCGCATTGCGAATCCACGTATGGAAGGCTTGGACACCGTTGTGGTCGAGCAGCTTTTCCTCGTTGCGCAGCAGATCGGACCATTTCAACGCCCAGAAATCCGCAAATTCCGGCCGGCATAGTAGTGCATCGATCAACGCCGCTCGCTTTTCTGGCCGTGAGTCGGTGCAAAACGCTTCTGCTTCCTGTCGCGTGGGCAGGCGACCGAGCACGTCCAGAAAAATGCGTCGCACGAAGACTGTATCTTCCGCCAACGCCACAGGCGGGACTCCCAAGCGGCGCAGTTTGTCAGCGATCGGCTGGTCAATCCAATTTTGAGCTGTCGTCGCGGTCCACGCCGATTTCCGCTTCTCCGGTACAAATGCCAGACGCACGCAGACCTGGCCATTGAGGTATCGCACTGACACCGATGTTTCCCCAATTTCCTCTGGCCGGATCTGTCCCGCCGGTGTTACGCTCGCCACAAAATTGGAGACATCATATGTTGCCAATTGCGTGACGTCGCGCTGCGTTGCATCGCTGAACGTCGCCGTCACTCGCAACTGGACTGGATCCGACCCGATCGGCATCACGGTTTCACGTGGCGTTACGTCGAGCTGCCGCAGTTGGGCTGCATGTGGGTCGGGCCCTGGCGTTCCGGCCGCAATCCAAGCTCGCAAGATGCGGTGCTCGGGAGTGCCAGGTACAATTCGCTGACCGCCCTGATGCGGAACGCCACTGGTCGGCTTGAGCAACATTAGGCTCTGATCAGGATCGTTCCGGTCAATCCTGCGGCCACTCCAGTCGTGTGTCAGGGCCAGATAATCGTGCCAGGAGTCCTGGCCTCGTAACGACAGCTGCAGGCCACCTTTTCCGTTCAGATTGCCATGGCAGGCCCCCATATTGCAGCCGGCGCGGGAGAGAATGGCCATGATATCATGATCGAACGACGGGATGACTTCGGTGCTCAGAGCTACGCGTGACAAGAGTGCCATCGTGAGCAACCAGCAAATTCCGCGTTGCAGCCTGGCTGCAGCTACGTGTGCCGACATCAACGACATTTCGGCTACCTCGTCGTGAAGTCTTGAAGGTTGGGGACGGCACGATCGCGCGACCGCCGGGATACGGAGTCCGACTACGTCAATTCGGGTAGGGGCTGTGCGCCGTCATCGACCAGGTACCGCGGCCGGCCGGTGAGATCAACGACGGTTGTTGAACTTACATCAATGCCCAGATTGTGGTAGAGCGTGGCAATAACTTCCGGAAATGTTACCGGGCGATCAATGGCTTCCGCGCCGAATCGGTCGGTCGCTCCCAAAACTTGACCGGTCCGCATACCACCGCCAGCCAACAATGCGCAGGAGACTTTGGGCCAATGGTCGCGGCCCGCCGTCTCGTTAATCTTGGGTGTACGACCGAATTCGCCCCAGACCACCACCGAGACGTCGCGTTCCATGCCTCGATCGTAGAGATCCTGCACAAGCGCCGATACAGCGCGATCCAGCATCGGCATGTCTTCGCGGGCTCGTCCAAAATTGTTGCCGTGCCAGTCCCAACGACTGAAATTCAAAGTGACACACCGTGCGCCCGCCTCGATCAGTCGACGAGCCACCAGGAAGTTTTCCACCATCTTCGGCGCTCCGTCGGCTCGCGGTTTGGGATCGCCGTGTCCGTAGCGCGCGATGGTCTCGGTCGATTCCTGCGAAAAGTCCAAGGCATCGATTAGTTTGGACGACGTCAGCACGCCAAACGCCTGTCGTTGAAAAGCATCCAAACCTGACAGCATCCCCGTGCGATCGACGTCGCGACGGAGGCGGTCGAACGCCGTCAGCAGGTGCTTACGATCTTGTAATCGCTCCAGTGAGATCCCCTGCAACACCATGTCCTCTTTGCCGTCCGCCATGGGACGGAAGGGGGCATGGGCCACTCCCAAGAATCCGGGGCGTCCCGGATCGCCCCAGGGTGCGTGCGCCGTACGGTAACACAAGCTGACATAGGCCGGCATGTTGGGATCGCGCGGTCCGCGTAAGGCCGAAACGGTGGAACCCAGCGATGGCCAGCCCCCAGGCGGCATCCGCTGTTCCAGGCGACCAGTCATGCACTGAAATGCGGCGTGGCTGCCCGACGCGCCGACCATCGACCGTATCGGGACGAAGCGTTCCATGTGCTGCGCGATCTGCGGAAATAGTTCGCCAATCTGGATGCCGGGAACGGATGTGGATATCGGTTGAAACGGCCCGCGAATTTCCTGGGGTGCCTGTGTCTTGATGTCCCACATGTCCTGATGCGGAGGGCCACCGGGCAAGAAGATCATGATCACGGACTTCTGCGAATTGCCCAGGCCATTTGCCGCTTCCGCCCGTAATACATCGGGCAGGCTGAAGCCGCCCAACGCTAAGCCTCCAATCTTGAGAAAGCCTCGTCGCGATAATCCGTCACAAAAAGTCGAACGGCGTTCGAGTCTTCCCAAGATATTCAACATGGTCGGTTCTCCCAGTACACCGAAGGATCGATTGTCCGAGTTCATCGCGCAGCGGATGCCGACGATATCGCCGACTCGTTGGACGTGTTGCTGTCCGGGGGCAGGTGTGGCCTGGACAAATCCAGGTTGCCGCGCGTGAACTCCCATCCGTTGGCGAAACCGCGATGTGAAGCAGGTCGTCCGCGACCCGTGTGGCCCCGCCATCCACCTGCAACGTATCAAAACGGACGGATGAATTCAATCTTGCTGGCCCTCCTGGGTGGAAAGCGACCAGATTGCTACGATAAGGAAGTTTGAGCAGCAATCAACAAAAAACGACGGTGGCAGAACGGAGACCGAACGACCATGGCCAAGAAGACGATTGCCGAAGTCGACGTTAAAGGCAAAGCCGTGTTGATGCGAGTTGACTTCAATGTCCCTTTGGATGATCAACAGCAGGTCACGGATGATCGTCGGATTCGGATGGCACTACCTTCGATCGAATCGGTGGTGCACCGCGGCGGAAAACTGATCTTGATGAGTCACTTGGGACGGCCAAAAGGGGAGCCCGACCCTGTGTTCAGCCTGAAGCCGGCGGCCGACCGGCTGGCAGCGTTGATTAAGGCTCCCATCGCGTTTGCCACCGATACCGTGGGACCCGATGCCCAGTCAAAGGCCGCTGCACTGGCTGCGGGTGAAATCCTGGTGCTGGAAAATCTCCGTTTTAATGCTGGCGAGAAGGACGGGGATCCCCAGTTTGCGGCCGCAATTAGCTCGGCTGGCGGATATCTACTGCAATGACGCCTTCGGGACATGCCACCGCAAGGACGCCTCGATGGTTGCGGTACCCGAGGCAATGGACGGCAAGCCGAAGGTCGTAGGTTTTCTGGTTGCGAAGGAGATCGAGTACTTGACGGATGTGATCGCCCATCCTGCTCGGCCCTTTATCGCTATCTTGGGGGGGGCGAAGGTCTCCGACAAGATCAATGTCATCAAGAACTTGCTGGGCATCTGTGACAAGGTCCTGATTGGCGGAGCAATGGCCTACACGTTTTCACTGGCCGAAGGCGGTGACGTTGGCAACAGTTTGGTGGAGCCCGACAAAGTGGGCCTCGCGAAAGAACTCATCGCTCTTGGTGGAGAGCGGCTCGTGCTGCCGTTGGATACGCATTGCGGCGACGCATTCACGTCCGACTGCCAAAAGCAAGTGGTGTCCTCCGGCAAGATTCCTGAGGGATATGAGGGCTTGGACATCGGACCAGAGACGGCGCGGTTGTACGCCGACTTGGTGCGGTCGGCGCAGACAATCGTGTGGAACGGTCCTATGGGAGTCTTTGAAATGCCCCCGTTTGACGCCGGTACCAAAGCGGTCGCGGAGGCGATTGCCGAAGGTGATGGGACCAGTATCATTGGCGGCGGCGACAGCGCTGCGGCCATCCAGCAGTTGGGGTTTGCCGATCGCGTCTCGCATGTCAGCACCGGTGGCGGTGCCAGCCTCGCGATGCTTGAGGGCCAAAAGTTCGCCGCCGTCGAATTGTTGGACGACAAATGATTCCATAGGTTTTGGGGAACGCGGCGACCTACGGGCCGCGGGGCCCTGACGATCGATGCTGGAGCATGCGCTTCCCGTGACCCTCGATTTTCCGCGCATCGCCAGTCCCCATAATCCTCGTTTCAAGCAAGCGCTGAAGCTCCGCCAGGGACGAGCCCGTGCGAAGCAGCAGCGAATTCTGGTTGACGGACAGCGCGAGATTACGTTGGCGCTGGCCGCCGGAGTGAGGGTGGACCAGGTCTTTGTCGACGAGTCACGGCTGCACGGGCAGGAATTAGATGACTGGCTACGCGGCTGTACGACACGCGGAGTCGATGTCGTCGTGCTGACTTCCGCGCTCATGTCGCGACTGGGCTATGGCGATCGCCACGATCAGTGCGTGGCGACCGCGGAGGCTCCCCGGCGGTCACTAGAGGATCTGCGTTTACCGGCACATCCGTTGCTTGTCGTGCTCGAAGGCGTGGAGAAGCCTGGAAATCTTGGAGCTGTGGTGAGGAGCGCCGATGCGGCGGGCATCGACGCCGTCATCGTTGCCGATGGCCGCACCGATCTGTTCAATCCGAACGCGATCCGCGCCAGTCGTGGGACGATCTTTACCGTGCCGTTGTGTGCGGCGCGGGCAGCTGATGTAGCCCGTTGGCTGGAGGCAGAGCAACTGCAGATCCTCGTCGCACGGCTCGACGCCTCGCGCACGTACGACCGATACGACTATTGTGCGGGCACGGCGTTCGTATTGGGCAACGAAGCGGATGGGGTGTCAGAACTCTGGCGCGATGCGCGTTACGCTGGCGTGAAATTGCCTCTAGCCGGATCCGCCGACAGTTTGAATGTGGCGGTGACAGCCGCCATCCTGTGCTATGAAGCCGGTCGGCAGCGTCGCGCGGCAGAGGACCAGGCGGCACCAAGCCGAGAGACCCGCGATTAACTGAGCTGCAACTCCGCGGCGGTGAGCGTATTCTGCATCAGCATTGCGATCGTCAGCGGACCGACTCCGCCCGGTACGGGCGTGATATATCCCGCCACTTCGCGTACAGCCGTGAAATCAACGTCGCCCACTAATCCGGTTGCGGTGCGGTTAATCCCCACATCAATTACCGCCGCGCCCGGTTTGACCATGGACGCCGTGACGACACCGGCCTGCCCCACAGCCGCGACCAGCACATCCGCCTCGCGTGTGATCTGCGGCAGGTTATCCGAACGACTATGGCAGACCGTCACACTGGCGTTGGCCGCGCCGGGACCCAGAGTGGAATCACGCTGCATCAACATCAGCGCCAACGGCTTTCCCACAATGTCGCTACGTCCCACGATCACCACGTGTTTGCCGGCCACCGGTAACTGATGGCGGTGCAAGATCTGTTGCACACCGTGTGGCGTGCACGGCAAAAATCGAGGTCGACCCTGTGCCAGACGTCCCACGTTTTCCGGATGAAATGCGTCGACGTCCTTCCAGGGGCTAACGGCGTCCAGGATGCGAGTCGCGTCGATCTGCGGCGGCAACGGGAGTTGCACTAAGATGCCGTGTACCTCGTGGGACTTGTTTAATCTTGCGATCAGTCCCAGCAAGTCATCTTCCGTAGTGCTGGCCGGTAACTCGAACAACTGGCTTTCAATGCCAACTCGCTCACAGGCTCGCCGCTTGTTCCGCACGTACACTTGGCTTGCCGGATCATTGCCGACTAGGATCGCCGCCAGCGTCGGCACTAGGGAATTGTTGCCAATGAATTCAACGACCAGTTCGGCGATTTCCTGCTGAATCTTCAGCGCCAGAGATTTGCCGTCAAGCAGCACAGCACTCACGGAAGGACCCTCTTCTTGACGAACATAATGGGGCTCGGCCAACGTGTGAAAATCCGATGCGGCCACATTGTATCGCAGCCCGCCACGCTGCGTCACCCGTTACGCGGTCCACGGTGCAGGCCGGCTCACCCCGCTTGCCCCAACCAGGGAATGAACCACCTGAAAGCCGTGAGCGATAGCAAGCCATATACGGCGGCTGCGACGTCGTCGGCCATGATGCCCCAACCACGCGGAAGGTGTTCCAGCTGTTTTCCAGGCGGCAGTTTGCTGATATCAAACACGCGAAACAGCAAAAAGCCGACGACAAGTATCTCGGGACGTTGCATTCCGCTTGCCGGCACACCTAAGAACACGATCGGCAATGCCGTCAACTCGTCCCATACAACGCATCCCGGGTCCTTGGTTCCCAACTGTTGTGCGGCGCGGCCGCAAATCGGGACCCCAATTCCGCACAACGCCAACAGGATGGCGACTTGCCAACCGACGTGTGGCAATTGCGCTAGAGCCCACGCGAGCGGCAGCCCCCAAAGGGTTCCGAACGTTCCCGTGCCCACGGTACTCGTCCTACGCCCAACCCGGTGCCTAACCATACGGCCAGGTGATCGACGGGGGAGGGTAGAGGCCGGGGCGTTCCGTCGCGTGACATGGCGTTCGTTACCTCGGACGTGTTCGTCGCTCGTTGGGATCCCAAGCGAACAGCATTGCAGTCCCGTCTCCGGCTGTCGAGATGAGTTGCCGCAACTTCCTAACGTGCCCGGACTCTCTTGACCCCATTTCCCGGAATGTCAACAATACCAGGTAACATAGTCAACTTTTGCCGAAAAAATGCCTTCCAGGGTGAGTGCGTCGCCGACGCAGTTCTGGCTCCTGAGCTGCCATGGCCACCTGCTAGAGAAATAACCAACCATGTCGGATGATCGCAAGCTGAGTGCAGTAGAAAACACGAAAGCCGCTCAGCCAGTTCCTCGCCGGTGAAATCGCCTCGGAACTTGTCGACCGCCAAGATCATTTCGGCAAAGACAGTGTTCAGTTGTTGAAGCACCATGGCGTTTACCAACAGGATAATCGCGACTCACGCAGTTCCGCGACTGAGGGGAAATCCGCGCGGAGTTTCCGTTTTATGGTGAGGACCAAAATCCCTGGGGGGAAGTTGACGAGTGAGCAGTTGCTGGCCGAACTGGATTTGTGTGACGAAATCGGCAATCAGACGTTGCGCATCACCACCCGCCAGGGGTTGCAGTTGCATGGGGTCCTCAAGGGAGACCTGAAACATACGATCGCCCAGATCAATGCGGTGAAGTTGTCGACATTGGCTGCTTGCGGTGACGTGGAACGCAATGTGATGTGCACGCCCGTGCCCTACTCCCATGATTCGGTCCACGCCGAAATGCAGCAACTGGCCGATGCACTAGCGGAACATCTGTGTCCGCGAACAACGGCCTACTACGAGATTTGGCTGGAAGACCCAGAAGGTGATGGCAAGCAGAAGGTCTTTGGTGGAGAGGAAATCGAGCCGATCTACGGCAAGCTGTATTTGCCTCGCAAATTCAAAACGGCGATTGGACTGCCCGGTGATAATAGTGTGGATCTATACGCGCAGGACCTGGGCCTCATGGCGATTTGCGAAGACTTTAAGATTACTGGCTATAACGTCTTGGTGGGAGGTGGTTTTGGTGTTACGCCGAGCGCCAAGAAGACATTTGTCGCCATTGCCGAGCCGCTGGCGTTTATCCATCCCGATCAGGTCATTGATGTGGCGACTGCGATCATCAAAGTGCAGCGAGATTTTGGAAATCGTGCAGATCGGAAGGTCGCGCGGTTGAAATACACCATCGCGGACATGGGGGGCATTCCGGCGTTTAAGGCCAAGGTGGAGGAATATCTGGGTGCTGCCTTAGCGCCGCCCCGGCCCGTAAAAGTTTTTGCTTTCGATGACGGCTTGGGATGGCACGAACAGGGCGACGGTCGATGGTTTTACGGTCTCAACATCGAAAACGGTCGCATTCAAGATACGGAACAGATGCGGCTGAAGACCGCCCTGCGCGAGATTTGTGCGCAGCTACGTCCCAGTCTCCGTTTGACGCCTCATCAGAGTATCATTTTTGCGGATATCGCTGCGGACGACAAAACACGTTTGGAACAGATCCTGCGCCGCCATAGTGTGAAACTTTCCGACGAGATCTCGGTTGTGCGGCGCTGGTCGATGGCCTGCCCGGCGCTGCCCACGTGCGGTTTGGCGATCACGGAAAGCGAACGCGTATTGCCCAGTTTGATCGATCAACTAGAAGCCGAATTGGAAAAGCTCGAGTTACAGGACGAGCGGTTTACGGTCCGTATGACAGGATGCCCCAACGGCTGCGCACGTCCCTACAACTCGGATATCGGCTTGGTTGGCAAGGCGAAAGGCAAATACACCATTCTTATCGGTGGACGGACGTTGGGCGACCGCTTGAACTTCATCCATAAGGATCTGGTTCCGGACGACGAGGTCATACCGACGCTGGTTTCACTGTTTACCTTCTACAAGCAAGAGCGACAGCCGAACGAGACATTCGGCGACTTCTGTCATCGACAGGGGAACGATGCCCTGCTGGCGTGGGCCGAGCGGCAACACGCCTAACCAACGGCGTAGCTCGCCAACGGCGATTTCAATGTACCTGCTCACGAGCGTCGCGACCAAACTGCGGCGGCGCAGGCGGAAAATAGTTCAGGTAATAGGCCGGGAAGTGGTAGTAGGCCAGTTGCCGCTGCCGCCAGGCGTCCAAGCATTCGCGCAGTTGGGCCGCAAGCGCCGGTTGTTGGCTGCATATGTTATGCGTCTGCCAGGGATCCGTCACGACGTCAAAGAGTGTCGATTCGCCGCTGCGGTGGTCGACCGTTAGCTTCCACTGGCCGGCCAGCATCACCGTGTCCGCCTCCGCCAGACTCGAGAGCACATGGCAATAGGTCAGACGCGTGGCTACGGTAGGACGATCGGGCGCCAGGATGTCAATTCCCTGGAAGTTGGGGTGCGGGGGCAGGCCTACCAGTCCCAGTACGGTCGGCACCAGATCGACGTGTTCAAACGGATAGTCTTCGACGCGGCCCGGCAAATGGCGGGGTGCGTGGATTACACAGGCCACGTGGATCGCAGGTTCCACCGGGTCGCTGGCGTGAGTGACTCGCCCGCATTCGTGAAACGCCTCGCCATTTTCGCCTGTGATGACCAGAATCGTGTTGTCGAGTTGTTGGAGTTCAGCCAGCCGAGCGACTAAGCGGCCAATCTGGTGATCGCATTCATGTATGGCGTTGTAATACGCATTGCGAACCACATCCACCTGGTCCCGAGGATAGTCGACGAAGCTGATGTCCGGTGGGAGCTCGTGGGGCACGAAGGGGCGAGCAACATCCGCGGGCATCAGGTAAGGGAAGTGCGAACTTTGCAGATTCATACTCAGGAAGAACGGCTTGCCTTCGCGCACCTGTCGCTCGATCCACGCAAGAACATGGTCGGTCGTGAACGAATCGGGAAACTTGCCGGCGACGAGACCGCCGGCCTCGATTTCTGCGGAAAAGCCACGATCCATCGGCGCGACCCAGCTGGCGGCCTGACTCGTTTCCGGGTGGTAGAACAAATCGAGGTTGGGGGACGCAAGAAAATGATCCATCCCTCCCCACGCTTCGTTCTGTGACGAGATAATCGCGGTCGCGTAACCCAGAGGCTTGAGGACATCATAGATTCGCGTCACCGGCCATGGATCACTCGGTCCGTAATAATGATGGCGTCGTGTCCGCAGCGGATACAGTGAGCTGACGAGGCAGACGTCGGCGTAGTCCGAATGCGTGCTCTGGGCATAGGCCCTCGTGAGGTGTAGTCCGTCTTTGGCCAGACGATTGATCTGGGGCAGCACTTCCTGCCCTTGATGCCGCAAGTGAATCGTGTCATATCGCAGCGATTCGACCGCGACAAAGATGATCGACGGCAGTGGATCGTGCGAGGTCTGTCCAGTGAGATAACCTGCGGTGCTCGATAAGGGACGAAGTTCGCCGACCTGCAGTGTGGGCTTTATAGGCTCGGCGGCACGCGACTCCAGGTGACTCACGTACAAGGAAAAGCTGGGATTGAGTGCGTGTTTCAGGGCGTGTTGCCGCACCGCCTGCCGCAGAGTACTCCGCTGCGGCGGAAGGTGGTGCCAGCTGAATGTGGCGGCCACGGCGAGCGTCATCCAGGCGATGGCCGGCTGACGGAGTTGACGCGTTGGAAATCGCCTTGTTTCATCAATGCTCAGATACACAAATCCTGGCAACGCCACCAGGCCCGTCACCATCAGGCCGACGACCAACAACAATTGGACCGGTTCGGCTTCGCGAAAGTAGGGCCATAGTTGCCGGAAATTGAAGAGCAGAAACCGGCCCGTCTCGAGATTTGCAAAGCGGCCCGCACGGAAGAACAGTCCCCAGCTAATTGCGTAGCCACAAACCAGCACGGCCGCCGAAACTCCCAGCGTTGACCAGGCCGCCAATTTGCCGAACCAGCCGACGCGGTGGAACCAGTGGGTCCAACCGCGGCCGATCATTTCTAGCCCCCAGCCGACCGTCAGCCAAAACCAGCCAAGGTAGAGCAGTCCGAACGCGATCGTGACGCCGTCAGTCGCGTAGAGGCTTGGCTGTCCACAGGAGATCAAGATCGCCTCGGTCGCGAACCCGCAGAGGCTCAACGCCGCCAGTATAGGGCTGGGCGGTAAAGTTGGTCGGAGCCGGCCCAGGGCGTTGGCCAAGCGAGCGGGATGCGTCGGATTATGAGGCTCGGACAGATCATGGGGGTCACTTGTCACCTGCTCGGCTCCCGGCGGTTTCACGGAACGGTCAGTGCGTTACATGAAACGTAGATCGGTCGCCGGGAGTGGGCAGCCGGACAGTTTCGTCTCCGCTCGGTGGCGAAGCTGCCTATGCGTTATCTTCGCTACTTCAGGTCAATCGGTAACTGATCGATCTTCGCCGCGAGAATGAAATCGTTCTCACTGAGACCGCCAATGGCGTGGGTCCACAGCTCGACCCACACATTGCGGTAGCCGGCGATGTGCAAATCCGGGTGATGCCCGTCGTCCTCCGCGACCTCCGCCACCCGGTTGAAGAAATCCAGACCCGCCATGAAGTTCTTGACGGTCCAGTCCTTGCGAATCCGTTGACCGTCATGGGTCAGGTACCAACCCGACAGCTTTGCCAACTGGTGATTGGCATCGTTCAACGTACAGGGCTCTACGCCCCCTTCGCACGGTTTACATTTCTTGCCGATCAACTGCTCGGCGGCTTGAATCTCCATTGATTCGTCCCTCCCAGTGCAACACAGAATTCAGGATTCAACGAGTTTTCTCGTGCGCAGGTGATTATTGGTGCCGGCTTGGAACGGTCGAATCTGGGGCTCTTGGCGGACTCACGTCCTATCGGGCGGAGGAAACCCGAGATCCGCCGTGATGTCGGCCAACGCATCAATCACGAATTGCAGATGTTCGTCCAACGGCTCACCCAGATCTTCTGCTCCTCGACGAATATCCTCGCGGTTGACCGCGGCCGCGAAGCTCTTTTGCTTGAGTTTTTTCTTGACGCTGCTGGCCTGCATCCCCTGGAGCCCTGCGGGACGCACCTGGGCCACGGCCACAATGAATCCGGCCAGTTCATCGCAGGCGTAGAGTGTTTTGTCGAGTCGAGACACGCGCGGACACTCTGGCAGGTAATCCGCGTGCGACTTGATCGCGTAGATCACATCGTCAGGGTAGCCATGCTGCTGGAGGATGGCGGCGCCCTGCAGGGGGTGATCGGGCGGCGCTGGCCAACGTTCGTAGTCAAAATCGTGCAGCAATCCGACGATGCCCCATTTCTCCTCGTCTTCCCCGTACTTTCGCGCATAGGCTCGCATGGCGGCCTCGACGGCAAACATATGCCGTCGCAGGGCGTCATGCGTTGTGTATTCGGTCATCAGCTGCCAGGCGGCGTCACGATCCATGCGTGGAGGTTCCCGGAGGGGATGACGGCTCGGTCGGCGGGGCGTCATCAACACCCGGTGTCGCGGGGCCGTTGTCTGGCGGCGGAACGTTCGAAGGACTGGGCTGATCGGCGGGGGGATTCTCCGTCGTAGGCGGCTCCGTTGCATCTGGCCCCGGATCCAAGTCCGGAAGGTCGTCAAACACTGCGGGTGCTGAATCATCCTCGGGGATCTTTAGTTCCTCCGTGTTTTCTTCGATTTTCTGTTCCTCGCGCGATGGTTTGCCCGCGCGGTAGGAGGCCAGTTCGTTGGCTAATTGGGGTTCGTCCGTGTCGAGGACTACCGCCTTCTCGGACCATTTGACAGCCTCTTCAAAATCTCCCGATTCGGCGTAGCTGGCGGCCAGCGTGCTAATAATATGGGCCGCCTCGAACTTGGTCAGGTCGCACGCCTTCTGCGCGATTTCCACGGCCCGCTTTCCGTCCCGCAATGTCTCGTCAGGGGAGGTGGATAGCAGCCAGGCCAAGTTGTTGAGCAAACCGGGGTCTTCGCCGTTAATCGCCAAAGCGGCTTCGTAGTCACGAAGCGCGTCGGCTTGCTTGGCGACACTCAAATACGCGTCACCTCGCCGCCGCAAAGCCATCCAGTTATCTGGCTGTGCCTGCACGACTTCCGTGTACCATTCAATCGCCTTCCGGGGACGACGATCCGCCTCGTAAAACGTCGCAATTTGCATTTTGATGTCGGCGTTCTCGGGCTGTAATCGCAGTATCGTTTGCAGATCGCCGATGGCTTCGCCGAAGCGGCTCTGAGCCGCGGCAATCACACTGCGCAACAGGATGGCCTGGGGCAATTGCGGCCGCAACTGCAGCGCCCGATTTACATCCTCGCGGGCCAGGTCGAACTGTTGTTGGTTGGCCAGCAGTCGTGCGCGGTACAACAGGGCGCCAATGTCACGAGGTTCAACGCGGATCGCATCATTGAGGTTTTCCAGGGCGGCGGGCACATTGCCCAACTCTTCTTCAATGTGGGCTTTCAGGTTGTAGGTCAGCGACGAATCGGGATTTGCTTCCAGGACCAGGTTCAGATGCTCCATGGCCTTGTCGAACTGCTTGAGTTGTCGCAGGGTTTGCGCGATGGCCTGATGCGCCAATTGATCATCCGGATCGCGAGCCAGTAGTTCTTCCAGGTCCTTGAGGGCTTTGTCGTAATCGCCACCGGACAGATAGTACACGCCGCGGCGCGCCAGGCCGCCAGATTACGCGGGTATAGTTCGATTGCCCGATTGAGGTCCTCTAATGACTGCTCACGATCGTCCGTTAGCGCGGTGCGCGTTTGGTACGCTTGGGACAACAATTCGGGCTCTTCCGCCAGGCCTTTGATGGCCTTGTCGATCGCCGATTTCGCGGCCTCGCGATCGCCTCCCGGCAATATCTGTAGCCGGGCGATTAGCAGGTGTACGTTGCCCACGTCGGGATCGACTTCCAGGGCCCGTTGGAGCTTATCCAAACAGACCTGGCGGATCCGTGGCCAGCGCGGATCGACGGGTTGCTGGTCAAAAATCAAACGGCTCAGTCGTTCGGCTTGTTCGTACAATGTCGACTTGAGCAGATCCCGGGCATATTTCTGGCTCAGCTTCGTCAAGGCCTTTGGCCAACGCCGACTCGCACAATTCGCTGACCGACTCCAGGTCGGCCAACGAGCGGGCGGAGATCTTGGCCAGGGTAGCGTTGTCCAGGTCTTCCTGGCCCGGTGACGGGTCTTGGCCCCGCGCTGCGGGGCTTGCCAACACGAGCAGTAAGCCGACCCAAGCTAGAGTGCGACCGATCCGAGCGGTCGAGTACCGTAACGAGTGACGCAGAAGGAAGGCCTGAGATTTCCGCATGGTGGGTGCTCCACGAGCCGCTTGCGATCAAAGAAAGGTGGACTAAGGAGGGAGAGCACGACGCGGCGCCGGAGGATCGACGGGAGGTCCCGTGAGGTGACCAGACGCCTCGGCCGTCTGCCATTCATTATGGCGGTTCGACCGAATCAAGCCTATCCGGCTTCGTCGGCTCAGTCCAGTCGAGTGGCAGGGACGTCGCCTTGCGTCCACTGGCCGTCAATCTGTCGCCACATCAGGCCATTGGGATTCGCGTCGCGCAGGCCGAGCGGTAAGCGGTGGGGACGCACATTGTCGTAGCAGCGCAGGGCCGCAAAACGCAGCATTGCGGCGGGAATCCCCACAGCGGTGAACCCCGGATGCCCCGTGGCCGGATAGGGGCCGCCGTGGTTCATTGCCGGCGAAACGGCGACGCCTGTGGGCATTTTGTCGTTTAGCAGACGGCCGACGCGTTGGGCCAGCAGCGGAGCCAAGCGATCATAATCGGCGTCGTCACTTCCTTGGCGGTCCGTATACAGGCAACCGGTCAGATTGCCTTCCAGTGTAGGAAGGAGTTGAGCGAGTTCGTCCACGGATTGGGCGATTACCAGCAACGTGCAATTGCCAAACGCCTCGGTTTGCAGCACATGAGGATGCTCCAGAAACGTGGCCGCGTCGACTTTCAGCAAGGTATTGCCGCAGCAAAAACTTTCTTGCGGCTCGGCCATTGGTCCCCCGGCCAGTCGTTCGCAACCGGCATGCTGCAGGACCTGGATGCTCTCCGTCAAGCTGGCTTGGACACCGGCCGACAGCAAGACTCCGATGGGGGCCTGCTGATATCGCTGCGTGAGGGCATTCACCAGACGGTCCGTTTCCTCGCCGGCCAGCAGCATCACGACACCGGGGTTTGTGCAGAATTGGCCGCTGCCCATTAGCGCACTGGTCGTTAGTTCGTCCACGATTTCCGTGCCTCGCTCACGCAACGCCCCTGGCAGGATCAGGACGGGATTGACGCTGGATAGTTCCAGGTAAATCGGCTTTCCAGCGGCGTCTGCCGCGGCCTTGAGCTTCAGGCCGGCCATCCGACTGCCGGTATATCCCGTGGCACCGACGCGGGCATCCGAAACGAGGTGTTCGCCAGTCTGGTGGGGGGTGCGATACAGGAGTTGAACCGTGCCGACGGGCATTCCCGTGACGTGGATGGCGTCGAGGGCAGCTTCGGCAAAGATCCGCGTCGTCCCGGGATGTGAGGAGTTGGCCTTGCCGATCACCGGGTTGCCAGCGGCCACGGCGGCGGCAAAATCGCCCCCCGACACGCTGCCGAAGGCAAACGGAAAGTTGTTGGGGCCGAATACGCACACCGGGCCGATCGCCGTGTAGTGTGACCGCAGCTGATTGGCCGTGTCGATCGTGGCGTGCGTCCAAGAGCCGGTCCGTGCGGCGACTGCGGCCAGGCGCAGTTGGGCGGTGGTCCGCGGCAGCTCGACGTCGGCTAATCGCGGCGATCGAGGCAGGCCGGTTTCCCGATGGGCCATCTCCACCAGGTCCTGCGCCCGCAGCTCAATCTGTTCCGCGTAATTTTCCAAAAAACGCGCGACGACTTCCGCCGGTAGTTTCTGCATTTCGTTTGCCGCGCAAACTGCGGCATCGAGCGCGATTTCGCAATCGGCCCAGGAGCTGACTGGATATTCGTCAGGTAGCCATTTGCGCGTGGCGGGGTTACATGCCTGGAAGCTCTCACGGGCCTGCGCCTCACGCCATTGGCCGTCCAGCAAAATGGGTTGATAGTGCATTGCTGATGATCCTTTCAGTTACGGGCTGGCGGAGAAAGACAAAACGAAAACGCCCAGTTAGGGAGAAGCCGACTGGATCACTTTGTTCTGTAATACGCCGATGCCATCGATTTCAATTTCGATCAGATCTGCCGATTGCAGTGTGAATTCGCGACTCGGTACGATCCCCGTGCCGGTCATCAAGAACTGCGCCCTGCGGAAATGAATTGTCTCGCCCCAACCATTGGATCAGATCCTCAAAGGTCCGCGCCATCTGCTGGACACTCGTCTGTCCCTCATACGCGAGTTCTCCGTCACGCTCGACCCGCAATCGAATGCCCATCTGCTCGCGCGGTGGGAGTCCGTCCAGCAGAGCGATGCAAGGTCCTATGCTGCAGCACTGGTTGTAAACTTTGGCTTGCGGAAGATACAGGGGATTTTCGCCCTCGATGTCGCGGCTGCTCATGTCATTGCCGATGGTCAAACCGACCAACTGCAGCCGTGAATTGAGCACCAATGTGAGTTCCGGTTCGGGCACATTCCAGCTGGAGTCATAGCGAATACGAATGTCGTCACTGTGCCCGACAACGCGGTGCGGCGTCGCCTTCAGGAACAATTCGGGGCGGGCGGATTCATACACGCGGTCATAGCACGACGCCGCCGCTTCCGACTCTTCCATCCGCGCGGCCTTGCTCCGCTTGTATGTGACACCGGCAGCCCAAACCTCTTGTTGATCGATAGGCGCCAAGACCTTCACCGTCTCGACAGGGATCGCCGCAGTCTCGTCGCGCAAAAAATCCACCAGTCCGACGATGTCGTCCGAATCCAACAGCTCGGCCAGAGACTGCACGTGGCCGGTGGCGAAACGCAAAGGATAAATCCGGTGTCCAGCGCTTAGCACGCCGACGCTCTCACGACCGTCGCGTCCCAGGTACTTCAAAAGCTTCATCAGAAATCCTTGCTTGAGGAGCGTGTCGTGCAAAACTCAACTCACCGCCGGCGACCCGCTCTGATGCGTTGGGGTTCCGGGACCGAGCAGCTTGACGTGTCGTGGGGGAGGCCGTCAAGCGGTGGGGCCCGGATTCATTTGGGGGTCGGCCCAGTTCACCGCAAAGATCTCTCGGCAGCCCGGACAACGGACTCGGCGTCCCAACAAGTCACCTCTGAGCAGCCGTGGACGACGACAGCCGGGGCATTCCGTGCGGAATTGCGTTGTGTCAGCAGAGAAACAGTGCCAGAGGTCTGAGGGCACCGCGGGAAAGGCCAGGTCTGGCGGTTGAAATTCGGTGAGTAGTTTGCGCGTCAGCGGAGTCACATGCGCAATCCGATTGGCCAGGTGACGGATCGCATCTTCGAAGAGATTGCGGATCAGGCGTCCATTGCCAAAGTGTTCGTCGCGCTGTTCGTGCAGCCATTTGAGCCCCAGCAGGAGCCGCCCTCGGACGGCGGCATTGAGCACATAGTGATTGTCATCGCACAAACATTCGAAGATCCGCGTAACTCGACGCAGTCGTAGTCTTCGAACGACAGCGTGTGATTGAATCGCGAGGAGAGCCCTGGGTTGGCCCGCAGCAACCGCGCCATCGGTTCCGGATAGCCCGCTAGAATGACAGCCAAGCGGTCGCGGTCATCCTCCATCCGCTTGAGTAACGTCTGCAATGCCTCGCGTCCGAAGGCATCCTCGCCTGCATCGGCCACCAGGCTATAGGCTTCATCGATGAACAGGACACCGCCTAGCGCCGAATCAATCAACTGATTCGTCTTGGCCGCCGTCTGCCCAGCGTACTGCGCCACCAATCCTGACCGGTCGGTCTCGATCAG
>CAWAVP010000015.1:0-486340 GCA_963785495.1 uncultured Planctomycetales bacterium | reverse complement strand
GCTCGGCCGATCGGGACCGTCGTCACCGAAGCCGATGCGGCTCCGCGGAGCGGAGACCACCGCGCCGAGGTTCGACGTCATGAAGACGATGGTGTGGGTGAAGTCCACCGTGCGCCCCCGCGCGTCCGTGAGCCGCCCTTCGTCGAGGAGCGGCAACAGCGCGAGGAGCACGTCCGGGTGCGCCTTCTCGATCTCGTCGAGGAGCAGGAGCTGGTAGGGCCGCCCGCGCACGGCCTCGGTGAGCTGGCCGCCCTCTTCGTGCCCGACGTAGCCGGGCGGTGAGCCCATCAGTCGCGCCACGGCGTGAGACTCGCTCATCTCGCTCATGTCGAAGCGCGTCATGGCGCCCGCGGGAAAGACCACGTCGGCCACCGCCTTGGCCATCTCCGTCTTGCCCACGCCAGTGGGGCCGAGGAGCAGGAAGGTGCCGAGCGGGCGCTTGCCGCGGAACCCCGCGGCGCCCTTGCGCAGCGTGTCGGCGATGCGCTCGATCGCCGCACGATGACCGACCACGCGATCGGCGAGGAGGTCCTCGAGGGAGAGCAGCCGATCGGCGTCGCGCGCCATCAGGCGCTCGACGGGGACGCTGGCGAGCTCCGCGATCACGGCGGCGACGGCCGCGCGATCGACGACGTCTCCGTCGCGTCGCCGCACCTTGGCGCCCGCTTGATCGAGAACGGCGATCGCCTTGTCCGGGAGCTGTCGCTCGGTGAGGTAGCGAATCGAGAGCTCGACCGCCGCGTCGAGAGCTTCGGAGGCGTAGCCGACGGCGTGATGCGCTTCGTAGCGGGGCACGAGGCCCACCAGGATCTCCCGGGTCGCCGCCGGGCTCGGCTCGGCGACGCGGATGGGGGAGAAGCGACGCGCCAGCGCGGCGTCCTTTTCGAAGCAGCGCCGATATTCGGCGTCGGTGGTCGCGCCGATGCAGGGCAGCTCCCCACGAGCGAGGGCCGCCTTGAGCTCCTGGCTCAGGTCGTCCGGTCCGTCGCCGCCCACCACGGTGTGGATCTCGTCGATGAAGAGAAGGACACGACCGTCGGCGATCGCCACCTCTTCCCGCAGGGCGCGCATGCGCTCGGCGAGAGCACCGCGGACGCCGGTTCCGGAGATCAGGCTCCCAGCGCTGATCTCCACCACCAACTTGCCATCGAGCGGACCGACGTCGGTCCCGAAGCCGGCGACGCGGCAAGCGAGACCTTCGACAATCGCCGTCTTGCCGACACCGGGCGGTCCGACGAGGATCGGGTTGTTCGAACGACGGCGCGCGAGCACGTCGAGGAGCTGTTCGATCTCGGTGTCACGCCCGATCACCGGATCGATACGGCCCGCCGCCGCCAGCGCCGTCAGGTTTCGACCGAGCGAGGTGAGGATGGGATAGATCTTCGGAGGCAGCTCGTGGGGGCCGAGCTCGTCGAGCTCGGCGAGGCCCTGGAGCTCGGCCGTGAGCTCGAGTCCGTCGGCGCTGGGCGCACGCTTGCGTGGCTTGGCGCGCGCGGAGAGCTTCTTCTTCCGCTTGTTGACGGCCGGCGGCGGCTCGGGCGGCGACTCCTCTGGAGCGTCCGCGCACTCGGCCGGCGGTGGGGCCACGGGCCGGCGGCGATTGGGCTTGGGTGGCGTGGGCGCGCGCGCCGCGCGCTGGCCGAGCTGCGGTGCGGCCCCCGCCCTCGCCGACGAGGCACCGCGTACGGAGCGCTCGCTGGGCGTCAGCAGCGTCGTCAGATCCTCGCGAACGCGCGCCGCTCCCGCCCCGACCTGATCGAGACAGCGAAACCCCGTGCTGCGCGGATCGCGCACGATGGAGAAGAGCAGATGGATGGGCCGCGCCTGTCCTTCGCCCAGGCTGTGGGCGAGCTTGTGGGCCCGCTCGACGGCGACGTCCAGCGTACTGTGGCTCTCGTCGTCCACGACCTTGAGCGCGCTCAACAGATCGCCCTCGCGCACGTTGTGGCGCGCGAGGATGGAAGCGGTCTCCGCCCCCCGCTGAAGCAGCACCAGGAGCACATGACCCGTCGACGCGCGCCTGAACCCGCGCCTCTGGGCCGCTCTCTTTGCCTGGCCCAGGACGCCAGAAAGACCACTCGCCGTCGCGCCCATTCGCCCTCCGTTCCTCGTGGGTACCGAAGCTGCTCCAGAGGGCCAAATTTTTGGGGACTTCGTGAATATCCCCGCCGAGGGCCCGTCAGGTCGGGACGCGGGTGGCGTTCGACGGTGGAGCCTCGTTTTGATAGCGTGGGCCCCCACACGAGGGCGCTGATTTCCCGCGTCCATGGAGGAAAGAGGCTCATGAAGCTCCCGCGGATCGCCGCCATGCTCGTTCTACCGACCCTTCTGGTCGGATCCGTCCTGACCCTCGGTACCCCCTCCGAAGCGGACGGACAGGGGAGGCTTCGAGCCCGGGTCTATCTCGTCCAGCAACGGCTCCCCCGGGGTGGCTCGGAGCGGGCCCTGCTCGGTTTCGCCCGCCGGCACAACGCCCGGCGCCTCCGAGAGACCACGGACTCGCCCATCCCGGATCGCAAGTGGAAGGCCGAGATGATCACCAGCTTCAATCGTCCGCCGGGCGATCTGGAGTTCCACGTCCTCTTCTACGACGTCGAGGAGGGCGCGCGTCGCTTCGTTCAGGACATGAGCACCTTCGTGAACGACCGCAGCCAGAAGACCTTCGTCCAGCGCCTCCGCCTCGACCGCGGGCACGGCCGCCACGATGGTTTCCAGCCCAACCGCCGGATGGAGCTCGTGGTCACCGTCCGCCGCCAGGAAGTCGGCACCCAGCGCTTCGAGCTCCTCGGCGAAGAGCTGGAGCGCAGCGGCACCGTCAGCTTCAGCGACGACGAGCGCTAGCCCCCTAAGGAGAAGGCTCGGAGCCGCGGAGCGGAGGGACACGCAGAGAGCCCAGAGGGCTCGGCGCGGGTCACGCAGCGCAGCAGCTCCGAGCCAGGAGTGCGCCCCCCAAAAAGAAGGCTCGGAGCCGCGGAGCGAAGGGACGCGCACAGAGCCCGTAGGGCTCGCCGCGGGTCACGCAGCGCAGCAGCTCCGAGCCAGGAGTACGCCCCCCCCAAAAGAAGGCTCGGAGCCGCGGAGCGAAGGGACGCGCAGAGAGCCCAGAGGGCTCGCCGCGCGTCACGCAGCGCAGCAGCTCCGAGCCGGGAGTACGCCCCCCCAAAGAGAAGGCTCGGAGCCGCGGAGCGGAGGGACACGCAGAGAGCCCGTAGGGCTCGGCGCGGGTCACGCAGCGCAGCAGCTCCGAGCCAGGAGTACGCCCCCCAAAGAGAAGGCTCGGAGCCGCGGAGCGGAGGGACACGCAGAGAGCCCAGAGGGCTCGGCGCGGGTCACGCAGCGCAGCAGCTCCGAGCCGGGAGTACGGCCTCCCACCGACCCGTGTACACTCGGCGCCGTGGACATCGATAGCCTCATCGCGGATGCGCGGGCGGGGAAGTTTCCGCCGATCGTGGTGCTCACGGGGGACGAGCACTTTCTGATCGAGCGGGCGACGACCCTGCTCAAGCAGGCGTCGCTGGGCGATGGGCCGGCGGGGTTCAACGACGACGTCTTTCACGGGCGCGGCCTCGACGCGAAGCGCGTCTCCGCGGCGGCGCGTACCCTGCCGATGATGGCGGACGCCCGCTTCGTGCTGGTGCGTGACGCGCACCAGGCCAAGGATCTGGATCCGCTGGTCGAGTATCTCGACGACCCCTCCCCCAGCACCTGCGTGGTGATCACGGGGGGCAAGCTCGACGGCCGGAGCCGCTTCGTGAAGGCCGCCAAGAAGAAGAAGGTCTTCGTCGAAGCCAAGGCGATCAAGGCCGGCGCCGTCCGCGGCTTCGCGATGGCGGAGGCCGAAGCGCGCGGTCACCAGCTGAAGGGCCCCGCCGCACAGGCGCTCGCCGATGCCATCGGCGCCGATCTGGCGGCCATCGACGACGCCCTCGAGCGGCTCTCGCTCTTCGTCGGCGCGGGCAATCCCATCGAGCTCGCCGACGTCGAGGCCTGTGTCACCCGCGTCCGTACCGATTCGATCTGGGCGCTGGTGGACGCGGTGAGCGGCCGCGATCTCTCCCGCGCGCTGGGCGCCGCGGGCTCGCTCCTCGCCGACCGCGAGCCTCCGCTCCGCATCCTGGCGATGGTGGCGCGGCAGCTCCGCATGGTGGCCAAGATGCGCGAGGCCCTCGCCGACGGCCTCGGCGACGCCGAAGCGGCCAAGCGCGCCGGGGCGCCGCCTTTCAAGGCGCGTGAGCTCAAAGAGGCCGCCCGCCGCTTCCGCATGGACGACCTGCGCTACGCGTTCCGCACCATCGCGCAGGCGGACCTGGCGCTCAAAGGCGCGAAGCGTCCCGACGGCCGGGTCCTCGAAGAGGCCATCCTCGCCCTCTGCACGCCGGGCGTCCCCCCGGACCTCGCGGTCCCGCCACTGCGACCCTGAGCCTCGCCTCAGGCGCGCGCGTGGACCAGCCAGTAAGCGGCTTCGAAGCGAAGCGAATCCCACTCGTCTTCGAGGTAACGCCGCACCCTCTCGCGCACCGCGGGACGCGCCTCTTCGGGAAGCATTGCGAGATGCCGGCTGAGCGGACCCACCCGGCCGAAGAAGTCGACGAGCTCCTCGGGGGTCTGCCCGACTTCGAGTGGATGCTCGACGGACTCGAGCTCCACGTCCGCGTAGCCGGCGGCGCGCAGCAGCTCCGTCGTGTAGTCGGCGTCGGCCATGCTGAAGGGGCCAGGCGTTCCCGGCGCCGGAGGCTCGGGCCGGGGCAGCTCGGACAGAGGCCGCAGGGCCAGAGTGATCCAGCTGTTCTTCTCGGGCGCCTGCCACACCGCGAAGCACGTCCGTCCGTCGCTCTTCAAAGCGCGGCGCAGATTCGCGAAAGCCCGCTCCGGCTCCGGAAAGAACATCACGCCGAAGCGCGACGCGAGCAGATCGGCTGAGCCTTCGTCGAAGTCGTGCGTGGTCGCATCGGACCGAAGTCCGACCCATCGCGCGATGATTTCGAGAGCGGTTCGCCGCCGGGGACCGAAGTCCGACCCATCGCGCGATTACCTCGAGAGCGGTTCGCCTCCGGGCGCCGAAGTCCGACCCATCGCGCGATGACCTCGAGAGCGGTTCGCCGCCGGGCACCGAAGTCCGACCCATCGCGCGATGACCTCGAGAGCGGTTCGCCTCCGGGCACCGAAGTCCGACCCATCGCGCGATGACCTCGAGAGCGGTTCGCCGCCGGGCACCGAAGTCCGACCCATCGCGCGATGACCTCGAGAGCGGTTCGCCGCCGGGCACCGAAGTTCGACCCATCGCGCGATGACCTCGAGAGCGGTTCGCCGCCGGGGACCGAAGTCCGACCCATCGCGCGATGACCTCGAGAGCGGTTCGCCCACGCATTGGGGCGAGCCACAGGTCGCCGACCGCGCGATCTGTGAGATCTGCCTGCGATCGGCGCCGCACCCTCCGCGCCTCCACCAAGCGCATCTCTTGGCTCACCCAATCACGCGTGGGCGCAGCCCACAGAGGCGCCGCAGGCGCCGCGGCCCGAGACGTGCTCACGCACCGAGACGCATCCAACGGCTCCCGCCGCCCTTCACCCCTCCGATCACGCCGCCCCGTCCCACGCCCCCCTTGGCGCCGCCCGCCCGCCGCGCCGTCCTCTGCGACCGAACGCAATCCCCCTCCCCCAAGCAGCCAAAGCAGCTCAGCGAGCCGGTCGCCGCTACGGCTCTGCGACCGCGTTGAGCGCCAACGCCGAGGCGACGTGAAAGGCGAGGTTGTCCTGTCCCGCGGCCATCTCGCGGGCGCGCGTGATCATTGGATTCGCGACGTCGACGCCCGTCACCCGTCCCTCCGGCCCCACGCGCTCGCTGAACATGCGGGTCGTCCCCCCACAGCCGCATCCGACGTCCACCACGTGCTCGCCCGCCTGAGGCGCGGCGGCCTCGAGGAGCCGCTCGGCGATCGGCGCCATGATCGCGTCCAAGCGATCCTGTTGCGCCACCCACTGCTCCCCCGCCTGCTCGTTCCAATACCCCGAGGGGTCCTCGGCCATCTTCCTGAATGGGTCGGTCATGGCAGACGGTTCTGAGGCCGGTCCCTCGCGCTGGCGAGGGCATCCACAGCCGTGGCCTCCGCCCACGAAAAAAGCCGCACCCTGTCGGGCGCGGCCTTCGACATCGCCAATCGGTGGTTCAGAGCGCGCTGACCTGACTCGACAGGCGGCTGATGTATCGGCTGCCGGTCTTGCGGTGGTAGACGCCCTTCGCGACCGCCATGTCGATGCGCCGGGTGGCGATCTTGAGGGCTTCCTGGGCGGACGCCTTGTCGCCTTCGGCGATGGCGATGCGAACCTTCTTCACGAGGCCGCGGACGGTGGTGCGGATGTGCTTGTTGCGGGCGGTGCGCTTGAGCGTCTGTCGAATGCGCTTCTTGGCAGAGGCGTGATTGGCCACGAGAAACTCCAGAAAATGCCGGGGCTCAGACCCCCTGGCGAAAGAGTTGGCGGTTTTACCATCGGCCCCGGGGCTGTCAAGGCGCCCCATCCGATACATCCTGTGTGAAAGACGTGGCCCAGACCCTTCGCCGCCATGCCCTCGCCGTGGGGGCGCTCCTCGCCTACCTGGCCCTGACGGGCCTGGTGCTGGCGGGCGGCTCCCAGCCCGAGGAGCAGGCCTTCATGGGGACGCTGCCGGCGATCCGGAGCCCCACCCTCACCGAGCTGGCCGAGGTCATCACCACCCTCGGCAACGCCTGGCTGCTGTCGATCGTGAGCATCCTCACCGTCGTCGCGCTGGCTCGGCGTTCCCGGCGCGCCGCGGGCTTCGTGGCGGCGTCGGTCGGAGGCGCGGCCATCATCCACTACCTCCTCAAGGCCCTCGTGGCCCGGCCGCGCCCCAACTTCGCCCCGGTCTACGAACCTGGGGGCTTCTCCTTTCCGAGCGGCCACTCGATGGCGACCTTCTGCTTCTTCGTGGCGGTCGCGCTCCTCGTCCCGCGCCAGCTCGGCCGGGCGCGTCTCGTGGCCTTCGGGGCGGTGGCCCTGACCGTCCTCTCCGTTGGGCTCACCCGCATCTACCTGGGCGTCCATTACCCCACCGACGTCCTGGCCGGATGGACGATCGGCATGGCCTGGGTGGCCTTCCTCTACGAGCGGCTCGGCATGGGCGAGCCGCCGGATGCCGGCGCGGGCTGAGGCTCAGACGCGCGCGATCACCGCGTCGACGAAGCCCTCGGTGTTCAGCGAGCCGCCGAGGTCCTTCGTCTTCTGCTCGTCGCCCAGCGCCCTGTCATAAGCGTGCTTGATGCGGTTCGCCGCCTCGCGACAGGCTGCGTCGTCTCGGGTGTCGGCGAGGTGATTCAACATCATCACGCCACTCATCAAGAACGCGAGCGGATTGGCGACCCCCTTGCCCGCGATGTCCGGCGCCGAGCCGTGCACGGCCTCGAAGATCGCGTTCTCCACGCCGATGTTCGCGCCGGGGACCACGCCCAGTCCACCGACGAAACCCGCGCAGAGGTCGCTCACCACGTCCCCGTAGAGGTTCTCGAGGAGGAGCACGTCGAAGCGCGTCGGATCCTGCACGAGGCGCATGCATCCCGCGTCGATGATCAGCTGGTCGTACGCGACGTCGGAGTACTCCTGGCTCACCTTCTCGGCGAGGCGCATGAACATCCCGTCGGTGAGCTTCATGATGTTCGCCTTGTGAAAGACCGTGACCCTCTTGCGCCCCTTGGCCCGCGCATAGTCGAAGGCGAAGCGCGCGATGCGGGTGCAACCCTTCTCCGTCGCCACCTTGAGCGAGGTCACCACACCGGGCGCCACCTCGTTCTCGATCCCGCTGTAAAGCCCCTCGGTGTTCTCGCGGATCACCACGATGTCCACGCCCTCGAAACGGGTCGGGACGCCCGGGAGATTGCGGATGGGGCGCACCGCGCCGTAGAGGTCGAGGCGCTTGCGGAGCTGCACGTTGACGCTGGTGAAACCCTGGCCCACGGGCGTCGAGCAGGGGCCCTTGAGCGCGATGCCGTGCTTCTTCACCGCATCGACGGTGGCGTCGGGGAGCGGCACCTCACTGCCGGCGTCCATCGCGGCGATGCCGGCGTGGTGGACCTCCCACGCGATCGGTGCCTCTACCGCTTCGA
The DNA here is from genome assembly GCA_963785495.1 of uncultured Planctomycetales bacterium. Classification (GTDB taxonomy): domain Bacteria; phylum Planctomycetota; class Planctomycetia; order Pirellulales; family Pirellulaceae; genus CAWAVP01. Next base: position 478,224 of record CAWAVP010000015.1, on the reverse strand, counting down.
AGACGCGCCGGACCGCGGCGGTGATCTCGGGACCGATCCCGTCTCCAGGGATCAAGACGGCGGTGTGTTGGGACAAGGCGCTCTCCTGTCGGCTGTGGGGGCGGCGAGCTTATCACGCGGCCCGGCCGGCGGAAGCCGTGGCCCGCTACAGCGACCGGCCCCAGACCCGCGGATCGGGCAGCCGCGCCGTCGCCGCCGTCGCGCGGAGCTCAGCGAGATTCGTCGAGGTTGCGTCGTCCACCGCACCAGCGTCCTCGAGGGCGAGAAGGACCGCCACGTGCTCCGGATCGTGCATGGGCGCCGACCGCGCGCGCTCGATGCGCGGGTGAAGCACGTCCCCGCGCGCGAGCTGAATGCGGGTGAGAAAATAGAGCAGCGGGGCGCGCTCGGTCGCATCGGCGGCGCCACCCAGGAGCGCGAGGAACAACGGGGCCAGCTCGGCGTCATACGCGGGGAGGTGGCCGAGGATGCGCGCGGCGGCGCGTGCCGACTCGGGGTCGCGGCTCGTCCGCGCGACGCGCAAGAGCGACGCGCCCTCTTTCGACAACGCCTCGACGAGGGGCTGGGCGGGCGCGCCGCCCAGCCGTGGAGGCGAGTCGATGCGCGCGAGCGTGGCGGAGAGCCGGACGAGGACGGCGCTCGCCTGCGGATAGTCGCGGTGACGGGCGAGGGCGACGAGATATGGTAGCGCCTCGACCTCTTCGGCGAGGGAGCCGACCTCGCCCAGCCCCTCGAGGCGCTCCGATGCCTTCGAGGACACGAGTCGTTCGAGCGTCGTGCGGATCGCCGGCGACGCCTCGGCGAGGGGAAGGTCGCCGAGGCAATGCGCGAAGCTCTTCTTCTTCACGCGCGCGCCTCGATCGCGAGGAGCGCGTCGGCGAGAGGCGTGGTGTCGAAGTTGCCGACGTTCGCGAGCACCGCCACGCCGAGCCCCTCCTCCGGCAGGAGTCGGAGCTCGCTGCGGTAGCCGATGCCGCTGCCGGCATGGCCCACAGTCATGCCCTGGACGTGCCAGCCCAGGCCATAGCCCTCGGAGCCTTCGCGCATGCGCTTCTTGCTGATCGTGGTGAGCACCTCGTCGCCGTCCGTCAGGTGGGCGATCCCCAGCCGCGCGAGATCGCGAACCGAGCCCGACACGTCGCCGAAGGCCGTCCCCATCAATCGGAACGGGTGCACGCGCACGAAGCTGCCGTGACGCCCGTCGACGAAGCGCCGCGGCGCGCCGGCGAAGGTGGCGAAGACCCAGGGGCGCGGGTGCAGCGTCGGCTCGTGCGGCAGGGCCGCGTCGCTCGAGGGACCCGGGCCGAAGGCGGTGGAGGCGAGGGAGAGAGGCGCGAAGACCTCGCGCTCAGCCAGCGACTCGAGGGGCTCCTCGGCGGCCTCGCGGATCACCTCGCCCAGGACCAGATAGCCGAGGTTGGTGTAGCTCGGCGTCCCGTGACGGACGCGGTCGATGGGCTTCTGGCGGAGCGTCGCGCGCCGGACCTCGGTGCGCACGTCCCACCCGGGGGCCTCCGCCGGGCGCCCCCACCCGAAGGGCGGCGGATTGCCGATGCCCGAGCGATGGCGCATCAGGTCTTCGACGGTGACGCGACGCTCGGGGTCGACGCGCTCGAACCAGGGCAGGTGCTCCGCGACCGGCGCCTCGAGATCGAGGCGGCCCGTCTCCACCAGCCTCAGGGCCACCATCGCCGTGACCACCTTGGTGATGGAGAACCACCGAAAGGGTGTGTCCGCATCGCAGGAGCCCGCCTCGCCAGCGGCGCGAACGCCGTAACCGCGCGCGCTGCGGATGCCGTCGCGATCGAAGGTCGCCACCGCCAGGCCCGGTGTCAGACGCCCCATCACCGCGCTTTCGACGAAGCGGTCGAAGGCCTCGTGATCGGGGAGATGTGCAGGTGGATCGGGGGTGGCGCGACCCACCTCGGCGAGGCGGTCGATGAAGTCGCGCATTCGCTCCCCCAGGCGAGCCACGGGGAGATCGTTAGCTGCGCCGCGCCGCGGCGCAACCGTCCGCGGCCAGGGTCGCCTCTCCGCGCCCGCTTCGGGTATCATCGGCGCCCCTCGAGACCCAGGAGCGCCGGTGGACAAGTCGATTCTCGAACACCTCGCCAAGCAGACCGCCGAGATCCGCGAGCAGGGGCTGTACAAGAGCGAGCGGATCATCGTCACCCCTCAAGGCGCGTCCATCCGCGTCGGCAATTCCGGGTCCGGCCCCATGGCCGACGGCAGGGAAGTCTTGAACTTCTGCGCCAACAACTACCTCGGCCTCGCCAACCATCCGCGCATCGTGGAAGCGGCGCAGAAGGCGATCCGTGACCACGGCTTCGGCATGAGCTCGGTGCGCTTCATCTGCGGGACGCAAGATGTGCACAAGGAGCTCGAGGCGCGCATCGCGAAGTTCCTCGGCACCGAGGACTGCATCCTCTACTCGAGCTGCTGGGACGCGAACGGCGGCCTCTTCGAGACCATCCTCGGCCCCGAAGACGCCATCGTCTCGGATCAGCTCAACCACGCGTCGATCATCGACGGCATCCGCCTCTGCAAGGCGAAGCGCTACCGCTACGCCAACAACGACATGGCGGACCTCGAGGCGAAGCTGAAGGAGGCGCGAGACGCAGGGGCGCGACACATCCTCGTCGCCACCGACGGCGTCTTCTCCATGGACGGCTTCGTCGCCAACCTGAAGGAGATCTGCGACCTCGCCGACCGCTACTCGGCGATCACCATGGTGGACGACTCGCACGCGGTCGGCTTCGTCGGCGACAAGGGCCGCGGCACGCCGGAGTACTGCGACGTGATCGGACGGCTCGACGTGATCACCGGCACCCTGGGCAAGGCCCTCGGCGGCGCGTGCGGGGGCTACACCGCCGCGCGAAAGGAGATCGTCGAGTCCTCCGTCAGCGATCGCGGCCCTACCTCTTCTCCAACACCCTCGCGCCGGTCATCGCCACCACCAGCATCGAGGTCCTCGACCTGCTCGAGGAGAGCGACGACCTGCGCGTGAAGCTCCGCGAGAACTCCGAACGCTTCCGCAAAGGCATGGCGGAGCTCGGCTTCGATCTGTTGCCAGGCGACCATCCGATCATCCCGGTGATGCTCGGCGACGCCCGGCTCGCCTCGAAGATGGCCGACGCCCTCCTCGACGAGGGCATCTACGTGATCGGCTTCAGCTACCCGGTGGTGCCCAAGGGCGAGGCCCGCATCCGCACCCAGATGTCCGCCGCCCACGAAGACGCGCACATCGACCGCGCGGTGGCCGCCTTCGGCAAGGTGGGCAGAGAGCTCGGGGTCATCTGAGCATGCGCGCCCTGGTGAAGTCGAAGCGCGAAGAGGGGATCTGGCTCGAGGACCAGCCCGTGCCCGAGGTCGGCCCCAACGACGTCAAGATCCGTATCCACAAGACGGCGATCTGCGGCACCGACGTCCACATCTACAACTGGGACGAGTGGGCGCAGGAGACGATCCCGGTGCCGATGGCGGTCGGGCACGAGTTCGTCGGCGAGATCGTGGAGGTCGGCAGCCACGTGCGCGGCTTCGCGGAGGGCGACCGCGTCAGCGGCGAAGGCCACATCACCTGCGGCTACTGCCGCAACTGCCGCGCCGGCAAGCGCCACCTCTGCCGCAACACGGTAGGCGTCGGTGTGAATCGCTCGGGCGCGTTCGCCGAGTTCCTGGTCATCCCGGCGACGAACGCCTTCAAGCTCCCCGACAACATCTCGGACGACATCGCCTCCTTCCTCGATCCGCTGGGCAACGCGGCGCACACCGCTCTGTCCTTCGATCTGGTGGGCGAGGACGTGCTGATCACCGGCGCCGGGCCCATCGGCTGCATGGCGGTGGCCATCGCGCGCCACTGCGGTGCGCGCCACGTGGTGATCACCGACGTGAACCCCTATCGGCTCGAGCTCGCGCGCAAGATGGGCGCGAGCCTCACCCTCGACGCGTCGCGCGACGACATCCGCGACGGCGATGGAGCGCCTCGGCATGACCGAGGGATTCGACGTGGGGCTGGAGATGAGCGGCAACGCCAAGGCCTTCACCGACCTGCTCGCCCACATGAACCACGGGGGCAAGGTCTCCATCCTGGGTATCCCGCCCCACGACGTGGCCATCGACTGGACGCAGGTGATCTTCAAGGGGCTCGTGCTCAAGGGCATCTATGGCCGCGAGATGTTCGAGACCTGGTACAAGATGATCTCGATGCTCCAGTCCGGCCTCGACGTCTCCCCCATCCTCACCCACCACTTCCACGTCGACGACTACCAGAAGGCCTTCGACGTGATGCGCTCGGGCAAGAGCGGCAAGGTCATCCTCGATTGGGCGTCGCGATGAAGCGCGCTGCGTTGTTGGCCGGGTCGCTGCTGGTGCTCGCCGCGGCCTGCGGGGACGACTCGGACGACGGAACCACGGCCGCGCAGGCGGCGGCCTCCGCGCAGGCGGCCCAAGCCGCGGCGGCGGAAGCCCAGGCAGCCGCCGAGGCGGCGAACGTCGCTCGCGAGGAGGCGGCGGCGCAGGCCGAGGAGGCCCGCGCGGCGGCGGAGGGCGCGGCGGAGGAGGAGGCGGAGATCGCCGAAGGCGAGGAAAACCTCCTCGCGAACCCGCTCATCGATTGCACCGCGGAAGCGAACTACAACGCGTGCATCGTGCGAACCCTCCGTCACCCGAGCTCCCCCCGCGAGTTCGAGGCGCTCATCAACGCACTGCGCGAAACCGGACAGCGCGATCGCGCCTGCGACCTCATGCGCCATGTGATCAGCCGCTATCCCACCTCCCCCGCGGCCCGCCGCTTCAACGAATTCGTCCGGGGCAACTGCAACTGATTCACGGCCGCGGGCATAACCCGCCCCGCCCCGACCTTTTCTTGTCCAGATGTCGCGGGGCGCGCTACCACAGGCCGTGGGTGAAACGCCTGACAAAGGCAGAGACCGACGCGCCATCGCGCGCCGCGCCTCCATCGTCGTCGCCGGCACCCTGAGCTCCCGCGTCCTCGGCGCCGTCCGCGACGCGGTGATCGCCGCGACCTTCGCGGTGCGCTCCACCGACGCCTTCTTCGTCGCCTTCACCATCCCCAACGCCCTGAGGGTCCTCCTCGGCGAGGGCGCGGCCAGCGGCGCCTTCGTCCCGGTCTACACCGAGGTCCGCGAGAAGGAGGGCCCCGAGCGCGCCCGCCTCTTCTACGCCCGCCTCGCGGGCGCGATGGTCCTGATCCTCGTCGCCGTCGCCGGCGCCGGCGTGGTCGCCGCGCCCTGGATCGTCACGCTCTACGCCGGCGGCTACGACGAGGCCCGCTTCGATCTCACGGTGCTGCTGACGCGCATCGTCTTCCCCTACATCTTCCTGATGGGCCTCGCGGCGCTCGGCATGGGCGGCCTGCACTCGGAGAAGCGCTTCGCCGTCCCCTCCTTCGCCCCCGCGCTCCTGAACGTCGCCCTCATCGCCGCCGCCCTCGGCGCGAGCGGCCTGATGCCACGGGCGGGCCTGCCCGCCATCGCTGCCCTCGCCATCGGCGCCCTCGTCGGCGGCGTCCTTCAGGTCCTGGTGCAGCTGCCGGTGCTCTCGAAGGTGGGCCTCCTGGTGCGGCCGCGTTTCGGCGAAAAGGATCCCTACGTCAAGAAGGCCTTCCGGCTGCTGGTCCCATTGCTCGCGGGCCTCGGGGTCTACCAGCTCAACGTCCTTCTCTCGCGCCTCTTCGCGAGCTTCCTTCCCACGGGCGCGCAGAGCTACCTCTACTACGCCCAGCGCGTCGTCGAGATCCCACAGGGCGTCTTCGCCTTCGCCATCGCCGCCGCCTCGCTGCCGACCCTCGCGGAGCTCCGCGCCCGCGGTGACGACGACGCCGTGCGCGAGACCTTCGGCTACGGCTTGCGCCTCAACCTCTTCGTCGCCATCCCCGCCGCCGTCGCGCTGGTGATCCTCGCCGAGCCCACCATCGCCGTGCTCTTCGGGCGCGGCAACTTCGAACCTTCCGAGGTGAAATCCACCGCCGCGGCGCTGGTGATGATGGCCGCCGGCATCTGGGCGGTGGCGTCGGTCCGCACCATCGTGCCGATGTTCCACGCCTACAACGACACCCGGAGCCCGGTGCTCGGGAGCGCCGCCAACCTGATCACCTTCGTCGGGATCAGCCTCGCCACCATGGGGAGCCTCGAGCACGTCGGCCTCGCCCTCGCCATCGCCGTCGCGGCGGCGGTGCAGCTCTTCGCGCTGCTCTACCTCTTGCGCCAGCGCGTCGGCCGCCTGGGGCTCCGCGCGGTGCTGAAGAGCGCGCTTCGCATGCTGCTCTGCGCCGTGCCGATGGCGGTCACCTCGTACTTCGCGGCGGCCGCCGGCCACTGGGAGCGCGGTGGCAACGACCCGACGAACATCGCCCTCTTCGCCGGCGCCGTCATCGGAGGCGGGCTGCTCTACCTCGGCGCGGCCAAGCTCCTCGGGGCGCCGGAGCTCGACGACGTCTTCGGTGGCCTGATCCGACGGCTCAGGCGCAGGAAGTAGACCCGTGCTACATGCGGGCCCATGAAGATCCGCGACGCGCGCTTTTTGGCCTCCGCGACCACGACGTCGGCGCTCCCGGCGCCGGTGTTCGCCGAGATCGCCTTCGCCGGTCGCAGCAACGTCGGCAAGTCGACGCTGATGAACGCGCTCGTGCAGCGCAAGAGCCTGGTGCGCACCAGCAGCACCCCCGGTTGCACCCGGGCGCTCAACGCCTTCCGCATCGAGCTCGTCGAGCCCGAAGCCAGCGTCGACTTCGTCGATCTACCCGGCTACGGCTACGCGAAGCGCTCCAAGAGCGAGCGCAAGGCGTGGGGCGACCTCATCGAGGACTTCCTGAAGACGCGCCCCGGCCTGCGCGCCGTGGTCTGCATCGTGGACGTGCGCCGCGGCTTCGAAGAGGACGACCAGGAGCTCCTCGCGTTCCTCGATCACATCGACGTCCGCGCCATCCTGGTCGCGACCAAGCTCGACAAGCTGCCCAAGAACCAGCGCAAGCTCGCCGTGAAGAAGGTGAGCGACGCCGTCGGTCGCCGCGTGCACGGCGTCAGCGGCGCCGACAAGGAAGGCACGGGCGCGCTCTGGCGGACGCTCCTGCGCGCCGCGTCCATCGGCGAGGCGGACGAAGGCAAGCTGTAGATGCGACTCAGCGCGCCGCGTAGCGGTCGCGCGAGCGGCTCTCGACGAATCGCTTGATGGTCGAGGGGACGCGGAGCAGCCACTCGTGCATCGTGCCGCGGACCATCGAGGTCAGAAGGCCGTCACCGATGTCCACCATCGCGCCGTAGCACAGCAGGGTCTGACCGTCGCCGTAGGCGCGCACCGTCATGAAGCCCCAGGCGGCGCGGATGTCGTGGGGCCGCTCGGTGTCGAGGGTGAAGGTCAGGTCGTGGGTCGAAGTGGCGTAGCTCGTGCGCAGGTAGTAGCTCGCGCTGATTGGCCCCTGCGCCTGGCGGATGTAGATGGTCCGCTCCTGTCCGCGCGAAGCGACCTGCCGGCTCTCCGCCACCTGCGGGAGCATGCGACGCCAGTCGCTGGCGTTCTGAAGGGCGCCCCAGACCTCCTCGGGGGAGGTGTCGATGACCTGATAACTGACGCCACCGACGAGCTCGAGAGGGCCACGACTCTGCGTGGTGGAGCGAACCACCAGGCGGCCCTGCGCGAGTTGCGCGCGCTCCGAGCGGTCGAGCGGACGGCTGGTCACGTCGACCTGAGCGGACGCGGCGCTCGGCAGAGCGAGCGCGATCGCGGCGAGCGCAAAGAGCGCCGCGACGGCGGGCCTCAGCCCCGCGCGCAAGTCAAGGAAAGACATCGAGCACAACCTGTACCGATAGACGGCCTTAATCAACCGGTATTCTGAGCGATACGCCGCTCGGTGCTCAGCGGCGGGCGAGCCCATCGACGATCCCCGGCAAGGACGCCCGCGTCGCAGGCGGCGTGCCCGGATACCAGGCGTGAAAGGGCGATCGGTCCTCACATGCGGGTCGATCGGCTGGTGCACAATAGATGCGCACGTGAAAGTGATCGCGGTGCGGATCGCCCGCTGCCGGCTGAACCATCGCAGTCTCCATCCGCTCGAGAACGGACGCGCTTGTGTTCTGCCGCCGCGCCTCGGCGAGGATCCGGCGCTTGATGGGCTGCGCCACGAAGATGTACTGCACTCGGGCATCTCCATCGGTCAGTAGCTTCTTGACCAGCTCGTAGTTTCGGATGTCGTCGAAGACCAGCCCCTCGTTGGGCGGCCGCGCGGTCCCATCGGCCCGAAACTCGGCGAATCCATAGGGTTCGACCGGCCGCCCCCGCCCATCGAGCATGTAGAAGGCGAGGTCGGCGTCGCGCCCGTTCTCGTGAGAGGCGTGGCCCTCGATGTCGCCCCCGCTGTGGGCGGAGAGCTCGCCGATGGAGAGCTTGGCGCCGGGCGCCCGCTGATGAACCCGATAAGCCGCGCGCTCGATGAGCTGCACCAGCTCCCAGGTCCCCCAGAAGTTGTCGCCCGCGGTGTACTCGCCGGTGTAGCGAAGGAAATCGTTCGGCTCGGCGTGGACCGCGCGCAAGAGCCGGCCCTCGAAGGGCAGCCCCACCGAGCGGCTGCGGGTCGGCAGGTCCCGCGCGCCTGGGCCGCGATAGCGCTCGCGCTCCCGGCGCGACTTGCGGGCGAGCTCTGCTTTCGGAGGTGCCGGAGCCCGGGGGGTCCCGCGCGCCTCCTTGGGAAGGCGAAGGTCGTCCGCGTTGCGGTCGATGTGCGGGGGACGGGCGGCGGCGACCTCGGCAACGAGGGCCATCGCTACGAGAACGGCCACGACAAAGGATCGACGCATGATCGTCCGATAGAACGCTCGCGCCCGAAGGGGCAACTTTTCTGCGAAGGTGCTACAGCCAGCGCATGTACGTGATGCTCCTGGCTCTATCGATGCTCGCGGTCGCCTGCGGCGGCGGTGGAGAAGAGAGCTCGAATCCCACGCGCGTCGGAGACACCACCGGCGGCGAGGGTGAGGGCTCCGCGAACGAGGACGGCTCGGACGAAGGAGCGAGGGTCGATCATCGGGGCCTGTCCCTCGGGGCGTCCTGGGGCGAGCTGGTGGCGGCGGCCCGTGCCCTCGACGACGAGAATCGGGCCGAGTCGGACGCGGGTTGTGTCCTGCAGGGCAGCGGCCCCTATCGCTTCAACGCCGATGTCGCGGTGGCCATCCGTCCACTGCCCGAAGCGCCCGAAGATCTGGACGCGCGCCTGGCGGAAGCGAGCACGGCCCGCCTCTTCACTCGCTGGGGCCAGATCCACGGCGAGGGTGAGCTGGCCATCGTGGCCTTCACCTCCACTCCACCTCCGAGCGCCCTGACCGGCGCCGCGATCGTCCTCACCGACCAGGGCATCTACCTTCGGCCCGCGGGCACGGGCGAGGCCCACGGCCCCCTCCCCTTCGACGAAGGGATCGGGGCGGCGCGCGCGGTCGTCTCCGCGAGCCCCATGACCCTGGTCGCCGCGGAGTCGGGCGTCGCGCTCTCCACCATGCGCGACTTCCTCGAGCGCCTGCCTCGTGAGGCCAGCCCGAAGATCGCGCTCGGCGTCACCCTCGCGCCCGACGTTCGCCTGCCGGATCCAGCGTCGCACGAAGACGATGGGCGCGGCCTCTGCCCCGACGGTTTGCCGCCCTACCAGGGCCCGGCCGGCGAGCTCTCCACCGACGCGATCATCGCGAGCCTCGGACCGCTCCGCGAAGGCGCGCAGCGCTGCATGTCGACCGCGACCGGGAGGGGCGCCGCCGGAACGCGCGTCGGCTTGGCGATGCGCATCGGCGAGGACGGCCACATCACCGATGCCTGCATCACCGAGGACTCCGCCGCCGATCCCGCGCTTCGCGCCTGTCTCATCGACGTCGCGCGCGCCACGGCCTTCCCCGTCCCCGATCCCGCGGGCGCGGTCGACGCCGTCCTGCCGATGGAGCTGGTGCCCGACGCGTCGCTCGCCCAGGCGCTGCTCTGTCCCTGACCGACGCGCGCGGCCCTCAGGGCTCTTCGTCGACGACCAGCACGCCCATGCGCGAATCCATCACGGGTGGTCCATCGGGCGGCTCTGCGACCACGAAGACGTCCACCAACTCGCCGACCACGTCCTCCGGACCGGTGATGTCGAAGACGACGATGTCCCCCTGCCGCAACCAACCGGCGCCGTCACGCACCAGCCGTCGCTCGCTCAACAGGTACTGCACCGGCATCGAGATCATCATCCCGTCCTGCTCGGTGCGATAGGAGAGCAACAGCCCCTCCACCGTCAGGTCGTAGAGGCGCGCGCTCACGTAGAAATGCCACCCGCCTTGCGGTCCGGCGACGATCTCCATGCTCGCGCCGCTCCTCGGGATCTCGACGAAGCTCGTCTGACCCGTGCCTAGCTCCACCCGCGGACCGCTCCCGCTGCCCGCGTCGAGGGTGATGGCGTCCGCGGCCGCGTCGCTTCCGCCACTGTCGCCAGCCATGTCATCGCTGGGACAGCCGCCCAGAAGCAGGAAAATCACGAGCAAGAGTCCGCGCATGGCCCTCGGGTGGACCGTAGCACGGGATCCCACTATGGTCCCCGCCTTCACTCGTAGGTATTGACCGCATGCGCATCGCATTTTCTTCGCTCTTCGCTTTCCCACTCCTCTTCACGCTCGCCTGTGGCGACGACAACATGGTGGCCGATTCCGGCATGTCGGCCGACGGTGGAGACGGAGGCAGCGGCGACGCTTCGCCGGACGCCGCCGACACGGGCACCGCCATGTGCGACGGTCGACCGACCGCCGCCCCCGATCCGCGGGGTGAGGCGAAGGGCGTCTACGACGCGGCGAACGATCGAATCCTCCTCTTCGGCGGCAACGTCCTCGCCCCGGTGATGTGCGCGCCGCAGTACAACCAGGTCGGCGAGATCTGGGCCTTCGAGCTCGACTGCAACAACTGGCGTCCGATTGACGCGACCGGGGGCCCCTCAGGCCGCTCGCGCGTCGCCATCGCCGTCGACACCATGCGCAACCGGATGCTGATCTTCGGCGGGATGAGCGGCGACCCTTTCTCGAGCTCGACGCTCTACGACGAGGTCTGGGCCTTCGACATGACGGCCGACAGCTGGTCGCAGATCACCACCACCGGCACCGGTCCCACTCCCAAGGGCTATGCGACCGCTTTCTACGACGAGACGAACGATCGGTTCATCGTCCACGGCGGCGACTCCGGCGGCTTCAACGGCATCGACGAGATGCACGCGCTGGATCTGGCGACGAACACCTGGAGCGAGATCACCCCGGCGGAGACCCCGGGCGCGCGCCTGTATCACGCCGTCGCGATCCGCGGCACCGAGGCCGTGATCTTCGGCGGGGCGCGGGGCTACGGCGCCGACACCTATCTGAACGACATCTGGGCCTTCGACATGACCAGCGACACCTGGCGCATGGTGTCCGGGGGAGGCCCCAGCGCCCCGCAGACCCGCTTCGGAGCCGAGGCCTTCTACGACGAGGCGGGCGACCGGCTCCTCGTCTTCGGCGGTCACGACTCGACGGATCTCGGCAACAGCAACGACGTCTATGCCTACGACTTCGCGGGCGGAGGCTGGTCCACGGTCCGCCCGGGCGACACGCTCAACGGCGCGGTCCTCGGCCCGTGCATGTTCCCCGCCGACTTCACGCTGCCGGAGGACGGCATGCCGACGCCGGAACGCCGCCACTCCCTCGTCAGCGCACAGATGGGAGGCCTCGGCCTCATCTCCATGGGCAAGACGGATTGCGGCAACATCAACGACGTCTGGAGTCTCGACCTCGCCGCTGGGACATGGGAGTTGCTCCGGCCTCCGACGGGCGGTGAAGCCTGCAATCGCAGCGGCTCCACCACGTGCACCCAGCTCTGCTTCTGAGGTACGACGGCGGCGCACAGATCCCCACCTGAATCTTCTTTGCGCTTTCTGCCGGTGGTTGGCCCCCGTACAATGTGGGGCGCGGAGGCTTACATGCGGTGGTTGATGATTTGTGCGCTGGTCTTGAGCGGCGCCTATGGTTGCGGTGATGACGGTGCTGGCGGCGACGGCGGCGGCGGCGACGGCAGCATGGATGGCAGCGGCGGCGACGGCGGCGGTGGCGACGGCGGCGGTGGCGACGGCGGCGGCATGGACGGCGGCGGCGGCGACGGCGGCGGCATGGACGGCGGCGGTGGTGACGGCGGCGGCGGTGACGGCGGCGGCGGCGGGTGTACGGTCATCGAGTGCCAGGGACACATCCGTCAGTGCGGCGACTGCATGGACAACGATGGCGATGGCCTGATCGACCAGGACGACGACGACTGCCTCGGGCCCTGCGACAACAACGAGGACAACTACTACGCCGCCATCCCGGGCAGCCCCCCGACGAACTGCAGTCGGGACTGCTACTTCGATCAGGACGACGGCTCGGGCAACGACACCTGCCGCTGGGATTTCCAGTGCGATCCCCTCGAGCCGGGGCCGGCGCGCTGTATGTACAGCGATCCGCCCCCACCTTCGGCGAGCTGTCCCGATCCGCAGACATCCACCTGTCACGACGTCTGCGCCGCGGGGCCCGGGAACGCCTGGACCCTCGCCGACACGCCGTTCTTGGACCGCTTGTCGGCTGAGGCGCCGGTCCGGGGTCAGGTGCGCGCGCACGGCACGGCCGTCGGGATGCCGAGCGACGACGACATGGGCAACAGCGAGGTCGGCCACAACGCGCTGGGCGCCGGGCGGGTCTTCGACCAGGGCGCCAAGCTGGTCGACGCGGGCCATCGAGAGCGGGCGCGATCTTTCGAGGGCGAGGCCTGGAGGCTGGCGGTGGCGCCGCGAGGGCGGCGGGACCGCTGCACCTGCATGGGCCTGCTCTCGGACGGCAACGTGCACAGCCACGTCGACCACCTGCTACGCGCTGATCGAGCGCGGCCGCCGCCGAGCGGCGTCGGAGCGGCTGCGGGTGCACGTGCCTGACTCGACGGCCGCGACGTCGGCCCGAGCGCGCGCGCTGACCTACGTCGAGCCCCTCGAGGAGCCGCCTGAGCTGCGCTGCGCGAGGGCGGCCACGACTACCGGATCGCCTCCGGCGGCGGGCGCATGATGATCACCATGGACCGCTACGAGGCGGACTGGGACATGGTCGAGCGCGGGCTGGCAGCTGCCACGTGCAGCGGCGAGGGCGCGGCCGTTCCGTCGGCCGCGCGAGGCGATCGAGACGCTGTACGACGAGGACGCCGAGCGTCGACGACCAGTACCTGCCGCCGCTTCGTCGATCGTCGACGACGACGGCAGCCCGTGGGCCGATCGAGGACGGCGACGCGGTGATCCTGTTCAACTTCCGCGGCGACCGGGCCATCGAGATCACGCGGGCCTTCGAGGACGACCGACCTTCGACCGCGCTTCGACCGCGAGGCCGCCGTCCCCGACGGTCCGCTTCGCCGGGCATGATGCAGTACGACGGCGACCTGCACGCTGCCGACGCACTTCCTGGTGACGCCGCCGCACGATCGACGCACGCGTCGGCCGAGTACCTGTCGCAAGGCCGGCCAGCGCAGCTTCGCCATGCAGCGAGACGCAGAAGTTCGGCCACGTCACGTACTTCTTCAACGGCAACCGCAGCGGCACCTTCGACGAGGACCGGCAGAGAGCGCTACGTCGAGGTGCCCTTGCGACCAGGCGCCCTTCGAGGAGCGGCCGTGGATGAAGGCGGCCGAGATCACCGACGCGGCTGCATCGACGGCATCGACGGCAAGTACCGACCACGTGCGGATCAACTACGCCAACGGCGACATGGTGGGGCACACCGGCCACCTCGACGGCCGCGGTGATCGCGATGGAGGTCGTCGATCTCAGCCTTCGGCGGCTCGATCTCGGGCGCATCGCGCAGGGCGGCGGTCGTGATCGTCACCGCCGACCACGGCAACTGCGACGACATGTCGAGCTCGACAGCAAGACCGGCGCGCCGGTGCGGGACGAGGACGGCGAGTGCAAGCCGCAGACCAGCCACTCGCTGAACCCGGTGCCGGTGTTCGTGGTCGGCGCCGGCGCTGGTACGGACTTCGAGTGGAACGCCGGGGTCGCGGATCCCGGGCTGGCAAACTGACGGCGACCTGTTGAACCTGCTTCGTTTCCAGGAGCCGGACGGATATCTTCCGGGGGTCCTCCGTCCGGCGTAACACCCGGCGGGGCGCCTCCGCCACGCAGTGCCGTCGAGAGGTTCCCGTGGAGTTCCAGCTGCTCGTCACGCCGCTCATCGACTTCTCGGGATACCGGCAGCGCCAGCCTGGACGAGCGTCTGGAGGCGCTGGCGGCCTTGCAGGAGGCTCTGTCGGAGGTCTGCGAGTGCGAGGTGGCCTGGGACGAGGCGACGGGGAGCGGCGCCGACGATGGGGCGCCGATCGATCCGCTGGCGCTGTATGCGGTGATCGCGGCCGCGGCGTTCGCGGAGCTGAACGGGAGCCTCGAGGGCTTCGACGCGACCGCAGATGCCCGCGGTCCAAGATTCCCATGGCGCCGTAGATCTGCCCCACGATACGGGCGACCGTCGTCTTTCCGGTGCCAGGATTCCCGGCAAACACCAAGTGCAGACTCAAGGGTGTGCGCGGCAGCCCGGCCTGCTGCCGTTGCTGCTGGACTTTTAAAAAGTTAGTCAATGTTTGCACCTCCCGCTTGACGGCGTCCAGTCCGATCAACTGCCCGAGACGTTCCAGGGCCTCGTCCAGTCGCTCGGCCGCCGTGGCCTGCGTCGCCGCGGGCTCTCGGGTTAGGCTGGGCGGATGACCGGGTCCGTGGGGAACCGTCGCCGCGCCATGTTCCAGTCGCTGCAGGGCCTCCTGCCGGCCCGCGCACTCGACGCGTCGTGCCGCCAACGCCTCCGTTGGGCCCAACATCCGCTCGAACGTGTCTTGCAGTTGACGCAGTCGATCGCTTTCGGCTGGCGTTAGTTGTCCATCGGCTTTGGCAATCAAGTTGGCGAGCCGCATCAGGATGGTTGTCAGCTGGCCGCTCCGCTCGCGCAGAAACTCGCACGACAGGAAGGGTTCCAAGACGCCGCGCAAGGAAAGCCTTTGCGCACGCTGGTGCAGTTCTTGCGCTGCTGATCGCAGCTCCGTCCCTTCCAATTGACGGCCCCAGAGGTGCGCGAAGAGTCGCTGCGCGAGTTGGCGTTCTGCCGGCTGCCAATTGAGATCGGCCAGGGCGACGTCCATGTAGATCTTAATGAGCAGACCCCGATGCAAATCGTCCATCCATTGCATTAACTCGCGAGGTGATTTGTCACCCCATTGCGGCGCTTCTTCGCAGTACTGCCGGCCTGCCGTCAAATAGAGCTGCCGGCAGTCGACCAAAGTTTGGACGAAGTCGTCAATCAGGTCCGCAGGTGCGTGTTCAGACATCCAGCGTCGCCGCACACCACGTGCGCGTCCGTTCCAGCCATCACGAGTCAACCGAGTCACGCTTCCGCTCTCAATCTATGTCAGTCCGCGCGGGGACGAAAGCGCCCTCCGAGGATTCGAGCCGCGATACATCAACCCGCATGCGTCGCCGACCAACAAGCAGGGACCTCGCGGCGGCCTCTGAGAATCTCGGAGTGAGGTGATACATGAGCCCCTTCACCCTTCGTGAGAAAGTGGCCACAGGCCGGATGAAGGTCGTGCAGATGCGCGTTCCAGGGGAATTCGCAACGTGAAGTCATGGAGATGGCAATGTCAGTACAGCACGGTCGGTTCAGCACGCCGGCGGCGCTTCGATTATCGCCCGTGAACGGTCCTGGGTGAATCCAAGAAGGGTGGCTGAGGGGATTCGAACCCCCGACATCCAGAACCACAATCTGGCGCTCTAACCAGCTGAGCTACAGCCACCGTCTGCAAGAACGAAAGTCTACGCGCCGAACGGCCGGTGGTCAACGGTCATTTCCTCGGGACGGCAACCGTCCGCAACCTCCAGCCGCAGGGAAGCGATGGTTTGTTGGGCGCCGGCGTGCTGTCCGTCAGTCTGCTTGAAAAGGAAAGGTCTCGTCGATGGGCGTGGCTGCCAGCTCGACCAGAAACGACGCCAGCCGTTCAACGATCAAGTCCATCATCCTTCGTCCCTTTTCTTCTGTCGCCGCGTGCGGCGGGGCGGCGCCCGAATTGGTGGTCAGCAGGTGCCAGGGGCGGGTAATCGAGACCCAACCTTCCTGCAGGGCGCGCAACCGAAAGGGGCGCTTTCGTCCCTCGTCGGCCAGCAGCCGACCGTCCGCATGACGCCCCACTAATTCCGGAAAATAGGCCAGGGCGAACGACGTTTCCATCTCGCCTGCATGATCCTCCCGATGTTCGAAAATCGTGTCGTACTCATCTGCCAGCGCCTGGTACCAATTGCACAGAAACAGGTGCGCCGGAGTTTTCCCGTACAACTCGCGCAAGAGTGGCTTGAGGTCGTTGCCGCCGTGGCTGTTCAGGAGGACGATTTTGCGAATACCGCTTTGCACCAGCGACGCCACCAAATCGGTCACCACGGCAAAGAGCGTGCTGGGATTCAAGTTCATCGCCAACGGGAACTCGCGCAAGTTTGTCTCCGTTCCGTAGGGTAACGTGGGCAGCAGAATGACACGCGCTCCACGCTCCGCCGCCGCAGCGCAAATGTGTTCGCCCACAATACGACCCTCCAAGACATCGGTGCCGTAGGGCAAATGCAAATTATGCGGTTCGGTTGCACCCAGTGGCAGCACCGCTACGTCGTAATGTTCTTGTTTGACCGTGGCGTAGTTCAGGTGCAGCAAGTTCCAGGTCATCATTCATCCTGTCTTTGTGAAAGGGCGTGTCGATGGCGCGGACACGGCGATCATGGAAGCGTCAACTCAGGTAACGCGGCTTGCAGTGCCGCGCGGCCCGCCGGCGTGCACTGAGTGTCTGAAAGATCAAGCAACCGCAGCCGCTGCAGGTTCGTCAGGTGCCGCAAGCCCTCGTCGCTCACCCGCGTACCGGACAACCACAGTGATTCCAGTGCGGACAATTTGCCCACCGTCTTCAGTGCGGTGTCGGTGATTTGAGTCCCCGACAAGTCCAACTGTTTTAACTGCGCCGCCCGGCCAAGTCGAGCGACCGTGGTGTCCGATATGCCGGTTCGCTCCAGACTCAACTGTTCCAACCGTGTCGCGTCATTCAGCGGCGCCGAACCGCGATCTGTGAACCGCGTCGCGCCCAAGTCCAGCCAGGTGACTTCCGCCAGACTAGGTATTGTCGCAAGGCCGGCGTCGGTTACCGCCGTATTGCCCAAGCACAGTTCGCGGATACGCACGTCGGGGTCCAGTTGCTGCAATTGCGCGTCGTGAACCTGCAAAAAATCGTGGTATTGTTGATCGAGATTCGCCCAGTCGGTTTGCGTGGCGCGGAGTAACGAGTCGGGGCGATCGCGGTCTCGGTAGACATCCAGCAAGTACTGCATTGTGGCGAAGCGATAGCGGCCTTGCTGGGCGTCCAACAAGAAGTGCGTGAGTCCGGCCGCCTGACTGTAGATTTGTCGGATGTCGGCGTGATGCTGCAATTCGTCCTGACTCATGGCGGCCAACCTTTCCAGCGGCACGTAGAATTCCTCCCGGATCGCGCGAAAACGCGGCGTACTGCAGTCGTTCGGCTTCCAGACCGCCGACCGTAATCCACTGCCGGCAACGCTGCATCGATTCCATGTACAGCGCCACTCCCTCGATGATCCAGAAATTCTGGCCACCGCCGATCTGGCGGGCGGTCGGCAGGTTTTCGTGAAACAACTGATGTGTCGCTTCGTGTCGCCAGACCGACTCCATTGGCTCATCGCCACCCACAAAGTAGGCCGTTCGCGTTGGGGCATGATAATAGCCTCGCGTTAATTCGGCTTGCGGTTCGATCTGGCGAATAAACCGCACATATTCGTCGCGTTCGCGAAACATCACAATTTGATGGCGCGCCACGACCTCGTCGGCGGTTGGGTCCTGTGTCCCGGGCGCGCAGGTCGGCGGCTCGACTCCAGCAGTCGAAGAACAGTTGCTCCCAGACGACCTGTAGTTCCTCCAGCGCCCTTGCCAGTTGCAGGACGGTAGCCTGCTGATCGTTCGTTGTGATTTGGAAGTGCGGCGTGACGACTTGCTGATACTGACCCACGGGCCAACCATAGCGCGGATGCGGACGTCGACCGGGGCGGATACTCGACGTCTGCACGGCGGTCGCCTGCCTTCCCGTGAGCCCCAGCCAGCGTCGTGCATCCTCATGATCCGGATCGTATTGCAGGACCTCGTGCGCTAGCTGAAAGGCCAAACTGCCTTGATCCTGCCGTAGCGCCTCGCGTGCCAGCTCAAATAGTTCGTTGGCCCGTTGGCGATCCTGCGGTCCGCCCGCCGTTGACTCCGTGTCACGGTTGACAAGACCCATACGCGCCGGCGGGACAAAGAAATAACGTCGGCTGGGATCGAACCGCGTCGGACGCACGCTGTCCGATGCAGAGTTTGTCGACCCGGTTCGGTCGGGCGTCGGCTGGCTTTGGCTGTCGAATCGCCGTTCGTGAAGCTCGATGCGACGCTGCTGCAACGAAGTTGGAGACTCAGCTTGCCCTGACGCCGGTAGTAGCCAAAACAGCAACACGATCCCCACGCGTGTCCCCCAGCGCCGAATTGACGCTGCACCGATCGCATTGTCAGGCCGTTCGCAGCGCCGTTGTGAATTCGCGCCCGCCCGCATTGAACGGAATAGGTGGTGGAAATGATCGAGTTCCATCAAATCGCTTCTACTCTGGCGGGACGTCGTTGGCTGGCGCATTGCGGACCACCAGCAAGTGAACCATTCGGTGGCGCTGTCGGCCGTTCTTCCTGCATACTGGCACTCATCTTCCAGTGTACTCTGCTGGACTTGCCACGTCGCATGATGCCGGCATCGGCGATTTCGTCGCCCGCCCGCTTGAATACCAATACGATGAGGGAGACTGGTTTTGTAAGGTTTTCTCTTGAATTGGAACATCAGCTGACCCGCTTTAGCACCTTGTAAGAGCGGATTATTTTGGTCTCGCAGGGATTCTGGTGGCTGCGGCGTGGAATCCGGGCTCCAACCCGGTTATGCTCATGGAAGAATGATAACCAGGGGTGTTGGCGAAACGGAGAATCGAGCATGCCATCCCGCAGTGGCGTAGACGGCCAACAAGGCTCGCAGTGGATCGTGGAGCTGAAGAGTGTGCCGCGAGGTAGCGCAACCGGGACGGCTCCGGTTTGGCTAACGAGTCTAATGCCCGCTCGGGCACGTTGGCTGCATGTGTTGTCGCTCGTGTGCCTGCTGATCATTGGGGCGACGGTGCCGGGTTTTTTGAAGTGGGTGGCGATCCTTTTGGCTTCTTTAGCCGTAGCGATAGCAGTCTTTGTACTGCTAGTCCAGCTGCCGGTTGGCTATTTGGTGCACCGGTTACGCGACTTCCGTCAGGGGAAAGGCACAAAGCGACGGACCCCACGCGGCGCGACTTCAAACGGGCTTTGAATCGGCCAGCGAATGGGCAATAATCCGCGACTTGGACTCTGTTTCGGTTCTGCGCCAGCAGAGGGCAGGAACCAGACCATTCGCCATCGGTGAGGACGCCACGCTTGGTTCCCCGCCCGCCCGTAATCCCCTGATGAGTTTTGTCCTGTTTTCGCCAACCTGACGTAGGGCGATTGCTTCATTGCTAATTCTGTAAAATAGAGAGAAGTTTGGATGCTGACCCACCTTTGTACCGGCCGTCGATGGCTACCTGTTATCGTCCTCTTGGCGTCACCCCCATTACTGTGGGCGCAAGCAGCGCCGCAATCTACGGCGACATTGACGACGCCCCAAGCGCAAGCGTCTTACGGCATTGGACGTCAGATCGGCCGCGACCTGGGCCAAGGCGGATTGGAAGGCGAACTCTTGGACTTGAATGCCCTGATGTTGGGGATTCAGGATTCGCTGAATCAGGCGGAATCACGGATCACGCAGGAACAGTTCCAGGCGGCCATTGGACAGGTGCAGCAGGTCGCGCAGCAGCGGATGCAGCAGAAGATGCAGGCTGTCGCTGAACGGAATCGGCGCGATGGACCCAAGTTCTTGGAAAAGTACAAGGCCTTGGAGGGAGTACAACAGACGCCCAGCGGATTGATGTATAAGGTGCTCAAACAAGGTAACGGACCTTCACCGAAAGAAACGGATACGGTGAGGACGCATTATCGTGGGCGATTGGTGGACAACACGGAGTTCGATAGTTCATACAAACGGAACGAACCAGCCATATTTCCTGTCAATCAGGTCATTCCCGGTTGGACCGAGGCCCTACAAATGATGAAAGTCGGGGATCGGTGGCAGCTGGTTATTCCACCGGACTTGGCCTATGGCGAGACCGGTAGTCCTCCCGTCATCGGACCGGACGCAGTGCTGGTGTTCGAGATCGAACTGATCGGCATCGAGCCATCCAACGGCGCGAGTCCTCAGCCGTAATGGCGCACCTCGGCCAACGGCCAGCAACAAGCTTCGGCGGGTCCGCGCCGGCGGAGCTTATCCGCCCCCCGCAGGGACTTCTGGCGACGCCTCACGCGGGTGTCGTCACGAGCCGATGGGGACGTCGATTAGGCATGGGTGTGGATTCTGCCAGGCCGCTTGAAGCACGCTCGCGATCTCGTCGGGCTCGGTCATGCGATACGCCTTCACGCCGAGCGCGGTGGCCAGACCGACGTAGTCGATTGTGGGGGCAACCAGATCGAGTCCCAAGTACTGTCCTTGGGCAGCGCCCGGTAGATGGAGTTGTTCGGCGCAGTTTTTGAGGATCTGGTAGTTGGTATTGTTGCAAATGACCCAGGTCACCGGGATCTGATGGTGGGCCGCCGTCCAAAGGCCCTGGATGCCATAAATGGCGGCTCCATCGCCGATTAAACCGAGCACGGGACGGTCGGGCCAGGCGAGCTTCACACCGGTGGCCACATTCAGTCCCCATCCCAGTGTCCAGCCTCGTTGGCCGAAATAGGCGTACGGATCACGGATCGCTCCTAGGCGTTCCAGCACGCCGCCTGTTGAAGTCACGGCGGCCTCGACGACGGCCGCATCGTGGGGCAGGATGCGGGCAATCGTTTCCATGAGGACGGGGGCGGCCAGAGGACGCTTATCTGCTGCGCCACTAACTTCGTCGCGCAGCCTCTCGCGGCGGGCTGCTTGCTGGACGGCTGCGTTGCGGCATCGGTGTTGTGCGTCGGCACGCTGGTGTTCCGAGCAGTACTGCTGTAGCAGGTCGCCCAATTCCCGAAGTCCGACCAGGGTGTCGCCCCAGAGACCGACCTCGACACGATAGTTTTTGCCCAATTCCCGGGGATCTTCATCAAGGTGGATCACGCGCAGTCCACGTGGTAGGGCCTCCGGGGGATCGTGGTAAATATACTGCCGCAATAGGTCCATACCGCAGACCAACGCCACATCGTAGTTCGCCAGCTGCTGGTGGATGTCCGGCGCCCACATGGGCAGATCGTGAACGTAGAGGGGGTGGTCGCAGGGAAAGCCGAGTCGCCCGTGGTTCGTAGTCGGCTCACTGAACACCGCAGCGCCCAGCTGTTCGGCGACTTTTACGAGCTCTTCAATTGCGCCTTGTTGTGCGACGCGGCTGCCGGCCAACACGACGGGCCGATCGGCCTCCGCCAGAAGTTCCGCTGCCGCGGCGAGGGCAGCTGCCGGAGGGCGGATACGACGCTCCCAAGTGGGCCGCGGGGAAACATCCAGGTGTTCGTCCCATTCCAACTGGATATCGACCGGCAGGGCGAGGAAGACGGGACCGGTGGGCGGGGTGAGGGCGGCCTGGATGGCCCGTCGAACGGCCGAAGGCAGGTCGGTCAACCGTTGCACCTCGATCGCCAGCTTGGTCCAGGGGCGTGCCACGGAGACCAAGTCGCCCCACAAAATGGGTTCTTGAAACATGAGCCGCCGGTCTTGCTGACCGGCCGTCACCAACAAGGGACTGCCCTCACGGAAGGCGTTGTAGAGCATCCCCATGGCGTTGCCGAGTCCGCAGCTGATGTGCAGATTGACAACCCCCAATTGTCCCGTTGCCTGCGCGTAACCGTCGGCCATGCCCATGACTGGGATTTCTTGCAGCCCCAAGATGTAACGGAATCGATCATCGTTGAGCAGGGCGTCGTTGAGCGGCAATTCGGTCGTCCCGGGGTTGCCGAAAATGTACCGTACACCGTGGTCGGATAGGATTGCCAAGAAAGCGTCGATCCCGCGCATGATGATCCTCGTTGTTACCGCCGCCTGGAGTGCCAGGGCGGTCCAAGCGCAGCAAAAAAGCCTGACGGGACTCGGTACCGATCAGGCCCTTATGTGTAACGAATTCCTCCGGCGAATCAACGCCGCAGTCGCTTCGTCACCAGCCGATGCGGCGGTTGGGCGGTGCGCGTATTGCCGGCAATCGCCTGTTCGGCGCGAGCCGGTTGGACGCCCGAACCCAGTGGACGAGTGCTGACCACCTGCCGGCTGCCGGCCTGGGCGGACTGAGCACAATCGCCGTTGCACGCCGCCGCACCACACGAACTGCAAGCCGGCGAATCGTAGGTCCCGCTGCATTCGGGGCAGCCACAAGCGGTTGCTGGGCCGTAGTTGTAGCCGCAGCCGAGTGCCTGCTGGTAGCCGCAACGGAGCGTGGCGCAGGTGCCATAGAGCAGATTCGAGACGCCGAGGTACGTGCCTTGAATCACCGCCACAGGCCCGGCCAGTAGCCCCTGACCACAACCCGCCCCATAGCCGGCGCCATAACCTGCATAGCAACCGTCGCAGCCAGAGCCCGCCCAACAACCGTCGTCGCACGGGCCGCCGCATTCGGGTGGATTGAAGACCCATTCGCCCCAATAGACGTCGCCACATCCGGAACCACAGGCGAGACGGTTACTTAGCAGTGGAAGCATCAGGCCGCTAAAGCCGCCGCAGCTGCCGGTGCACATGTGCCGCACGTACCGGGAAACTGAGCGGAACCGCCGCCACATGCGGTGCCGCAACTATCGCAGCCGGCGTCGACCATCGGGCCGCTACAGGAAGCACACTGGGCAGTGGCACCGCGGCCATACAGGGCAGTGGCACCGCGGCCATACAATTGGCAACCGGTCCCACTACAGACCAAGACGAAAGTCAGTAGGATGGCGAAATAGCCTTGGGAATTTAGGCATAAACGGCGACGTGACATCATCGCTCCCCCTTCTCAGACGACAAGCAATAGGACCCCTCGTCGCTCTACGAGGTCGTCGCAACTGTTATCGTCGTGCAAACCTGTGGAATCGAGAAAATCTTTGTAATCCGCAAATTTTGACGGCCGCTCGGTCATGGCCCGCGTTTGCTGTCGCGAAGGCGACGGCTATATTCAGGGATTATTTCCTCAACGAGCACGCCGGAGGGATTGCCGTCCGATCCTCAGCCGATGGCAACCGCCCAACACTGTGAGCATCGGAGTCGTGTGGTGTGGACGGAGCGCCGTGCGGTGTGATCCTGCCCACGTCGCACACGCATGGGAATAACGGTGACCTCGTGGGTACGCTGTACGTGCGTCTCAACGCTGCAGAAAAGGTGGTGAATAGTGATGGGTCCTGACCAGAGTGAGTTGCGTACGGTACTGAACCGTCACGGCCTGAACCTGCCGTCGGACCAGGTTGCTCAGCTTGACCAATACCGACAACTTGTCTGGAACTGGAACCAACGCCTGAATCTGACGCGCCACCTGGACCTCGAGGCGTTTGTGACCCGCGACGTATTGGACAGTTTGCAGTTGGCGCAACAGTTGGAAGCGGGCGAACGCGTCTTGGATGTGGGAACTGGGGCGGGCGTGCCGGGAATCATCCTGGCGATTGTGCGGCCCGATCTAAAGGTGTCGCTTTGCGAATCGGTCGGTAAAAAAGCGGCTGCCGTCGAGAGCATCGTTAAAGAATTGGGGCTCGCCATCTCGGTGCATAGCGGTCGCGTGCAAGATGTCTTGGGGGCGCACCGTTTTGATACGCTAGTGGCTCGGGCCGTGGGCCCATTGTGGAAGATCCTCAAATGGCTGCAGCCGCATTGGCAGCAGTTTGGACGACTGTTCTTGATCAAGGGGCCGAAGTGGACTGAGGAACGCGGGGAGGCCCGTCATCGCGGCTATTTGGCAGCGCTTGAACTTCGCCGTGTGGCGGCCTATGCGACACCAGGGCACTACGGTGAAAGCGTAATCCTCACGCTGTTTCCGTCCGCGGAGGCGAAAGATCCACGCGATGCCAAATCGTCGTCGGATGCTGCTGGTGCGTTCTGATCACGGCGGCAACGACCACGATGGCCGGCGCCCGGGAGTTCGCCCCACGAGCTTGCCGTGTCGGCCTGGGAGATAAAATCGAGGCGCATGAATAACTCCATACTCATCTTGCTCTACAGCGTGGCGGTCGTCGCGGGCAGCCTGTTTGGCGGTTGGCTGCCGAGTCTGTTTCGCTTGACTCACGTGCGGATGCATATGGTGTTGAGTTTCGTTGGTGGCATGATGCTCGGCATTGGCTTGTTGCACATGTTGCCGCACAGCTACGCCGAGCTCGATTCGCTCGATACGGCTCTGGTATGGATGTTGGTGGGGTTGCTGGGGATGTTTTTTTTGATTCGCCTGTTCCATTTTCACGAGCACGGACCGGCGGCACCGGAAGAGGGAGCGTCGGACGATGATTGTGGCGCACACGACCACGTTGGCCATTCGCACCATGCGGCCGGCGAGGTGAGTGGCGCCTTCGATTCACTACCGCTGAGTTCGCTGAGTTGGATTGGCGTTGCCTGCGGGCTTTCATTGCACGCGTTTCTCGATGGAATCGCCCTCAGTGCCGGAGTGATCTCCGATACCACACACCGCGGGGATACTTCCTGGGCGGGCCTCGGCGTTTTTTTGGCGATTTTTCTCCACAAGCCCCTGGATGCCCTCTCGATCACCACCTTAATGCAAGCGCGTCATTGGTCCCGCCGCGCTCAGCAGGTCGTCAACGCGGGATTTGCGATGATGTGTCCGTTGGGGGCCTGGGCCTTTGCCGTATGGGTATCCCATGCCGGAACGGCGCAGCACGAAATTGTTGGGATTGCGTTAGCGATTTCCGCTGGCGTGTTTCTCTGCATTTCGCTCAGTGACCTCCTGCCGGAGGTTCAGTTTCATCGCCACGATGGCCTAAAGCTATCCGCTGCACTCATCCTGGGGGTGTTGTGCGCCTACGGAATTCACTTTTTTGAGCCGCCACACGTCCATGAACCGCATCACTCGGTTGAAGCAGGAGCTGCCGCGGCCGCTCACGCGGCAGATCACGACCACGTGCCGCACCGTCACGCCACACCCTGACAGCGGCGCCGGCGAGCCCTTTTGGCCCCGTGCGGCGCGTGAAATGGCTTGTCGGCCAGTGCTTGCTGCTGTCGCTGGAGTGCCGGCAACAGAGCTTGTGTGGTTTCGGGAAATGCGTAATCTTGGGTGGTTAAGTCCTTCTGGCCGACCGTGACGATTGTGGGTCGTGCTGGAGTCTGTGGCGGGAAGTTCCGATACGTTGGAAGATACCGAATTGCGCCGTCCAATCGGAGTCGGCTCGGCCTGCGCCACGAACCTTCTTAATTCATTCCCCGGGACGATCCATGTCTGGTTACAAGCTGACACATCTGAAACAGCTCGAGGCCGAGAGCATCCACATCATCCGCGAAGTGGCGGCCGAGTTTGAGAATCCGGTGATGCTGTATTCGATCGGCAAGGATTCCTCGGTGATGGTCCATCTGGCAATGAAGGCCTTCTATCCGGGCAAGCCCCCGTTTCCGTTGATGCATGTCGACACGACGTGGAAGTTCCGCGAGATGATTCGAATTTCGCGAGGAGTATGCGCGCAAGGAATTGGGTCTGGAGGTGCTCGTGCACATCAACGACGAAGGGGCGGAGGCCGGTGTCACGCCGTTTACGGTGGGCAGCAAAAAATACACGGACGTGATGAAGACGGAGGCCCTGCTGCAGGCGTTGAATAAGTACAAGTTTGATGCCGCGTTCGGCGGGGCCCGACGCGACGAAGAAAAGTCGCGGGCCAAAGAACGTGTGTATTCGTTTCGCGACAGGAATCACCGCTGGGACCCCAAGAACCAGCGGCCGGAGTTGTGGAACATCTACAACGCGCGGATCAACAAGGGCGAGAGCATTCGCGTGTTTCCGCTGTCCAACTGGACGGAGTTGGACGTCTGGCAATACATCCACCTGGAGAAGATCCCCATCGTGCCGTTGTATTTCGCAGCCAAACGACCGGTAGTGGAGCGGGACGGGGTGCTGATCATGGTCGACGACGAGCGGCTTCCGCTTGGATCCCGGCGAGGAGCCCGCAGCAGCAGATGGTGCGCTTCCGCACGCTGGGCTGTTATCCGTTGACCGGCGCGGTCGAGTCGCACTGCCACGACCCTGCCGGAAATCATCCAAGAAATGCTGCTGACGAAGACGTCCGAACGGCAGGGCCGCGTGATCGACTACGATCAGGCGGGCTCGATGGAAGAGAAAAAGAAAGAGGGCTATTTCTGATGTGGCATTCCGAGCGCGTCGTTCGACTGGAGTTCACAGACGGTCTCGCTAGTTGCCATTCGAAATTCGCACGCTTCGTGGTTAACATGTCGCATCAATCCGAACTGATTGCTCACCGATATCGATGCCTATCTGGCGCAGCACGAGCGGAAAGAGCTGTTGCGATTTCTCACCTGTGGCAGCGTCGACGACGGCAAGAGCACGCTGATCGGCCGCCTGCTGTATGACTCGAAGATGATCTATGAAGATCAATTGGCGGCCGTCTGCAACGGGATTCGCGCGGTTCACGGCACGACGGGCGGGGACTTCGACCCGGCGCTGTTGACCGATGGACTGAAAGCCGAGCGGGAGCAGGGCATCACGATCGATGTGGCGTATCGCTATTTTTCCACGGCGAAGCGCAAGTTCATCATTGCCGACACGCCGGGGCATGAGCAGTACACTCGCAACATGGCGACGGGCGCTTCGACGTGCGACCTGGCGATTATCCTGATCGACGCCCGCAATGGCGTCATGACGCAGACCAAACGGCACAGCTTTATCGCCTCGCTGCTGGGCATCAAGCACGTGATGGTGGCCATCAACAAGATGGACCTGGTCGATTACCGCGAAGAGGTCTTCGAGCAGATCTAGGTCGGACTATATCGACTTCGCCACGCGGATGGATGTCGGACGACGTGCACTTCATCCCGATTTCGGCGCTCAAGGGCGACAACGTCGTCGATGCCAGCGCCCGAACATGCCCTGGTACGACGGCAGCACGCTGATGCACTTGCTGGAAAATGTGCTACATCGCCTCGGACCGCAACCTGGAGCGATTTTCGTTTCCCCGTGCAATATGTGTTAATCGGCCGCACCTCAATTTTCGCGGTTTCTGCGGGACGATCGCCTCGGGCATCGTCCGCAAGGGCGACGAGGTCATGGTGCTGCCGTCGCGCAAGACCAGCCGCGTGAAGTCGCATCGTGACCTTCGATGGCGAACTGGAAGAAGCCTTCGCGCCGCATGCCGTCACGCTGACGCTGGAAGACGAAATCGACGTCAGCCGCGGCGACATGATCGTCCGATCCGGGCAATGTGCCGCGGTTGGATCCGAACGTTCGATGCGATGGTGGTCTGGATGACCGAACAACCGATGGTGCCCGGCAAGCAGTACTTGTTCAAACATGGCAACAAAATGCTCACCGGCAGCGTCTCGACGCTGCGTTACCAGGTGGACGTCAACACGCTGCAGCGACAGGATCGCGCCGACGCTGCGGCTCAACGAAATCGGTCGTTGTTCGCTCGTTTGCACGCAGCCGTTTTGCTTCGACGGCTATCGTCAAAATCGTTCCACCCGGCGCGTTCATCTTGATCGATCGGCTAACCAACACTACCGTTGGCGCCGGTATGATTCTGGATCGGGTGAGCGGCAAGGGGCAGGGACAGGTATGGGATGACGTGGCGGCCAGCGAGCACCTGAGACCGACAGTGGGGCAGGTCACCAACGCGGAACGCGCGGCGCGTTTCGGACAGAAGCCAACTACGATCTTGCTGACGGGTCTCACCGGTGCCGGTAAGACCACGATTGGCTACGCGCGAGACGCGCCGACTGTTCGATGAGGGGCGTGTGGCGACGGTCATCGATGGTCAAAACATGCGGCTGGGGTTGAACAAGGATCTGGATTTCTCGGACGCCGGCCGCTCGGAAAACTTGCGACGGACCGTGGAAGTCGCCCGCCTGTTAAACCAAGCCGGAATGATCTGTATTTGTGCGTTCGTCGCACCCAGTCAAGAGTGGCGCCAAAGGGCACGCGAATCGATGGGACGAGAACATTTCCTGATGATCCATCTGGATGCGCCGCTGGAAGTCTGCCGGCGCGCGATACCGACGGTATGTACGCCAAGGCGGATGCCGGTGAGATCGACAACTTTCCGGGCGTGTCGGCCAGCTACGACCCACCCAAGTCCGCGGACTTGACTCTTGCAACGGACAAATTGACCGTCGATGAGTGTGTGGAGCGGATTGTGAAACTTCTGACCGAGCGAGAGATAATTCACTAGCCTCATCTCATCACGGAAGATCTCGTGGCCCCGACAGGGAACAAAAAAGGGGCTACCTCCGTGAATGAGGCAGCCCCCGCGGACTTGACTATCCGATGTATACGATCGACAGCGAAGACTGTCGTTGGTCCAGATGACTTCGCAGTGACGGTGATGCAACTGGAAGTGATCAAAAAACAAGGCACACGGCACGAAGGGCCGTGAGTTTGAACATACATTGCAACCTTAGTTCATTTCTCTCGTGCCGCAGAAAAAAATTGTCCGTTCTGCCAGTTTGTGTCGGGAGCGACGAGGGCGGGGATGCTGTCCGATTCCGACGTCTGCAGCACTTTCAGGAACCGACCGCCACTGTCGTACCAATTCGCTTTGAGAAAACGGCACCAGCTGATTTTCAACAAGAAATGCAGCGCCCTGGTCGGGCCTGATGTCCAAGGAGGCGACCACAAAGCGGTGAGGGATCGGTTCGTGATGAAAAAAATCAAGCCCCAGCGGGGAGAGGTTTTTGCCAATCACATGGACCGGTGTGCCAATCGAGGTACGCGTTTGGTCGTCTAAGGGTGTGAGGGCAATCAATCGCGGGAAGGGAATTCGCTGCACCGATCGTCGCTCAAACGCAACCGGTGGTGTCTGTGAAGCTTGGGCGACGCGCAGGACACATTCGCGTATTTTCGCATCATCGGTGCTAAGGACGCGAAATGGACCGTGATCGCCCATTGGATGAGGGATTTCCTGCGGCATTCGAGTTTGACTTTCTCGCGCGTCTGCCGCCTCTGGGCGCAGACCCACGCATGAAGGTCGTGATGCGATCACGATGGGAACGAACGAACCAATAATGATGCCCGAGCCGCCTTGCGCCGCCCTGAATCGTGCGGAGACTACGCAAACGGAGGGAGAATAAGCAGCAGACAAGGATGCAGAAGAGAGGGTTCGCGATGCGGTCCCTGCATCGTCAACAGATATTTACGTCAAGACGCTCCGTCTGTCAACTTCCGCCGCCGGCTCGGTGGTCGGTCCAGGGCGCCGCCCGTAGCGGCTCACGCGTCATCGCGCCCTGCTGCAGATCGCGCAAGTACGCCTGGCTGCGTTGGAGCGGCCAATAGTTCCCGTCCAACTCTAATCCCTCACGAATCAGTGCTTCTGCATGTCCGTATTCGCCGCGCCGCGCCAAATCAAGCGATGCATTGGTCAACGTTGCTCAGCAGGTTTGTGCGGGCCTCAAGGTGCGTCGGATCCAACCGCACGCTCTGCCGCGTTGCTTGGATGGCCAGCGGGAAGTTGCCTTCACCTGCAAAGTGTATCCCCAGATTGTAGTGCACCCGGCCGATAAGGGCCCGGTCGGTGATTGCCTTGCCGGAGCGCGGATCGGATTCGTAGGTTTGCGGCCGCCAGCGGCGATCCGTTGTTTCGATGCGATAGGCCGCTCCACTGATTTCGATCTGGACGGCAACGTGTCCCGGTGATGCAATGGCCTGGGCCGCTATAGCCGCATCGCGACACAGCACCAGATACACGAGCGTCGACATCAGACAATTGTGGGTTCCGTCATCGAGCGTTCGTTGCAGGTGACCGCAGTGGGCGTCGTACACGCCATACAGGAATTCCCGATGCATGAAGTCGAAAAGGGCTTCGGCCCGTGCCGCGTCGGAAGTGATTCGGGAGACATGATCGCGAGAGCGGGCGATCAGCCGCCAAGCCGCGCGATGGAGCCGCTGTCGGGTCTCGCGGGAAACCAACGGATCAGCGGCGACGGCGGCGTCCAACAGGTCCAGGGTTGCGGAGGTAGCTGGAGGAGTGTCCAGCCAACTGGGGCTTCTTGCGCCGCGGACGGTCGTTCGGCCGATGTCTAACACCTGGCGTGGGGCGGCGTGCAGTGGAGCGCAGACGACCAAGAGGGGCACGAATCGCCAGACCAGCCGCCCGGGGAACGGCCACCGTCCTGTTCTGAACTGCTTGTTCACTACTAAATACCGGGGAAAAAGCTCCACAGCACGGAGACCCGTCCGGGGATATTTGCCAGCGTCGAGTCACTCGGAAAGCCGCCTGCAAAGGCTGTGTAGACCTCGCGTGTGACCTATGTTGTGTGTTTTTCCATCGGCCTCAGGAGCACGGCAGCATGAGTGAGGGGAAAAAGGGGGGGACGCTGGCGGTTATAACGGCGTCGTGCGGGGCGCCGCATCTTGGGTACGCTTCGCGGGCGGTGGGACGGAACCGCCGTTAGTGGCCTTTGCGACCCGGTGTCCACTGCTCCTCGGGTAGGTGATGTCCGAGTTTTTCGCGTTTCGTGGCCAAATAGGCCGCATTGTGCTCATTTGCCGGAGGCCGAATCGGCACTTGGTCGACGACTTGCAGTTCAAATCCGTCGTAGATAAAGGCGTCGGTCTTTTTCGGGTTATTGGTCAGCAGTCGTACTTTGGACAGTCCTAGGTCCTTGAGGATCTGAATGCCCACGCCGTAATCGCGCAGGTCTGCCTTATGTCCGAGCGCCAAATTCGCCTCGACCGTGTCCATCCCCCGGTCCTGTAGCTGGTAGGCTTTGATCTTTTCAACCAGCCCGATGCCACGCCCCTCCTGCGGCAAGTACACCAACGCTCCGACGCCTTCTTGGCCAATTTGTTCCAGAGACATGTGCAGTTGGTCACCGCAGTCGCAGCGAAGCGACGTCAGTAGATCGCCGGTGAAGCAGGAAGAGTGGAGGCGGACCAGCGGGGCCGGCGCGTTAGCCAAATCGCCCATGACCAGCGCCACGGGTTGCTGCTGTTCGTAGCAGACCCCATAGGCCAGAACACGAAAGGGCCGTATCGAGTAGGCAGCTGGGCTTCGGCGATCCGCTGCACCAGTCGCTCACTGCGACGTCGGTAGCGGATCAACTCCTCGATGGTGATGATTTCCAGGCCGAATTCATCGGCCAGGGTCAACAACCGCTGACGGCTCGCCCGTTCCCCCGTTTCGTCGAGGATCTCGCAGAGGATACCGGCCGGTCGCAGGCCGGCCAGCCGGGCCAGATCGACCGCTGCTTCGGTGTGGCCAGCGCGGCGCAGGACACCCCCTTCTTTCGCTACCAGGGGCAGGACGTGTCCGGGTCGTACGAAGTCTTCGGCGCTGCTGGAGGGACTGACCAGTTCTTGGATGGTGCGGCAACGCTCTTTGGCCGTGATCCCCGTGCGAACGGATTGGTGGTCGATGGTGATGGTATACGCCGTGCGATGCGAGTCGATGCGGGCGCCGACCATCGGCGAGAGTTCCAGTCGGCGGGCGACTTCGGGGAGGACTGAGACACACAGCAGACCCTTCCCATGGCTGATGATGAAATTGACCATCTCCGGCGTGACGCATTCGGCGGCGCCGACAAAGTCCCCTTCGTTTTCGCGGTCTTCCGCGTCCAGTACGATTACTAATTCGCCACGCCCGATGGCAGCGACAGCGGTTTCGATGGAAGAGAATTCGCGGGGCATGATCACCCTTGTTATTTTCTCAGTGCCGATTGGATCGGACTGTCAGTAGATCTCGATGCCGGTATTATAGGCATAGATTTGCTTTGAAGGCAGCGTGGAACCTCACCCCATGAAGTTGTCTCCGATCCAACGTTTCGTCAGCTGGTGTTTCATTGTCGCGTCGACCGTTAGTGGGGTGTCCGCTAGCTGGATATGGGCGGCGAGCCCCTCGGAATATCGCGTGGTCCGCGACGTGCCGTACGTCCAGCGCGAAGCGGGCGCGGAGACCGCGGATCTCTATTTGCCGCTCGGCGGGGGGTGCGTTCCCGGGGTGTTGATGGTTCATGGAGGGGCCTGGATGGCAGGCAACAAGCATCACGCGGCATGGCATGCGCGCCGACTGGCAGCGCGAGGTTACGCCGTGATGGCTATCAATTACCGACTCGCTCCCCAGTATCCGTTTCCCGCCCAGCTGGAAGACTGCCACGCCGCCCTTAAGTGGATGGCAGCTCAGGGGGCGAATTACTCTTGGGATCCGGCGCGATTGGCAGCATATGGATACTCGGCCGGAGGACATCTCGTCTGCCTGCTGGGAATGATCGAGTCGCAGTGCGGTGCGGCAGACGATCCGGACGTGGCCCATCCGTTCAGGTCGACCGCGGAAGGGGAACCCACGCCACCGGTGCGCCTGCGGGCGATCGTCGCTGGCGGGGCGCCGTGTGACTTCCTTGACGAGCCGCTCGAGAGCCAGCGTTTGGCGTTTTGGTTGGGAGGGACGCGGCAACAGCGCCCGCAGGCGTACCGGGATGCGTCGCCCACGTGTTATGTAACGTCCCAGGCCCCGCCCGTCTTTTTGTTCCATGGAGAGGACGACCGTCTGGTGCCCCTGGAGAGCCCTCGGCGACTGTATGCTCGGTTAAGTGTTCGGGGGGTGAAGACGCAGCTGCATGTGGTCGCGCATGCGGGGCATCTGGCGCGTACACGGATCCGCAGGCGTTTGAAGAGTCGGTGCATTTTCTCGATCGCGAATTGCGCGGTCCCATTCACGAGTGAGTGACAGCGTGTCTGACGCGACGGCGGACAACGATCCGAAGCAACGCGATGTCGGCCATGCTGCATCCGGGGCAACACCGACACCGCCATTGTTGACGCGCGAAGAGTACGTCGAGCAGGCATATTTTTTTCGTCGCCTCTTGGAACGCTTCCCCGGTAACGAACCGGTCCAGGAACTGATGGCATCGATCAAGCACGAGGTGTTGGCGACGACAAAGTTACCGATGGCGATCGATTTCATGCTGAGTGAGCTGAAGCATTCAGGCGCGTTTTCCCCCGCGATGCTGCGGTTGGCTCACTACTTCACAGCGTTTCAGAGCTTCTTGGTGACCGAGGCCGAAGACGATCGTGGGCGATTCGACATGCGCATTGCATTTGCGATTCTCTGTAAAGAGGCGGAGTATCGCAGCGAAAGCTTGACACCGCAGGGCGAATTCCTCTTTCAGTTTGAGAGCCTGTGTCGCAATCGTCTCAGCTACGATCGGGGGCTTGCCGCCATGGCGCAGGATCCTCTCTACGATGAATTCTGGCGCCATTGGATTTTGACCGTCCGCCGTCAGATTGGTCTGGTCGACGTGGCGGACCTGATCTTTGTACGTAGTGCCTTCTATCAGCCTCGCCGGCGGGACTTGCTGGTGGACGATCCTACGCTGACGCGGCCCTTGTTTGGAGAAAAGGAAGGTCGCATTGCGCAGGCCAACCGCGGCAAAGATCCGTTGTTGCTCTTTGCATCACTGCAACGTCAGCTTGGGTATCCCGTTGTGCCGCGCCCCAAGCCGGCCGACGAGAAACTGGATTTGCTCCCTCAGTTGGCTCGACGAGTTGAGCGCATGGAGTCGCGGCTGAAGCTTTTGGAGGAGGAGCACAAGGGAGGCATTGATCTGTCGAAATTCTACGGTGGTAAGACGCTCTTTCCTTTTACTTCCGGCGACGACCCGGTGGGGGGCGATTGAACTTAAGTCGCCGGCCGACGTATCCGACAGAGGGCTCGCTCCATCGGCCTGCGGTCGCTGCCGTGCCAGCGGCGGAGCTTGGACGGCATGCTGGCGGCGACGGGTCCGTGGGCCGCGCGGAGCTAACGAAAATGAACTCGCTCTGCCGAATTTGTCCTTCAAACGAAATGGGCAACGTGGTACATTCGTAGGAACTATCACGTAAGTCGACCCGTGTTGACACAGAGATCCGCTGCCGAGGCAATCCACGGCGAATTGGGGAACGGAAGAGAGTCCCGCCGACTGTAGGGTTCGACTACCCGGAACAGGCCGATGCCATTCCAATCGCATGACCATCCACGGGCTCGGAACGTCGTTCCAGCCGTTGTTCGCGACGCCACTTGCGTTTCCTCTTTGGGAGCTGCTTCGATGACGCGTCGGATGCCCCAACGGGTGCCCGTTGTCCGCGTTTCTGCGCACCGCACGGTAGCAACAACCCCGCCGAGTTCGTACGGTGTGGGGGCCCCCTAATGCCCCTGGCGGCCGTTCATCTCGAAGACCCAACCAGCCACTTCGCTGTCCCAGAAAATAACTCGATAATCTGTACCAACCTCCTTCAGCTCTGCGATTAAGGTAACAATCCGTGGTTTTTCAACTTCACCTGAACACGGAAACGGTGGGACACATTGACACCTCAATGCCACTTTGCGTCGATCCGGATCGCTCGATACGATCCGTCTTGGAGTTGCTTCGGGAGTCGAAGCGGGGCAGTGTCTGTGTGTGTCGCGACGAGAAGTTGGTGGGGATCTTCACGGAACGTGACGCATTGCATCTAATGGCAGATGGAGCGGATTTGGAAGGGCCGATTGCGAGCGTGATGTCGACCCATCCGGCGACGATATCGGCCACGGACACGGTGGAGGTCGCAATTGCCAAAATGTCCCTCGGAGGCAATCGGCGGTTGCCCGTGTTGGATGCCGAAGGTCGGCCCGTGGGGCTACTCAAGGCGTCCGCGATCCTGCATTACCTTGTGCAGCACTTTCCCAAGTTCGTATACACTTTGCCGCCGGAGCCGAATCGGGCGATGCAGCATCGTGAGGGAGCGTAACGGAGGCGAGGTCCCTGGGCGGGGGCACGACCATAGCCTAATAATTTTCAAACTCTAAACATATTTGGTTTTCGAGTGAAAGAACATCTGGCAGACATAATGGCGACCACAGCGCAAGACCAATCAGAAACGTCCAAACAGGTAGTCAAGGTCGAGTCGGCGACCGTTCGTTTTGCCGGCGATTCGGGGGACGGCATGCAATTGGCCGG
Organism: uncultured Planctomycetales bacterium; assembly: GCA_963785495.1. Lineage (GTDB taxonomy): Bacteria > Planctomycetota > Planctomycetia > Pirellulales > Pirellulaceae > CAWAVP01. Next base: position 442,974 of record CAWAVP010000015.1, on the reverse strand, counting down.
CACCCAGTTGACCAACACTTCCGCCCTGGCCGGTAACGACATCGCAACTTTTCCAGATTTTCCCGCCGAGATTCGGGCGCCACGCGGCACGCTGGCTGGGGTCAGTGGATTTCAAATTCACTTCGCCTCAACCGATATCTACACGCCGGGCGATCGCCTGGACACATTGGTGGCGATGAATCCCGCGGCCCTCAAGACCAATCTGGCCGATCTGGAACCGGGTGGCATGCTGGTCGTAAACGAGGACGCATTCGATCCCAAGGGGCTGGAACAGGCAGGTTTCCAAGAGAACCCGCTGGAAGATGGCAGCTTGGAGCAAAAGTATCGGCTCTTTAAGGTGTCGATGACGAAACTGACGCGTCTGGCGGTTGATGGGTTGGGGCTGAGCCAGAAAGAGGCCGATCGTTGCCGCAATTTCTTCGCGATGGGCCTCGTCTTTTGGATGTACGGGCGGAGTCTCGAGCCGACACGACGATTCATCGAAAGCAAGTTCGGCAGCAAGCCGACGATTGCTGACGCGAACCTGCGGGCCCTGGCGGCCGGACGCAACTATGGTGAGACGACCGATGCGTTTGTCAGCAGCTTTCGTGTGGACCGTGCCGATTTGCCGCCGGGCAGGTACCGAAACATGACCGGGAACCAGGCCTTGGCCTGGGGAATGGTCGCCGTGGCCAAGCAAAGCGGATCGGAGTTGTTCCTGGGGTCTTACCCGATCACGCCCGCCAGCGATATTCTGCATGAGTTAAGTCGGTTCAAGCATTTTGGTGTGCGGACGTTCCAGGCCGAAGATGAAATCGCTGCCATGACGGCCACCGTAGGCGCCGCATTTGGCGGGGCGATGGCGATCACGACCTCCAGCGGTCCCGGCATCGCGCTAAAGGGCGAGGCCATGGGGCTGGGGGTAATGCTGGAGTTGCCCATGATCATTGTCAATATCCAGCGGGGTGGGCCCAGCACGGGGTTGCCGACGAAGACAGAGCAATCGGACCTGTGGCAGGCCATGTTTGGCCGCAACGGTGAATGCCCGATGCCGGTCATTGCGGCGCGGAGTCCCGCGGACTGCTTCGATGTGGCCCAGGAAGCATGGCGGATCGCCGTCCGCTTTATGACCCCTGTTATCCTGCTGTCCGACGGTTATATCGCCAACGGTTCCGAGCCTTGGCGGATTCCCGATATCAAAAGCCTGCTGAGCTTCGAGGTGCAGCATCCTGCCGCGCGGGAGGATGGCGAGCCGTTCATGCCGTACCAACGCAACGAACGGTTGGCACGGCCATGGGCCATTCCTGGTACGCCGGGTCTGATGCACCGCATCGGTGGCTTGGAAAAGCAAGACGGAACGGGCAACGTTAGCTACGACCCCGTCAACCACCAGCACATGACAAACGTGCGAGCTCAAAAGGTTGCGAACATCGCCGACGATATCCCGTTACAGGAAGTCATGGGTGACGAATCCGGCGACGTCCTGGTGATTAGCTGGGGCGGTACCTTTGGCGCCTGTGTCACGGCGGTTCGCCATTTGCAGGCTCAAGGTAAATCCGTGTCGCACGCGCATCTGCGGTACCTCAATCCGCTGCCTCGCAACTTGGGCAAATTGATTCGCGGTTTCGACCAAGTGCTCGTACCCGAGCTGAATATGGGCCAATTGCTGATGTTGTTGCGAGCCAAGTTTTTGGTGGATGCGCAAGGGCTGAACAAGGTCCAAGGTAAGCCGTTCTCCGTAGGTGAAATCGAGCAGAGAATCGAGGAGATGCTCCGCTAATCCGTGCCTGATTGTTCCCTTAAACCCTTCCCGTGATGCTCCGTTGCTGGGGCGCCCCACTGTCCGAGATATATCGAAATGACAACCGAACTTCCTGTGCTTACTGCCGCGGATTTTGCTAGTGACCAAGACGTCCGTTGGTGCCCTGGCTGTGGTGACTACTCGATTCTGGCTCAGATGAAAAAGGTCATGCCCACTTTGGGTATCCCGCGGGAGAAACTCGTGTTCATCTCCGGAATCGGTTGTTCCAGCCGTTTTCCCTACTACATGAACACCTATGGAATGCACTCCATTCATGGTCGGGCGCCAGCCATCGCGACGGGACTGAAATGCGTTCGCCCGGATTTGACGGTCTGGGTGATCACGGGGGACGGCGATGGTCTGAGCATTGGGGGGAATCACCTGATGCACGCGATTCGACGTAACCTGGACATCAACATTGTGCTGTTCAACAACCGCATCTACGGCCTAACCAAAGGGCAGTATTCCCCCACGTCCCCGCTGGGCAAAGTCACCAAGAGCACGCCGATGGGGGCCATCGATAACCCGCTCCATCCGCTGTCGATCGCGATCGGTTGCGAAGCCACGTTTGTGGCCCGTTCGATTGATGTCAACATCAAGCATCTGGGCAAGGTGTTGCACAGGGCGGCGGAACATCGAGGCACGGCCTTTGTCGAGGTCTATCAGAATTGCAATGTCTTTAATGACGGCGCGTGGGAATATGCTACCGATCGTAATCAGAGGGCGGATACGACGATCGAACTGGAGCACGGCAAACCGCTGATCTTCGGTAAGAATCGAGACAAGGGGATTCGGCTCAACGGCATGGAGCCAGAGGTCGTTGATCTGGGCAAGGGGGTCACGGAAGACGATTTGTTGTTCCACGACGAGAAGTCACCCGAACCCAGCCTCGCTTACTTGCTCAGCCGGATGCGTCATCCCGAGTTTCCGGAACCGATCGGCGTCTTTCGTGCGGTCGACCGGCCGAAATACGATGAGGAATTGAATCGGCAGGTGTCCGTCGCCAAAGAGAAATTTGGTGAAGGTAACCTGGAGAAGCTTTTTAATTCCGGTGATACCTGGACGGTGGATGCATGACGATTTGTCCCCTATGCGACTTCGAAAATATTGAGGGCGTTGACCTTTGTGATCAATGCGGTCAACCGTTGCATGACGCACATGAGCTGCTGCCGAACAATGCCGTAGAACGTGGTTTGTTGGTCGATACCATCGATTGCCTCTCCCCCAAGGCGCCGATCGTGGTCGACGTCAAAGCCTCGGTTCGGCAGGTGCTGAGGTTGCTCGTCGACCGGCAGATCGGTTGCGTGTTCATTGTCGATGATGGTTCTATCGTCGGGGTCTTTAGTGAGCGGGACGCGCTGATCCGGTTGGGCGTGCGGGCCGGCGAGCATGCTGAGGAACCGATCTCTCGGTTTATGACGCCCAACCCCCAGGCGTTGACCGGAGAAGCCCGCCTGGCCTTTGCGGTCCACCGGATGGACCTGGGAGGCTACCGCCACGTGCCGATCGTGGACGCAAGCGGACGGGCGGTCGGTGTGATCTCGGTGCGAGATATCTTGCGTTATCTGGCAGAAAAGATCGCAATTGCCGCCGGTTAGGGGTGATTTACGGCTGCCCGGTGGCGACGATCGCTGTCAAAACGCGGAGCGTATGACGGCCTGCGAATGTGGTGCAGTATGCCACGGCCTGCTATCTGCCAAACGCCCCTCTTCTAGCAAATCGGCGAATTGTCGCGGTACTAGGTGTTTTCGGCCGGACTTCCCACGAGTAGAATCGGCAACATCCGTTGGGGCCCGGAATTCACTTTCACACCGAGCCGAACTCGTTGCCTTGCGGTGGCGAGCTATCACGCAGGGACTTTTGACGCTCGCTTCGACAGAATATTGCCGCCCATCGGTTCGTCCGCCGGCCCGCCATCCCTTGCGTCCGCCGGCCAACGGTACCTCATTGGTAACTTGCTGCGTGTGCCACGGCGCGGCAAATCCACTTGGAATTGTGGTCATACAGGAACGGCAACCGGCTCTCGGTCCGCGTCACCCGACGCTCGAAAAACCGCAGCACGCCTCGAGTTCGCCCAGGAAGGAAAGATGATGGCCATTCAAGATTGGATGAACGTGCGGATGTTCGATTTCGTTCACCGCAACAATTTGGTCTACAACACGTGCTGGGAGGATCCCCGCCTGGATCGCATCGCCCTCGATCTTGGGCCACGGGACAACGTAATGGTCATCACGTCCGCGGGGTGCAATGCGTTGGATTACGCGCTGTCAGAGCCCAATCATGTGTACGCCGTTGATATGAACCCGCGGCAGAATGCTTTGCTGGAACTAAAACTTGCGGGCATTCGCCGGCTGGAATACGAGGACTTCTTTCAAATGTTTGGCCGAGGACGGCTGGTAGACGCAACGGACATTTACCAGCAGCGACTGCGTGCCGATTTGTCTCCATGGTCACAGAGCTATTGGGACCGCTGGATCCGATTCTTTGACAACCGTCATCGGCCGTTTTATTACCGAGGTACGTCGGGGACGTTCGCGAAGATCTTGAACCTGTATGTCGACCGCGTCATCCGCGTACGCGAATGGCTCGACGCAATCCTGAACGCGGCATCGGTGGACGAACAACGCCGCATATATGACGACTATCTTCGAGATCGATTTTGGACGCGGACAGTCAAGTTTGCGATGGGACGAGACACGACTTTGTCCATGGTGGGCGTGCCCAAGGCGCAACGCCAGCAGGTGGAACGCGACTACGACGGGGGGATCGTGAAGTTTGTGCAGGATTGCGTGGAAGCGGTCTTCGCGGGACTTCCACTGGCCGACAATTACTTCTGGCGCGTCTACTTGACCGGGCAATACACCCCACAGTGCTGTCCCGAATACCTCAAGCCCGAGAACTTTCTGCGACTCAAAAACGGTCTGGTCGATCGTGTGACGGCCCACACCAATACGGTACAAGGGTTCCTCGAAAGCAGCAATGTTCGGATCTCGCGATTCGTGTTACTGGACCACATGGATTGGCTGTCCAACAAACTCTTCTGGGCTTTGGAAGGCGAGTGGCAAGCGATCCTCAACAACGCAACCGACGACGCTCGCTTTCTGTGGCGCAGCGGTGGATTGCGGACGGACTTCATCGAACGTGTCCGTATCCGCCATCACGGCCAGAAACGGCAGTTGGGTGAATTGCTGTCCTACAATCGCGCCCTGGCCGAGCAGTTGCACAGACAGGATCGTGTGCACACCTACGGCAGCTTCTACATTGCTCAAGTCGCAGCCTAGCGAGCGCGAGTTCGTCGAATTCCAGAGATCGCGCCGCAGAGGAAGGTCAGGCGAGGACCGCGATGAGTGTGATGACCGACCTAAAGGTGCTGTATCACCTGGCCCTCAAGCCGGTGCGAGGTGCCGACCATGCGCAGCGCATGGAGAGTTTCTATGCGGGACAAGCCGCAGCTTACGATGATTTCCGCCGTCGCTTGTTGCAGGGACGTGAGTCCCTCTATCAGGGAATTGCGACGCCCGCGCAAGGCGTGTGGGTCGATTTGGGAGGCGGTACGGGGTCGAATCTGGAATACTTGGCCGATCGCATCGGTCGTCTGCGGCGCGTCTATCTCGTCGACTTGGCAGAATCGCTGTTACGCGTGGCTGAGCAGCGTTGTCAGCAACGAGGATGGACGAATGTGACGGCCTGCCATGCCGACGCCACAACTTTTCAGCCATCCGAGCCGGTGGACGTCGTCACCTTTTCGTATTCGCTGACGATGATTCCCGATTGGTTTGCGGCTCTGGAAAACGCCGTGCGGATGTTACGCCCGGGCGGTCACTTGGGCATCGTGGACTTCTATGTGTCCCGCAAGTATCCCGCACCCGCACTAACACGACACGGTTGGTTCACGCGGAACTTCTGGCCCGTTTGGTTTGGGAACGACAACGTTTTTCCTTCGGCTGACCATCTACCCTATCTGCAACATTTGCTGAGTACGGAACGCTTGGAAGAACACCGGACCAAGATTCCATATCTGCCACTGATTCGAGCTCCTTATTATGTCTTCGTGGGACGCAAGCCGCTATCGGATTGACGACAGGGTTTAACGATCGACCAACGCGATGTTGTCCAGTACCTGCAAGACCGCATCCATATTGGCCGGACGATCCTGCGGGTCTTTGGCAAGGCAGCTCGCGATCAAATCGGCCAACTCGGCCGGAATCGGTGTCGCCACGCACTGTGTAACGCGCGGAGGCACGGTGTTCATCACGTGGTACAGTAGGCCACGGCCGTCTTCGTTTGCGAAGATTTCTTGACCGGTCAATAGAAAATAGCCGACCGCGCCAAACGCGTAAATGTCCATGCGAGGATCAACCGCGTCGGGCGAGCCAATGCGTTCTGGGGCCATGTACATCGGAGTTCCTGCCAGAACGGTCGACGCCTTGCTCTGCTCGCTAAGTTCTTTGACGAGCCCGAAGTCCAACACCTTCACCATGTCGGTCTCACCTGCTCGTTGGCAGAGCATCACATTGTGAGGCTTAATATCGCGGTGAACGAGCCCCAGATGATGTGCTTCCCGCAGGGAGCCGGCGATCTGACGAAGGATATGAATTGTGCGCCTCACGCTCAGGGGGCCACTTTGTTGCACGACTTGCAACAGCGTGACACCATCCAAATACTCCATCGCGTAATAGAAGAGCCCTTCCGCCGTAATCCCGTAGTCATAGATCGCAATCGTATTGGGGTGAGTCAGTTGGCTGGCGAGCTGCACCTCTCGCTCGAACCAGGCCGTGGTCCGCGAGTTGGCGACATCCGCTTTCAGAAGTTTGACCGCGGTGGGACGTTTGAGTAACGCGTGACGCGCCTTATAGACGACCCCCATCCCGCCTTCGCCGATTTTTTCCTCCAAAGTGTATTGTCCCAGCTGCGAATCGGTGCCCACGCGCCGCCGCAAGCGAGCCAAAGAGTGGTACGACCAGAGGGTGCTGGCCAGTGCGATGGCGAGAAGACCGAGTTTAAACGCCGATTGCAGCTTGAGATACCGAAACGCGGAATTCAATTCCCCTTTGTCCATTTCAGTGGCCACGCCGAAATCGTACTCGTCCAGCCATTTCCACGCGCCCACCACCATGACGCCTCGGTAGTCACGGTATCCGTCCAAGTCCACACCGTCTTGGCCCGCCGTCGCGAAACGCGCCATGGTGGTCAAGGGCCACGTTGCTGCCGGTGACGTAGGACGGAAGCCCCTTGTCAGATCGCCTCCCGGGTCGCGCAGATACACGCGCAGACTGGATTGACCTTCCTCGGGATCCACCAATCCCGCCGTTTGTAAGTCCGCGTTAAACCGACTCTCCGATATCATTAGTCCGGTCTTGTCAAACGCGTACGTTTCCCCCGTTCGCCCGAATCGCACGAGGCCCAGGATCTGATTGAAACGCTCGTCGGCACCGATGCCATAAATAAGCAGCGCCGCCACGACCTGTTGTTGGTCGTCGCGGATGGGGGCCAGAATCAAGACGGTCGGTGTACGAGGCGCTAGTGGATAGTCCTTGCTGATCGTCTCGTTGTGGCGAGGCAGATCGATGATCGTCTGGCCTTCAAACACACGGGTTAGCGGCGCTGCGCCATATGCCGAAACCCCAGTACCCACGCCGGTTCCGTCGGGAGACCAATCGGCAAGTGTTACGAAACGACGATCCCAGATCGCGTACTTGACCTGGTCTCCAAATTCGGCCTCCAGTTGTGCTCGGATGCTGGCCTGCCAAGGCGAGGCGATCAGTTGCGGGATCGCGTTGTCCGCAGCCACCAGCTGGGCCAATCGTTGTGTCTGATCTCGCATTTCCGGATCACGAGCGACCATATCGACGCGTGTTTTTTCGTAGTCGATCCACAGTTGTAACGCCTCGACCGTAACGTCCAATCCACTCTTGAGACTGGAAGATCGCAGTTCGCGGAGTGTTGATTGCATTGCCAGTCGTGTCAGGACGTTGATACCGACCAGAGTCATGCAGGTCAGGACAATACCTAAGGCGAGATAGCCGCGCGGGCCGAGTTGCCAAGGTGCGGCGGTGTTCCACGTCGAGTGGGAAAACGAGACGCTGCCAGGACGCCGTGCTGCGGGCAACTTTGGAAGCGTATCGTCGGTCTGAACGAGCAGGGTTTGCTGAGTATGATGTCGTAACAGCGAGCGAACTTCCTGGAGAACTTCCGGCGGTTCGTGCTGATGCGATTCCAGAAAGGCAGTTCGACGATCGTCCGTCAACTGAGCAGCGGCGGTGAATAACTCTTTAGCACGCGCGTACTGTTCCGGCGTCATACGTCGTCATCCTCGTCCGCACTTAGCTCTCGCCGTAGCCAAGCCCGCACGTGCGTCCACTCGGCTTCCACGGTGCGTTTGGATACGCCCAGGGCTTCAGCGACCTCCGCCACTGTCATGCCGGCAAAGAATCTCATTTCGACAATCCTGGCCTGACGCCTGTCGATCTCGGCGAGTTTCGTCAGTGCTTCATCCACTGCCAGGACGTCTTCGTCTTGTTCCCGTGTGACGGTCATATCGCTGGTCAACAGGATGCGTTCGCGTTTGCCCCCGCGCTTATCGCGCAGGCGGGCGCGGGCGTGGTCCACCAGAATTCGCCGCATTGCTTGCGCCAACGGCAAAAAAGTGCGTGCGCCCTTGCCAGTCGACCCGTTTTTGATCAATCAATTTCAGAAACGCTTCGTGGACTAGCGCGGTCGGTTGCAGGGTATGCCCCGGCGCTTCCCGCTGTAGATATTTTTCGGCGAGTCGTCGGAATTCGTCGTACACCAACGGCAGTAGGCTCTCGGCGGCGGCCGGATCGCCCTTCTGAAGTCGGTGAAGAAGCTGAGTGGCATTGGAGGAATGAGGCATTGCCATGGGGAATTCCCAGATTATCTCGGGGCACTGAGTCGGCGCCTATTCTAATTCAACCACCCCGCGCTGGGGACAGCAGCCTACCAGACGTGGACCGTATTCCGGTCCTCGATTCCCGTCGTGGCAAGGCCCAATCTGCGAAAATCCGCTGCGGTTTTCCCCAGCTGATGTCGCGTATCTGTCTGACGCGGTTAATGCAAGCCGCGGACGGACGTTTCCAGGACCTTGGGTAGAGATCTCGCGGCCTACCCGACCGCGGATGGGGGTAAAGACCATGATTCATCAGAGCACGATTTATTTGATCGACGACGACGTTTTCGTTCAACGGCATATGGCGGCCTTGGCCCGTCAGATGGGCGTCGATTGCCAGGCTTTTTTGACGGCCGAACAGTTTCTCAGCGCGCGTATGCCGGAGAGCATCCCGCCTGCGTGGTCTCGGAGTTTCGCCTGTTGGGCATGGATGGTAACAAGTTTCAAGAGACGATGATTGGGGAAGACATCCATTTGCCGCTGATCTTCCTGACGGGACATGCCCGCACAGAAACGACCGTACAGGCGATGAAGCGCAGCGCTTGACCGTCTTGGATAAGCCATGCAGCGAGCTGTCCCTGGCGCGTGAAATCCATGACGCCTTGACCCAAGATCGTGAGGCGATGCATGCCGATCAGCAATCGGCCGAAGTGCGGCAACGCGTCGCTCAACTGACCGCCAAGGAATGTCAGGTGTTGGATTTGATGATGGAGGGTAGGCCCAACAAAGTGATTGCCAAGCGGTTAGGAGTCAGTCTGCGGACGGTTGAAGTTCGGCGACAACGCATCTTCCAAAAAATGAATACACGCTCGGTCGCGGAATTGGTCCGCATGATTCTGGAAGCGCAGGAGCCGCGCGTGGGGGTGCTGAGCGAGAGGAAATGAAGAGCTCGCGGCGGGAACGGAGACAGAGGCGCTGATACCGAGCCCCGCTGAGCGCAGCGTGTCGCGCTGGATTGACCTTTCGGGGTCGATACATCAAGGGCCGGATTTCCTCCATGGATCACGCAGCGGACGTCGAACGATACCGGGGCGTCGTGACCAGGCCGCTTGACGAGCAAGCCCACCAACCCCGGCGGCATTCATTTTGATCGCCGCCGGAAGACCTGTTTGGCTGCCAGCAAGGCCCGACCGAGGTGGTCGACCTCCGCCAACGTGTTATAAAAGTAAAAGCTCACACGATTACTGGCCGTAATGCCAAGCCGCCTATGGAGCGGCATCGTGCAATGATGTCCCGCTCGAATGGCGACTCCATGTCGGTCCAACAGTTGCGCGACATCGTGCGCGTGAACCCCTTCGACCGTAAAACTCACGATGCCGGCCTTCTCGGCTGGCGGCGGACCCAAGAAACAAATCCCGCCGACTTGCTCCAATACATCGTGGGCCCGCTGCGTAAGGATGCGTTCGTATTCATGAATCGGACCGAGGCCGACTTGGTTCAGGTAGTCAATTGCCGCCCCCAAACCAATGGCCGGTACAATAGGAGGTGTCCCGGCCTCGAATTTGGCTGGCAAATCGGCCGACTCAAAACGATCGAGAAATACGCGGCGAATCATGCTGCCTCCGCCCATGAACGGCGGTATCGTCTCCAATAGTTTCTCGCGCCCGTACAGCACACCGATGCCAGAGGGTCCCAGCATTTTGTGACCGCTGAAGGCCAAAAAATCGACGTCCAGGGCCTGTACGTCGGTCGCTACGTGGGGAGCACTCTGAGCCGCATCCACCAGGACGACCGCTCCCGCTTGGTGGGCACGTTCGATGATCTGCCGGATTGGATTGATGGTGCCCAGGACGTTGGAAATTGCCGTGATCGCCACCAACTTGGTCCGCTCGCTGAGCAGATTTGGTAACGCATCGAGCTCCAAACGTCCCTCGTCGTCAATCGGCATGTGGCGCAATCGACAACCGGTTCGCGCCGACAGTTGCTGCCACGGCACGAGGTTCGAATGGTGTTCCATGACCGACAGCAGTATTTCGTCACCCTCACCACAATATTCGTCGCCCCAACTGCGCCACCAGGTTAATGGAAGCCGTCGTGCCTGTCGTGAAAATGACTTCGTGAGGATGTTGAGCGTTGATGAAGGTTGCCAGTTTCGCGCACGCGTCTTCGAACAGGTCCGTACTTTGGTCGCTTAGCCAATGTATTCCCCGGTGGACGTTCGCGTAACTCCGCTCGTACGTGTCCACGAGCGTCTGGATCACATGCCGCGGATGCTGCGTTGTTGCGGCGTTGTCCAGATAGACGAGCGGCTGATCGCCGTGAATCTTTCGCGCAGGATGGGAAAATCACCCCGCAGATGATCAGCGTCCAATGGCAAGGAACGGTCGACCGCAGCCATTAGCTTTCCTCTCCCAAATCAGGGCCCTGAAAGTTCGGGCCGGCCTCGGCAGTTTCGTCGTTGGCGGGGGAAAAAATCGCAGACTGCAGCACACGCCAAGACAACAGGCAGCACTTCTGCCGATTTGGCGTCAGGCGGGCGCCGAACAACTCCAGCATCTGATCGGCGGTGAACTGCTTGACTTCCTCCACCGTCTTTCCCTCCATCTTCTCGACCAGCATGGAGGCAGAGGCTTGACTGATACAGCAGCCGTCGCCGTCGAACCAAATGTCGCGGATCTTTCCCTCCTTATCGACCTGGAGCTCGATTCGCACGACATCGCCGCACAACGGATTGTCGTCCTCGTGAGCGTGCGTCGGATGGACGCAGTGGCCGCGGTGATACGGATCCTCGTAGTGATCCAACACGTGTTCTTGATAGATTTCTTCTTCGTTGAATGCCATGAGAATGCGATGCTTGGCCTTCGGCGGGAAAAACGCGAGCTTCGGCGAGGGGTGATCGGCCGGAGCCTGTCCTGTTTGCGTGGTTTCCCCCCTCAAAAATGGTGCAGTTGCTGCCCGTTCCGTGGGGCGATAGATCACCAGCTCACTGCTTAGTGTAGGGAGCCATGCAGCAATGGTCCAGTCGGGCCCTCACTGCGCCCGCTGTCGCGGCGCGGCCCGCAGACGAGGTGTGACGGCGTTGCAAGCCCCTCCGAGTGCCGCGATGATCCCGGCCACATAATCGCAGCGTCGGCCTCCAATTCGGCAACTCGGGCGACGGCGGTAACGGGTTGATAGCAGGTGAGTGGCTACCGGCAACGCCACAGGATGTGATCGGCAATGCCCAAATGTCGTAGTCGCGGCCGAATCTGCTCCCAAAATCGCTTCGCATCGCCGGGATACCCCGCCGTCGGCAACAAGTCGGGTACGAGCTGCTGCCAATAACGATTGAAGGCCCCCATGCTCAGCTCGCGCAGATATTTGGCTAACATGGATGCCAGGGCCGATGGCAGAAACGCCTCGCCTCCGACACGAAAGCTGATCTCGATTGGTTGCTGGGGCGTCCCGACGTCGTAGATACTCGCCTGTCGGCCCTCACAGACAACTCGGACCAGGCGGTCTTGAAAACGAGGTTGCAGCAACGGTCCGTACTTGTTGCGCCCGCCATGCTTGTCGCACACGATCCGTAAAGGCTGTACGTCCAACTGGTTGATTACATCGGCCACCAGATCGAGCGTGCGATGTGATAAGAGAGCGCCTTTGGAATCATAACGTGTGACTTCGGCGTTGAACTCTTCTGGTTCGATCACCGTCGCTTTCAGCATCAACAGGCGGATACTGTTGGACTGGAGGGCTTGTTGACAGGCCGCAGCAACCGCATCGGTCGACGCCGCAATCGCCGAGGTCGGCAGGGGCAAGTTCAAGTCGATCAGCCACGGATGTGGGCGACTCGGACGCGGTGACGGTTGACAGACCATTTCGCGCAGTCGACGCCAGGTATCAGGTGAGGGTTGGTTTATCCGGAGCAGTGTAAAGAGGGCTCGCTCGAGCTGCCCCAGATCGCTGCCGGGGCGATATAGTCGCTTGGAATCGGCAATCGCGAGCCGATCCACGGCATCGGTGGGTTGAGCAACGACGACCGAACGTAGCGTGTCGTACAGGTCTCGCTCACGCGCGTCATCGGGCACGTGCCAAGCGCTCGTTGCGATTACCAGCGGCCCCAGGTTCGGACCATAACCTGCTTCATCGGTACCAATTAAGTACGCCATGCGAGCAGCGTCGAGGATTTCGTTAGTCGCGTCAAGCCAGCGCACTGGGAGTCGCTGGTCGTTGGCTCGCTGCTGCTGGAAACCCGTGCGGCCGAACCCAGGACCCGAGCACCACGGTTTCCGCCGCCGCGACTAGGGTTGAAATTGGAGCAGGCCGAATTCCTCTGGACGCGCTTCGACCGGAGCGGGCTGGAGCCACGTTTCCCAATCATGTCCCGGCATGATCCGCTGCACTCCCAGGCACCAAACCACGGAAGGAACGACCGCCTGGCGCGTCAACGCTGTCAATGGCACAGCGGCCTCGATCGTCCACGACGCTTGGTCGTCGTCGACGGCGACGAACCAGTCGGGGTCCCAGGTCACGTCGTCATTCAACCGTTCGCTCGCTCCCCCCCGATAGTCGATCGAAAGGCACCAGTGCGTGACCGCGTCGCGGTCGACATCCAGGTAGAGCTCAATGCGGTCGCCATCGAGGACTTGGTCGCGCTGTCGAGTCGCATCGCGGCCGCGGTAGGTGAGTGAGGGGATTTTTGTTGCCTCCACAGCCAGGTAGAGAAACTCGGCATCGTATGCCAATCGAACTTGCGTGGCCGGAGGAGACGAGCCGCCCAGAACGGCCGAATGGAGCTGCGTCGGTGGGATTTCCTGCCACGCGGCTTCGTCAAGTTTACCATCCAAATGGGGCGGTCGCGATAGTCGTGGACAATGCCACGTGGGACGGGCGGGCAGGCGGTCGGGTTCCAGCAACGCGAGCTCACTGGCTGCCCACGATCGGTAGCTCGGGTCCGTTCGGCCAGAAAGCTGGCTACGCCAAAACTTGACTGCCGACTCGGATTGGCCGGTGCGATGGTGCAGGGCCGCCAGCGGGAACCGCAACAAAGGCTCGAAGTACAAGTCGGGTTGTTGTGCCTGAATCTGCTCGATCAGTGCGTTGGCCAACTGCCACCGGGACTGAAGGTCTGGCTGCGAATCGCCGGTTCCACCCGCTGCCGCGATTGGGGCCGGTGGGGCGCTCATTGGAGATACAAACGTAACCGGTCGCACCGCGCCCGGCTCCGCCTGTAACATACCGGCTTCGGCGACCTGCTGGAACGTCGCGCTGCGGGGCAACTGCCAGTGCATCGATGCCTCTTCGCTGGCCAGATACCAAAACAATTGGACGCATGCGGCTTCGCGTAGGGGAGTGTCTACCACGTCCCGCTGCAATTGATGGAAGAGCTCGAAAGCCGTCGCCGCGTTGCCGTCACGCAGGCTCTGCGAAGCACAGGCCAGGTACAATTCGCTACGCTGCAGCGGCGACAGTTCGGAGGCCAAGTGCATCGCCTGCTGCCAGACGGCCGCATCGTCTTGCGTGGTCTCGCGCAGCAGGGCTTCCAGGTTGCGTTGACGTTGGGCCTGTTGATTGCGGTCGCGGAGGTCGGTGGCGACCGTTTCGGTCAGACGCCGCGAGACGCCACCGCCGGAGTCGGTCCGAGAAATGAGCAATCCATGCTGGCCGGTCCCGTCGCCGTCAAGCGTCCGCAACCGCAGTCGCTCCGGGCCGGACCGGTGAACGGGAAATAGATTTGCCCGAGCTCGATCTGCCAACTGGGAGACGGTTTGGCCCAGTGACGCGACAAGTTGATGGGCACTAACAGGATAACCGTGCTCGTCCTCGTCCACGGCCAACGTCGAGACGCGAGCGACGCGCCAGGCTGCGAGGCCCGCCTGCAGATGCATCGTGTATTGAGTTGGATCGGCCGCCTGTTCGGTTGCCTGCAAGACGATTTGCCGTGTGAGTTGACTCAGTCCGTCGTGGTCATCCGCGGGCTCGGAAACCATGATCAAATCGGGTTGCCAAGTGCGGATCTGACGCACGAGGTATTCGGTCAGCTGCAGTGCGGTGTCGGACCGCGTAACCCGATCCCATTGCTGACTCAGTGATGTCGCCGGCCATTGCAGACGCGGATCGGGTGCCGGTAGGGCCTGAATCAGATTGGCGCCCACCCCACCCAACATCACCGTGGCTTCATGAAGCCGAGTCGAAACGGGCGTTTGCCCTGCCTTCGTGGGTAGTGCCACGCTGTCACTCAAGACTTCGAGCCGTGTCCAATAGCCTTCCCCGGCGGCTAGTTGAGCGACCATTTCCCAGGGAATCTTTTCGGCTCGGCCAAAGACCCCCAGCACTGCGATGTGATGTCGGGCTCCTTGCTGCACGATCCACGACTGTCCTCCATCGTGGGTCACCAAGATCGTGCCCAATGCCCCGACCGTCCAGCCGTGCTGCGTGTCGACGAACTCGATGGCATACAGAGGCAGTTGTTGACCCGTTTCGGTCAGCTGCCAATTCTGTCCGCCGTCGCGTGTTGTCAGCACGCGACTGCCAGGCACCCCGACAATCCAGGCGTAAGGCCCGAGGTTTTCCACCCCCTGCCAGTCGAATTCGCTCAACAGACCGGCCGACGGCAAACCACGCGGTATTGACCAACTGCGACCATGATCGCCACTGACTTGGACCAGTCCCTGATTGCCGCACAACAGCAGTTGGCCTTGGCCGTTGTCCGAGAGACGCAGGGGGAGGCGGGTTTCTTGTTTGAGTTTTCCGCGAGGCACTAGCTCACCCGGCAGCAATTCCACGAACTGGCCACTGCGATCGATCAAACAACCTTGTCCTCGCGCATCGACGACGGCGTCGATCCAGCCAGTTGAAGCGCCGGGCCAGGGAGTCCAATGCTGGCCACCATCGCTTGTATGATAAACGGCCGAGGGGAACATCGCGGACGGCAGGCCGTACGCCACGCCGTGTTTGGCGTCACTGAAATGCACACCAGTCAGCCAGGGCAGGAACTGACCGGGATCTCGCCGCCAAGTTTGACCACCATTATCGGTTCGCAGCACGAAACCCAAAGATCGATGAGTGAATGGCGTTGTCTGTCCCCCCACGGCCCAGCCATGTTCTTCATCCAGAAACTGCACCGCCTCCAAACGTCCATCGATTGGACAAGTTTGTAGTTGCCAGGTTTCCCCGCCGTCGCGCGTATGGAGGATGGTGCCCCGATCGCCCACCGCCCAACCTCGTTGTGCGTTCACGAAGCAGACGTCGAACAGGTTGGCATCTTGGTGATAACTGACCGGCCACGCTGCCTGCGCGGTGTCGGCTCGCGCGCGATGGTCGGTCATGGTCAGACTGACACCCAGCATCCACGTGGCGGCAGCATAGAACAAGAATAACGGCCGGGGCCGGCTCATCGATCGTCCCTCCCTGATGGATCGTGGCGCAAGCCGTCAGTTTAGCGGATCGGAACGTGGTACCGAACGCCAAATTCAAGATATGGCGACGGTCAGCACGTTTTCATTCGGTCTGCGGAATCCTGCTCCTGATTCAAGAATTCCCGGTTAAAGAAACGGTTCGACTGAGCGACGTAGCGGCCTCAGCTGGGACGAGATGCCAGATAGAGCCACAGATACAGCCCCGCGACAGACACCAGAATCGCGGCTGAACAGGCCTTGGCCCAACGCCATGGCGTGATGTCGACCTGCCGTGTGTCCTGTTGTTCAAAGGGAATCTGCAAGGGGACAGCGAGTCGGAACGCCAGCATAACCACCATCATCAAGACGAAATTGAGTCCTGCGACATGTAGCCAATGAATCTCGGTGCCAAAAAGATGGTTGTCGAACCCGAAAGTTGTCGTTGCATAGAACGTGACCCCGACGGCTACCGCGGCCCAGGCCGCAATTGCGGGTGTTCGTTTGGAAAGGATACCTACAAATACGATGGCCATCAGCGGCACGTCGAAAGTCGCCGCGACCTGTTTCATCAGATTGAATAACGCCCCTTTGCCCTCAATCAGGGGTGCGGAAACGATAATCACCACGGCCAGGACGGTGCCAAAGATCTTGCCCACGCGCACCATTTGGCGGTCGGTTGCCTGGGGAGACAAGAACCCCTTGAATAGATCGACGCTGAAGAGGGTGGCACAGCTGTTCAAGGCGCGTATTGAAGGAACTAAGGATGGCACCAAAGATCGCCGCGGCGAAGAAACCCAATAATGGTTTCGGCAGCAAGTTGCGGACCAGCGTTGAGTAGGCCAAATTGCCGTCGACATCCACCTGGTCGCGGAACAGATGATAGGCAATCACACCGGGCAAGATCAGGTAAAACGGTCCCATCAATTTCATGGCGGCGGCGAACAAGACCCCCTTTTGTCCCTGCGACAAGCTCTTTGCGCCAAACGCTCTTTGAACGATGAACTGATTCGTACACCAATAATACAAGTGAAGTAGCACGACACCGGTAAAGAGCGTGCTGACGGGTAATTCACTGGTCGCCTCGCCCAGCGGGTTCAATCGCTCCGGATGATGCTGATGGAGTTGCTGCAGTCCGGTCAATACGTTGCCTTCGCCCAGTGCGGCGAGGCCCAGCAGGGGAATGATCAGCCCGGCGACCAGGAGTCCCACGCCGTTGAGTGTGTCTGAAATCGCGACAGCGCGAAGTCCGCCAAAAATTGCGTACACACTGCCGACCACTCCAATGCTGACAATCATCAACCACAGCCCGGCATCCTCACTGATCCCCAGCAGCGTCGGGACCTCAAACACGTCGCGCATAAAGAGTGCACCCGAATAGAGCACGAAGGGCAGCACGCTAACGGATACAGCGACCAGGATCATCAACGAAATCAGACCGCGTGTCAGCTTGTTGTAGCGGTTTTCTAAGAACTCGGGGATCGTCGTGATGCCACCTCGCAAATACATCGGCAAACAGATCAAGGCCATGACGATCATTGCGACCGAGGCACCCAGTTCCCAGGCCATGATTTCCATGCCGTTCTTGAATGCACCCCCATTTAGCCCGACCAACTGCTCCGTGGACAGATTGGTAAGTAATAGAGATCCTCCCACGACGATCCAGGTCAGGCTGCGACCAGCTAGGAAATAGCCGGTTGACGTGTCGTGATGGTCGTGCCGCGTATAGACCCAGGAGAGAACGGCGACGAGGCCTGTGAAGAAGAGGAAGGAGAGAATTGCCAGCATGTATCTTCCGCCTGTCCATGAAACGTCCGGTCTGAGCAGTAAAAGCGACATGATAGTCGTTGCTCAGGCACGGTGCGACGTGGTTCGCAGCACGGCGAGAAAAAACAGAGCACGTCTAGGGCATCGCGGACACACCGGCGCGGATAGAGGATAACTCACGATTACGTCACGTCGCCAATCCAGCGTGTTGCGTCATCGAAGAGGTTGGGTTGCGCGCTACACTAGTGGGTCATTCCCGAACGGCAGGATGCCCGTTATCGATGACAGGTCATCGGCCTCGGCCGGTGGCAACATGTCGTCCGCGAAATCCAGGTCGCTTGATTGTGACGACAGATCCCACATTAGTTGATCAACCGCTGTCGGCTGTGGAGAAACTTCCCGCTGCGCGAACGATGCGTCGGACGGCGGTGCCGCAGCCGAGTTCGCGTGGGCCTGGATCGGCGAGTTCGACAAGATCGCGGCGGCCACCTTGGTTGCTGCTTGCGGATCGCCATCCGGCGGAGCATCGGTCTCATTGGCCCGCACTGCCACAACGTATTCGCCTATACCGGCCGGCGAGTCCGGATTGGCTGCTGTGACTTCAATGTAGTACGTTGTGTTGCCGTTGTCCGGCGGTTTGAACTTGAGCGATGCGTTGACGCCGCCGTTAGAATTGTCGTCCTGGGCAACGAGATTGCCGTTGTGGTCATAGAGTCGGATGAGTGGATCCAACTGGTTACTGAATTCATAGTCGGCGCCGGCGGGGGTGAATGTTTCCAGTCCGATCGGCCCGGTAATCTGAATCTGGTAGAAGTCGCTAGGGTCGGATGTGCCGTTCAAATGCCCCAACGACCAATGGCGGCCAGCTTCGATCGCCTCCAGCGGCTGTGCGGAGGCAAAATTGTCGTTGCCCTCCAGGTTGAAGTCGACGTTGCGTGTCAACAGCAGGCTGTAGTCGGTGCGACTGTCACCGCTGACACGCACCATGTATTCCGCCGCATTTTCCACCACAAAATTGCGGATCACATCGGTCACGTTCGTGTATTGTGTCTGCCCGAGGTCCAGTTGGAGTTGGTCCAATTCGATCTGGCCGGGGCCCGAATACGAATCGGGGATCGACTGGAAGAACGCCAATCGTACGGTCGAGCCCTTGAACGCCGAAAGATCAACCGACTGCGGTTGCCATCCCGTGTCGCCGACGCGGACGGCCGTGTCGACGGGGGTCGTGAACGAGAAGGGTTTGGCCAACACGGCATTGGTAGCTGGATCACGCACCTGCATTTCAAAGGACTTGGCGGCGGGGTCGTCGGCCAAGAATAACCATTGAATGCGCTGCAGCCAATTCAATTGTGCCTGAGCACTATCGGCGGGGATCGTCACGTCTTGGTACAAGGTGGTATCCATCGGGCCGTCGCCGTCGAAGCCGCTATAGGCGACGAACTGGCCATCCTGCGGTGAGGTCCGGGCGACGGCCAAGTTGCCGCCATAGCCTGCGCCGGCGACTTGCCACGGCACGGCGGGTGTGCCGTGCGTCTCAACTTGCCAGCCGGACAAGTTACTGGACTCGAAGCTGCCATTGGCCAAGGGATGAATTAGCTGCAATCCTTGAGCCAGCGATTGGCCCTCATGATCGAACAACTCCACTTGCAGATTGCCAGCATGCTGGGAAGTTGCTGACAACGTGATTTCATCTTTCTTGGCGAGTTCGATGCGGTACCAATCCGCCGTATCACGTTCGCGGACTTGGATGTTGTCCCAACCTCGTCCGTCCAGGAAGATGGGCACGTCATCATACTGTTGGAATTTGACGTGCAGCGGTTGGTTGAGCGAAATCCCGGCGTTTTGCGCAGCGGACTTCAGGTCCACTTCGTAGCTAATCCAATCGCCGTTCGTCGATGTGGGTCCATCGAAGACCGGATGCCAGTTCGTGCCATCGCTACTGATGGCCACGCCGTCCCCTTGGAAGCTGCCTTGAAAGTCCCCCACGAACGGGTTCGGCTCATCTCCGAAACTGACGTGGTCAAAGCTCAGCATGGGCCACGCGTAACCGCTCAAATCGACGGTCCATACCGCTTCGTTCAAGTTGGGTTCGTTCGATTTGCCCACATCCATAATCAGGGCATACGATCCTCCGGCCGTGCTGAAACTGCCGGTGACCTCAATTTGCCCGAAGGAGCTGGTGGAGCTGCTGGTCCAGCTGGCCGGATTCAGCTGACCGCTCTCGAAGTCGTCCTCGACGATTAGGCCACCGGTCAGGCTGCCCAGCACGGCGGCCACATCGGGCGAGTTGCCTCGTAGCGAACGGAAGGCGGTTTCCAGGTTCTGGGCCTGCTGTGGCGAGTCGTTGATTGGGAAACCCAGCGTTTCTTCTTCGAAGGCCGAATTGAGTAAAATGCTCAGCTGATAGTGGCCCGTCGTCGCGCCGGCTCCTTGGACCTTGATGACAAACTCCGTCGGCGCATTGGTCACGCTGATCAGACGACCCGCGACCGGGTCGTTTTGAATAATGACATTTTCGCCCAGCACCGAGGCCACACTCGTGCCGACCACCTGATCGCCGCGCATGAGGTCCAATTTGCCCTTTAAGGTGCTGTCGGTTTCCAGTAACAGCGAAATCGATTGGCCTGGATCGATCACGATCGTGAAGTTGTCGGTGTCCGATTCACTGGAGATCATACCGGACATCACGGGATCGTAGATCAATGAACCCATCGGCTGTTTGGCCGTCAACGGCGTGGTGAACGGGATTTCTCCGATTTCCAACGTGTAGGTGGTTTCAAAGCCTGTCGACAGGTTGCCGAACTGATCGGTCACGGCACCGTCAGGCAACGTCACCGACAACTCGCCTTCGGTAATTAAGTTCCCCAGGACGTACTGAACGGTGACACTGTCCAACGGATTGACCTGGACGACCTGACCCAAGCTCAGCTGCAAATCGTCCACGCCCAGGCTGCTCGCTGCATAGGGTTCATTAAACGTTACGGTAATCGAGTCCAGCGGCAATTGAGCGAATCCGCTGGCCGGTGTGACCGACGTGACGACCATCGGCGTGGCGTCGTAGCCGAATTGAGCGGAGTAGCCTTCGAGTGGGTCGCCATCGGCAGCCCGACCGACCGCGGCTTGACGCAGCTGCATCTGCTGCAACCCTTCCGCCGTGACCGGGCTGGAACTGTAGCGGAAGGTCAACTCCTGATTCGTCGACGGTTGTGCGGGCAGTTCGACGCTCTCTGCCGGAATCCCGTTGACGGTAAAATCGCTGGCCGCGATCGGAAACGCGGTGCTGTAAGGATCGAGGAAGCGAACCACAAACTCCGTGGGGGGCGTGGTCACCAAACGGTTGTTTCCCGGAACCGTGTCGGTGACGCGCCATCCCGTTGTCCACCGTGCCGGTCGAAAGACCAAACGCCGTGTTGTTCAGCGTGTTTTCCACCCCCGTAAAACCCTCGTTGGACACAAATGAATTCGGGGCGTAAAGTCCACATCCACGTCGTCATTCGAGCCGAACACGCCGTCCGGTCCAAGTCCAATGGTGCCGGGCAAATTGCCCCCTTGGTCCATGATCTCACGAACGCTGTTGTACTGATTGGTGTGCCAACTGCCGATAAAATGGCCCGCCTCGTGGGTCACGATATTGCCCACCGCCACACCGATCAAGATCAATAATGGACGTGCCGGCGGCGAGCGGGAACTGGTTCAGCGAGTTGACGTCTGTGGCGGGACCGCTGAGCAAATCGAGCAGGACGACGGCCGTATCGCCAGTACTGAAATTGCCCGGGTCAATGGATTCGGCGACGCCGATCGTTCGTCGTCCCAATTCCTCGATCGTCCCGCCCACAATCACACGACTCACGTGGGCTTCGCCAAAGGGGTCGTAGGGAAATCCTTGTGCGTCGACAAAGTCGCGGCTCGTGAGCACGTCGAGCTGAAAGTGGCCATCGATCCCGTCGGTGGCACGGTCGCCATTATTGCCTTGAAGGCCCACTTCGGCGAAATTCTCGCGCACGGTCGCGACGATCGAATCGATCACTGCGTCCTCATCCGCTTGGGTCAGTCCCCAGTTACCGAGGAAATCGACCAGGGGGCTGAGCGGAGCGACCTCGGCACCAACGCCAAATAGATCGTTCGCGCTGATCGTTTCGCCGTCAAAATCCAAAAACAGCACCTGTCGCGTGCCCCGCTCCTGCGTCTCTAAATAGGGACGAAACGAGGCGACATCCATCTCATATGCGCCGACCCCGCCGTCCACGGCCAGCACGTATCGGCCGGTTGATCGACGACCCAGCTAAAAGTCGCGCGGCCGTCACGCGGTAGTGGTGTATTGGCAGGATACACAAAACTCGCATCCTGCCCCGAGCCGACCAGTTCATTACCCTGCGCGTCGCGCAGCGTCAGGTGGCTGCCACCGTCGCGGACCGTGCGCCCGAGGATGTCGCCCGCGACCAGATCAAAGGTATACATGTCGATGTCGTCGACCAATTCCAAGCCGATGATGACTTCGTAGTCCCCTTCGCTGGCCTGCGCCGATCCCTGACGCCGAGTCGAACGGATCCAAGGGCCCGAAGGAGCCATACGAGGCAATCGAAATCCAAAAGTCACCGCTGCTCAGGGCCCTGAAATCCAGAAAGGTATCGGTGGAGATTCCGTCGTCGTCACCTACGTCGACGCGGGTGCCGGTACTATCGTAAACAAACACGAACGAATCCAGCAGCGAGTCGACGGGCGTGTTGACGTCGATCGTAATCGTCTGGCCCTGTGTTACGCCACGGACAACAAAGAAGTCGAAATCGCCGGTGGCCAGGCCTTGTGTGCCGTATTGGCCGTCTCCGATCCGCCCGGAGGCGATGACGGCCGTATTCACTGTCAGATTCGTTTCGGTGGCATGGTTCATGTCCCCGTCGTCTTCGACGGGAAAGATTCGCGTGGGCGTCGGCTGTAAAACCCCCGAAATCGTTAACGACGAGACGTCACCGGTGGCCGTTCCAAAGTTCCCTAACAACTCCGCCGTGGCCACCGTATCGTTGACTCCCGTTGCGGTGGGCGCTTCGCTTTCTACGATCTCGAGCAGTGTCGGTGTATTGGTCGCCGACGGTCGTCCGGCCAACGGCTTTTGCGCTCCCAAGCTGGTCAGCTCTTTGGCGTATTCCTGCCGAGTCATGCCATCGGGAATAAACGCCGTGGCCACCGAAGCCGGGTACGCTTCGCCTGTGATATCCGTTTTGACGAACTCCCCCCATGGAGCGTAATTCAGACCGTTTAGCGATGAGGAAACCTGGTTCACTACGACGGCTGTCGCCTGCTGCTGACCGTTGGCATCGGTCACGATTAGACGAAAATCATTCGTGCCCTTCTGCAAGTCGACGTCGCTGAACTGAAAACGTCCGAACTCATCGCTTGCCACCGTCGCTTCCCAAGGCTCTCCCGAAGTTCGTTGCAGGGTGACTTGCGTGAACGGATCGGTAGCTCCCTCCCAGTCTGCCGTGTCAAAGACCGTCAAATACTCGCCCTGAGGACCCCGACCAAAGGTCCGCGGCAATTGGAGGTCCAACGGGCGCAGCGGACGAGTGCCGACCTCAAAGCCGCCACTTTGAAACGAGTAGACCAGATCGGTCGAATCGCACTCCGTGTCCCCGTTCCAGTCGCCCGAGGTCCAGGCTGCGTTTTGCGGCACCCCGTCTTCGTATAAGCCTTGCTGAAAGACCAATACCAAATCCGAAGTGCTGAACGCCCCGTCGAGATTCGAATCTCCCACGTAGGTTCGATGAATCGATTCGACCCAGTACACGCGGTCCATATCGTTCAAGACGGCATCGCGGTTCGTGTCGAAAGCCTCTTCATAGGCACCCTGACGAACACGTTCGCTCAGCAGGTCCAAGTCGGCGGCATCCAACGTGTCGTTGTGGTCGAAATCGCCTCGCTCTAACGCTAACGAGCTGAGCGTGTCGCCGGCCAACAATTGGCGGCTTCCAAGCCCTCAACGTGTAGATTTCGCTGGCTACGAGTTCGCGCGCCGCGCCGACTCCGCCGCCCACTTGACTGCCTCAAACGTCGCCCCACTCGAGGATTTTCGTTGCCGTCACCCGCCTGACTCGATGGATCGTGAGCAGTGAACATCCGCGCAGTATCCCCTTCATAAGATGCTTCCAATCTTCCACGGCTCTCCTGATCTTAGGGGACCATCCCGATGCGTCAATGTATTTGAAGATCACATCAATACGGATTTACGCATGCACACGGCAATGCCAGCACGTGCTCGCTCAGCATTGCCCCACGATCAGAGGTGGCGCGTCGTCTCGGTCGGACCACGTCGAGTTCCGGTTGCGCGTGGTACGGACGAGGAGTACCAATCCGACCATCAGGAGGGTTGCTGACTGCGGTTCCGGGACCAAATAACCGCCGAATACATTCGACCGGAATTCGCGAGCATGCAGAGCATCAAGAGGAACTGACCTGCCTGCAAGGGTGATCGTAAGTCGGCGGGCGCGACGAGGGCGCCAGCATCAGGCTGTTAGCATTCGTCGCGTCTCAGCGTCGAATTGGTCGTCCCGCCGTGGCAACGACCATCAGATCCGCGACGTCCTGTCGCGGGTTACCGTAGGTATTCGGGACATGTAGTGCGTCGGCGGCCACTCCGTTGGCTTGGTTCCACACGTCCGAACCGGGGTCGGTGGCAAAGATTTGATCAACAAGCGCGACGTAACTCAACAGCGCCGGGTCAGACATCGGCAAGCCGTTGGTGGGCACACACGGCTGCGACTGATTGTGAGAGTTGACCAACACATAAATTGTATCGCTGTGCGCATGGGCTCGAAACGTTGGCCCTCCGAACATTTCCAGACAAGACACCGCGGATCCACACGTGGTCGGCGCGTCGGTTCGGGTAGGAATTGCACGGGCGGCTGTTTCCTAGCGGAGCGGATAACCATCCGGCCGCAGCGAGACCTTGCACACACGCGCGTGCCCGTCAGGCTACAATGCCGGCTGCCGTCGCCTTGGATCCGGCGAAATCTCCATGTTCATTGAAAAGTTGCGGGCCGAGGCTCGCGCGCGTCATCGAATCGCTGTGGCAATGTGACGCGGTCCGAGAGCGTTTTGGGGGAGCATCAACATGAAATGCGATTGCGTTAAGCTAACTTCGCTTGTCGTCGTCTGGCTGACGTCGATATTGGTATTGATCGTCAATCCGCGTACCACAGCTCAAACGGTCACTGACAAGTCGGATGCGGCGAACGCCAAGAGCGATGAGTATTCCGCCGATGTCATGGTTCCGATGCGCGACGGCGTTAATCTGGCAGCAAACGTCTTTCTGCCCCGGAATTCAGCAAACCAACGATATCCCGCTATCCTGCTCCGCACCCCCTACGGCAAACCGGGCGATGGCTGGGGTGAGGCGGAACGCTATACGCGGGCCGGCTACGTTGTCGTCGTGCAAGACTGCCGCGGAAGGGGATCGTCCGAGGGGCTATGGGATCCGTTCCGATACGATGCGCAAGATGGTTTTGACACGCAGCAATGGGTAGCACAACAAACCTGGTCCAACGGCGAGCTTGGGACAATGGGCGGTTCCTATGTCGGCTGGACCCAATGGGCGTCGGCCGCCGACGCTAGCCCGCATCTCAAGGCGATGGTTCCGGTGGTTCCCTTTTCCGATGTGTACCAGGAGATCATGTATCCTGGCGGTGCGTTCCAGCTTGCGCTCGCCTTCGGCTGGGGGACCGCCGTCGGTGGCGTATCCACGACGCCCGGTCAACTTGCCGAGGCCCTTCGTCATTTGCCGTTGCAGAATTGGGATTCGCAATTCGGCCGCGATATTTTCTTTCTCGATCAATGGGTTGCGCATCCGACCTATGACGACTATTGGAAGCGGCGGGGGATCCAGCGACGCTATGACCAGGTGACCGTGCCCGTCCTGAATATCGGTGGTTGGTATGACATTTTTTCCAAAACGACGATCGAACAGGTCGATCGAGTGCGCAGTACATCTCGCAATCGATTGGTCCGCCGAAACCAATTCGTTGTCATGGGCCCTTGGGGGCACGGCGTGGGAGCGCGTCAGGTCGGACAACTCGATTATGGCGACGCCGCGGCCTTGGATTGGCAAGAGTTGCAGTTCCAATGGTTTGAATACTGGCTGCGCGGCCAAGAGACCGGGGTCGAGGATTGGCCGGCCTACTTGCTGTTTGTGATGGGAGAGAATCGATGGCGCGGCGAAGCCGAGTGGCCGCTGAAACGGACGCAATTCACGCCCTATTATTTGTCCAGCAAGGGGCACGCAAATAGTCGAGATGGCGATGGCATCCTGACGACTCAGCCGCCCGGCGAGGATGTCCCGGATCAGTTTGCCTACGATCCTCAACAGCCCGTGCCAACGCGTGGAGGCAACAATTTGGTCGGAGCCTCCATCGGTCCCTTTGACCAGAGTGAAGTCGAACAGCGACAGGACGTGCTGGTATATACCTCGGATATCTTATCAGAGCCTCTGGAGGTGACCGGTCCGGTGACGATGGTCCTCTACGCCGCCAGCTCGGCCACCGACACCGATTTCACCGCGAAGCTGGTGGACGTGCATCCTGACGGTCAGGCATTCAATCTGTGTGATGGCATCATTCGCGCCCGCTATCGCGCATCGGAGACCAAGCCCGAGCTGATCGAGCCTGGGCAGATCTACCGTTACGAAATCGACCTGTGGGTGACGAGCAACGTTTTCCTACCTGGGCATCGATTTCGCGTCGAGGTCGCCAGCAGCAACTTCCCCCGATTCGATCGCAACCCCAATACGGGCAAGCCGTTTGGAAGCGATAGTGAGCTACAGATCGCGGCGCAAACCATCTACCACGATGCCCAGCGAGCATCGTATCTTCGGCTGCCGATTATCCCTCGCCCCTGACCTGAAGCATTGCTTACCACTGTCATTGCTCACCAAGTTGACAACGGCGCTCTGGTGACTATGGATGTGCCGGCCCACGAACGGTCTGAGTCCGTCGGTTGTTCCCCTTGGTTGGGGTGCGAAGTTGTGCACTGTATGGGTGGCTTGGAATACGATGTTCGTTTTTGTAGACTTCGCGTGGGCGGTCATGGTTAGCGTTCTGGGTTGTCGGTGTGATACCGACGAGCATCGTGAGGTTGCAGCAATGAAGATTACCGCCATTCCCTTGATTGTCGCGTTGTTTTTGACGACGCTCTCGAACTTGGCTAGCGCGGACCTCGTGGCGGAATGGGTCTCTTTTTCGGGGGGCCTCCCGGCGTTGGCCAACAATGGTGCCCAACAGGACTCGGCCGCGATCACGGTCGACCCTTCCCACCGAGGGCGGTTCTGGGTTGTGGCAGGGGACTCGTTAAGGCTCGCCGGTAATCAAATTGGCTGGGAAGGAACTTCGCTGGGAGTGTCCTTCGGCGGCGATTTGTTCAAGGATTTTGTCCTCACCTTCGATGTGACAGGTGAGCCGAAAGCGACGAAGACCCCGCCCGACACCATTGAGTGGTACCTGAGTGCGGACGGAGGGGCGTTCAACTATGTTGGCTCCAACTCGATCAACGTTAATTCCAACAATGGGCTGACGTTGGATCTAACCGGCAATGCGGTGGCCAACGCGGCTTTGTCGTTGGTCTTGCAGGCCAAGTTCCGGAACCCGGATAACGGAAATGGACCGGCTTTGGTGTTTGACAACGTCCGGATCAATGCAGTGGCGGTACCCGAACCGACTGCCTTCTGGTTTCTCGGATTGGCAAGTGCAATCGGTGGCGGCTATGGCTGCTGCCGTCGCTGGCCTTCATAGTTTTTTCCCCGGCCGCTGCCAACAAGCGAGTGCCTGCGCGCGAGTCATCCTTGTCCGTTCGGCGGCAGGACCTCTCCCGTGCGGCTTTGCGTGGGCTATTCTCGGTAGGCTTCCTGCCGTCGAAAGCCTTCCAGACGTCGTTGCAGGGCGGCACGTGATTTTGCCGAGTTGTCTGGCAGCGCAAGGGCTTGCTGGGCAATTCGTATGGCATCGTCGAATCGACCCGCCGCGGCATACGCTGCAGCCAAGGTATCGAGCGGAATGTAGACTCGGTAGCCGGTAGCCTTGCAGACGGATTCGGCCAGGGTCACTGCGCGCTGTGGATTTCGCAGGGCGTCGTCGCGACTGGTCGCCAAAATCCAGGCGACGTTGTTGGCCACGGCTGGGTCTTGCGGACGCAGTTCGAGCATGCGGTTGTAGGTCGCCAGGCGCGGGCGGGCTGGTCCTGCTGTCCGAAAAGGCTCGCCAAGGCGGCGAGGGCCTGCCAGAGATCAGGTTGCACCTGCAAGGCGGCATTGAGTGCGGTGGTGGCCAACGGTGCCTGCTGTTGACGGGCCAGTTCAATTCCGGCCTCCGCGTACGTATTGGCCAGCGCCGGTGCGAACAAGCGGTACCAGTCGTCTTCTGCGGCTGCCGGCCGAGGGGACGCAGGAGTGCCAACGTGCCGCTGCAAATAATCCAATGCCTCCTCAGCTTGTCCCGACTGCAGTAGTTTGCCGGGTATTGCCAATAGGTCAATCGGCGCCGGGTTGATGTACCACCGGCCTGGCATGGGAACGGCGAGATTACGATACGCTTGAGGATCGTTGTCATTCACGAGTTGCAGATCCTGTTGAACTTGTTCGAGCGACACACGGCCCTTGTAGATGGCGATCACGCGGCGTTGACCATCAAGCAGGAAGCTGGTAGGCAGGGCGAGCGTTTCCTGATGGCTCAGGATAACACGTTGTGTCAGATCCAAGTATTCGACGGCAGTTTTGCTGAGCACTCCCGCTGGCAGGTTCCAACCGGCTCGGCGAACGAACGAATCGACGGCGGAGCGTCGTGAATCGGGCGGTTGATCTAAATCCTCGACATTGCCGACCCAGCAGGATATTCCCGCGCGGGACCAAGCTTCTTGCGATTGATCCAGCTGCGCCAGTTCCGCCAAACAGGGCTGACACCACGATGCCCACAGCATCAGTATCAGCGGCCGACCCACGTCAAATTGAGCCAGGTCAATGGGCTGGCCGTCACGCTGCACGGCGGGCAAGTGAGGTAACGGCAACGGGCCGTGGGGGATGATTCGTGTCATCTGAGTGGCCGGAGCGGCGGGCAATGGCTGCGGGGTGAGGGGTGGCGGAGAGACGCGTGAGACGAGCTCGGCACGTCCCGAACCTTGCACGATGCGGTAGGCGCGATCGGGCGCGAGGTTCGTGATTTGCTCACGACTGCCATCGGGCCATTGGACGGTGGCGTGCAGGGGCGTCGTGGAACTGCCCCGTCCAAAATGCAACCACTTACTCGATTGCCCAAGGTACCCGTCACCGGCGCGGACAAATCGCACACTGGCCGGCTCGACCTGTTCGACATTTTCAGGACGCAATTCCACGCGCGCGCCCAAGGCATCCCGATTGCAGTGCACGCCGACCAACTGCAACGATAGGAAGTGTGAATGTGCTCCGGTCGGATTGCGATAGAGTCGGATGCGCGGGCGGGTTCGCTGTGACATCCAAATGTCCAAATCGCCGTCGCCGTCCCAATCGGTCAAAGCGATCGCGCGGGAGTCGGCCGGTTCGTCCAATTGCGTGATCGCGGCGATCGATGCGAAGCGACCGTCGCGCGTATTGAGGAAGGCACAATTCCGTTCGTGGCCGCTCCACGATCGTCCTGTACTCAGCAATTCGCCGATCGCGTCCCAGGTGCGCAAGTATCCTTGCGTCAGTGACATGTCACTCGTTGTGCGAGGTGTCTGTACGGGTGATTGCGACGTGACCCGCCGCCAAAAGAAACTTCACAAGTCGCCCGGATCTTCTTGGCCCGTGACCATTCCATTGGCCACCAGTAGGTCATCCCAACCATCGTTGTTTAAGTCCACGAAATTGGAACTCCAAGCCCACCGGGCCATCGTGACACCCGCCGTTAGGGAGACGTCCTCGAAGGTCCCATCGTGCGCAGTTGCGAAAGAGCGAGTTGCCGCGGGCGTGGCGTTGGAACAATTGTCGCTGCGCGGGCGACGCCGCCGGCTGAAATTGGCGCTGAAAGGCCACTCGATTGCCAGCCGAGGAAAACATGTTTCCTACATAAATGTCGAACCAGCCGTCGCGATCGTAGTCGCCCCAGCAGGCCGACATGCCAGCAGATATGTCTTCCACACCAGCTTGCGCGGCCACGTCTTGGAATCTTCCGTCGTCGTTGCGATACAGATTATTCCGCCCAAAGTCGTTGGCAACGTATAGGTCGACGTCGCCGTCATTGTCGTAGTCGGCCCAGGGCAGGCGTAACTGAAACGACGGTTGTTTTCGTCCAGACCGACCTCATCGGTCACGTCACGAAATTGCCACGCGCCGTCGTTGGCCAGCAAATAGTTGCGCACGCCGTTGTTGGCATCGTGGTAGGGCAGGGGGCGGCCCAGTCCGATGCCGCCGTCGGAGTTGTTGCGCGAAAAATAGCCACAGACGTACAGATCGACGAACGTATTGCCATCAAAGTCAGCGGCGGACAGGGAGCGGATCATGGAGTCCGCCTGATGGATCTGCTTCCGTTGAAAGTGCCCACGGCCGTCGCTGGACAAGATTAGCAAATAGCGACCACTGGCGACGATCAGGTCTTGCTGGCCGTCATTATCCAGGTCGACGAACAGGGCGCTCTGCGTGGGCTCCAAGTAATCGATCCCCGCGGCAGCGGCGCCGTCGATGGCCGTACCATCGGGTTGCTGTAGCAGCAGTCGATTGGGGAGTCCACCCGGTTCGCAGACGTAGACGTCATCCAAACCGTCGCCGTTGGCGTCGCCGACCGCCAGTCCGTGAGGGCCGATGACATCGATCCCATAGCGCCAGTCGAGCTGACGTCGCCATTCGTCTACGGATGGGAGTAGCTGTTGGGCATAGCACGTTTCCGCTTGAAGCACGGCGGGAGCAATGTCGGTGAATGCGAATTCGTCTCGTCGCGCACGAATCTCCTCAAACTCTATCAGTCGTAATGCGGTCAATCGCGGCTTGGCGGCGTGCGGGTCGTCCCACGTGACGAGCCACGTCATATTGCGCTGCAGATCAACGTCCGACGATTCCGCCGAAACCTCGGCTAGTATGCGTGTGGTGGCCGCCGCTCCGCTGAACTCGACGTGAACAATCTTCGTTTGCACACGGATCGTGGCCTCGTGAGGGATACCGCCACGTAGACTCGACTTCAATTTGTCCGCAGCCAATGTCGGAGTGTCGACGACACCGATGGTGCCGCCGTCGGCCGACCAACGCTGCACCAGCAGGGATCGATCTTGAAAAACTATGCCGGCCTCGGGACGCAACGAATCGCTACGGAAATCCTGCGTCACCACCTCCAGCGACAATGGGGCCTGTGGATCGTTTTCTGCCAGAAACGCAGATAACAAGGTCAGTTGCGCGGCGGCGTTTTCCGCAAATACTTCGCTCTGCCACTGCGACTCATCCGGCGCGACATGCGCTAACTCTCCTGCCAATTCGCGTCGGAATCGTCGGTCATCCAATTCCTCAAGCACGGCTGTCGAAGTCGACGGCAAATTCGCGGCCGCGGGGTGAGCGGTGTCCGCGTGCGTTGCCGGACCCGTGGAAGACGATGTTGTCGTTGGCCTATCCACAGACTTTGCCGAAGTTGTCTCCGATGCCACTAACGAGGGGGCGGTTGAAGTATCGGATGATGAATTAATAGCTGCTGACTGACTGTTTGAGCGACCGCAGGCAGCACACAGACTTAATCCGCCAACTAGCAAGACGATCACCGACCGATGCCGTTCCAAAGATGTTCCCGTCAGCGTAAACGCAGTGCGATCCGCTTGCATGTGCTGACCTCTGCCGCGAGGAAAACTTATCACAATGGACAAATAAACAAGTCAAAAAATGGATGAAAATTGAAATCTACCATGATACATTAGCGTCCCGAGCTGCGGATCTCCAGGAGCTCGGACAGAGAATTGACGCAGGCGAACTACACGTGACGAACTTACTCAGGTAACCAATTGATTCGAAGGAGGATGGTATAGTGAACCGAGTTCTATGCGCTGCAACTGCACTTTTGCTGATGGCCACGGTGTCGCCGGTGCGTGGCGAGTTAGTGGCCTTTTACAATTTCAACGACGCTTCCAACAGTGACGTCGCGGTTGATGCCTCGGGAAAAGGAAATAATGGTGAAGTCTTTGACGCCGTGTACACCGACGACGGCGGAGGACACACGGGCCAGCCTGGCGACCGTGCGATGGACTTTGGCACTGTTGATAATGGCGCATACGTCGAACTAGTGACGGCGGCCGACGGTGCTTTCGATAGTTTGGTCGACAACGATCAGGCAACGATTTCGTTGTGGCTTTTCGGCAGCGATGAACAACCCGTGGACCAGTGGACATTCTACGCCGGTCCGGGACGTCAGTTGGGGTCGCACGTGCCGTGGAGCAACGGCAATATTTACTTCGACGTGGCCGGTTGCTGCGGGGCCAACCAGCGAATCGAACAGAACGAGCCCGATCCTTCAAAATACAGTGGGCAGTGGAATAACTATACGTACATCAAGGATGAAGGCTACACGGCGATCTACCAGAACGGCGAACTTTGGCTCGATTCCGGACTCGACGAAAAAGATCCGCTCTTTGAAATTACCGAATTCTTTGTCGGTGCGGGGCCATTTGACGACCAACGCAGCTACAGTGGCATGATCGACGATTTCGGCATCTGGGATACGGCGCTCTCGGAAGAGGATATCGCCAAGATCTATGAAGGGACGTATTTCGGCGGTATCCGTGGGGACTTCAACAACGACGGGGTTCTGGACGCAGCGGACATTAACGACCTGACCGAACAGTCCGCCAGCGGCAACAACGATCTGGCGTACGATCTGAACGGTGACGCGGCTGTTAATGCGCTCGATGTGACAGAATGGATCAGCGCCGATGACATCTTCAAAAGCTGGGTTGGAGATGCCAACTTGGACGGCGAATTCAATTCAGGCGATTTGGTGGCCGTATTGTCATCGGGGACGTACGAAGTCGATCAAGCCTCGAATTGGTCGCAAGGCGATTTCAACGGCGATGGGCGAACGAATTCGGGCGACCTTGTGGCTGCGCTTTCGGGCGGCGGCTACGAGTTGGGACCGAAAGCCGCAGTGGCATCCGTCCCGGAACCTGCCAGTGGAACTTTGTTGCTGTTGGGTTCGCTTTGTCTGATGCGTCGACGTCGCGGCCGGTAGGTGCCGAAGTAGCAGGGTTGGCCGCACAGGCGGACGAGACGCTCGTCCGCCTGTGGCGACCCCGCTTGCCTCGGGAGTCTTCGCGCTCCGCCTGGAACGTGCGCCGCTCTGCGCACTCAGCGTTTAACACAGAACCTCCGAGCGTCCGACTGGATTTCCTCCAGGGAATTGGTTCGGGCGACCCGTTGGCAACTCGCGTGCCGACAGGATTGGATCCAAGTCGCCGCCGGCGGGCGGCGGGCGAGGGTCGACCACAGCTGCGCGGCTATGCCGAGTGTCGCGTGCCGATCATGCGGTCGAGCACGTTGCGTGTGATTTGCTGAAGGCGAGGATCGGGTCCGCGGGGCGATGTGTAGACGCTGGGTCGTACGTAGCCGGGTGGTGCGCTCAAGCCATCGGCCCACCAACAGGTAGCCGCATTGAATACGAAATTGTCCTGGGGTCCCCGATACACAGTGGCGGTGTAGGTACCGCCATTGGGCTGACCTGGGCCCGCTTGAGTGGGACCGGTGGCCACGACCTGTAAGTCTTCGCGCGGAGCGGGATCGCCGTGCCATTCCCAGCCGATGACACCAGGGATGCCGTCGCCGAGCTGCATGCCGGTGTCCTCATAGATCCAATGTTCAGGGGCCGAGCAGATCCAATCCGCGCCACCGGTTACTGGTCCGGTGCTGTGCGCGCCGATCAATTCTTTGGCGTAGGGGCGTTCGTGGGGCAGCGACGACATGGCAGCGAAATCGCGCATGCCGCCGGGCGGACCAAAGACGCCCACGCGGCGAAATGTCCGTAAACGCTCGATCGTACTCGATCCGCCCGCACACGGCATTGCCGGAAAAAAAACCGACGTTGACGCCGGCGGCAATCGCTTGTTGCGTGTTGCGAAACATCTCGAGGGTCCAATACTCGTCGTGTCCCACGCTCAAGAGTCCTTTTGCGCGGCGCAGGCCGGATGGATCATGATGCGTATCTTGGTTCGAGATGTAGCTCACATCGTAGCCTTGGGACTCGAGCCAATAATGCAAACGGGAACTCCCACAAGAAAAATTCGCCCGACCCCAAGTCGACAAGGGTTGGTCAAGAATCTGACAATACTTGCCGTAAGGTCGGTTAAAGCTGACTTGCGATTCCGCGGCCCCAATACCATTCGGACTGTCCGTCGTCGTAGAGGGAGAATTGCGACGGCCAGCGATTGTACGCTTGCCAGGTATGGTCGCTGCATTGGAACAGCAGATCGGCTGGTCGATCATCGCGGACAATAAAGACCACGTAGCTCTGCCAGCCCGCGGGTCGAGCCGTCAGTTTGCCCACGTACACGCCACTGAGCCAATCGGCGGGAATCGTCAGTTCCGTGGCGACGGGCCACTGGCAGCTGCGCAGCCGCCGCACGCCAATGGGAGGATCCGGCTGCGGCCGACCCTCGAACGGGCCTATCTGTCGCATCAGGCGTCCTCCCGCGCCTCCGTAGTATCCCAGCCGATAAATCTCCAACGTGTATGCCGATGCCGGGTTGGTACTCACAAAGAAACTCATGCGCTCGCCCGCACGGACCCGCGTGTGCGAGCAAAAACCCTCGACCGACGGACATCGGTATCGTGTCGTCGGATCAATGCGCGTCTGGGAAAGCAGCCAGTCGCGTGTGCCTGGGAGTTGATTTTCCTGGGTGATCCGTTCCGATCGCTGCGGGGCGCCGTTGCCGCGCCGCGCCGTCGAGGTGATGCCCAGCAGGGAACTGGCGACCGTGGATTTGAGCAATTGACGACGACTGAAGCGATCAAATTCGGGAGAGACCATGACGTGCGGACTCCGTTACGACAAGGGTGACAAATTCCACCCGAACGTTTCCTCTGCGTGCACTCGGTGATCATAATCCCACCGATCACCTGGTCGCGCTGCGCTGGCATCTCGGCAGTTTGCGATCACGTGCTTTGGACGCACCCCATTCTAACGTCAGGCGTCTCTCGGATCACCATTCCCAATAACTCGGTTTTATCCGTTTGTCCCGAAGTCCCACCCGTGCAATACGTCGTAGGCCCTCGTAGGCAACGCGAATGATTCGATACCGTCACGGAATCCACGAGTGGCAAAACCGTCTGCCCTACGGATCTCCCGGATGCTTAACTCGGCGTATCGGGTGTGTTACGATTCTCGTTTCGGGAGATCACGCGACACAACGGAAAGCGGCGCGCATGAGACCTCGCATTAGCATGATCACTCTGGGTGTTCGCGACCTGGCGGCGTCCGTCAAGTTTTATGAGGAAGGGCTCGGATTCCCTCGTATGGAATCTCCCCCGGAAGTGGCGTTCTTCACGCTCAACGGTACGTGGCTTAGCTTGTATGGGCGCGAGGCATTGGCCCAGGACGCTGGCACCTCGGCAGAAGGTTTTGGATTTGAGTCGTTCGCGCTTGCTCACAACGTCGATTCGACAGCAGAAGTTGACAAAGTCGTGTGCCAAGCCATCGACGCCGGTGCAACTCTGGTAAAAACGCCACAGGAAGTGTTTTGGGGCGGGTATAGTGGTTACTTCAAGGACCTTGACGGCCACCTATGGGAGGTCGCATACAATCCGCATTTTTGGGTTGGCCCGCGAGACGATGACTAAAGTCACATTGATTCACGACTATTTTCAAAAAATAGGGGCCTCGACAACATTATTTGGGCCTATCACACCACCGCCAGCCATGGGCGCCGGAGAAGTACTATCCGGGTGACGGCTATGTCGATGTGCTGGGCAAATCTGCGTATGGGACCGGACTGGATTTCTCAGAGTATGACTGGGCCGTCGCCAAGAAGAAGGCGGGGAAAGTTATCTGGTGGTCGGAATTGGGAATCCGTTGAGCTTCGGATCCGCCGAGAGATTGCCTTGATGTCGTTAGGAAACTCGAAAGCACTTACCCCGAATTGGCTGGCTTCGTCTTCTGGAGTGACGACGGACACTACAATGTGATCGGGAACAAGAACGGGCCGGAACTGATGGCACGCCCGGAAATCATTACCCCGGATTAGTGGACGAGCTTCATTGCGGCCGTGTTCACACCCGGCTCAAAATCGACGTCATCCAATACGACGTCATCCAATACATAGTCGTTCCACCAATGGAACGTCGTCTTACCTGGTCGAATCCAAGTCGGATCTTTGATTCTTGAGGGATTGTTGAGATGCAAGATGATGTTCGATTCAATCAACCGTCCCAGTCGCCGGTCGACCAGGTCTCCAGTCTCAATGGCAATGTTGCCACGCGGGGCACTTGCACGCGCCGGCCGCACTACGCTTCGACGTCGATGTGCACTTGCTCGATGGCAGCGTGTCCCGATTTGCGGAACGGTCGCGGCAGGGGTTGGGCAATCCCTTTCTCGTCGATAGTGCGGCTGCGAAACGTGTACTGACCGGGTTGCAAGCCATCAAGCAGCGTTGCCCAATGGACCTTGGTCAGTCGCAACGGCCATCGGACCGGCTTGCCCTCCTCGAAGCCGAGAGTTCCGGCAGGGATCTTGCCTTCGGCCAGCCCGCCACCCCATTTGGCGGGTGGAGGAAGAATATCGGCGTCCTTCCAGGGCCGTTGGCGAAGTACTTGTCGCCCGTTGGCAAAGGATCGTCGTGGTTGTGCACCCACACCTGGACCTTTCGCAGTCCCGAAATGCCAACTTGCGCGTACCCTGTCACTGGGATTGGCTGATCCAGCTATCACTTTTGTCGGAATTGAAAGCGTTGCGGCCCACGTCTTCAGGCGACTGTCAACGTCGTTGTTGCCGTCAGCGTACGTGTCGTTGGCATGAAAAAGGTTGCTGATCACAATTCGCTGTAGCCACTTGATCGACTTGAATCCGTACGCTTCGGGAACCACCATCCGCACGGGGCCGCCGCGTTCTGGGGTGAGCCATTGTCCGTTCAACTTGTAACACAGAATGACCGGTGGCAGGTCATATGGATCTTCCAATACACGGTCCAGCGGCAGGGAACTCTGGAACATTTGTTCCGGGTCGTTATTGTGATAGCCGTGGTAAAAGACCCGGCGAATGTCACGGCGTGGCTGCGTAAGCCAAAACAACTCCGCAAAGGTACTCCTTCCCAGATCCCTGTTCCCAGTGGACAGCCGATATTCAAGCAGGTCATTACTTTTGGAAACCGCACAACGTGTCTCTCGGCGAGTTCCAGAAGGCCGGCGAAATCCAGCGGATTTCCCTGCTCTTTCGACATGGGGTTTCGTATGTCGGATTCATGTTCGGGGTCGGCCACTACCTCGAGTTGCCAGGTTTCACGCGTCAAGCCGACTTCGGTCTTCCGTTCTTCGGACAAGGTGTGAGGAATCGGTTCGCCGCGTGAGACATCGCGAAAGTCGTCGGGCAGGGTGAAATAGGACTCGAGTTGCGCGAGCGTTTCCGCGAGTTCGCTTGCAGGCTCCTTCGCGCGACCTGCCAGCGGCCAGAATCCGGCAATCATCGCGCTCGCGGCACCCATGCGCAGAAAGTAGCGGCGCGTGACGTCCTGATGCTCGGACAGGAATTCATGGAAATGGTTCACTTTGCATGCCTTTCCTACTTGTCGCTCAACTAACCCGAATTCCGATTTTACAGCAGTTTTCAATTCGCTGTAGCATGTATTCGGGAGGGCGAGATTCCGGCCGAGCCTCACGAGCGAATTCAGCTCGGTCTCGCCCTCCCGGTACCCTGTTAAGAAAACCGACGAGGGTGCACTCCGTCGTCAACGGAACGGAATTGGCCACGACATGATCGTCGATTGCCTTCGCCGCGTCTTTGAGTTCGATTCTCGTGGACGACCACAAAGTTAGATCAGTAACGAAGCGACTTTTGCTGCGTGCGCAAGCTGTGGAGGATGCTTCTGCCGTCTTTGCGTTAAACAGCAGCCCAGAAGTGGTGCGGTTTACTCATGAACCTCGGCTCAATTCGTTGGAAGAGCTATTGATCGATAGAATCTCTGAGTGTTGCCACAACATCACAATGGATGACGCGATGGCCCGCTGTGCGAATTGGCTCGACCTGCTGCGAGTGAGCACGTGTGACTGCAATGGCGTCCGCGGAGTGGTCCGCGCGTCAGACATGGCATATGCCGTCGCCATGAAAACATTGCGTCACGGCTCGTTGCACGAACTCGAACTGGAAGCGGTATGGCACTCGATTTGCACAGTGCGACAGCCAGTGAATGCCAATGAGACACTCGGCCAAAGGCTGGCTCGTCGGCGCAGTTATGACGGCCAGAAGATTGGTCGCAAGCTGTGGAGGGCGTATCATGTGTCGTCTTCGTTTCGTGCTCACAGTCTGGGCGGCTTTCTTGTTGTGTGACCAACGTGAAGGCCGGTCCCTCGAATTAGTACGCAGTCAGTCCGCGTCGACACCTCGGCCGTGACCTTGATATACGACTCCAAGGGACACCTTGCCCTGGATACCGGCGGTCTGACGTTGGCGGCCCTGCAGCTGGACTCCGCTGCAGGCCTTCTCGACACGCGACAAAGTAATCCTCCTCTCTGCGTTCTGTGGGAGTCGTGCACTGACACCAGGATATTCCACCTCGACACCTCTGGCTTCAGTGACCTGGATATCGGACAGGTCCTGCCGGCCGAACTCACGCCGCAGGATCTGTTGGCAGACTTGAACATTGACGGAGCGCCTGTCCCCAACGGTAATCTGCGGGAAGCAGTAGGCGGTGGACCTTTTCTGTTTGCTCTGCCACAGCCCGGAGACTTCAACGCCGACGGCCAGCTCTCGATCAACGACATCAACATGCTGTCGCGGTTCACTGCCATGTCTAGTTCGTGGTTCGACGTGGATGGCAGCGGCAGCATCGATCAAGCGGATTTAGGGGTACTTGTCGAGGGTTTGATGCTGACCTGGATCGGTGATGCCAACCTGGACGGCGGCCTGGATACGACGGATCTGATCACGAGCTTTCAATACGGAGAATATTACGATCTGATCCCTGGAAATTCGACGTGGGTTGAAGGCGACTTCAACGGCGACGGCGACTTTGACAACGCCGATCTGGTGGCTTTGTTAAGCTCCTCCAACTACGAGTGCGGTCCGCGAGATGAGCAAGGCGATTGTTCCTGGGAATCTCCCGGTCCAGGGCAGATTGCCGAACCAATCCCAGGCACGAAAGCCTGGTTGGGGGGATTTGAGCCTAGACGAGCGGCTGACGGCCGAGGATATCGATCTGCTTACCTCTTCGATTCGCCAGCAAAACGCCGACGAACGAGTGGCGACCATGATCGAGAATCGCGGCTTCGATTTGACCGGTGACGGATTGGTCGACTTGCAGGACATCGATTACTGGGTCGAGGAATTGAAATACACCTGGATCGGTGACGCGGACTTGGATGGCGAGTGTCAGACAGCCGATTTGATTCAAGCCTTCGCGAGCGGCAAGTACGAAACCGACTTACCGGCCGCCTGGGAGGAAGGTGATTGGGATGGCAACCTGCGATTTAATTCGGGCGACCTGATTCGAACGATGGATGGGCCCGGAAACTGTTTTGTTCCAAGCGGTCCCCGCGAGGCCCTGGTCGTTCCCGAGTTCAGCGGCTTCGGGTTGCTGATCAGCGGCCTGCTTGTCGGCGGCCTCTCCGACCGCACCTTCTTGCGACACGTTCGAAACGTTGACTGGCGGAACGCCGCCCGCGCTGGTCAAAAGAAAGCTGCCAAGTCGTTGATGTCCAAGGACATTCGTCCAGAGCGGGCGAAGGGACTCGAACCCTCGACATCCAGCTTGGGAAGCTCGCGCTCTGCCAACTGAGTTACGCCCGCGTGGCGGTATTATATCTTGGGCCGATCCTTCGCCGCAAGTTTGGTGGGGCGTGGCCGGTAGGCAATCCGCCGTTGCTTCGAATGGGGGCTTTTCGTTAGACTCCGCCGCCCAGCTCGCGGGGACGGGACGTGATTTCGCCACACCGTTGGGCCTGGTATTCTGAGAACTAAGGGTATTCGAGGGTTTTGTTGTGTCGTCTGCGCTCGCCTTATTTTTGTTCAGTTGCTGGCTTCCCTCGGCGACCCCTGAACCATCGCTGGCGCCTCCGGTCGCCGCCGACACACTTGTCATCTGTGCTCCGGCGACTGCGTCCGGCATTGCGGCCGTGGCTGGCATATCGGGCCAAACAAGGACATCAGCTCCAGGTCGTGACGACCTGCTCGACGGCGGAGCAGATTCGGTCGGTCGTCCGAACGGCAGCCCGGGGCGGCAGACTGCGGTATGTGGTGATGGTAGGGGACGTCCAGCATGCGGCCGCAGGATGCTGCGCTGAATGTGCCGACGTATTTTGCACCTGCCAAGATCAACACGCGTTGGGGCAGCGAGCCAAAAATTGCCACCGATCAATGGTTTGCCGACTTGGATGATGATGAGCTGCCGGATGTGGCGATCGGACGTATTCCGGCCGACTCGCCTGCCGCACTTTCGTCATTTCTGGACAAGGTAATCCGTTACGAGCAGTCACCGCCGACCGGCTTATGGCGGCGGCGCATTAATCTAGTCGCGGGCGTCGGCGGCTTCGGAGTGCTGGCCGACACGGTGCTAGAGACGGCGACGCGACTCGTTCATCAGTCGAGGAATTCCGGAGAGCTATCGAACCTCGCTAACCTATGCCAGCTGGCGGAGCCCCTACTGCCCGGACCCGCGGGCCTTTCGCGAGCAGGTTATCGAGCGGATGAACGAGGGCTGTTTGTGTTGGGTATATATCGGCCACGGTCAACGGCGCGAATTGGACTGGGTGCGTGTGCCGTTGGGGGTGGCCCCGATCCTGAACGTGGCGGACGCCGATCGGATTGCCTGTCGGACCGGAGCTCCGATTGCTCTGTTTCTGTCCTGCTATGGCGCCGCCTTTGATGGCCCGGAGGACTGTCTAGCAGAAGCCCTATTGGCGCGACCAACCGGCCCTATAGCCGCGATCGGTGGATCTCGCGTGACTATGCCCTATGGGATGGCGGTTATGAGCCAAGGCTTGATGCAGCAAATGTTTCAGCATCGTGCCGCCACGCTAGGTGAAATGCTCCTGCGCGACCAAGCGTCGTGCATTGGTCCCGGCCGAGGACGATCCCGACCGACCTTGGTTGGATACGTTGGCGACGGGTTTTGAGTCCCAATGCGGATGATTTGGCGGGCGAGCGTCGTGAACATGCGGCAATGTTCCAGTTGTTGGGCGACCCACTGACTCGCATACCCCATGCCCAGTCCGTCGACATCGACATGCCCCGAGGCGTGCAGCCCGGCCAGACGCTCGCGATCAAATGCCGCAGTGAAGTTGCCGGTGATTGTACGGTGGAATTGGCATGTCGTCGGGGACGCTTGGCGTTCCAGCCCGCGCCGAGGGTAGAGTTTGATGGCACGCACCAGGGGATGCAAGCGCTGACGCATGTGTATCAGCGAGCCAACGAAGATCGTTTGGCGAGCCGGCATTTTCAGACCGCGGCAGCGGAATTTGAAACGACGTTGCGCATTCCGGACGACGTCGATGGACCCTGCGGTGCGTGTGTTTGTGGATGGGGCCAAGGCCTGCGCGATTGGTGCGGCGGTGTTGTACGTCAGTCGGCCGGACGCGGCGATACGTACGACGGGGACGTCCGTGGACGAATCGTCGCAACCGGCGGCGTCGCCCTAGACGCGTCACGGGCAGACGCTATCATGTGGACCGATTTTCAGCTGTTGACTGACGTGGAGGGGGAATGGGAACCATGGCCGAGATGCGAGCAGAACGTGATTCCATGGGGGAAGTTCAGGTCCCCGCTGACTCCTACTACGGGGCTCAGACGCAGCGTGCGGTCGAAAACTTTCCGATTTCCGGATGGGAGTTGCCTCGGCCACTGATCCACGCCATGGGGCTGGTGAAGTACGCCTGCGGCGTCGCGAATCGCGACCTGGGCAAACTGACCGGTTCAGCGGCAAGAACCCGCTGAACGACGACCAGGTCGAGGCCATGCTGCCGGCCTGCCGGGAAGTGGCCGAGGGCAAAGCTCGACGGCGAATTCCCCGTCGACGTGTTTCAGACCGGGTCCGGCACGTCGAGCAACATGAACGTCAACGAAGTGATTGCCAATCGCGCGATCGAGATCGCTGGGCGGCGATCGCTTGCAGCCGGAGAAACCGATTCATCCCAACGATCACGTCAATATGGGGCAAAGCACCAACGACACGTTTCCCACGGCGATTCACGTCGCCGTAGCGCATCGAACTCGATCACGACCTGCTGCCCGCACTGCAGCGATTGCACGATGCCCTGGCAGACAAAGGCCCAGGCTTGGGATCAGCATCATCAAGATTGGCCGCACGCACTTGATGGACGCCACGCCGTTGCGACTGGGACAGGAGATTGGTGGTTTTGCCCGCCAGCTGGAGTTGTCGTTGGAACGCGTCCATCAGGCGCAGCAGGCCGTTCTGGAATTGCCCGTTGGGGGACGGCCGTGGGGTCGGGCATCAACACGCATCCCGAGTTCGGCCGACGGGTCAGCGAAGTGCTGGCCGAAGAAACCGACATCCCGTTTATCGAAGCGGTCAATCACTTCGAAGCCAATGCCCAACGCGATGGCTTGGTGGCCTGCCACGGGCAATTGAAGACCGATGGCCGTCACCTTGTTCAACGTCGCCAACAACATCCGCTGGTTGGGCGCCGGACCGCGTTGCGGTTTCTACGAAGTGCAGTTGCCCAGCCGCCAACCGGGCAGCTCGATCATGCCTGGCAAGGTGAATCCCGTCATGTGCGAAAGCATGATGCAGGTTGCGGCACGGGTGATGGGCAACGACCAGA
The DNA here is from genome assembly GCA_963785495.1 of uncultured Planctomycetales bacterium. Lineage (GTDB taxonomy): Bacteria > Planctomycetota > Planctomycetia > Pirellulales > Pirellulaceae > CAWAVP01. The sequence continues at coordinate 400,276 of CAWAVP010000015.1, read as the reverse complement.
CTGTGTCGCGTCAGTGGTGCCACCGGCGGCCAATTTCAACTGAACATCATGATGCCGGTAATGGGGCACGCGGTGCTGGAGAGCACCCAATTGATGACGGCGGTCGTCAACGCGTTTCGTCGATTTCTGTGCTGGTGGAGATGGAAGCCAACGAGGATGTTTGTGAAGCCGCGGTCGAAAAAAGCCTCTCGATGGTCACGAGTCTGAATCCATTGATCGGCTACGAAAAAGCGGCTTTGCTGGCCAAGGAGGCTTTCGCCACCGGCAAAACGATCCGCCAGTTGTGCCGCGAAAAGGGCATCCTGCCCGAATCCACGATCAAGGCCGCGCTCGATCCCTGGACGATGACTGAGCCCCACGAATAGTACACGATTGCCAGTAACAAGGAGGTTACGCATGAAGACGTCATGGACCCGACGCCGGCTGGCGGCTGGGAGTTGCCTGTTGGGGGCCCTGGTCGGGAGCCTCATGACAGGTTCCGTCGCCCTCGCTCAAGTCCGGAGTGAGATGCGCCGAGGAACTCAGCCTGCCGTCTCCGCCCCAGCAGACGGCTGCGATCGGAACCGCCGACGCGAACGCCCGACAAGCGATCGACGAGGTCTACCGCCTCGCCTCGGCCGCCAACTCCGTCGGCCAACTGGAACTGGCCATGCAACGCTGCAGCCAGCTCCAGCAGCAGCCCCTGTCGGCTGACAATGCGCAATACCTAAGCCAGTTGCAAGCGTGGTTGCTTAATCGTCGGGGCGAGGCGTATGCTACCGCTGCCGGCAGGGCGATGGAGGCCAACCAGGAAACCGAGGCGGTCGGACTGGAGCAACAGGCCATTGTCGACTTCAATGCCTCCATTGAATTCAATCCCCATTGGCGGGCCTTTCACAATCGCGGTGTCAGCTTGGCCATGTTGGGCAAGTACGACGAGGCGATCGCGAGCTTTGCCGAGTCCATCGACCTGAACCCGTCGTACGCCAACTCTCGCTTCAATCGAGCCGAGTTATGGCTGGAGCTGGGACGCTATGATTTGGCGGAGCAGGACTATGGAGAAGTGTTGCGACTAGAGCCTCAGGACGTCGATGCCCGGTTGGGCCGCGGGCACGCGCGATTCTACCTGACTCGCTTTGAGGAAGCGCTGGCTGACTTTGACGCCGCGATTCAACAGCAGCCTGATCACGCGGTTGCCCATGCAGATCGAGCCGACCTCTATGCGTTCCTGGGACGATGGAAAGAAGCCGCCCAGGATTACCGGGCCGCCATTCAATTGGACCGCGGATTGGGGCGAGCCTACCAGAGTGCGGCTTGGCTGATGGCCACTTGTCCCGACGAGCGTTTCCGCGACGCTGAACTCGCGCTGCGCTCGGCAGAGCGCACTGGAACTGGACGGTATGAGCGACTACCGCTACTTGGACACTCTGGCCGCTGCTCAGGCCAACGCCCAACAGTATGCCATGGCCGTCCAATCGGCGGAGCGAGCCCTGCAATCGGCGCCTGCCGATACGCGACCTGAATTGCAGCAACGCTTGGCTCTTTACCAGGCACAGCCCGTTCCGGGATACGGCACGGTAAGCCGTTAGGTCCTCAACTACCATGCAGCCCGCTAAGTTGCGTCATCCCGTGAGACGCAATTGACCTCCACACCGCCCCCCATCTAGCGGCGGCCACCCACTCCTGGAGCAAGAAGCGACTCGATTGGGGCACCTCTCCTGAGTTCGAGTCGAAAGCCGTTGTGGAGCGAGCCGGCGCTGTTGTCTCTGCTGGGATTAACGCCGGTTCCAGCATCCAAAATGTCGAACTCGCGCAGAGGAAATCCTTCAAGGGGCTGGCTGGGGTCGAGTCGCTGAGCATTTTGTGTGGCGCATTTCTCTAAAGATCCGGCAAAAACTTGGTTAATCTCACCTTTCCGAATAGTCGAAATGGATTAAGATGTTTATATTCGCCAGCCAACGTCGACATGCGGCACCATCTCAGGCGGGTGATAGTCGGGGTTCCGGTCCGGCATCTTGAGAAAGTGACGACAAGCACGTCGCGAGCCGCCCCTGCCCATGAAGCGGTTCGACGTATCGACTTCCCCTCATCGGCGACGCTTATAGCCTGGGCTGCCGGCTGAAGGGTTGTTTTGGTGTATCGAGTCACTGCCCAGGTACTTTTTTCCCTTTACTCCAACGTTTGATCTTCCCATGGACCTGCGAAAAGTTCGAAATATCGGTATCTCTGCTCACATCGACTCTGGTAAGACGACCCTGAGCGAACGGATTTTGTTCTACACCGGCCGTATCCACAAAATGGAGGAGGTTCGGGGTGGTGGCGACGGCGCGACCATGGACCACATGGAGCTGGAAAAAGAGCGTGGGATCACGATCACCAGCGCAGCGACCTATGTCCAGTGGAAAGACCACCAAATCAACCTGATCGACACACCCGGCCACGTCGACTTTACGGTGGAAGTGGAGCGAAGCCTACGTGTGCTCGACGGCGCCGTCCTGGTGCTTTGCGCGTGGGTGGCGTGCAATCCCAGTCGATTACCGTTGACCGCCAGATGAAACGGTACCATGTGCCGCGGTTAGCCTTTGTCAACAAGATGGATTGCACCGGCGCGGACCCGCGACGGGTCACCGAGCAGGTGAAGGAGAAACTGGGGTCGATGCCGTCATGGTGCAGCTGCCAATTGGGGCGGGCGAGCATTTCCAGGGCATTATCGATCTAATTACCTTCCAGGCGGTCTACTTTGATGGCAAAGACGGGGAAAAGATCCGCTACGAGGCGGTTCCCGCGCGCGCTGTTGGACGAGGCCACTGAGGGGCGGCAGCATATGCTCGAAGCGCTCTCGATGTATAGCGACGAGCTGATGGAATTGTTGCTCTCGGAGGAAGAGGTGTCGCAGGATCTGATCCACAAGGTCCTCCGCGAGGCTGTCAAGAGCGGAAGAGATCACGCCGGTCCTGTTGGGGACGGCGTATCGCAACAAAGGTGTGCAGCTGCTGTTGGATGCCGTGACCCGCTACCTTCCTTCACCGTTGGAACGTGAAATCAAGGCCCGCGATTTCACGGACCAAGACAAGCGTGTGGAACTGCGAACCGGATCCCGAAGAAACCGTTCGTCGGCATGGCTTTCAAAATTGTCGACGACCCGTACGGTCAGCTGACGTTCATGCGGATCTACCAGGGAACGATCGGCAAGGGCCAGATGTACTACAACCAGCGTACGGGCAAGAAAGATCGTTTCAGCCGCATCCTGCGAATGCACGCAGATAAGCGTGAGGAAATCGATGGCGCTGGACCTGGTGACATTGTTGCCATAATGGGGATCGATTGCGCCAGTGGCGATACTTACGCCGCGAAGCCAAAGATGTGCACGCTCGAAAGCATGTTCGTCCCCGAGCCGGTGATCAAGGTTGCGGTCAATCCCGCTCAGCGGTCCGACGGCGATCGTTTGAGTAAGGCTTTGCCGCGTTTCCGCAAGGAAGACCCGACGTTTCGCGTGATGACCGACGAAGAGACCAATGAAACGTTGATGGCGGGTATGGGCGAACTGCACCTGGAGGTATACGTCGAGCGGATACGGCGAGAATATAACGTCCAGGTCGAAGTCGGGGCTCCGAAAGTCAGCTATCGTGAGTCACCGACGCAGGTCGCGGAATACAATTACAAGCATAAGAAACAAACGGGCGGCTCGGGCCAGTATGCTCATATCGTTGGCCGGTTGGAGCCACTGCCGGAGGAAGCGCCGGAGAGTCTTGAGTTCGAAGAGTCGATTGTAGGAGGGCGGATTCCCAAGGAATACATCCCTTCCATCGAGAAGGGCTTCCGTTCAGCGCTGCCCAAGGGTCCAGTCGCCGGCTTCCCGATCATCGGCGTCAAGGCAATTGTCAACGACGGTAGCTACCACGAAGTCGACAGCTCGGATATGGCCTTCCAGATCTGTGCTCGGAACTGCTTCAATGAGACGTTTCTCAAAGCGAAGCCGGCCCTCTTGGAACCGGTCATGAAGATGGAAGTCGAATGCCCCGACGGATTTTCAGGGGGCCGTAACCGGCGACCTGATTAGCCGCCGTGGCATGATTTTGGGCACCGAAATGTTGGGCGAAATCGTGGTGATTACGGCCGAAGTGCCCTTGGCCGAAACCTTCGGCTATTCGACGGACCTCCGCAGTCAGACCCAGGGGCAGGGCACGTTTACGATGGAACTGGCCAAGTACAAACGCGTACCGGCCAAGATTCAGGAAGAGATCATCGCCGAGAGGAAAAAGGGCGAACTGGTCGGCGCGAAGTAAATCGCCCGCCCGTTGCCAGAAACCAGCTGATTGCTCTCGCTGCCCCGTCGCCGACCCGTAAGCGTGTGCGCCGTCGTCATGTCTCCCAGCCGGAAAGGTAACCGCACGCGATTCGCTGCTCCCCCTGCCGGAGGAGGAGGTCGCAGGCCGATTGAGGGCGTGTCAAACCGCCTTGCACTCCCGTCCGCCCTCACCCGTGGCCGACGCGACGACGTTTCCCAGCGGGAAAGGTGAACCGACCTAGGCGATCGCCCACCATACGAGCAGCGGCACTCCATTTTGCCGACTGAGGTGACTTGTTTGCCGACTGGGGTGACTTGCCTGATCGGTTACTTTTCGAACCATTTTTTGATGGCGTGGATCGTGGTCGCTCGCCAGCTTTGCCGATGGAGGTCGTCAAGGGGATCTGTTTTGGGCACACGGCAACGCAATTCTGGGCGTTGCCGCAGACTGGATACCTCCGGGGGCTTCCAGTGCATCGAGTCGCTCGGAGGCGTTCATCTCTCCGGTCGGATGAGCATTGAAGAGTACAGCCTGGCTGATGGCATGGGCGCCGAAAAAGGCCGTGGCGTAAGCTTGCTGCTTCCGTGCTTCGAAGGCTTCGTTGGTCTCGTCTTCCAAAGGCTGAAGTTCGATCTTGGTATATTGCGGGCAGGCTTCCAGGCAGCAGCCGCAGCTCATGCACTGGCTGAGCGGATAGCTCGCTTCCTGGTCTCCCAGCGACTGCCGCGGGCCGGGCCCCATGTCGAAATAGCCGTCGACGTCGACCCATGCCTTGACTCGTTTCGAGCGCTCGGAAGAGCCGCGATCGATCGACCATAGGTCGCGCACGCACGGGAAATTTCGTCATTGGCCGCAGCTCGATTTGACGGGGATCGTCTTGCAGCAGCTGGTCGACCAAGGCGGAACAGGCCTGGCGAACTCGGCCGTTGATCACCATCGTGCAAGCACCGCAGACTTCTTCCAGGCAATTGCAGTCCCAGGCAACGGGCGTCGACGTGACGTCCTCGATCGTCTTGGCCTGCGCGGCGATCTGCTGCAAGACGCTGATCACGTTCATTTCAGGCTCGTAGGTCACCCGATACCGCTCCCAGTAGCTGGGTTTCCCCGGCCCATCCTGTCGCAAGATGCGGACTTCAAAGCTGTGCGGCTTCGAGCTGCCGTTGTGGGATGCATCGGTCATTTTCGGTCTCTTCTCAGGATCGGGACGTATCAAGCGGTCGGTCGGGTGGCCAGGCTGGATCGGCTCAGGAGCGCCCTGGGCGACGGTGGACGCCGCGCCAGCGGGCTGCTGACCCTTGTCCGGTTGGTTGGTCTTCTGAGCCATCCGTTGTCTCCAAACTTCCTCGATGATCTCAGCACCCACCAGGCCGTACAGACGAGGTCGGGGAGGGATCAAGCTGGTGTCCACATCTTCATAGCTGAGCACGGGCTCTGGGTCTTGCCATTGGGCCACTGTGGTTTTCAGCCAACGTTTGTTGTTTGCTTCGAACTCATCGCACCATTGCTCTGCTTGGCGTCGTCGCTCGTCTTTATCCCCGGCTTCGATGCCTTGCCGCGCGAATTCCGGCTTGTAGTGAGCACCTCGACATTCGTCGCGCTTCCAGGCTCCCAGCAGTATCGTTTTGGCCAAGGGGAACATGTCGATCAGCGCTTTGGTGAACACGACATTCTGGTTAGTCCACGCACCGGTGTCGGACAGCGAGCATTTTTCTGCACGTTCGCTCAGTTCGCACACGCTCGCGTAAGCCTGTTCCAACTGGTCATTATGCCGCACGACCGTCGCGGCCTTGGTCATCAGGTTGCCCAATTCCTGATGCAGCAGGTACGGGTTTTCGCCTCCGCCGCTGCGGCTCAGGAGCTGATGATGTCGCTGCCGCTGCGCATTCGTCGCGTGTTCATACAGCGAGGCGGGTTGATCGGCGGCGGCGCCACCCGCGACCGATTTCATATAGCTGTCGATCCCTGGGGCCACGAACAGGCCGGTAAAGATACAGCTCAGCAAGGAGTTGGCTCCCAAACGATTCGCGCCGTGATACTGGTAATCGCATTCACCGATGGCGTATAACCCCGGAATGTTGGTCGAATGATTGCGTGGCGACCCCGGCAACAGACCGCCGGCCGCGGTGCTTGCGTAGTCGGCCCATAGCCCGCCCATGCTGTAGTGCACCGCGGGGAAAATTTTCATTGGCACGTCACGCGGGTCAACTCCCTGGAACTTCTCGTAGATCTCCAAGATGCCGCCGAGCTTGCGATCCAACTCGTGACGATCGATGTGTGTCAGGTCCAGATACACGCACATGCGATCTCGCTCGACACTCAATCCGTCGTTGACACAGACATCGAAGATTTCTCGCGTGGCGATATCGCGTGGGACCAGGTTGCCGTAGGTCGGATAGCGTTCTTCCAGGAAGTAATAACGTTCCGATTCCGGGATCTCCCGGGGATCACGTGGGTCTTGAGGGGTCCGTGGCACCCAAACTCTCCCCCTTCGCCACGCGCCGATTCACTCATCAATCGCAGTTTGTCCGCCCCGGGAATGGCGGTGGGATGGACCTGGATGAATTCGCCGTTGGCGTACTTTACCCCTGCCTGAAAACAACGGCTCGCCGCGCTGCCGGTACATGCCATGGACATGGTCGAGCGACCGTAGACCAGGCCGCAGCCTCCCGAGGCCACGATCACCGCGTCTGCGGGGAAGGCGCGGATTTCCATGGTCACCAAATCCTGTCCGACGCAGCCCCGGCAGATTCCTTGGTCGTCGACGATGGGTCCCAGGAAATCCCAAAACTCGTATTTGGTAATTCGCCCTTCGCTTTCCCAGCGACGACACTGTTCGTCCAGGGCATATAGCAATTGCTGACCCGTTGTCGCGCCCGCGAAAGCCGTCCGCTTGTACAACGTGCCGCCGAAGCGTCGGCGATCCAAAAAACCCTCCATGGTGCGATTGAAAGTTACCCCCAGGCGATCCATAAGATTGATGATCCGTGGGCCCCAATCCGCCATCTCCTTGACCGGCGGTTGGTGCTGGAGGAAATCTCCACCATATACGGTGTCGTCAAAGTGTTTCCATTCGCTGTCGCCCAATTGCCGCGTCTGATCATTGCAGCTGTTGATGCCGCCTTGGGCACAGACGCTGTGAGAACGTTTGACGGGCGTCAGGCTCATGATGTCGACATCGATTCCCAGTTCCGACAGCTTCATTGCTGCGGCCAGGCCGGCGAGGCCGCCGCCGACAATCATCACGCGTTGGTTGGCCATGGTATTCTCCGTAGGAGACCTTGATGCTGATTTGAGGCTTGCCGGACCGTCGACAATTCGACGTCATCGCCGGCGGTTCGCCCTTTCGACGGGCGTCTGTCGGTTAAGGTTGCGACAACGCTGGAGGCCTGTTGACGGTTGTCTCCTGTGTCGTCGCGTCTTGCGTTTCGGCCAGCTCCTCACGTATCTCTTCCCGCTCGGCGGTCGACCAACGCTTGTGCTCGGAACGCTCGGGATGGACTTGCTGAGCGGCAACCTTGGCCTTGTACATCAAGTCCTCGCTCTTTAATGCCTCACCCACCGGTACCTCTTTGGCGCCGATCAAGGCAGATAACCCCACGACGGTCAATCCGAGACCGAAAATCAGGCATACCCAGTTGGCGCGACGCTGTGCCGCAGGCGAGATCCACACGCCCCAGGTGATGCCCATCGTCCAAATTCCATTGGCCAAATGGAAGACGCAAGCGACGACGCCGATGGCATAAAGCGTCGGCACGACGATTCCTCGCAGGGCGAGCGTCAGTGACGAAGCCGCGTTGTAGGGGCGAAATTCGGCCCCACCCAACGGTTCTGCCACGTTGGTCAGCCAAGTTTGACCGTGAAACCAGCCGTGCATATGAAACACGTGCCAAAAGATAAACAAAAAGGCGATTACTCCAGAGACACGCTGCAACGTGTAACGAATATTGTTCGCGTAGGGGTAATTGCCACTGTTAGGTAGTCCCCCGCGAATAATGATCACACCAAATACGGCATGAAAGATCAGCGGTAGGAAAATGAATCCCCATTCGACGAATACCAGGCCTCGCCCCAAGCTATGGATGCGGTAAACGTTCTCTTGGAAGGTCGACGGCGCGTCCAGGACGCTGGCATTGGTTAACAAGTGGATGACCATGTAAGCCCCGACGGGGATGAGGCCACTGAGTGAGTGGAGGCGTCGGAGCAGGAATTCGTGGCGAACCAGCCACGACGGTTCAGACGAGAGAGCAGGGCTATTCACCGATTTCCTCTTGCAGCTTTCTGCTGGCAACCGAGACAGTCTTTCGGTGCATCCGGCGGTGTTTCGCCAAGCACAAATTTGCCAGAGTCGTCGATCACACAGTCGATCTCACAAGCGCGGCCGATCCAAAGCAAAACTTAGGTGATCAGCCCGCGTGTCGATCGATCGAATCGACTGTCGGCCGGAAGGCCAACACGAGACAAATTGCGTCAACCGTACGCAAATCGCGGATGCTTGATCCTGCTTAATATAGAGCTCGTCCGCCCCATGACAACCCGCCCAAAGCCACCGGTGGCAAACGATTTATGGCAAACGCATCGGCCCCTAGATTTTCCTCCGCCCGCCTCACATCCGTGCGACGATTTGCCGCGTTCCAACATTTTGCGAAGAACACGGCGACACCGGCCGCCTGGAGAGTGAAGGTGTCACGGGCGGTCGCGACACGAGAAAGAAGTGTCGGTGACGCCCCTTGCGGTTGTCGCGACCCAAAAAAAACGAGCCAACCGGTGAAGTTGACTCGTTATCGATTGTCCAGCACGCAGGCTCGAATCGCTGGGCTGATGGCCGTGGGACGGCGACTCGTGCCGACTAAACGGCATCCTTCAGTTTCTTCAAGGGCGTGATCTTGACGATATTCTGAGCTGGCTTGGCCTTGAAGACCGTCTCTTCCTTCGTAAACGGATTAATGCCCTTGCGTTCCGGCTGGGCCGGTTTAACGGACGACTTTGACTTTCATCAGTCCGCCGATGTTTGCGACCCCTGGTCCGTCCTCCTTCAGTTGATCGGAAATCAACTTGACTAATTCCTCGAATAGGTCGCTGACTTGCTGCTTCGAGAGACCGGTCCGGCTGGCCAAAGACGCGATCATTTCAGTCCGTGTCATCGGCTTGGTGGTCGTTTCACTCATTTCACCCTCCTCGCTTTCTAAGATGGCCCGGGCGGGCGTCTGAATTCTTTTCCGCTGCATCGCGGACGTCAAACCGGCAAGGTTTGGCGTCTCGGCTGTCTGATCGCACACGATAAAGTAGTTTTCCGCTTCATGGACTCCGACGCAAAGCCTCGGATTCTCCCGAGCCTGTTGCCGCTCTATTGGGTGGCACGCGTTCCGATCCTGTCGTTCACCGGGGCTGTGTGCCGGACCGCAGCCTTAGTTTATCGCGCTGAACGTGGCCGTCTATCGCGTCAGAGCCCTGGAAATCAGGAATTACGGGCCTATGACGAGGCCCCTCTGCGGGTCTGGGTTGTTTGGCGGCCATGGGTGGCTTGGGTGGCAGCGGAATTGACTCGCCCAGTCGCTTTGTATAGGCTACAAATAACCTAACTGTAAAGGGTTACGGCCGTACCATTGCTCGTCTCGGCGATCGGGCAGCCTGCGTTTGAGGGCGGTCGACCCGTTTCTTGAGGTCGGACTGTGTGAGGACAGCATGGTGGATTTTTGCGCCATCCCTGTTGATCACGGACGATGACCGCGCCTTGCGCGAGACCCTGCGTGATGTGTTTGCGCCGCGAGGTTTCGAGACGCTGTTGGCTGCCGACGGCGAAGAAGCGTTGCAAATTGTCCGCCGAAACGAAGTCCACTTGGTGCTGATTGACATGCACATGCCGCGCTTGAGCGGACTCGAGGCAATCACGCGGATCAAGCAGTTCAAAGCGCGACTCCCCTGTATCCTGATTTCCGGACAGCTAGACGATGTGATTCGCACTCAGGTGGATGCCTTCGAGGTCTTGGCCAAGCCGATTAGTTTTCAAACGATCACCGAGACTGTCTCCAAGGCGTTGCGTTTGACCTACAACTGGACTGGCAGCATCGAACGCGAGTCGCGGCGTTAGTCGAATCGCCCACGCGAGTCTTCCCGCCGACCAGTTGCCATCGTCGTGCCTTGAGCTGGACCATGCTCGCCTGTTATTGGGCGGCCGATTCGGGGCCTTCTTCGCTGGGCTCGGGGCTTTCGCCGCTTAGAGGCGGTTTCTTTTGCAGGCCGCCGGTTCCTGGCACGACGCGCGGGCTCGAGGAGTTTTCTTCCATAATTCGTCGCAGTTCATCGGCATCGACTGATTCGACGATCATGAGTTCCTCGGCGCAGGGCCACGAGTGCGTCACGACGATGCGTGAGGATATCGCGCACGCCGGTCAGCGAATTACTAATAATTCGGCGTACGGCCGCATCGATCTGCTGGGCAGTTTCCTCGCTGAAGCTATGCAAACGTTCCTCGCCGGTTCCTGCCAGGAAAGCGGAACGTTTGCTATCGCGAAAACAGACGCGTCCTATCTCGCTCATCCCATAGTCCATCACCATGCTGCGGGCGATTTCGGTGGCGCGCTCCAGATCGTTCTGGGCTCCGGTCGAGATGTCGTCGAAGATCAGTTCTTCAGCTACCGTGCCGGCCAATAGGACCTGCACGCGGCTTTCCAATTCGCTTTGGGTCATTAGAAAGCGATCGCCTTCGGGTCGCTGCAGGGTGTACCCCAGCGCGGCGAGACCGCGGGGGATGATCGAGACTTTATGTACCGGATCGGTATTCGGCAGGCTATAGGCCACAAGGGCGTGCCCGCTCTCGTGATAGGCGACACGATATTTTTCGTCTTCGTTCATGACTCGCTGCTTTTTCTCAAGTCCCGCGGTCACCCGTTCGACCCCTTCGTTGAATTCAGCCATGCCGACGGCGGGTTTGTCCTTGCGGGCAGCCAGCAACGCGGCTTCGTTGACCAAGTTGGCCAGATCGGCGCCGACAAATCCCGGACTGATCGCCGCTACCTCGGTCAGGTTGACCGTCGGGGTCGAGTTTGACCGCTTTGACGTGGACTTTCAAAATGTCCTCGCGACCGCGAATGTCGGGGCGGTCGACAAGTACTTGGCGATCAAAGCGACCGGGTCGTAGGAGGGCCTGATCCAACATCTCGGGACGGTTGGTCGCTGCCATCACGATCACGCCATTGTTGGAGTCGAAACCGTCCATTTCGACGAGCAGGGCATTGAGGGTCTGTTCGCGTTCATCGTGTCCACCGACGATGCTGGTCCCGCGCGATTTTCCCAACGCGTCCAGCTCGTCGATGAAAATGATGCAGGGTGCCTTGGCCTCTGCCTGTTGGAACATGTCGCGAACGCGAGCGGCTCCGACGCCGACGAACATCTCGACGAAGTCGGATCCGGAAAGGCTAAAAAACGGCACGCCGGCTTCGCCTGCGATCGCTTTGGCCAGCAGTGTCTTGCCCGTACCGGGAGGGCCCACCAACAGGACGCCCTTGGGGATGCGACCGCCCAATCGCTGGTACTTGTCGGGGGACTTCAAGAAATCGACGACTTCCCGTACTTCCTCCAGGGCCTCGTCAATCCCGGCCACATCGTCAAACGTCACTCCCAAATCTTCTTGGGCATACAGTTTTCCTCGACTACGGCCGAATGCCATCGGGGAACCGGCGCCGCCTAAGCGGCGTAGCATTAAGAAAAAGAAGAGCAAAAATAGGCCGCTGATCACAAACATGGGACCGTACGGGCGCCAAATACTGGGGCCTTGTGGATACCGCCAGGCGATGTTCGATTGCTTCAGGGCATCAATCAGGACCATTTCTTCTTCCGGGTTGTCCGACTTGTACGTCCGGAAGGGGACGGTCTTCGCTTCACTCGACGGCGCCTCATCGACTTCGCGGAACACGCGTCCTTCGATCACCGTCTTGCCGATGCGCAAGTCCTGGGGGCGACTGTATACGAAGGTCTGTCCACCATGGGGCACGCGAATGCTCGCGGTGTTCGGGATCGGGGCAGGGTTGTCCGAGGTCGTGGTCGTCGGTGCGTCGGCCTCAACCGACTCGTCTGACGTGCCGTGGGCCGACGAAGATGCGACTTCGCTCCGCTGGATCAGTGTGAGCAAGTCGCGGTACGTGATCTCGTCCGTGGACAGTTGCATCACGTAGAACACCACGAACAAGGTGGCGATTCCGAATACCACTGCGTAGAGAATAAAGTTGAAGCCCGGCGATTTGGGGTCGGATACGCGACGACCGGAATTCGGGTCTGGATTCATACTGGCTGACTCACGAGAAGGATGGACCGGTATCGAGACCGGAAGAAGAACAGACAGTGCCGGGGCGAGTGCGTCGAATGATCGAATTGTGGAAGACGACATATGGAAGTCGGCATGTGGAAGACGACAGAACGACCCCCACGGGGGGCAATCCGTGGGGATCCGATCGCTCTTATTATAACAACGGTCGAAACTTCGCTATGGCGCGTTTCGCGAGGTCGACGATGCAAAACTGGCTTGTCGCTAGAAAAACCCCACTTTACAATGCCTCGTCTCTTACACTTTCCCCGTGCCGCTGTCGTCCTGCCGATACAGGCGGCCGTTGTTGTCGGCATGATCGTGGTACGCTTCACGGTCGATATGATCCGCGCTACCACGCGTCCACCTCGAGCTTCCCGTCGTTCTCATGAATCGTGTGACCAACATCGCGATCCTCGGGTCCACAGGGAGCATCGGTTCGAGCACGTTGGAGGTCATCGCGGCTGCGGAGGGCCGCATGGCGGCCTATGCGATTACGGCCCATTCGCGGCTCGATTTGGCCGTCGAGCAGGCGAAGTCTTTTCGACCGCGCTGGTTGGTGGCAACCGACCCTCCTTCAATCGAGAAATTCTCCTGGGCGCAGCTGCCGGCCGAGACGCAGTTGCTACAAGGCCCGGAGGGAGTGGCCCGGGTGGTGACCGATCCATCCGTAGACGTGGTGGTTGCGGCGATTGTGGGGAGTGCCGGGCTGTGGGGGACTTGGGCGGCGCTGGATGCAGGAAAAAGGGTTGCCTTGGCCAATAAGGAGACGCTGGTGATGGCCGGTCCCCTGGTGATGTCGCTGGCAGAGCGTCGTGGAGCGGACATTATCCCGGTCGACAGCGAGCATAGTGCGATCTTTCAGGCGCTCGCGGCCGGCCGTCGGGAGGAGGTACGTCGCGTGGTCTTAACGGCCAGCGGCGGGCCTTTTCGCAATTTCACAGCGGCGCAAATGGAGGAGGTAACCGTAGCCCAGGCGCTGGATCATCCGACCTGGGAGATGGGGCCTAAAATCACCATTGATTCGGCGACGATGATGAACAAAGCGCTTGAGATCATTGAGGCCCGCTGGCTGTTTGGGTTGGCCCCGGAACAGATTCAAGTGGTGATCCATCCACAATCGATTGTGCATTCCCTGGTAGAATTCAGGGATGGTTCCGTAGTGGCACAATTAAGTCCGCCCGATATGCGGTTGCCGATTCAGTATGCGTTGGACTATCCACGTCGGGAGGAGGGTGTGGCGGATCGGTTGGACTGGTCCCAATCGCTGGAACTGGAATTCCATCCGCCCGATCCAGAACGATTTCCCGCACTGGCGTTGGGGCACGAAGTGTCTCGGGTCGGAGGAACGGCGGGCGCGGTCGTCAATGCGGCCAACGAAGCCGCCGTGCAGGCATTTCTGCAGGGCCAGATTCGATTCAACGAGATCGTATCCGCGTGCCGAGCGGTCCTTGATCAACATCATTTTAATCCGCAGCCGACACTGGAGCAGTTGACACAACTGGACATTTGGGCGCGGCAGGAGGTTTTACGGTGGGTTTGTGCGTGATGCCGTTACTGGCCTTGGTCTCGCTCAAGTTCGTGACGTCGGTGGCGATGGCGGCGCTGGGCTTGGGCTTCGTGATCTTTGTCCACGAATTGGGGCACTTCCTGGTGGCCAAGATGTTTGGTGTCAAGTGCGAGAAATTCTACGTGGGTTTTGATGTCCCCATTCGAATTGGTCCGTTGCAACTGCCGAGGACACTGTTTCGTCGACAGTGGGGCGAGACCGAATATGGGATTGGCATTATTCCCCTGGGCGGATACGTGAAAATGCTGGGGCAGGACGACAACCCCGCGAATTCGGCCAAGGAGGCGGAACGCATTCGGGTCGGCGCGAGCATGCGGGAGATGAAAGCGGTGGAGAGGAGGCGAATCAGATCGATCCGCGTAGTTATCCCGCCAAAACCGTCCCGCAGCGGCTGGCCATTATTTCGGCTGGCGTCATCATGAACCTGATCTTCGCTGTCATCTTCGGCATGATCGCCTACCGGATGGGTGTTAGCTACACACCGACGGTGGTGGGATCGACGAGTCCTGGTCTGTCCGCATGGGAAGTGGGACTGCAGACGGGCGATCGGATCCTGCAGATGGGCCACGAGGGAGAGCCATCGTCGCACTTGCGGTTTGACAAGGACATGATGGTCAAAGTGATGATGACCGGCGCCCATCAGAATCTCGATCTGCTGGTGCAGCGCGATGCGCCCTGGACCAAACCCCTGCGCCACCGGAGTGGGTCACCGTCGAACTCAGTCGCCCCCAGGCGGAATTGCACGGACGCCCCATCATCGGTATCGGGCAGAGTGGCACGAACGTGGTGGGTGCCAATGCACAGGTCCGCGAGATACTTGGGCACTTGCCCGCCAATCACACCGACCCGGTACTGGACCAGGGAGACCGGATTGTTGCCGTCGATGGCGAGCCGGTCAACGATTATCGTCAGTTGACGACGCAACTGGCGCGGCGCGTGGACCAAGACCTCGTGCTACACGTTGAACGCCCACCGCACCCCGACGCGGATGCTTCCCAGACGCCGGCTTCCTTTTCCGTGACGTTGCCGGCCAATCCCGTGCGTTGGCTTGGTCTACACCTGACGATGGGGCCGATCACGTCGATCCAGCAGGGCTCGGTCGGCGAGCTGGCCGGATTTAAACTAGGTGACCGCCTGATCGCGATCAACGGCCAGCCCATTAAGAATCCCATGGAAGTGCCGGAATGGGTGCGACGTCTGGCGGGACAGTCCCTGGAGGTACAGATCGAGCGCCCGGGGGTCGACGCACCCTTGAGTTTGCAGGTGACACCCGTGGAGCCTTCCATGTTGCATGTGGGCGTAGGACCGGAACGTCCCGTACCGATTGAATCCCTGGGGATAGCTTTTGCCGTCGAGAATACTGTCATGGAGGTTGTGCCAGGATCTCCGGCCGCTGAAGCGGGGATTGCGCCGGGAGATGTACTGCAGACGGCCGAATTTGCGACCGCTTCGCCGGAGGCAGCCGAACGAGAGCGGAAGATTTTCGGTCCTCCCGAGCCGATGCGGCTGGGCCAGGAAACACGGGATTGGCCGCGCGTTCACGACCGAATCCAGGTCAGTCTGCCCGATACACGCATCCGGTTGACCTATCAACGCGGCGATCATCTGCACACGGCGGAGATGCAGCCGGTCGTCGCCACGGACTGGTACTATCCCGACCGTGGCCTGAAGCTGACAACATTGGAAGAGGTCCACCAGGTGAACTCCTGGGCGACCGCCTTCGGGCTTGGTTGGCGAGAAACGGTCGAGTCGATGCGGCAGGTGTACTTCATTCTGTTCCGACTGGTTACCGGGCAACTCTCGCCCATGAATCTCGGCGGACCTGCCTCCATTGCGACCATGGCCGGTCTGGAGGCATCGGAGAGTACGGCGCGGCTGCTCGTCTTTTTGACGTTGCTGAGTGCAAACTTGGCCGTGGTCAATTTTTTGCCTATTCCCGTCCTGGATGGTGGCCATGCCATGTTTTTGCTGTACGAAGGAATCTTTCGCAAACCGATCAACGAACGCGTCGCGTTTGGATTGACTATGGTGGGTTTCTGTTTTGTGTTGGGACTCATGTTGTTTGTCATCGGATTAGATGTCTGGCGTCTGAGCGGACTGGCGGGCTAAGTGGATGCCGGTGATGAAGGAACGAACTTCGCCGCCACGGTCCGCCAGTAGCACAAGCTATCAGGTCACGGCGGATGTGATCCGCTGCCCAAAAACGTGAGCGATGTTGCCGTCCAGATCGTCCTGTTTGATGCCGTCGGCACCCTGCTGGTGCCTCAGCCTGCCGCCCACGAGGTCTACCATCGAGTAGGGCAAAAATACGGCGCGTAGCCTTACCCTCGACGAAGTCCGGCGACGCTTCACCCTATCGCTCCATTCCCTCGCGTGTGACCCAACGCAGGATGGGGCCACAAGTCCCGAGCTGGAACGGGTGCGGTGGCGTGAAGTGGTGCGACAGGTGTTTTGCGAGCTGCCGGGGACGGATCGTACGATTTTCCCGGAACTGTGGGACCACTTCGGCTGTCCGCACCATTGGCGCATCGATGCCGGCGTGGCACCATTATGGCGGCGGCTGCGCAAGGCGGGACTGCGAGTGGGTGTGGCCTCAAACTTCGATGATCGGCTGGAGTCGCTCTGCCGTCAGATGTCTCCCTTGGATTCAGCCGCATTCGTTTTTCACTCGGCCCAACTGGGTGCCCGCAAACCGGCGGCGCGCTTCTTTACATCGATCCAACAGCAGCTTCAGACGGACCCCGCCGCGCTACTGATGGTTGGCGACGATCGGGCGGCCGACTATCGCGGCGCCCTTGAAGCCGGGTGGCAGGCCGTGTGGCTTGACCGCAAAGGACGAGGCAGGCCCAGCGACGTGCGGCGGATCTCGCGGCTCGGCGAGCTGGCGGATCGCTTGTTGCTGAGCGAACTGAATTCGCCACCTCACGCTGACTTTCGGCGCTTTGGTGCTGCGGCGCTTGGTGGGCGCTTTGGTACCGGCTCACAACGCTCTTGCCTCGTCCAGCGGCAGGCAGTACTATCCGACCGCTGAGCCCCCGGGGTGTCGGTGCTGTCAGCAGGGAAGCGAACGACAACGACCACAGCAGGAATCGGTCAGGATGATCACAGCCACGTTGCGCCAGCTTGCGGATTTCGTTCAGGGGCACCCAGTCGGCGATCCCGATCTGGCCATCACAGGAGCGGCGACGTTGCAGGACGCGCTACCCGGTCAGATTAGCTTTGTGGATCATCCCAAGCTACGAGCGAGATTGAGACGTCGCAGGCCGCCGCCGTGCTTGTCCCCAGCGACTGGCCTGCCGTTGGGCGACCCACCATTCAGGTTGCTGCCGTGCGACCGGCCTTTGCGTCCATCGTTTCCTACTTTCGGCCTCCCTGGCAGTCACCGCGCGAAGGGATTCATCCGTCCGCCCATATTCATCCTTCCGCTCAGTTGGACGAGGATGTTGCCGTGCATGCCAATGCCGTGATCGGCCCGGAAGTGCAAATCGGACGTGGGTCGACCGTGCACGCGAACGCGACGATCATGGGGCGTTGCCGAATTGGCCGTGACGTAACCATTTTTCCCGGGTGTGTGTTGTACCGAGACACGGTGGTTAGGGATCGAGTGGTCCTGCATGCCAACGCGGTAATCGGCGCATACGGCTTCGGGTACGATACGATCGGCGGTCGGCACGAGCGTGGCGATCAGCTGGGCTTTGTCATCTTGGAGGCGGACGTCGAGATTGGTGCGTCCTCCACGGTCGACCGCGGCACTTACGGACCCACGGTGATCGGAGAAGGCACGAAGATCGACAACTTGGTGATGATCGCCCACAACTGCCGGATGGGAAAACACAATCTGATCTGTTCCCAAGTTGGTGTTGCCGGTAGCAGTTGCAGCGGTGACTACGTGGTGATGGCGGGACAAGTCGGTGTTCCGGATCACGTGCGGATTGGCCACCGCGCAATTTTGGGTGCGAAATCGGGCATCATGCGCGATGTGCCGGACGACACCACGGTGATCGGCATTCCGGCCACACCCGAGCGAGATCAAATGGCCAAACAGGCGGCCTTTGCCAAGCTACCGGAGATGCGTCGGCAACTGCACGACCTCAAGCGTGAAGTTGACCGTTTGGCCGCTCAGTTGGCCGAGCAACCCAAAACGGTTTCGCCGCAGAGTGAGGCCGCGTGACTTGGCCGCGGTCGTGAACGTCATGAAACTGCACGACTTAAAGCCGAAGGGACGCCGCCTGGGTTTAATCGCCGGCTGGGGCCGTTTTCCCGTGGTCGTGGCCGATGCCTTAGCGCGACAAGGATTCCAGGTCTACTGTTTGGGCGTTCGAGATCATGCCGATCCGTCGCTGCAGCAGCACTGTCACGCTTACCAGCCCATCGGCGTGGCGCGGCTGGGGGAAGCCATTCGGTTCTTTCGACGCCACGGCATCGATCAGGCAACAATGGCCGGCAAGATCCATAAAGTGCTGCTGTTTCAGAAGTTGTATTGGCTCAAACACCTACCCGATTGGCAGTTTGTCAAAACCTTCTATCCGCATTTCATTACCCAGACGCGGGATCGCAAGGACGACACGATGCTTGGCACGATCGTCGACGCGTTCGCTCGACATGGCGTGCATTTTGCCCCCGCGACGGATTTTGCCCCGGAGTTACTCGTGAAGTACGGACAGCTAAGCGGGCGCGACTTTCCCACGGACAACACAAGGATATCGAATTTGGCTGGCAGTTGGCCCGCGAGATGGGACGGCTCGACGTCGGACAAAGCGTGGCAGTCAAAGGTCGAGCGGTCTTGGCCGTGGAAGCGGTGGAAGGCACCGACGAATGCATTCGTCGCGCCGGCAAGCTCTGCCCGGCCGGAGGCTTTACCGTGGTCAAAGTAGCCAAGCCGCAGCAAGACATGCGGTTCGATGTGCCCACGATTGGCCTCGGTACGCTCCAGACAATGCTTGAAGCCGGCGGGCAGGTCCTGGCCGTGGAGGCCGATCGGACGATTCTTATCGACCAGTCGCAGTTCGTGCAATTCGCCAGCCAACACGGTATCTCCGTCGTGGCCATGCGTAGTGACGGCACATTCGGTAATCGATCCGCCGCCTAATGCATCCCCACACAAGCTCGGAATCTGGACTACAATGCGACGTGTGCCAGTGCCCAGAGGCAATGCACATTTTGCATTTCCCATTTTGCCTCATGCATTGCCCGATGTTCCGCCGGTCCCACTCCGATCCCGGCCTGCCGTGATCGGCTCCCGCGAGGATCGACGGGAATGCACAATCGGTGGTCCTTAAGTCTCTATTGGGGGAGGAGCGTCATGCGGAAAATGTTGCGGGTGGGTCTTCGGGTATTGTGCAGCTGGACCATCCTGGGGGCCGCTCTTGGTATGGCTCAAGATGCGGCGACCCTGACGGGGCCTGCGGCGGCGACGGAGGTTCCGCCGCCGTTAACGCAGTACAAGGGGCGAGAGATCGCGCAGACGATGCACTTCACCGGGGCGCCGTGGTTGATTCGCGAGTCGCGGCAACGTGAAGAGGACTGCGAGACGATGATCGAGCAGTTGCGGCTCCGACCCGGTATGACGGTTTGCGACATGGGATGCGGTAATGGCTTCTATACCCTCAAAATGGCAGCAGCCGTCGGACCCTCCGGACGTGTCTATGCCGTGGATATCCAACCAGAAATGCTGCGCCTGATGGAGTCCCGTGCCGACGAACAAGGCATTGACAACGTGGTTTCGCGCCTGGGTACTTTGGTCGACCCACGTCTGCCAAGCAACTCGCTGGACCTGATTCTGTGCGTCGATGTCTATCACGAATTCTCACATCCGGAGCAGATGCTGGCGGCGATGCGCCGGGCGTTGAAAGATGACGGTGCTGTCGTCTTGGTCGAATTTCGTGAAGAGGATCCTCAGGTGCCGATCAAACCGCTACACAAGATGTCCAAATCCCAGATCCTCAAAGAATGGGGGCCCAACGGCTTTCGCCTTGCGCGGCAGTTCAACGATTTACCTTGGCAACACATGATGTTTCTTATGCGCGACGACCAGCCGACGGCGACGTCCGACGCGAGTCGCTGAGCACCGCGTGCCTTCAACGTCCCCATTGCCAAACCCTTGCCTGCGCGAATCCCTTCTCCCTCGGAAGTAGGTGGCAGTAGACCGGATGAGTACCCTGTGAACACGAGCGACCAGGGCACGCTGCAATACCACTTGATCGTCGTAACCCCGCCACGCACCGCTGCCTTCGCGACGATTTCGTGGTCTTGCGAGCCACGCAATACGTGAGCCCTTCTGACAAACGGCGATCCAAGCCGGCGGCGTGTGTTCAGAATGATGTACATCTCGCGAAGACCGAGCGTTTTCGCGGATGGCGGCGCGATCGAGTTCACCTTGCTTGACGGTTAAGCCGACGAAACGACCTAAAACGTTCGCCCGTGAATCAATGTTTTTACAGACAGATTGGGCAAAACGGGTGAGGACTAAGCTTGATGGGAAAATTGATTGCAAAGCCTGTGATGTCGATTAGAATGCGTTTGAAAAGCCCGGTCATTGGTATCGGTTTGTAGGTTTAGGTGGACTAGTGACTCGTACTCAGTTACCGCTCACGGTAACGCACCAACAACATTGATTTACCGGCATCGTTGACGAGACAGTGCGTCACGTGCAAGGCGGAGTGTGTAATGAAGGAACACGCTGGAGGAGTCCGGAGTTCGATCAACGAGCTCGATGCGCGATTCCCGCATGACGAATGGATTCTCGGCGACAACCCAGCCATTCGCCGCATTGGCCGGCACGCCGAACGGGCGGCAGAAGTGGGTTGTACGGTGCTGATTTCAGGCGAAACGGGCACTGGCAAGGAAGTCTGGGCCAAATTGATTCACCGGTTGGGCAAGCGATCGCGACGCCCCTTCGTCCCCGTTAATTGTGCGGCGCTAACGGCTACGCTGGCCGAAAGCCAACTCTTTGGTCATGAGAAGGGCGCGTTTACCGGCGCGTCTGGGCGCTGCGCTTGGCGTGTTTCGCGCCGCGGAAGGGGGCATCGTTTTTTTAGACGAGGTCGGCGAGATGCCCTTGGAGTTGCAGCCCAAGCTACTCCGCGTACTGCAAGAGGGCGAGGTGATGCCCGTGGGGGCCGCCTGTCCAATTCCCGTCAATGTCCAAATCGTGGCCGCGACCAACCGTGATCTGGAGTCGGAAGTCGGCAAAGGGAACTTTCGTGAAGACCTTTATTTCCGTCTGAATATGGTCGAATTGCGAGTACCGGCGCTCCGCGAGCGGGTCGAGGATATTCCACGGTTTATCGACTTCTTCGCACAGCAATACGCTGAGCGGTACCAACGGCCGCAGTGGCAGCCCAGCTCTGAGGAGTTGAAGGAGTTCTGCGACTTCGGCTGGCCGGGAAATATTCGCCAGTTGTCGCATGTGATCGAACAGTCGTATGTGCTCGACTGCGCCCCGTCGTTGCCGAATCGTGATCGATCGGTTCACGAGGCAGAGCGACTGCCGTTCTTTGATCTCTCCAAACTGCGTAACGTTGCCGTGCGTCAGGCGTTGCGGGCGACCCATGGACACAAGGGTCGGGCGGCGAAGCTGCTGGGTGTGCACGCCAACACCTTGACACGCATGCTCTCGGAAATCACGGTCGAAGACGTGTGATCGCTCGGGGATCGATTGCCCCGGAGTTTTCAACCGCCCAGTGCCGACGATAAACCTTGTGGCGTGTTCCTCTGGGACGCGTACGCACGCTTAAGCGGTCCTCGTGGGGTTTCCGGCAACCTGTTCCCACAGGTGGAGAAGGGGCGCATGCGGCCAACGGGTGCCGGCGGTCGATTTCGCGAGGTAGATTACAGATCGAGACACTTGGGGTTGGTTTGTCGTGTGAGGAAGGATTGCATGGGCGGTTGCTGCTCGATCGAAAACGCGCCGAGTCTGATCGCCTCGATTGCTGCCGGGGTGGTCGGCCTGTTCCTGTTGACGAAGGCGATCGACGATTGGCAGTTGGAGCGAGTTCGTCGGAAGAACCGGCAGTCGCGTCATTCCATGACACGCGAAACGCCGGTTGAACCGTCGTCGAGTGACCTTTAGGGATTGGTCAGTACCACGGCACTAGTCCTCGACGCACTCCGCCAGAATCTTTCGGTACGCACGCCGCGCAACGTCAAACGCCGCAGCCGCGGCGGGGCGTTCTTCCGGGCGAATCTTTGGTTCTTTTTGGTCCCAACAAACATCGACGGCATCCAAGCACCATTGCGCACTGCGGCGGCTCAGCCCGAATCGGCTGACCATCGACCTCGACAAAAACCGGGTTCGTATGTGCCGCCGGAAAAACTCGCAACGCGATCCAGCTCGAATGCGGAATGGTGTAGTCAAACTTGAGATCCTGAAGCGAACCGTCGGCCTCAATTTCGACACGGTCCACCGCCTGGCCATTTACGATCAGTTCGACGGGCACGCGGCGCGTCTGCCCGACCCGGGCCCTTTCGGTGTGCCAGTAGGGGCGTTCGTTTAGCGGTTTTTGGCGGATGTCTTCACGAGGTTGTGTTTCGAGCCATGCTGCCGCACGGGCTCGAATCGTCAGCGACTCGCCCGCTTTGGCCGCCAAGACGCTTGGGCGGCCGTTGACCCCGGGCTCGCCCAACGATAGGTCGTTGACCTGAAAATCAATCAGGTGACTCAGTCCATCACTACAGTAGGTACGGCCGTCGCGGATCCCGTTCACCCACGGATCGTAGCTGAGCGGTTGGTCGGTAGGTAACTTCACATAGACGCGGCCCAGACCCACACGTTCCCCGTAGATGCAGGGAAAGTCGGTCTCGCCACTGATACGGCAAGCATAGCCGCAATTGAGCGTGTGGTACCAGACGTTGAGCTCCCAGACTGCGGGCGTGTCGACTGCCGAGATAAAATCGCAAACGTCATGCACGACGTCGACTACATATTCATTGGCCCCAATGCCGTCGAACCGAGGCATGTTGTAATTGGGTAAATGATCGCCCGGGATTTCCAAACCCCAACCGCTGTGGCTGAAGCCGACAATGCCGCCTTGTTCTTTGCCCCATTTGAGGACGGGCAGGTCCCAGCTGGGCCATTCTTCAATCCGTGTGGTCCCTGGGTAATCGTCCTCACTGAGCCTGAGTAGGCAGAGGTGACCGCAATGGGAACTCGGGAAGCCCGAAACTTCGACGTCATACCGCATCAGGTAATCGGGTTGCGAGAGTTGGTGGACGGTCCCATCGAAGAACTGCTTTTGGTAGTACCAGCAGGGGCCCCAGGAGAGCACGCAGCCAACATTCAGGTCTTCTCCCAGGATGTGGCGCATCATGGATTCCGGCGTCACGCCTTGGGTGGGGGCTTCGTAGTGTGCACAACCGGCGGCGTGGATGTGATGGTCGCCCGAATACCAGCCGTAGTCGGCCAGGTGAATCCATCGCTCCAGGTCGAAGCGTGCCGTTTGTTCCGCGGCGGTTCCCACTGTCAGCGGGCGACGGTTGATCTTGTATTCCGGACCGCGAGTGTACGTTACGTCATAAGTTCCCGGAGGCAGGGAGACGGATTCGCCATGATGCCGATAGATTTGATCGTGGAAGAAAAAATCGGGTGCCAACCGACGTGCACGTGCGGGGTAAACTCGCCCCTGATTGTCGCGAAATACGAACTGTCCCGTCGTTGGCGTTCCATCGAAATCGTAAACCTCCAGCGTTAGGCGAGTTGCCGGCTGGCAGGCAAATAGAATTGCCGTTTCATTGCGGAAGCCGAGATCTTGGGTCCCCTGACCCACGTCGAACGAGAGGGTGGCTTCACGCTGGCCGGCATCCCGACTGAACAGTTGAATGATGCGGTATTCGACGGCCAGCCCCGAAAGCGTCGGCAGCAAGGGACGGGCATCATACATTTCGACATCCATCCAGCGGTGCGGCACGTCCTGTGGTTTGACGGCAAGTTTGGGATCGGGTTGGCCGCTGGACGACTTGTAGAGTGGCGCCGCATTGGGGCTGCTGACGCGCAAGGGTGCGGTCACCCCCGCCTCGTTTTGGACCTTCACCAGGAAGACTTGCCATCCCTGTTCGATCAGCTGCTTCCTGGCTGCCCCCTGCGCGACCTTGACGCGACTTTCAGGATTGATGTTCACGTTGACCAGGCAGAGCGGATCGAGCACTTGCTGAATCGCCTTCACGGATGCTGCCGGGTCCGCCTCGCCGACAGCCGCATCCAGCGCCTTGCTGTTGCTCGGGTGCAAGTCCCTGTCCCAAGAATTCCAGCGCCTGGGCCACGCGTTGCACTTGAGCCTGTAAGGGCTGAGCTTCGACTTGCGACAACGCGGGTGGTGTCTCTCTGAGCGCAGGTGGCGCTGCCGGCCAAGCCGACTAGTAGGGCGATGGCAATAATTTGAGCAGCGCGAAGCGTGAACATGGGGGAACTCCTCAGGACAAACGATGGGCAGGTCGCAGGGACCATTATCATATCGGTTGATGAGCGCGACCGCAAAACAGGAGGTAACGTAGCAGACTACGAAGTGCGACGGCAAACGGCGGACAGTGCGTCCGTCCGCTGCTGCTGGATGGCCTGTCGCACGCCTTGTGTTGCATGCCGGGCGGCGGTCCATACTCGGCACGACTCAACTGAACAATGCGTGAATGGGTTCGCCAACGTAAACGGGGCGGGGGCGATCCTGTGTGTCGTAGAGCGTTTCCTGCCGAGGCACTCCCAGGGCATGGTACACGGTCGCGATCAGGTCATGCGGCGAGACGGGTGCGCTGGCCGGATACGCCCCCAGTTTGTCGCTGGCTCCGTAAATCGCACCACCGCGAATGCCACCGCCGGCCAACAAACCGCTGTAACAAAAGGGCCAATGTTCACGGCCCGCATTGGCACCGGTGATCCACGGCTTGCGACCGAATTCGCCGACCCAAACCACGAGGGTGTCCGCCAGCATCCCGCGCTGATCCAGGTCTTCTAATAGCGAGGCCAGGGCCTGATCAGCAGGGGGAATCAAGTCCTGCCGTAGGCGGCGGAAGTTGGCCCCGTGCGTATCCCAGAAGTTTTGTCCGTCATTATGCCAATTGACCGTCACGATAGGGACACCGTGTTCGACCAGTCGGCGGGCCAACAAGACACACTGTCCGTGCAGATGCCGTCCGTAGCGATCGCGCGTTGCAGTTGGTTCACGAGACAGGTCGAATGCTTGTCGCACTTTCGTGGACGAGAGCAGTTCGAAAGCACGCTGCTGAAGGTGGTCGGTCTGCTGTACCGCAGCGGCGTCCAGTTCGGCGCGGGCGCGATCGAGTTGTTGCAGCAAGGTACGCCGCGAGGACATGCGGTCGGCCGAAATTCCGTCGGTCAACGCCAGCGAGGGCACTCGCCAAGATGGCTGACTGAGGTCCCCGCCGATCACGAACGGATCGTATTCTCGGCCCAACCACCCTCCGTTTTGGCCCGGTGCGCGTCCGCCGGGAGCCGCTGGATGGGCGACTTGCCAAGGTACGGTCACGAACGACGGTAAGACGTTTGGAGCCGGCCGCAGGTGAGACATCACGCAGCCAAAATGGGGCGTGTCGCGATCACTGGGAGGTTCGGCGTCACTCTTATTGACCGGCGGCAAGTGGCCAGTCAACGTGGTATGCCCGCTCGAGAGGTGTGCCGGATCATCGTGATGCAGCGAACGTACAATGGCAAACTTGTCTGTCAGGTTGGCCAGTCGTTGAAAGTGTTCACAGATTTGCAGGCCGGCGACGCGCGTCGCCGTGGGGTGGAATTCGCCCCGCACTTCCGGTGGTGCGTGCGGCTTCAAATCCAAGGTATCCAACTGGCTAGGTCCACCCCACATGAATAGGAAGATGCAACGACGCGCCGGTCCCAACGCAGCATCCTCGGCGGTTGGCGACGCCGATCTGGCCGACAGTAACCGCGGTAAACTCAGTCCGGTCAATCCCAGCACCCCGGCCTGTAGTACGTGGCGGCGGCTGGCACGCCAGATCGTTTGTAATTGGTGACAACCGTGCGGTAACGTTTGTGGTGGTGGACTTGGCATGGGCAGTTGTGAGCGTCGAAGGTCAGGTGGGGAGACCGTAACGATGCGTATCCGGGTGGGATGTGGACGTGTGGCGGTGGCGCGGTGGAGTATCGAAATAGGCGTTGGCGAACAACGCCGTTGATTGACCCTCATCGCTGCGAGCAGTCTAATAGGCTCAGATTATACGCCATACGCGGTCGCGACGAAATCTCGTTGCCGTTGCTCGCATTCACGCCAGCCGGTACCGATGCCCGTGAGACACTCCACGCCGAGCGTTGGCCTGTCGAATTCGACCGTTCCAAAGCCGCAAGGTGCCGAAAAGAGAACGCCCGTTTTGGCCGTACGACACAGGAGACTATTCATGTATATCGCTTCGCAAACGATTCGCGTCCTACGGTCGATGTTGCTTGCCTGTTCCTGGAGCGCGGCTCTCGGTGCGTGCTGCCTGATGCCGGCCGATCGACTCCGCGCCGCCGAGTCGACGTTGCGGGTCGGCATCATTGGGCTCGATACATCGCACGCGGTTGCGTTTACCGAGTTGATCAACGGTGCGGAGGCGGGCAGCGAATTGGCAAGCTGTCGAGTGGTAGCAGCTTATCCGCAAGGAAGTCCGGACATTGAATCGAGTGTCGTACGAGTTCCCGGATATACGAAGCGACTGCAGGAGCAGGGCATCGAGATTGTGGATTCGATCGACGATCTGTTGGCACGCGTCGACGGAGTGCTGTTGGAAACCAACGATGGTCGCCCTCATCTGGAGCAACTGCGTCCGGTGCTGGCTGCCAAGAAACCAGTGTTCATCGACAAACCGATCGCCGGTTCGCTACGAGATGCGGTGGCGATCTTCCAAGAGGCGGAAGCGGCCGGCGTTCCCGTGTTTTCCGCCTCGTCCCTGCGGTATTCACGTTCGACACAAGACATCCGACAGGGTGCAATCGGAGACGTTATCGGCTGCGATGCGTACAGTCCGTGTTCGCTGGAAGCAACACACCCCGACCTGTTCTGGTATGGCATCCACGGTGTCGAAACCTTATTCACGGTGATGGGTACCGGATGCCAGCGCGTTGTCCGCATGTCGTCGGACGGCACGGACGTCGCTATGGGGCAATGGGATGACGGCAGAATTGGCACGTTTCGTGGCATTCGCCAAGGCAAAGCGGGATACGGAGGAACCGCGTTTGGCACCAAGGAGGTGCGCGTGATTGGCCACTACGACGGCTACGCGTCGTTGGTACTGGAAATCGTCCGTTTCTTTCACTCAGGTAAATCGCCGGTCGATGCCCACGAGACGCTGGAGATATACGCCTTTATGGCCGCTGCCGACGAAAGCAAACGTCGTGGTGGTGCACCTGTTTCGCTGCAGGAAATGCTCGAAGCGGCACGATAGCCAACATAAACTGCCAGCACGGCTGTAAATTAAAGACGTGACGTCGGTGCGTGGTTAACTTAGAACTGGCCGTCGCGAGTCTGAAAATGGGTGGGCTTGTTCCACGAGGCTCCCCCTTGTTCGATCCAACGAACAATCCAGTCGGTCAGTTGTTCCAACGAAACACGCGGGGCGCCATAGCGGTCGTGCGATTGACGGGCATTATTCAGTAGTGCATTGGGTGCGGGCTGATGGGTGAAACGAACAGACCGTCCAAAGCGTGCCCCCACTTGTTCACAGACGGTACGCACGTCCAATCGTTCGGCCCCCGCGACGTTAATGACAAACGGCCGTGAGCTGGCATCCGCCAACGCACACAATGCATGCGCATTGGCGTCGCCCTGCCATATGACGTTCGCGTAGCCCATCGTCAAATCGACCGACTCACCAGCGTGAACCTGTGCGCCAGATCAACTAACACTCCATAACGCATTTCGACTGCGTAATTGAGTCGTACGATGGCGACGGGCAGCTCGTCACGCCGCGAAAAATACTCGAACATCCGCTCACGCCCCAGCGCCGACATTCCATATTCACCAACGGGCGCCAGTGGGTCGGTTTCCAGACTGCCCTCGCTGTCGGCCGATACGAAGGGGTAAACGTTCCCGGTCGAAAATGCCAAGATGCGGCTACGCGTGAATCGACGGCAGACGAGGGCCGGTAAATACACATTCATCGCCCACGTCCGTGATGCGTCTTCGCCCGTGCCAAACTTCATCCCCGTCATGAAGACCACGTTGGGCATGAGCGGTAGCTGCTCCACGAACCGTTCGTCCAGCAGATCCCCCGCTTGGACTTCGATGCCGTAATGTTGGAACGATTCAAACTGCCCCGGTCGGCTGAAGCGACTGACGGCGACGACCCGCCGTTGATCTCCAAGCTGGTCGGCCGCCCGTCGAATCATTCGCGCCAGCGACAACCCCATTTTGCCGCCGGCGCCTAATAGTAAAACGTCTCCCGGAGCGCGTGCCAGCGCTGCAACCGCGGTCGCCGTGGGCTCACTCAGGAGGTCTTCGAGCTGCGATTCGGAGGTGATAACGGGGGGAGCGTGCTGGGCATGCAGAAATCGCCTGGGTTTATTGAATTCGTGCCGATTAGTCGCCAAGATGACGTTGTAAAAGTCGATCGGCCGGCGACACTCGCATTGGTCTGTCATCATATCGAACCGTCTTGGGGCAACAACCATGACGCGCCGAGAACGAGCCCAGACACGGCTCAACGCAGAAATCGATCATGCAAGCAACGCACCACGCTCCGACCGATGCTCCTGGTGATCGGGGCTCAGTCCTTGACCCGCCTTGGGCGCAGCAAATACCAAAGGGCAAGGTCGGCCTACGGACGTAAGCGATTTGAATATCGGCAACCAGGTTTCACAGGTGAAGATGATGAGTCGTTGGCGAGGCAACTGGGGAGTGGCGATTGGATGGGCTGCGCTGCTGGGCGCCTGTCTACAGGCGGAGACGAGCGGACGTGAGATCCCCCCCTGGCTGACGTGGCGTATCCCTACCGTAAGGCCCGCTGAAGTGGAATCGACGGGGTGGGCTCGCGCGTTTGTTCGTGTCCCGGATGCGTGGGCCCAATCGCAAGGCCTATTGGCCGAATCGGTCACACTGACCCTGGAAAACGTGGTCGATGCGTGCGTTGTCTATGTCAATGGCGTGGAGGTGGGACGCTGCGGCGGATTTCCCCCCGCGGTGCGTTCGGCGCGAAGAGGTGAACCGGTTCAAAGTCCCGCCCGGCACCCTGCGGGTCGGCCAATACAACGCTGTGGTGCTGAAACTGTATGCTGCCGACCGGCGGATGGGATTTCTAGGACGAGCTCCCGTGTTGGCCGGCTATCACGACGAATGCGTGCTGGAGGGGATCTGGGAATTCCGTAACGACGAGCTCCCACCGAAGTCCCTGGAGGCCGTCCAGCAGCGGCCGGCGATCGCCGTGTTCGATCAAATCACGCCCGCAACTTCAACACTCATGCGTCCCCATCAATTGACTCCGGGGAGGCACCTGTCTCCCGCCGAGTCACAAGCCGCCGTCCATGCTGCGGAAGGACTGGCGGTCGATCTCGTCCTGAGCGAGCCCGAGATTGCACAGCCTTTGTCGCTGGATTTTGACGAACACGGTCGGCTTTGGGTCGTCGAATATCGACAGTATCCCTTTCCGGCGGGCCTGACGATGGTCAGCCGCGACAAATTCTACCGGGCAACCTATGATCGCGTTCCACCCGCGCCGCCGCACCAAGTGCCCGGTGCCGATCGCATTTCCATCCACGAGGATAGCAATGGCGACGGTCAATTTGACGTGCATCGAGTGTTTGTCGATGGCCTGAATATCGTTTCGTCGATGGAGATGGGCAACGGAGGCGTTTGGGTCTTAAACCCGCCGTATCTGTTGTTTTATACGGACCGAGATGCGGACGACCAGCCCGATGGCGATCCGGAAGTGCACCTGCAAGGTTTCGGACTGGAAGACACGCACAGTATTGCTAACAGCCTGACATGGGGACCGGACGGCTGGTTATACGGAGCCCAGGGTAGCACGACGTCCTCGCGGATTTCGGTCGTGGGTTCTGATCAACCGGCCGTGTATCGCGACGGAGCGATGATTTGGCGCTACCATCCCGGACGACGCCGGTTTGAAGTATTCGCGGAAGGCGGGGGCAACGCATTTGGCTTGGAGATCGACGGTCAGGGGCGGCGTCTTCTCGGGGCACAATGGTGGCGATACGCGCGGGTTCTACTATGTGCAAGGTGCGTATTATCAAAAAGGGACCGGTGACAAATATGGTCCTTTGTCCAATCCCCATGCCTTCGGCGTGTTGATGTACATGGATCACGGCAATTCACCGCGGTTCAGCCACGACGTCCTCCGCTACGAGGGACTCGGTTTACCAGCTGCCTATCACGGTCAGTTAATGGCCATTGATCCCTTGCAGCAGCAGGTCGTGCGAGTTTCTATGCGCCGGTCGGCGCGACCTTTGCGACGAAAGACGAAGAGGTGGCAATGTCAACGGACGACTTTGCCTTCCGACCGGTGGATGTCTCTGCGGGAGCGGACGGCGCGATCTACGTGGCCGATTTCTGCGAAGAATTCATCGCACATGGCCAGCATTTTCAAGGACAGATCGACCCAGCGACGGGTGCGTTTATCGCATTCGCTCCGCACGTGCTGAGGATCACGCCAAATTATCGGCCGTCAACCTGGCGCAGCTGTCAACTTGTCAGCTTGTGGATCAGCTTCATAGCGGTGATCGCTGGATCCGTCGCACGGCCTTGAGGCTGATCGGTCAACGAGGGGATCGATCGGTGGTCGAGCGTTTGCGGGCGATGTTGCGCGCGCCGACGAACAAGCCGCCTTGGAAGCGCTGTGGGCACTCAACTTGCTGGAAGAGGTGACGGTTGCCGATCGACAATCCGCATTGCAGCATCCCGGCGCTGCAGTGCGTCGGTGGATGGTGCGTTTGTTGGGGGACGGGCGGGGTGAGCCGTCGGCTGAGTCCGCGGCCGCACTCGCGAGTTTGGCAGCTCGGGAGCGCGACGCGGAAGTGCGATCTCAGCTGGCATGTACCGCGCGACGTCTGGCGACCGAGGCGGCGCTTCCCATTGTGTCTGGCCTGCTGGAGCACGATGAAGATGCCACCGATGCGTATCTGCCCTTGTTGATCTGGTGGGCCCTGGAGGCACATGCCGACGATCACCAGCAGATGCGGGCGTTTTGGCGCGACACGTCGCCGTGGCAGTCCCGGGTGGCTCGCACTGGGCTGTTGCAGCGGCTCATGCGGCGTTATGCCGGAGGCGGGCGCGCCGAGTTGCTGTTGGCGGCTGAGCTACTTGAGCGCGCGCCGGACGCGGCAGCGCGGGACGCATTGTTGACAGGTTTTGAGCAGGCGTTTGCCGGGCGTTCGGCGCTGGATTTGCCCGATCGTTTGGCGGGGGCGTTGGAAAAGATGGGTGGAGGTTCGTTAGCGCTCCGCGTGCGACGTGGCGACTACGCCGCGATTGAGCAAGCGCTGGCCGTACTTCGTGCCGCGGATGCCGACCTCACACAACGCTGCGAATACGCGGCGCCTCTTGGCGGAAACCAACGCGCCGCAAGCGCTGGAGTGCATGCTGGAAGTGCTAGGGACCGCGAACGATCCGCGGTTACTGTCCGCCGTGCTCTCCGCGATCGCAGCCTATGGCGATCCGCGAGTCTCGCAACGTGTGAACTCGCAGTTGGAACACTGGCCGATCGAGGTTCAACAAGACGCTTACCGTCTGTTGGCTAGCCGCGCCAGTTGGGCACTCGATCTTGTCCGGGACGTGAAAGCCGGACGCATCAAAAAGGACCTCGTGCCGTTCGATGCGGTCGAGCGTCTCGCCTTGCTGGAAGACGAGACGCTGAAGACCGAATTCGCGTCGCTGTGGCCCTCAGCCGGTTCTCGATCCGCCATGTTCGACCCCGACGAACTGCAGCGAGTTACGGCCGCTCTGTGCAGGGCGAGGCGGACCCATATCGCGGACGCTTGATTTTTTCCAATAACTGCGCGAAGTGTCATCAACTTTTTCGAGAAGGCGGCAATATCGGTCCCAATCTCACCGCCTACCAACGAAACGATGTGGCGCGTCTCGCCCTGCAGATTGTGAATCCAAGCTTGGAGATTCGCGAAGGCTTTGAAACGTGGTTGGCCGTTACGGAGGACGGTCGCGTCATTACCGGATTCTTACTGGACCAGGACGCCAATGTTGTCGTCCTCCGCGGCGCGGATGGGCAGAATGTGTTGGTCGGTCGTGCGGACCTGGCAGAATTTGAACGGGGTCGTTTGTCGCTGATGCCGGCTGGTCTGCTCCGCACGCTCTCGCCGCAACAGATTCGCGATCTGTTCGCCTTCTTGCGGCTCAGCCAACCACTCAACGAGCCCCCGTTGGACAACGATCGCGACGGCCATTAGCTCAGACCAGCAATGGGTGTTCCGTGATAGACGGGCAGGGGGCGGTCCAACAGGTCGTGCCATGTCGCCGTCCGCGGCAGGCCCAAAGCCTGATAGATAGTCGCCGCCAGATTCTCCGGCGTCTGTGGGTCTCGTTGAGGTTCACCCCCCATCCTGTCCGACTCACCGACGACGGTTCCGCCGCGGACCCCGCCTCCGGCCAGTAGTACCGTTTGGACACGCCCCCAGTGATCGCGGCCTGGTAGGGCGTAGTGCGCCGGTAAGCGGAACACCTTGGGCGTGCGTCCAAATTCACCGGCCATCACAATTAGGGTCGAGTCGAGCAATCCGCGTTCGTCCAGGTCGTCCAGCAGGGCGGACACCGACTGATCCATGGGTGGCAATAGATAGTTTTTCAGATGGGGAAACGCATTGCCATGCGTATCCCACGTTTCATTGTTGCCCAGATTCACTTGAACCAAATTAACACCCGCTTCCACGAGTCGCCGAGCGAGCAGCAACGACCAGCCAAAAGTATGTCGGCCGTAGCGTTCCAGGGTTTGGGGATCGGCCCGATGTACATCGAACACGCGTTGCATTTGACCGTCGGCTCAGCATCGAGATTGCCCGCTGTTGAAATCGATCAAAGGGTTCGACCTCGGCGAGCCGCTCGAGCTCTTGACGTTGCCGGTCCACGTGCCGCAACAACTGGACGCGTTGGGCAAAACGGTGCGAGGTCAGACCTTCGGGCAGGTCGAGGCGAGGGATGTTGAATCGGAATCCGGCTGGTTGCTTCGCACCGGTCTGATGATCGAAGCCGTAGACGGGCCACGCGCCATACGACTGGGGATTGAATCGGCAGCATCCCAACAAGAAGGGGTCACGCTGCGGGCCCATGATGCCGGCGAATTGTCCTGGGATGACACGACCGGTGCGATGAATCAGCTTCTCCGGCAGCACGATCGCGGGCGGTAGGTTATTACGAGCTGGAGTCAGAACACCTGCCATCGCGGCGATCGATGGGTGGTCGTTTGGCTGCGGCCCGTTGGGGCTAAAACCCCTGGGTAACGGAGTGCGGCCCGAGAGCATCGTCATGTGTCCCTGCGAATGCTCGTTGTAGGGATGCGTCAGGCTCCGCACCAAGGCCCACTTCGCACTCCGAGCGGCGAGCTGCGGTAGATGCTCGCAAATCCGGATGCCGGGCGTCTGCGTCGCAATGGCTGAGAATTCACCGCGAATCTCGGCGGCGGCCTCGGGCTTCGGATCGAAACTGTCGTGTTGCGCAAGCCGCCCGAGAGGAAAATGAAGATCACACTGCGGGCTCGTGGGCCGACCGCTCCCCGCGCGGCGGCTTCTGCACGTAAGCGGTCAATGTGGTCGGTTCCCAATCCCAGCAATCCAATCGAGCCCGCTTGCAACAGCGTGCGGCGCGTTAATGAGGGATGCTGGAAATCGGCCATCACCGGGGCGTCCTGTTAAGGCCCGTTCACGCGCGAAGCGCTGTCACAATGCTCCAAGTTATGACACGTTTTGGCGGCTGGAGCAACTTTTTTTGATCGGGCCATATGAATTGAAGCGGGCGGTGAGTCCGCATGTCACTGGATCGTCGACGTGCTGGCCCTTCACGCAGTTTAGATCCAGAACGTATTGGACCGTTTCACCGGGCGCATCGCGCCGCAGACCGAGAACAGCGTCACGGCGGCTCCAAACATCATTAGGGCGATTTGCAGATGCACCGAAGTCACTCCTCACAAGCTTCAACAGGCGGTAGGTAACGGAGTGAGCTTTAAGCAAAGTCTGGACCACTGCGTGTTTCTGCGAGATTCTTTGTGTGTTGTGTTTTCGCGCGCCATTCACAATGATGGCGTTCGGTCCCGTATGCGCACAAAGCGATGGCGCACGGTGATGGTAAAACTAGAAAGGCCGGCGTGAGTTTGTCGATTGTGTCGCCGCGTGCGCGATGACGCAGCCATCAACGCCGACGGGGCATCGTCCCCGCAGCGTTGACGATGCCCCGCGAAAGGCCGCGGCCTAGCTTGATAGCACTTACCGTCTATGAGCAGCCCATGCTGTTACCGCAATTGTGACAGAGATAACAATTGCCGTTGCGGACGGTGATCGCACCGCAGTTGTCGCAACTCGGAGCGTCACTTTGGAACCGCGCAAATTGATCATTGCGACCTTCCGTTTCACAATCATCCGGCTCTTTCATGCGTGCTCCGGCTCGATCCAATAGATCTGCGTTACGCGGGACTCAGTCGTGTGGCCGTTGCTCGCATGACCGTTACTCGTTGACTTGCCGTTGCTTGTCGACTTGCCATTGCTCGGCTTGCTTTCGACGGTCAATCCATTATGGGCCTTCGCATCAGGCTTGTTGCTGGCCGCCGGGACGCTCAAGGTGGCTTCGCGGTACCCAGGCAGGAACGAGAGACCGAGCCAACGGAAGATGTAATCGACCAAGCTTTTGGCAATGCGAATATCGGGATTCGTGGTGTAGCCCATCGGTTCGAAACGCGTGTGCGAGAACTTATTGACCAGCACCTCCAGCGGCACGCCGTACTGGAGGCTCATCGACACCGCGGTACCGAAGGCATCCATTAGACCGCCGATCGTGCTGCCTTCCTTCGCCATCGTAATGAACAGCTCACCCGGTCGTCCGTCATCGTATAACCCGACGGTGATGTAGCCTTCGTGGCCGTTGACGTTGAACTTGTGAGTCACGGACTGCCGTGTATCCGGCAAACGCTCGCGGCGCGGGACGACGGCCTTCTTTTTGCAGCCGCTTTGTCGCTCTCGGTCGATGTCGAAAGCGGCTGGCTTTGTTTGGACCCGTCGCGATAAATCGCCAGGGCTTTTAGGCCTAATTCCCAGCCCCAGCGATACGCTTCCGCGATGTCATCCGCCGTCACATCCGACGGCATATTGACTGTTTTGGAAATCGCTCCCGATAGGAACGGCTGAGCGGCGGCCATCATGCCGATGTGCGCCTGCCACGGAATACTGCGGACCCCATTGGCGGGCTTGAAGGCACAGTCGAACACCGGCAGATCCTGGTCACCTAAATCGGGCGAGCCTTCAATCGTGTCGTGCTGATCCACGTAGGCACAGATGCGTCGATTTGCTCGGGCTGTGTAGCCCAACGTCTGGAGGGCAATGGCGACCGTACGATTGACGATTTTTAACATCCCACCGCCAGCCAATTGCTTGTATTTCACCAGTGCGATGTCCGGCTCGATCCCGGTCGTGTCGCAATCCATCATGAAGCTGATCGTGCCGGTCGGCGCCAACACCGTAGCCTGGGCATTGCGAAACCCGCGCTCGCGTCCCAAGTCGAACGACATCGTCCCATAACTGGCGGGCAGCCGTCTTCGAATAGCCCGGGCCCGCGTCATTGATCTGCTCGACGGCGTCGCGATGCATCTGCATCACATGCAGGAAAGGTTCGCGATTTTCCGCGTATCCCTCGAAGGTACCCACAGCCGCTCGCCAGTTCGGTGCTTGTTAGATTGGCCGCTCCGTGCAGCAACGCCGTAATCGAGCCGCATATGCCGCGCGCCGGAGTCGGAATCGTAAGCCACACCACTGGTCATGATCAGGCTACCCAAATTGGAATAGCCCAATCCGAGGGGACGAAAGCGATGGCTGTTTAACGCAATCCGATCGGTCGGATAGCTGGCGTGATCCACCAGGATCTCCTGAGCAATGAAGTACAGTCGGCAGGCCGCCTGGAATCGCTCGACATCGAACGTCCCGTCATGTTGGCGGAACTTCATCAAATTGATGCTGGCCAGATTGCATGCTGTGTCGTCCAGGAACATGTATTCCGAGCACGGATTGCTGGCATTGATGCGACCGGAGTTCGGGCACGTGTGCCAGCGATTGATCGTCGTGTCATACTGCACGCCGGGATCGCCGCAGTGCCAAGCACACTCGGCCATCCGCTGCAGCACCTGGCGAGCGTGGAAATGGGGACCTTGCTTGCCTGGGTCGGTTACCCAATGCGTGACCCATTCGCGATCCTGCTCCACCGCTCGCATGAACTCGTCGGTGACCCTCACCGACAAATTCGCATTTTGGAACAGAATCGAACTGTAGGCCTCCCCATTAAAGTTCGACTCGTAGCCGCCCTTCTCGATCAAGCAGTGCGCCTTCTGCTCTTCCTTGTGCTTGCACTCGATGAACTCCATGATGTCGGGATGCCAGACTTTGAGTGATTGCATCTTGGCCGCGCGACGTGTCTTGCCACCCGATTTGACGACGGCCGCGATCTGATCGTAGACCCGCATGAAGGATAAGGGTCCCGAAGGACGCCCACCCCCGGAGAGCTTTTCACGATGCGACCGAATCGTCGAGAGGTCCGTGCCCGTCCCCGATCCGAACTTGAAGAGCATCGCTTCGCTGGTGGCCAAACGCATGATGTCTTCCATGTTGTCATCCACGCTTTGGATGAAGCAGGCCGATCCCTGGGGATACTCGTACGGGTTCTCCGGCTGCTGCACCGAACTGGTGATCGGGTCCCAGTGCCAATTGCATTTGGATCCCGTGACGCCGTATTGTGAGTGCAGGCCCACATTGAACCAGACCGGCGAATTGAATGCGCCGTGTTGATGTAGGCACAGCCAAGTCAGCTCGCGATAAAACCGTTCACCGTCTGCCGCGGTCGCAAAATAGCCGTCCGCCTTTCCCCAGTCCGCGATTGTCCGCGTTACTCGGTGAATCAACTGCCGGACGCTGTGCTCCCGCTCCGGTGTCCCGTTCTCTCCGTAAAAGTACTTGCTCACGACCACATTGGTGGCCAGCTGGCTCCACGATTTGGGAATCTCGCAGTTGGTCTGCTCAAACAGCACTTCGCCGTTCTCCCCCTTGATCGCTGCCGAGCGGGTTTCCCACTCGACGGTTTCAAATGGGTCTCGCACGCCGACCGGGCAGAACTGCGGCTCGATATGCAGGCCGTTGGGGTTCGATTTCACGTTCTGTTGGTCCTTGCGATCGGTAGCATGACCTACGTTGACAATCGCCATCCTGAAGCTCCTTCTGGTGCTTGAGATGAGTTTCCATACAAAGTGTACAGAGGTACACTATTTTGATGCTATCGGGTCAATTGCGGAAGGGCCTTAATGTCGTTTCCGCACGACGGCCTGGGCGAGGGCCCAAATGTCCGCATCAACACCATATATTGTAGACTCGTCCGTCGAGACCACAACATTTAGAACGAGAGCAAGATTTTAAGGACTCGTTGTGCGACGTCAATCACTAATTCTTCAAATGGTACAAGTCCTTGCAGCGTAAGAGTTTATGCTGCATTGTGAATGAATTGTAGCATAGCATGAAGTCGACGGGATGACAATCCCGCTTTACGCTGCGGCGTAGCGAGGAGGCTTCTGGTAGGGAGACGCCGCGGGAGAAATGACGAGAAGCCGAAGGTGGGGAAACTTCCCTGTTGCGGAGAGACGCGAGATGTCCACCACTCCAGCCGGTTGCCGGCGCGACCTGCGCGAAGGAGACGTGCGCGGTGCGACGTGCGCGGTGCGACGTGCGCGGTGCGGCGTGCGCGGCCTAATGGGATCTCCGCACGGCCGGCGTTAGCTGCCAATCTTCTCGATCCGCACTTTGGTGAAGATTTGGCGATGGCCGGTACGACGACGCGAGTTCTTGCGGCGGCGAAGCTTTTGGATGTAGAGCTTTTCGCCCAGCCGCGCTCCCACGACTTTGGCGGACA
The DNA here is from genome assembly GCA_963785495.1 of uncultured Planctomycetales bacterium. Taxonomy (GTDB): domain Bacteria; phylum Planctomycetota; class Planctomycetia; order Pirellulales; family Pirellulaceae; genus CAWAVP01. Next base: position 362,092 of record CAWAVP010000015.1, on the reverse strand, counting down.
CCGATGCCCCTTCAACCAGCGGCTTTCCCGTTCGCAGTCCTTGGTCATCTGAGACGAGGAGCACGCGTTCAAAAGTCAGCTCGTCACCCGGATTTGCGGGGCGGAAGTCGACTTCCAGCTCCTGTCCCTCTTCGACTCGATACTGTCGACCGCTGTCTTGGATGATTGCGTACATGATTCTACCTGGCTCGATTCCGCTCGACTCAATCAGTTGGGAGTGACAAGGTTTCGGTATGAGGAGTGAACTCCGTCGCCCGACACGCTCACCCCAGGGCCTCAGAACGCGTCCTCAGAATCCCGACGCGTCTTGAGGGCCCGGGGCGAATTCGGCAGTGTACCCCAGGCGGACGCGTTCGTCCAGCCCGCCGAACGCAACCTCCGCGGGACGAGAGAAGCACTCGTACGTCACCTCTCCTTCCGGAGGTTCGCGGCGGGGCGCGTGCTGGCGGGGTCGGCGGCGGGTGAGGGTGGACTGGCGCGTAAGGCAGTTAACGGTCCCTCATCCGGCCTGCGGCCAACTTCTCCGCGGCAGAAGAGAAGTCTGGCGAGTCACCTCTCGCGAGCGTGGCCAACGTGTTTGCGTGTGCCGCGCTCGCAGGAGAGGTGCGAGGATGCCACCGCGGGCCGGGCAGGGCCGTCAGTCGATCAGATGGGCAATTGGACATCGCGTCCGTTCGAGTCGGTGCAATGGAGTTCAAGGAATTCGGGATAGGCGTTTTCGGTCCCCAGGATTTGCACGGTCATCCGGCCTTCTTCTTCCATCGCCGAGATTTCGCGCCGCTTGCGATTGTTGAGAAATGCCGCGACCTTGTCGTTGATTCGCACGGTGACGCGTTGAACGTGAGGATTCTGGCTGGCCATCATCAGCAGTCGGATGACTTCGATCGACATGCTTTCTTCGGTTTTGACAACGCTCCGGCCCGAGCAACAAGGGCAATCGGTGAAGACACTGCGCTTTAGGCTGGGGCGAATGCGCTGCCGCGTCATTTCGATCAGACCGAAGGGACTTGTACGGAGGATACGCGTCCGAGCTCGATCGCGTTTCATGGCGTCCCGAAGCGCTCGTTCAACATTGCGCCGATGGCGTTCTTTGCGCATATCGATGAAGTCGTTGACGATCACTCCACCCAGATCTCGCAGACGCAGTTGCCGCGCGATTTCTCTGGCTGCGGCTTGATTCAATTGATACGCAGTTTCTTCGGCGGAGTCATCGGTGCGAAAGTTGCCGCTATTGACGTCAATCGCGACGAGGGCTTCGGTCGTATCAATCACGATCGACCCACCCCCTTTCAACGCCACTTCACGTCGATGAATGTTCGCGATTTCTTGTTCCAATTTGTATTTGTAGAAGATGGGTTCGCGACCGTCATATAGTTTCAGGCGGCCGACATGTTTGGGCATCACCAGACGCAGGAATTCGCGTGCCCGGTCGTATGCCCCTGTTTCGTCGATATAGATCGCGTCGACATCCGTGGTGAAAATATCTCGAATCGTGCGGATGATCATGTCGCTTTCTTCGTAGATATCCACCGGAGCCGGTTTGTTCTTAATCCGGCGGACGATGACTTTCCAGAGGCGGAGCAAGTAGGCCAGATCGCGTGCCAGGTCGCGTCGCGTGCGGCCTTGGCCGGCCGTCCTGACGATGAAGCCCAGTCCCTTAGGCGGGCTGAGATCCAGCAGTGCATCGCGCAGTCGCTTGCGGTCATCTTCGTCATCGATTTTGCGCGACACGCCCACGCGGCCGAGGGCGGGCATGAGGACCAGATAGCGTCCGGGAATGCTAATGTACGTCGATAGTGTGGGGCCTTTGGTACCGATCCCTTCCTTGATGACCTGGACCAGCACCTCGTCGCCCCGTTTAAAGATTTCCTGAATCGGCGGCTTGAAGCGGGGCCGTGAGCTACCACGGAATCGTCGTCCACCATTCCGATCGCGGCGGCTTCGTCGACCTCCCTCGTCGTCGTCGTCTTCTTCCTCGTCACGATCCAGCTTACTGGGGTCATAGCCACCTTGTCGGTAGTATTGCGGCTCGACGTCACTGATGTGCAGAAAGCCGTTACGGCCGACTCCAAAATCGACGAAGGCGGCTTGTATGCTGGGTTCCAAGTTGACGACTCGGCCTTTGTAGATGTTGCCCACGTAGTTGTCTTGGCTAGCCCGCTCCGTATACAGTTCTTCCAAGCTTCCATCCTCAACGATGGCGATCCGGCATTCTTCCGGCTGGGCCACGTTGATCAGCATTTCTTTCTTCATAAGAGACCCTTTTCTAGTCGATATGCCGGCGACACGCGTCGTAGTGGGTGTGGGAACGGACAAGTGAGCATCCTCCGATCGTGGGCTAATGATTGACCAACTGGACTTGGGTGCGAATCAGCCAGACGCCTTGGCTTTCGAGATCTTCCAGGCCGAGTGCGGACAGGATGTCCAGGGGACGGGCCTGTGCCTGTCCCGTGGCACGCAGGCTGAATTGCAACCGGTCGCCAACGAGTTGGACATCTTCGAGGGCCGAGTGCAGATTCAGGGGTTGCAGATGGCCGTCACGCCACAAGGGGACATCGGGCCGCGCTCGCAGTTGATCAATAGCGTCGCGAACCGCTGCCCGCCGCTCGGCGGGCACTTCGATCTGATAAGTCATGCGTTCGACCCGAGGTTTGGGGCGAGACGCATCCAGCGTCTTAACGGAAGTCATCTCCAAGCCGGGAGGGGCATGCTCGACAAGCCGTTCTCGCACCGTCCGCTCATCGACGACCTCATCCAGTAACGCTTCAACGACCTCATCTTCGCCTTGGATGCCCAAGGCCAGAGCGGAGGGGAAGTTGATTCTGGCATGGGGATGAAACCCCTGGCTCATCGCGAGCGGCAAGTCCGCGCGGCGAAACAGTCGCTCAAAGGCTCGTGCCAGATCGCGATGACTGATTAGCCGCAAGTCGCCGGTTTTACGAAAACGAATAAGTAACTTTTGTCGAACCATCCGAATGTCCTCTCCTCTGCCGCCGGGCGACAGAGGAGCAAAACGCGAGGGCCCGGTGCCCTCACGCAGGAACTCAATGCGGCATTTCCAAGGAAACGGAAAGGACGCGAGCGAGTTCTTGTTTCAAATAATCATTTACTTCCAAGGCCGTCTCGAGTCGCAGCGCCCTGTCGGCGACGGCACGACATTGCGCGAGGTTTAAGCGACGGCACACATTCTTAATTTCTGGGATCGCAATCGGTGGTACGCTCAAAGTGCGCAACCCCAGTCCCAGTAGCAACATCGTAAACACCGGATTGGCGCTCATTTGACCACAGAGCGAGACCGATGTGTGGTGCGTCAGGCCGGCTGCGACGATTTGTTGAATCAGCTGTAAGATGGCTGGATCACCCGCGTTGTATAGCGTCGCCACGTCGCGATTGCTGCGGTCGACGGCCAGCGTGTACTGAATCAAATCGTTGGTGCCGATGCTCAGGAAGTCCGCCTCACGGGCGAAGCGGTCCACCTGCATGGCCGCAGCCGGTACTTCCACCATCATCCCAATAGGCAGATTAGGATTGAACGCGACCCCTTCCTCGTCCAAGTCCTCCATGATGTCGGCCAAGACCGTTTTGGCCTGTCGTAACTCCGCCAACGTGCTGATCAAGGGAAACATCACACGGACGTCCCCCACCGCGCTGGCTCGCAGGATCGCGCGCAATTGCGTGCGAAAACCGGTGAGATTACGGAGCGACAACCGGATGCTGCGGAGACCGAGGAACGGATTGCGCTCATGTTCCGACCGGGGGCTCAAGCCCATTTTGTCAGCGCCCAGATCCAGCGTCCGGATGACAACGGCCCGTCCCTGCATGGCTTGGACGACTTGATGGTAGGCCCGGTAGTGGTCTTCTTCGCTGGGTTCCTGGGCGTCGGCCAAGTATAGGAATTCGGTGCGATACAGACCGATGCCATCCGCCCCACGGTCCAGGCACGTGGTCACCTCGCGGGGGAATTCGATGTTGGCCAGCAGGCAAATCCGTTCGCCATCCGTCGTTTCGGCGGGTAGGTCGCGCAGCGTGGCCAGGCGGGCGGCCTGACTCTTGTCTTGCTCAGCTTGCCGTTGATATTGTTCCAGGGTCGCCGCATCGGGGCGGAGAATGACCTGGCCACGGTCGCCGTCAACAATCACCTGATCGCCGCCAGAGACTTCCGACAGGAACGAACCGGCCCCGACAACGGCGGGGATCTCCAAGGCCTCGGCCACGATCGCCGTGTGCCCACCTGGCCCGCCGATCTCCGTGGCAAATCCGCGGACGAATTTGGGGTTCAGGTTGGCCGTCTCGCTGGGAGTCAGGTCGAATGCGACCAGGATAACCTGCGATTGCAGATGGGCCAGGTCTTCGCGTTTCCGCCCTAACAGTTCATGGAGAAGGCGTTTTTCGATATCGATCAGATCATGAGCCCGCTCGGCGATGTGCTGGTCTTTTAGCTGCTGAAAGACCCGCGAAGCGGCGCATCGTGCGGCTCACCGCATATTCCGCCGCGTTGTGACGCTCGCGTATCCGCTGCGAGATTTCTTCTTGCAGGCGCGGATCATGGAGCATCTGCAGCTGGGCGGAGAAGATTGCTCCGTATTGCTCCCCCAACTGGACGGCGACGTCGCGGCCGTACTGTTCGAGCTGTTTGGAAACCGCTTCAATCGCCTGTTTCAGGCGCGCCAATTCGGCCTCGGTGGCTTCGTGATCGATAAACCGACGAGGAATGCGAAAGCCCTCGTTGTCCACCACGAAGGCTTCGCCGATGGCCACACCGGGCGAAACGGCAATCCCTGGAAATGTCTGCATGGTGTTCGGGCGCGGGACCGCGCGCAGCATGCTCTCTTCTGGCAAGCATGGTCTCGTCTCGTCTCGGCTCGGTTGCCCTCTGGCGTTGCATGGCCGAAATCCATCCTGCGTGTTACGTGTCCCGACAATTGAGTCCTAAAGTTGATTCTTGTTCGCTCGCTCGGACGGTCTACCGGCGCCTTAGGGCTCCTGAACTTCTCAACCGCTGAGCGATGTCTGTATGGCTTGTGCTGGGCGGGGCGACCTTTGGCGACCTGGCGCCAGAATGGTATCCCCGATCGTATCCTGCGATCGTCTCTCCCGAACCGTCTACGCTGTCCCCGGAATCGTCCAGTGGTTCGCAAAGGTCCGGCCACTCGGTGTCGTGTGCTCCCGCACAAAAGGGCGGGTCGACCCCGTTCAGACGGGCAGTCTGTGCCTCGTTGTCTCTCCTCTGACCTCAACCCAACTTGCATACGTTGAGCGCGTGCTATGCGACTCAACTGGTTGAGCTATCGCTGGTTTCGTTGGTCGGTTCGTCGACTGCAAAACCCTGTTCCACCAATTCACATAAGGCGGCCAAGGCAGCCTCTGCGTCCCGCCCACTGGCAATGATCTCCAGTCGCGTGCCTTCGCCCGCCGCCAGCGTCAGGATGCTGAGAATGCTCTTGCCGTCCACACTTTCATTGCCCTTGATCACTTGGATCGTCGCATTAAACTGATTTGCCGTCCGCGCGAACAAGTCCGCGGGTGCGCGTGCAATCCCTGTTGATTGACTATCGTAACCATCTTGCGGGCGGTAGATATGGACATTGAGCGGTCAGCTCCCTGATGCGAAGGCTAGGAGACGAACTGATTGTTATCGGCTTCCGCCAACAACTGACAGATGTCCTCGCTGCTCTTCGACTGCTTCAAAAACTTGCAGAACATGTCATCGCGCAACTGCCGCGAAATGTTCTCCAAGGCACGTAGGTGATCTCCTGGACGGTCCGGAGGTGAGACCAGCAGAAATAAGAGCTGCACCTTTTCTCCGTCCAGGCTGTCGAAATCCACGCCATCGGGACTGATGCCGACCGTGCCCACCAACCGCTCGACGCTCGGATGCTTCGTATGAGGGACGGCGACCCCCCGGCCGATGCCGGTGCTGCCCAGTTCTTCGCGCTTGAGAATCGCTTTGACGATGTCTTCACTATCGTCCTGCTGAATCTTTCCCGCCTTGACCAATGCCCCCACCAATTCACGAATTACCGATTCTTTGTCGTCAGCCACCAGCTGGGACTGAACGGCCTCGGTACAAACAAAATCTGCAAACTTCATGCGTCCCCTTCCTCACACCGACGACCACCCGCCCATAATCTTGCAAGAAGACCTCACGGGTTGTCGGACCTACTTAGCCAAAACTGTCTTACTGGTCTGAGAGATGCTGAAACGGAAAGCCATCCCACCACGACGGTTTCACCAACCGTAACTCGCGATCGCTGTCCCTTTCCACTGATTCCACTCTTCCTGCCCACCGCCGCTTCCGTTTTCCCTGTGGGCCTTCTTCCTGGCAAGTCGTGCGCCTCGGTGACGTGCCCGCAAACGACGCCTTGCCGGCCGGAGGTGCTAATCCTGGGTCGGCCCTCCGATCTTACTTCCTTTGTTTTCTCATTGCACGGCGGTTAACGACCTCACGTGGCGTTGGCCGATGGGGGCCGACGCCACCGCCCGTTGGGCTATTCGGTTTCGGCTTCGGCCTCGGCTTCCGGTTCCACGGCGACCCGCCGATTACCCTGGCGATGGCGGTCCGTCGCCTTTTCCTTGTGCTTGCGCAACTGTTGTTCTATTTTTTGCACGACCACGTCCACGAGCGGCATCAATTGATCGCCGCTTCCCGAGGCGACGAATCGTCCCGCTCGCTCAGCCGTGACTTGAATTTCAAGATTGGGGCGTTCTTCATTTTCCAGGTCAATCGTGACTTCGACGGCTGATAGACGTTCATGGAATCGGGTTAGTTTCGCGACCTTTTCCTCGATTTTTTGCTGCGATTGCGGACTCAGGTGGCCGTGCCTGGTCGAGATGTTGAACTGCACCCGAAGGTCTCCTCTATTCTTCTGATGGCAATCATGGTTATGGTCACCAAGGCTGGTCTGCGCCATATCCAAACGACTCATTCTAATCCTGCTTTGGATCGCCGACAAACGCAAATCCCGCCCCGGTCGGGGGTTTCCTCCCGCGTTGGTTCGGACGACACATTCCACGGAAACGTGGGCGTGGGACGCGTCTGGTCACCCCCACTGGAAGGGTCCGCCGGAAGATACCTGAGCTGAAATCTGCCAGTTCCGGTCCATACAGCCTATTCGACTGTGGGGTTCCCAGGGCGGCCCTAGCAGGACGCTACTGGAATTCATCGCGCAAAAACTGTGCTGCCTCGTCCCAGTGATCGGCCGCCGCGGCAAAATCAATCGTCATCGACCGCACGGTGGCCGGCGTCTGAACTCGTTCGGTGGCCTGACCGGTGCGATTCAACGGGATCTGCGGCTTTGCCCCTCGGCCAGGCTCTGCTCCACCGCTGGCGAGAGCAAATAGTTCAGCAGCTGCTGTGCCGCGGTAACATGGGGGCTCCCCGCGATCAGCGACAAGGTGTTGGGGATGAATAAGGTCCCCAGTCCTCCCTCCTCTTGATCCGGATAGATCACGACCACAGGACTCCCTCGCTCAATCTCAATCACCGCGTCGTCGGTGTCGGTCAGTCCAAAGGCGATTTGCCCCACGCCGACGGCCTGTGCGACCTGTCGATTTCCCGGATAGACCCGGGTGTTTTGCTTCACTTCACGGAAGTACGCCTTCGCCGCCTCAGGACCCCACGCGGCGAACAGGCAGGCGGCATGGGTCGCCGTCGTCCCGAATAGGGGTTTGGCGATTCCCACCTGGCCCCTCCACTGGGGTTCAGTGAGAGCGCGGATGGACTGCGGCCACTGGTCCTCCGGCAGTTTGGCACGGTTGACCAGCAGCACGCGCGGCTCGAGCGGCAAACCCATACCAGGTGCCCTTGCCGAGCGATACTCGTCCGGATAAGCGTCGGTCCAGGAGGACCTGTACGGCTGCAGCAGCTTTTCTCGATCCAATCGCAAGGTGTTAAGGATTTCATTGTTCCAAAACAAATCGCAGCGCGGACTGTCCCGTTCATTCAAAATCAAATTGACCAGGCCCACCGTCTTGCTGGCCTCCGTGTCGTATTTCGCCCTTACGGCGATGCCGGTAATCTGCGTGAACTCATCAAAAATCGGTTCGCTGAATTCGCGATCCAAGGCGGTATAGACGACGACCTCCTCACGCGGCCGAGGTGGTGTCGTGGACGACGCGGGCGTTGTCGGCGGGGTCGGCCCACAGCCCACCAGAGGCACCAGTCCGATGATTAGGACCACTGCCACCTTACGACACGACAACCGGGGCTGGGACATGGGCAGTCACCGACCTTTCCGAATTAGGCTCGACGCGTCACGAGTTCACGACGGCCCTCGCCGATGCATCGAGCGTAAGAGGGGAGCAGGGGATACCGCGACGGGAATCCGCGGAGACGATCCTCGATTTGTCGCGACCGTGCCGACGTCCCCACGGCGATCCGGAATACAATGAACAACTGATCCGATGCCGCCGTGAGGCCGATGACCGACCGCGAACTCCGCGCGACCGTACGCTCGACCTCCAGGATAACAGCTGTTGGAGGTGTTTGCATGCTGTCCGCTGTTTGTCAGGTCATTCGCCCGATGACGCGCGGGCCGATGTCTATGTTGGTGGTCGTGCTGATGGTGAGCGGACCGGAGGCCTTCGGCCAGTCGGACGCCGAGACGCCGACGGCGGGCTTTCGACGCCTCACCGGCCAACATCTGACGCTGATCACCGATCTCCCGTCAGCCGAGGCGGTTGATGAATTGCCTGCGGTGTTTGATCAGGCCGTCCCGCAGTGGTGCGGTATTTTGGGATCCCCCTTTCGGAAACGGCCGATTGGCACATCCGCGGATATCTGATGGCCCACCGTGAACGTTTCCAACAGGCAGGATGGTTGCCCGATGGTTTGCCACCCTTTCCGCATGGATATCAACGAGGTGAACAGGTTTGGGTCATGGAGCAGCCGAGCGACTATTACCGTCGGCATCTCTTGTTGCACGAGGGGACGCATGCCTTCATGAACCGTTGGTTGGGCGGGACGGGACCTCCGTGGTATATGGAAGGGATGGCGGAGCTGTTGTCGACGCATCGATACGAACAGGGGCGTCTGCATCTGCTTGTGCTTCCGCGGCACAAACACGACGTTCCCGAATGGGGGCGGATCAAGTTGATTCGCGAGGCGGTCGCCGCAGGGGACATCAAATCGCTGCCCGACGTGTTTGCCCTTCCTCCCCGTCAATTCAGTGACGTGGAGGCCTACGCCTGGAGCTGGGCGGCGGCCACGCTGTTAGACGGCCATCCCAAATGGCGAGATCGTTTCCATCAGTTGTCTGCTCGAGTGAGGTGGGCGCCGGAACGATTCCAGCGGCAGCTATGGGGCGAACTGCAGGTTGACCGGCAATCGCTTGAGGAGGCTTGGCAATTGTTTTTGCATGAACTGGACTACGGATATGACGTGTCCGCCGACCAAGTGGTAGAAACGCCGCCACGTCCTTTGGGGACGCCAACAACAACACGCGTGGACAGCCGCCAAGGTTGGCAATCCACCGGACTGCGCCTGCAGGCGGGGCATCGCTATCGCATCAAGGCTGACGGGCGGTATCAGTTGAATCAGGGCGACCCCGCGTGGGTCAGCGAGGCGGGTGGGGTCACGATTGAGTACTGTCAGGGTCGACCGCTTGGAATGCTGCTGGCGGCCGTGCGGCCTGAATCTGGCCGGCATCGCGCAACAGCGCACTTGCCGTCCTCAAGCGGTGGGGCTGCAACATGATCTGCAGCCACCCGAGACCGGTCTGCTCTTTCTGCGAATTAACGAACCGGCCGGTCGCCGCGACGATAATCGGGGGGAGCTGCAGGTTACGATCGAAACGGTGACCGAGGCGGTTCTGGCGCAGCCGGATTGACGCTGTTCGCTCGGCCTTGAACAATCTACAGTTGGTAGGGACATCGCGTGATCTGGGTCGCCGTGTTCCTGAGCGAGGACCTGCGGGCCCGCTTTCATTGCTTACCAGGGGAAGGATGTCGATGAATTTGCTGCAACAGCAAGACCCGAAGGTTTGGGCGGCGATTCAAGCCGAGGCCGAACGGCAGCGCGATGGACTGGAGATGATCGCCAGCGAAAACTACACCAGCCCCGCAGTCATGCAGGCTGCGGGCAGTGTGCTGACGAACAAGTATGCCGAAGGCTACCCCGGGCGACGATACTACGGCGGCTGCGAGTATGTCGACGTGGTCGAGGAACTGGCCATCGACCAGCGCCAAGGAGCTGTTTGGGGCCGAGTCATGCCAATGTCCAGCCGCATTCCGGATCGCAGGCCAACACGGCGGTCTATTTGGCGGCCCTGCAGCCGGGCGATACGGTGTTGGGACTCGACCTGGCCCACGGCGGGCACCTGACGCACGGCATGAAACTCAACATCTCGGGCATGCTCTACCACTTCGTCAGCTATGGCGTGACCGCGCGACACGCACCGGATCGACTTCGATCAAGTCGCCGCCTTGGCCCGCGAACACAAGCCCAAACTGATCGTGGCCGGGGCGAGTGCCTATCCGCGAGAAATTCCGCACGCAAGTTCGCCGAAATCGCCCGAGACGTGCGGCGCCAAGCTGATGGTCGACATGGCCCACTACGCGGGTCTAGTGGCGGCCGGGCTGCACGACAATCCAGTGCCGGTGGCCGACTTTGTCACCACCACCACGCACAAAACGCTCCGCGGCCCGCGGGCCGGTTTATGCCTGTGCCAAGGAAGCAATACGCCAAGGAGATCAATCAGCCGCGTATTCCCCGGCCTGCAGGGCGGTCCGCTGATGCACGTGATCGCCGGCAAGGCGATCTGCTTTGGCGAAGCGCTGCAGCCGGAGTTCAAAACAGTACGCCCGGCAGATCATCGACAATGCCCAAGGCATTGGCCGAGGTGCTGTTGGCCGGCGGACTGAAGCTGGTCAGCGGCGGCACGGACAATCATCTGATGCTGGTCGATGTGACGCCGTTGGGCATCGGCGGCAAGCTGGCCGAAGCAGGCCCTAGACCGCTGCGGCATCACGGTCAACAAGAACATGATTCCCTTCGACCAGCGCAAACCGATGGATCCCTCGGGGATTCGTGTCGGCACCCCGCGCTAACCACGCGAGGCATGGGGCCGGGCGAAATGCGGCAAGTGGGGCAGTGGATTTTGAGTCGCTCTGCGTCACCCGGACGAGCCCTCGACGTTAGACAAATTACGTGCGACGATTGCGGATATGTGTCAACAGTATCCTGTGCCGGCAATGGATGCGGCGATCGTGTGACCGTCCGCTGCCCATGGCGTGGCTCCCGGCCATCGGACCACGTTGCCAGCTTAGTCACGATTCCCTCTGCAGGAAGCGAGCCGCGATGTCCCAACCCCGCATTTTGATCGCCGACGACAATCAGGCGAATGCCGAGTTGCTTGAAGCCTATCTGGCGGGCTTCGATTGCCAATTGGATTTCGCCTCCGACGGTGAGGAGACCCTGGCCAAGGTCAAGTCATTTCAGCCCGATTTGATCCTGTTGGACGTAATGATGCCCAAACGGAGCGGATTCGAAGTCTGTCAGCAGTTGAAATCGCAGTCGGGATCCAGCTCGGTCATGATCCTGATGGTCACGGCCCTCAACGAATTGGGGGACATCGAACGGGCCGTGCATGCGGGGACCGACGATTTTCTGTCAAAACCGGTCAACAAACCCGAGCTACTAAAACGTGTAGAAAACATGTTGCGGCTCAAGGACGTACAAGACGAAAATGAACGTTTGCGGCAGTACATTCAGCGAATGGATGAAAGCTGAGCTGCGGCCGGGCAGCAGGGAGTTGTTTGAGGGAGACGAACTCATCGGATTTAATCGAACTACGAACCCATCCATTTCCTCGTCCCTAGCTCCACCTTGTCGGCTGGCGGCCCTGGTCCTTGGCGTCGTCGTGCTGGTGCTGGCCGAGGTGGACGTACTGCGAGCGGACGCTGACAGTTTTCGCAGCCACGAAGATCCCGCCATCGCGGTCCTCATCGAACGCCTTGGTGCGCGCGATACGCACAGCGCGAGAAAGCTGCGCGACAAGCTGCGAGAATTGGGCGTAACGGCCTTCGAAGCCTTGCATGCCGCTCAGCATCACCCTGACGTGGAAATCCGCAAGCAGGCCGAATACCTGTTACGGGCGATTCGCATCGCCTGGACTCAGGAAGACGACCCCGAGGAGGTCAAGCAACTGCTGGAGCGGTATCAGCAGGAGGAGTTCGAGGAGCGGTTGGAATGCCTTAGCCAATTGGGGCGAATTGAGCAGGGCCACGCCATTCCTGCCCTCTGTCGGCTCGCCCGATTTGAAACTTCGGAAGTCCTTTCCAAGTATGCCGCGTTAACTGTGATGCGGTATGGGGCCGACGAGCAAACCGTGGAGGCGGCCCCGATGTCGGCTGAAATACAGCGGGTAATTGGCAACAGCCATGGCGCAGCCGCCAATTGGTTACGCGTGTACGCCCACTCGCTGCTCGATCCGGCCGCAACTGTCGCCGATTGGCAAAAGGTCGTCGCCGCAGAATTGGAATCGGTCAAGCAACGTCCCGACAAGGACCGCATGGCCATCGTGCAGGAGCTGTTGCGATGGCAGGTGGAAATCCTGCAAAAGATGGGACGCGACGAGGAAATGCTCGCCGCACTTCAGCAGCTGCTGCCCCTACTGAACAATACGCGAGACGAACTGCTGCAGACGGTCGAATGGTTGCTCGATCGCAAAGCCTGGTCGCTGGTCGATGATTTAGTGGCAGCTTTTCCCGAGCCCTTCCAGGAGGATGCCTTTTTGTTATATCGTCGGGCTGAAGCCGCATTGCGTCAGGGACGGAACGACGAAGCGGATCGGCTGGCGGAATTGGCGATTGCCAAGAAAGCAGACGACGAACCGTTCCTGCATGTGGAACTGGGGGTTGACCTGCAGAACCGTGGCCTGATCGACTGGGCTGAGCGCGAATACCGGCATACCATCGCAACCTCCGAGCAGGGTACGCACCCTCCGGTCGAGGCGGCGATCCGCCTGGGTTGGATGTTTCACGATTTGGCGCGAATCACGAGGCCTACGAAGCCTTCAAGCAGTTGGTCGAGTTGATGGAAAAGGACAAGAACGTTGTCCGTCGCGTCCAAGAATTGAACCGCGTGCCAATTCAGGTTCAGGGGCAAATGCACTTTTCCCGCGCTCTGGAGTTGGCCGAACAGGAGAAGTGGTCGGAGCACTGTGCGGAACTGGAAGACGCGCTGAAATTTGACCGGGAGAATGCAGATATTCTGATCGCCATGTACCGTGTGCCGGAAGCCGACGAGGACTGGCGACAAAAGACGCAACGAAGAATCGAGTTGCTGCGTGAACATTACGCACAGCAGGTAGCGCGGGCCGAACGCGATGCGCGGGCCGTGCCGGGGTCTGCGACGAATCGCGGGTTGGCCCAAGCATCAATCAATTCGCCTGGCTCGTCGCCAACACCGTCGGCGACTACGATGCCGCCATCCGTAGTAGTCGGCGCTCGCTGGATTTGATCGGGGAAAGCGCAGGCTATTTGGACACACTGGCGCTGTTACTACGCCGTGGGCGATTATGACGCTGCCATGCGTTATCAGAGACGCGCGGTCGAATTGGAGCCGTATACGGGACAAATTCGTCGACAGTTGGAATTCTTTGAAAAAACCGTGGAGCAGCGTGGGCCTGGTCAGACCTACGAGTTTTCCGTCGGCCAGTGAGCCGTCGACCGGGCCGCGGTAGAACTTGACTAACATCACACCTGGTTGCGCGGACGTGCGGTACCCTCGTGGTTTGCCGGTAAGGAATGATTTCTCATGAAGTCCGTTGCGCTGCATGAATTCAACTGCCACTATGTTGCAGAGGGCACCGGTCCTGTCCTGCTTATGGTGCATGGATTTCCGCTGGATCATTCCATGTGGTCTGCTCAAATCGAGTCGTTGTCAGCCGATTATTGTGTCATAGCGCCGACCTGCGCGGCTTCGGCGCCAGTTCCAGCCGCGAAGAGTTGCTGACGATGGAGGCTTTGGCGGATGATCTGGCGGATCTACTGCAGGCGTTGTCGATCGAGGAGCCCGTCGTGCTATGTGGCCTATCTATGGGTGGCTACGTCGCCTGGCAGTTTTTCCGCCGTCATCGCCGTCGATTGGGCGCCCTCGTGCTGTGCGATACGCGCACCGCGGCGGATTCCGAGCAGGTAGCTCAAGGGCGACATTACTTGGCGGCGCACGTGCTGCGAGAAGGCACTCGGGGAACCAGCGAAGAAATGCTGCAAAAGCTGTTTGCCAAAGTGAGCCTCGCGCAACTTCCGGAGGTGGCGCAACAGGTATTGGCAGTGATGACGTCCACGCCTTCGTTAACCGTTGCGGCGGCCTTGCGCGGCATGGCTCAGCGGCCCGACATGTCCCAGGTGTTGCCGCACATCGATTGTCCGACCTTGGTCGTATGCGGCGAGGATGATCAGATAACGCCGATTGCCGAAATGCGCGAGCTGGCCGGGCAGATTCCGGGGTCCACATTTCAGTCGGTGCCAAACGCCGGACACTTGGCCCCGCTGGAAAATCCCCCTATTGTCAATCAAGCTATCCGTGATTTCTTAGCACGAAATCCGGGCGTGTCCGCGACCCGTCCTTAACATGAGCGCCGCCGCGTAGGTAACACAGGTCCTGTTCGGTCACCGATTTTTGGAGAGTAATCGCGTGGGCCCGCGATCTGCGGCAAGTGCCATGCAACCGTAACAACAATGCACACAGCCCGAGTGGTGAGTTTGCGGCTACTGCGGCAGGCGAAATACCGATTCGCTCTTCACGATCGCGTTGTCGTCGGGGAACGTATGAAAGGCCTGTATCAGTAGGCTGCGATTGCGAGTTTCGAGATTAATGTAGCTGATGGCTCCCAACGAGACGCGTCCGCTGGCATCGAACGTATGCAACATACCCTTGCGTTGGCCGTCGTGGATCAGTTGCTGCTGAAATGTCCAGAACAAGGCAGCGTCCAGGGGCTCGAGTTGAAATCGCATTTGGTACGAACAACCCCCGCGACATTCCAAGGCATCACTGCGTTCACCCTGCAAACGGTAGCAAAGTAAACGCCGTTTTTCCGGCAATGGATGATTGGCTGCCGCAGCGACCTCGGTCAACGTAATGCCGTCGTAGCGCCAGGTGACCAGATGTCCTGCACTGGTAATCTGGATTTTGGCCACGTAGCCACCCCGTTCTACGGTCCGCGTCTGATGCACCTCGAATAACTCCGGGTGTAGCGCACGACCGTAGAGCTGAAAGAGCAACTCTGCGACCTTGGGGCGTACAACGGACAAGGTAACTTCTCCAAGCAATAGTCGTTTCCGGGAGCCGAATTGAGGGAGCGCCTATCACGTAGTCTAGGTCAATTTCCCGCCGGCAAATCCCCATTATAAACGCGCGTCCGAACAGTCACCAAGGGACATTCGCAGATCCCCTGCGAGGCCATAACTTCTTGGTTGAATTGCCCAGATGGGACTTGACACGAGCCGCATCCTGTATCTCGAATCGGTCGCGTACACCACGAGCCAACTCCCTTTGATCGTCTCCGATCGATACATACTCAGCGTCGCCATACATTGGTTGTACAGGGACTAGCGGAGACGTCAAAGTTCGCGAGAATTTGAAGCCGAACCGCCTGAGAAACAGCGACAACGAAGCCACCCAACACCGTGATTTGCCGTGCGTCGTGGACAGGTCTATCAAGCCATAGCAAGGCTACATGAATAATCTGATCGATGTCTATCAACGATTGTTGGATCACTTCGGCCCGCAGCACTGGTGGCCGGGCGAATCGCCGTTTGAGGTCATCGTAGGTGCCGTACTGACTCAGAATACGAGTTGGAAGAATGTCGAATTGGCATTGGCGGCGCTACGCCGTGCGAATGCACTACGCGCGGATCGAATCGATCAGTTGACCGATCAAGCCCTAGCGGAACTCATCCGTCCAGCGGGTTACTACCGCGTGAAGGCACGACGACTCAAGAATCTGGTTCATTATCTGATGACCGAGTATGCCGGATCGGTGGAGGCCCTGTTTGCGGTTGAATGGCAAGTCTTGCGCCGGCAACTGTTGCAGGTTAACGGCATCGGACCGGAGACAGCGGATGCAATCCTGTTGTATGCGGGCCACAAGCCCGTGTTTGTGGTCGACGTTTACACGGCACGTTGGTTGAAACGCCACGCATGGATCGATCCAGAGGCGGATTACCACCAAATCCAGTCTTTATTCGTCGATACGTTGCCGATGGATGTGCCAATGTTCAATGACTTCCACGCACTGATTGTCCGCTTGGGCAAAACCTACTGCCGCAAGCAGCCGCAGTGTGAAGGGTGTCCACTTGAGCCCTTGTTGCCCGTTGCGGGACCCCAGCTCGAAACGGAGCCTTGAGGTGCTGGTTGGACAACGCGGGCCGATTTGCTTGGCAGGGACGTGCTGGTCATATGTTCACGCGAGGAGTACATTGAGGGCGCATCGTCGCCTGCGGGAGCGTGCATGCACCAACCGGACTGCGGACGGCGTGTGAGACCGTGAAGCGTAGCGGCCAACGACCGAAGGCATCGCGTCGGGTAGCGACTTCAGCGCATGAGACTCGGGAGAACGTAGATTATGTCGCCGCCTGGGAAAAAATATGTGGGACGCGGCGCTCAGATACGACCGGACAATCGGTTTGCGTCGATCCATTGCCACACCGATCCGTGCGCAGGCGACGTGGACGCCGTGGGATCCTCGGACGAACAACTCGCACAGCCGGGGCTCGATCCCCCACGATTGCAGACGCAGTACTATCCCGATGAGTCTCAGAGCATCGTGGCGGAAAACCAGAGTCCGGACGTGAGCTTTCGCTACAGTCTCAACCCGTATCGTGGGTGTGCGCACGGATGTAGCTATTGCTACGCTCGGCCGACTCATGAGTATCTGGGATTCGACGCGGGACTTGATTTTGAGACCAAGATCCTCGTCAAACAGCGCGCACCACAACTGTTTCGCGAATGGCTATGTCGTCGCGGTTACGTCTGTGAAAAAATCATGTTCTCGGGAGTCACCGACTGTTATCAACCTGCCGAGCAGCAGTATCGACTGACACGCGAATGCCTGCAGGTGGCCGCGGCAGCCGGACAGCCAATCTCCATTGTCACGAAGAATGCGCTGGTCACACGCGACCTGGATCAACTGGATGCGATGGCGGCTCATGGCCAAGCCCAGGTGGCGATCAGTATAACCACCTTGGACCAGGCGCTGTCGCGAATCATGGAACCTCGCACCAGTAGTCCCTCCGCACGGCTTGCGGCGTTGAGACAATTGAGCGACGCGGGTGTACCGACTCAGGTCATGGTCGCTCCCGTCATACCTGGGTTGAACGACCACGAGATACCGGCGATTCTGCAGGCCGCACGCGAATCTGGCGACCGAGCGTGTGGCTACGTGATGGTGCGTCTGCCGCTGACCGTACGTCCTGTGTTCTTGGATTGGCTGCAGCGTTGTCTGCCCTTGCAGGCTGAACGCGTCATGGCGCGGATCCAGTCCGTTCGCGGTGGCAATTGGAACGACAGCCAATTCGGCCGACGACAACGGGGTACCGGTCCGTTGGCGGAACAAATCGACGCGACGTTTCGTGTGTTTGCCCGTCGCTTGGAGTTCGCATCCCAACTACCCGACCTTAACACGGCCGATTTCCGTCCTCCTGCTTCTGACGGACGGCAGCGACGGTTGTTTTGAACATCATGATGAGGAGCAGCACATGTCGCTTTTCGATGGCCTGGAACGCGCGAATCTGCAACAGGCTCAGCCGCTTGCGGCGCGGATGCGTCCTGAACGCCTGACGGAGTTTGTCGGGCAACAGCAATTCTTGGGCGAAGGGAAATTATTACGCCGTTTGTTGCACGCCGATCGTCTGACGAGTTTGATCTTTTACGGTCCTCCCGGCACCGGTAAAACCACCTTGGCTCGACTGCTTGCACAGGAAACGAGCGCGCGTTTTGCGACGCTGAGCGCCGTGACCAGTGGAGTGAAGGATCTGCGTCAACTGCTCTCGGATGCCAAAGACGAATTGGCCACCGTCGGTCGACGGACTTTGTTGTTTGTTGACGAGATTCACCGCTTCAATCGTTCGCAACAGGATGCGTTGTTGCACGATGTGGAAGACGGCGTCGTGATTTTGGTGGGAGCTACGACAGCCAATCCCTTTTTTGCCGTCAATTCAGCACTCGTGAGCCGCAGTCAGATCTTTCAGTTTGAACCGCTCAGCCCCGACGACATCAAACGCCTACTTCGTCGCGCGGTGGAAGACCGTGCGCGTGGTTTTGGGAAGCTGTCGATCGAAGTGGATGAAACCGCATCGATTATCTCGCGGATGTCTCAGACGGCGATGCGCATCGCGCACTGGCAGCCCTGGAAGTCGCCGTGCTCTCCAGCGATCAACAGCCGATTCGTCTCACGCGGGAACTCGCCGCCGAATCCGTACAACGCAAAGCCCTGACCTATGATCCTACAGGTGACGAGCACTTTGACTGCGTTAGTGCGCTGATCAAAAGTATTCGCGGCAGTGACGTCGACGCGGCGATCTATTGGCTGGCTCGCATGTTAGCCAGTGGTGAGGATGTGCGGTTCCTTTGTCGCCGCTTGGTAATTCTGGCCAGCGAGGATATCGGGAATGCGGATCCCCAAGCGTTGCCGCTGGCGACCGCAGCGATGCAAGCCTGTGAGTTTGTCGGTTTGCCCGAATGCCAATTGACGCTGTCGCAAACGGTGGCCTACTTGGCATGCGCACCCAAGTCGAATGCGGCGACGTTGGCTATTCAACAAGCGCTTCACGACGTTCGGGAAAGCCACGTCGTGCCGGTTCCTCGGCACCTGCGAGATCGACACTATGCCGGTGCCGCACAACTACGGCATGGTGAAGGCTATCAATATGCTCACGATGCCCCCGACGGGGTTGCCGCACAAGATTACTTGGGCGTCGATCGCCAATACTATCATCCCGTCCCGCGTGGGTTTGAGGTCGAATTGACCCAACGCGTCAAGCAGTTGCGCGAAAGACTCGGCGGCGCGACGGACTGACATCGGGTACACAGCAAGTCAAGGCGCCGTCACTTCTCCCTGTGCCCTCCGAAACGCAATTTCGGGTCAACTGTCGCGCTGGGCCGTCGTGGCCGTGGACCGAAAGAGGCGCGGTGAGCCGCACATCAAGAGCCGCATTATGGGATTGCGGCGGTCGTATATGTGATCAATGGCGCTGATCAACAAGAAGCCCGCGCAGAACAGCACGAACGCGAACACGATGCCGTCTTCAGACCACGCGGGCCAGGTGTTGCGCCACCGCAAGGGAATCGGTTCACCGTGTCGGTCCACGCCGAATTCCAAATACTCCTTGAAGGGCCAGATGCGGCGCAAGGAGCCGACCATGAAGCCAATCAGGCCAGCAATGGTTACCGCACCATAGGACCGCAATAGCCAGCTCAAAATGCGTGCGAATAGCACCAGGCCGATGACCGCGCCAATCCGACGGGAAGAATTGTGCCGAAAACGGCTTCTCCCGCCAGGCTCACGTCACGAGTCCGAAGTGCCGTCAACAATTGACTGATCGATTCGACGCATCGCTGATACTGACCCAAGATGAGCAAGATGAACGAGCCCGAGATCCCCGGCAGGATCATTGCGAGATCGCGACGGCGCCGCTGCCAAATAGCACGAGCGGCGAGTGACCGGGATCGGCAGGAACTAGTCCAACCAACCAGTAGGCACAGGCGGTACCCATGATGCACGACGCGACTCCCGCTGGCGTCCAGACATGGCGGACGGCTAATGAGACGATCGAAGCTAGGACCAAACCGAAGAAGAACGCGAATAACAGTGACTCGTGATGGTGCAGCAAATAGGACAACAATTCGGCCAGACTGAGAATCGACGTGGCAATGCCGAGTCCCAGGGGAACGAGAAACCGGAATGGAATGCGGCGGCAGCTCTCCCGCCACCGGAACCGCAGCAGGTCGCGAGCCCAACCGACGTCAAACGACTTGATGGCACTCAACAGCTCGTGGTAGACGCCCATTACAAACGCCATGGTCCCTCCCGAGACGCCCGGCACGACATCCGCGGCACCCATGCACAGCCCCGTGATAAATAGATAAACGGGGTGGTGGTGGCGAGTTGGTGCGGTTGGGTTGTTCATGCCTGGGCCGTGTATTGCAAGGGGGTGGGCGATTGGACGATTCGTGACGGATGGCGTGTGGAGAATAAACGCACATTCGTTGTGTGTTTTAGTCGGCGGCGGCGATTCCGGAATCGAAATCGATTCGGGGTGGCGGCCGGAAAGTTCCCAAAACCTAGGTTGTCGCTTAGCGAGTCGCGTTCGTCAAAGGGGATGTCGCTGCAAGTGAGGGGATGAAGAGGGAACCGAGGACGTGTGGACCGGTCCGGGTACTTCCGGCAGTGCCAGCGGTCATTCGAGGTTGCCTGTGGGGCAAGGATGGGGGAGAGGTCGAAACAGGCTGATGTTGACCGAGCTTTAGCCCCGATTACAATTCCGATGGGATCGGTCTGCGAAACCGCATGTTCTGACACTCTTGGAACCGAGTGAGGTGCACCGAAATTCCACGCGTGGGATGGAATCCCAGCGAAACGCTCAATTTGCAGGCTTGCCATGTATGTCCACTTTCGCAGGACGCGAATCGAGATTTGGACGCCGGCGAAGCTCAACCTTTATCTTGAGGTATTGGGCCAGCGGGCCGACGGATACCACGACGTGGAAACGTTGATGGTGCCGATTAGTCTCTACGACACGTTGCAGTTGTCGCCACGCCGCGACGGGCGGATCACGTTGTCGGCCGGCTCGGCGCGGGGAGCGGTGACGGCGGGACCGAATGGTGCGACGGATCTGGGGCATTTACCACCGCCGAGTGAAAACATCGTGGTACGCCCCCTACAACTCTTGCAGCAACGTGCTGGCATCTCGTCCGGCCTGGATGTACAACTTGTCAAGCGGATCCCGGCAGCGGCCGGTTTGGGAGGGGGATCAAGTGACGCCGCGGCGGCTCTTTCGGGCGCCCATTTCCTGTGGCAGTTGGATTGGCCTGTTGCGGAGTTAGCCGAGTTAGGTGCGGAGGTTGGGAGTGATGTGCCTTTCTTTTTCGCGGGCTCGGCAGCTTGGTGTCGTGGACGTGGTGAGCGGGTTGAACCCATGGACTTCGGAGTGCGGCCTCACTTTGTGATCCTGCGGCCTCCGCACGGACTATCCACGGCGGCGGTATACGCGCAGGTCGATGAGGCTGGCAAGCGGAACGGCGGACGTCGTTGGTCGCCGACCGGCAACGGACGCCTGCACGAGGTTGCGGGCGGACTGTTTAACCGTTTGCAGACAGCCGCCGAGCAACTGGCGCCTTGGCTGCGGCAGGTGCGACGTGAATTCGATCGGCTGGATGTGTTGGGACATCAATTGAGTGGTAGCGGGAGCGCCTACTTCGGCGTGTGCCGCAATGCACGGCACGCCTGTCGCATGGCTGCCGTGTTGCGGAGTCGCTGTCGTGGGAGTGTGTTTAGCGCCGTGATGGCGATTGGCGGACAGCGTCGTGTCTTACCAGTGAGCCCGAACTAGAGGAGTGTGGCCGTGGAGATCACTGAGGTCCGAATCAAGCTAATGGAAGATAGCGACGACCGCTTACAAGGGTTTTGTTCGATCACCTTTGACGATTGTTTTGTAATCCGTGACTTGAAGATCATCGAAGGTTCCAATGGCCCGTTTGTGGCGATGCCGAGCCGCAAGTTGACGGCGCATTGCCCGAAGTGCGGCTGCAAGAACCACCTCCGCGCGGCGTTTTGCAACCAATGCGGACTGCGGCTCAAGGATGACTTGGCCGTCAAAGACCAGGAGGGCCGCGCGAAGCTTTACGCCGACATCGCGCATCCGATCAATTCGGCTTGTCGGGAGATGATTCAACAGCGCGTGATTGCCGAATATCGGACGGAACAACAGCGGGCGCAGGAGCCCGGATATATTTCCCGCTATGACGATTTCTACGAGTGCGAAGATCGATCGGGGGCGGCCAAGCTACCGGAACGGACGCATGTTGAGCCGGCGGAGACCGCGCCGCGGGGGCCTCACAAAGCACCCTCCCGCGGATCGGCGCAGGAACCCGCGCCCGAGCGGCGTGGCGGTGACGAATTTGGCGCCGGCATTTTCTAGTTCACGCGGCGCCGCTCCGGTTACCAGCCCATCCGTCGACGGCGACGCCGATGGATACCATGCAAACGCTCCGGTGTTTTGGATCGCTTGGTCGCATGGATCGGTCGCTTCATCTTCTTGAAATTCGTCTCCGATCTGTCTCGGTCCGGCCGGTTTTCTTCCGAAAACTCCTCGTGGCCGAAGCTCGGATTGTTCATCGTCTATCCCCCCTGTAATTGCGGCCTCCGGCACATCCTTTCCCCGCGAAAGGTGCGAACGGAAACGAACACCTGCGGACGAACTGGCAACGTTACGTTGATGCTCTTGACGTTCCTGCGACGCGCTGCGCTTGTTCACATAACAGGGAAATCTCGCTGCTATGCTCAAGCGACAGTCCAGGCAAGTAGAGCCACACACCGAGTTGACGAGCCCAAATTTCCTCATCCGTGTCGTTCTCGTGGCCACAAACGACCAACAGCACGTGGGGCAACGCCGCCACGGCCTGGCACAGACTACGGAACGTCGATGTCGATGGGGTGACCTCCAAATCCACCCACGCCATCTGGAAACGGGTACGTAACACGGCTGCCATCGCGTTGTGCTCGTCGGCACAGACGATCGTATCCCAACCGGCTTCGGTGGCAGCAAGGGAAATCATTTCCCGCTTGGGCCGATCCGTCGACACAACTAAGCATTTGCCCAATTGAATGCCGACGTCGGTCTGAGCGGATGGCTTCCCTCGCAATTGCCCGACCGGTGGCCGGGAATGCGTCTCCAGCTCATTCATCATGGCAGACCTGTTCTTCAAGCCTAATAACGAAAACGTCTGACCTGACGCGCACGGTCGCGCAGCGGTCCCTCATGTCCGACGTTGTGCGTCAGACCGTTGGCGATCTCCCGCGCCAGCTGCCCTCATCCCTGCAGGGGTGATGTCGCCACCACTTTCGCCACGGAGAATTTCACGACTGGCTGCGCGAATCACTCGCGAGCCGGCCGGTACCCTTATCCGAATCGTGTCCGGCCGTCGAGTTCAATCAACTCGGCTGCACACGTTCAGCGCCAGCAGTGCTGGCAGGTGGACTCTCCAACTGCCGTCCATGGCGCGTCAGCTGCCTGAAAGGTCCTACCAATTGATCTTTTTCGAACGACGTCGATGAATACCGTTGAACTGCTCCGGTGCCTTCGCCCGTCGTTGCGCGGCATGGCGAGAACGGCGCGCATGACTCGGAGGAGTCAACTTCTTACGCTCTTCATGGCTACGATAGTTGAATTCTTGTTCGTCGTAGTTGGAAATCGAAGCGTTCATACCTCATCCTTTCCCTAAACGAGATCCACACCTTTGTTCACTAACCTTCGCCTCACATAAATTGGACGGCGCATGCTCTAAACTTTCGCGCAGCGCCGGCTGCCAACGCCGGTGTTCGACGTCCAGCGCGTTCCGCGAACCCTAGCGAATGCGTCATCACACGAGAGGACGCGATCCGTCAGTCAACACAACTTCCCTTCAAGGGCAGGTTGAAAACTACCCCGATGGCGGCTCACTCTTCGCAAGGAGTGTGCCAGCAGTTGTGTCCAATGCCGTCTGAGCCACTTAAGTGTTTGCGAACACACGAGTTGGTTTCGCTGTAAAACGGACACGGGCAGCCACGGTGCGGAGGGGGCGTTTCACCCGGAGAGTGACAGAGAATCGTCACTCGCGATGTAACACTTGGCGCAGGATATGTTTAGTTCGCTTTTCACTGCTTTGGTGAGGCTTCACTAGTTTGGTGGAACCTGTTTCGCCTCGGCGGCGCGGGGCAGTGAACATCGCTTTGTTCGCCGGCACGCCGCCGTTCCTCCATCCGCCCAGGGGAGCTGTTGTCTGAGCGTGAGGCAAACCTCTACCGAGACCGAGAGCTGGCCCCCGTCAGCGGCGAGTGAGGGTCCACTGGCGGGCGCACCCACATCCGGACCGCCACCCGCGTCGCTGGGAGGGACGAAGGGCTGGTGGGGTAATGGCCCATCGATCCGTGAACAAAAAAGGGGCAACTCGCCCACTAACGAGTTGCCCCTTAGGCAGGGGAGCCGACGAACAGGTTTGGGGGCCGCGGCCACCGAGGTCTACCAAGGGCCTCGGACCGGAGTAGAAGCCCAGTTGCTGCGTTCGGGACGGCCAGCGGGGAGAGGGTGGCAATGGGCCGGATCCGCTGAGTTGCGCGACGGGGCGCGCAAATTGATGGCGAATGGGACTCATCTGCGTGCGGCCGACGCCCCAGGAGTACTCGGTCTGCATCGTGGCGGTGGGAGGAACGATCACGGCTACCGGGTGGCCCCATTCCACATTGCTATAACCGCCGTGCCAGGAGTAGTTGGCGTTGTACCACCGCGCGCTGCGGTCGGCATGCACGAACGGGTGACCGGCCTGGGCGCGGCTGCCTGGCAGGGACAGCGTGACGCAGGCGATCAAGAGGATCAAAGTACGAGACATGAGTTGGATTCCTTGTCGCGATTGAGACCTAAGCAAACGAAGTCGTTTAGCGGTGAAGATTGCCGAGGTACCAGCCCACCGAGCCCCCGAAATCCTTGAGGGCCGTTCGCACGGGGGTCCGCCCCCAGCGGACTGAAGTGCGGTTCAGTCCCATCCCTCCGTCATAGTATTGGTGATACGTGCGGCGATGCGTGTACATGAACTCGTGAGGTAGAAATGGCTGATAGGTGTAATATGTGTGACCGATCAGACTGGGTGTGGGGTAGGGGGCCGGGTACGCGGCGGCCGCAGCACCTTGGTTATTGGGCACATAGTAGTTGTAAAACAAGTCGGGCTGAGATGATTCGGTGAACGGGCGATAGCCGTAACATGCCTTACCGCGGCAGGCCTGCGCGGAAGGATCAAAACATGGTGATGCGTCCCTGTTTCCGCTTGCGCAGTTCGGGCACACGGCTTGGGAATACGTGTCGGAGTAGCAATCAGGACATTCTTGTCCCCAGCTCGGCTGGCTCAACGAGCAGAGGGTGACAACGAGGGTGGCACCAATAAGCGCGGCATACCATATTGCATGGTCCTGTTCCTTTGCGAGGCAAGGCAGACGGGGGACACACGGCGGGGACGTGGCCGCAGGTTGGGGGTCGTCCCTCCGGGGCTCCGCCGATGTGTAGAATGGAAGGTGTGAAATGATCGGTGGGTGGAGGTAGGCGTGGCGGCGTGGTGCCGTCACTTATGGTCTCGGCTTTTGGGGGTGATGCGGGTGAGATTTTATCTGCAACTTGTCGCGATTCGCCGGGTTGCACCGCTGGTAACTCGGCTGGGAACAGCTACCGCTTGTCGTTATAATCTGCCCCATCATCAAACTCGGGCCCCCCTTGGCCCCGTCTGCGGACCCAGGCACGAAGCCCGCATGCTCGGTCTCTCATCGCCTTCTGGTCGCGCTGCGATGTTCGAATCCCTGTGAAGGAGTACTGCCGTTGTCTCCCGTGCCAGCCAATCAGCAGGCCCGTGCCCAGGATCCGACTGCGTCCGTATCGTCCAACGGCCACGCCAAGAAGCGCCGACGACGCAACGGCCGAGTCGATGGCAAAGGCGCAGCGGGACATCTCCGTCAGCGAGTTTTTTGCCAAGAACCGCCATCTGCTTGGGCTTCGACAATCCTCGCAAGGCCTTGTTGACCACGGTCAAGGAAGCGGTCGACAATTCGCTGGATGCGTGCGAAGAGGCAGGCATCGTGCCCGAAATCTGGGTGCACATCGAAGCAGACGGGGACGAACCGTATCGGGTGGGCATTCAGGACAACGGGCCGGGCATCCTGAAGAAGCAGATCCCGCTGATCTTCGGCAAACTGCTTTACGGCTCGAAGTTCCATCGCTTGCGGAAAGCCGCGGCCAACAAGGCATCGGGATCAGCGCGGCGGGTATGTATGGGGTGCAGACGACGGGTAAGCCGGTCAAGATCTCTCGAAGATCTCCTAACGTAAGCCGGCCCACTACTACGAAATTCAGATCGACACCAAGAAGAACAAGCCGGCAGATTCTCAATGGGAGGGGAGAAGGTGTCGACATTCCGCCGGGCGAGAAGGGGGCCGCAGCATATCGAGAAGCACGGCATCGAATGGGTCGACATCGATCACGGCACACGGGTCACGATCGAGTTGGAAGCCCGCTATCAACGGGGGCGGGGCAGTGTTGACGAGTACCTCTTACAGACGGCCATCGCCAATCCCCATGTCACGCTCGCACTACATCGATCCGGAAGGCAACGAACACGCCGTTACTGCGCTCCACCGAGATGCTGCCCGACGGAACCCAAGGAAATCAAACCGCATCCCTACGGAGTGGAACTGGGGCGACTGGCCGCGATGCTGAAGGAGACCACAGAGCCGACGTTGACCTCGTTTCTGACGACCAGCTTTTCCCGTGTGAGCCCGTCCATCGCGCGACGGATTTGTGAGACGGCCAAGCTGAGCACACGTGCCCGCACGACGCGAATTGGGCAGCGAGAAGCCGATTCGCTGTACGAAGCCATTCAGTCGACACGGATCTCGAATCCGTCCACCGATTGCATTTCGCCGATCGGCGAGGAGCTGATACTGAAAGGTCTACACCAGGTCGTACCTGGCGAATTCTACGTGTCTTCGACGCGTCCACCGGCTGTTTACCGTGGCAATCCCTTTCAGATCGAGGTGGGGCTGGCTTACGGCGGTGAGCGCTCCGGTGCATCGCGTCCATCGCGAATTACTGGTCGAATTATTGGAAGAGACGGACACGCGGACGGTTCGTCAGTTCCTGATCAATACCTTCAACGGACTTGGGCCGACGGTGGCCGAGCGGATTTTGAAACAGGCTCGATTGGGGACGCGTCAGACTCCCGGACGCCTGAAGCCCAAGGAACTGGACGCCTTGCTGCACGCCATGCAAAACGTCAATATCAGTGAAGGGCAATCGATGGAAGTGCTGCGGTTCGCCAATCGGGTCCCGTTGCAGTTTCAGCATGCAGCCTGCGCGATTACCCAGACTGTCACTTCGACCAATTGGCGGAGCTACGGTTTGACCCAGTCACGCGGCAGCTTACCCAAGGGGCCGGTTACACTGATGGTGCATATTGCCAGTGTTTGGGTCCCGTTTACCAGCGAATCGAAGGAGGCGGTGGCGTCCTATCCCGAGATCCAAAAGGAATTGCGATTGGCACTCCAGGCGGTCGGCCGCAAACTGGGAATGTATTTGCGTCGCCGCAATCGCGTCCGACAAGAAGGTGAGCGCCGCAACATCTTCTTGCGCTACTTAGGCGAAGTCGCGACGGCTGTCAGCGAAATCAATGGCACGGACCGAGTGGAACTTTACGAACAGTCTGATGAAGGTGGCTAAACGCCGTACGGCGGAGGCCGACGCCCGATACGATGACCGGGGCCGCCGCATTGATCCGGACGACAAATGAATTCGGTGGCAATGTGTTGATCGTCGATTCCACTGACGATCCGTTGGCCGGAATCAATCATCCGGCTCAGGCAAAGCAACCCGTGTCGACCGAGCCGACAGAGCACGAAGCGGATGAGTAACGGAGCTCGTTTTACCGCATCCACCGTTCCACTTCCCGGGAGGCGGCGAGCGTGGGGCATGCGGACAAGAGAAGTTTTTGGCGGGAGTCAGTCGCATGGCCAAGAAGCGCGCTCACGCAAAGAAGAAGAAGGCAGCGACCGAGCCGCAAAGTTGTCGCCCGCTCGCCGCTCTCGCCTAGCGACCAACAGACACTGCAGTCGCTATCGACTTTGGCAGACAAGGTTGTTGCCTCGGCAGAAAAGAGTCGTGATCTGCACCTGGAAATTCCGTCTCGCACGCTTTCCAATGTGCGCTACAATGCTCGCAACCGTATCTTGGAGATGGGCAAAAATACGAACCGGCGGCAGTTGTTCAACCTTTCTCAGGCCAAGGCATATATGCAGACCATGCTGGTCGGCAGCGGCTGTAAACAGCTGATCGAACAGGACAAGACGACCAGTATTCGCGGTATGTACTATCTACTGAAGCACACGATTGAAGGCACCAAGGAAGAGACGTTTCACGATCAGAGCGAGTGCGATCCCATCATTGAAGACGTCGAGGTGACTGCTGGACAGCCATGCGCGAGGAGCTGCATCTGTACGCCAAGAATCGCGGCACCATGGTCGGGCCCATCACACTCGTCGACAGTGGTGATGAGATCGATTGCTCCCGCATGGGATCGGGTGGCTACAGCATCCCGTCGATCGTCGAGCCGGAAGTGATCCAGTTCAGTCAAGTGCGACGCCAATTTCATTCTGCATGTCGAAAAAGACACGTCTGGCGGCGCTTCAATGAAGACAAGTTCTGGCGCAAGTACAACTGCATTCTGACGCACGGCGGAGGACAGCCGCCGCGCGGCGTGCGGCGTCTGCTGTATCGGATGCACAACGAACTGAAGCTGCCGGTATATTGCCTGCTCGATAACGATCCGTGGGGATATTACATCTATAGCGTCATCAAGCAAGGCTCGATCAACCTGGCCTATGAATCGCAAGCGGATGGCCATCCCGGACGCCAAGTATATGGGGCTGCGCAGCATCGATTTTGATCGCTGTGAGCTCTCACCGATAGTGTTACGATCGACCTGAACGAAAACGACAGCAAACGAGCCAAGCAGATCGCCAAGTATCCCTGGTTCGAGAAGAAAAGAGCCTGGCAGAAGAGAGATCGACCAGATGCTGAAGAACGACTTTAAGCTGGAAGTCGAAGCGTTGATCAGCAAAGATATCAGCTACGTGACGGAAGTCTATGTGCCGGAACGCTTGGCCGAACAAGATTGGATTGACTAGCCCCGTGTCGCACCTCGGAGCGCGGACGACCGAGCCCACGCGGGGTTACCCGGATTCTCCTTAAGCAAATTGGCTGAGCGTTATGTCAACAAACCGGTGGGAAGAACTGGCTGGTTTTCCCGTCATCCTCGAAATACCTGTCTTGTGGGGTGACATGGATCCGCTGGGACATGTGAATAATACGCGATTTTTTCGTTGGTTTGAATCGGCACGCGTGGCTTATCTCGATCGCGCGATCATCGAGATGGGCTGCCTGCCACCTGCCGTGGGACCGATTCTGGCGGCGATCGACTGCAACTATCGTCGCCAGGTCATCTACCCGGATACGATCGATGTGGGCGCGGATCACGCGGTTGGGGAATTCCAGTATGACCATGCAGCATCGCCTGGTCAGCCACGTGCATGGTAAACTGGCAGCAGAGGGAGAGTCGGTCGTGGTGATGTTCGACTACGAAGCTCAACGGCCGGTAAGGATTTCCGCGAATGTCCGCGACGCGATCGAGCAGTTCGAGGGCCATCCGTTGAACGCTCAGTGACCCAGGAGTCTTTTTTTTATGACGCACGATCTTTTGGCCGTCAATGGCCTGGTCGGTCGGCCCCTCCAACTCAGCCGCACGGACCTTGAGCAATTGGACGCGTCGCAGCAGATTGCGGACGTCAGCGAACTGGGGGCCAACCGTCGTGGGCGTGCCGTCCGTATCGCCGGGATCCTGGAGCTTGCGGAAGTCGATCCAGTGGCGACGCACCTAGGGCTGCACGGTACTCGCGATGATTTCCATGCGAGTATTCCGTTGGTGCCGGTGATCAACCGAGGGGTGCTGATTTTTGCCCTGGATGACGAACCATTGTCCGTCGCGCAAGGCGGTCCTTTCCGCTTCTTTATCCCCGATCATGCGGCCTGTCATTTGGACGAAATTGACGAGTGCGCAAACGTAAAGTTTCTTGACCGCATCGAATTGACGAAAGGTAAAGGGTTGGACAATCGACCCCAGGACGATGAACAGCATGTGGCGCTTGCACGAATCTCAGTAATTTCCGCAGCCGTCGTAGCGACGTTCGCCAACACATCGGATCCCCGGCCGTTCGACCGTACGCTGGCAAGGGCTACCACGATTGCGGAACCACACATCGCACGACGCGACTTCCGGCTTGGCGACACATGCTGGTTTGCTTTGGCTGTTGGCTGCTGATGAGCATTCCTCGTTCGGCGCCGGCCAAGACCCTTCAGTGGAATCTGGAACCCGATCAGCGCTATCGAATTGCGGTGGAGCGAACGGTGCGCCAAAGCGCCGACGACCGATCTGACCGAGACCATTCGTTATCAAGTCTTATGGGTGGTAATAGGTCGTGACGAAAATCAACGCATGCGAATTGTGCAGACATTAACGGACGTGAAGCACACACTGCAGTTCGCCGGCACGCCGCCCGTTGTTTACGATTCAACAGTGGAAGGAGAGCTCCGTGGAGATGCCGCCGAGCTCGCTCGATACTGGAAGCCCCTGCTTAAATCCGAACGTCAGCTGATTCTTTTGCCCAACGGTAAACTAATACGTCCCGCAGAGGTTCCGGCATCCCGAGGGGGCCGGTTCGCCGCCTCTGTCGGCCAGTGGGAACACGAGTGCCGCGACCACAACCGCCGTTTCTCCGCCCGCCAGCCCGCCATTGTCTCCGCCAAAGTCCAACGCCCCCCGC
The DNA here is from genome assembly GCA_963785495.1 of uncultured Planctomycetales bacterium. GTDB lineage: Bacteria > Planctomycetota > Planctomycetia > Pirellulales > Pirellulaceae > CAWAVP01. The sequence goes on along the minus strand of CAWAVP010000015.1, from coordinate 331,484 downwards.
CCTTTGGATGACGTCAATTGGACGCTGTCCTTGGACGAGCTGGCGTTGGGAGATTCGTGGGCCGAATCGCATTTGATACCGTGGCGCGATTTGCCCGACGCGTTGAAAATCACCACCGCTTACACGTATCAGGGCGAAGAAGAAATCGACCAGCGTCAATTGGACAAGATTGTTGTTCAAGCTCGATGGGACGTACAGCCGATGCCCACTGCCCCGCGTCAGCTGAGCGTGCAACGTCAAACGGGAACAGGCGTGATTTACTTCGATCAGCAGGCCGGCTATTTGTCGCGATCGGAGTTTGCGCAGGATTTAATGATTCGCGTTGAGCAGCCGCAGGCCGAACCGGTGCAGGCCGAGATTTCGACGCAACTGAAGATTCGCTGCCAGCCGGTGATCCCGCGCCCGAGCCCACGGAATCGGCGGATGTTCCACCACCGGCTCCTTGACAGTTATCAATACCTCCGTCAAGCTCGGCGCGGTCGAGTACCCGCCCGAATAGTCGGCCTTCAGGGATCTACAACGATCTGCCGCCGGATTCAATTCTTGAAACGCTCACGGGCACCGCGATTGAGCGAGTTGATGACTAGCAGCGCATCGATAGCCGCCGCGAAATTGTCTCCGTTCGTATCGAAATATCCTCCGTCCGCGATGGGTTGTTCGGCAGGCAGACGACCGTCGGATGCCGAAAAATGACGCTGATTGATCTCATTGATCACCAGCAAAGCGTCCAATGGCGAGATTTGTCCGTCGTCGTTGACGTCCAGGGGCGAGCCGTAATTCTGCCAGACGCTCCCCAAAACTTGGACTTCGTCCGTGTTAACGCCACGATCCTCGTCATCCCAAACGACAACTGCGCACGGTGAAACGTCCCGGCCGATCATAATTGTGTTTCAATTCCAAGATCCCATCCGTGCTACTCAAGTCGCTCTGCCATTGCGTGTCGTCGCCCCACGTTATTGTTGCCCGCAAGTGATCCTGTTGACCGGCGTCGTAGAACCGAACTGCAATTTCCACAGGGTCCGCGACGCTGCCCGAGTTCGTCACACTCATGTGGACTTGAGGAGGCGAGTTTTGCACGTCGATGGAAACGATCTGTGTGGCCCGATCATTGCCGTCGCTCACCGTGATGCGGGCCGTGAATAATCCGTCGTCCACGTACACGTGATTCGCGGATACCACACCGGTGGGACTGTCGCCCAATAGCTCCCAACCGATATCTTTGAGCACGGCCCGATCCAATGCAGTGAGTGACTTTCGCAGACCGGTATCGATGGTGGCCGTCATCAGCGTGGGCTGGCCGTCGTCCCGAGTGCCAGCTGCCCAGTGCGAAAGATCGCCGCTCGCTAAAAGGGGAACTCCGTTGGCATCGTATTCGGCAACCGCCGCAGGTCCACCAAACTGATCTCCCGAGACGTATCGCGCGTAGGCCGTTTGGGTCTCGCTGAATCCCAACACGTGCATCAATTCGTGTAACGCAACCGTGTAAAAATCAAATTCGTACGCCTGTAAATCATCGCTGACGGTATCGAAGTGCCACGACGTATTGGGATCCATATCGAATGTCATGTGACCGCCCCAGGGGCCTAGGTCAATGATCGGCGCACCGGCCTGGCCGTGCCTGGGCGACCGATTGCAGAAACTCGGGCGATCCCGTTGCCTGATACGTACCCGCAGCACTTTCGGCCAAAGTGTTTCCCGGCAGATCGCGTCCACCTACGAATACCACAATCTCTTTACGTCCGATGGACAACGCCGGAATCGATTGCATTTGCCCAGTCGCCGGGTTGTCCGTGATGGCCGTGAAGGAATTCTGCGGAGTTGGCACGATTGCCGCCAGGTCGTCCCTTATCCATCCGCTTAGCGTATTGGAGGCTCGCTGTACGCACCCGCGGCTGCCCGGTTGGTCAAAGAACCCCAAGCTGTCGAAGCGATAGTCGGGACGAATGCGAATGGGCGCCCCTTGAAGTGAACTCTCGACCATCCAGGAGTCCTTCGGTGTCAAGTCGCCCCAATCGATGGTCACCGCATATTGGCTGGCGGGTGTGGTGTCGCGAAATGTCAACGACGATAGCTCGACCTGTTCACCCTCGCGGGCATGCAAGGGGGCAACGGGTGACCACTCGATGGACAGCATCCACCGTCGCTCAAGTGATTCGAAAACCGAAGGTCGGTGTTTCATGGTTCGTTGGGAACGTGTCGATGCAAGTTGTGGAAAACTGCGTTTTCGCGACAGCAGCTGGGCATCTCTCGGAACGTCCGGTTGTGTACGACCGCGTGTCGGCAGGTTCGGAGATCTGTCGTCAATTGCCCTCGTGAGGCCATTTTGCCGCGCCCGACGATATCGCGTGTTGAATTATAGCGAGGCATTTGTGCGGTAATTCGCAATGGCACACCGTACGCTTGCATTCCGCTCGTGGCGACATCTAACGATCCGCGATAGTCTGTGCAACTACAACCCCGCTGATCTCATTTTGCTGTTTTGTTCTGCGTTGTAGTTCACGACTTACGGAGTCCGGAGGTACGTTTTAGATACGCATGTCCAACGGTTCAATTCTGCGATTCTGCATCGGCGTGGATTCACTTCCCGACCTTCCCACTTCGCTCACCTTGGATTCTACGGAGTCAACGACTATGGCTACATCGATGAAGCAACCAAGTAGACGTTCCGTTCCCAGACATCAGCCCGGCGGAACCGGCAAGGAAGTGTTCTGGTGCTCACCTGCGTGCTGCTCATCACTATGATGGCCGTTTGTTGTTTTCGGTCGACCTGGGCTATGTGGGACAGGTGCAAACCGAGTTGGACAGGGCCGTGGATTCCGCGGCTTTGGCCGGGGCGTCGGTCCTATCCGGTGGGATCGATGTAGCCGAGGCGGAAGCCCTGAGTTTCTTTTTGCACAATCGCGTGGGCCAACAGCAGATTCCATCGGGTTCTGGCCGAGGCGCGGAGATTTCCGCTTGGTCCACCAGTCATCCAGGCGCCTTTCAGGTCGATGCGGGCGAATGGAACGTGGGCAATCGAACCTTTTCGCTGTCCGCCGATCAGCCGTCCAGCGTTCGAGTTCGCGCCCGCTATGATAATGCACCGTTGTTTTTCGCTCGGGCGCTGGGATATCGTTCGTTCTCGGTCGAATCTGAAGCCGTGGCACGTTTTCAACCTCGCGACATCATGCTCGTGCTCGATTTTTCGGCTTCGATGAACGACGACAGCGAACTGAAACGGATCTACGAGTATGGCGAGTTTGTGAGGCCGACAATCGAAAACGATCTCTTGCAGTTCTATCAAGAGCTTGGGTCTCCCGTCTATGGGAACATGACCTTCGCACCAAGGTACATTTCATCGACGAACAACTCGACGATTCTGACGAAGTTGGGGCTTCAGGGTGTTCCCTATCCGTATCCTTCGGGCAGTTGGAGCGACTATTTCAACTACGTGAAGAGCAGCAATGGCACGCCGGCTCGAGTGGGATATCGTTACCGTTACGGTTACCTGACACTCATAAACTATTGGCTGGAACGCCAACCGCAACACGATCAGACTCCCAGCCTTTACTCGGTCAGTGCGCAGCCCGTAACGGCCGTCAAAGATGCCACAGCGATCTTCATGGAATACATCCTGGAAGTGGACACGGACGATCGTGTGGGACTAACCATCTACAACTCGCCGTCGCAAAACGCCGTGCTTGAACAATCCCTCACGGAAGACTTCCAGCAACCTATCGAGTCGATTGTTGCGGCCCGGCAGGCGGGGCACTACGACAATTACACGAACATTGGAGCGGGAATCCATACCGCGTGGACGGAGTTGGACACCAACGCGCGTCAGGGTGCCGCGAAGATGATCGTGCTGATGACCGACGGGATTGCGAACCGGCCGGGCGGCACGTCAACGGCACGCCAGTTTGCCTTGGACGAAGCCCAGGAGGCCGCAGATCGACAGTACCCGATCGTCACAATCAGCCTGGGTAATGCCGCCGACACGGACCTGATGGAACAGATTGCGGCGATCACGGGCGGTGTCCACTTCAATGTGCCAGGTGACAGCAGCGTGGTCGACTTCGAAGACGATCTGTTGGACATCTTTCGCCAGATCGCCAACGATCGGCCATTGATGCTGGTCCATTAAGAGCGGTTCGTAATCAGTACGCGCCGTAAGCGGGCAGTGTCCACCAGCCCAGATAGATGCCGAGGCGGAACCCAAGGATGAGGCTACCGACGACGACTGATCCCAAGGCGGTCAATAACACGGCGGCCGCCGCAATGTCGAGGGCATCGCGAATGTCCGGATGAAATTCGCCGCGTGATGGCCCGCGCCATGGTTTCCAAGGCCGCGTTCATGAGCTCGGCGCTGAGGACAATCGTGATGCAGACCACCAACAAGCACCACTCGACGGTCGTGACCCGCAATTGGGCCGCGGCCGCCAGCACGAAACAAGCCATTGGCAGGTGCACAAAGAAACTCGACTGGCCCAGGCTACCCACGCGGAGACCGCGGAAGGCGCACAGGAATTTGTTCGTCCAGCTAATCCGCTTGGCGGTGGGAGGTTCGGTCATGTCGGGATCCTCGGGTAGCCGAATTCCGCGGAGCTTCGTGGGCCGCGGAATCTGGCGACGGAGGGAGAATAGTTGGTTATTCTAGGCCCAGAGCCCCCACCGGTGGGAGGGGGACTCCGGCGACGCGGCTCAGTGCGCCAGACAGGAAACGCGGTTCAATGGAGAATCGTACACCAAAGTTGTCGCGACTGTGGTCATAGTTGAAGCCGATTCCTACGAGAAACGATTCGCCGACCCGCACGATCTGGCCCCGCTGGCCGATATTTCCCGTGGATCCCAGGTCGATCGAACTGCCATAGTTGACGATCCATTTGGGGCTCAATCGCAAGCTCGTGGAACCATAGACAATGCTGCTACTGATCGGGCCCTCTATGCTGCGGATGCCGCCAAGGTAACGCACGCGGCCGGGTCGTGTGACCACCCCGGACAGTGAGATCGTCCGCAGACCCTCGTTGAAGAAGTCGGCTTGTCCGTCGGACAAAACCGTAAAGCGATCTCCCACGTGCCAGCGAAAATCGTAATTCAAGAGACCCAATTCTTGGCCAAAGTTATCACGATCCGGATTGGGATACAGAAATCCTTCGACATCCAGCGTAATCCAGTCCACGACGCGCTGTTGGCCCGGCATGCCGCGTTTGGTTTGCCAACGTTGTCGGGCGGCGAGACGCAACAGCATCAGGTCGTCGGCAACCTCCATGCTCGAAGCCGTTACGGAACTCTGAAATCCGGACCGCAACGCGTAGTACCGTTCGTCGAAACGCAATGCCACGTTTCCTCCCGGCACTCCTCCAAACGTCGTGAAATAAAACCGTCGGCGGAAGAACTCGACTGCATCGTCATCCACCTGATCGTACAACGGCAAGTTCGCCATGTCAGCATCGGACTGTGCGTAAAGAAACTCGCTCTCCAACACGACCTTGTGTGCGATTCCATTCAGGTTGAAAAGCGTGCTCTGAACTTCCGGATTCAAACGCACAAAGGGAATACTCGCGCGCACGCCCGATTGGCCCAACAGACGCGTGAGCTCGGATCCTTGCAGATCCTGTTCCCAGTATGCCGCTTCACCCAACACATAGGGAACGATCTTGCCGCCGCCCCATTGCAAGGGGAGATCAACGCGTTGGCGTGTCACGGCACGCACTCCCTGGCTCTCCACTTCCCACGCCAACGGATCGAACACGGCGGCCTCGGTCGGATCGGTTGGGGCCGTGGCAATCTGCAAATGCCCATATCCAACGGTGCTGTGTTCGCTCCAGGATAGCCAATCGCTGAGCAGCGGCTGCGCGATCCAGAAATGGTCTCCGCGTAGCCAGTTGGTTTGCGTGAAGAAGTTATTCACACGGACGTCAGCCGTCCCGGACAATGAATGGTTATCGTTGCGACGTTTGATTTCTATGCCCGTCCGCTGGTTCTTTTCCTGGTCCCATTCTTCTTCGTAATACTGTTCCAGAAAATTGCGGTCGCTGATCCATCCTAATTCGCCCGTTATCTCTAAGCCGTGCGTGAACTGACGGTGACGACCCAAGATGCGGCCGCGTTGATTGGTGTAGGGAGCAAGCATACGGCGTCCCAAGCCGAGATTATCGAATCCGGTGTCATGAATACCCCACGCATCCAGAAAACCGTAGGTGTGGCCGACGTGACCGAAAAACGATTCGCGGTCGTATTGAAAATTTGTCCCCAGACCCACGCCACGGTCGCTCAGATAGTCAACCGACGCCGTCCAAGTCGTGCCGGAGGGAGCATTCTGCCAACCGAGTAGATGATAGAGGTTCCAATCGGTCAGGACCTGCGTACCGAAGACATTGTCGTTGTTGAATTGAAACGACTCCAGATACATTGTGGGGCGTTCCAGATTGGCAGACATGAATGGCCAGAAAAAGATGGGCCATTCTCCGACATATACACGATTGTCACGGCTGGTGACGCGCTTGTTGGATATGACTTTGGGTTCACCCGTCAACGGATCGAGTGTGGGCGGTGAAAACTGGTTGGTGGGTGGGTTTTCGTATGTGAAACTGCCCGATTGCAGCCAATATCGCGGAACCCCCAATCGGCTGGTCGTCAGCGCGCCTGATAGCCTTCGATGCGGAACGGATCGACCTGACGCAACACGTCGGCCTTCAAACGCACCAGACCCTCGTATCCGGGAATGGGCGTCAATAGCTCGCCGTCTAGCACCACACCGTTTTGTTCCCGCACGTTGTAGTACATCCGCTCTGCATAGATCACCCGGTCCTGCTGACGAAAGACAATATTGCCCTCCATGTAGAACTCCAGCGGGGCCTCGCCGGTCTGCGTGGACACGCCCTGGAAATCGGGCATTTGATCGGCCGACGTCCAGATTACCAGGCGGTCTGTCGCGATGTCGACGGTATCAAAACCGGCGACTTGATCAATCACGATGTTGACGCCCGAATCGATCACTGCAATTCGGTCGCGTCCGTCCTCACTGGGAAACCAGCGGGCTTGCCAACGCACGTTGCTGCGCGGGAAAACGCGAATGCGTCGTGGAGGTGCCGAGGATACTTGGGTCGTCGTAGATGATGATGGGTTGGAGAGTTGCGCGACCCGCAGTGGTTGGCTGACGACCTGCTTCGGTTCGGCCGCCGCGTCTCGCCAGTTGAGTTGGGCGGCTGCGCGGGAAGGGAAACACACGGCCGCAAGGACGCCCAACGTAGCTAATCGTTGTCCGATCCGCGCCGTGTCCGCGCACATTCCAAGGGGCCTCACGCGCGCTACGTCGTGCGCGTGCCCCCACAGCTTCGCCCTGTCCAACGGCGACGTGATCAGAGGTCGGGCTTCCTTACCCTAGCGACTGGCCGGGTCCGTGATGGAGGACCGCAGTGTCAACCAAAATTCTCCCGGCGGTTTAGCAGTGGCGGGATTATAGGAACGCCCTTACGATGGAGCAAGGTGGGTTGAAGTTCGTCCCCGCGTTGGAAATGTATTACGCGACAACGACTTGGGGCGACAGCTCTGCCCGGTTGCTGGACGACTCGTCCGAGAAAACTCCAAGGATTCCCCGCGCATGACCCCCAGCTGGCTTGTTGAACGCCTGATCCGCTGGCGCAGCTGGTTGCTGCTGTTGGCAGTGCTGCTGGCAATTAGCGGCTGGCTGCTCGCGCCCCGATTGCACTTCGATCGGTCTATCGAAAAGATGTTCCCCGCCGACAGCCCGGTGCTGTTGGCCTATCAAAAGCTCAAACGTACCTTCGGGGGGAACGAGATCGTCCTGGCGGTCTATCAGGACCCTCACTTGTTCGCCGCCGATGGTCAAGGCATCCATCGTGTCGCAGAAATCTCCAAACGGCTGTCTCAGGTGGCCGGTGTGAAAGCCGTGTTGAGCATCGATCAGCCTTTGCCCGGCGACATGATCGTCTCTGACAGTCCCTTGGCGAAGCGCACGCGGGAGTTGTTTCGCGGTTACACGCACGGCTCCGATCAACAAACCGTCTCCATCGTCTGCATGTTGTATCCGGAGAACGAAACGACGACGTCGCGACGCCAAACGATTGACGAGATGCGCGGCGTCATGCATTCGCTGCCAGCGGAATTGGGCCCTGGGCGGCTGACGGGTGAACCCATCTTGGTTGTGGATGGCTTTCGCTTTGTGGAACAGGATGGCCGTCGATTGGGAATATGGTCGACGGTTCTGCTGGGACTGACGATCATCCTCTGCTTCCGAAGTGTTCGTTGGGTTATCATTCCCATTCTGGTCGTGCAATTGGCCCTGATTGCCACGCAAGCCTTTCTGGTGGTGGCGCGGTTTGAGCTAAGTATGGTCAGCTCTATGCTGACCGCCGTCGTGATGGTAATTGGGGTGGCGACCATGGTTCACATCATGGTGCGATATTCCGAATTGCGACGACACGGATTGACGCCGACAGACAGTTTGCGGCAGACCCTCCAGCAATTGCTGCTGCCGGTGTTCTGGGCCTGCCTGACCGATGCCGCGGGCTTTCTGGCGTTGACGGTATCGGATGTCGGCCCCGTCCGCGATTTTGGCTTGATGATGGCGATCGGATCTATGATGGTGTTCGTCAGCGTGATCTTGCTGGTACCCGGTTTGACTCTCCTGGGGCGCATCGATCCTGACCCACGTGCTCCCTGGGGAGAGGGAAAGTTGACGGAACGTCTGCAGCAATTGCTGACAATCGTGAACCGACGCCCCTATCGCGTCCTGGCCGTCCTGGCCATCCTGACGTTGTTGGCTGTGGCGGGGATCGGCCAACTGAAGGTGGAAACCGACTTCACGCGTAATTTTCGCCGCGACAGCGACATTGCCGAGGCCTACAGCTTTGTCGAAGAACATTTGGGTGGAGCCGGTGTGTGCGATGTGATTGTGCCGGCTCCCGAACAACTGCACTGGCCCATCTTGGACAAGTTATATCGATTGGGACACGAGATTTACTCGCCCGACCGCCCCTCCGAAGGCGATTTGCAGGCGATTACCAAATCGTTCAGTCTGGCGGATGCCTTGGTTGATTTATCGCCCGTCGACATTGCCAAACAGCCGCGATTCCTAAAAACGAGCTTGGTGTTTTCTGGTTTGACGACGATGCGCGGATGGATGCCCGAGTTCTACGACGCCCTGTACGGACGCGATCCGCAGACCGGTCAACACTATTTGCGTTTGATGCTTCGCGTACACGAGCGACAGGAGGCGGAACAAAAACGAGCGTTGATCGCGCACTTGCAATCGCTGAGCCGGGCGGAGTTTCCCGAAGCGGAAGTGACGGGGTACTTTGTGCTCCTGAGCCATCTTGTTGAAAACGTCTTGCGCGACCAGTGGACCACGTTTGTGGTGGCCGTAGCTGGGATTGGCCTGTTGATGACCATCGCGTTTCGCAGTGGAAGATTGGCTTTGATTGCCTTAATTCCCAATGCCTTTCCCGTGCTAATTGTGCTTGGCGCAATGGGCTGGCTGAGTACGTTCGTCTGGTCCGATCTTAAAATCAATATGGGAACGGCCATGATTGCAGCCGTTTCGATGGGACTGTCCATCGACAGTTCGATTCACTACATCTTGGGAGTCCGCCAGATTGTTAAGGGTGGCGAAAGCATCGAACGGGCACTGCAACAGGTGCAGCAACGCGTCGGCAAGGCGATGGTGCTGTCGACGTTGGCTCTGGCGATCGGCTTTACGGTATTGGCAACCAGCCGATTTGTACCCACGATTTATTTCGGGGTCCTCGTGACGTTGGCCATGTTAGGGGGCTTAGCGGGTAACTTGATTGGCTTACCGCTATTGATTCAACTTGTTTACCGTCGTCCACTGCGTCCAACTCCGGCATCCGAGAGCCGGTCGTCGGCAGCGGTCTAACGTCCGCTGGACGCCTTGGTTGGATGGTCGCCGCGATTTCGATTTGCCAGGCGGAACGAGCCTGTCAGCGTTTGCGTAAGATGACGGGTGAGTCGGATAATTCGTGCCACGCCGCGTGCAAAAATTGATTTCGCTGCGCGGGGCTGATATGGTGGATAAGTCGGGCCGTCTGAGCTCCGACTTACCAACCCCCAACACGCACCGCTCAGGGTGCCAGTGGGGTTTACATCCGCCTGTTCCATGGGGCACTTCCTGTGCGCTCACCGTTCTTCAGCCAGGTTTCCGCTTTATCACTTGTCTTCGTTGCCTTCGGAATGGTCTGTCCGGGCGCGGTGCAGGCGAGTTGCGGAGATTGGTTGGCGGACGCTTCTCCGGTGAAGCATCGCGGTGCGACGTTGGCGACACGAACACCGTTGGCGGAGACAATCGGGCCGCAGGGAGTGTTCGTCGGACGCTCCTGGAGCATCCGCAGTGATGCGGAACGGATGTCCCACATGATGGCTTCGCCCGGGCCACAGCGACCGTGTCGCGGTCCGTTTTGCGGCGGTTCGCAGCCGCCGCACCTGCCTCTGCCGTTTCCTCCTTCCGTGCGGCCGGTGAAATGGGAAATTGGCCACGTGTCACATTCGCCCGCGTTGAGCGAAGGTGCGACCGTTGCCTGGCGACCTGATGGCGAATCACTCCGCCTGTTGGCGGGTTTTCCGAATCGTCTGGAACGACCACCCGAGTAACCGGTGCACGGTTTGCGTGGTTTGGCCTTCTCCGTTCCTTTCGACCTTGTCGAGTCGCATTGACTGCGTCCTAGCGTGCTCACTGCGGGCCCCGCTGTTCGGGGTGTCCGTCGACCGCGCCAAGGATTTGTCGCCGAATTGGATCCCTTTTCGGATTGCGACGTCGACTCGGTGACCACAGAGCTCAACGATGTCCTCATCTGACCGTGCGCCTCTCGCGTCCCCCACTGTGTCGATGGAGTCACTGCTGCAGAAGAAGCCGTACGTGTGCGCGGTTGGTCCGCGACTCCGCCGCTTGTTGTACGTGATCTTCGCTCTGGTTGCGCTATTAGGAGCGAACGCGGCCTACTTGGCCAGCATCACTTGGTTGGAATGGGTGACAGGGCGGACGTACCAGAATTATTTTTATCAGTACATGTTCCTGGTCCATCTGCTGATGGGTCTGGCGCTGATCTTGCCGTTTTTGGTTTTTGGCGGTCTTCACATGTGGGCAGCACGCAACCGACGCAATCGTTGGGCGGTGAGGGTGGGCTATGCGCTGTTCGCCGTGTCCATTGTGGTATTGCTCAGCGGCGTGCTGTTGATGCGCGTTGGCGGCTTTGACCTCAAGCAACCATTGGCGCGGACCATCGTTTACTGGCTGCATGTGCTTTGTCCGATGGCCGCTGCGTGGCTCTACTGGTTGCATCGGCTGGCGGGACCTCGGATCAAGTGGCGAGTCGGATTGGGTTATTTGGCATCGGTGGGTGCCGTGGTGCTCGGGATGATCTTGTTACATGCCCAGGACCCACGACGTTGGTTTGCCGAAGGACCGGAGTCGGGGGCCAAGTACTTCGAGCCCTCTTTGGCCCGGACAGCGACGGGTGATTTTATTCCGTCGGCGGCACTGATGAACGACCAGTATTGTCTGAAGTGCCACGCGGATGTGCATTCGCAGTGGAGCGACAGCGTGCACCGATTTAGCTCCTTCAACAATGCGCCGTATTTGGCGAGCATCAGTGAAACACGTCAGGTCGCTCTACGGCGTGACGGGAATGTCCAGGCCGCTCGTTGGTGCGCGGGATGTCATGACCCGGTACCTTTTTTTAGCGGTGCCTTCGATGATCCAGAGTTCGATATGCTCAATCACGAAACGGCTCGCGCTGGAATCACGTGTTCGGTGTGCCATTCGATTACTCACGTCAACAGCGTCCGTGGAAACGCGGATTACACCATCGAGGAGCCGCTGCACTATCCGTTCGCTTACAGCAGCAATCCACTGCTCCAATGGATCAACAACCAATTGGTGAAAGCCAAGCCGTCCTTCCACAAGAAGACGTTTCTTAAGCCTTTCATGAAAACCTCCGAGTACTGTTCGACGTGTCACAAAGTACATCTGCCGGCCGAACTAACCCATTACAAAGAGTTTCTGCGCGGTCAGAACCATTATGATTCGTACTTGCTAAGTGGCGTGTCTGGGCATAGCGCGAGGAGCTTTTACTATCCTCCACGAGCGGAAACCAATTGCAACCGTTGTCACATGCCTCTTGTCGCCTCGGATGATTTTGGTGCCGCGACGTTCGATAAGTCGACGGAGCTCAGTGTGCACGATCACATGTTTCCTTCAGCCAATTCTGGCATCGCCTGGCTTCGTGATCGAGCGGACGTGACGGCGAAGCACGAAAGGTACTTGCGAGGTGTAATGCGAGTCGACCTGTTTGGCGTACGCGAAGGAGGCGAAATCGACGGCCGTTTGCTCGCACCACTCAGGCCGGAAGTGCCTGAGCTACAGCCCGGGCGACGCTATTTGTTGGAAACGGTTGTGCGAACGCTCAAGATGGGGCATTTGTTTACGCAGGGTACGGTTGATTCCAACGAAGTCTGGTTGGACGTGACCCTCTCGTCGGCGGGCAAGGTGATCGGGCGAAGCGGCGCGATCGATCCAACACGTGGCAACGAAGTCGATCCTGGGGCTCACTTTGTGAACGTGTTCATGCTGGACAAGAGCGGCAATCGCATTGATCGTCGCAACGCCCAAGACATTTTTACACCCCTATACAACCACCAGATTCCGCCTGGGGCAGGGCAGACGGTGCACTACCTGCTGGAAGTGCCGGCGGATGTCTCGGCCCCGATTACCGTAGAAGTGCGATTGCGCTACCGTAAATTTGACCAACGCTATATGGACTTTGTGGCCCGCACGAATGCCGAATTGGGAAATCGTATTCGCGGTTACGAACCGGGGAAGCCATATGTCAATGAATTGCCCGTCATGACGTTGGCGGTTGATCAAGTGACGTTTCCCGTGGCAGGCGTGAATGAGGCGGTCGAAAATCCACTCCCCCAACATCCCATCTGGCAACGCTGGAACGACTACGGGATTGGTCTGTTGCTCAAAGGCAAGGCGGAGCTGAGACAAGCGACCGAGGCCTTCACGCACGTCGAATCGCTGGAGCGCTGGGATGGACCGCTGAACTTGGCCCGCGTGTACAACGCCGAAGGACGTTTAGATGACGCGGTGGCGGCGCTGGCAGCGCGGAAGAATATGCATCACAGGTGGGCTATCCTCGCTGGACCTGGGCGTGGCTCAGTGGCGTCCTCAATCGACAGCAGGGGCGTTTGGAGGATGCGGCTCGCAATCTGACCAGTGTCCTGGAGGATCGCTGGCCGGAGCTGGAGGAACGTCAATTTGACTTTAGTTTGGATATTGCGGTGATCAATTTGCTGGGCCAAACCTATTTTGACCTCGGCCGCGTACGAGCTCGTCAGGGACAGACGGAAGAGGCACAAGCGTACTGGCAGGCGGCGATCGCCAGATTCGAACGGACACTCGAAATTGATCCCGAAGACGTGACGGCCCACTATAACCTGCAGTTGCTGTACGCAGAGCTTGGGGATGCCGATCGTGCAGCGCAGCACGAACGGCTGCATCAACGGTACAAAGCCGATGATAATGCTCAAGGGCAGGCCGTTCGTTTGGCCCGTCAACGTTATCCGGCGGCGAATCATGCAGCGGAAGCCGTCGTTATCTATTCTCTCCACGATTCCGAAACGTCCGGATCGGACGCTCGGTTACCCTCGTCCATGAAACGCCAGGAAATGCGGCCATGACTCAAGACGAAGCACGTGATCGACCCCTTGCCGCAGAAAATGATGTCGAAGTGCGGAATGACGCGATAATTGGTTCTGCCCTGCGCTGGTCTTTGGTGGCGTTCGCTGCCTTCGGCCTCTTGGCGGGAGGAATCTACGCGGTCATTCATTGGCCCGCCGCGAGTCCTTCCACGCAACGGACAGAGCTGGCTCAGGTCGAGCTACGTGAAGCTCCACAAGTTGAACTGCCACTCGTACCATTCTCGGATATCACGATCAGTAGTGGCGTCGAGTTTGTGCACGAAAACGGCGCCTACGGTCAGAAGCTGCTACCGGAGACGATGGGCGGAGGATGTGCGTTTTGGGATTTTGACGCCGACGGCGATCAGGATTTGTTGCTGGTTAACTCACAACGCTGGCCATGGGATCCGCGCGACGCAGCTGATCGACAGGATACGATGGCGCTATTTCGCAATGATGGCACAGGACGCTTCGAAAACGTCGCCGCCGCAGCGGGGCTAACGACCTCTTGCTACGGAATGGGAGCCGCGGTCGGCGACTACGACGGGGATGGACACGTCGACCTGTTTATTTCCGCCGTGGGTCCGAATCATCTCTTTCACAACAATGGAGACGGCTACTTCAGTGACGTGACTCACTTGGCCGGCGTGGCCGGCAGTCCGGACGCGTGGAGCACGAGCTGTGGATGGCTCGACTACGATAACGATGGCGATCTGGACCTGTTCGTTGCCAACTACGTTACCTGGTCTCGCGAATACGATGAGTCGCAGGATTTTCAGTTGACGGGTGGTGGACGCGCCTACGGCCGCCCGCAAAACTTCGCCGGCTCGTTCCCCTACTTGTATCGCAACGACGGCGCTGGAAGGTTTACGGACGTCGCCGCGCAAGCCGGACTCCACGTGCGAAACCCCGCGACGCAGGTCCCCATGGCCAAGTCACTAGGCCTGGCGTTCGCAGATTTTGATCAGGATGGTTGGATCGATATCGTCGTGGCGAATGACACGGTGCAGAATTTTTTCTTTCACAATCGCGGTGACGGTACATTTGAAGAGCTGGGAGCGCGAGTGGGCGTCGCCTACGACATGAACGGCAATGCACGCGGCGCCATGGGCATCGACGTCGCTCGATTTCGCAACAATGACTCGCTCGGTATCGCGATTGGCAACTTTGCCAACGAAATGACGGCGCTGTATGTCGCGCCGAGCGCAGCTTGCAGTTTATGGATGAAGCGATTTCGTCTGGACTGGGTCCCAACACCCGTTCGGAACTTACCTTTGGCGTCTGCTACGTGGACGTTGACCTGGATGGACGGCTCGATCTGCTGGCTGCCAACGGTCATTTGGAAGAAGACATCAACCGAGTGCAACCCAGCCAACACTATGCCCAGCCTGCTCAGCTGTTCTGGAATTGTGGTCCAAAGCATACGACGGAATTCGTACCCCTGCCGGCCGAGAACTGCGGCGATGATCTGCTACGCCCGCTTGTAGGACGCGGTGCCAGTTTCGCCGATATCGACGGCGATGGCGACCTCGACCTTTTGCTGACGGCAATCGGCGGCCCACCCCGCCTACTACGTAACGACCAACAGCTGAACCACCACTGGTTACGAGTAAAACTCAACGGTACCACGTCCAATCGTGATGCCATTGGCGCCTGGATCGAGGTTCGCACGCCGGAAGCCGTTTTGCGACAACAAGTGATGCCCACCCGAAGCTACCTGTCGCAGACCGAGCTGCCGGTGACCTTCGGGTTAGGACACACCGATCGAATCCAATCGCTGGAAATACACTGGCCCGCGGGGCAACGTCAAGTCCTGAGCGATGTGGCAGTCGACCAGCTGCTGCAAATCCGCGAACCCGTCGTTGACCATCCTGAGGCGGAGCACTAGCGGTCATCCACCGCGCGAATGTATTTGGCGGTGTCACCCCTGGTGCGCCGTTCACTCAACCAAAAAACGGTGAACGGTAATCTGGTGGAATTCGTCACCAGGACGCAGCGTCGTGGCCGGAAATGTTGGATGGTTCGGAGAGTCCGGAAAATGTTGGGTCTCCAGACAAAAAGCGGTGTGCTGCCCGTGGTGGCCTGCGGTAGCACTTCCGTCAAGAAAATTGCCGGTGTAGAACTGAATCCCCGGTTGCGTCGTGTGGATTTCCATTACACGGCCCGACTTGGGATCACGGACGCGGGCGGCCAGGCGCAATTGACCCGCTGCGCCGCGCACCACAAAGCAGTGATCGTATCCCTTCGGTTCTCCCGCTAGCCTGATCGATCCGCTCACCGATTGCATGTGGCTGCGTAAAATCTAGCGGCGTCCCCTTCACGGCAGCCAACTCGCCGGTGGGAATCAAGGTTTCGTCCACCGCGAGATATCGATCCGCGGCCAGCATCAGCTCGTGTCCCAGGATCTCGCCCGCCCCGGCACCGCTAGATTCCAATAGTTATGGTTGGTCAAGTTGACGACCGTTGCCTCGTCCGTCTTGGCGCGAAAATCGACCTTGAGCTCGTTGGAGTTTGTGAGGGTGTAGGACACAGCAACGGTAAGATTGCCAGGGTAGCCTTCCTCGCCATCCGGACTGACGCGCCTGGAACCGCACGCCAACTTCCTCCTCGCTTTGAACTTCCTCGGCCTGCCAAAAGTGCCGATTGAATCCTTCGAGTCCACCGTGCAAGTGGTTGGGGCCGTCGTTCTTAGCGAGTGTGTAGTGCTTACCGTTCAGTTCGAATTGGCCACCCGCGATCCGATTACAGAAACGACCGACAGTCGCCCCAAAAAACGGATGCCGCTCCAGATAGCCCGCCAAGCTAGAAAAGCCCAGATTTACGTTGGCCAACTTCCCCTCGCGGTCGGGGACCTCGACGGCCACCACATGGGCCCCGTAATCCGTCAATTGGAGGCGGCAGCCATGCCGGTTCGTGCAAGTGAATAGCGTGGCCGAGCGGCCACGCTGATCCTTACCAAAGTCTTGTTGGTTGATGCTCATTTCGGTAGTTCTTGCCTCGTTCGAGGATGGCGCTGCGGCTGCGACCAGAGCGAGTCCCCACGGTGTCGCCCACCCTCCCGCCAGCAGCAGGACGCGCAGCCCTGTAACCGCCAACCTGCGTATGGAATTTGCCACCAGCATGCGTTGATCCCCCTTGGTGTGACCCCGACCGAGGGTCGTAGCGAAGTTGCGCGAGCACGTCAGGTCAAGCTTTCCAGCAACAGGCGAAGCTTGCGTAATTCGGCCGCATGATCGACCTCAGGCTGCGGACGAATGTCGACGCACAAAGCGCGATCGTAGCCAGTCCGCCGTAGCAAATTGATCAGCTTGCCGTAGTCCACCTCTCCCTGACCTACCCGGACTTGCAGTTCCGTTTTGCTCGTGTCACGTAAATGCACATTCTGCGTGTATTTGAGCAGTTTCTCGTAATGACGCCCCGAATTTGGCTCGCAAATGTAATGGCTGGGATCGAGCGTCACGCCCAGGCCTTTGACATTATCGCACAAGACGACCACCGTATCCGGGTCCTCTGAGAGACGCCCGATCTGACTGCGGATGCTGACCACCACACTTTCCATCGTTGCAATGGCGACCAGTCGACGGAGATGCTCCACTTCCTCGTTAAACGGGGTGCCCAGTTCGGCGGAGGGCACGGAGAGACAGGCGACCTTGGTTGCCTTGGCCAAGCGACAAATCGCGCCGAATTGGTCGTAGTGGGCCTCCCCTCGAGCGCCGATGTCGACCGTGTACCCGGTGATCCCAAGACGATGAGTGTCCCGGCAGAGTCCCGCCGCCTTTTCGACGTCCTGCAACACATCTGCCGGCGACAGCTGTGGATGTCCGTCGCGGATCGCGATCTCGACGGCCGCGAACTCCAAATCCACGAGACGCTCGAAAACGTCGGGTAAAGACAACAAATCTGGAAAACAGTCCGTTGATGCCGAGACGATCACAGCACTTCCCCTTGCAGCTTATCTCCCTTATCAAAACCTGCATAGCTTAGTCGTTGTCGGGGCAGTCTGGCAACACCAGCCATACACTGCGGCTGCCCGCCTCCAAGTAATCGTGTTGCCGAGACGCCCTGGCCTGAAGTACTACAATACACTGATGCCAGCGACCCGAGCGATCGCGACGTGGTTGCTGGCAGGCCCTAGGGCGAGGCGAGACGCCCCTGTAAAGAACGTCGCCGGCCACATCCGACGACCCAATTCCGTTACTTTAATCATGTTGATACCCCGAGGAGCAAGATATGGAGACCCATCCGGGCCAACCTCAACCGGAGCCCCGCCCGAATCCAACCCGTGAGTCAAATTCGAGTTCGGCAGTGCCACCACCCCAATATGTCTATATCCAACCGCCGCCTCATTCAGCGCGCGTCGTTGGTTTAGCTGGCTGGGCTGGATGGCATTTTTTGTCGCGTTGTCAATCATCCTCGGGATGTCCGCACGATACCATGACTATTTCAACGACACGGCAGGAATCGACGAAAGATTTCATTCCGGCCAGAAAACCGCGCAACAGAAAATTGCCATTATTGAAGTCAAAGGAGTGATTGGCGTTAATAATTCGTTCGTCAAGAAGCAGATCGATCGCATAAGCAAGGACAAGAACGTCAAGGCCGTCGTGCTACGTGTCGAGTCGCCGGGTGGAACCATTACCGGGTCGGACTACATCTATCATCATTTGCAGGAGCTCCGCAAACAACGCGAATTGCCTTTGGTCGTGAGCATGGGGAGCATTGCCACCAGCGGCGGTTACTACGTGTCGATGGCGGTGGGAGACGAACCCAATTCGATCTATGCCGAGCCGACCACGACGACCGGATCGATCGGCGTGATTATTCCGCATTACGACTTGAGCGGGCTGCTGGACCGCCTGGATATCAAAGATGACTCGCTTGTCAGTCATCCGCGGAAGCAGCTGCTCAGTATGACGCACCCGGTATCGGCGGACGATCGTCAGGTCCTGGAAGCGTACCTGCAAGACGCCTTCACCCGATTCAAGAACATCGTGAAATCGGGCCGTCCGGAGTTTCGGGATCACGAGGAGCAGCTGGATCAGCTGGCAACGGGAGAGATCTTCACGGCGACGCAGGCCCAGGAAAACGGATTGGTCGACCAACTCGGTTTCATCGAAGACGCCATCGGGCGCCGCCGAAATGGCGCAGCTGCCCGAAGACGGCTACCGCGTCGTTCACTACAAGGCACCGTTGTCCGTACTGGATGTGTTTGGCGCGGTAAAGTCAAACACCAGCACTCGTGGACAGTGGCAGGCCCTCCTGGAATTAAGCACGCCCAGGGCCTATTACCTTTCGACGTCGTTACCTGCCTTGGCCGGCTTGGCGATTCAGACTCAGTAGCCGGTCGAGTCCGTTGTTGCGTCAGCGGTCGGTTCGGAGGGAGCATCGGGAGGGTTGGCGACCGGAGGGCCGGGTTCCGGTCCCTGCCGATCGCGGGGCGGGCGATCATTCGGTCGCCGCCCCCCGTCAAAACGTGGCGGACGGCCGGGAAATTCGCCCGGGGGCCCCGGCGGAGGGCCTCGAAAATCGGGACGACCTCCCTCACCACGGAAACGATCGTCAGGGCGACGTCGGTCCTCGGGACGTCGTCGCCCCTCGAGGTCTCGATCCATGCCGCGGCGCGAGCGCATCCGCCGCCACATCTGTTGGCTTTCCCAACGTTCCCGCAGGGCCTGCAGCAGTTCATCCCGCGGCATCTTTTCCAGTCGCTTTTGTTCTTCGGCCGGCAAATCTTCGATCGTCCGTAGAAGTTCGTCATCGCTGGGTGACGGTGGGCGTAGCCGAAAGAGGAACGCTTCGCGGATCCACTTTTCGAGCTGCCGGTTCTCGGCCTCAGGCGTTTCGAGCTCCAGGAATCGCCTGCGTGCATCGTTGGAAAGCTGGTCGATCAGCCGATTCGTATCGTCTCGGGGCAAGCGGTCCAGCAGCTGGCCGAGCGACCGCCAAATCACGCCGCCGAGCATTCGTGTACGCCGCGGATCATCCGCCGACAATCCGTCGTACATCTCACGCTCTTTGTCGGAAAGGGCGGTCAGCATGAGCGATTCGTTCTGTTCGGCCGACTGCGCCCACCATTGAAAGACCGTATCGGCATCACGCTCGGTAAGCCCACACTTCGACAGACGGCTCCGTTGTTCACTCTGACGCATTTGTTGGATTCGCGCTAGCCGGTCGTTCGGTGGCAGCGCCTGCAATTCCGCCCGATCTTTTGACTCGAGCGACGCCAGCCATTGGCCGTAACGCCCTAACACTTGAAGCAGTTCCTCCGATCGTGGATGCTGGCGGATCTGAGCGTCGAGTTTTCGCAAGCGGTCCTGCTCTGCCTGCGAAAGACGATCGAAGTGGTTTTTCTTTTCATTCAGCTCCCGCATTTCCGAAGGACCCAGTGAATCGATTTGCTTGCGCCGCGCCGCGATGTCGTCTTGCCGGGCTGCCGCCGGTGCAAGGCCGAATAAGAGCCCCATCACGATCATCGCCATCTTCACGCGGCGGGCTGTGTCCTTGGCGGTGTGCAGCATCCCGACGAGCGCCAGTCGCCGGGATTGCGCCGTGGTCCCGCTCGGTAGGCGTATTCGCATCCCATCAAGGCAGTTCACTTGGTTGGTCCTCGTTTGTGGGGTCAGTGAAGATGCCATCCTCCATCAGGCTTTCCAGGAACGCCAAGTTGTCCACTTCCGAGTACTGATCGACGCGTTCGATCACGGGCAAGTCGCGCAATAATTCGCGGTTGGACGCGTTTTGCAGATAACGGACCCCCCAGAAACCAAGCAGCAAGCTGGCGGCGACACCGGCCACCTGCAATCCGCGTCGGATCCCGCGACGGCGGAGCCACTGCTGCTGTTCCGCTTGTACATCGGCCGACATCCGCACGGCGACCATTTCGACCGTGGTTTGGGTGAAGCCATCGTCTAAGGTGGGCTGCGGCAACTCGTCCAGTATGTCCCAGGCTTCTTGCAGGCTGCGCAACAAGCGTCGAAACGCCTCGTCCTGGCTCAGACGACGCTCAACCTGTTGTGCCTCCTCGGGCGGCAACTCGCCGTCCAAATAGGCGACTAACTGTTCGTGATCCGATGTAACAGAATGATCTAGTGAGCCGCTCATGGCGATCGATCCAAGATCAGGTGATAGGTGCCAACGACTCGGCCCGGGCAGGACGAGTTCAGCTGCGACAATATGCAAAACACAATCATTTGAACCCCGCTACGAGACGTGACCGTCGTGATGCGACGTCTCCCCAAGCGCGGCTCCTTGTTGAATGTAAGGTTCCAGGACCACCCGCAAATTGTTGCGGGCACGCGTTAACAACGATTTAATGGCTGGTGTCGACAACCCCATCGCTGCCGCGATGTCGGCGTAGCTCATGCCCTCGAACTTCGACAAGAGCACGGCGAGTCGCTGCCGTTCGTTGAGAGTTTCCATGGCCAGCCGCACCATTTCGGCCCGTTCCATCCGATCTAACTGGCGCGTCGGCAGCTGACCACTTGCGGCCTGCGCCAGTTGCTCCAATGGGTTTGCCGAAAGGGCCCCGCTTTCCTCGCCCGCCACCGATACCTCGCGCCGCCGCGCTTTGGTACGCTTCGCGTTCTTGGCAACATTGTGTGCGATGGTGAACAACCATGTCGAAAATTTCGCTTCCGGGACATACGAGTGACGTGCGCGAAACACGCGCAGGAACACTTCCTGCACCAAATCCTCGGCCTGCTCGCGACTGCCCAACATGTTCTGAAACACGGCCATCAGCCGTATCTGGTAGCGCCGCACGAGCTCTTCAAATGCCTGTGCATTTTCGTCGCGGACCCGCAACATCAAACGTGCGTCGGGATCGATCGTCTCGAAGTTGCTCGTGAGCGTTTCGCTGGTGGCCAAAAATATCGCCCCCTCTGCTGCCATGTTCGCCCAGTCTTTCTCACCAGCCGCGATGCGTTGGCGGGCGGACCGCGTCCTTGCCTGGTGCCGTCCCCCGGACTGGTTCACTCCACTTCATTGTCCGATAATCGGTGCAGAAAGTGAACCCTCCCGCTTCTGAGCTTCTCGACCAACTAGCTTATCGGCGCCTGCCAGCAGGAAGACGTGACATACAACCCCATGCGCCCGGAAAGTTTCCTTGAGTAGCAATTGTCGCATCCGCCGCAAACGCAGAGACCGAGTTACGCGGGGTTCATTAAGCCGTCAAGCTGGCGCTGCCGCCTCAGCTGGCCACACGCGGCGTCAATTTGATCACCCTTGCGTTCCCGTACTTGGACCACGATTCCAGCCTTCGCAAGGATGCTGCAAAATTGCTTAACGTCCGTGGTGCGGGGAGTCTGATAGGGGAGTCCTGCCACGGGATTGTAGGGGATCACGTTCAAGAGGGCGTTGCGCCCCCGCAACCTGCCGGCTAGCTGTTCAGCGTGCTCTGGGCGATCGTTCAGCTTGGCCAATAACACGTACTCGAATGTGAGCCGACGTCCCGAGCGATGGAAATATTCGTCGGCGGCATCCAAAATGGCGTCCAGTCCAGTGCCTTTGTTTACGGGTACTAGCTTATTGCGTAGCTCGTCATTGGGAGCGTGCAGCGATACCGCCAAATGGTACGGCACGGCCAAGTCCGCCAGTCGCTGCAGGGCCTGGGGGAGACCGACGGTCGAAATCGTAATGCGTCGTGCGCTGATGGCCAGACCGGTTGGGGCATGGGCCCAGTCTAGGGCCGGGAGCAACTGATCGAGATTGGCCAGGGGTTCGCCCATCCCCATCACCACGATGTGACTCAATCGCTCCGTTGTCGAGAGCAGACGCTGTAACCGCAGCATCTGTTCCAGAATCTCGCCGGTCGTTAGATTGCGTTTCACGCCATCTAATCCGCTAGCGCAGAACACGCACCCCATGGCGCAGCCGACCTGACTGCTGATACAAATGGTTCGGCGTCCACCGTCCCGCAGCAAAACGCACTCGATCATTTCGCCGTCGTGCAGCCTCAACAGCAGTTTTTCGGTACCGTCGGCCGCCTGCCGATGATGCGCGATGGCCGTGGACCAAACCGAAAACTCCTCCTCAAGGTTTTCCCGCAGGCGATTCGGTAGATCCGTCATTTCGGCGAACGTCTCGACTCGGCCGGCAAACAACCAGCGGCGTATCTGTTCGGCGCGATAGGCCGGTTCACCACGGCCTGCCAGCCAATTGGTCAGACGGGATGGGAAAGACTCGAGCAGTACGTTCATCGGGCGCTTCGCGGAATTCCTGTGGCAATGGGGAGGATGATGACCGCGGCAGGCAGTCGCCAACGTTCGCAGCTGCCGACTGCGATTAGGTGTAGGATAAAGACTGAGCTGAATGGGGTCCATCTGCCCTGTCGCTGGGCACCGACGTCCCCGCGATCAACATGATATGCCGGTAGCTTCAGAAAGCCAGGAAGGATCGATGCGATGAGCCGTCGTCCCGCACCGCAAGGCGCCCAATTTCGCCGTCGCGCGAAGTCAGCACCGGCTCGGTCATCCACCCCAGCCCCTGGGCGAGATTCCAAAGCCGATGATTTGCTGCTGGAATTGCTTGCCATTCCGGGGCCCAGCGGCCAGGAAGGGGCGGTTAGTCAATTCATCCAACAAAGACTGCGGCAGGCAGGGATCAAAGCGTCGCAGATCCATCAAGATCAAGCTCACCGACGTTCCTATTTGTCGGGCGAGGTAGGGAACCTAGTCGTGCGGCTCCCGGGATCGCAACGCGCCACACGCCGTTTGCTGATGGCGCACATGGATACCGTGCCAATCTGTGTGGGCTGTCGTCCGGCAAGGCGTGGACCCCGCATTCGCTCCGCCAATCCCGACACCGGCCTAGGCGCGGACAATCGAGCTGGCTGTGCCGTACTGCTCTACACGGTTCTGCGGTTGCTGTCCGAGCGACGCCCCCATCCACCGATCACAATTGTCTGGACGGTACAGGAGGAAATCGGTTTGCAGGGCGCACGGCTGTTGAATCTTGGCCTGCTGGGGAAGCCGCGTTTTGCCTTTAATTGGGACGGTGGCGCAGCGCACAAGTTGACGATCGGTGCGACCGGCGGATATCGCATGCAGGTCGACGTCTGGGGCAAGGCCAGTCACGCCGGCGGGGCGCCGGAACGCGGTGTCAGTGCGATCACGGCCGCCGCATTGGCGATCAGCCGCCTGCAGACGTCAGGCTGGCACGGTGCGATTCGGCAAGAAGGTGGGGTAGGGACAAGCAACGTGGGGGTCATCCACGGAGGAACCGCGACCAACGTGGTCGCCGATCACGTTGGCCTGCTCGCCGAGGCACGGAGTCACGATCCGGCATTTCGACAGCAGATCATTGCACAGATTGAGTCGGCGTTTGAGCAGGCCGCTGCCGAGACAACCAACGAGCTTGGTGAATCAGCTCGTGTTAGAATTCAAGGACGGCTGGATTACGAAGCCTTTTGTTTGCCCACCGATCATCCCTGCGTTCGCGCAGCGGAACAGGCCGTACGGCAAGTTGGGGGGGAGCCGGAGTGGGCCATTGCCAATGGGGGCTTGGACGCAAATTGGCTGACGTGCCGCGGAATTCCGACGGTCAGCCTCGGGTGTGGTCAAATCGGCCAGCACACCGTTGACGAAGCCCTCGACCTCGATCAATACCACATAGCCTGTCGGATCGCATGGGAGCTGGCGACAAACGCCGGACTCAAAACCGATGGAACTTGATGACGACCTCTGCCTCTGTTTTCACGTGTCCAAACGCAAGGTCATCAATTATCTGCGCGTGACACGGCCGCAGCGGGCTGCACAGCTGAGTGAATGTCAGGGCGCGGGCACAGGCTGCGGTTGGTGTCGCCCGTTTATGGAACGGCTATTTCGTGAATTCGAACAGCGGGGCCCGCTGGAAAATGTCGAGCTGCCGAATTCCGACGAGTACGCCGAGCGCCGCGCCTCGTATCGATATCGTTCCTAGAGGCAGATCGCGTCGTGCATCGGCCGCCTCGCTCACTATTTCACCTGGCCGGCACGATCCAACCGCTGCCCGCAGGCGGCTCGCCAATTCCGCCCACAAAAAAAGATGCGTCCCTTTTGAGCGACGCGTGAATGGAGTATCATGCGTGCTGCTGCGGGGGTGTCCGGCCCCACGTTCGGTTTTCGAATCTCGTTTAGGCCTGAGTGAATTTAGCATGGCGCACAAAGTCGTAAATAGAAAAGAGTTGCGAGCTGAAGCCGAAGCCGCTGAAAAGGCCGGAGTGACGAAAAAGAAGAAGACCGCGGCCAAGAAGAAGGCCGCCACGCCCCGTGCGAGCCGATCGAAAGCGGTCGCCGACGTGCGGATGAAGCTCTTTTGGGGGGTCTTTAATCAGTCACTCAAACGCGTAGCCGTCTACGAATTCAGCGAAAAGAAAGAGGCCGACAAAAAGGCCGAAGAATTGTCGAAGTCCGGCAAATCTCCGCACTTCGTGCAGAAGGTGAAAGAAGTCATCGAAGAGTGACTCGTCGCCGACCACGCAATCTGCTGGCGTCCTTCTGCTAATCGTCCCGAGACGGGCCACGCCATCGATGCCAAGGTGTCTCGCCGGTCATGTGCTTTGCGCAATGTCCAGCACTTCACGCAAACGATCCAATGTTTCCGGCGTCCCCAGCGCCAGTTTGCCGAATCCCCGCAGCGCCGGCTTCGATGGCCTGCTGTTGTTGTTGTTCGTAGTTTGTGATCATCATTACGGGGATATCTGCCAAGTCGGGAACAGCTTTGATCTGACGAAGGACCTCTAAGCCGTCGCTGTAGTCTTGGTCCAGCTTGCGATTGATCAGCACAAGGTCGGTCGCCTGCTGCTGTAAGGCGGCCAACGTATCCGCAGTGTGGTGAGTTTGCAGCACGGCGGCATTGAAATGGCTTTCGATCATTCTGCGAATTGCTGCGTGATCCGGGAAGCAATTGCCAACATCCAAGACACGTTTCGTCATCTGCGGATTCTGCTATTGGAGTTTTCAGGAATCACCAAGCTCGCCGGCCCGTCGCACGTGTTTAGGGCCGGTTGACAGGGACTCGGAGCAGACCATACGACCTAGGGCGCTTCAATGGCGAACAAGTGCATCTTGTTGGCGATAAACAGAACGTTGTTCGCCACAATCGGCGTGCTGTATACCGAATTCCCCATGTTGATTTCGGCAATCGGCTCTTGCGGTTCCGCCGAGAGGGCGAACACCGACACATCTCCGTCTTCGTCGCCGATGTACACCTTGTCGTCAACGATCAGGGGCGAACCCCACGCGGCAGACAACATGTCGTAGGTCCAGTGGACTTTGCCGGTCATCGCATCCAGACAGTGGAACAGGCCGCTGAAATCGGAAATGAATAACAGGTCATCTTTGATCGCCACCGTCCCGCAACTACGGTGCATGGTCTCTTCGAAACTAAAATCTCCGTCTCCATCGGCGTCTTCGCGATCGTATTGCCAGATGACCGCCGAATTGGGGTTGTCGACGGCGACCTCTCCCTTCTCGGGTTCGACCGCTTGGATGCGCCGATGAGGAATGACATGCGTGCGATCGGAAACAAGGACGGCCAATTGCGGGCTGACGTCGCCGCGCTTGGTTGGATCGATGCACCACAGGTGACCCACGCCTTCGCCGTGTTCCGGATCCTGTCCGACAGCCACATACACGTGCCCTTTGTAAATCACCGGCGTAGCAATGATATTGTTCCGTGTGCCACGACCGCCCAGTACCCATTTCGATTCTTTGGGGTTGGCGTCGAACTTCCACAATAACTCCGGTGCACCCTCTTTGCCTTGATCAATTCGAAAACTGTACACCCAGCCGTCGCCGCCTCCGAAAATGACCTGCGGCACGCCTCCCAGCACACCGGCTGCGGGAGACGACCACTGGCCATGTAGGATGTTTTCTCCTGGGGCTTTGCTTGTCCAATAGACTTCGCCGGTATGTTTATTCATGCAGATAAAGCTGGGGGCGTTGGGCGCGGGCAAGTTGATGTGCGTTTCATCCAGGCCATTGGACGTATTGACCAGCAACAGATCTCCCCACGATGTCACGGAGCAAGCCGCCATATTGTGTTGTGAGACCCCCAGGTCCCGCATCATGTCGAATTTCCAGACAACATCGGCTTCGTCTTTGGCTACCACGGTCTCTTCCGCGTAGGGGCCGTCGTTTTCTTCGTCGTGGAATCCTTGCGTATCCAGGCAAGCTACCTCCCCGCGGCTGGTGACAAACCACAGACGTTCACCTTCGACCAGTGGAGCGCAACAAATTCCCTGGAGGGGCCAATCGTGGACCCGTCCGGTGGGCAGCTTCTCGCTGGAATGCTGCCAGAGGAACTTGCCGTCCGACTCGCGGAAACAAAGCAGACAACCCAGATCGACTGTGGCCGGATAGCGTTTGACATGGCCGGCGCCGTTGTTCGTGCCCACGTAGACGTGCCCGCCAGCCACGACGGGATTTCCATAAGACTGGCTACCCAGTTGAGCGACCCACTTGATGTTTTCTGCGGTGTCACTCTGCCAAGCTCCCGACGTCCGGTCGAACTGGCCCGTGCTCCACTCGGTCGGGATATTGGTCCCGTGAGGCGTGTTGTTTCGATAAGAATTCCCACCCCATTGGGGCCAGTCGCCCCCTTGGTACACATCGGCTTGGCCCGGGGCCGAGGCAGCCGACTTTGCCGTCGGGCTGTTGTCTCCCGCCTGTGCCGTTGAAAGCCAACTGGGATCACGCTGAGGCAGCAACGCCAGGGTGACCGATCCCAGGAGGAAGGCAGTCGAAAGGGCGAAGATTTGTTTGCGAAATCGCAGGAAGCGTCGTCGAGAAGTCATAGCGTTCTGTGCCTCTCTGTTAAAAATCCGGAATGGTCGTTGGTCAGGCCGCTGCCGCGCCGAAGCGACGCCTGGGCTGGCCAATTATCGATGTTTTAGTGAATTATCCCAATGTGGAAGGGGGACGTCGCCGATCCGTCTGCCGGGACGTCGCTCGGATCGTTCGCGTCTGGTTGCCGATCAGTTGGCCGTCACCGTAATGTTATCTAGAAAGATTTCCGCATCCTTCGCGTTACCGAATAATCCGGGACTGCCGGCCGTCACCGGGCGCTGGTCGGTTGCCTCCAGCATCCAATCCGAAGGCTCCGTCTCGCCGCGAGGCCACACTTTGCCACGCAGCACCGCGCGACCGTCGGCGACGGACGCCTCAAATTTCATGGTGTACCAACGCTGCGGCTGCCAGGCGTACGCCAGGGTTTGGGCCATCCTCAGTTGGGGATCCCAGCTGCGGATCTGCAGGGCTTGGTGCTCACCTTGAAGATCAAAGGTATAACCCTGAGCGAGCAGGCCAATATCGGGCAGTTTGCCGTCTTTGATGTCGCCGCGCACATCGGCCTGAATGGTGTAATTGCTGAGGTCCGATTGGCCAAACCAACAGCGGCTGCGAGTGCCCTTGGGTATGGTTGTGATCTTGGTCATAACCACGTTCCCTTCCAACTGGCGATCTCCTTTTTCAACCGTCAGGCGAATACCGACGTTTGGAATCGATTCCCATTTACGGGCCGCCAGGACACCTCGCTCCACCAGGATCTCCAGCGCCGGGTCGATCTGCTCGCGTGCCGCGTCCATATCCGTCGTGTTGATACCAATAAATCGCTGGAAGGCGTTCCACTTCTCGCGGGCGTACTGTTATCGAATACTTGTCGCGGCAAGCCGCTGTTCACAAATCCGCTGTGCAAGTAGATGTACAATTGAGCAGCTCGCGAGTTGACCTGATTGAGTGCCTGGAACAGGTCGTCGTCCAATGGCACGTGACGGTAGCGAGCACCAACCCAGGTCACAGGGATTTGACCATCGTCAAAGTCGAAATTCCAGGGCAACGGAGGAACGATGCGGATCCGCGCCGTTCCCGACAAGTCGCCGACGCGTGCCGTCACGAGCGACGCTTGGTGGGCGGCGTCGACTGGAGCGTGAAAGATGCCCGTGTCCGACACTGAGCCGGGACCGGTGACCGAAAAGGTAACAGCTTGAGGAGATGCCAAACTCTGGCCGCGGCTGTTAAAAAGCCGCACCTGCAGGGCTTGGTCTTCGCCAGGTCGGATGAGGATTTCTGCGGGTACGATTTGGACCGTCGCGGGACTCATGTCTTCATTCGCCGCCGCCTCGGCGCAGCGTTTCGGTGGCGCATCGTATCCGGATGTTTTCGTGGGATCGTGAAGGCAGTCAAGCGCACCGGTCGACTGCAAGTAGATGCGGCCGTGCGAACAGCTGGGCGAACCATGCACCTCCTCAGCGTCCGGCAATCGTCCATTGCTGACGACCTCCACGCCGTCCTTATCGGGGCGGTAGATGGCCCACCGGCCATTGGACTCAAACGCATAGACTTTCCCGTCCGCGTGCAACAGGCTGGCTCGCATCATTCGCCCCAAGGCAGTACGGCGTCCGACGGGATCACCGCTGTCCAGGTCGAGCAACCACAACTTCGCGCGGTCATCAACGACCCAAAGCCGGTCGCCGACCAAGAGAGGCTGCGAGCGGCCGTCCATCAGTTCGTCGAAGCGCCACTTTGCCCCCGTCTGCGTCAAGTCGACGGCTTTGGTGTAGTTGGGAGCCGGAGCGAGCGGACTGCCGGCCTTGGTTGTATCGATGGCGACAACCGTGCCCATCGACGTCCCGACGACATTTTCTTCGCTTTGGCCGCCGATAACCAAATCATTCACAACCAGCGGAGGTGTGTTGACCCCACGTCGCGAAATGTCAAATTTCCACAGCGGCCGTCCCGTACGCGGTTGGAAGGACCAGATCGCACCGTCGCCCGAGCCAAAGACGAGCGACTGCTGGTCGTTCAGTACCGCCAGTGAGGGGCTGCTATAGGTCGTGTCTTCCGGACCAATGCTGGTGCCCTCGAACCACACCACGTCGCCCGACCTCTTGTCGAAAGCAATGTAGGCATCCGCCGGTTTGGCCTTGTCGCCCCAGTTAATGAAGACGGCGCTGATAAGTACCAAGTCGTCACAGACTACGGGGAAGTTTGTCCTCCCCCCATAGGTGCTCAGGAGTCCGAACCGTTCGTGCATGGGCACGGACCAGCGGACCTCGCCCGTCTTGGCATCCAAACACTGAAACAATCCGCACACGCCTAAGGCAAAGACGCTGCTTGTCTCCGGATCGCACACGACCGCCGACCAGCCGACACGCGTGTCCGGTACATCCGACAAATAGACATTGAATCGCTGTTCCCAGAGGGATTCGCCCGTTGCCGCGTCGACACATACGACCCGCTCTCCCTCATACGGTGTGCCGGGTTCCGCGCGACACAGGGTGTAGAGGCGGCCGTCCATGATGACGGGCGTACTGCGTCCCCCCAAATCAGTGCGTTTCCAGGCAACTTGGCTGTCGTCACTGCCAGCCGGATCGAAGTCGTCGATCAGCCCCGTCTCGTGCGATACACCGTTGTATTCCGGTCCACGCCAGAAAAGCCAGTCGCGCAGGTCGGGGGCAATTGCCGGCGACGACGTGGCCGACGCCACATAATGGGTGGCTAATCCGACCGGCTCGGCACGCTGCGACCCGTAATTGCGGGCCGTCGAGTTTGAAGCCCCTGTGCCCTCGGACGACGAATCGGCCGGTCGGCAACCGACCGCCAAGCAGGCGATCAGGAACATCGGGACCCACGGGCAGGTGAGCATACATCGACACGCGGATCCCTTGCCGACGGTTTTGGCAGTACGGTTGGGGAAAGATGGTCGTCTAGGTTGGGCTGTGTTCATGGCGGTTATCATCATCAAACCACTCGTCCTCCGCATCAAATTTGGGGAGCACCAGGATCAAGACCTTCATTTTCCCGATGGCTCGGTGACGCACACCGGGGCGTATTAAGACGCAAACTCCCGGTCGCAGATCGATTCGTTGGTCATTCAATTGCAATTGAGCCCCAGGCTCGCACTCCAGGACGAAGTACGTCTCCGTCAAACGCTTGTGGTAATGCAACTTGGCCTCAGCAGAAATCTCCGTCACGTGGATCGTTCCAGGGAAATCCGCGACGTCATCCAGTGCGCAGTCGCGCCCAACCACACGGGCAAGGGACCGCGGTGACCTCGGCAAAGTCAACGACTTCAAAGCCACTCGACGTATGGCTCGATTCGCGGGCGTTGGCTGAGGTAGGCGGGATGCCGGGCATCGGGGGCCAACTGAGGCGTGACGTGGAAGCTGCAAGACGCAAACAACCCTCATAATCTAACAGACGCACTGGGGGTCGGCTACAACAGGCGACCCGATTCGGCGACGAAGCTGTCAAGGAAAATTGATACAGAGTCGGATGCGCGTGTTTGACTAAGGTAGCCTTTTGCCCGCCGAGGCAGGTCGGGAAACGGGGAACTTTAGCGATCCGCGAACATGGGTTGGGCAGTGAATACCCGTGGCAGGTTCATGCTGGTGGGATCGTGGCGACAGGGAGGGCATATCGACGGTCTCGCTTCGCGAGAATTGCCCTCGCGTGCCGCTTAAGCCGCTGTTGTTTACCCATACTGTGGCGTCGGCAAGATTTCGCTAACAGTCTTGTTAAGCCAATTGGCCAGAATGACTTCCGACCTCTCAAGCCGTTCGGATGGCTAGACCGATACCCTAGTTTGTCGTCAAGAACTTTCGGTTGTGCCTCCCCGGCACACGCTGCGTCGGTTCTACGGTTTGGTAAATTCGGGCCATGGAGTGGCCCGGCCCGAGCCGACGCGAGAGTTGATCTGAACGACGGGTAAAAACCCACCTTCCCCAACATTCCCGCCCCACATTCTCACACCCTACCGCGTTCATGCCAAGCGAAACGCATTCAGGGCCCGCGAGGGCCCTGACCGTGAGTGGTTTGCGTGTCGATATGTACTGGGAAGTGGTACGACTCGTGCGTTCTAACTTCCAAGGAGACCTCGGTCGATGAAGTGGAATTTGTATCTAGGAACCCTGGTGCTGGCATTGGGGTTGTCGACCCAGAGCTTCGGCTTCGAACTACTCGACCGAATGCTCGGCGTAAACGGCGGTTGCTGCAACAGCGGATGCTGCGAGGCGACCTGTGGTGCGGCGGTTTTTGGGTGCGACAGTGGTTGCGCCTCGGACCCGTCGTGCGGTTGCGACAATGGATGTGCCTCGGGCCCGTCATGCGGTTGCGACAATGGATGTGCTGCGGCATGCGAGCCGGCTTGCGGTTGCGCAGCGGCAAGCTGCGGATGCTCGAAGCGTCGCTGTGGTGGACTGCTGGGCCACCTTTTCAACCACAAGCGTTCTTGTGGCTGCGCGTTGGCGTGTGAGCCGGCTTGCGGTTGTGAAGCGTCGGCCTGTGGTTGCGACGGCGGCTGTGCCGCTGGTTGCGACGGTGGCTGCGATGCGTGCAGTGGTTGTGCGGAACCGGCCTGTGGCTGCGCCGCTCCAGCTTGCGGTTGCTCGAAAGGTCACTGTGGTGGATTGCTAGGCCACTTGTTCAACCACAGGCGTTCTTGCGGCTGTGCGTCGGCTTGCGAACCAGCTTGCGGTTGCGACAGTGGTTGTGCTGCGGCTCCTTCCTGCGGGTGTGCTCCGGTTGTCAGCCCGGCCGCTCCTGTGGTTCAACCGGCTCCGGCTCCGGAATCGGCTTCGGTCGATCCGTCGGCCAAGCGAGCTCCTAAGCTGCGTGTCCGCAACGCCAGCCATGTGATTCGATACGGTCGCTAGGCGACAGATCGAATTCGATCACTCCGCTCAACAGCGAGTAATGAACACGAAGGCCGCTCCTAAAGGGGCGGCCTTCGGTCATTGGGTGTCGCCCCCTTGTGTGTGGACGCCGTGCCTGGATCGGAGGTCACGTCGGTTTCGCGACGGCTTTGAGCAAACAGAGCGTGAAGCCGAGGGCGTCGCCGCGTTGTTGGGCCAGTGCCTCCAGGGGTGCGAAATCGTCTGCCGCTGCGGCCAGCTCAAGCAGGCTGGGGCGCGTCCGGTCTGCTGCACGCCCTCGGGAAAGAGTCGCAACGCCTCCTGCAGCCGCGTCTTGCGAGCGCCCACGCGGGCCAGCAGATCCACATACGTTTCGATGGCCACCGTCGTCTCTTCACGCGGATCGCACGTTTCCGCTCGGTCACGAAAGTACGCGACGTGGGCTTCCTGGTCATCGCCCAGCAGCGCGTTAAAGTAGCGGCGAGAAGTGGGATACAGCGTTTCGAATGGCGCGTCCCCGGGGTACTGAAGTGTGGTGTCGAGCCGCTCGCCGTACTGCGTGAGTTCCCGGGCGCGTTGCAGCAAAGCGGGGTCGTCCAGATCGCGGGCAAGCTTCACGACTGACGCCAGATGGGTCGTGTCGATATGGTAGGCTCCATCGGCAAACAACCACGGGTAGCCAGCCGTCCAATCTGCCAGGGAGCCGTGATCGGGTGGATTTCCTTCGTGTCGTTGGATGTGTCCGGCGACGTTGGCCCGCAATTGCTCGTAAAGATGGCCGACCAGCAGTCCGGCGCCGATCGCGCGATCGCGCCGAGGCCGTCCGTACATAGACGATTCGAACGTGGTAATCGAGTTGCAAATGCCGTAATGGTCCAGCATCAGCTGGAAGCCTCGCTGCAAGTCCATCCCTTCATGCACGCACAATTCGAGAAACTCATCGATGTTGTCCTCACGCGGTGCCAATGCGGCTAACTCGTGCTGGACCAGTTGGCGGTCACCGAGGGCCCGCAGATAGTGCCAGGCGTCGCGGATTCGTCCGGTGCGCAGGAGCCGCAACCCGACGTCTCGACAGGCATCGATCAAGCCTTCCTCCAAGGCCTCACGTGTGCTGGGGGGCAGGTCGTCTTCGGTGTCGGTCGCGATGAGCGGCAGACCCAGCCGTTGTCGGACGAGCAGTTTGCGGGCCTCAAATAGTTCGTGATTGCGGCCTTCGTCGCGCAGGTAGTTGGCCAGCATCTCCAACGCCGCCGTCGGCCCTAGCTCGCGCGACGTGGCGGCCAACTGATCAAAGATTCGACGGTCGGTCATCGGCGTCCTCATCTGGTTATTCTCGCATCTCTCGCATCGGCCATTTGGTCGGGCGGTGTCTCTTGGACGGTGCCGAAGGATAGGGGATCGCTAACGACATCCTAACAAAGAACCTGTCGAGCGTCGGTGGGGTCGCTTGGGAGTCCTTGTTGTCGGTGGGGATGGCGCAGTACGATGCCCGCTATGACTTCCGACACGCAAACTTTCGACTCCCAGAATTTTGATGGCCTGCGGGTCGTGGCATTTGAGAGTCGACGCGCTCCGGAAATGCAACGGCTGATTGAACGCTACGGGGGCGTGGCTTACGTGAGTCCCTCGATGCGCGAGGTGCCGTTGTCGTCGAGTGCGGACGTGGTGAAGTTCGCCAACGAATTGATCACCGGGCAAGTGGATCTGGTCATTTTTATGACGGGCGTAGGGGTCCGCCATCTGATGGCGATCGTGCAACGTCATGTCGATCAACAACGTTTTCTCGATTCGCTGGCCGATATCACGACCGTGGCACGCGGGCCGAAACCGGTGGCGGCCCTGCGTGAACTGGGGCTTGCACCCTCCTGGACCGTACCCGAACCGAATACGTGGCGGGAGTTGCTGACGGCGCTCGATGAGCACGGTTCGCTGGCGAATCAGACGGTGGCCTTGCAGGAATACGGGAAACGCAACGCGAGCCTGATCGCGGGTCTCGAAGCCCGCGGCGCGCGGGTTCTGAATCTGCAGGTGTACCAATGGGACCTGCCGATCGATGTGGGGCCGCTGCAAGAGAATATCCGGCGGATCGCTCAGGGACAGGCGGATGTGGTCTTATTTACGTCCGCTCAACAGGTGCAGCACGTGTTGCAGGTCGCCGACCAGCTCAATCTGCGCACCCGCCTGCCGCGCCGGACTCCGTAAGGCCGTGGTCGCCTCCGTGGGGCCGACCACCAGCGAGATGCTGCGCAATTCGACCTTCCGGTCGATCTGGAGCCCGAGCATCCCAAGATGGGGCAACTCGTGGCCGCCGGCCGCCGAGCGCTCGCGCGACATTCTCCGCCGCAAGCAGCAGTCGCCAACGTGCTCTCGGGCACACGACGTCCGACGTCGCTCGACGAAACCGCGCCGTGGTATGACAGTCCCGTTTCTGCGGGCCTGTCGCGGCGAGCCGACCGATTACACGCCTGTCTGGCTGATGCGGCAGGCGGGGCGATACATGGCCGAATACCGCGAGGTGCGGGCCAAGACCACGTTCCTCGAACTGTGCAAAAATCCGGCGCTGTGCAGCGAGGTGATGTGCACGGCCGTGAAGCGGTTGGGCGTGGACGCAGCGATCATCTTTTCCGATCTGCTGCCGATCCTCGAGCCGATGGGACTGGAGTTGGAGTTCGTGCACGGCGAAGGTCCGGTGATCCACAACCCGGTCCGCGATTCGGCCGACGTCGACCGCGTGCTGGAATTGGAAAGCGTCGATCGCTCTCGACTTCGTGTGGAGACGGTCCGCCAGACACGACACGATCTGCCCGCAGACTTCCCGCTGATCGGCTTCGCCGGGGCTCCGTTTACGTTGGCGAGTTACACGGTGGAGGGGGCGCCAGCCGCAACTACCTTCACACGAAAACGCTGATGTATCGTGACGACGGGGCGTGGCGGGAATTGATGGACCGCATCGCACGCTCGGTGACGGTCTATTTGAGCGCGCAGATCGCCGCCGGTGCGCAATGCGTGCAACTCTTTGACTCCTGGGTCGGCTGCCTCTCGACCGGTGGACTACCGCCAATTCGTGCTGCCCTACGTCCAGCAGATCGTCGCCGGACTTCACGCCGGCGTGCCGGTGATCAATTTTGCCACGGGCAATCCTGCCCTGCTGCCACTGCTGGCGGAAGGAGGGGCACCGGTGATTGGGATCGACTGGCGCATCGACTTGGATGAAGGCTGGCGCCGCGTCGGCTTCGAACGCGCCGTACAAGGTAATCTGGATCCCTGCGTGCTACTGGCGGATCGACGCAGATATGTCAGCGTGCTCAAAATG
Organism: uncultured Planctomycetales bacterium; assembly: GCA_963785495.1. GTDB lineage: Bacteria > Planctomycetota > Planctomycetia > Pirellulales > Pirellulaceae > CAWAVP01. Next base: position 295,863 of record CAWAVP010000015.1, on the reverse strand, counting down.
TGCTGGACCAGGCTGCTGGCCGGCCGGGGCACATTTTTAATTTGGGGCACGGCATCCTCAAGGAAACACCGGTCGACAATGTGATTGCCCTCGTTGACTACGTGCATGAGGCCAGTCAGGCGTAAGCTGGGGCAACGGAAGTCGGGGTGCGAGGAAACGAAACTTGCTCGAGCTGCAGTGGTGGTTGGGACGCATCTGGGCGGCCCCCTACACATTCATGGGTGTATCGATCGGCTGCGTGGCCCTGCTGACCGGGGGCCACATGCGGCGGCATACCGGTGTGTTGGAAATCCATGGTGGGGCCGCGGCCCGATTTCTGGATCTGCTACCGCTACCGCAGGTCGCCGCCATGACGCTCGGACATTCTGTCATTGGTCGGGATCCGCAGGCGTTGGAATTCACGCGCCCACGAGCGAGTGCATGTGGAGCAGTTCGAACGCTGGGGGCTGTTGATGGGGCCGGCCTATCTGGCGTGCTCCGCCGTGCTCTGGCTGCAGGGCCGTGACGCGTACCGGGAAAACCCGTTTGAACGGGAAGCCTATGAACGGACCGGCTGAGCCGCGGAATACGCCACCGGGCCACCTCCGCGGCGCAATGCGATCCGGTGAGGTCCGGTGAGACGATTGCCTGTCGATCTGCGTCGCGCGGGCCACCGGCGTCAGATCGCCCGCATTCAGGCAGTCAATCAGGAGTCGAAGTCGACCTAAGCTGCGACGATTGAAGTCGAATACCAGTCGCGGCAGTTCCGCCAATTCTGGTTCGTCCTTCTCCTCGGCAAGCGCCTCGCGCTGGACGATGTTCCCCTGGTTCACAATGTCGCGAAACTCCTGATTGAGTTCGACCAAGAGCTCGGGGCTGATCCCTTGCAGCAAACGCAGTACCAATTTGCGACGCACGAACCGCATACTGTGGTAGACACGATAAAAACGCAGGATCACTTCGACTGCGGTGGGCAATTGGTCGGTCAGCAAATACAACGACAGATCCTGGGGGGAAATCATGCCGTCGCGCAATAGACGTGCGATCACGAATTCGTGGAACATTTGCCAGTAGTCGCCGCCAGGTGCGTCCAATAACACCAGCGGGACCATGTCGCGTTTGCCTGTCTGCAGCAGTGTAAGGACCTCTAAAGCTTCATCCAGAGTACCGAATCCACCGGGGAGGCAGACCACGGCGTCGCATTCCTTCACAAACATCACCTTGCGGGTGAAGAAGTACTTCATATTCACCAGCTTGTGGTCGCCGGCGATGATGGGATTGGCCTCCTGCTCGAAGGGCAACATGATATTCAGGCCCATCGAGTGATCGCGACCGGCGCCGCGATGTCCGGCCTCCATGATCCCACTGGCCGCACCGGTCACGACAAGCCAATCGGCCTCGGCCATCGCACTGCCCAACGCGACCGCTTGGGCATAGGCCGGTGCATCCGGGGCCGTTCGTGCCGAGCCGAAGATCGTCACCTTCCGCCGTTTTCGGTAGGGGCCAAAGACTTTGAATCCGTACCGCAATTCTCGGAGCGCACGGCTCAATAACTTGAGATCTCCCCGCGACGAACCGTCCTCGGCGAGCTTATCGGCGGACTGTTTGATGCGATCGACTAAGTCGACAATTTGCCGCTTGCGATCGCCATGCGATGGATGGGTCGCACGATCTGGGTCGTCACTCACAGGAGCTCACCTTCGGACTATGACGATGCAACGGCGCCCGACTGCCCACGCAGAGCCATCGGCTTGCTGGTTGGTCGACGTGCCCGCGTCGGAGACCAGAGCGACGTCCGTCAATGGCGTCCTCAGGCCCTTTACGCCGATGGGCGATGGTAATGCTGATAGGCCAGGATGACTTCAAATAGGTCGGTCGAGATCGTGACCTCGTCGTCGCCAAAGTCATGAATCCAGCTGCGGTTGCGTAATACCGCGTCCGCCAGCGTGTTGAGCACGTCCTTAAGCGGTACGGTGACCTTTTGCTGGTAAGCGGATTCCCGAACGGGTGATCGATCGTCGACGGACTTCAGTTCCGTCTCCCCCTCCGGTCCATAATAGATACGAAGATGGCAATTTGCCATGAAAATCGTCCTCACTAGCTCAGCACACCCGTGTGCCCGCCTCCCTGCGGACCCCTTGGGCGTATTCGTGCGTTCCTTGCACGTCAGAGGACTCTATCGGCAAAACTGCGGGGCGGAGTTTGAGCAAAAACGAGAAAAGTTTGACTGACCGCTCGGTCCGTTACAATTACGGAAACTCCAACTCGGCCTTCGGCCAACCTGTTGCCGCAATGGACGCATCGACACGGTGCGGCGTGTCGCAGGTGGTGATGGAGGTCCCACAACGGACGCTTGGGATGATGCGACGATGCGGTCGCTGCCCGTGTCTCGATCCTTGACAAATCCCTGGCAAAGCGTGCATTGCGCGATCGTGTCAGACGGCGGAATGTGGATTGGTTGGTGACACGACGTTCGCTCACACAACGCTTGGTGGTCGTCAACGACGCCGAACTTGCGGAAACCGTTCTTTATTGCCTTCAAAACGGGTTGATTCTCGCACTTGTTTCGAATAGCTCCTGAATCAATCGACGCATGCGCCTGTCCCCAGGGGCTGCATGCCTGTCAGTGTTCGGGGGCGAGTTGCACAGTCGACGCTAGCGGAATTACACGAAGATCGCATTCTGACACACTCCAACTCGCGCGGTCTTTCGCTCTCCTTATTTCGTTGGCCACTCACGGTCGGACCAATGGACACAACGTACTCGCTGTCAATTGACTTAGATGCCATCGCACGACAGTTTCAGCTAGCCACCTACCAGGTTCAGGCGACGGTGGAACTGCTGGACGAAGGTAACACGGTGCCCTTCATCACCCGTTATCGCAAGGACCGCACAGGTGGACTGGATGAAGAAAAAATCCGCCTGATCCAGGACGCGGTGACCCGCCGGCGACAGTTGAACGAACGCAAAGAACGGGTGCTGCGTCGATCCAGTCTCAAGGTAAGCTGACCGACGATTTGGAGCAGAGGATCCTGGCCGCGTCCTCCCTCAAAACCCTGGACGATCTTTACCTGCCCTATCGCCCGAAAAAACAAACCTTGGCGACGCTCGCCCGTCAACGGGGGCTGGAACCCCTGGCCATGGACGTCCTTGGTGGGCAGCTGCCGAGCGATCCCCGAGCACTGACTGCTCGTTGTGAAGAACTTTTGGATGCAGAGAAACAACTTCACTCGGAAGCGGACGTTCTGACTGGCGTTCGTCACATCCTGGCGGAGGTCTTCAGCGAACGGGTCGATTTACGCTCCATCGCCCGGAAGTGCCTGTGGAATGGCACGCTGGTTTGCAAGCGGATCGAACGGGCGGAAGGGGACGAAGGGGATTCGGAGTCGGATGATGACGATTACCACGATGCGGAACAGTCGGATTCTGAACAAGCCGACTTTGGAAATGCGGATACGGAACTGGATGACGCGGAGCTGATCGACGCGGACGTAGAGGGCCGCGCTGACGATGGCGGCGCTGACGATGGCGGCGCTGACGATGGCGCGCTGACGATGGCGGCGCTGACGATGGCGGCGTACGGGCGGAGGCGTCCGAGCCGGGGGACGCCGCGGGTCCGGACGTCCCGCTGTTGTTGCAAACGGCTGCCGAGGCGGGGGCGGAGCAGGAGGACGACTCGCCTAGGTCGGAATTGCCTGCGGATGTCGCTGCGGTGGATTCGCCTGAAGACGTGACGGCGCAAGCGGCTTCGACGGCATCGGCCGATGCGGGTTCGACAGGGGAATCGACGACGGAGGCCGGATTGGATACCGCGTCGCCCGACGCACCAACCGATGCCTCGGCGGACTCGACTTCGTCCCAACCGTTGACAATGGACAAGCCGGCTCGTGTCATGTCGCCCACACCCGAGGAGATCAAGGCCTCGGCGGCGGCTGCGGTGGCCGCACGACGTGCTGCGGTCGAAGAGCGACGACGGCAACGTCGCGAAGCGCGCCATCGGAAACGACACAAACTGGAACAGTCGTTTAAGGACTACTTTGACTACAGCGAACCGCTCAAGAAGCTACCGCATTATCGCGTGTTGGCAATTAACCGCGGTGAGCGATGTAAGGTCCTGCGGATCAAGATTCAATTTGATCTTGCCCAACTTAAAGCGGATGCCGAAGCGTTAATCGTGCCCCCGGATCACCCCCAAGCGGAGCTCCTGCGAGAAACGTTGTATGAATCGCTCACGCGGCTGATCGTGCCGGGAATCGAACGCGAGATTCGGCGTGAGTTGACCGATCGCGCCGAGGGCCACGCCGTACGCGTGTTCGCTCAGAATCTCCGCAAGTTGCTGCTACAAGCTCCCCTGCGCGGGCATCGTGTGCTGGCCGCCGACCCCGGTTTTCGCAGCGGCTGCAAACTGGTGGCACTGGATGAATTCGGCAATGTGTTGCAGCACGCTCTGATCCATGTGATTGGCGCGGAAGAACGGGTGCAACAGTCGCGAGCTCGGTTGGCCGAACTGATCCAGAAGCATGGCATATCGGTTATCGCAATTGGCAATGGCACTGCATGTCGGGAAACCGAGCAATTGATGGCTGCGGTGATGGCTGAGGAATTGGCGGATCGAGACGTGCACTATGTCGTGGTGAATGAGGCCGGCGCAAGCGTGTATTCGACCAGTCAGATCGGTCGCGAGGAGCTGCCTCGATTTGATGCGACCGTAAGAGGCGCTGTATCGATCGGACGTCGTGTGCTGGACCCTCTGTCCGAACTCGTCAAAATCGACCCGGCCAGTATTGGCGTCGGGTTGTACCAACACGACGTCAAGGCCAAGCACTTGCGTACGTCGTTAGATGCGGTCGTGGAAAGCTGCGTAAATTACGTCGGCGTCGACCTGAATTCTGCCAGCGCCGCCTTGCTGGGATACGTCTCGGGCCTCAATCAGCTGACGGCCCGTAGGGTCTATGAGTATCGCCAACAGCACGGTCCCTTCCGTCGCCGTGAGCAGCTCAAAGAGGTCCCGGGGATCGGCGAAGCCACGTACGTGCAGGCGGCCGGCTTCTTGAAAATTGTCGACGGCGAGAATCCCTTGGATGCTACCTGGATTCATCCGGAGAGCTACGAGATCGCTCAGCAGCGTTCTCGATGAGATCGAATGTGACCTCAGCCAACTCAAAGAGCTGCTAAAGAAACGCAAGCCAATGGCTGCTGCGCCGCCGCCAGTTGCCAACGAGGCATCGGTGCCCGCCGCCGCCGCGCCGCCTTCGGCATCCGCCGACCTGACGACATCGGACGAGTCCACGTCCGACGCGGCAACAGCAGCTCGCGGCGACCAGGTTGGCTCGGAATTGACCGCCGTGGACCCGCCTCCCGCGCCAGAGCAATCTGACATGCCGCCGCTGGCCGCTAGTTCGCCGGAAGCCGTGCCCTCTTCCTCTACCGAAACATCCGAGTTAGTTCGCGCCGGCAAGTGCGCATGCGGGTGATGTCGAGGCCGTGGCGTCGGTCACAACCGATAGCGACAACTCGGATGCGTCCACGTCGGTTTCTGCTTCTGCGTCCGCGCTGGCCGAGCGATTGTCGCACCTGGATGTCAAGACGTTGGCCGAGAAGTTGAACGTGGGACACTTGTCATTGAGCGACATCCTGGGTGGACTCGCGCGTCCCGGGCCGCGATCCCCGCGAGGACCTGTCGCCGCCAGTGTTCCGCCGCGAAATCCTCAAACTGGAAGACCTGAAGCCGGGGATGGAATTGTCCGGTACGGTGTTGAACGTCGTGGATTTTGGCGCGTTCGTCGACATCGGTCTGAGCGACAGTGGTTTGATCCATGTGAGTCGCTTGGCGGATCGTTTCGTCAGCGATCCCCACGAGGTGGTCAGTGTTGGCGATATCCTCAACGTTTGGGTCGTCGACGTAGACGAAAAGCGTCGACGAGTCTCCTTGACAGCCATCGAGCCGGGACGGGAAACGCACAAGCCAGCGCCCTTGAGCCGGGGTGGCGAGGGCGAAAGCCGTGGTGGTGGGCCAAAACGTCGGCGCCCGCGTCGGGATAAGGAACAGCAGGGACCAGCCGAAACTCAAGGTCGACGTGGTGGAAAGTCGCGCCGAGCCCAAGGTACCTGGCAACCTCGGCCAAAGTCCAAGTCTAAGCCCAAGCCCGTGGTGCCGATCACCGACGCCATGGCCGACGGCCGCGAACCGATGCGGACGTTTTCTGATCTGCAGCAATTCTTCAAACGAAAACGCGAGCAAGATCCGCCTGAGCGTGAGGGTTCGTCTGGCACTGACAAGTAAACGCCTCCCGGCCGAACTCACGACATACGGGGGCCGCAGGCCGGACGAGTCCCATTGCGAAGACGGGCCGCCAAGGACCCACGCCTTCGGGGATGTGTTGTTGGGTCCGCATCGCTAGGCATGGCAAAGTAGCCTCTCCTCGGCTCTACCAGTTTCTCGGGCCACTTCTATACTTTCCCATCGTTACTCCCCCATCGTTGCATGGCCCGCACGTTCTGTGACTCGATGGGCCATCCCCATCGTCGATTCGACTTCAATGTACCTCATGAACCCCATGAAATCGCGTCCTCATTTCGACCCTGTGCTGCACACCCGCGATCGCTTGCTGCGTCAGATTGAGGCCCATAGCCGACACGGGCCCGATTCGTTCCTGATCGGATCGCTCGGCCGTGCCGCGGCGCTACGATCGGAAGGCGAGTTTCGGCGCGGCGAGAAACGCCGGAACAAGATCGCCGAGGATACGCGCGGGATATTGATTTATTTTTGCCGTGCGGCAGCCGCACTGTCGTTGCCCGCCACGCCGTTTCCCGTCGATACCACTGCCGTAACCGCCCATGATCAGCGTGTGGTCAACGAGAATGGGGACTACTGGCTCGTGGACGAATTGGTCGGCATTGCACTTCCGGTCGACGCCGCCGTGTTTGAACCGCAGCGGGGCTGTCTGCTGGGAGAGTTGGACGTGTTCACGGTCGCGCTGCAGACTCACCAGGCACTGCTGTTTGTGATTTACGAAGACCCGCGCAATATGCATTGGCACGGCGCCTGTTGCAACAGCGAATCGACGCACATCGGCCGGCCGTGCCTACCGGACTTTACGAACCGTTTCGGGATTTTCATCGCCTGCGTCAGCGGAGTTGGCGGAATCAAATGCGACGTGCATACCGCCGACTGCTACCGCTGGAAGTACGAGTCAAGCTGCATCCGTGCGTGCAAGAATGCAAGTCGAAAGTAGGGTGGAAACCCAACGAGGGTGCGACTACCAGAACAAGTCCACACCGATGAAGCCACCGTGGTAGTAGACACTTGCCTCGTCTAAGGATCCGGACGAGGTGAAGAGGCTGAAGTTGTCGCTTTGATCCGGGGCGAGACCGACACCGTCCAAGAACAGGCCTTGGTAGCCCAACCGCAGGTCGGCCGACGGACCCATTGGCACTAACATGCCGACGGCCACGTCACCCACGAATGCTGCTGTGTCCTCGTCATCAATAAAACTAATCGGTCCGCGGGGGCCATCGGCCGTCGCCGCGACGTCGGCGTTGTTATAGTAGACGCCTGCCTTCACGGTGCTGAAAATCAACGATCGGTGTACGCGGAACCATTGCACGTCGCCGCCCAGCTGGAATCCAAAGAGTTCGTTGTCGGTGTCCGAGAAAAAGCCACCCGAGTCGCGGACGATATTGAAGTGTTGCGCGCAGTTCGATGAACCGAAATCCAGCTAACCAAGAAACCTGGGGGCCGAATCGCTTGCGGAGGTTGATTTCGCCGGAATTGAGTTCGGATCGGTAGTCCACCGAGTAGGAATTTTGCGGATTGGCAGGTACGCCACCGAAAAAGGCGAAAGTGATTGGATTGTTGCTATTGCGTGTGATGGGGTCGCCGAACGTGTCGAGTCCCAGGTAGCTGAATTCGACGTCGTAGCCCCCGTCGTCCAGCAGCATCAGCCCGATGCGGACGCCGGGTTCCGCTTCCTGAATCAGATCCCCGGTGCTCAATAACACCTGTCCGGTTTGCGTATCCACCAAGAGCGGATTGCTGCCGGTGTCGGCCCGGTCCATGACGAGCAAATCGAGCGTGAATTGGATCTTGGGCGGCGCGCGTACGCCAGACCGAAACGTTGCATCGATCGAGGTCGCTGGGAGATTGCGCGTCGTAAAGATCCTCGGGGGCGACGGCCGAAGGCGATTCCACCCAGCGCGTCGTGGGCTCGGCGGCGATCAGTTGCGAGGCCAGGATAACGCAGATCCAAGCGGCGTGAATCAAACTGCGCGAGCGTTCCACAATGGACCTCCTTGCCATCTGTAATTCCTTGCGTTCGTCCCGCGACCCGTCCTGGTCATCTGGCGCGTTAGGAACTCTCATGTCTCATAGTCAGCGATCGGATATGAGGCGACCGGCACGCACTTGCGCCGGTTTGGCATCTCTCCTCGTTGTTCAAGATATCGGCTCGTGCTGCGTCTGTGAGCCAACGTCGTCATGGCCTCATGAACAATCGTTACACCCGTTGGGATTTGGGCGAGGGACTACGGGTTGGCGAAACCTTGCCGTCGGGCGTACCCGAATGATCGGTCGATGAGGTTACGGCTTGTCGGCGAAACGAAGAATTCCGTCCCAATCGGTCGGAGGAACGTGCCCGGTCCGCTGCATCCATTGAAGATAGAACTGGCCGATAGGATCTTCGCACGCAAGTTGCTCCAGGTGCGCTCGCGCCTTTGGCCAATCGCCGCCCCAAAAAGCGTGCAGGGCGTTGTCCAACAACCGGAAAGTAGAATCGTTCCCACTGGGAGGCGGTCCGGGGCGCAGTTCATAGACGTCTTCGACTCGAGTGAGGCCATAGGGTTGAAGGGTGCGGCCACGTGCCGCAAATGTCCCCACGATATCGGGCCATGGACGGTCATCGATTGGGCCGTCGGCGCGTTAACCAGGATCGGCACGCCGAACGCTCGTGTGAGCCCTTCCAATCGGGAGGCCAGATTTACGACTGGGCCGAACGCCGTGACCTTGACCTGATCCGACGTGCCCAATTTGCCAGCCACGGCCTCTCCCGTCGCCAGTCCCATACCCACTCGAAATCCGCTCAACGCGTTGCGCTCGCCTTGTGCCGCGGCCTCAAAAGCACTGCGGATGGCCAAAGCGGCCTGGCAGGCGTGTTCCACTCGCCGACCGTCGACTAACGGCCACCCCCAGAAACCCATCGCGGCGTCACCGTGAAAATCGCCCACGACGCCCCCGTGGTCAAGAATCTGGCGCGTCATGATCCCCAGCGCTTGGCTGACCCGCTGCAGCAACCCAAACAAGTCGTCGGCTTGCTGTTCGGATTGACGCGTGAATCCACGCAAGTCGCAGAACAGGACGCAGACCTCCGTCTTCTGCGGCGCGAGAACGATGTCCGGATCCGCGACGGCAATGGCCTCGCGGATCGGCGGCGAGAAGAACTGCGCAAATGCCGCCGATCGCTCTTGGAGACGCCGCAAGTCGCGCACGTGTCCGACCGTCGTCCCGACCAACTCGACAAACTTGAGGCATCCTGCAAGTCGAACGACGAAAAGTCCTCACCGACCTCGCCCGCCACGTAGATTGCCTGACCGCGATTTGCGACGCCCGGCAGAGGGACGCAAAAGGCCCAGTCTTCGCCCCGCGTCCGCGAGTCGTCCGGGCGGCTCCAAAAGTGCACAACGCTCGCTCCGCTCTGTAACGCTTCCCGAATCAACGCCGCACTGGGCTGAAAGTCTTCGACGCTCGGCCCTACGCAATCCCAATGCAAGATGCCGGGCGGCGACTCGTCCGACGCGTGTGCCGGCAAGGAGACGATGGCGGCTGCCGCGGCCGGTAACATCCCGGTTAGTACCAAATGGATCAGCCGCGAATTCAATTCCGGATCTGTCGTCGCACCCGCCAGAATCTCCGGTAAACGCGTTAGCGCCTGGACCTGACGTTGCGCGTGATGAAAACTGCGCTCCTCGCAGAAAGTCGGCCGTAAACGTTTGCTGACTTACGGGAGCCGGCGAAACCAACGACACCTGAGCTTGATCGCCCACGAGACGGAAATCCGTTTGACCGATCACGAAGTGCTCACCCACGTCCACTTCCACGCGGTCCACTACCATGCCGCGAAAAAAAATCGGATTCGTGGCCGTTGGGATGCGCTCCACCAGCAAACGGGTGCCGTCCCAACTCAATAGGGCATGGTCCCGCGAGATGCTGGTGTCCCACGGGACCGACCAGACTCCGTTGTTCCGACCCAGCCGCATCGATTGGTCAGACGATACGAGTGCCGTCTCCAGCGGTCTCCACGAGCTGGACCTTGAGCGATGAGATCAGGCATCCGATTCTTTTTCTTTCCACACAGGGGAACCCATCCGCCGTACAAGCTCGCTCTCGTCTCGCGACGTGCGCAACTTCCGCATTGCACATGGTCCTTCGCTGAGCAACCAGTGGCAAGACTGCGCGCAGCCAGGTCGCGTCCTCGCTCGCTTCTTGCTTGCATCGCGTTTGCGGATCGGCGCCCGTGATCGTAAAGGCGGCGCACGACGCGGGCGCTTCCGCCGTAGCGATTTCAATAGGTGTCCGCAAAGAAAACCAAAAAAACTTCCTTGGTTTGATGTGTTTCATCGCCGTAACGCAGGAGGTCTAAGTGGCATGCGGGACATTGCTTGGATCGACGGTTCGACGCACGCTGGCGAACGGATATAAAGAAAACTTATCGCCAGAGTGTTTTCGACGCTTGACGCTTGATTCGAGACCTCTAAGAATGGCGACAGTGGAAACGCCACGGCACTAGCTTTTTGACCGTTGTTCGACCCCCAAGAAGTAGAGGTAGTACCGCTGGGCGAAGGACCGGCACGGGCTGGCATCCACCAAAGACGTAAACGGAGTGAGGGTGAAACACGTCTGCAACGATTTGGATTACGAGCAGAAGGTTGTGAGGCGTATTTCGGAACGGGGGAATGATGGACGATGACTAACACCGGATCCTGCGCACGACACAGGGCTGGGGACTCGTTTTGACGAAGTTCGTAAAACGCTGTTGCAAAATCGGTATTCGGATCGGCTGGCAAAGCCCTTAGAATACTGGGTTCTGCCCAGCGATCGACGTCTGCCGTTGGCGCTGTTGGGTGGGCACGGTTGGCGAGTTGCTGTCGGCGTCATTTGATGAGTTGTCGGCTACGCCGGGCATCGGAGAGAAAAAAATCAATTCGTTGGTGAAGTTGCTCAATAGGGCGATGCGCGACGAACCGCCGGCCGTTTCTGACGAGGGGGATAGTCCATCGGTCAACACGATGATGTCCGACTCGCCTCATTTCGATCCCAACATCGTTTCCGAAGCACTCTGGACGGAATGGCGGGAGATGGTGCGGCGATTCGACGTTGTCGACGAGCGATTAGGTCGACTTGCTCCTTCCTTGCAACGATTGCCGACGGTGATATGGCACAAGTCGTTGAGTGAATACCTGGACCACACACTCGCTGAAATCCGCAACTTGCGAACGCATGGCGAAAAGCGTGTGCGGTGTGTATTGGAAGTCTTTCATTCGGTTTACCACAAGTTATTGCAAGCGGATGCATCGACGAATCTGGAACGACTGCTGATGCCCAGGGCGATTCGCGACGTTCAGGATTGGTGCCAGGAGCAGTTATCGCGTGAGCAGGTGCCGACGGAGGACGACGTGCGCGAGCGTTTTGCACGGCCGTTGCTGCGGATGATCGATGTGGACTGCGGCGAAACCGTCTTGAAGTTAGTGGAGGAACGGTTGGGCCTGAACACGGAAGCTCGCAGCGTCCGCGAGCAGGCGCGACACCTGGGGGTCACGCGAGCGCGGGTCTATCAACTGTTGGACGATTGTGGCAAAGTCATGTCGGTGCGCTGGCCGGAAGGTAAGTCCCTGTTGGCTCGACTTACATCGCATTACAGCCCCTTGGAACAACGGCAGGGACAGTTGCGGCTCTTTTTTGGCCTGTGCGAGATTTGTTTTCCCGAGAAGCAGGGCGCGGTCGGAAACGAAGCGGTGGCGATCCTGTCGGAAACGGCCGAGTCGCCTGGGTTGCGGTCGCCGACGCCGACCGTGAACCGGATCGATCCGGGAGAGCACCGTGCTGCGGACGAGCGAGGCACGACCACGGAATCGGCCGATCTGCCGCCAGCCGCCAACCCCGCGGACAAGCCCTCGGCGATTGCCAAGGGAGAACCTGCTCGGATTACGATCTCCACGTCGACCTGAGCCGCCGAAAAGCGTGTTCTGCTAGACCGTGTTCTGCCGGCGCTTGCATCCGCCGTATGGTCACCTTCGCTCGAAGCGAGAGAGGTGGGACGTTGGGCGTCCATCCGACTCCGTTGCCGGCTCTCCCGATCTCGGAAGAGGTTGCCGCATTGGCTGCGAGTGAGGGTTGAAAGTGGCACGAGGGAACTGATCGGAACGCCGTGTCATTAACACGTTTTTTCCAGCGGGCGCACGCCTGCGTCTCTAAGCACTTCGTGAATAGCGCCGACCGGTAGGTTTGTCGGAGTATTGTTTTCGCCGGTGCCGTGTGCGGCCTTGGTCGATGGGGATTGAGACCGTTTCTTCGCTGGTCAGCGTGGGTAGTAAGTGAGGGGGGACGACTCGCAATAGACCTTGGGGTAGACCGCAGATCCGTCCCAGCACGGAACTGATCGCGGCGGCGGGACGCGGGATGTGGCGAAGCGTGTCGGCCAAAGCGTGGAGGCCGTGACAGACGAGTGCTCCGGTCAGACGCATTTGACGCGCGTGACACCAGTAGAGTAATTCCTCATAGCGGGCGGCGCGGAACCCGCGTGGTGATTGTGGTGCGGGGCCCATCACGACACAATCGGGTTCGTAGGTACAGGTGTGTCCTGCGGCGCGAAGTCGGACCGCCAGATCGGTATCGACATGATACGTCCCGAATGCGTTGCGCAAACCACCAAGGCTCGCAAAGACGTCGCGTCGGATGAACGATGCTTGTAGCAAAGGGCCATCGATACTCGGGCGTTGGTGGCGCACGCCGCCTGTGATCGGCCTCGTGCGACCAGACGTTTTGCCCCTCCACGCGCATAACGAATCCCGGCTGCGGTAAGGCGATGGGGGTGTTGGGGATCCAGAATGGCCGGAGCGAGGGCCGCGACGTCCGGCTCGGATCGAAATCGCTCGATCGCGGCTTCCGTCCAGCCCTCACGGGCGAGCGTTCCGCTCAGCAGCACGTGGATGACCGTTGCCTGAGCGACTTCGACGGCCGAATTGACAAGAGAGGCAAGATCCTCGCCTGACGCGCGGACAAAGGTGACTTCGTCCGACAGGTCGTAGGGATCTTGATACGCGGACGGATGGGGAACAATCACCTCGCAGGCCGGAGGACGATTCTCCAAGACGGTCAACAAGGTATTGTCGAGATTCTCTTGTGGCCCGTGGGCCGGCACAATAATCGAGAGCTTGAACACGCCTGCCTCTTCTGGTTGCTGCGGCTGGAGCGAGCTTTTCTAGAGTCTAATTCGGCTGAGCGGAAACAACGAATTGACTGAAAGTCCTTGAGACGCTCATTCCAGGCTGCTGGCGAGCAAGCCATGGGCTGGCAGTTTGCGCGTGAGTTCGGGCCACGCACGCTTCGTGCCTCTCGGCATTGTGAGATCACGAAGCCGTCAATCGCCGGGCAATTCGAAACGCTCAACAAATCCTGTCAGCGTGTTTCCGCCCATACCTGGAGCAGTTCGACGACCACTTCCACGGCCTGCTGCATTTCTTCCAGGCAGGCCCATTCGAGGGTCGAGTGTGGATTGTGTTGTCCGGAGGAGAGATTGGGTGTTGGCAGTCCCAATTCCGTCAATCGCGAGCCATCGGTGCCTCCCCGAATGATCGAACGATAGCAGGGGACGCCCAATCGTTGGTGGGCGGCTTCGGCGACCGCGACCGCGCGCGGTTCCTTCGCGAGGCCATCCGCCAAATTGCGATATTGGGGGCGTACCGAGACGGCGATCTGACAGCCAGGAAATTCGCGCCCTACCTCCTTGGCGATGCCACGGAGCAGACTGGCGTGATCTGCCAGCCGCGGCGTATCGAAATCACGTAGCAACACTTTTAGCTGCACTTCGCCAACGCCGCCGCCGATCGTGTACGGGTGCACGAAGCCTTCACGCTCCCGTGTCGTTTCGGGAGACATTCGATCGGCCGGCAATCGCTCGACGAACGCCGCCGCGGCTTTGACAGCATTGACCATGCGTTGATACGCGATGGCCGGATGGATATTGACTCCGCAAAACTGAATGGTTGCTAGGTCGGCCGAGAACGTTTCGACGTCGATATGTCCGGCTCCGGGACCATCGAGTGTGTAGCAGACATCGGCCGCCAACCGGTCCAGATCCACGTAGTCGACGCCCCTTCCCACTTCCTCATCGCATGTAAATAAGATACGAACGGGTCCATGCAGAATCTCAGGGTGCTCGCACAGGTGTTGTACCACCTCCATGATGATCGCCAGGCCTGCTTTGTCATCGGCGCCCAGCAGTGTCGTCCCGTCGGTCGTGATCAGGGTGCGTCCGATCATTTTTTCTAGCTCGGCGTTGTCGGCGACCCGGATAACTTGGTCCGGGGCGCCTGGGAGTGGGATATCGCCGCCGCCATAGTTGTGAATGACTTGAGGTTGCACACCGGCCCCGGTCGTCTCCGGTGACGTGTCCAAGTGCGAGTTCAGGGCAACGACGGGGACGTCCACCGCAATGGTCGGTCGCACCGTCGCCAGCACCAGCCCATGTGTATCTTGCGCAACGTCTGCCAGTCCCATTGCCCGCAGTTCTTCGGCGAGCAGACTCCCGAGTTCGAATTGTCCCGGGCTGCTGGGATACTGGTCGGCACCGTCCCGGGCAGTGGTATCGATTTGGACATAGCGTAAGAATCGTTGCAAGAGGCGTTCGGCGTGCATAGGAACGGTGGGCCTTTTGAGATGAACGAGGACGTCGCCGGATCTGGCCGGCTACCGAGAACGGCGTGAGCGTGATAGGTTGGCGGGATTGGGGAGCACCCCCTGCAAGGACGATCTACAAAGGAGCGTGCTGTGGCCGAATCCAAGATCCGCTACTTTGTCTTCGATGTTGAGAGTGTAGCCGATGGCCGATTGGTTTCCCAGGTCCGCTATGCGCAAGAGAAGCTTTCGGCGTCGGAGGCGATTGCGCTATCGGGCCGAGTTAATCGACGAGAAGGGAAGCGATTTCATTCCCTACACGTATCAAATCCCAGTCTCCGTCGTGGTGGCCAAGGTCGGCGAAGATTTTCGACTCCACGACGTTGCTTTGCTGGACGAACCGAGTTTTCGTTCGCATCTGATCACCCAGAAATTTTGGCGGGGTTGGGAGCGGTACAACAAACCGACGCTCGTCAGTTTCAATGGGAGGACGTTTGATGTGCCCTTATTGGAACTGGCGGCTTTTCGTTATGGTGTGCCGCTGAAGAGTTGGTTTGCCCTGCACTCCAGGAATTGGGACCAGCCCCGCAATCGTTACAACGTGGATGCTCACTTGGACCTCCAGGACTTGCTGATCAACTACGGGGCGACGCGCTTTAACGGTGGGCTCAATCTGGCCGCTAATCTGTTAGGGAAGCCCGGCAAGATGGACGTGCAGGGCTACATGGTGCAAGACCTGTACGACGAGGGGAAGCTCGCGGAAATCAACGACTATTGTCGATGCGATGTGCTGGATACGTATTTCGTGTTTCTGCGTTGTGCGGTGCTCACGGGAAAGATTTCGCTCGAGGATGAGCAGGCGGTCATTGCGGAAACGAAGGAATGGCTCATCGATCGCCGTGCCGAATCTCCCGCTTATTGCCAGTATCTCGAGCAATGGGGCGATTGGCCGAATCCGTGGCAGGAATGATCCGTGGCGCTGGCTACCCAACCTCCGTGCGGTTCGCCAAGCAGGCATTCCACGTGAGGCCGCAGTGTGACGTTGAATCAGCGAAGCTCCGTTGCGGGCCTCTCCGCCACTCGACCCGGCTCGCCCCCTTCGAAGATGCTGAATTCTGCCCAGACGACCAAGTGATCGGAGACCTCCAGGGCCTCGTCGATCGTCAAATTGTAGCGTCGTAGGAAGTCCAGCACGCCCGAGTTGCCGGTAAATTCGCAGGTCGCGGTCTTGTGAAAGACCAGATTGTCTAAGGCGGCCAACCCGGACACGTCGGTGGGTACGTTGGCGACGGCAAAACCGACGTCTGCCCATTGATCGAGGGCACCTAAATGCCCCGGACCTGCTTCCAGGTCTGCGGCCAAGATCACATCGTCCTCCTGACGACCGTCCTCTCGTACGGCGACGAGCAAGTCATCCAATACATCGCGTTCCTGCAATGCAGTCGACGGTTCAATCCGCAAACTGATTAATGAAAACGTGAACGCTTGATTTGCCGGCGGACCGAGCGCGCGAAACCAGGCCACAAACGGTGTGTAGGTCAGGACCTGGCTGCGATCGTCGACCGTGTACAGTTCGCCCCGGTCCAATACAACGGTTTGACGGTTAAAGATGAACGCGTACTGTTCTTCCAGGCCCTCCGGGCCCACGCGAGGCCCGATCGCATAGTCGTATTGTTGCCCGGTCTTGTTCATTAGGCGGACGAGCAAGGGGACGACGTGGTCGCTCTCGGAACGGATTTCCTGCAGCGCGACGACGTCGAATTCGCGGCCGATCCGCGCTAACAAATCGAGCACGCGGGGCTTGCTGATCTTCGTCTGGTCGAGCGATTGCACGTTGAATGTCGCTACTCGAATTCGCGGCAGTTCATCCTTTAGTGCTTGCGTTGTCGTCGGATCCTCTGTCTTGCTACGCTGACTTGGGTCAATCAGTCCGGTGACGCGTTGCTTGATCGTGTTGAATGTCGAAGGTTGGGAATCGTGAACCTTGGGCGCGATCCGTACA
Organism: uncultured Planctomycetales bacterium; assembly: GCA_963785495.1. Taxonomy (GTDB): domain Bacteria; phylum Planctomycetota; class Planctomycetia; order Pirellulales; family Pirellulaceae; genus CAWAVP01. Next base: position 278,995 of record CAWAVP010000015.1, on the reverse strand, counting down.
TTGTTCAAACCGATGACGGTGAAGTTCTTGAAAAAGATCCAAGCGACGGCCAGGATTAAGATGGTCAACAGAATAGGTACGATCTTTCGCATCGTTTCCCTCAAGCGGACATGCCGACGGATTGGACTTCGTGAGGTGGGGAAGGATACGTCAACCGCGCTGGTGACTCCAGATCACTTGATGTCCCCGCGTGGCCCGACGAAGCACGCAGCGATCGCGGGTCGGCCGGATGATGAAACGCTGCAGCGGTGCGCTTGTTGTACGAGGTGGCCCAGTTCGGGCAAAATCAGGCGTTCCATCGCCAGTTCGACAGCGGCGGGAGATCCAGGCATGGTAAGTATCACGGTGTCGTCGATCAGGCCGCCTAGCGCTCGGCTCAGCATCGCCGCCGCACCGATCTCTTGATAGCTAAGCCAGCGGAACAGTTCTCCGTATCCGGGCAGAGGTTTGGTCAACATTGCAGATAGGGTCTCGTATGTTTGATCGCGTGCACTTATCCCCGTGCCACCGGTCAACAGGATTACCTCCACTTCGTGCTGCCCGACCCAGCGCTGCACGTGCTGGCGAATCGCCGCCGGATCGTCAGGGCAGATCAAGCGACATGCGACGGCATGACCGGCCCCTGCTAACAGCTGTTCAATCGCGGCGCCCCCACGATCATTTTCCATCGTGCGCGTATCGCTGACGGTGAGCACCGCGCACGTGATACGATTGGGGGCAGAGCCGCGATGTTGATCGGCAACCGAATTCACATCCATCGTCCTGGCAAAGTGGCGTCGTCGGGGAATGCGTCAGGCGATCGTAGCCGGATAAAGGGACTTAAGGCTCGGGAGCGACCTCGTTGAGTAGCTCGACCAGCTCCGGCGGACGCTGATACACAATCTCTCCGTTGTCGAGCATCTTCCGCCACCGGCTGATGGCCGCGTGCCGCTGCGGATCACGTTCGCTGGCATTGGCGCGATACAACGAAGGTTGGCCGGTGATCGATTTGAGTTCTTCACTGGCGACAATGCGAAAATCGATCGACGGGTGATCTAGGTAATCAAACAGTTCGGCGGCACTCCCGTCGGCCAGCTGTTCGGGACTGTAGCCCCACAACATCCGATAAAGTTGCTGTCCTTCCTCCTCACCATGACGCTGCAGGATCGTTTTTTTACAGCTGGCCATGAATTCTGGCGCAAAACTCGGTACTTGTTCCAAAACTTCATACTGCGCAGGCCAATAGACGCGCAGCTTCGCATCGTTGAGGGCAACAAAGAGTGGGTCGAAATCCCCTAGGTAGGCCAAACTGCAAACGGCCAGCGAACGGACCTCAAAGCGACGACTGTCGGCTTCTTCCTTGAGTACAAGCGTCACCGGGCGATCGGGCGTCAAGCGTTCCGACAGGTCTCGCGCCGCGATGGGATCGCGCGGCCGCGCATCTCGCCCATCGATCCATTCGGGCTGTTGCGTAGCGTCCTTGAGCAGCGCCGGGTAGTCGTCGACTAACGTCAGCCGCTGTCCCACCGAGATCTTGATCGTGGGTCCTTGATCGGCTGTCCACTCTGCGCTGCCACTGGTCACATAGATATGCAGCACCTGGTGTTGCGGCGTCTCTTCCGGATTGGCACCTGGTAGATATGCCGGCTTCAGTTGCACGGCCAACGTTGTGTTCATGTCGGCCAACGTCAATACACCGGAATGATCGGGAGCCCAATCCAACCCGAAGGTGATACCCGCCTGGGCGAATGTCGCGACGGTCAATTGCCCGAATTCCAATCGGAAGAACGGAGTTGCCTCGGCATCCGGCTCCAGCACCTCCACACGCGTGCCCCCGATCAAATTAACTTGCATGCCCGAAGTCAGGACTAGTGGAGAACGGTAGGTCGGTAGCGACATAAGAATATCACCGGCATGCAACCGCGTACCCGCTTCGACCCGTTGCCATAACTCATCCGTCGGATCCCATTTCACGAGGACTTGCTGCGTGTCCAGGAAGCGGCCGATGTCCAGTGTTCGCGGCTGCGGCACCACCGGGGGCGACGTCAATTCCGGTCCCTCGTCAACTGCGGAATCCGTGGTGGGCGCCTCGTTCGCCGGACCTGGAACGGGAGGAATCGATAGGTCCGAGGGACGCACCTCGCTGCGGTTCGTGGCCAAGGGATTCACGAGCGTAGGCGTCGCCGGGATGTCGTCGTCGCTCGTAGCGACGGGACCGGCTGGCTCGTCGCTACCCGGTTGATTCAGTTCCAGCGCCCCGTCGATTGGTGAACTCCGATCCTGGTCGGCTGCCAAGTCCAGATCGCTGGGCGAAGAAGGCTCGGTGGGTTGCTCATCGGGTTGTGGGGCACCAACGACCGGCTCGAGTTCCAGCGGCTTGGTGTTGGCCGGCGCCTCGTCGTTTCCCGTCAAAGGACCGGCTGAGGGTGGCGGCACGGCTGACGGCACTTCGTCGGCGCCGTTGGCGGGCGGTAAATCGACCTGGTCGGGAACATCGTTCGGGAAATCTACAGCTTGCTCGTTCCCCCGCGGTACGCTTGGAGTTTCCGTCGCCAGTGCGGCAGGCGCGCTGGCAGGTGCCTCGTCGTCGCTGGTGGTCGCTTGTTCACGGGGCGGCTGCCCGCCGGCCGTCCCCGCGTCGGGGGCTTCCGCTTCTGCTTCCGCTTCTTCGGTTGGTGGGTTCGCTTCCTGACGCGTCGGATCGCCTGCGGATGCGGTGGGAGGCGCTTCGAACAAACCAAATCGCTGCGCCAGCGGATGATTCCGATCCAAGCGGCCCATGCCCCGAAGTGCGGCCATCGCCAGGCAAAACGCGATGAGCGTGACGATGGCGACCGGCTTCCAACGTCCGGGCCGAGGTCGTTTTAGATAGTCGGGGGCCTCCGTCCAATGTTCGTCTTCGTCCCACGTCGCCCGGGAGTCCGTTCCACTGACCGGCGCTGTAGGTGTTATGGCCTTGATGTCAGCTAACGGTCGAGCCGCATCCCCGCCCAGTAAAGCATGCAAGACCTCGTCGTCGGCGGCCGGTCGGCGATCCTGGGTACCGGCATCCTGAAGAGGCGGGCTGGGAGTCGGTTGGGTGGCGGGTGATGCGTGCGCTGCGAGTTCTTGTGGCAGGCGATAGATTTTTTCCTTGAGGCCGTCAGGAATGGCCGCCGGTTCGCCCAAGACCAAGGTCAAGATCTGATGGCATGCGGCGACTTCGCTCAGGTGGACGTCTGACTCGAGACAGACACGTTCAAAGTCCGGGATTTGCTCAGCCGGCAGTGTGTTATCCAGGTACTCCGCGACGCTATTGGTGTCGCGTCCCAGACCGTCTGCGTCCACGTCCAAGGCCGCAATACGGCGCTGGCCCATGACGGCACGAATGCGATGGACAAGCTGTGTCGCCAACTCACTCTCATGGATCTTCTGCTCCAATTCCTCCGCATCCTGCTCGTCAAGGATTTGGTCCAAATACGCCAACAGCGTTCGCAACGTGAGTCTCATGATTATGACCTCGCAGTCGGCCGGACGATGCCCGACCTGATGCCGTGTTCCTTCGTGCGTCTCCCAAACCTGGCGGGAGGTTGCCGACGTCTGGGCAGCGAATCGTTAATATGCGTGGGAAGAATGCAAGGGTGTACGCCCCTCATCTGGCAAGCCGCCACCTTTTCCCGCCGAGAGAAGGGATTTGCGTCGGTTACCTCCCCTGACGCGAGACGAGACCTACACCGTCTGTCTCGTTGGTGTTTGTCTCCGTGTCTCTATGGGGAATTAGTGGCGACGACGGACGCGGCCCGTGCAAGAAACCGAGAGAATTCTCCAAATTTGGCGCCTGGCTAAGCGTGTCCGGGGGAGCCTACTGAGGATGAGGCGAATCATGCGGCGCTGCTCGGCCGGTCGCGCACGGAGACCATAGCATGAGCGCACCGATCGACAGCAAGGCTTGCAGGGCCGCGATGTTGAGCGGATGAACGGCGGCGATGTGCCCACAGGGCCGCACACAAGGGCGTGGCGGCGCGGCGGACCACTGCGAGTTGAGTTCCCATCCATTGACGGTCCGACGCCAATCACTGCCGTTATTCGACTTCGACGGCCGCAGCGGACGGGGGGAGGCGTCGAATCGAGCGAGCAGATCGCCCAGAACAGCGCCGCCAGGACACCGAGTTGCAGGAGGGCAGCTTTCAATACGGATTCTCGACGATAAGGGAGTGAGCCGATCGGTTGGCTGGAGACACCGCAATCGGTGGACCGAACGGTATTGGTCGTCGAAACTGCAGGAAAATGCGGAGTCGAAACTCATGACTTCGCCGGACCCGGTGACATTCAACATCATTCTTGACTTCCGAGTTGACCAAAGGGCACGTAGAACGGAGGGAGTGGACGCGAGGAGGACGGAGCTAAGTGTCAAGGAGATGAACGCCGTGAACGACGTTTCGGAAAGGCGGTTGTGCAAAGTCGGCGTGGCCAGCCGTATGACCGATTCATCAGCCTAACGAAGCACCGACCGGAATCGGGCGATCACAAAGATTCTCACTTGCACGCCAGCGGTTTGGGGGGACGCCAGCGGTGATGTTGCCCGTCAGGTTTGTCTGATTAGAATTGGTGACACGGTGGACGGGGAAAGGTCGTGGCCATGGCGAAGGAAATTCTTGGGAATCGCCGACACCGTCGTTAGAATATGACGTGTACCCGACGGCAAGGGAGCCTTCTCTAGGTCAATAGGGGTCAACAAAGGTGACGGTTTATTCGCGAGTTCGGCGGCAACAATTGATTCAGGAAGCTGAAGGCTATCTGGACTTGATTCTTGCCGTATCGGATCCCGTCCCACTCAAGGCGAATCTACGTAATCGACTTGCGAAGCGGGCCATCGCCACGCTGGATCAACTGGACCACGCGGAGTTTTGTCACGGCAGAGCCCATTATTTGCGCGGCCAGGCATTTCGGTTGATGGAAAAACATCATCAGTCGATCGACGCCCTACTCAAGGCATCTGAGATCGACCCTCTAAATGTTCACATCCACCTCTCGCTGGCATGGTGTTACAAGCGAGTGGGCGCATCGACCTGGCCATTCAGGCTTTGGAGGATGCTTTGGAAATCGAACCGGACCGAGGAATCCTGCATTACAACTTGGCGTGCTATTGGAGCTTGGCCAATAACGTCGGTCTCACGCTCGCCCACCTGGCACGGGCTTTTGAAATGGATTCGATGTATCGCCAACTGGTCGCCGAAGAACCAGATTTCGATCCCGTTCGCGCTCATCCAGAATTCATGGCGCTCACGAGTGTGATCGTCTAGCGACACGCCGGAGACTCGGTCGCGCTAGAACACTTGATGCGCACCACTCGCGGTTCTTCGCCCCTTGGACGCGGCCTTCTAGTCCGATTCGGTGTAGGTATTCGAGTAAGGCAGCGCGAATGATCGCTCAATCGTCGACGAATGACTCAGGACATCCTCGGCCAAGTTCCGATAGTCGACAGCGCCGTTGGAATGCGGAGCGTATTCGAAAATTGTCTGACCAAAACTGGGGGCCTCCGCCAGACGAATGTTGTGCCGAATCCGCGTCGGAAATACCTCGGCACCGTGCCAAGGACACTCGGGGGAATCGACGGCTGCCAGGAAGTCGGCCACGTCGCCGGTGATTTCCTGCGCGAACGCGTCGCCGACTCGTACATGCAAAACACGACGCCTGTCAGCCGCAGCGATCGGTTCAAACGGCGAATGACGACCTCAATGGTCTCTAGCAGTTTGCTGAGCCCGTGGAGTGCCAAAAAGTGCGGTTGCAGCGGCAAGAAGACCTCGCCGACGGCCACTAGGGCATTGAGCGTCAGGACCCCGAGCGACGGCGGGCAGTCGATAATCACAAAATCAAAGCCCTCGGTGGTCGAGGGGGATGCATGGCAGTGCAACTTGTCGCGAAGAATCATCTCGCGGCCGACTTCGCCGGCCAGTTCGACCTCTGCTGCCGCCAGGTCGATGTGTGAGGGAACTAACCAGAGATTGGCGTTAATGGGGCGCCGCACGTCCGCCAGCAGTGCGTCACCCACGAGCACGTCGTAGATGGACACGTTGGAGTTTTGCGAGGTCACTCCCAAGTGGAGAGAAGCGTGGGCCTGCGGATCTAAGTCGATCAGGCAAACTCGCTGCCCCAATTCCGCGAGGGCGGCACTTAAATTGACGGCTGTTGTGGTCTTACCTACGCCGCCCTTTTGGTTGATGATCGCGATAGATCGCATCCACGGAACTCCTTTTCCGAATCGGAACTGAAACTCGGCGTGATCCTCGTCACTTGAGTCGAAATTATAGCCCTGAGGGCCGCATCGCTCCTAGGGCCATTTTGACCGTCCGCCGTCATCGGGCGACTCGGCTGCAGCGGCACCTTGCGCACCGCCGCTGCGTCGCGACGCGGTTGGTAAATCGCCGGTAATCCGTTACAACCTAAGGTTTTGCCGATGCCCGGCGCCCCGAAATGTTGGGGATTCGATCCGGAGATCCTGCGGCAGGATCGGACGAGCCATGGGGCCGGCTCACGCGCCGTCGATCCACATTCGCCTGCCGGGTGCCTGCGCGATCGATAGTCTTGCCGCCATACGAATTCGAGTTTTTCATGCGTCAGATCGGAACTGTGAGCAGTGAGCAAGCGGCGGAAACGCTCGTCGATTATCTGCTAATTCAAGGCATTGTTGCTCAAACGGAAATAGATGACGGCAAGTGGGTAATCTGGGTTCGCGAGGAAAACCAGTTGGAATCGGCACAGCAAATCCTGGGGGAATTCCGCGAGCAGCCGACGGACGCGAAATACACGAAGGCTAAAACTCAAGCTGAGAAATTACGTGCCGAGTCGCAGCGGAGAGCGCGTCGCGGCAGCTCGCCGCAATGTGGATATGCGTAGCCAATGGAGTCAGCCGCTCCGTCGGCGTGCGCCGCTGGTGATGGTGCTAATCGGTCTCTCGGTTTTTGCGTCGCTGGCCACGCGGTTCGGCAATGATCCGCGGAGCAGCCTGCTGCATGCGTTGATGTTCGGTGATCTACGGCCCCTATTTCCCACGCAGCCCTACGACCCGTTATTCGCGATTAAGCATGGCCAGCTGTGGCGTATGGTCACTCCCATTTTTTTGCACGGTGATTTCTTGCACCTGCTCTTTAACATGTGGTGGTTGTACTACCTGGGTGTGCAATTGGAAGCACGCCGAGGCACGGTACGTTTTGGCCTGCTGGTGTTAGTCCTCGCACTGGTATCCAACTGGTGCAGTTTTGATCACGCAGAATCCACTTTTTATGGGGATGTCCGGTGTCGTGTATGGACTCTTCGGCTACCTGTGGATCAAGTTGAAAATCGATCCGGGCGCGGGATACATCATGGGTGATGGAACGGTGATTCTGATGTTGGCTGTCTTAGGGCTTGGTTTCGCGGGCATCTTGCCGGGGATCGCCAATTGGTGCACGTGGGTGGAATGGTGGCCGGCATGGGGATTGCGTACGGCACGACGCCACCACGCCGATTGGCCGGCTGAGTCGACAGAGGTGCCATTGGGCAATCCCGGCACGGTACGTAGCAGCCGCCGGCCAACGGGGGCTCGTCGGGGCGATTCACTCGGGTAGCTGCTCTTGGAAAAACTGGACCAGCCCGGCCGCGATGGGGGCGATATCCGCCCGCCGGTTCTGTTGGACATCCAGGATCTGCTTGCGTTGGAGGTCGAACAACAGCAGGGTCTCGCCGTCGCTATCTCGGAAGCGGATGGCATACTGCCAATTGGCAGCGGCGGAAGGGGCCGAAGGCACATCCCAGCGATAACTGCTATCCTCGATCAGCGCCTGCCGAGCATGGACGAAGCCGCGGGCCTGTGATATATCGGTTTGCGCACGGACGGACCAGGGTCGCGAGTCCACCACGAGATCGGCGGCCTTGTCAGAGCTGGCCGGCTCCAGGGTCAGCAGCTCGCATTCCGGTGCGAGCCGAATGCGGTAGGCGGCCTCCGGCCCCCACAGTGTCAAGATTCGCTGACCATGCTGGTACGTGTACCACCAGGCGGCCACCGCGGCCAGCACACCCGCGCCTAGGATCACCCCAATTACCAGCTTGCCTCGATTGGGCATTGCTCGGACTCCTCCCGTATTCTCGATGACATGAGCGACTTGTATACTGGCCTCGGATCGCGGCGTCTAGCGTCGTGGTTTGGGCAGTCAAAGACGCATGGGGCGTTGGGGGAAGAACGTTGTGGGAGTATAACTTGCGATGCCGGACAAATTTGATCCCTACCGTGAGGCCTTGGTGATCGAGACGCACACGGTTTGGCCGGAAGGATTTGACACGCTGGATGAGCCACAGCGTGAGCAAATCGCGACAGCTTTGCACGCCGATCCTGAACAGGCTTCCTCATTGGAATACGTGCGTTTGCACTCGGGGTTCTGTCGCCAGATTACGGTGACACCGGATGATGTTGCACGCGTGCGTAGCTGACACGAGAGTGACGGTGGCTTGCGATCGCAACCGGAAAGAGAGGACAGCTGTGTACGCGCCGCCGCTTGCCGTTCACGTCGGCCTGGACGATCGTGGCTATGACATCGAAATTGGGACGGGCACGTTAGCCGGTAGCGGACCGCGTTTCGCGGCGCTCCCCGACGCTGTTTCGCACGCTTTTGTGATTACCGATGAAAACGTAATCTGGTTGTCGGACGCCGTGCGGCAGGACCTTGAATCGCTGCAGGTGCGGACCGATGGAGCGACCATTTCGGCGGGAGAGCAAAGCAAATCGATTGAAACTGCGAGCAGGTTGTGGCAGGCGTTGCTCAGCCTGCGATGCCGACCGCATGACGATCGTGATCGCGGTCGGCGGAGGCGTCGTCGGCGATCTGTCTGGCTTCGTCGCCGCGACTTACGCCCGTGGGTTACGGTTTTGTCAGGTTCCGACGACATTGCTCGCGCAGGTTGACAGTAGCGTCGGTGGCAAGACGGGCGTCAATCTGCCTGGCGCCAAGAATATGGTGGGTGCCTTCTGGCAGCCCAGTTTCGTGCTAATCGATACCGACGTGCTGACGACGCTGCCCACGCGGGAGTATGTGAGCGGATTGGCAGAGGTCGTCAAGTACGGAGTCATCCAGGATGCGAACTTCTTTGAATTCCTGGAGCAGCACGTGTCCGAGTTGCGGCGTCGCGATGCGGATACTTTACGACATGTGATCGCGCGATGCTGCCGTCTTAAGGCCGATGTCGTGGAAGCGGACGAACGAGAAACGACGGGTCTCCGCGCGATTTTGAATTACGGACATACCTTTGCGCACCTGCGCTGGAGGCGGTTGCAGGCTACGGTACGCTACTGCACGGGGAAGCCGTGGCCATTGGCATGGTTTGTGCCTCGCGGCTGGCCGAAACGTTGGGCCGGATTTCCCCTGATGATACGCTTCGTCAGAAGGAATTATTGCGAGGACTGGGGCTGCCCACCGAAGTACCAGCGCTGTCGGATGAGGCACTCTGGAACGCGATGAGTCACGACAAAAAGGTGTCGCATGGGCGACTGCGGTTTGTCTTGCCGGATCGTCTGGGCCATGTCGAATTGGTTGGCGATTGTGAATCCCAGCGAGTGCTGCGAGTGTTGGCCGCCAGTCACTAGGCGCGGTACGGCCGCTCGGGTGATTTGATCAAGATGAGGGTGCGCAGGATGGTGCCCGCAAGGCATGCAGCCGCTGACGACGATCGACTCGACGATCGGCTAAGACACGAACTGCGGGCCGCACTAGCGCTGAGCCTTGTGCCTGGCATTGGTCCGCGTCTGGCGCGGCGCTTGCTGGAAACGTTCGGCAGCGCCGTGGCCGTGTGGCAGCAACCCCGTAGACAACTGTTGGATGTACCGGGGGTGGGAGCTGACCTGGCCTCGGCGTTGCTGGCCTGCAATGCCGGGCAACTAGCCGACGAGCAAGGGGCTGACTGTCGGCGGCAGCAGGTCGGGCTCAGCATGTATGGAACCCCGGGTTTCCCACGCTTGCTGCACGAGATCGCCGATCCCCCGCTGATCTTATACTTGCGAGGAACGTATCAGCCTGAGGATGCTTTGGCGATCGCGCTGGTGGGCACGCGCCATGCATCGACCTATGGGCTTCGCCAGGCCACGGCGTTGGCGGGGAGTCTCGCTCGTGCCGGATTCACGATCGTTAGCGGCCTGGCGCGAGGAGTCGACGCGGCGGCACATCGAGGCGCCTTAGAGGTCGGCGGGCGGACAATTGCCGTGCTGGCCGGTGGCTTGTCGCACGTCTATCCACCAGAACATCGGCGTTTAGCGGACGAGATTGCCGAGCGAGGTGTGGTGTTGAGTGAAGTTCCTTTGCAGGCAAAGCCTCGCCGAGGTTCGTTTCCACGTCGTAATCGATTGATTTCCGGGTTGTCCTTGGGCGTGGTCGTGATCGAAGCCACTCGACGCTCCGGCGCATTGATCACGGCGCGGCACGCTTTAGAGCAGGGGCGCGAAGTGTTTGCCGTGCCGGGTCCGGTAGACGTCCGTACGTCGCGCGGATGTCACCAGTTACTCAAGGACGGTGCGCGACTGGTCGAGACGGCAGATGATGTCCTGGAAGAGCTAGGGCCGTTCGTCGCACCGTTGCCTACGACGGCCCAATACGCGGTCCGACACGCTTCGGAACTGCGGCTAAATCCGCTGGAACAACGGGTCCTGCAAGCGATCGACGATAATTCGACTTCAGTCGACCAATTGGTGAACCGCTGTGGACTTCCCGTGCAACAGATCCTCGCAACGATCAGCGTTTTGGAAACGCGCCGCTTGATCTGCCGCTTGGGGGGCGATCGAGTCCAACGGCGGTTTGGGGCAAGCTGATGGGCCGTGCGGCCGACTGCGATGGTGTACACGCGTGTCGTACTTCTGCCGCTTGCCGACCGGACAGTATCCGACGTCAATCAATCGATCTCGCTGGGCTTGCCGACGACGTCGGCGGCAGCCAGTCGCTCGGCGATCGGTGGATGGCTGTGGAACAAAACGACTTCCCAATAATGGGGATCAGGATCGGCCTTGTTGAGTTTGGCCAGTTTGAGGAACGCGGAACGATAGGCCTCCGCAGCTCCCGTGCGTTCCAGGGCGTATCGATCCGCTTGACGCTCAAAATAACGGCTGATCGTGTTCTGAAGGGGTTCGACTGCCATGAAAAAGATCGTCGTTACCAGGGTGATTAACGGCAACGTATGCACGGGCAACTGGCTATAGTCCAAATGACCATCGACTCGCTCGACCCAAAAAGCCAAGGCACGGTCGCAGATCCAAAAGCCGATCAGACTGTACAGTAAACCTGTAGCAATGAGCTTTGGCACGTGTCGGTGGACATGGTGGCCAATCTCGTGCGCGAAGATGACATCAATTTCGTCGGCCGAGAAATTATCCAACAGCGTATCACCCAAGATCACGCGGCGCGTGCTGCCGAGACCCGCGAGCATGGCGTTGGCCTTGGCCGTTTCCACGCTCATGTTCATCCGATAGACCCCTTCGACGGTCAGGCCCGTGCCCCGAGATATCGCCCCGAGTCGCTCCGTAAGAGGCTCATCGTTCAGCCGCTCGATCTTGTAAAACAACGGCAAGATGACGATCGGTGCGAGCTGCCCGATCAAAACGCTCAGCAAAAAATAGGCGGCGGCAGCGACCAGCCACCAGTAAGGGCCCGTGGTCCAAATAATCCAATACAGGCCGAGTGTTGTCAGCGAGCCGATCAGCAGTGTTAGTGCGTGCCGCTTGAGGTACCGGGCCAGCCAACGAACCCACGTTTGCCGACTCAATTGGTAGCGGTGTTCCAGCACATGTCCGGAGTAGAACGAAATTGGCAAGGAGATGAGCAGGTGGACTAACGTAAGGATCAGAAACATCGCGATCAAGCGTACCGACATCGTGCGGCAGGCTGGTATCGTCTGCAGCCAGTGGTCAAGCGGGACCGCAGCGAAATACGTAATCAGCGCCAAGTAGACGAGATCGACACCTCGGTCGACTAAATCGCACTGAAACGCCCGCCAGTTGTATTCCTTCGCTTCCGCGACTTGATCGGTGGTCATCCCCAAGCTGGTTGACGATTCCGAGGATGAGTCCGTATCGATGCTGTCGGTCATGCGGGATCCTTTGGGAGCGATGGGTTGGTCGGCGGACGATTCAGTCCTGCGGTTCGGCGACACGTCTGGCGGCCCAGGTCCAATGTCGGTCCGATGTTGCCTGGACGGATTCAGCGGGAAAGCCAAGTTGTTGCACCAGCTCACGGATCTCGTCCAACGTCAGAGCGGCGTGCAGCGATTCGCGAAACATCGTCTGCCCTCGCTCCGTTTCGTCACCGGTGTACAGATCCACCAAGCGATCAACGTCGGCGGCGGATGCCGGACGCATCAAATCGCGGAAGAACAAACAGCCCTCCTCCGCCGTGACGCGGACACCCTCACGCAGCGCCAAGAGTGGATTCGGCAAGTGATGAACCAGGCTGTTGGAGATAACGCAGGAAAAACGGCCGTTGGGAAGCTCAAGCTGTTTCGAATCGTTATGGACCAGCAAAATGCGGTCGACCAGATTGGCGATCTCGATGTTGATCCGTGCGATGTCCAACATGGCAATCGAGAGATCGACCGCGACAACGCGAATCGATTCGTCGCGCCGACACAACTCGATTGGGATACGGGCCGTGCCGGTGGCCAAGTCCAGAATCTCGCCGGTGATCGACTGAAACTCGAATAGGTCGTCGACGAAAGTTTGATTGACGGCTTGGTGGTCCATGTCGTCGTAGGCCATTGCCTCGTCCGGTGTGTCCATGACTTCCGGTTCAAGTGTTCTGCCGAGTGTCATCAATGCCTCTCTCGGGGTCGAATCGAACTGAATCCAGCAGCCGCGCGGGCCGAATCGCCTCGAGCGGATCCAAGTGGCCCCAGGTCCTGCTACCTTGGCACGCACCCATGGGAAACTCCTGCTTGATTCCAGTATGGCACCTGGGAGTGAGGCGACAACCCGCGCGGGGCGAAGTGGAATGCGTGGGGCAGAAGGGGACTATCGGGCGGGCACGTGGGGCCGACTGCCACACTGTCTCAATTTGAGAAGTGCACAGTTTCGCGACATGCACTGACTCGGATTACGCCTCGGTGCCAGGCTTCCCGCCACGCCGTTGGGGCGATTTGCGTTTCGCAGACTGAACTTGTGCGTCCATTTGGGAGGTGTTTGTAGGTTCCCAAGCTGTGTGGTTTATCTAATTTCTGCGCATGGGGCGGCGCTGGCAGCGATTACAGGCGAGTTCGCGGCATGTAACGCCAGGGATCAAATGTAGGAAGTTCAACGGCGCGTTTGCTCGTGTCGGCACCGGTCCATTGAGTGCAAAATTATCTAAGCCCCATCGAACAAGGAAGTTAACTCAATGTATCTGCGGACGCTTAAGCAAAAAAACGCGTAGTCTTGCGATTGGGCATGATGTTTGCTTTTACGGTTTGTATCAGAGAGGGCAGTGCCGCATATGGCAGGACGTGATAGGGCGCAAAACGGCGCATGGATGGGAGGCCAGCACATGGTGACCAACTCAAAGCTCGGACGACCTGAGGCGAAATGCAATGGGCGGCAACTTTTTCCGAACTCTTGCCAAACGGGGTTCGTAATCACAATGAAGACGGCAATGGCAAAGCGAAGAGCATCTGGGCGTTACGTGGATCAGTTGACCGATGAGCAGCTGCTGCAAGGCTACCGCGACCGCGGCGACCGGGAGCAGTTTGCAATTGGTTCAACGTTTCGAGCGCGAGTTGTATAACTACTTGTATCGTTACACGGGCAACGCCGAGATGGCCGAGGATGCATTTCAAGCGACCTTCCTTCAGGTCCACCTCAAGTGTGACCAGTTCGAGGAAGGCCGCAAGGTCCGTCCTTGGCTGTATGCGATCGCTACAAACAAGGCCATTGATGCGCAACGCCGAAACCGTCGACATCGCTTGACGAGCCTCGATCAGATCAATAGTCGACAAGATGACGAACTGGGCAGTTTGATGGATCTGCTGAGCAGCAACGAGCCGGACCCAGTGGATGTGGTTGAGGGCGACGAGAGTCAGCGGTGGGTTCGCAAAGAGATCGCGACACTACCGGATCACTTACGATCGGTCATTAGTTTAGTGTATTTCCAGGGAATGAAGTACCGCGAAGCGGCCGAGGCACTGTCGATCCCCGTGGGTACGGTCAAGAGCCGATTACACACGGCGGTATTGAAGCTCAATGAAGCCTGGCAGGCTGACCACGTTGAAAGAAACTAAGAGCATCCATGCGTGACGACTTGATTGGGTTTGTGTTGGGGGCGCTCGACGCCGAGGAACATGACGAGATTCGTCGCAAAGTCGAGCACGATTATGAGCTGAAGAAGCAAGTTGAACTTGTCGAGCGCTGTCTGCGGCCACTGGCCGGCCTGCGTGAGACGTCCGAGGCGCCCTGTGGGTTGGCCGACCGTACGTGCCGCGCGGTGTTTTTTATGCCTGGCAACTTGCGGGCAGGCGACGACGCGGAGGATCACGGCGCGGTTCCGGCGGTATCCTCCGAGGCGCTTCCTTCTCCGCAAACCCACTTGTCCACGGCGGCGGGGGCGATTACGCCTGCGTCGCGTTCCCCCTGGGGGGCCGATCGGTCGGACGGGGCAATGGACGCGCGGCGCTGGACCACGGCGGATTTCGTTGTCGCGGCGGGCGTATGTTTGGCAATGTCGTGTCTGGTGTTCCCCGCCATCAGTAACAGCCGATACAACATGCAGCTGGCGAATTGCCAGAACAACATGCGTCGGTTGGGTCAATCAATGGACGACTACAGCCGCGTGGCGGGGGGGTATTTTCCCGTCATTCCGCCGACTGGCAATCTTTCCTTTTCTGGGGTGTACGCGCCAAAGTTGGCCGCCAAAGGGTTGGTGCATGATGAGCGCGTGTTTCTGTGTCCCGCGAAGGGGAGCGCGGTTGTGTTGAAGATTCCGCCGTTGCAGGACATTGCCGCGGCCAAGGGGCCCCGGCTCGTTTCGCTGCATCGGACAATGGGCGGCGATTACGCCTACGCCCTGGGGTATCTGCGGAAGGGGCAGCTCCACGGGATCCGCAATCAGGGACGTTGGAATGTCGCCATCCTGGCGGACGCACCGCTGGAGAACTTGAGGAATTCCGTGATCACAACACACTCCCGGGGCCAGAATGTATTGTTTGCCGACGGCCATGTGCGGTTGGTCGGCACGCGTAGCCGCCCGGGCAGCGACGGTGATGACCTGTTTCACAACGATCGGGGCTTTGTACGTGCAGGCCTTCATGCGGAAGACTTCGTGTTGGCTCCCAGCTATGTGTCTCCGTTGCCGGCAGTCGACGACGCGCTGGATGGCTCAACGACCGTACAATGACGCGAAAGTCGAACGATCTCCCGAGCGCGTCGATGGACCTACTCCCGTGTACATCGATGGGCCTGTAAACTGACCGACTGGGTCATGAATCTTAAACAGGGATAGCGGGATGTTCCTCATGCGCACGTCGTCTCTTCTTCGCGTATTGTCGGTAAGCCTGTTGTTCATTGGGTGTCAGCGGTCCGTGGATCCGGCGGTTCTGCACGAGCGGGAAAAGTACTTGCTGTCGGAGGAGCCCAAGGGGGCGCAGGGGGTCCTGGCGACCCGCGTAAGATCACGCAACAGGAGGAGGGCTCTGGGGCATCGTTCGTAGTGGTCGGTCGCGTGGGAGCAGGTTCCGATCAGACGTGGGATCCGGGGAAGGCGGCCTTCGTGGTCGTTGACCCGGCGGCGAAGCTTTCGAGCCACAGCCATGAGACCGGACACGACGACCATTGTCCTTTTTGTCAGGCCGAGACGAAGTCGCGGACGGACGCGACCGCGCTGATCAAGTTCACCGATGAGACGGGACAAGTGGTGCCGGTGGATGCCCGCACGCTGTTTTCCATTATGGAAGGGCAGATCGTGGTTGTGCGGGGCACGGCGTCAATCGACGTGCTGGGCAATCTGGTCGTGGCCGCCGACGGCATCTATCCGCGCCGCTAATGGTGACAGCCGGTGGGTGCATTTTGCCTACGCACCGGCCTCGATGAGGTGAATTGGCCACACGGCGGCGGCGCGGTGGAACCGCGTAACGCATTGATCTAAGTGGTTGTCTATCTAGGTATTGGGACGAATTCTCAGGTCCGCGTACAGCTTGTTTTGTGAATGGCATTCCCCTTGCAATTCGACGGGAGGCAACGATTTCTCCCGTGACACACCGGATTCTACTAGGGCAATGCACACCCGAGATTTCCTCGATCAGGCCGTCTTTCTGACCGCCCATTTTGAAGTTGTCGTCACGGCCAGCCGCCGACTGCCGGAATTGCCGCTGCAACGTTTCTGGGTCGCCTCACGGGGACGCTTTGATTGTTGGGGCCTGGAACTGCGAAAGTGCACCGATCAATTGGATGGGACGAACTATTCCGTCGACCGTCTCTGGCTGCGATGGACCCCCTTGCTGGAAGAGGTGTTGATTAGCGAAATCGTGACCCGTCTATGGTCCTATTTACTGGAAGCTTTGGATGATCGGTTGGGGATGCACGAGTATTCACCCATAGGTCAGAGTGCCCTGCGGGCCCACATCGACGCCCGCCGTCGTGTACTGAACTTGATTCTACGGGGACGTCAACGCGGCTTGCCAGCGGTTTGGCGACTCAATCGGCAGCGGATGAATGCCGAGCGGTGGACCGATTTGCTGTTAGGGCAGATCGAGGAGCGCCGATTGGCTGAACCATTATGCGTTCGATCTGGAGCGCGTGCGACGATTTCGTGGTTTTGAAGACCGACGTTGTCGTCCTGGCGCCATCCTGCGCGGCCAGCCGTGCGGCTTTTGTGGAGTCCGCGCCGGTGCCGCTCGACCACGTGGACGCACATCGACGGATGCACGCCGCGATGCTCGGTTGCCTTGGCCAGGAGCTATTTCTTGGGAATGGACCGTTGATCAGCGATTGGCAGGCACGCCTGTTGACGTTGACCGATGATACGCAATGCCTGTTAGAGCGTTGGCTGGACGGACCGGCCAGTCACGATCACGACCCCGAGAGTCCTGGGGCTTTACGCAGGTTTTAACACGCTCTGGGCTTCACGGCGACTTCGACTCGGCTGCGCTTTCTGACGGCCTGTTGCCACGGCTTCGCTTGAAGCCGGTGAGGTTCTTCCGATATCCTAGAAGGAAACGCGAAGCAGTACTGAATGCCGTCCGATCCGCTCGGTCTCGCCCGGCACCTCTTGTGGACGCAGTCCGCCGATGAGGGGCAGTGGCGAGCCGGTTTGTCGCATTGTCGGACGGACAGCCGCTTGGATGGCGCGGCGGACTTCCTGTGAATCATGAGCGAGTTTCTTTTTTACTACCAGCCCATTGAGCCGGCGACATGGTTTTACTTGTCGTCCCTGCTAATGATCGGCTTGTTCTTCAAGTTTGGCCGCTTGTGGAGTGTCCGTAATCTTGACCTGTTGTTGCTCATTTTGCTCGCGCCCGGATTGTTGTTCATCCACTACGGGCGACGGCTGGATGAGCGTCTGTTGGAAGGCACGGAGCTGACGGCGGTATCGCCGACGCTGTTGGAATCGGGAGCGATGAGCGCCCGGATCCGACTGGATCGGGTCGGGAGGGAACCGTAAGGTCGGGAGCCGAGTCAGGCAACGTCGCGTTGGTTGACGAGTCCCAGCCGAGTGGCAGGAGACCGGGGCGTTAGCGTCGGAGGATGCCACGGGGGCGATATCGCCGGCGGGTCAGGCGGCATCGTCGTCGAACGCGGCCAGCCCGACGCCGTCGGCAGCAGCGAGCGCGACCGAGCTGCGACATGGATGAGGAATCCGATACGCGATCGCAAGGGCAGCGAATTCAGCTGTACGGTTACGTTTGGCTATTCTGCGCGAGCGGCTTATTGCTGATTCGTTTGTTGGCCGATCCAACGATGGTGCGTCGACCTTTGTTGGAACCGAATCTTTCGGCTGGAGGTCTGACATTTATTGGATGTTCGCTGTTTGTCTTTCTGATGGCCAACGTCATCAGTCGCCCGGTGGCCACCGGATTGACCGACGACGCCGTTGCCTTTGCCGCGGCCAATGAGGACGGCCAAATTCCACCGGTCACAGCGGACGAAGGGCCGGGCTACGCTTTACTGGCAGGCATGCCAAGTCCCGCCCGCAAGGCACTGGCGATTCTGGCGCACCTGACGATCGTGATGGGAATGGTCCTGATTGGCTATCGGCATTTTGACAACATCGTGATGGGCATCGGCGCTGCCACGCTGTATCTGATGTTGCCGTATACCGCGTTGATGACCAACGAGTTCAAGCATGCGTTGCCGTCCGCCTGTCTGGTATGGGCGGTAGTGTGCTACCGTCGACCGTTGGCCTCCGGCCTCTGTTTGGGACTTGCCTGCGGAATGACTTACTATCCGCTGTTTCTGCTGCCGCTATGGATCAGCTTCTATTGGCCACGTGGACTGTTGCGGTTTGTGGCGGGAGTCGTAACGGTGTTAGTCGCCTTGCTATTTGTTTTGTTTTCTTCGGCGGACGTTCTTCAGAACATCCGACTGATGTTCGGGCTGATGCCACCGGCGATGCACAATCTCCGCGGGATCTGGGACGAGCAGCTCGGAGGCTGGAGCACGTACTACCGTATACCCGTGTTGGCGGCGTTTATTGCCTTGGCGGGCAGCATGGCCTTGTGGCCAGCGCAGAAGAACCTGGGGACGCTGCTTAGTTGCTCAGCTGCGGTGTTGGTGGCGACGCAATTCTGGCATGGCTACGGAGGTGGTACCTACATGGCCTGGTACTTGCCGTTGGTGCTGTTGACGATCTTCCGCCCCAATTTGGAAGACCGCGTTGCCCTCACCGTACTGGCCGAAGGCTGGTTACCGCGGCGACTGGCGACATTGCCGTCGGGTAAGGCGGCCTGACGAGGCGCGTCGCCTAGGGCCCAGCCGAATTGCGGGCGGTCCCTCGTCGTGGGGCCGCAAGCTACAGTCCTCGGCGGTGACGGCGCTTGGAGGGGTTCCGTTTCAGCAGCGTGGGGACCTCGCGTTTCGATTCAATCGGTTCTTCGACTTGTTCGGCCTTCGGTTCGTGAAAGATAAAATCCTTCATCTCATCACGCACCAATAGCCGATCGATCCGCTGCTCGATGCGCGTCAGCTCGCTGCCTTCTTCCGGAGTCACAAAGGTATAGGCAACACCTTCTCGGCCCATTCGTCCTGTCCGGCCGACGCGATGTACATAGTCGTCGGAAAAGGCGGGGATGTCGAAATTGACGATGTGCGAGATTCCGCTGATATCGATGCCGCGCCCCATGACGTCGGTGGCGACCATAAAGCGGATCTCTTCCTTGCGAATCTTCGCCATGACGCGATCTCGTTCGCGCTGCGCCATATCACCGTGCATACACCCTGCGTTGTCGAACTTGCGTTTTAGTTTGTCGAACACGCGTTGGGCGCCGCGTTTCGTGCGGCAAAAAACAATTGCCTGTCGCGGGTCTTCTCGCTGCAGGAGCCTCACGAGCAGGTCGAATTTGCGATCATTGTCGACCGTGAAATAGTATTGATCGATGGTTTCGACCGTGACGTCGAATTCGGAAAAGTTCACGAACGTGGGTTCGCGCATGTATTTTTGGGCGAGCCGTTGTACGGGCGGCGGGACGGTCGCGCTGAGCAGCAGCGTCTGTCGCGACGAGGGACAGCGCCGCAGGATCTTTTCCATGTCGGGGCGAAAACCCACGTCGAGCATCCGGTCGGCTTCGTCCAGGACCACGCAGTCGATCTCATCAAGTTTCAGCGTTTTGCGAGAGAGGTGGTCAAGCACACGCCCCGGAGTGCCGACGACAATCTCCACGCCCCGCTCTAACTTTTCGATTTGCCCTCGCAGCGGTGTGCCGCCGTAGATGGCGACGCAGCGCACTTTTAGGCCGTGCGCCGAGCTTCACGACCTCGTCGCGGACCTGCACCGCCAACTCGCGGGTCGGGACCAAGATCAGCGCTTGCGGCATTTTGCTGCGATGGTCCAGGTGAATGAGTTCCAGAATGGGAATCACGAAGGCGGCGGTTTTGCCAGTACCCGTGCGAGCCTGCCCCACCACGTCGCGCTCGTCCAGTGCGAGGGGAATCAGGCCGGATTGGATCGGCGTCGGGGCATCGTAATTCGCCGCCTTGAGCGCGGAGAGCATGTCGTCGGACAGATCCAGGTCCAGGAAACTATCGACGGGACCCACCGGAAGGGCTTCGTTCACTGCTGCTTTTTCAGAACACATAACGCGGGATTCTAACCTGATTGCCCCCATGAAGAGGCGGTTCGACCCGAATAGGGCCAAATGGGTGGGCTGATGTGGCGGGTCCCCTGAGAAACGGGCCACGAGTTGTCCATAGCGACCCGGCTATTGTACCGAATTGGAACGCCCGCGGCACCTGGTCTTGCCCATTTGGCTCCATCCGTGTGGTCGGGCGCAAAGTAGGCCGGCGCGCCTGGAACCGGAAGGGTAGCGGCCGGCCTGTCTCGTTGTAACCTGTGGGTTGCCGTCAGTCCCGGAGGACGTCTAGCTGGCGGTTGCGGGGGCCGCCTTGCGAGCCGTTCGTTTTTTTGGCCGTCTTCTTCTTGGCCGTCTTCTTCTTCGGTGACCGTTTAGCGGCCTTCCGCGCCGTCTTTTTGGCGGCCTTCTTTTTGGCAGCCTTCTTTTTCGGCGAACGCTTGGCAGCCTTCTTTACGGTCTTCTTCTTGGCGGCCTTCTTCTTCGGCGCAGCTTTCGTCGAACGCTTGGCCGTCTTCTTCTTGGCCGTCCGTTTGGCGGCCTTCTTCTTTGTTGCCATCTTGATGGCTCCTCTTAGGCAGGTACCCGCAATTCCCGTGCGAATCCTTCCCCCTGGGTACCCAGTGAGGGGAAGCCGCTTGTATTAAAGCACTCACCGGGGAAACTCACCGGCTTCGGTCGAGCTGCCCCCTTTCTTCTCATCCATAGGTCTGTGATGCTAAGCGGCAGAGCACAGCTCGATTTGGTCTGTCGATTGACCGTCCTATGTTATCCAGTCCAAAGTTGAGCCGAGAACAGGGGAGCGAACTTGAGCGCCGCGAGCGTCCGTTTTCTTATTGCTGCGTTGATGGTGAGCCGCTGTTTTTTGTCAGGCCTCACAGCGTCCACCTGAGACGTTCAGTTCGTCCTTCCTCACTAACTTCGCGCATTGAAGCAAGTTTGCCTCTCTTTCGTCAAGGTGAATTTGCCAACTTGAGAAAAAGTTTTGTGTTTTACCAAGCGAGCATTCGAGTAACATCTCGATGCGCATGAACGTAAACGGGTTGATCGATGTCGGAACGAATTACACAACTGCTGCAACAATTAACGTGCTCCACAACGCATGTCCAACGTGCGCCCCAAGCATTTGATTCCAGAAGCTTTGACTGGTTGAATGCAGAAAACCTCGATGAATTACGATTGTTTTGGGCGAGCGTGCAACAGCTCCAAGCAACGCAGCAATTGGATGAAGCGAGTTTGAATCAATGTTTGCAGTGCATCTTGCGCGACCTCGATGTGCGCCCGTGCGCGACTCTTCCCGACGACGTCGTGTCGCGGGTGGGACAGCTTTATCGCCAATGGAAAAATTCTGCTCAAACTCGTTATCGACTCCTGATTTTGTTGCTGCACCAAGGCGGCGCGGCGGGTTGGCGGGAGTTCGCCGAGTTAATCGCAAGCGATCCGCCGGCGGATCCGCAGCATGCGGTCGAAGTCTTCTTGCCGATTTGGCGGCACGCCACAGGACCTGTGTCGGCGCTGTTTCCGAGACTGCTCGACGCCGTCCAGCATCTGAGCGTGGCGGCGATCGTACTCGATTTGGCGAATTACCTGACGCGTCAATCCAGATTGCCTGACCATCCGGCCCGCAGTCGTGCGTCAGACCTGACGTGGCTGCTTGGGCAACTCGTCGAACGACTGGAAAGCTTCGAAGAAACGAGTCGCGTTCAGGGCGTGCGCGACCTTGACGTGGCTCGGCACGTACAGGAGACCATTACGCTGGCCGTGTCGCTTAGTCATACGCTGAGCCTCCTAGGGCATCGCGAGGCGATTGGCAAACTGTACCGCATGTTGGAACTGCAGCATCGATCGTTGCGCGTGGAGGCGGCTGCCGCGCTGGCGAAGCTGGGTGAGGCTACGGGGGGCACCGCGCTGACGGAAATGGCCACCGAACCTCTCGTGCGGCTACGCGTCCAAGCCTACGCCGAGGAACTCGGTATACAAGATCAGATTTCGCCCGAGTATCGTACTCCACTGGCCCTGGCGGAAGCTGAATTGGTAACGCGTTTGGCGCAGCCCGATCTGTTCGGTGTGGCTCCTTCCTCGTGGACTCTGGTCGACGAGCGAACTTGGGTCTGGCCGGGCTACGAGACGCCTCAAGCATGTTACTTGTTTCGCTATCACTACGCGTTTTCGCAGGGTGAGTACACGAATTTGGCATTGGTTCGTCCCTTCGCTCATGCTTTGATGCCGGATCTGACTGTGTTTCCGTTGGCCGATGTTTACGCGGTCTATGCAGGTTGGCAGGTCGAACACGAAGAACTCAAACAAATCCAGCTCGACCCCTCTGATCCAGTGGAAGCGGCCGAAGTGGAGCGACGAGTTGGTGCCTTAACGCAATGGGGCTGTGAATCCATTGTGCCCATGTTTTGGGGGATGTTCTTCGGTACACGGTTGCTCGTGGCGACCGTTTCACGTCGCGGACAGCCGGGGACGGTTGTCGTCCACGAGGCACAGGTGGATTGGTTTCCGCAGGGCAATCCCGTCCGTCCACTGGGGCCAGAGTTGGCTTACTGCATGTTTGTGGGGCGGCAGTTGCTACGGCGGTTCAACGCAGATTTCGATCGCGCCGGCCGACCGTGGTGACACCTGACGAGGTCTGATCCACTAGCCGACAGGCAACCGAATGCCTACCATGGATCGCTGATCGATGTGTGCTGTTCAATCGAGGTAAAGGTGTCATGTTTGAGTCACTTGAATTGGCCCCAGCCGATCCCATTCTGGGACTCACCGAGGCCTTTCAGAAGGATCCCAATCCCCAAAAAATCAACCTGAGTGTTGGCGTGTTTACCGACGCACAGGGTGTGACGCCCGTGTTGAAGTGTGTCAAACAGGCCGAAGAACGCCTGTTGCAGACAGAAAACAGCAAGTCCTACCTTTCGATCGCGGGCCTGCCGACATACGACCGCTTTGTGCAGCAGTTGATGTTTGGTGTCGAACACCCGTTTTTGCAACAACAGCGGATCGCGACCATTCAGTCGCCCGGCGGGACCGGTGCGCTGCGTGTCGCCGCGGACTTCATCCATCAGCACTTTTCGCGGTCCACGGTCTGGTGTAGTCGACCAACTTGGGTCAACCACCCCAAGGTATTCCAAGCGGCGGGGCTGGCGAACGAAACCTATGCCTACTTGGACGCGGCGGCGCGAGCTATCGACTATCCCGCCCTGTTGGAGAGCCTACGGCAGATCCCTGCCGGTGATGTCGTCGTCTTGCATGGTTGCTGTCACAATCCCAGTGGCGTTGATCCCACGCTCGATCAGTGGCGCGAAATCGCTGCGGTGGTCGCAGAGCGTCAATTGCTGCCGTTGGTGGATTTT
The DNA here is from genome assembly GCA_963785495.1 of uncultured Planctomycetales bacterium. GTDB lineage: Bacteria > Planctomycetota > Planctomycetia > Pirellulales > Pirellulaceae > CAWAVP01. Next base: position 255,431 of record CAWAVP010000015.1, on the reverse strand, counting down.
GCCTACCAAGGTTTTGGCGAAGGATTGGAACCCGATGCGATCGGCTTACGGACGATTGCCGAATCCGTCGATGAATTGTTGGTAGCCAGTTCGTTTTCCAAGAATTTCGGTCTCTATCGTGAACGGGTCGGAGCGCTGTCGGTGGTTGCCCGAGACGCCGGACGAGCCGCCGCGGTCCTCAGCCACTTGAAGGCCTGCGTCCGTACGAACTACTCGAATCCGCCCGCCCACGGGGCGGCGATTGTCGAGACGATTCTTAGTGATGCCTCCCTGCGTCAACTATGGGAGGAGGAGTTAACGTCGATGCGGTCGCGGATCAACGGCATGCGTCAGCTATTCGTGGAAACCATGCGCCGAATACGCCCCCTCACGCGATTTCTCGTTCCTGCTTTCTCAGAAAGGCATGTTTTCCTTTTCCGGCCTGCAGCCTGAGCAGGTCGATCGCTTGCGGGACCAACATTCGATCTACATCGTGCGTTCCGGTCGGATTAATGTGGCGGCGATTACGCCGACCAACGTCGCCCCGCTGTGTCGTGCTGTCGCCACCGTGCTGGCGTAATCGACTAGTATCCGCCCCTCAATCGGATAACAAGTCGCCTTGCACAGGCAGCCGAGGAAACGACGGCTGACCGTCGATGTCAGCGGGCGAACCGGGGCGCGCATCGCAATGCACACTGCCGGGAGCCAACGGCTGGTTTAACTGAGGGAGCCACCGGCGGTGTTCTGCGACGACGTCGGCATATTCCGGACGGTTGGCGAGATTGAAGAATTCGTGAGGGTCGGCTCGATGATCGTACAGCTCTTGCGTTCCATCCGCGTAGGTGATGTAACGAAAGTCCTGCGAGCGGACGGAATGGTTATGCTGACCAAACGTGGTTAGTGCGGGCCACGCCCAGCGGCGATTGGGATCGGACAACAGCGGGACCAGACTGTGGCCTTCCAGGCCCGTGACAGGATCAAGGTCGCAGAGTTCGATGAGTGTGGGGTAGAGGTCGATCAATCCCACGGGCCGATCGCATGCTGCGCCCGGGCTCGCCCGGGAGCACGAATCATCAGTACCACCTGCGTGGACGCTTCCCAAAGTGACCGTTTGCCCCATCGTTGTTTGGTTCCCACGTGAAATCCATGGTCACTCCAGAGCACCACGATCGTGTGCTCGAACGCTTCGCTCGTGCGCAATGTCTCCAGGATCTTGCCCACTTGCGCGTCAACAAAACTGACGCTGGCCAGATAGGCCTGGACGGCTCTTCGCCATTGGTCGTGATCCACCATCCACCGGTGGCGAGGCGCAACGGCACTCCACGAGAGATCTTGCCCGTACTTGGGTACGTCCGTCAGGTCGTCTTCTAGATGCGCGGGTAGCTGGACTGATTCGAGCGGGTAGAGGTCGAACCATTTCTGAGGCACATAGAGGGGCACATGGGGACGATAGAAGCCGCAGGCGAGAAAAAAAGGCTCCTGCGGTGGGTGTCGCAATTGCTCGCAGGTCCAATCTGCCAGTTTCGCATCCGCCAGTTCTTCGTCGCGCTTGGGGAATGGGCCCCAGTCCCACAATGGGTTGGCATGACCGCAGTTGAGGTTGATGGCGGGTCGAGGTCCAAATCCGCCGAATCGACCACCGAATGTTTGGAATTCACCGAGCCCTTCCAAATGAAAGACTTTGCCGGCTCCTGCTGTCGCGTAGCCGTGGCGGGCGAAATGTTGCGGAAGCGTTACCGCGTGCCGTGTGGCTTGCCAATCTCGCAACAACGGTCCTAGGTAGTAGACACCGCTGGATGAAGGCAGTATCCCGGTCAACAGGCTGATCCGTGACGGATTACAGATGGGCGCCTGACAATGGGCGTTGCGGAAGTTGACGGATTGCGCGGCGAGCTGGTCGAGGTAGGGTGTTTGCGCCTGTGGATGTCCACCTAGACAGCCAATCCAGTTATTCAGATCGTCAATTGCGATGAACAGTACATTCGGCCGCCGAACTGCGGTGTCGGCTGGCGGCGCGGCGTCGGTTTCCGCTCCTGCGACCATTGTCGCGCGGCCTCCGGAAATCCACCACAGCAATCCGATCGACAGCAGCAGGACACGCCGCCCACGAGGTAACAAACGACGATAGCGAGTCCCTTTCCAAGCGGCATGGTCCATGGCGTCCCACCTTCAGTTCGTGCGTCTTGTGGTTGTTCAGGCTTCCTATATTAACACACGCTTGCCAGAGGTTGGAAAATCCGTGGCCGTTTCGACGACCCGTTGCCGCTTTGATTACTCGCCAGGCGTATCCTGCGGCTCATCCGCGGCCGCCGGATCGCCGCTCGACGCATTACGGTTGGCGTCGCGCGTGTGCGCTTTGATGTAACGGTCGCTTGGCGATTGCTGTGAACTGAATTGTTCTCTTTTGCGCCGGCGTGCGACTTCCTGCATATCGGCCACCGTATCCACCTCGTCGACAATCTCCTCACCGATCAGCGACTCCAAGACATCCTCCAATGTCACGATCCCCGTCAAATCGCCGTAGTCGTCCATGACCCCGAACAGGTGCGTACGGCGGCGAAGGAATGATTTCAATAACACGTGTCCCGGCAGGTTCTCGGACACAAAATACAGTGGCTTGGCGAGATCTCGTAAACGCATCTCGAATTGGTCATGAGCGACTCCGGCCAGGATGTCTCGGCTCATCACGAAGCCAACCCACGTCTCCGGATCGTCGCTGGAGTAGAGCGGGATGTGCGAATAGACCCAGTCCTGGACCTTTTCGAAGGCCTCACGGAGCGTGAGGTCATCCGGCAATTTGAGCACTACGGGGCGGGGAGTCATGATCTGCCGTGCGCGCGTTTTATCCAAACGCAATACGTTGCCCACCAGTTCTGCCTCATAGGTCAGGATGCTGCCCTCCTCCGCGCTTAATCGCGCCATCTGCGCGACTTCTTCTTCGGGCGCCGACAAGACGCGCTCGCTGGGTTTGAGCAGATTCGTAACACGCTCGATACACCAGATCAGGGGCGTCATGCCGCTGACGATCCACATCCAGGGCACGGCCAACATTCGCGAGACTGGCTGGTTGTAGACCACGCCAATGACCTTCGGGATGATTTCCGCAAAGAACAGCACTGACAAGGTAAACAATGCCGAAAAGGCAATCAGCGATGCCTCACCGAACAGGGCCCTGGCCTGCGCCCTGGCGATCGCCGCTCCCGCGGTGTTGGCGGCGGTATTCAAGATCAGGATCGCCGCGATGGGTTGTTCCATGTTGTGTTTGAAGCGGGCCAAGACTCGACCGGCCACACTGCCCGACTGCTCCAAGGATCGCACGTAGGGAATCCGCACGGCATAGAAAGACGCCTCGGTCAGTGAGCAAATGGCCGAGATTGTCAGGACCATCACGATTGATACCACGAACAGAGCCATTCCATTCCCTCATCGCACTGTCGATCCGCAAATTGTCAATTGAGTTCACCCTTTTTTAACCGAAGCTCTTCGCCGGTCGGCGACCTCTGGGGGTTCACTATACCGTTTTCCAGGTGGTCGCGACGGGCGCAGCATCAAACAGCGTGCCGTCATACTCGTCCGCCGCAAGTGGCGGACCGGATCGCCTGGGGCTGCCGAACCCTCATGCCCAGCTGCGACCACCTCCGTCGAGAGCGAGAGGGGACACCTGCGAACAAACTCTTGCGAGTTCGCGAGGGAGCGTCGCGGGAATGTTGCTTGCGGGTTGATTGGGGTTGCGTCCGCTGCGCAACAAGATTGCAGCCGGGTGTTGACGCCAGGGGGCAGATCGAGTGATCTCTTCAACAGGGCCAAAAGACAGGCACAATCGGTCCATCGCGCCGTGGGAACTCACCGCATGGGCTTTGCGTATACAGACCGGGAGCTTGTCGTGGCCCACAGAAGCGGAGGGCACGGGAGTCGAACCCGCAACCGGTAAACCGGCAACTGATTTCGAATCAGCCTGCTAACCATTCGCTTACCCTCCTGGGAATTAGCTATATCTTTACCTGCCAAACCGAGATGGGGCAAGCCGTGTCTCTTGGGGCACGAAGGCATTTCCACGGCAATTGCAGAATACGGTCGACGCTCAAAGTCGCGCAGATCGCTTCGGTGGCGCGGCGATTTGCCGGAGAAGTCGCCCACCCGGCATCGCACAGCAGTCGCCGTCGCGGCACAACCCGATCAGTCGCCACGTCCCGACCTTTCGGTGGCTTTGCGGGCCCTTGCGGAGGGCGGTCGTGACTCGGTGGCGACATCGACCGCTTGCCGATGTTGACAAATCGACCGGCTTCGACGGCTTTCGCTGCATGCGCAGCCTCCCTCGAATCATTCGTTTCGGATCGCCGCCCTGCCGATCAAACCTGCAGCGGCATTCGTAACTCGTAGCCATGCCGAACTACGCATTGTTTCCGACTTGGAATTCGATCAGGAGTGACCTGCCCATGAGCAAAGACACCTTCCGCATCGTCACACGAGGGGCCAATGGCCAGCTGCGCATCAAGGACTACGGCTCGAAAGACGTCTTGCTAACGATGCACACGCAAATCGGTGTTGACGATTGCAGCACGGATTTGGGCTTGCGAGGCCTACCAGTATTTCGCGGCCTGATCGGTCCTATGTCCGAAGGCAAAAACATCGTGCGTTATGAATCCCCCGACGTTTTCGAGGCGCTCACGAAGGAATGGGTCGCGCAGCCGGCGGAACGAAAGACGCGCCGCCGCAAAGTGGCCACTCAAGACGTGATGGCTTGAATTGGCCAAAGATCTGCATGATGCAGAACTCACCACGCCGGTCGGATCCGGCTTTTTTTATGCGCCGGCGACGGGGACCGAGCGTCGCAATGATGCTTCTGTTCGACGGCCGTTTTGGGTACCATGGAAGCGCCCATTGGAGGATCGAGGAGTCGTGCTGCCCACTGAGGACATTAATACCACTGGCTACGGTTCGTTGCGCTGTTTGGTTACAGGCGAGCGGCTGCGGAAGATGACCGTCGATGAACTTGCCGCCGCCAATGCCAGGATTCGAGCGGGCACGTTGTTCAATTGGTTGGGACAGCAAATCACGGCGCCCTTGCAGGCTGCTCTGATTGGCGAGCGGCTTCGCTGGGGTTACCGGATTGATAACGAGATCCCGCAGTTGATCCGTGGCGAGGCGCTGCAGTTCGACGACGAGCCGTCGCTTCACTAGGGGCCCGCGGCTGTTAGGGAGCCGCGGAACAGTTGAAGGGGTGTGCGCCCATCAAGGGGAGCAATCGCGTCCACCGGAAGGAACGTCGCATGAGCGAGAAGACGGTTTTCAAACGCATCATTGATGGTGAGATCCCTGCGGACAAGCTTTATGAAGACGAACAGTGCTTGGCGTTTCGCGATATTCGCCCTCAAGCTCCGAACCATGTGCTGGTGATTCCCAAGAAGGAAATCACGTCGATTGACGAAGTGCAGGACGAAGATCAGGCCTTGCTCGGCCATATGTGGTGTGTGATTCGCGATCTGGCAAATTACCTAGGCATGGACAACGGCTATCGTGTCGTGGTCAATTGCGGAGCCGACGGCGGACAGGACGTCCCGCATCTTCACTTCCATCTGCTCGGTGGCCGTCAGATGAAATGGCCGCCCGGGTGACCCTACCGGCCGCCGCAAGCGCGCCCACCGGAAGTCACAAAATCGGCCACATCGAATCGCGGACCCCGATACCCTCGCGCCGCCCGTCCCGGTGCCGTTGACGCTCGCACATCGGGCGTTCAGCACGGTCGCCGTCGTGTCGCCCACTAGCTCGATTCCGACATCAAACTCTTGACCAGATTCGCTACCAGTTCGGGATTGTCTTGTTCACGTAAATGATCGATGTGCGGCTTGCGGACCCCCAATTTCTCCAAGTGGTTCGCCAATGATTGCCAGTGTTTTTCTCGCTTCTTGCCCTCGGATAAATACAGCTCCGTCACTAACTCCTGAACGCGTTGTAGGGCGATCCCATCGCGATTCTCGTAGTATTTCTTGATAATGTTCTGTTGATAACGCGAGTAGTTGCTCATCGTGATCCCTTTATGTGCCGGTGCGGTGGGGCACCAGGCCAGCATTGGCAATTAATCAGGCCCCGGCTCCCCGGTTGTGGCCCGAGAATGACGTCCTCAGCACCCGCCAGGCGCCGCGGCCAGCGGTCTCGCAATGCCAAGCCCAGCAGGCCAACCCATTTGTGGTTTCAGCGCCGCCGATGACATGGTAAATTCTAACGAAAATCCTGCAAACGGCTCCCTCGCCACCGTTCACCACCGCCAAGCGGCTAGGTTGGAATCGGACTGTAGGGGCCGGTTACATAAGGCGTGTTTTTCGAGACAGGAATGGTTCATGCCCGTCATTAAGTTTGTCAAAGAAAAGAAAGAAATTGAAGTCCCCGTGGGGGCCAACCTGCGGGCGGAAGCCGTGAAGGCGGGGATTAACATGAATTGCGCCATTAGCGGGATCAGCGAAGGCATCGACAATCTCACGGAAAAGGTTTCCAAGGTACTCAATTGTCACGGGTTCGGCATGTGTGGGACCTGTCGCGTAAAGATCACGCAAGGCAGGGAGAACACGGGTGAAATGACGTTCCGCGAGAAGTTGAAGTTTAAGTACCTACCGATCCCCGATCCGATCCCTTGCATGGCGTATTTGGGTAACGAAGATACCATGCGACTGGCGTGCATGACCCAGGTCAACGGGGACATTACGGTGGAAACGAAGCCCGAACTAAACGTCTTTGGCGAGAATTTCTTTAGCTGATCTGCCTTGAAACAAGTCATCGCCATTGTCAAGCCGTTCCTGGCCGAAAAGGTCCTACAGGGGCTCAAGCGAGCCTCTGGAGGCATTAGTGGTACGGGAAGTCAAGGGCTTCGGCCGTCAAAAGAGCTACCTCGACCAGTACGACGACAGCGAGTTTGCGTTGGCGTTTCTGCCGAAGGTGGAGATTACGATGTGGGTGGACGATGCCCGTGCCGAAGAAATCATTCGGAAAGTTGTGCAGATCGCCCGGACGGGCGCATTGGTGATGGCAAGGTCTTTGTGCTGCCCGCGATCAGCTACGAGGGGATCATTGATATTTCGCCCGCGTCGATGGAAGCTGGCGACGAGCCGACGGACCTCTAGCGTGGGCGACTGTCGCCACGACCGCAGCCACGGTATGTGGGAGCGGCTTCGTAGGTCACGCCGAGGCGGCTTTGAATAATCGTTCGAACGTCTCACGATTGCAGCGCCCATGAATACAAAGCAGCGTTCCGTCAACGCCTCTCCACTCGAGGCTCCTAATAAGTAAGCGAGTTTCGCGAGCTCATGGCGATCGTCTGGCAGGTCGTGTCGAGCGGTCGTGTTCATCAAGCGTAGCCGGGCCTCGACGCTTCGCAGGTAACTATACGATTCCACCAAGTCATCGGCATCGGAGGCGCTCAGATGGCCGGCGTCACGGAGTGTGGTCAGGGCTTCCGCTGTGCCCGGTTGCAGCACGTGAGGTGACTCGACGGCATGCTGCAGTTGCAACATCTGCGCGATGAACTCGATGTCCACCAACCCCCCAGGACTGCGTTTCAGGTTGCGCGGCGAGGCGTTTTCCTCCATGCGGTACCGCATTTGGCGGATTTGGTCCGCGAAGGTTGGCTGCCAGGGTGGATCGCTGATGATGTAGTGAACCAATTCGGCCGTCTTGAGTTGAGCTTCGGGAACGCCGCAGATTGGACGTGCACGGCACAAGGCTTGTCGCTCCCACAACTGTCCGTGTCCCTCCTGGAAGTAACGGGCAAAGCCGTCCAACGACACGGCCAGCGTCCCGCTCTTGCCTGTCGGTCGCAGTCGCGCATCCAATTCGTATAGACGGCCGTGCGGGCCCAGGCGGTTAATGGACTTGATGATTCGTTGGGCCAATTCGCTGAAGAAATGCTGATTCGACGTGGTTTGCGTCGAGCTGCGGGAAGGAGGCGAGGGACGGGTGGAGCCGTCGGCTTCGTAAAGAAAGACCACGTCCAGATCGCTATGGTAGTTGGGCTCGCGGCCTCCCAGCTTGCCCATCGCCAGGATAATCATTTCACACGGTCGATCTTCGTCCAAATGCCAGGGCATTCCAAAACGTTTGACCAGACTCTGGTACTGAATTTGTGCGATCTGTTCAACGCAAACTTGGGCGACATCGGCTAAGAACGCCGTCGTCTGGCGAATGGTTTCTTTGCCCAGAATGTCACGCACGCCCGCGTTGAGGTGTTGGACATTTTTAAAGCTGTGTAGGATCGGATCGACGTCCTCAGCCCCTCGACAACGATCTTGGAGCATTTGCGCCAGGACTTCACGCGGCGCGAGCTTGTTGAGCACCAGCGAGTCCATGAGTTCGTCGAGCATGCCGGGGTTACTGGTCAAGATCGAGGAAAGGTAGGGGCTACTGGCGCAGAGTCGGACGTACAACTGCAGCGTGGGTGGATTGAAGCTAAACAACTCCCACAGGACTCCTTTGCCGCCCAACGAGTCGCTGACTTGGCAGAGGCTGACCAGCACCACATCGGGATCGGGCGTTTCGCCCAATGCGCGCAATAGTGCTGGAGAAATCGCCGCCAAGAAATGGCGACAGCGGCGCGTCGAAAGAAAAGGAATTCGCTCGACCGAGAGCGTCACAAGGTTTTGATAAGCGGCATCGATGTCCTGGAAGTCGTACGGGGCGAGCGTCTCGCGGATGAAGTCGGGGCTGGGATCGGGGTCGAGGATCAAGTCCACTTCTGGTGCGGTTTCCGGAGCGCCGGCAAATGCATCATGCAACAGATGGTCCAAAATCCGACGATTCCGTTCGGTTCGCTGGCGATAGTCCTCGCGAAATGCCCGCAAGCTGTCGGCTTTGGAGGCTGCGTGATAGCCCATCCGGATTGCTAACTTGGTCAGCCCTTCGTCCGAATCCGGTAGCGTATGCGTTTGGACGTCGAGCATGATCTGCAACAAATGCTCGACTTTGCGGAGGAACGAATAGTTGTCGGCCAGAAACGTCCGTTCGGGCAGCGTCAAACATCCGACCTCGGCGAGTTGCACGATGGCATCGAGTGTATTGCCGGTCCGCAGTTGCGGCAGGTCACCGCCGTTGAGAAGTTGCAGGAATTGAATCACGAACTCGACGTCGCGGATCCCCCCATGCCCGGTCTTCACATCGCGCTGGTCGGTCCCTTCGCGCGTTGCGCGCTGCTCGATTTTGCGCTTCAATGCCTTGACACCCGTGATATCGGCACGATTCAGATAGCGACGATAGATCCACGGTTCCAGGGTGTTGAGGAACTCCTGGCCCAGTTCCAGGTCGCCCGCGATCGCACGGGCTTTGACAAATGCTTGGCGTTCCCACGTGCGTCCCATCACGTCGTAGTAGTGCAGGGCGGCGTCAAGGCTATTGACGAGTGGACCTCGCTGACCATGGGGCCTCAACCGCATATCGACACGGTACACCGTCCCCAATTCCGTATTCTCGGTGAGCAGCTTGATGAAATCCTGCGCCATGCGATCGAAAAACTCGAGATTCGACACCTGTTTCGGTCCGTCGGTCTTCCCGTCCCCGTCATACAAGAACATCAGATCGATGTCACTCGAGTAATTCAGCTCAACGCCCCCCAGTTTGCCCAAGGCCAACACGACGAAGCGTCCGGGACGCCCATCGACGCGGCGGGGGACGCCGCGAGATTGGATCAGGTGCTGCTTGGCAAAGGTCAAGGCGGCTTCGCAGAGCGCATCGGCCAGGAAGGAGATCTGCTGGGTGACCACGGGAATGCGTTGTTGCCGCACTAAGTCTCCATAGGCGACCCGCAGCGTCTCCCGCCGCTTGTGACGTCGGAGCAAGGCGAGCGCGGAGCGGCGATCCGTCAGCTGCGCAACCTCAACACACAATTCTTCGACCAATTCGTCGCGGAGGACGGGCGTTCCATCGGTTAGACGTACCAATTCGAACGATTCGGGATCGCTGACCAGCAAATCACCGAGGAAGCGGCTGCTATCGCAGAGCTGCAACAACGTCGCCAGGGCCTCCGGATCTTGCTCAAAGAGACTTCCTAGCGAAAGCGGGCTGCGACTGGCCGCGATGAACCGATCCAACGTGTTGAGCGCCAGGTCAGGGTCGCTCAGCTTCGGCAGGTACTGTTCGAGCTTTGCGAAGATGACCTGTAACAGATCGGGTGAGATGCCGCTGCGGGTAATCGCCATGAGATTTGCGTAACCGCGTTCCGCGTCGGTGATGCCGAGGGGACGCAGCCAGGCCTCGGCCGCGGCAGGGGATTCCAGCAAGGGAACCAGGGATCGACTTTCCATGGAGCATCTGTTTTCTGTCTAGAACTCGAATCGACGTGGCAAGGCGCTGTCCACGTTCACGGCGGCACTGCAGGGGTGAATCGGTTGATCAGACCTGCAGCGAGTAGACTTCGGGTCCTACACAGTCGGTGACGACTTCGCCAAAGAGAGTATGCGCGTGACATCGTAGATGGTAATAGGTAGGATCTGTCCCGCCTGTCGGCGGTTTCCATTGAAGACGACGATTCGGTCACAGTGTGTCCTACCCGCCATCTGTACCACGTGCGATTCCGCCGATTCGCTGTCCGATGCCAGTTTACTTGGCCCCTCGACAAGCACGTCGACCGCGCGGCCGATGAACGCTTGATTATCCTCCTCACTGATGCGATTTTGAAGGCTCAACAGGTCGTTGTTCCGCCGCTTCTTCACGTCCAGAGGCACGTCGTCAGCGAGATGCTCCGCTCCCTTCGTGCCCGGACGTTCACTGTATTTGAAAATAAAGCTGTTCTTAAAGCGACATTCTTCGACCAACGTCGCAGTCTGCCGAAAGTCGTGCTCGGTTTCACCGCAAAAACCAACGATGAAGTCGCTGGAGATTGCCGCCGCCGGAATAATCTCGCGGATCTGCTGCATCATCGCGCGATACTCTTCCACCGTATAACCCCGCCTCATTCGCTCCAAAACGGCGTTCGACCCCGATTGCGCCGGCACGTGTAGATAGGGCGAACACTTCGGCAGATCTCGCACGGCTTCCAACAACGGACGACTCATGTCCTTGGGGTAGTTCGTTACGAACTTGATCCGCTGGATGCCCGGGATGTCGTGCAGGCGATAGAGCAGGTCGGACAACCGCGTGGTCGTCTCGCCCTGCTGATAACGATAACTGTTGACCGTCTGGCCCAATAAAATAATCTCGAGACACCCTTGATCCGCCAACGCAATGGCCTCGGCCAGGATTTGTTCGGGTGGCCGACCTTGCTCGGGGCCACGAACCATCGGCACAATGCAGTACGTGCAGAATTTATCACAGCCGATTTGGATGCGGACGTAAGCCTGGTAGGGCGTGGGTCGCATCTGAGCATCCCGCAGTGGGTCGAAACTCTCGTGGCTCCGCTTGATCGCACCGAGGCTGCCGTCGCGCCGCCCCAAGCTGACCTCCATTTGACGCCCCGCGCCCTCCTGAACTTTCTGGATCAAATCGGGTACCTGGTGCAGCTGCCCAGGGCCTACCACGACATCCACGTACGGAGCACGCTCAAAGATCAGTCGTTGGTCCTTTTGCGCCATGCAACCCAAGACGCCAATCACTTTCTGCGGATGTAGCTGTTTGAGCGTCCGCAGTCTGCCGAGCGCACTATAGACCTTATCCTCCGCACGTTGCCGTACGCTGCAGGTATTGAACAGGATGGCGTCGGCTCCCTCAGGTCGGTTCGTCAACTCAAAGCCCCGCTGGCGCAGATTGGCCACGACCAATTCGCTATCCAGCATGTTCATCTGGCAGCCGACCGTTTCGATGTAAAGACGTTTAGTCATCGGCAATTCCGGACAGAAACGAAGGAAGCCCGCGACGGCTTGGAGCGCGGAAGGTCTATCTTAACATCAGATCACGCAGCGGGACGAGGGGGATTTCGGCGACTTGGTCCTACGGTGGCGGTCGGTTGCCGGCACTGGCTCCTTCGTAGTTCAGTGGTCTTCGCGCTGCAAACGATCGTGCGGCGCTAGTGGATAGCCCCGCAAAAACTCCCGCGCGGACAGGCGGCTTTTTCCCGCCGGTTGCACTTCCAGCAGCCGCAAGCTCCCCTGACCGCAAGCAATCGTCAAGCGGTCCCCGTCGGCTTCAATTACCTCGCCCGGATCTCCGTGGTCTCTGGTACGTGTATCGACCGCCACCTGATTCAACAGTAAACGCAATGCCCCCTTACGGCGGTGCCAGTAGGTGTACGTACCCGGCCAAGGCTTTAACGCCCGGACCTGATCGAAGATCTGCTGTGCGCCCTGCGCCCAGTCGATCGCTCCATCGGTCTTTTTCAGCCGCGGGGCACGCGTCGCCTGATCGGGATCTTGGATTACCCCCAGTGGCGTCATGCGGTCCCAGTCCTCCAGCATGCCGAGCGCCTCCTGGACGGATCGCCAGCCCAACTCGGCTAACCTCTGTTCCAATTCCAGCGCGTCTTCGTTCGGACCGACGCGAGTTGCCATTTGCACAAGGCAAGGCCCGGCGTCCAGGCCAGCGTTCATATGGATCACCGTCACGCCGGTCTCTGTGACGCCATCGTACAGGGCCCAATTGATGGGGGCCGCTCCCCGATAACTGGGAAGGAGCGAACCATGCAAATTAATGCCACCAAGTCGGGCTGTGGCCAAAGCTGCCGTGGAAAGGATCTGACCATAATCGCAGACCACCAGCAAATCCGCCTCGTGACTTCGCAGCGTTTCGATTGCTGTCGACGACTTAATGCTCTCCGGTGCATGCACCGTCACTCCGCGAGCTTCGGCAAGCTCCTGCATGGGATTGACCGGCTGCGACGATTTACGTCGACCGGTCGGTGCGGGGACCGGTCGCGTGATGAGTGCCAACACGTCGTGTTGCGACGTCAGAAGACCACGAAATGTCGGCACGGCGAATGGTCCGGTCCCCATCATCAGTATCCGCATCGGCCGCCGTCCTAGGTGATTGCGTATTGTTGTTCCCGCACGGACCGCCGTTTGGCGATTTCGGCGTCGCTGGGAATCTCGCCACAGTGGCGGCGACTTTGGAATTCCAGCTCAAACTCTTCCAGTGCCGGTTGGACATTTAATTCGACCGTGGTCGTCAAGCGGTCCACAAACAGCACGCCGTTCAAGTGATCGACTTCATGCTGCACGACGCGGGCCATCATGCCCTCCAATGTGCCGCTCATCAGGGCTCCGTCGAGCGCGTGGGCCTCGAAATGAATCGCTTCGGGACGCTTTACCGGAGCGTATAGGCCGGGCAAACTGAGGCAGCCTTCCTCCTGTTCGGCCTGTCCTTTGGGTCGGCTCAGCACCGGGTTGATGAAGACCATTTCTTCGCCTTCGTCGGGATTACCTGCCAAATTGCAAATGAAGAAACGCAGTGGTAAGTCCACCTGATTGGCTGCCAATCCAATTCCTCTCGCCTGGTACATCAGGAGAAACATCTCGCGGATCATCTCGCGGAATTCAGCGTCGATCCGGCGGATTGGCTTTGAGACATAGCGGAGTGTCGGATGCGGATAATTAATGATCTTCAAATGGGAATCTCCAAGCAACGCGATGACCGACGCGGTGTGCGGACCGGCTCGAGTGGCCGCACGGCGGCGCTGCGGCAGGGTGCAAAATTATACGAGTTTCCCACGCAATGTCCGAGGGCCCCGACACGGCGAGATACGCGCGACGCATGTGACGTCGCTCAAAGGGCAGGGCAGAAGGCGTCACCGTTTCTATCCGGGAGGGCGACCGACCGATGTCTCACTCGGGTGAGATGACCGGATGTTTCGTTTGCGTTGACCGGATTGGGGTCGACTTGTACAATATGTTTTCGCTGTAAGTTGTTTTTTATCAAAGGGTTGTGTTGTTGAATTCGAGACCGGATGCGTTGCCGGCGGCCGTCGGGCCTCGTCCTGTGCCGGCATGGTCACTGTCGTTGGTGCTGCACCTGGCGCTGCTGTTGCTTGCTGCATACGTGCTACGTTTCGCTCCCCGCGGAACGCCATCTACCAGTCCCGACCGCACGGTCGGCGTCGCGCTGGTACGGGAAAGCGAGGGGCAGACGGAGTATTTGACCCGCGAGCAGGCCCAGTCGCAGGATGCTGCGCCGGCCGCCCCGCTGGCCGATGCGCTCCCAACGCCGTCCGAGTTGTCTGTCGACCTATCCGGACTGATGCCGACGGCCGATGATGGCTTGGCCGCCGCGGAACGGCTGGAGTTGCCCCGCACCGGCGGTGCCGGCGCGGGGGCAATCGGTCGCGACGGGCTATCCGATCAAGTGCGGACAACGATCTTTGGCACGTCCGGTTCAGGCAGCAAGTTTGTCTACGTGTTTGATCGGTCGGGGAGTATGGCGGGCTTTGGTGGACGGCCACTCGCGGCGGCGAAGCGGGAATTGATTGCCAGCCTTCAGGATTTGACCGAGACCACGCAATTTCAAATCATTTTCTACAATGAAGATCCCCATGTCTTCAAGTTCCGCTCACGGGCGCCAAGCCTGGTGTGGGCCAACGAAGAGGGGACGGCGGCGGCGGCCCAATTCGTACAGGGGATCATGGCCACCGGCAGTACGCGCCACCTGCAGGCCCTCAAAATGGCGCTCGCCCTGCATCCGGACGTGATTTTCTTTCTGACCGATGCTGACGAACCGCAGTTGACGGATGAGGAACTTCGACAGGTGCAGCGGTGGAATCAGGCGACTGCCATCAACGCCATTGAGTTTGGCTTCGGACCACAGAGCCGACGCCAGAATTTTTTGGTACGGCTGGCGCAGCAGAACGGCGGACAGCATGCCTACGTCGATATTTCGAGGTTTACCACCCCGTGAACGAATACAGCCAGCCTCAGGATCGCCGACGTAGCTGGGGGATGAAGGGCGAGGCTGTCGCGGTCGCCCTCCTGTTGCTGCTGGGTCCGGCGGTTATCCCCCGGGCCAATGCCGAGGACCGTGTCACATTGTTCGATGCGCGAAATCGGCTCGTAACACGCACGGGCACGATCATCCAATGTGACGCGAAGGAACTGCAATTGCAGCTACCTCAGGGGACTACGCACCGCGTCCGTCGTGATCGTATTGTCTCCATCGAGACGGAACGCTGCGCGGAGCATGAGGCAGCGGACGAGGCCTTTGTGGCGGGCGACGACGCCGGGGCGCTGTCGCAATACCGCGCGGCATATCGTGTCGAATCGCGGCCATGGGTGCAGCAGCAAATCGTGGCGCGATCCATCGTCTGCCTGCAGCAAATGGGGCAGACTGGAGCGGCGGCAACAACTTTTTTGGCGTTGTGGCAACAGGATCCGGAGACCTTGTGGGCTCAGGTGATTCCCTTGGCGTGGTGCGCCGAGCAACCGGATCGCTTGCTGGAGCAGAAGGCGACCGGTTGGCTGGTCGAAGGTCAGCCGGCGGTCGCCCGTCTGATGGCAGGCAGTTGGCTGCTATCCGGGCCGCAGCGGGCGGCGGCTCAACGTGTCCTGCAGGACGTCGTGCGGCGCGAGGGGGATAACTGGATTGGCCAAGTGTCGGCCGCTCAGTTGTGGCGGACCCAGGTCGTGGACGCCGATGCGGAGTTGGTGCAGCGTTGGCAGACGGGGCTCCAGCAGCTACCCGCCCCGCAGCGAGCCGGACCAAGTTTTGTGATTGCCCAAACGCTCGCTCGGCAAGGCGACGTGGACGCGGCGGTGCTCGCCTACCTGCAGGCCGCTTGGAGTTACCAGGCCACGCGCCAGCTGGCGAGCGAATCGCTGTGGGCTGCCGGACAGTTGTTGCACGGGGCGCAAAAGCAGTCCGAGGCCGTGCACGTCTTCCGGGACCTCGTCCGCCTCGCACCCCATAGTCCCTTAGCCGATGAAGCGCAGCGACTGATCAGGCAACGGGACGAAACGCCCTGATCGATTCGTCCTTGCCAGCTCCGTCCGCCGTCAGGTCGTGTCTGGCTGAGTAATCGTTTATACTTCCGCTGTCGCAACGTCGATGGGCGTTGTGTCGTTCGTCAACCACCGGCTTTCACTGCCAGTCGCAGTCACGACTATGATGTTTGTCAATCGCATCGCCCTTACGAGAAGGACGCACGGGGGGCTGGGGCGATCCGTCTGCGCAAGCGTGGGGTTGGCATGGGGCTGCTTTGCCACATCTCCGCTTTGGGCTCAGCCGGTCGACGCGTCCAACCAAGGGGTGGCACCGAGGGGCCTATTCCAGATTGTTTTTTCCGGTGGTTGGGTTGGCGTCGGCATCATGCTGTTGCTGCTGGCCCTATCGATCACCGCGGCCTACCTGGTCTTCGAGCATTTGCTCACAATCCGCCGGCAGGAATTGGTGCCGGAATCGCTGCAGAGCCAGTTGCGGGAGTTGCTAACGCACGGCAAGGTCACGGCGGCGGAAGCCGCATGCCAGGCAGAACCCAGCCTGTTGTCGTTCGTTGTCGCGCAGGGATTGGCCGAACGTGAAGGGGGATGGCCGGCGGTCGAGAAAGCGCTGGAAGATGCACTGGCCGAACAAGCGGCACGGTTGCTGCGACGGATCGAATACTTGTCCGTGATCGGCAACATTGCGCCCATGGTGGGGCTCTTGGGCACGGTGACTGGGATGATCATCGCCTTTCAGCAGGTCGCCTCATCGCAAGGTTCGGCTGGGGCCGGAGAATTGGCCGAAGGCATCTACCAGGCGTTGGTGACGACGGTTGGGGGCCTGTTGGTGGCGATCCCTTCATTGGCCGCCTTTGCCATTTTACGCAACCGCGTTGATCAACTCGTGGCGGAGGCGACGTACGTGGTGCAGCACGTGTGCCGGCCGTTAAAGCGCCGACTGGCCGCTGTGCCCACACCTCCGCCGCCAGTTCAGTTGTGAGCTGTTACTTGTCGTTGGATCTTCGGGGAACGTCGTACGACGCGGAGTGATGCGAGCGAATTGACCATGGATGTGCTGCAACGCTTACGGCATGCGCCGGTTGGCATCAACATGACGCCGATGATCGACGTCGTGTTCCTGTTAATCATTTTCTTCTTGGTATCCAGTCAGTTGGCGCAGCGCGAAAATCGGATCCAGGTGGACCTGCCATCGGCAAGGGAGGGCCAAGAGGAAGTGCGTGATACGCCGCGCCTGACGATAACTTTGCAGGAGGACGGTCGTATTTGGCTTGGGGGACGCTTGATCGAACGGAATCAACTTAGCGAACGGCTTCGAGCTCAACTGGAGAACCATGGCCAATTGCTGGAATTACGAATTCGCTGCGATCGGCGACTCGCCTACCGGCAGGTCGAACCGGTGTTGGCCAGCGCGGCCAATGTGGGACTTTGGAATGTCAGTTTTGCTGTGCTCGAGTCGCCGGGAGCCACACGGTGAAGGTTCCTTCGAGCTATTCGCATTCGTCCGAGCGGGCCGAGGCCGCCATGACACCCATGATCGATGTGGTGTTTCTGTTGTTGATCTTTTTCGTGTGGACCACCAGTTTTCAGGCCGTCGAGGCCGTCTTGCCGAGTCAATTGACGTCCAGCGGTGACGTGCGTCAGGGCCGCCAGCTCCAGCAGGAAGACTTCGAGCGGATTGTGATCCGCCTGATCCACCGCGGCACAACCGTCGACCTGCAACTGAATGGACAGCCTGTCACCACTTTGGCCGCGTTAGAACAACGACTCGGTCAGCTGGCCCGCATCAAGGCAGATTTGCCCGTTGTGATTGACCCGGCGGCGGAGGTCCCGTTTGGCGATGTGATTGACGTCTACGACACGTCGTATCGCGTGGGTCTGTCTAACATCCAATTCACCACGCGTGCCGAATTGTTGCAGTAGGGGGGGCGCCAGCACTTGTGGATTGCTTCGGGCTTAGCGAACGTCGAAGGACGTAATGATCCCCCCCAGAAACCGTCGGATGCCATCGGCGGTTTCCAGCAGCAACGCTCCGTCGTCATCGATGTCCAGACATACGCCTTGGACGCGACCGTTGTACGTGTCGATCTCAATCCGACGGCCTTGCAACAGATGGTAGGCCCGCCACTGATCAACCAGGCTGGCCGAGTTGTTGCGCAAGTCGATCACGCGCCGTTCGATTTGCTGTAGACAAGCAATCAACAAGTCGGTTCGGTCCAATTCCGTTTGCAGCGCGTCGACGAAGCGCGATGCCGGTCCGCGCGAGTTCCGCGTCCGCCTGACTCAGCGAATTGTTGACATTGATTCCCACGCCAAGCACGGCATGAGGCGGGCGGCGAGTCGGGAGTTCGATGAGAATGCCGGCCAGCTTTCGTTCGTTCAAGTAGACGTCATTGGGCCATTTGAGCGCTAGATCGCCGTGGCGGCGAATTGCTCCACAGCTTGGCAGATCGCCAGGCCCACGGTCAATGCGATCTGAGGCAAGCGGTCTCCAGGAACATCGTCCAATCGGATCAGCAAGGAGAACGTCAACGCGCCGGAAGCCGACCACCAGCGATTCGTACCTCGGCCACGACCGCCAGTCTGTTGTTCGCATATCACCAACAGGGGAGTCTCGACTTCGGCCCGATCCGCTTGCCGCAGGGCATGCGAATTCGTGGACTCGAGTTCCCAATGGAAATCGAGTTCGCGGACAAACGTTTCGTCGCGGATTTTTTGCAGGTGAAAGGGCGTAGGCGAATTCATGATCGATGATCTATTCGAATCGAATCAGCAGATCTCCCGTTTCGACCTGGCTGCCAGGCTTCACTAAGACGTCCGCCAGCACACCGTCGATCTCGGCCTGAATCGTCGTTTCCATTTTCATCGCTTCGAGACTCAGCAGCTTTTGGCCTTTCTTGATCGTATCGCCGGCTTGAACCGCGACGGTCACGACCAGTCCGGGCATGGCGGCGCCAATCTGTTTTACGTCGGTCGGATCCGCTTTGACGGCCGAGGGTGCATCGGGCTCCTGCGAGTGGTCCTGCACATTAACTTCCCGCGGAATCCCATTGACTTCGAAGAACACGGTGCGGCGGCCGTCTGCATGTGGTTCGCCGACGGTCAGGTACTTGACGATCAGCGTCTTACCGGGTTCCAGTTCGATGGAAATCTCTTCGCCCGGTTCAGGCCCGTAAAAAAACACGGGAGTCGGGAGTCCGCTGGGATCGTAGAAGTCGCGACGGTGCTGGGCGTACTCCTGGAATACTTTGGGGTATAGCAGGCTGGACACGATTTCTTGTTGCGTCGGATCGTGGCCCAATTGTTTGGCGAGTTCCTCGCGCGTGGCCGCGAAATCCGCGCGCGGCAGCGACTCGCCGGGGCGGCCGCTCACCGCTGGTCGATCTTTGAGGATGCGCTGCTGAATTTTGATAGGAAAACCGCCGGGAGGCTGTCCCATGCTGCCACCGATCAGGTCGAGGACTGAGGCGGGATACGCCAGTTCGCGGTCACCGCTCAGAATATCGTCGGGGGTGAGTTCGTTCGCGACCATGAACAGCGCCATATCGCCGACGGCTTTCGAGGTTGGCGTGACCTTAACGATGTCGCCAAAGAGTTCGTTGACTTGAGCGTACACGTGGCAGATCTGCGTCCACTGATCGACCAGACCCAAGGCGCGTGCTTGCTGGTACAGGTTTGTGTATTGGCCACCGGGCATTTCGTGTTTGTAGAGGTCGGCGGTTGCCGGCAGCACTTGGCTTTCAAAGGGTGTGTAAAACTCGCGGACGGCGCGCCAATAATCGGCTAGGCTGTCGAGGTGTTCGAGGGGCAATTGGGGGTCGCGATCCGAAAACCGCAAGGCGGCGACCAGCGTGTTCAGATTGGGTTGCGATGTGCCGCCAGACATGGGGGCCATCGCGCCATCGGCGATGTCCAGTCCGACTTCGGCGGCCGACAGGATCGCGGCGGCCTGAATACCGGCGGTGTCATGAGTATGCAAATGGATGGGCAATCCGATTTCTTGTTTCAGCGTCTTGACCAACCGTTCGCGCGGCTGCAGGCTTGCACAGCCCCGCCATATCCTTGATCGCTAGGATATGAGCTCCCATCTACTCCAATTCTTTCGCCAAGTCGACATAATACTTCAAGTCGTATTTTGTCCGTGAGGATCCAAGATGTCGCCGGTGTAACAGATGGCGGCCTCGCAGATCGCGTTCGTCGAAAGGACCGCATCGACCGCAACTCGCATGTTAGGGATCCAATTCAGCGCATCGAAGACACGGAACACGTCGATGCCCGCCTGGCCGCCTCCAGCACGAATGCCTGTACCACATTGTCGGGATAGTTCGTGTAACCGACCGCATTGGACGCCCGCAGCAGCATCTGCAGCAGAGATGTTGGGGACCTTTTCTCGCATTTGGGCCAAGCGGTCCCAGGGCGACTCTTTAAGAAATCGCATGGACGTATCGAACGTCGCCCCACCCCACATCTCCAGCGAAAACATCTCCGGGCATCCGTGCGCATAGGCCTCGGCGACGTTCACCAAGTCGATCGTCCGAAAACGGGTCGCCAGCAGCGACTGGTGCGCATCGCGAAAGGTCGTGTCGGTCAACAACAAGGGTTTCTGTTGTAGGATCCACTGCGAAAACTTCTGGGGCCCGAGTGACAACAGCCTTTGCCGAATTCCGTCGGGGGCGGCCACTTCCGAGTCAAACGTCGGCACTTGCGCCGGTTCTCGTCGTTCCGCCCTCGGCAGTCCCTTGACGATAGGGTTGCCGTTGACGATCACGTCCGACAAGAAACGGAGCAAACGCGTTGCCCGATCCCGTCGCCGCGGCAGCTTGAACAGGTCCGGTGTCAGATCGATGAACCGCGTCGTGCAACGTCCTTGCAGGAACGTGGGATGTTCCATCAGCCGGATGAGGAAGGGGATGTTCGTCTTGACGCCACGCACTCGAAACTCGTGAAGACACCGTTCCATGCGGCGCACCGCGTCTTCGAACCTGCGACCTCGCGCCGTGACCTTGACCAGCATCGAATCGTAATACGGGTGCACGACCGCGCCGAATAGGCACTGCCCGCGTCCAAACGCACGCCCATGCCACTGGCTGAGCGGTAGTGGGTGATGCGGCCGTAGTCGGGCAAGAAGTTGTTGGAAGGGTCCTCGGTGGTAACGCGACACTGCAGGGCGAAGCCGTTGGTTTGGACCGCGTCTTGCGAAGGCAAGCCAATCGCCGGGTCGCTCAACGGCACCCCCTGAGCCACCAGGATTTGAGCCATCACCAGGTCAACGCCGGTGATTTCTTCGGTAACGGTGTGTTCCACCTGGATTCGTGTGTTGACTTCGATAAAGTAAAACTCACCCGTCTCATCGTCCAGCAGGAATTCCACAGTGCCGGCGTTCTGATAGTCCGCTTCCCGTCCAATCGCCAAGGCCGCTTCACAGATCTGATCGCGGGTGCGCGGATCCAGGTTCGGCGCAGGTGCAATTTCCACGACTTTCTGATGGCGCCGTTGGACCGAGCAATCGCGTTCCCGCAAATGCACTAGGTTGCCGTGCTGATCTCCCAGCAATTGCACTTCGATATGGCGGGCGTGCGCGATGAATTTTTCGATGAAAATATCCGGGCTGCCGAAGGCCGTCAGCGACTCGCGGCGGGCCTGTTCATAGGCCGGGACGAATTCTTCCTGCGAGTGGACAATCCGCATTCCCCTTCCCCCGCCTCCATGCGCCGCCTTGAGGATGATGGGATAACCCAGGTCGGTTGCCAACTGCTCGCCGTCCTCGACCTTGTTGATGGGCGCTTGGCTGCCGCTCAACACGGGCACACCCGCTTGTTGCGCCAGCTGACGAGCCGCCGTCTTGTCGCCCAGATCGCGGAGGGCCTTTACGGGAGGTCCGACGAACACGATGCCCGCGTCCGCACATGCTTCCGCGAATTCGGCCTTCTCCGACAAAAAGCCGTAGCCGGGATGGATTGCGTCGACCTTGTGTTTGAGGGCAATACGGATGATGCCCGGGATGTCCAAATACGCTCGAATTGGTTCGCCGGGTCGGCCAATTATGTAGGCCTCGTCGGCCTTAAATCGGTGCAGTGCGTAACGATCTTCGTGCGTGTAGATCGCCACCGTGCGAATTCCCAGCTCCGTGGCGCTGCGAAAGACGCGCGTGGCAATCTCACTGCGGTTGGCGACCAGGAGTTTTTGAATCGTGCTCATCACGGTCTCGACAATAGGCTAGTTACGACGGTGGGGCCCACGTCCGCGGGTCCGCAGCAGGATATCGAGGTTGGTGTGGCATCTCGTGGCGGAGTCGTCTGCGACTACGTCGATGCTTCATGCCGCCGGACCCCCGCCCGCAAACTCGCCAGCCTAACAGCATCCTGAGACTTCTGGAAGTAGCAGCCGAGCAAGCTCACTTGACGCCACCTCGGCAGCCTCGACAATGGCCTAGCATGCGAGCAAGTCGGCTGCAGGACAAATCGATTGTGATCGTCGGCGGAACGTCGGGCATGGGTCTCGGCGCGGCGGAGGCCTGCGCGGCGGAGGGCGCCCGTTTGGTGGTGGTTGGTCGCGATGCGGACAAAGGGCAGCGCGCTGTGGCGGCAATTGGCGGGCCCACGCGACTGGTGGTCGGTGATGCCGCTGACCCCCAGACGGCGGTGGACGCCGTGCGTTTGGCAGTCGAGCATTTTGGTGGGCTGGACGGGTTGTACCACGTAGCGGGCGGAAGCGGACGTCGCGCCGGTGACGGACCTTTGCACGAGGTCTCCGCAGCGGGTTGGGAGTTCACGTTGCATAACAATCTGAACGGTTTGTTTTATGCCAACCGAGCGGCGGTGCAGCAATTTCTGCGGCAGGCCCGCGGCGGTACGATCTTGAATATGAGTTCGGTACTAGGGTTTGCACCGTCTGGGAAACACTTCGCCACGCACGCATATGCTGCCGCCAAAGCCGCCGCGATCGGTTTGACGAAGGCCTGCGCGGCGTACTACGCGGAAGACGACATCCGGTTCAACGTGATCGCCCCCGCGTTGGTCGACACTCCCATGGCCACGCGCGCCGTGAGCGACGAGGCGACGATGGACTATGTCCGTATGCGGCAGCCGCTCGATGGCGGCCGCGTTGGTCGACCCCAAGACCTGGCCCAGGTCGCCGTGTTCTTCCTTTCGGATGAAGCCCGTTACGTTACGGGCCAGGTCCTGGCGGTCGATGGTGGCTGGACTGTGAGTGGTTGACCGGTCGACGGCGGCAGGCGGCTTTGAGAGATTTGCGACTATGACAACACCCAGTGACGATTTTCTGAGGGCCAGCCAACGACTGCTAGAGCATGTGCGTCAGCAAACTTCGGCGATAGAAAAGGCCGCCGATTGGTTTGCGGCGAGCATTCTGGCCGGGCGCGTGGTGCATTTGTTTGGAGCAGGGCACAGTCGGATTTTGGTCGAAGAGCTGTGGCCTCGCTACGGCTCGTTTCCCGGTTTCAATCCGATTGTGGAACTGTCGCTGACTTTTCACAATCTGGTGACCGGAGCCAACGGTCAGCGACAGGCAATGTTCCTGGAAAACCGGCCGGGGCTCGCAGAGCGCATCCTCCGCAATTTCGATGTCTCGGACGTCGATTCCGCCCTTGTCGTATCGTCCAGCGGATGCAATGTCGTGCCGATTGAAATGGCCGAGTTGTTCCGCGGCGGGGCGTCAAAGTCGTCGCCCTTGTCAGTCAACAGCATAGTGACGCGAGCGAGAGCCGTCATGAATCGGGCCGCAAGCTGTCGGATTGCGCCGACCTGGTGCTCGATACCGCGCGCCGGCGGGGGATGCCATGGTACACATTGACGGCCTGGAGACACCGGTCGCGCCGGGATCTACCGTCGGGGGGTGCCTAATTGTCAACTGCGTCAAGGCGGAAGTAGCAGCCCGTCTGACACGTCACGGTTCGCCGCCCCGCGTACTAACCGCCGGTTGCCTCGTCGGTGCGGAGCGGGCGACTGCCCTGTTTGAAGCGGCCTATGATGAGCACGCGCGGCGGATGGCCCGACTCTATCAGCATCTCGGACTTTCCTAAGTCCCTCCAACTTACAAGGGAGTTTCTCAACTAATGCAACCCATTCCGTTGCGCACCACGGTCATCGGGAGCTATCCGTTTCCCGCCTGGTTGGAATTTGCTTGTCAGCATCTGGACCAATTTGGCCGGGACGACCTCGCCGAACTGCAGGAGGATGCTGTCGTCGTCGCGATCCACGATCAGGTGACGGCGGGACTGGATGTGATAACGGACGGAGAACAGACACGACTGGACTTTAATCTCTCGTTCTACGGCTATTTGGAAGGCATCGAACTGGAGTCCGCCAGTCCGCGTCGGTTTGGGCCACCGGCGCATGATCAACGAGGCCGGCACGGGATTACCGGAACGCTTACGGCACCGCACGGTCTCGGTGCCGTCGCAGAATTTCAGCGCCTGCAGCGACTCGCTCCTCCGGGCGTGACACTCAAGGCGAGCGTGCCGGGTCCCTATACGATGAGTGGACGATTGGAGCCCAATTCGCACTACCCGGATCGATTCGCCGTTACCGAAGCGCTCTTGCCGCTGATACGGCAAGAACTGGAAGATCTGGTTGCCGCGGGATGCCGCGAGATCACGGTCGACGAGCCGTCGATGAGTTGTTATGCGTACCGTGAAGATCGACGACGGCTAGTCGATATCTTCAATCGTACGGTCGCACCGATTGTCGGCGCGTGCCGCCTCTCGACGCATCTCTGTTTTGGTAACTTCAAAGGGCATGCCGTCGGGTACCGCCGCTACGAACCGATGTTTCCCGACTTCTTGGACTTCAATGTCGACGAGATCCACGTCGAGATGGCAAGCCGTGAATTTGCCGAGTTGGAACTGATCGAAACGATTGGCAAGCAGCGGGACGTGTCGGTGGGGATCATCGACGTCAAGAGCTACTATATCGAAGGCGTCGAGGATGTCGTCGATCGCGTGAAGAAGTGTCTGCAATACGTGCCCCCGGAACGTCTCTCACTGAGTCCGGACTGTGGTTTGAGTCAAACCGCGCGGTGGGCTGCCAAACGCAAACTGCATAACCTTGTGATGGGCGTACAACAGGTGCGCCGGGAGTTGGGGATGTGATCCGACCTTTCATGTCACACGACCAGTTGCTCGCCGACATTCGATCAGCGACGGCTCGTCCCGATGTCTTTCATCTGTGGTGGCTCGGCCAAAGCGGATTTCTGCTGCAATGGCAAGGACGCCACCTGTTGCTGGATCCCTACCTATCGGATTCGCTGACGCAGAAGTATGCGGGAACCGACAAGCCACATGTTCGTATGACGGAGCGAGTGATTGACCCGTCGCGATTGGATTTCGTGGATGTCGTGACCTCCAGCCATAACCATTCCGATCATTTGGATGCCGATACCTTGCTGCCACTGCGGCGAGTGAATCCTGCCTTGGAAATTATTGTGCCCGCCGCGAATCGTGAGTTTGCTGCCGAGCGTCTGCAGGTGCCCGAGGAGCGACTCACGCCGATCGACGTCGGACAACAAATCAGCGTGGCAGGTTTTCGACTGACGGCCATTCCCGCAGCCCATGAGACGGTGGAACGAGACGAGCAGGGCCGCTGTCGGTATTTGGGCTATGTGGTTCAGTGCGGTTCGTGGCTGATCTACCACAGCGGGGACACCGTGCTCTACGACGGCCTTGTCGAGACGCTGCGCTCCTGGCAATTGGATGTCGCGCTGCTGCCCATCAATGGTCGCGCGGCGGAGCGGCGTGTGGCGGGAAACCTCGCGGGAGGCGAAGCAGCCCAACTGGCGCATGACGTCGGCGCTAGTATGGTGATTCCCTGTCACTTCGACATGTTTGAATTCAATACGGCTTCGCCGGATGACTTCCAAGACACGTGTCGTCGTCTGGGACAACCGTGTGCGGTACTTCGCAATGGTCAGGGCTGGGCTCCGGCGCCGCGGTGAGTTGCCGTCGCTCGTATCGCGTCGCTGGTCCACCGCAGATGCGTTAGACTAGGGACGCTCGGCTCGTTTGTCATCTACTCGGAGGCCACCATGAACAATGCTCGTCATGCGGTCAGTCGCCGCGAATTCCTCCGCACCGCCGGTGCGGGCGTGACCTTGTTTCACATTGTCCCCGCGCACGTATTGGGAGGACCCGGCAAGACCGCGCCCAGCGACAAACTAAATATCGCGGCCATCGGCGCAGGCGGTCGGGCGGCGAACGACATCGATGGTGTGAGCAGCGAAAACATTATCGCGCTGGCCGATGTCGATGATCGTCGCGCGGCCGAGACGTACAAGAAGTATCCTCAAGCCAAGCGTTATCGTGACTATCGCCAGATGCTGGACGACTTGGACCGGGACATCGATGCCGTCGTCGTGGGTACGCCTGATCATACACATGCCGTTGCCGTGTTGAACGCCATTGGGCGTGGAAAACATGTCTATTGTGAGAAACCGTTGGCCCATTCGGTTCACGAAGTACGGCAGATGATGCAGGCGGCTCGCCAATACAACGTCATTACCCAGTTGGGGAACCAAGGGCATTCGTCGGACGACATTCGGCGATTCTGCGAGTGGATCTGGGACGGCGCCATCGGCAACGTCACCGAAATACACGCCGCCTGCGACGCGTTCAAAGAACTTTACTGCCAGATCGACAAGGTGCCGCAACTGCAACAACAGCACGAGATCCCTGCCGAACTGGACTGGGATCTGTGGCTCGGGCCGGTAACGCCACGTCCGTACCAACCCTTCTATGTTCCGTTCACATGGCGCGGCTGGATGCCGTTTGGTACCGGATGCGTCGGAGATTGGATTTGCCACATTGTCGATCCATCCATGTGGGCGCTCGACCTCGGTGCACCCACGTCCGTACGGGCGGAGGTGGATCCGCGATACGATCCGGAAAAGCACGCAGAACTGTATCCCCCGGCCAGCAAGATTACTTACCAGTTTCCTGCCCGAGGCGATCGCGGCGCGGTGAAACTTGTGTGGTATGACGGAGATCTGGCGATGCCTCGGCCCGATTTCCTCCCACCGCAACAGCAGGTCCCTGGTGTCGGCGCAATTGTCTACGGCGACGCGGGTGCGATTGTACATGGTTCTCATGGTGCCGGGGGATGCCGATTGTTGCCGGTGGAAAAGGCCCGTGACTATCGCCAGCCCGCCGAAAAGATTCCCCGAGTCAAGGATCATTACACCGATTGGCTCGACGCGATTCGCGGCGGGCGACCCGCCACGTCGAACTTCGACTACGGCGGTCCTCTGACCGAACTCGGGTTGCTCGGCGCCATCGCCGTACGATTTCCCACACAGGAATTAGCGTGGGATGCCGAGGGAGCGAAGTTCACGAATTTTGCCGATGCCAACCAGTATCTCAATACGTCCTACCGCCCGGGTTGGGCCTCCTGACGTGAGATGTCGGAGCTAGAAGCGGTTGACGCGAGCGCTTCAATTACTTGAATTCTTTATGGAGCGACGCGGTCCCGATGAACTCGACACGGACCTCGGGCGCTTGGTCGCCGACCCAAGGATCGCGGACTCATAGTACGCGATGAATTTATGAGTGGGCACGCGCTTGATCGCCTGTCCGATCACTTTCAACGGCAGGTCGTCCAACGTCCTGAAACGTATGCACGACTTGCCCATGTTGAGTTTCTTGCCGGTCTGACTCCAGGCCTTGCGAAACCAGATCTCCTGTTGGGGATCGCTATAGATGCACATCAGGTAAAGCGAGATATAGTTCTTCTGCGAAGCCAGTGACGCAAAGGGCAAAGGCTGTTTCGGATTGCAGTGGTAACCAGTGGGGTAAATCGTATGCGGCACGTAATAGCCGATCATGCCATACTGCATGCCTTCCTCGTATCCATTGGGCAGGTTCGCGAGGATGACTTGGCGAACCGCTTGCAGCGTATCGCGTCGGTCGGCTGGCAGTTCTGCCAAGTACTGCTCGACGGTTGCAGCTTTGCTTTGCATGGCGATTCCCTCGGCGGCACGATGATGGGTGTGTCATACGCGGGTCTGGGATTGAGTGTGCGACCATTGAAATGATTGCAGATTTGACCGTCGGGCGCGAGGCTTTCCATTCTGGATTCTAGAAATCTTGTGTGATTTCGACGATGCGGTCGTCGCCTCCGCGTAGTCGAGTGTTGCAGAGGTGCGATAGCAACCAGGCGAATCTGATCATCACGCATCGTCATTATTGAGGTTACCAGCGACGCGCAGTCGACGCCGTCGGTCTACGGCAATATCGGGAAGTATTCGCAGGGCCGCTGACTCTCCTCCAAAATCTCCACCATTTGGTTGACGATGTCCGGGTGCTGTGCTGCTACATTGTGACTTTCCCCAGGATCATCGCTCAAATCGTACAACTCCAGCGGTGAGATGTTTGCGCGTAATCGGTTCTGGCGCACGCCCTTCCAATTGCCCACCCGCGCGGCCTGCTGTCCACCATAGGCGGGAAAGTGCCAAACCAGGTATTCGTGCTGTGTCTGGTCCCCACGGCCGAGTAGCGTGGGCAGGAAGCTGATGCCGTCCAGCCCGTCGGGTGTGGCGGTCCCGCTGGCGTCCAGCAGCGTAGGCATGATGTCCCAAAACGCTGACACGTGGTCGCTCACGCGGCCCCGCGATCTGGGAGGGCCAACGGGCGATCAAGGGAACGCGAATACCGCCTTCGTAGACGCTGCCCTTGCGACCTCGAAGCGCCCCCGAACTTTCAAAAAAATCGGAATCGGAACCGCCCAGTCGGTCGTACGTGGGTCCATTGTCGGAACTGAACATCACCAACGTGTTCTCCGCCATCCCCAACTCATCGAGTACAGCGAGTATCTTGCCGATGTCACGATCCAAGTGCGACACCATGGCGGCGTAGCCCGCATGAGGATATGGGTGTTTTAGATATCCATCGCGGTGATTGTAGTGAGTTTCGGGGATCTTGTCCTTGTACTGCGATAGCGACGACTCGGGTACTTGGATCGAGAGGTGCGGTATCGTAAAGGGCATGTAGAGAAAGAACGGCGTCTTCGTATGATCACGAATGAATTGAATCGCCTGTTGCGTAAACAGGTCCTGCGAAAACTGTGCACCGCTCAAACTGCGCGTATTGCCCGCCAACTCGACGCGCTGGTCGTTGTGCCACAGGTAACGCGGAAAATGGTTGTGAGCATGCCGTTGGCAATTGTAACCGAAGAACAAATCGAAACCTTGTCGATTGGGATCGCCGCTGGAGCCGGGAAAGCCGAGTCCCCATTTGCCGATGGCGGCTGTCGCGTACCCCGCCTGTTGCAGCCGTTCTGCCACCGTAAGCGACTCGCCTGGAATCGGCAGTTGGCCTTCCGGTTGGTGTTCACGATTGTTGCGAATGTAGGCGTGTCCCGTGTGCTTTCCCGTCATCAACACACACCGAGATGGTGCGACACACCGGGGCTCCGGCATAGTGCTGAGTAAACCGCACACCGTCGGCAGCAAGTCGATCGATGTTCGGAGTCTGAATCAGACGTTGGCCGTAACAGCCCAATTCGCCGTAGCCGAGGTCATCCGCCAACAGATAGATGATATTCGGTTGGGGCTGGGCCCATGTGTGTGCTCGGCTTAACAGCAGGCCGATTATCGTCAGCCCCATGAGTCGACGCGGCAATCGTTCCCATCGCATCAAATTGTCCTCCGCAGGTCAGGGCTGTCGAATGTAATCCATCGGGTGGTCAATATCCAGGATTCCGCGCCGTCGCTCAACGTGTTCTGCAGCCTAAATGCTTGACGCTGCTTGCGCCGGGCGACTATCGTGTCTCAGACTCCATGTGCGCCCTTCCTGGCACCTCTACCCGTCCGCTGGGCCGTGAGGTCACCCGACTGCGAACGCACCCCCCAACGATTGTCAATTCTCGCGAGGACCCAAGTGATTCAGAAATCCAAGACGACGCTCGCCAAAATCCTGATTCACGGTGCCTTGAGCTTAACATTGTGGGCCGTTGTCTCGCCGGCTCGGTCGGAGGATGTGCTGCGGGGCTACAGCATTCCCCTGTTGGATCTTGCCGCTCAGTCGGAACGCCAAATTGTTGTGGACCGCGAGCCGGAGCAGTACCTAGGGCATCCAACGACCGTCCTGTTGGATGATCAGAGGACGATCATCGCTGTGTATCCCAAAGGGCATGGTCGGGGGCCGATTGTGATGAAACGGAGCAACGACGGGGGCTTGACCTGGAGCGATCGATTGCCGGCGCCGGAGAGCTGGTCGACGAGCAAGGAGACACCGACGATCCATCGGGTCGTCGATAGCTCGGGGCGGAGCGCCTCATCCTCTGGTCGGGCTTGTATCCGGCACGATTGGCCATATCGGAAGACGAAGGGCACACTTGGTCGGAGCTAGGGCCCGTCGGCGATTGGGGCGGGATCGTGGTGATGAGCAGCGTCGTGCCGCTCGCAGATGCCGGACATTACCTGGGGTTATTCCACGACGATGGTCGTTTTTTTCAAGCGGAGGCCCGTCCCGGGCCGTTTACGCTCTACAAGACATTCTCTTCGGACGGTGGTCTGAGCTGGTCGGTGCCGGAACCCATCTTATCGCGTAGCGACGTGGATTTGTGCGAGCCGGGGGCCGTGCGTTCACCCGACGGGCGGCAGTTGGCCGTGTTGCTGCGCGAGAACTCGCGACGCCGAAACTCGTTCATCGTGTTTTCGAATGATGAAGGGCAGACCTGGACCGCCGCGCGGGAATTGCCGGGCGCCTTGACCGGTGACCGGCACACGGCTAAATACACACGGGACGGGCGGCTGTTTATCAGCTTTCGCGATACGACGCACGAGAGCCCGACGGCAGGCGACTGGGTGGCCTGGGTCGGCCAATATGATGACCTGGTCCAGGGCCGCGAAGGGCAGTACCGCGTACGCTTGATGGACAATCACGTGCGTAGCGACTGCGCATATCCCGGGGTCGAAGTGTTATCGGATGACACGATTGTGGCGACGACCTACGGACATTGGCGCGTGGGCGAGGCCCCGTACATCGTCAGCGTGCGTTTGAAACTGTCGGAATTGGACTCGTTGGCCGCCGCGCAAAATCCATGATCTTGAATCCCTGCTGCGGGGCGCTGTAGGTCGTGGGACCGCGGCACCCGTCGCACGCCGACGTGGGGGTCGGAACTCCTGTTGCTGAATCTCTTGCTAAAGAAGGTGAACTCTATGAATCGAGTTTGGCGAATTGGGTTGGTCGTCAGTCTGATGGCGACCAGCATTGGCATCCTGCCCTTGGCAGCCGAGACCGTTGATGAGACTCCTCTACCGGTGCGCTACGAACAGACGTTCACGAATCTGCGTCCGCGACGTCCGGTCGTCATCACGCACGCAGGTGACGGATCGAACCGACTGTTTGTCGCGACCCAGCAAGGTGTAATACACGTGTTTCCCAATCGCTCGGACGTGGCAGCGACGAGCACATTTCTGGACATCGAATCGCAAGTCGTGTATTCCGATCGCCAAAATGAGGAAGGTCTGTTGGGGTTAGCATTTCATCCCCACTATGCCGACAACGGGGAGTTCTTCGTGTACTACACCACGACGCAGGCGCCGCGCACTTCGGTGATTTCTCGCTTCCGCGTTTCCAAGGACGATCCGAATCGCGCCGACCCGGAATCGGAAGAAGAAATCATGCGTATCGACCAACCGTATTGGAATCACAACGGCGGTACGATTGTATTCGGGCCCGACGGTTACCTGTACATCGGACTCGGCGACGGCGGTGCCTTCAATGACCCTCACATGAATGGCCAAAACGTCCAGACGTTGCTCGGGTCGATTCTCAGAATCGACGTCGATCACAAAGACGAGGGTTTGAATTACTCGATCCCGAAGGACAATCCGTTTTACGGGGAAGAGCGATTCGCGCGGCAAGAAGTCTATGCCTATGGGCTTCGCAACGTCTGGCGAATCGCATTTGATCGGGAGAATGGCCAATTGTGGGCTGCCGATGTTGGGCAAGATACTTGGGAGGAAATCAACCTCATTCGCAAAGGCGGTAACTACGGCTGGGACCTGCGCGAAGGTCGCCACAAGTTTGGCCCGGCGGGAGCGGAGGCACGAGTGGATTTGGTGGAACCGATTTGGGAATACCATCACGACGTCGGTAAATCCATTACGGGAGGCACGGTGTACCGAGGCACCCAGGTCCCGTCGCTGGTCGGATATTATGTCTACGGCGACTATGTGAGTGGCAAAATGTGGCGCATGAAGTACGATCCGGGACAACAAACCGTGGTCGCCAATCGACCGATCGTCGGCGAGAACGTACCGATGATCACGTTTGGCGAAGACGAATCGGGCGAACTCTTGTTCTCGGACTCGTTTGGCCGCATCTTTCATTTTGTGGAATCGCAATAGTCAACGGATCCGTTAAAGTCGTGGCGACGCGCATTCGATAACACTGTCGGATGCGTGTCGAGCGCAATGGCCGCTGTCATGCCAGCAAGACGCGACAGCGGCCACCGTCTGGTGATCCGCCAGTTCGCAGCTCGGGACACACGCTCAAGGTCGAGAGCGGCGTTAAGGATGACTTCGCTCGCGGCATGTTCTTCGGTTGGATGACGCGGAGAGTAGTGCGATGAGTTGGCGACGGAGAATGGTGGTCGCGCTGCTGGCCCTGTCCAGCGGCGGCTACTGCTCCTGCGCGGCACTGAACGCGCAGGACGACACGAGCGTGTTTTCTGACACGCGGCTGCCGGCGTTGGACGAACAGTTGGCCGACGACGCGCTGCCCCCGGCTGAAGAGTTGCCGCCGGTTCGGCCCAATGCCGTTCCGCCCAGGATTGAAGGGGCGCCACCGAAGAATTGCCGCCTACGCTACAGACCGCGCCGATCCAGGATCGTGATGACCGTGCTGTCGGTGGCTTGCCGATCGACGATGCCGCGTTCGGTGACGTCGGTGAAGCGACAGCCGACCCTGTCGATGACGCGGATGATGACACGGACATCGAGCCGCAAGAAACCATTAGCGAACGCTACGACAACGGACGCGTGAAGATCGAGCGAGGGGTCGCACAAGACGACCGCGAGAACTACGTAAATCATGGCCCGTGGCGAATGTGGGACGAAGAAGGCAATCTGATCGCCGAAGGTACCTATCGCTACGGGCAACGCGAAGGGAAGTGGCTACGGTGGTATCAGCCGAACGAAGCCGAACTATTCGCGGCCGCCCCATTTAACCTCTTTACCGGTCCCTACCGATCGGAAGCGACCTTTCGCAACGGCGAATTGGAAGGACTTTGGATCATTGTCGACCAGGCCGACCTGAAAGTCTGCGAATGGAACTTTGTCGGCGGCCGCCGGCACGGCGAATCCGTTTGGTACTACCACACCGGCCGCAAGATGCGCGTGATCAACTATCGCGCGGGCGAACTGCACGGCGAGTTGCTCGAGTGGGACATTAACGGCAATCCCGTCACCCGCGTGCAATACGAAGATGGGCGTCGGCACCAAAAAATGCAGCAGACGTATGCCGACGGGCAAAAAAAGGTCGAAGGAACGGTCCTCCAAGCGCGTCTGATCATGAAGACGCCGGATGCGTGGTGGGAAGCCAAAATGGCGACGTACGTGGCCAAGGGTAAAGACGAAAAACACGGGGAATGGACTGCCTGGTATCCCAATGGACAGCGGCGTTTTTCCGGCCAATACCAGTATGATAAACCGTCCGGTCAGTTCACTTGGTGGCATTCCAACGGGCAAAAGTCGCTGTCCGCTTTCTACGAAAACGGGGTCAAACAAGATCAATGGACATGGTGGCACCCCAACGGGCAAAAGGCGATTCAAGGGCAGTATCGCGACGACTCACCGACCTCGCGCCTGGGTGTGGTGGCATGAAACTGGCAAAGTCGCCCAACGGGTCGACTTTTCTCAAGCGGCGGTGCCCTACGCAAACGATGGCCGCGCCACGATCCGAATCGGTCATGCTGCAAAGACCTCAATAGGCAATCACCGTGCCGCTCTGCTTCCACCCCCTTCATCCTTTGGGAGAAGCTAGCCCCAGGCCGGCTGGGCGACACCTCGATCTCCATCAGGCTCGTCAGCGAGGAAAGGCGGCGCTCGGTACCTGAGGGGTTGGCGGAGCGGCGTCGAGCGGTTAGAGTGCCGCGCTGCAGTCGGTCGGAACGAACCGGTCGAGGAACACGCTGTGAAGCGAGGCAGGTCATGGGGCAGCATGGGCAGATCCGGGAGGCGGCCGATTTCATTTGCCAATGTGGTCTGCAGCCACCCCGGGTCGGCATCGTGTTGGGGACTGGACTGGGGAGGTTCGCCGCTCAGTTGAGGTGCCAGACCGCCATCGACTACGAACGAATCCCCCACTTTCCGCGAGCTACAGCACTTGGACACGCCGGTCGACTAATCGGTGGAACATTGGCCGGCATGCCGGTGGCGGCGCTGGAAGGGCGCCTGCACGCCTACGAAGGCTATTCGCAATGGCAAATCGCACTGCCCATCCGCGTGATGAAGGAATTGGGGATCCAAGTATTAATCCTGTCAAATGCCAGTGGAGGCGTGCATCCGCGGCTCAATGGCGGCGATCTGGTGGTTATCGAGGACCACATTAACCTCATGTGGGGCAATCCGCTCACCGGTCCCCGCCATCCTTCGTGGCGGCCGCGTCTTCCGGATATGGCGACGCCCTATGACCGCTCGTTGAGTGAGCTCGCGCTGCGGATCGCACGCCAGCGAGGCTTTGCGGCGACTCGCGGTGTTTATGCGGCGGTCACTGGTCCAAACTACGAGACGCGGGCGGAATACCGGTTCCTGCGAAGATTGGTGCCGATATCGTCGGCATGTCCACTGTGCCCGAAGTGGTCGTCGCCGCTCAACTGGGACTGCGCGTGTTGGCCCTTTCTGCCGTCACCAACGTCTGTCGCCCGGATCAGCTAAAGCCTACCAGCGGCGACGCCGTGCTGGCCGTTGCCGAGTCGACGGAACCCAGGTTGCGTGATATCGTGACGGGCGTGGTGAATGACCTGCCCGTCGTGACAGAGGCACGATTTGCCGGAAGTGACGGCGCAGGACGTGAAGTGGACGTCTGTCCGGGCGAGCAGGACGTGAACGGCTGCCGGTGCGAAAGACTCGGAACACCGCCCGGCAGGATGAGCAGCAATGCAGCAGTATTTAGACCTTTTACAGCAGTTGTTGGATCGAGGGACCTACAAGGCGGACCGCACCGGCACCGGGACGTACAGCCTGTTCGGCCATCAGATGCGGTTTGATTTGCGAGACGGGTTTCCTCTGTTGACCACGAAGAAGCTTCACTTGCGGTCGATCATTCATGAGCTCCTGTGGTTTCTCTCGGGTGACACCAATATCCGCTATCTGAAGGAAAACGGCGTCCGGATTTGGGATGAGTGGGCCGACGCGAACGGCGACCTAGGTCCCGTATACGGCCATCAGTGGCGACATTGGCGGGTGCCGATGGACAGGAAGTTGACCAGATCGCGACTCTGGTACAACAGATCAAAGACAATCCGGACTCGCGTCGCCTGGTCGTTAGCGCGTGGAATCCGACTGACGTTCCGCGGATGGCGCTTCCGCCCTGTCATTGCTTGTTCCAGTTTTACGTGGCCGAGGGTCGCCTCTCCTGCCAGCTGTATCAACGCAGTGCGGATGTCTTCCTGGGAGTACCGTTTAACATCGCATCCTACGCACTGCTCACCCTCATGCTCGCGCACGTGACCGCGCGAGAACCGCATGAATTCATCCACACGCTGGGTGATGTTCATCTGTATGCCAATCACGTCGAACAGGCGAAGACACAGCTTGCGCGTTAACCTCGCCGACTGCCAGAGATGCGGATCGTACGTCAAGTGGAATCGATTTTTGCGTATCGCTATGACGACTTTCAGCTGGTCGACTACCAGCCGCATCCGCATATCGCGGCGCCAGTAGCAGTGTGATGCGGTACGAGCATATGCCGGCGATAGGGTGATGTCGACGGCGATGGCGACCGTGTCGGTGGGAAGAAAAGCGAGCGGATGATGCTGTTATCGTTAATCGTGGCCGTCTCCCAAAACGGCGTCATTGGTCGCGCCGGAGGACTTCCCTGGCATTTGTCGGCCGATCTGAGGCGGTTCAAGCAGATCACGATGGGGCATACGTTGATTATGGGCCGCAAGACGTTTGAGTCGATCGGTCGGCCACTTCCGGGACGAGAGTCCGTGGTTATTACTCGACAGGCCGATTACGTCGTCGACGGCTGTCAGGTCGTGACGGATTGGACTTCGGCAAAGCGGCTTGCCGCGAAGGACAGCAAAGCGTTTGTGATTGGAGGACGTGAGATCTTTGAGCTCGCCCTGCCGGATGTCCAGCGACTGTATTGGACTCACGTTGACGCCGTCGTCGACGGAGACGTTTGCTTTCCTGCGGTCAATTGGACATCGTGGCGGTTGGCCTCGACGGAATCGCATCCCGCCGACGAACGCAATGACTTCCCGTTTCGATTCTGTGTCTATCAGCGGCGGGATGGGTGAGCCTGGGCTGTGGGACGCGCAGCTGCGAGTCGGCCCGCGCGGCGTGGTTCGGCCGCTTCGGCTTCACGCCCGCGAAAACGGGAACGCAATAACGTCCTCGATCGTAGCGGCCCCCAGCGCAATCATCACGATGCGATCGAAACCCAAGGCGACGCCGGTGCATGCCGGTAGACCGGGCGCATGGCGTCGAGTAGCCGATTGTGTTCAGACAACGCCTCTTTGCCGTCTCGGCGTCTCCATGCGTTTTCTTCGCGTTGACGTGCTGCCAGTGTGTCGGCGTCCAGCAATTCGTGATAACCGTTTGCTAACTCCATGCCACAACAATACAACTCAAACCGTTCGGCAATCGGCGGGTCGCCATCGCGAACCTGCGCCAGTGCCGCTTGACTTGCTGGGTAGTCGTATAAAATCAGAGGCCGCTCGATGCCCAATTGGGGCTGTACGACTTCTGCCATCAGCAGGTGCAACCAAGTGTCTCGGTCATCCACCGTGAGGCTCGCAGGGATATTTACCTGGTGTGCCCGAGCTGCAGCCTGCAAGTCTTCAGCCGACGCTCGGTGAGGGTCCACACCCACATGTGCGACGAACGCATCGCGATAGGAACACCGTTGGGCCGTACCCCGTCCCAGCAGGGCGTCGACTAACTGAGACAAGAAGGCAATACCCGCGTCCAGGTCGTCACCGACGCGGTACCATTCCACCATCGTAAACTCGGGATTATGGAGCGGCCCCTGCTCATCCTGGCGAAACGCCGCGTGTCACTTGATAAATCGCCCTGGCCCCGGCGGCCAACAGCCGCTTCATCCCAAATTCCGGTGACGTCTGCAGAAAAAAGTGCGCCGGATCGGTCCCGCCGGTAGGAGATGTAACCACGAGCGGGTCCAAGTGCCGATCAATCACTGTGTCGGCCGACAACAGAGGCGTTTCCACTTCCCAAAAGCCTCGGGCGTGGAAAAACGCCCGCAGCTTTCGTAATAGCTCGGATCGTCGTTGCAGATGGGGCAGCGACGCCGTCGGCAGAAAATTACTCACAGGTTGTTCGAGGTCACTCTTTGACACGCTCCACGTATTCCCCGGTACGCGTATCGACCTTGATCAATTCGCCCTGATTGATAAACGCCGGGCACATGATCTCGGCACCCGTTTCTACCTTGACCGGCTTGGTCACGTTCGTTGCTGTGTTGCCCTTGCGCCAGGCTCACAGTACTCGACTTTCAGCACGATGTGGTTCGGTGGCGTGATGACGATGGGGTTGTCGTTGAACAACAGCATCGAACAAACCGTGCCTTCTTTCAAGTATTTCCAAGCGTCATCCACCTGCTCGGCGGATAACTCATATTGTTCGTACGACTCATTGTCCATGAAGACGAACGTATCCCCCTGGCGGTACAAGAATTGCGCCGCGATTTCGGTGACGTTGGCCGATTCCAGCGAGTCTCCTCCCTTGTACGTGCGGTCGAGTAAGTTGTTGCGAATCAGATTGCGCAGTTTGCATTTGTAGAGGGCGTTTCCTTTGCCGGGTTTGACAAAGTTGCACTCGATCATCAAATAAGGATCTCCGTCGATCTGGACCTTGAGACCTTTGCGAAAATCACTTGTGTTGTACGTTCCCACTTTTGCTTTTCCGTTCTGAAGGCTGCGGTTGCTGTTGATTGTGCGAGCTGGTCGGGGGCTGCGGCGGTCGCCGAGCCACCCTATATCCCCGTATGCTAGGTCGATAAAACGAATTATGGTACCAATTTAGGATTAGCACGAAAAGGCAATGTTGGTGCATCGGCGCCAGCCAATGCCAGTGACCCAAAGCCGCCGGCACTGTCGCCGATACACAGCCGGTCGCGTAGGAAAGGAAAATATGGCTGACAGTTCCGAGGGTCGCGTGACCGCCGCTCCGCAGGAGGGTACCGAGAAACCCTGTGCGAGCGTGTCGGACAGCTGGGCAATCCTGCCGCCAGGGCGTTCGGCAATGGACCACGTTGAAAGGCCGACTGAAGATGACGTGGCCGATCTGGATCGTCAGCCGACTTGGCAAAACGAGATGAAGCGAGCCTTTCGCAATGCCGTCGACCTCTGTCGGTACCTGGACTTGGCACCCAGCTTGGCGGGGCAGTCTTTGGGGCCGTCCCACGACTTTGGCCTATTTGCTCCCTATCCCTATGTCGATCGAATTCGCCGCGGCGACCCGACCGATCCGCTGTTGCGGCAGATTCTACCCTTGGCCGATGAACACCATGTGGCTGCCGGGTTTTCGGTTGATCCGGTGGCCGATCTGGCCGCCCAGGCGCTGCCGGGAGTTATACGTAAATACGCAGGACGTGCACTTCTGGTGACGTCTGGGGCCTGCGCCATCCATTGTCGCTATTGTTTTCGTCGCCATTTTCCCTATGCCGAGCGCTGCATTCCCTGACCGAATGGCAGGTTGCGCTACGTCAGCTGGCGGAGGATCGGGACTTGCACGAATTGATACTCAGTGGCGGTGATCCGTTGACGCTCAGAGACGAACTCTTCGATGAGTTGTTAGACCAAATAAAGATTATTTCCAGATTGCGTAGATTGCGCATTCATACTCGACTGCCTGTTGTGATTCCGCAGCGCGTCACGGGGTCGCTGTTGCGGATGATCGCGTCGTGTCCCTGGAATGTCGTGATCGTGTTACATGTGAATCACCCTCGAGAAATCCATGCGCAGGTCGCGACGGCGGTGCGACGGCTGCGTTCGGCGGGGGCTTGGCTGCTGAATCAGTCGGTGCTGCTGCGGGGAGTGAACGACGATCTGCCGACTTTGAAAGCGCGGAGCGAGTCTCTGGTCGACCTCCAAATTGTCCCGTACTACCTGCATCAACTGGATCGTGTGGCCGGAGCCGCTCATTTTGAGGTTCCGGTGGACCGCGGTTGCGCGTTGATCGAACAGTTGCAGCAAGCCTTACCGGGATATGCCGTGCCGCGGTACGTGCAGGATATACCGGGCGAGGGCAGTAAGCGATGGCTACTGGGATAGCGGCCTGCTAAGTCGGCCGTCTCGCGGCCAGACTATGCCAAGACGACCAGCAGCAACCCCACGGCGGCGACGACCCATGCCGCGTAAAGGTAGATGGACAATTCCCGGTATTGGGCACGGTTCTCCAAGAATTCGGGCGTTAGCCGAAAGTCGAGTTTTTGTTGCCGAAATGTTCCCATGCATCCCAGGCCTGGAGGGGGTTCAGCTGCTGGACATCGAAATCGATTTCACGAAATTCGGGCTGGCGGATATTGAGTGACTGGCGTTGGGGCAGAATCCGCCATGTGGTCAGAGCGCTCTGGTCGCAATCAGAATGATGCCCCCGACGAACAATAGGCCTCGCTGCACGTTCCAGTCCGGTGGCGTCTTATCGGAAGTCGCGTCCTCAGCCCGTTCCAGGTCACGCAGCTCGCGCAACGTGGGCACGAGAACGATTTGACCACAATCGCATGCCAGGGTCTCGCCGGCCTGCGACTGGCTGACAATGTGGATGGTGGAGCAGCTGGGACAGGGGAGCTTGA
Organism: uncultured Planctomycetales bacterium; assembly: GCA_963785495.1. GTDB lineage: Bacteria > Planctomycetota > Planctomycetia > Pirellulales > Pirellulaceae > CAWAVP01. Next base: position 215,627 of record CAWAVP010000015.1, on the reverse strand, counting down.
ATTGGTTGGACATCGGGTTGGGGCTTCCCGAAAAGGCGTGCGACAAAATGACCGCATTGGTTTTGCCGCGGTGTTAGTGACGGATGACCGAGGTGAACGCCGCCGAACGCGGCGGCCTCTGATCGCCTTACGCGGCGGCGCCGGTTCGTGTTTGCCGGGGGGTAAGCGAGCGACGTGTGTTGCTTCAGTGTTTTAAACGCTCGGTGCCTTGTCGTGAATGCCAGGGCGAGTAACCGCCGCGCTGTGTGGCCGGCCGGGGCTCAATTCGTTTGGCAAATGAAACATCGATCGTGTGGACCGCCGGCCAGCAGGACGGGAAGCTGATGTGGGAGATGGAAAAAGGTCGGAAGTGCCGGCATAATCTGAATTTTTGCCACTAGACCTGTGGGGGTGCGTGATTAGAATTGAGACGTCATATTGCTCGCCAGTACCCGCGGCTAGGCAACCCATTGGGTCATCAGCATCGCTGACCTGCTTCTATACGGAACCGACGGTTTGTACTGGGCAATGATGGACAGGAAAAATTGAGCACGGGAAATTGGGGGCCAGGAGTATCTTGAGCCGCCGGTCAGGGAGGGGCCCGCACGGTTGCCGGGGCCACGATCATCACGCCGCACTGACGCTCTGTCAAATAAACGAATCCAATTAGCCATAGTGACCACGAGGGTCAGTAAGGCCACATGGCGGTCGAGGTCAACGTAGGAACGATGTCACCGAGTTCGTCGCCGACGCAAGTGACGTGTTTAGCGAAGTTGGTCAGGCTGGGTAAAGTGTCGTGCGTCGGACTTGATGCTGCAACCGCAATTTTTTTCCAAATCGTATCTGAGCAAGAACATGAAGCTCGTGGGTGGTAGAATTTCGAGGTTTATTGAGGGACTTGATTGCTGATTCGAGTTCCGCACGGGGCACAGGACCGACGGCGTGAAGGCACGTTGTGTGGTCGGGAGACGCGACCGAAGTGGTCGCACGATCGATGGGGCGAATTCGACAGGGGGATGGTGTGTGAGAGACGTTGTCGGGCGCGAGCCACTGGCAGTGTGGGCCACAACGACGCGAGACAGACAGCCGGCGAGCGAGCTGCGATGTGGATGCGTCGTGACAGCGTGATCTAATAAGCCACCGATCCGAGAGTGACGGTCAAACCGTTGTTATTCGTCGTTCATTGGCATTCCCGGCAAGGAAGCGTGATCGAAACGATCGCCGCGTGAGGGGACAGGGCTACGTTTTACGATCGAAATTGTCGAGCAAAACTAGAGTCGCGACCGCAGAACGAAGTCGATGAGCACGGGGGGTGCTTCCTTCATTATTGTGATCGCAGTAACCGTTTTGTGAAGGAGCTGGGATTTGTACACGACGCTGATCGAGGACTTTGAAGACGACGCGCGTTCGGTTTCTGGGGATGCGTTTGAATCGGGTGCCGCGGACGTTGTCAACGACGAAGACGACGATTCCGATCTGTTGCCTGATCTGAACGATGCCGAAGCCGAAGACGGCAGCGATGTAGCGGCGGGCGATTTGGTCGACGAGTCGCTGGATGCCGAGTCGTGGTCCGATGATCCGGTGCGTATGTATCTGACGCAGATGGGCGAAATCCCCTTGTTGACTCGCAAGCAAGAAATCCAACTTGCCAAGCGAATCGAAATCACACGTCAGCGATTTCGCGCGAAGCTATTGGAATGCAACTATGTGATCCAATCGGCTTATAAGGTGCTCAAGCGAGTGCACAACGGCGAACTGCCGTTTGACCGCACCGTTCAAGTATCGGTCACGGACCGTTTGGAGAAAGACCAGATCCTCGGCCGCTTGCCCCACAACCTTAGAACGTTGGATGTGGTCTTGCGGCGGAATCGCCGCGATTACTTTATCGCAGTCAACAAACGGCAGACGAAAGCCAAACGTCGCGAGGCGTGGCGACGTCTGGGGCGCGGTCGTCGCCGCGCGGTCCGTTTGGTCGAAGAGCTTGGATTGCGGACTCAGCGCATCGAACCGTTGATTCGCACCTTGGATGATTTTAGTCGGCGCATTGACGATTTGCGCGACAAGATTGCCAATCACAAGAAGACCAAAGGAACTCCGGAAGAGCGGACTCCTCTGGTCAAGGAATTACGAAACCTGCTGATGGCGACTCAAGAGACGCCGACCAGTTTGCGTCATCGAGTCCGTTTCTTAAAGGAAGAGTACGCGAAGTACCAGCAGGCGAAGCGAGAATTGTCCGAAGGTAATCTTCGCTTGGTCGTTTCGATCGCGAAAAAGTATCGTAATCGCGGTTTGAGTTTTCTGGATTTGATCCAAGAAGGAAACGCAGGCTTGATGCGGGCGGTTGACAAGTTTGAATACCGCCGTGGCTTTAAGTTTTGTACTTATGCGACATGGTGGATTCGCCAAGCGATCACACGAGCGGTTGCCGATCAAAGTCGTACGATTCGGATCCCCGTTCACATGGTCGAAACCATGTCTCGCGTCCGCAACGTATCACGCCAGCTTTTGCAGGAGTTAGGCCGGGAGCCCACGATTGAGGAAACGGCGCGACGGTCGAACACGACGGTCGAGGAAGCGCGGCGGGTATTGGCGATGAGTCGCTATCCCATTAGCCTCGATCGACCCGTAGGTAACAGCGAAGATAGTCACTTCGGTGACCTGCTGCCCGATGGCGGTGCGGAAAGTCCGGCCACAGGAGCTTCCCAGGAAATGCTACGCGGACGGATCAATAAGGTGCTCAAGACGCTCAGCTATCGTGAGCGAGAGATCATCAAGTTGCGGTATGGATTGGGCGACGGCTACAGTTATACCTTGGAAGAAGTCGGGCACATCTTTAAGGTAACGCGTGAGAGGATTCGTCAGATTGAAGCCAAGGCGGTGCGAAAGCTGCAGCAACCCAGTCGCAGTCAGGAGTTAGTCGGATTCCTTGATTAGGCCAGTGGCCGAGACTCCGGAATGATTTCGCGGGCCGAGCATTTTCTTTGTGAAAAGCTCGGCCTGTGTTTTTGCGCGGCGGGGATAGAATCGGCGGCCATCTTCTGCTACATTCCAGCGCAACCAAGGTGCTGGTGGTCGAGCTACTGTTGCTGAGTTGTTCTGTTGCTCGACTTAAGGGAACTCGGTGCAAGTCCGAGACGGCCCCGCCGCTGTATCCAAGTGGAATGTTCGATTCGCTCTAACGGCCATTGTCGTCCCTGGGACGACGAGAAGGTTGAATCGAAATAGCTTGGGAGTCAGAAGACCTGCCTGCACCGGACGAGCAGCGATCTGCGAGGGACAGACGCTCTGTTCGAGTATCCGTTTAAAGGAATCGCTAATTCGGCCGCCTCGTTGTCCACGACGACGGTTTCCCCTGCGCATGCTGCCGCCGATGGCACTGCGGCCTCGACATGGTCTGCGCGTGTCGCTCAGCACTGCGCAGATAGCGTGTTGGGCCATTGCATGCACGGTATTGGGGACCTCTGTCGGGCCGCCGCGTGGGGCTAACGAGGCTTGCTACGTAAACCCGGCGAAAGAGGGGAACCTCATGATGTCCTGCTCAACTCACTGGCTGAGACAGACCTTACCATCCGGCGAACGCTCGCCAACTGCCGCGTGCGCGATTCCGGGCGGATTCACGTTGATCGAGCTGTTGGCTGTGGTCGCCATCATCGGCGTACTCGTCTCCCTGATGCTGCCGGCGGTGATCGCAGCTCGCGAGGCCTCGCGGCGAGCATCCTGTGCGAACAACCTGCGGCAGATTGGGCTTGCGCTACAAATGCATCATGAGCAATTCGGGACCTTTCCGCCTGGCGGCATCGAATGGCGACCGCCGGGCGACCACCAACGTCGTCAGTTGGCGTGGTGCGTCTTTCTCCTGCCGTTTCTGGAACAGCAGGCCGTCTACGATCAAATTGACCTCGGAGAGCCGTTTGACAGTCAGGCCAACGCTCAGGCCGCCAGCCATGTGTTGCCCGTGTTTGTCTGTCCGACGAGTGTCCGAGGAACTCGGTTGGTGAATGGTCGAGGCCCCTGCGACTATGGCGGCATTTATGGGGAACGTATCCAAGGTCCCAACAATCCACCAAAAGGTGCGATGTTATACGACCGAGCGCTGCGTGCGGCGGATATCCGCGACGGACTCTCGAATACCCTGATCGTCGCCGAAGATACGGCATGGTCCGATGGCCAATGGATTAATGGCCGCAACTTGTTCGATCAGGCGTATGCCATCAACGCCGCACCCTCCTTCGAAAACGACATCCGCAGCGACCACCCCGGCGGTGCTCTGACGGTTTTGGCAGACAGCTCGGTTCGATTCCTGGCCGACCAGTTGGAATTGAAAGTACTAGCGGCACTTTGCACGCGGGCCCATGGCGAACCCATCGGCGCGGACGCATTTTGATTTAGGGTCGCGACCAACCACGAACTCCGACACAAGGACTCTGGCAACATGCAGCGAATCGCTCGTCGCAGTGGCGGCCTGGCGCCGTTTGTTTTTTGGGCCATCACCGCTCAGACGTGTCACGCATGGGTGACGATTGATTTTGACGAAGTGCGATTGCCTCCCAATACATCTCTGCCGGCCACGGCCTCGGATCAGACGCCGTTCAGAAGTCACGAGGTGCAATTTCAGCGCGGTTGGAACAACGAATTCGCCTGCTGTCCCAGTGGTTGGGCCATCAGCAATCAAACCGATCAGGTAACCGCTGGACCAAGCAGCGCCTTTGCGGCTCGCGTGCAGTCAACTGGCGGCGGAGGGCTCAATTCGGATCAATTTGGCGTGGTCAATAGTTATCAGCGCGGTGAGGCGCGCGTGGAGTTCCCTCAACCGGTCGAAGTACAGGGGATGTATGCAACCAACGTGACGTATACCTACTTGGCCACTGTGGAAGGGAACGACGGAGCCGGATTCGTCAAAGGGCCGTTTGCCGAGGGCGACTGGCTGCGAGTGGATGTCATTGGTTTGAATGATCAGCAGACCGAGACAGGACGCGTCCCCATTTATCTGGTTGACTATCGCGAAGGCCAGACCATTGCCATAGATGAGTGGTCCTGGTTTGAACTCGGCTCGCTGGGGAATAACGTATCTGCGCTCGAGTTTGAGATGACTTCGACCGATGTCGGACAATTCGGCATGAACACACCGGCCTATTTCGCGGTCGACGATCTGACGTTTCGGGTGGTCCCCGAGCCCAGCGTGTTGCCATCGATCGTCACGGCCGTGTTGATCGGATTGGGTTTCGGTGGGAGCAGGCGGCGACTCAGTGGCAAGTCGCATCCTCACGGTGGCCACGGTGCGGGACCGTCTCAACCAAGCAGTAGCGCTGTCGGTTGGGTTTGACGACGTCGGGCTTTGACACGCACATAGGGAGCAAAGTACGAGCTCCGATGGCCAAAACTGCCCACGGCAGACTGGGGATCTGCGTGTCGTGGCTCGCGCAAGTCCTCGATCACGAAGCCCGCGCGGCACATCAGCCCCAGCAATTCTTCCCAGCGATGCAGGAACTCCAGCGTTCCTTCCTCGCGGTGCAGACTGCCCTTGACCGCCGGTAGTGGCCCATGGCGATAATAGGGCTCGCGGACAACGTAGCCGCGCTCGCCAGGGTGGACCTCGGCTTGCAAACTGCCCGGTTGTTTGTGCTGGCTGATATATAACCCTCCCGCGCGCGTTACGCGAGCCACCTGCGCGTAGACTCCCAACAACTGTGGGATGTAGCAAGTGCTGACCGGATGGATGACGACGTCAAACTCGCCGTTGCCAAACATCGACAAGTCATCCATCGACGTCTCGACGGTGCGGATTGGCAACTGCCGTTCGGTCGCCACGACGCGGTCTAGCTCGAGTTGAGCCGAGCTGATGTCGACGACAGTGACGTGCGCACCGGCCGCGGCGTATAACGGGCCTTGCCGCCCGCCTCCCGCCGCCAGGCACAACAGCCGCTGGCCTTGAATTCCGGGTGCCAACCAGTCGTCACCATCCAGAAGCTGCAGCGGATTGACAAATTCGTCGTCCCGCGCGGCGCGCGTGAAACGCTGCTTTTGCCGAGCGAGTTGGTTCCAGGCCGCGCGGTTGTGCGACTTGGCGGCGGCGATAGGGTTTTCCTCGGTGTTCATGGTGGAGTGAGCGAGTGTGCGGGCTCTTGTTGACTGAGACAATGCAATGCGCCTAGGCCAAACACCAGATCATCGGCCGGAACGGTCACTAATTCGCGGTCGGGAAAGCATTGGCTTAGCAAGTCGGCGGCCAATTCGTCGGCGGCGTCACGAAATACGGGTAACAATACGGCTTCGTTGGCGAGATAGAAATTGGCATAACTTGCTGGTAGCCACATGCCGTCGACTTGCCGCGCGCGGGCGTTTGCACACGGAGGATTTCCAACGAAATGCCTGTTTGGCGCGACCAGGACCGCAGTCGTCGGCAGTTTTCATCGAACATTTCACTGCCAGGTAAGTCGACCAACAAAACCGTTTGGGCATCAATGAAGCGACCAATTTGGTCGATGTGACTGTCCGTGTCATCGCCGGGAATCTCTCCGGTCAACCAGACAACGTGGTCGGCACACAAATACTCCCTCAGATACTCTTCGATTTGAGCCTGGCTCAAAGTGGGGTTCCGATTGGGATTCAACAGACAACGGTCGGTGGTCATGATGATGCCCGCACCGTTGCCTTCAACCGATCCGCCTTCCATCACCATCGGTAACGTGATTCGCTGGCGTCCGGTCAGTTCGGCGATTTGCCGCGGGACGTGGTTGTCGAGGTCGTACGGGGGATATTTTTGGCCCCACGCGTTGTATTGCCAGTCCAAGAGCACACGCCGGTCGCCGGGACCGTTCAGGAAAATCGGACCGTGATCTCGAATCCAGGAATCGTTCGTGGGGATTGGGCGGTGGTGGCAGTTGGCAAGCGGGCCCAGACGAGCGGCTGCGTCGTGCGACGCTTCATTGACGGCCAAGAGTTCCACGGTTTCGAAACGGGCCAGGGCCCTGACGAAACCGGCGAACTGTTCGCGCTGGGGAAAAACGGCCCGGCCATGTTTCCACGTTGTGGGGCCACACAAGCCAGGTGGCACGATGGCGCCTCCCATTCGGCCGGCCACCGATAGCCGAGTTGTTTGGGCGTTGGTTCAGCTGGCGTCATGGTCGAGAAACCGCTTGAGCAGTCCGTCGTAGGCATCGATACGGCGGTCGCGTAGGAAGGGCCAATGCGTGCGCACAACCTCGATCTGACGCAGGTTACACTCGACTTGGACGATTTCTTCTTGCGCGTGGCTGCCCCGGGCCATAATGTTGCCATTCGGATCGGCAACAAAGGATGCGCCCCAGAACTCCAATGCTCCTTCTCGCCCTACGCGATTGGGTGCCGCGACGAATACGCCATTGGCAATGGCATGGCTGCGCATCATCGTTTCCCAGGCCGAATGTTGGCTGGCGCCGTAGATTTGCTTTTCATCGGGCAACCAACCGATGGCGGTAGGATAGAACAGGATTTGCGCCGCGAAGTGTCGTCAGACGCGCGGCTTCCGGGAACCATTGGTCCCAACATACACACACGCCAAGACGTCCTTTGGAGGTTGGGATGGAGCGAAAACCGAGGTCGCCCGGGGTAAAATAGAACTTTTCGTAGTACAGTGGGTCGTCGGGAATGTGCATCTTGCGGTAGACTCCCGCTGTGCTGCCATCGGAATCGAAGACGACGGCAGTGTTGTGATAAAGTCCCTCGGTGCGCCGCTCAAACAGCGATCCGATCACCACGACTTTTTCTTGCTGAGCGACTTCCGCCAGTTGCTGGCTTGTCGGGCCGGGAATGGGTTCGGCCAAGTCGAATTCGGCGTGGTCCTCGGATTGGCAAGGGTAGGGGGTGGCGAATAGTTCCTGTAGGCAGACGACATCGGCGCCCTGCGAGCGGGCCTCGCGGATCCGTTCGATCGCCTTGGCGACATTCGCCTGTTTGTCAGTCGAACAGGTCATCTGGATGAGCGCTGACTTGGACGTGTTTCGGGGGGCGTTCGGCAGATCGCATGATTCTACGGACCAGTCGTGCAAAACATGAGGGGCGTTTTACGAGGGCGGCTCAAATGCCGTCCGTCGGCAACTACGGGTTACACCGTGGGCATGAATCTCAGTACAGTAAAGTCCGGGCGGGCTGAAGGCAACGCATGTTGTGCCCGCCCCGTGAACTGCATTGTAGTCCCTGACAGCCAGTATCACATCGGCGGCGATGTGCATCCGACCTTGTGCACGTAATCTGCAGGTGAACCCCGAATGGCGGTACGCGACTTCATCGATATCAAGTTTCGACGACCCAACCGGGGTCTGTTTGTCACCGGTACGGATACGGAAGTCGGCAAGACGTATGTCGCCGCAGGAATTGCCGAGGCGTTCCAACGATCGGGGGTGCGGGTGGGCGTCTACAAGCCCGTCGCCAGCGGCTGCCAATCGTTACCGAGCGAGTCGGATGATAGCTGGCGGCTTTGGCATGCGGCAGGTCGCCCCGGTCGATTGGAGGACGTTTGTCCACAGCGTTTTCGGGCGCCGCTGGCGCCCCATCTGGCGGCCCGCGCTGAGGGAACGCGCATCGACGAGCCTCGATTGTTTACAGGGATCGAGGCGTGGGCGGACTACGACGTCGTTGTTGTCGAGGGTGTTGGCGGACTCATGTCCCCTCTGTCCGATACGCTGTATGTGGCAGACCTCGCGGCGGCCTTCCAGTTCCCCCTAGTAGTTGTCACTCGCAATCAGATTGGTGCGATCAACCAGACACTACAAACCCTGATCACGGCCGCCACTTTTCGTGTGGGATTGGCCATTGCCGGAGTCATACTCAACGACGTTGCGCCCGATTTCCACGACCCCAGTAGGGATTCGAACGCGGATGAACTCCGCGACCGTTGTGTTCCGCCCTTGTTGGCCCATGTGGGCTGGAACGACGCTCAGCCCTTGCTCAACGTCCAGTGGGCGGACGTGATCGGCCAACCCATGTAACACACCGCCCGCTGGCCAGATCCAAATCAAGATGCGGATGCGGCCGCCGTTTCCATGCGGCTTTCGGCCAATTGCGTATCCACGTCAAGGTGTAGCGTCATACTCCAGCGACCCTGGTCATCGCCACGAACATGCCAATGCGGAATGACGGCCACAGACTGGTGAACCAATTCGAAGCCGCCTTCGGACTGGCTAACCGTTTCGATCGGGAACGTCCAGATTCGCGTCGGCTGGCTCATGTTCAGCCCGACGCGCAGTCCAAGCCATTCGTCCGTGAGTGCGAAGTTATGCAGCTCGGCAAGATCGAGGCGAGACGCCAAATTGCCCAAACGTTGATCGCCCTGACTGAAGTAACGGTCGTCGGCGTTTGAGGGCAGGCCGGCGAAATTGAACTCGATGCCGAAATGCACGGAACGATCGGAGGGCAGGCCTTCCAGCAAATATGCAACCTCCAAGATCGACCGTTCGGCATTCAATGTCACCCCTTTTGTGATACGGATGTCAGCATCGCCAACGCGCCCTGACGGCCCATTTGCGCTTGGATACGCTCCGCACTCCGGCGCAGTCGGGCTTCATAGGGTGTGTTGACAAAGTCACCGATTTCGGCGAACTGTCCACTCACCAGGCTATCCAAATCGGCATCGTCGGCAAAGAAGTGATCGATGAGCGACTTACGCGGATAGGTATCGTATTGAACTCTTTGATCCAGGCCTTCCTGCTTGAAGACGACACGATCATGGATGCTCGCCACGTGGCCGTTTTGTGCGTTCTGCCCCGCCAGGACCTTGCGATGGTAGGCCTCGGGACGGCGCGTCAATGTCGCCTGCAGATTGTGACAAATCGTGCGTACATCCAGTTCGTAGATCTGTCCACCAAGGGCGGGGGCCAATAGGCAAATCAGTTTGTCGTTTCTCAGCTGAACTTCTGGTCGGGCATCGAAGTTGAAATCGCCGGCGACACCTTCGATTGACGATCGAGGGACGTTTTGTACTTGATCGAGCAGATTGTCTGCGGCAATTAAATGGTTGTAGACGGCATTTCGCAGGTGCGGCAAATACGTGCCACCAAACGCACCGTGCCAATAGCTGCAATTGCACTGGCCGCGGTAAAGCTCGCGCCTGGCGTCGGCCAGCACTTCGGCCGAATAACCCTGTTCGCGGGCGTCCTGTAATCGCTGGCTGACCATCATCATGCGGGAATACATTTCGTCGGTTTCCGGATACTTGACTTTAAAATTTCGCCAGTATCCTCCGCGGACGAATTGCTGCAACTTGGACCACCGCGGATCGTCGGCCATTTCGTGCGTGAGGTCTTCGTAGGCCAACTGACGCTCAACCGGAAGTGCCCACTCCGTCATCTCCCGATAACTTCCCTCGGGCAGGTAAACTTTGCCCACGGGCGGCGTGGCTTGCAGGGCCTCCGACAGGGTCACTGTGTGGAGCCACTCTTGATTTTCACAGAGCAAATCAAAAAAACGACTCAACCAGCCGTCGTCGTAAACATGGCGTTTCGTATCCGGCCAGGTGCCAAACTTTTCACCGTCGTCACCGAAGACGCGGAGGCAGCCCGGATGCCGCTCGGCCGACTGCCGCAGGTACTCTATTGTTTCATGAGGATCGGCGAAAGGAATCGTATAACGCAGACGCTCGCTGCCAGGAAATATGCGGAGGACTTGTCCCGCGTCCTCGGTGATGAAGTAGCCGTCCAACTGTTCGTCGCTGAGGCCCGCATTCTTAAAGTGAAAATCGTCCAGCAGCGTGTATTCGATGTCCGCGATACGCAGGTCGCTGGCCAATTGCTGTTCCCAAACTCGCTCCGGCATCCACATCCCACGCACTTCCGCCCCTAATCGTGATTCCAACCACCGCGTATAGTCTTTAATTTGGCCGACGCGATCGCGCGGTGGAATCATTGTCAAAATGGGTTCGTAGAAGGCACCACCCACGATCTCTACGCGTCCAGCCGCCACTAGAAAAGCCAAACGATCGAGGTAGTCTGGGTGATGGCCGTCCAACCATTCCATTAACGGTCCGCTCGTATGCAGCGAGATCTTGAGGGACTCGTAGCGCTGGAAGACTTCCAAGAAAGGCAAATAGCTGTCTTGATAGGCCTGTTCAAAGACGTGGTCAAAGTTACCGACGGGCTGATGATTGTGGAGTGCAAGGCCGAGGTAAATAGGTTGATTCATCGTGATAGGTCAGAAATCTGATGGAATGATTGAAGTTTTTCCGGGGAGCATACCGCGGCGAAACTGATAGCTCTTTGGATCGGCAAATATTGCCCTGTTTGGCTACTTTTTCTGCCTTGTTTCTTTGGGGAGATCGTTAGTCTCTCACTACACTCCGTAACCGTTCGGCTGCCACCTCAGGCGGCACCGTATTGATCAGCAGTCCAGTGCCCCATTCCAGCCCCGCCAACCGACCGGTGCGTGGGAGAATCTCAATATGCCAGTGATAGTGGTCTTGGCGAGGCATGTCAAAGGGGTTTGTATGTAACAAATAGTTGTATGCGACTTGTCCCAGGCAAGTTTGCAGGCGGCGAATCGTTTCCAACACGGTGGCCGCTACGTCTCGCAATGCCGCGTCGCTGGCATCTTCGAAGCAGGACCGATGCTCCTTGGGCAATACCCAGGTTTCGTACGGCACACGACTAGCGAACGGGCAAAACGCCATCATGCTTTCGGTCTCGATCACGAACCGGCTTTCCTGTCGTCGCGTTTCCTGCTGCAGGAAGCAGAATACACATTGATGGCGCCTCGACCAAAATCGCTTCGCGCCGGAAAGTTCTTGGCAGGCCACCGGCGGCGCGGACGGTAACGCGACCAACTGGCTGTGGAGGTGTTCTCGCGACATTCCGGCATCACGACCGCTGTTTTTGAAAACCAGGGCATAGCCGAAATGTCCTTCGGCCCGAATCGACCGCAATCGGTCCCGATAGGCAGCGAATACCAATTGGACCTCGGCGAGCGACAATTCTGTCAGGTGCCGGCGATGTGTCGGCGATTCGATGATCACTTCGTGCTGACCTACGGAAGCAGACTGCAGCACGGTGTCGTTGTTCGGCTGGCTGGGGCCCAAGACGAAGGCGGGATAGAGATTACTGACCACGCGGACTTGCCAGGGGGAGGACAACCTGGCCGAGTCCAGTCGGTAACTGGCGATGGTCGGCGTCGTTTCATCCTCGTGACCCGCGCAAAATGGCGCAAGCATCGCTCCGGGGTTGGTCTGTGGGGGACTCGAAATCCTGAGGGCGATGTTCGCGACCGCCGGCCACGACGACCCACTGGCCCGTGACCAGGTCTCGTCGTCGTTCAGGCGCAGAGTTGGGTGACGCGGGCGATCGTGCTCTCGTACAGTTCGACATACTTCCGTGCGCTTTTCCGCCCATGACCAGTCTTGCGTCATACCGGTTTCCACCAACTGATTCCAAAGTGGTTTTTCGTGGAGAAAGGCTTGGCAAGCGCGATCTAGGGCGAGGTCGAGGGCTGTCATCTCGTAACGATCAAATACAAATCCGTTGGCGCGGCGATTGGCTAGATTTTCGCCGGAGGCGTCGGAGATGGTGTCCGCCAAGCCACCCGTCCGATGCACGACGGGTACCGATCCGTACTTCAAACTGTACAACTGATTCAGCCCGCATGGTTCATAGCGGCTGGGCATCAAAAAGATGTCACTTCCTGCCTCGACGCGATGCGCCAAAGCGTCGGAAAATAGTAGCTTCGCCGCGACCTTGCTCGGGTACTCGGCACTCAATTCACGGAACAATGTGTGGTACTGAGATTCACCCGTTCCCAAGATGGCCCATTGAGCGTCCGTGGTTAATACCCATTGTTTGATCACTTGCGCGACAAGATCAAATCCCTTTTGGTCAGCCAAACGTCCGACCAGGCCGATCAATGGGACCTGTGGCGAGTCGGGAAGTCCCAATTCAATCTGGAGCGCAGCTTTGCAGCGAGCCTTCCCTTGCTCCCAGTTTGACGACGTATATGTCGCTGCCAAATGCGGATCGGACGCGGGATTCCAAACCGAATAGTCGACGCCGTTGATGATTCCCGACAGAACGTTACTTCGGTGTGACAAGACACCTTCTAAGCCACAGCCCAAGGGTGACTGCTGGATTTCGGCCGCATATTGAGGGCTGACGGTATTCAATGAGTCCGCAAAGACGATGCCCGATTTTAGCAGATTCAGGTCGCCGTAGTACTCCATCTGTCGCCAATTGAAATACTTCCAGTCCAATCCCGTCAGCAACATATCCCAATGCCAGAACTGACCCTGATAGGCCATGTTGTGAATCGTCAACAACGTGGCGATTTGTTCGTAGCCCGGCGCGTTGTCATATTCGATCTTTTGGAATGCCGGTAGCAAACCGGTTTGCCAATCGTTGGCATGGATCAGATCGATGTTCAGATCGAACAGACGAATGCTCTCCATGACGGCGCGGCAGAAAAATACAAACCGCTCGCAGTTGTCCTTGTAGTCACGTCCGGCTTCGCGATACAACTCGTCTCGATCGAAATAACGAGCCTGTTCCACCAAGTAGACCGGCACGTCGCTCCCAGGTAAATGGCTGCGGAGGTAACGGCCCTCGACAACATGGCTGCCGATCGGCACTTCAACGCGGATCCCCGTGTCCGCGATCTCCTGGCCGCAGTGCCGAACACGTCGATAGGCCGGCATAATCACCGACACTTCATGCCCCAGTTTGGCCAACTCGACGGGCAACGCACCACACACATCCGCCAGGCCGCCCGTCTTTGCGAACGGAACAACTTCGCTACTTGCCAGCAGTATCTTCAATGGTCCAACTCCCGGTTAGCTCGCTCCCTGTCAGGGACATACGACGCTCGCCACACTACGCCGGATCGCTTTTTGCTTCCCACTGCGACGCTCGTCACCGTGAAATGGATCGTCGCAGTCCACCTCCACTTTAGAGAAAACCGCGCCGGCGACCAAGGGTTCCCGCAGCGTCCAACGCCCACTTTGCGCTACCGACGAGGCGCGCCGTGCGCTCGTCTTCGCCCAAGCCTACCTCATGTTTCTTTCAGGAATATCAAATCAAGGCCTCTGCGTTGGCGGCATTCTCGGAGCTAAGACGAGCCGCCCCTGACCCGATGGATGACCCGAGTGCATCGTTGCGGGTCAGAGATTCGGAGTGCCCAGAAAGAACGGCTGCTCGTAGAGACAATGAGTCCAACCATCGCAGCGACGCGCGGAGCCCCCTCGCGTTCCCCCCCGATTCTGTGGGTTCCGGGTTTGAATTCTTGTGGACTTTATCTACTTTGACTATTCTCCTGTGTGCCCGAGCGGTGGCGGAGGGCCGCGGACGCAAATTAACCCGCCCCACGTAGACGCCACAGGCGGGCACGAGGCGGGGCTTCGAGCTGCTGCGGAGTGGGCGGCATCGCTGTGGATAACCCACGATCTGCGTCTGGCATCGTGACGAATCGGCTGTGAATGCATGTTGGGGAGGAAATGACGTGTTGCGAACGAGCCACGTGCGCGGACGGCGGCGAGGGGGACGGGACGGGAAAAGGCCTTCCGTGATAGTTGGGCGGTACGCTGAAGGGACGGTCGAGCAACTGGAGGAGCGACGCCTGCTCGCAGTGTCGCTTCCCCCCGCGATCCACGGTGTCGTGTACGACGACTTCGATGCAAGCGGCAGTTTTACCGACGGCGAACAATTATCGGGCGTGTCCGTCCAATTGGCCTTGGACAATGGGGATGGGCTCTATCTAGCCGACGAGGATCCGCTGGTTGTGGCGACTGTCAGCGACGCGGATGGCGAGTACGCATTCGACAATTTGGCGACGAACGCCACTTACTTTGTGGTGCGGCCGAGCCAAGTGATCGACGCCATTTCGCTGACTTTCCGCGTCAGCGGTCCTATCGTTCCCGGGCAGGCCGATGTCGTTATCGACGAGTTCGGGACGACTCAGATCGCGCGAGTCGTTCCGCCGCCTCCCTCGTCGGAGGGGTCTGTTCTTGGTTTCAGCGACGAAGCGGAGGTGATAGGAGCGGAACGGGATCTCCAAGTTGAGTTGCTGTCGGGGCAGACCGACGTGACGCTTTTGGTTGATGGCGCCAATGCCGGAGGACAACTTGGGTTCGAAGTTTTACCCGGATCGATCGGCAGCCGTCTCATCACGTGGGACGGTGTGGATGGCCAGAGTAACGCGGTGGGAGCGGGGTTGGCGGGGCGCGATCTCACGGCGGGAGGTCAACAAACGGGCATTGTCCTGTATGGCGGAGTGCAGGGGGGCACGGACGGCGTCACGGCGGCGTGAAGACTCTATCGTGAGAACGAAACTCAGCTTTCGGAAGCCTCGTTCCTGATTCCTGCTGCAGCACAGGATGCGCCGGAATTCATTTTCGTGCCGTACACAGATTTTTTCGGATCGGTCGATCCGTCAAATGTTGATGCCATTCAATTGGTGTTGCCGACGTCGAGTGATGTTGCGGTGAGCGGCCAAATTGCGTCGCTTGGTACGATCGGTCCCAAGCGTTACGACATCGCCGAAGTGGATGTATCCGATCTGTCAATCACACAGACGAACTTCACCGACGTGCTCGTCGATGGTCAGTCGGTGACCTACCAGATCATTGTCCGCAATGTTGGACCAGAACGCGTCGAGGGTGTGATCGTTAAAGATGTGTTTCCGGCCGCTCTCAGGGACATCCGGTATACAAGCGAAGTGAGCGGTGATGTTCAGGGCAACTCACCCACCGGTACGAGCGACGTAGATGACGTCGTAGACATGGCCGCCGACAGCAGCCTCACATATACCGTTGACGCAACGGTAGTTGGTCCAGTCGACGAAATTGTCGAGAACATTGCCACGATTACGCCACCCGTAGGGACGTTCGATCCGGACGTGACCAACAATCAATCGACAGACCGTGACGTGATAGGGATCGTAGCCGACCTGTCCGTAACGCAATTTGATGGAATCAGCCAAGCTGTCGTTGGTCAGACGGTAGCCTACGACATCCTGGTCCGCAATGCGGGACCCAGTGACGTGATCGGGGCGACGATCGTTGGTAGCCTTTCGGTGGGCCTTGAGGATGTTACCTACATGAGTACCGCGACGGGGACAGTGACAGGGAATACGTCGATAGGTGCGGGACCCATCAACGATGTGGTTCAGATGGCTGCTGGTAGTCTAATTCGTTACGAAGTCACTGGTCGTGTGGGCGAAAGCGCGTCAGGAGTGATTACAAGCTCGATGCGAGTAAGCGGGCCGGCAATCGACAATGTCGTGGAAACGGATCCCACGAATAACCTTGCCACGGACGTCAATACGATCGAAAGCCTAACCGTATTGGGGTCGCAACCAACGACGATTCTGCAGGATTTGTTTGTCGAGTCCGGGACGACGGATCGCTTTAAGCTGACGGCTCATTCGACGGGCGAATTGCGAATCACCGCACATTTCTCTTCGTCTGAAGGCAATATGCAGTTGGTGCTCGATGATCGCTACGGCAATCCGATGTCTGTGGGGAACGATTCGAACGATGGCCAGCAAATCGTGGCGCCCGTGGTTTCGCAGGAGACATACTATATTCGCGTTACGGGAGCGAATGGCGAGTCTGGAGATCGGTACGATTTGGAAATCGAAAACTTCCCCTTGAACGTGCCGCACGTGATTGGCCTCGATCCCAGTACGGATTCGGGGATGTTCAACGACGATGCGCTCGCATCCCGAGCCGCGCCCCGCGATTTGGATCCAGGCCGACATTTCGGATATGTTGGACGCCGGCATGATGCTGGTAACTCCCAGCGAAGGTGGAACGCACGTGACGGAGTCGATCGCGGCTGCGGGACTTGCCGTAGAGATAACAATCACCGACTTCGAAACGGGAGCACAGTACACCGACTATGCCTTGCCGTGGGGCACATCGGGCGAACTGTTTGCATATACACCTGCGGTCGCAAGTCCGCTCTCAAGTGGCGTATATGGCGTCAACGCCGCAGTTCGGGTGTTTGATGGGACGACCTTTGCCGGCTCGCCCGCACCGTCGACTGGGCTCGAGTCGTTCGGCCCCGTTTCGTTTGACTATCGATCGTGTGGCCCCGACGGCGGCCGATCGGCCCGACCTGTTGTCAGCCAGCGACACCGGGCGTTCGACGGTGGATCAGATAACGCGCACGATGCAACCTGCTTTTCGCGGCGTAGGTGAGCCCAATACGAAGGTGCGGGTCTATGCAAATCGAATCGGCGGTGAGATTGAGGTCGTTGGCCAGGGCATCACAAACGCGGACGGAAGTTGGGAGATCACTGTCGAACCCTTGGACGACGACATTTACCATATTCGGCCCGAGTTCGAGGATATGGCGGGCAACATCAGCAGCATTGGAGAACCGTTGTTGATTGAGGTCGACACGGAACCCCCGAATACGCCATACCTCGATTTGCTCCGTTCATCTGATACCGGGCGAGCGTCAGCGGATAACGTCACGCGTCTAGATTCCGTGGCCTTGTCGATGACGACGCAGGATCCACGGCAGGACAGTCATTGGGTGCGATTCAACTACAACTATCGAATCTACCTACGACCTGATGCGGCCGACGGTCAAGCCTCTTCGACCGAGGTCTTACTTTACGATTCGTTGGTTGATGACGGTATCGCGCCGGAAAACCGAGCCGATGGTTTGACGGACTTGGAGCAATTGACGCGGACCATCGGACCGTTACCCGACGGCGTGCATCAATTCAAGTTGGAGGTAGAAGATCGTTCAGGGAATATTAGTGACGATTACTTGCTCAACGTGACAATTGATACCACACCGCCTCCTGCCGAACTGCAACTATTGGCGTCAAGCGATAGCGGCATGTTCAGCGACGATGCCGTTACAAACTTGCCTCAGCCCGCATTCGGCGGCACTACGGAAGTTGGAGCAGCCATCCGACTTTTCGCAAACGATCGACTCGTCGGGTGGGGCCAGGCGGGCAGCGACGCTTCCGACGGGCAGCCCGACGACGGGTTGGGCGTCTGGGAGATTACCGCCGAACCGCTACGTGACGGAGAGTACGAGGTAGTGGCCGAGATAGAAGATCTAGCCGGTAACCTCGCTCGATCCGTATCCATTGTCCTCAACGTCGATACGACACCGCCGAATCTGCCTTATCTCGATCTGCTGACAGACAACGGCATCAGTGACACCGATAACATCACGGATACGAGGCTACCGGTCTTTACCATTACGGCGAACGACACACTCGATGGCGGTCCAAATCCGTTTCCACACGAAGTCACGTACCGGCTTTACGATCGATCGGGTACGGGCGAGGAGGTTTTGTTGGTCGATTCGTTTATCGACTTGGGAGGATTCACCGATGCCGGATTTTTCTCCATCTTGTCGCCGGAATTGTCCGACGATGTCCACAATCTCAAGCTGGAAGTTGAGGATCGGGCCGGCAACGTCAGCCCTCCGTTTACTCTCCAAGTGCAGGTCTCAACTCAATTGCCAACAATTAGCAGCGTCGAGTTGGCCGAGTATAGCGATTCAGGGATGAACTCGGCCGACAACGTCACCAAGATTGCGCAGCCGGCGATTGTGGGTTTGGGGTCCGTTGGGGATGCCGTGTTGATAACCGCGAATGGCGAGTTAGTGGGCAAAGGTACGGTGAACGGAGATGCTACCGACGGGATACCGAACAATGGCATTGGTCGGTGGGAAATAACACTAGAACCGTTGGATGACGGCGTCTATCACGTGGTGGCAACGATCGAAGATGTGGCGGGCAACCGCGCGGACAGCGAGCAATTGACGATCGAGATCGATACGCATGCTCCCAACACTCCCCTGCTGGACTTAATCGAAGCCGATGACCATGGTCGCCACAACGACGACCAAATCACAAACGCTCAGCAACTACGGTTCTCCGCGACATCCCACGATTCCCAGTCAGAAGATCATTTGGTTCTCTTTCCCAACGGGCAGAATTTCAAGTACCGCCTTTATTCAAGACCTGAAGAAGGCGCTGAGCAATTGCTCTACGATTCGGCCAGTGACGTTGGCCTCGTTGACTTGTTAGACGGCCTTACCGCGGCGAGTCAAATTCAAACACCGGCTTTAAGCCTTGCCGAAGGGTGGTTCGATCTTAAGTTAGAAGTCGAGGATCGGGCGGGAAATGTCAGCGAAGATTACTTGTTGGACTTGCTGGTCGACCGTTCCGCGTATGCCGGTCAAGCGTTCCTGAGTGCCGATGGTGACAGTGGCATTTCCGGTGTGCCCTCAAGTTTTTCAGATCGTCTCACACGCGATAGGTCGCCGTGGCTGACGGGCACTGCCGAGGCGAATGCCTTGGTGACCGCCACGATTGATGGTGTTCCCGTGGGCACGGCGATCGCGATTCCTGGTGATGGTGATGATGCCGTTCAACCGCCGGCAACGCCTTATGTTTTGCAGGGAAACTGGCGGATGCAGACTGTCATCGCGATCGCGGATGGCGTGCACCAGGTGTTGCTGACCTACGAAGATCCCGCCGGCAATCAAGCGACCAGTGTGCTGGAACTCGTTGTCGACACCTCCGGTCCCAAGATCGTCAACGTAACTCGCAATGATGCAGCTCTAAGCAGCGTGTTCGATCCCAAACCGGCGGGTGGGCCAGATCCTCTGATGCAAAGTCTGGTCGTGCATTTTGTCGATTTGTCGCCATCCACTGGCGCATCGGCTGGGCAGATCGCCGAGTCCATCTTGAGTGAGGAGGGAAACTATCAGCTTGTCGGCGATGCGACCGGCAGTGTGGCGATCTCGCGCACCGACTTCGATACTTCACAAACGGCGGACGGTCAGGTCACAAGCCGGGTCACGTTATTCTTCAATGAACCGTTGCCTGACGATCGCTTTACGTTGACCGTCAGTGATGCCCTTAGCGATCTGGCAGGCAATCAACTGGACGGCGAGTCGGGAGGGCGCGCGCCGTTCGAGGGGGGACCTGGTTTGGATGCCATTGCTCCTGTGTTTCCTTCAGGCGACGGTGTACCGGGCGGCGCCTTTGTTGCACGTTTCACTGTCGATAGTCGACCTGAATTGGGCACGTCGGCCGCCGGCAATGCGTGGATCGATATCAATGGCAATTTCCGGTTTGATCCCGAGAATGCCGACCTTGTCAACCGCGACATTGTTTTCCGATATGGTTTCACGAGCGACGATCTGGTGGCCGGCAATTTTGCACTGCCGGGGCAGACCACGGATGGCTACGATAAACTTGCCGCCTACGGTCGCGCGGAAGGACAATTCCGGTGGCTAGTGGACACTGACAACGACGGCGTACCGAATATTGATCGTGTCGAGCCTCAGGCGGCTAACGGTCTGCCGGTTGCCGGACGCTTTGACGCCAACAATGCCAATGGGGACGAAGTTGGCGTCTTTGACGGATCGTTTTGGTATTTCGATACGAATCATGATTTCCGCACGGATACTCGGCTGCCGAGTCGATTGGTCGGGTATCCGGTAGTGGGAGATTTTGACGGAGATGGCTTCGATGACCTGGCGACATGGGCGGATAATCGCTTCATGATCGACTTGGCACCGGAAGCCTTCGAGGCTGGGATGGTGTTGCGGATCAAGTTTTCACGTTCGGAATGATTGGAATCCGTGAGCGTCCGGTGGCAGCTGATATGGACCAGGATGGTGTCGACGATCTGGGATTGTGGGTACCTGATCGTGTGGGTGTGACAGATGCTGACCAGAGCGAGTGGTACTTTTTGATCTCGGATGGCGATTCACTCCTGGCCCGCCTAAGTCCACCCGACGATCCGCTTGACAGTTGGCCTGTGATCGACTTCACGCCTCACCCATTCGGACCCGATCTCTATGCACGGTTTGGCGACGAATTCGCGGTGCCGGTGGTCGGCAATTTTGACCCGCCGACAGTTCTGTTGAATCTCGACGTCGAGGACGTTGAATGGACCAACGGCGACAATGCACTGGACGTGAACAACGATGACTCGGTCAGTCCGCTCGATGCCCTTTTTATCCTTAATGATCTGAATCTGAGAGGCGCTAGACCACTCGCATCGCGTGGCCACGACGAACCTTATTTGGACGTGAATGCAGACCGGCACGTGTCACCGCTGGACGCATTATTAGTCGTCAATGAACTTAATCGCCTGAATGTCGTTCGGTCTTTGACCCGGGCCCCGGTTGCCGCTCGCTCGGTCGTTTCACTTGCCGGAGCGGCCTTGGCCGATCAAGTATTCGTCGGCAATGATAACCCGTTATTGAGTCAGTCGGACGATCAACCGTCTGTCTCTTTCGGTAGCTCCACACTCCCCCCGCCGCCGTCAAAACTGCTCTTGCCACCAACCGACGAAACGGCCCATGATAGGGACATATTGATCGACGAACTTACGTCGCAGTTCGACCAGTCGCACGCGCTTGACGAAAGCGACCTGCTGATGGAAATCGTCATGAACCGTTTGGCTCTTTGACGCTGTGGTTCGGCAGGAAGATCCATGAGTCCCGCGGAGATCAAGCGGCAAACGGAGCGGATAGGTTGTGTCATCACCGGCGCAGACCGAACAGCTGGCGCCGGCCGACCGCAAGCTCTACGCCCTGCGAGACGTCACGGCGACGGTCGAATCGATTCCGTTAATCACGGTCAGTATCCTCAGTAAGAAATTGGCGGTATCTTTGGATCGCCTCGTAATGGATGTCAAATTCGGCTCCGGCGCGTTTATGAAAAGTTTCAACAAATGGTGGAAGCACAGGCGGGACGGCTGCCCGCTTGCTCCCCAACGGCCACTCAGGAACTGGAGGCCGAAGAGCCCGGTTGGGTGGCACAAATTGATGGACGCCGGCTCGGTCTGGCAGTCGTCGCGTTGCGCGGCGGCCGGAAGCAAATGTCCGATTTCATTGATTTGACCGTCGGCCTCGAAATGTTGGTTCGCGTCCGCGCATGGGGCGCTCACGTCGTACGAAGCGGTCAACTGCCATCGTCGCCCACAACTTGGCCGCCGCAACTCGGACCACCGATGGTTAAAGCTGGGGGAATCGTCGAACGCCGGCGGTTTCCCCATCATGCCGGGTCCGGCTGTTGCCATGCACTCATACCACCATCCACGAGCAACATGTGCCCGTGGATATGATGAGCCGCATCACTCAGTAAGAAGACGGCCGCGTCTCCTGCCACATCCGCAGTGGGAACTTGACCGTTTGGCGTATGCCGTTGCATCCACTCCAGCAGTTTGGCATCACGTAAGGCTAGTTCGGTAAGAGGGGTCCGGAACAGTCCGGGTGCCAATCCGTTGACTCGGATTTGAAAGGGAGCAAGCTCGACACACAGGGTCTTGACCATCATTTCAACTGCCCCTTTTGACGTGTCGTAGGCGGCGTGAGTCGGTTCGGCGAGTCGACCATTGATTGAACCGATCAGCAACACGCGCCCCGCGACTTGATCTCGGACCCAGTCTCGCGCGAAAGCCTGCGTTAGAAAAAAGTAGGAGAACACGTTGAGACGCATTGTGCGAGCGAACGACTCGACACTCATATCCAGAAACGGGACGTCGTTACAGGTACCGGCATTGTTGACCAGCAAGTCGATTCCGTCCAACGATTTCAGGGCGTCGTGGTAGACCCGCTGAACCGATTCTTCCGTGGGGCCCGACAGGTCTCCGGCGATCAGTTTCACTTGTACTCCATACGCGGCGCAAGCGTCGCACGTCTTTTCCGCATGATCGTCAATCGTCAAACCGTGCAGCACGATGTCCGCGCCGGCGCGGGCACACGCCTGTGCGATCGCCGCGCCCACTCCCTGAGTCGAGCCCGTAATCAATACGCGATGTCCCATCAGGTCGATTGCCATGTCACCGTACTTCCACAACGTTGCCTTCAATGTTGTCGTGAGCTTGAATCAGTCCAGCGTGTTGAATGTTCGGTCGCCTGCATCGCCCAAACCGGGAACGATGAATTTACGATCATTCAATTGGTCATCGATGGCACAAATGTAAATCTGTGCTGTCGGACACTGTGTGACCACTCGTTCAATACCCTGTCGGGAGCCGATTACGGAAAGAACTTTCAGTTGCCCGACGCCCCAAGCTTGCAGGACGTCTAATGCTGCAAGGACTGACCCTCCGGTGGCCAGCATTGGATCAAGGACCAGAGCAATATCGACCGTTCGATCGTCCGGAAGCTTGCTGTAGTATTCCACAGGCTCAGCCGTCGTCTCGTCGCGGTACAGGCCCAAGTGCCAGACTTGGGCTTCCGGAAGTAAATCGAGTACCGGATCGACCATGCCGAGACCTGCTCGCAAGATTGGTACGACGCCTACTTTCTGACTCAAACGATGACCGATGGCCTGGGTCAAGGGCGTTTCGATCGTGACGGGTTCGATCGTAAGTTCTTTTGTCGCTTCATAGGCCAACAGCACGGCAAGGCGTCGGAGGGCACGACGAAACTGTTCCGGCGTTGTGCGAATGTCACGCAGTTCGGTGATGTGACGCTTAACGAGAGGGTGATCGACTGCAGTCGTGCAATCCACAACGTGATTCCTCATTTCGTTTCCGCCCAGAGGCGAATTCATTGCGGTCTAGATTACCGCAGCTTATCACAAATTGCCGTAGCGACCAGGGAAGCGACCGCCCCGGCCATCAAAGTTGCCACCGTTGTGGTTTGATTGTCGAGTCTGTGTTAAAAGCGGTATCCGTGGAATCGAACCGAGCCATGGACGGCGCCGCTTAGCGTGCCTTTGACGTCAGACCGGGAGTCGATGATGAGGAAACGGACTGACCGCCATCGGCTCACGCCGGCATTTCCCCTGACGGTCGACGCTTTCAATGAACCGCTTTGGCCGCTTCCCACAACTTGGTTTCCCGAACGTCGCTGGGTAGGTCTCGAGCCGGCCGCAAATGCCGGTCGTCGCGTGGCTATTCTCAGCTCACGTATGGGACGCTCGCCGACAAAGAATGGGGCGTGGCTGGAACGTTTCGCTCTGTACTGGAGCAGGCGGCGTCGTCAAGATGGCTGGTGTTGAGCTGCCCTGGAGCGACGGCGCATCGGTATATTGTCCACGCCCAGCAGGATTTTGGCTTTCGTTTGGCGCAGTGTCGTTTACCCACCGACGAACAATCGATACACGACTGGCTGGTAGCCTGGCAACAACGCATTCCACAGGCTTCCAATTTTTCATCGATGGACATTGCCGTCTCGCCTCCCCTCTTAGCTTTGCCGGCCGCAGATCCTTTACCGTCCCGCTTACCTTTGGCCGACCGTGTGCTCGCCACGTTGGCCGACGATATATGCGTACTTTACGTGCGCACCGGCGGGCACTTAGAGCAACTTATAGACCGTCGACTGCTGTCGGCGGCGCCGCGCTGTCAGCGTTGGATTCTGGCGATTGACGCCGATTTGACTTCAATGGAGACTGCCGAGCGATGGCTGCACAGTGGCGCAATCGCCTGGTATCGGTGTCTCGTGACGACCAATCCCGCCGCGGCTGCCGAGCGAGCAGCGGCACACCGAACAAGTTCCGATCGTTCCACTTGGTCAGGTACCAACGAAACGATTTCTTAACCATTGGACACGCGATCAACCCGAGACCTGGCCCGATCAAAACGAACGCGAATACGTCTGTGGCTTGCTCAGGGATCCGGTCGATCGTGATCGCACAGCTTGCGCATCGCTCATGAGAATCCTTCGAATGCGGCGACTGATTAGTACGTCGCGCCTTACCCGCGACTCGACGAAGGTCGTTTGTTTTACCGATCTCCCACTGACGGGATTTTCCAAACGCCGCGTGTTTCGTGCAATGCATAATCGTTGGGATTTCGAGCACTTTGGTATCGGCATCGCGACACTGGTTGGAGCGTCAGGGTGCCCGACCCGTGATCTATGGGGATGAACAAACGTGGCGAAAGCTTGCAACATGCGATCGCCCCTTCTTTCAATTTCAAGGCCAATCGTCGACCAAAAGACGGCATTTCGATTGGTCGGCTGAGCAAGAGTGGCGACACGTAGGAGATGTTGATTTGACGCAACTGGACGCGCACGACGGAATCGTGTTCGTTGGCAACATGGTCGCCGCGGCGAAAGCGGTTCGTTTAAGTCGTTGGCCAGTCACGATTATCGAGTGAACGTCCCCGACGCGTCATATCCCTGACTGACCAAAGTCGCCGGTTGTTCCGGCGGCGCCCACGTTAACGCAAGTCAAATGACGTCGAACGAAGCGAATTATTGCGCCGCCAATTCTTTCGAATGTCGACTCACCGAGAACAATTTGAGCGACGGGACATCACGAGCGGCACAACGAGCAGCATGTAGAGTCCTGCACCAATTGGTTCCGGAACAGGATTGTAGTTATACGTCAAGACGATGTTGGGCCAGGCCGTGACAGGTGCCACTTCGTCCGTGATGGCGGTTGGGTCGCTCAGTTCCGCGAGAGATTCTATGTCCACCTGAATTTGAAACATCTCTGTTCCGATGTAATCGTCCAAAAAGGAACGATTTATATGGCCAACTTGAGTTGACGATGCGATGCCCCCGCGGTGCGTCGCGGCGTCGGGCCCCGTGGGATCAAACAGTATGCCGTCTCCGTTGTCGATCGCCAAGTTGAGTACCGGAGTCAGTCGAAGTGGTTACCGAACGATCTCCCTGAAGTATCGGAGCCATTGAGTCGTCGAGCAGCTTGACGTCGCGCGACGATATGCTGGCTCGGGCGCCGAGGTAAACCGAGACCGCCTTTTCAGTGTCCCCATCGTTGTCGACCGTATGAGCGCCACCTTCGATATCGAGTACGAGCTGCCAATCTGCGGATAGAAGCTGGCCGTATTTTGGGTTGAATCGATCAAACTCAACGATCTGAGAAAGCGTAGGAATACCAGCAAATCCCTGTGACTGCGTAATCGTAGCCGCAGTACAACAGGCGAATCCGGAGCCGAATATTGCCGCGATGTGCAGGGCCACTAGGATGCGGTTCATGAGCGAATCCCTTCGGTTACATATGAGAGCAACGACATCCGTTTCGTTGGGCGCAGGGCGAAGACCACCGCTTCTGTACGTATGGCCGTCGCAGCCGATTGGGATGGCCACGACCGTACGTCGCGGGCTCAATCTAATGAACTGTCCGCCCAGGTCAATACGAATCTGATGGGTCACTGCAATCTTGCTGAGCGATGCCGTCAGTCGTGCACCGTGCCAGTACAATGGCGATTCACCATTGGCGGATGGCAAACCGCTCGGCCTCATATCGGAGCGCCAGCAACCGGCTACGGGCTCTGGGTCTGCCGCATCAGGCTCAAGAATTCGTCTTGCAGCTTCGGGCCGCCCAGTTTGGGATGCAGTGCCTGCAAAACTTGAATCATTTCAACGGCTCGCTGACGCTGTCCCAATTGTACCAACCCGCGCGATACCCAGTTTGGCCTGATACCACGGTGTGCTGTTGGCCGGAGCGAGTTGAACGACTTTGCGCCAATGATCGACAGCGCGCTGTTGGTCGTCGGCTGTCTTGCCGCTTTGTAGCAGTTCGGCTTGGAGTTGTTGCAGGGCTACATCGTGCGGGGCCTGCGTCGCGAGTTCGGAGAGAATCTCCGCGCCTGCAGTCTATCGCCTGTTTTCGCCAGAGCCAGCGCACCCCATAAACGAAGTCGAGGATGATTGGCCCAATGCGGGTTCGTCAGCAACCGTTGCACCAACGTCCATTCCAGTTTGGCCAGTCGAATCCGACTTGTTGTTTTGTCAGACGAACCGGAGACCGCGACATGAATTCGCCCAATAAGTGGCTCGACGAATTCGTAGCGGTCCCACTCGATCTCCGCCCAGGCAAGCTGCGCGTCGTTTTCGTGAGATTCGAGGGCTAACGACAACCCCTGAAGAGCGCTCGCTCGTTGCCGCTGTGACCAGCCGTCGTCCTGCTCCAGCTGCAAGGAAGCCACCACACGGCTAATCGCTGTCGGATCACTCAACCCATAAAAAAGTTCGAATTCCGCAATCGTCAGCCTCAATTCGGATACGAGTCGGAGGGCAGGTGGCTGGGTCGCAATCGCGGCGTCGTGCCAGCGCGTGAAGTGGATTAACGTTTCTTTGGCTAGAAGCTTTTGGCGAGCGAGATCATTAGCAGTAGCAATCAGGCGTCGATGATCATCCTTACGAATTGCATCGAGTACCATGGGGAAAGTCTTGGCGTTTGGCGCGATGGCGTACCACAGTTCACGTGCACGGTCCGTGTCGCCCTGTTGCCACAAGAGTTTGCCGAGCCAGTATCGCGCGTCGTCAACTCGCTCGCTGGCAGGCCAAAGGCGGATGTGTTCCTCCAACAATTCCTGGTAAATCGATTTCTGGTTTGAATTCTGTCGTGCCGATTCTGCTGCCGCAGTGATGGCCAGCCAATGAGCCATCGCGGCAGGGGCCAGGTTTGGCTGTTGCGTTGCGATTTGGCGAAATGCGGTTGCGGCCTCTTCGAAGTCACGGGTCTGGAGTTGGATCGCGGCGGCTTTCATTTGTAACTCGACGGCCCGATCAGTCGATCCCAGGTCGTCTGCCAACTGAGCGGCACGACGGTAGGCGACGAGTGCTTCGACAAACTGATGGCGGCGATAAAAGTTCGCCGCTGTGCGAACCATGATGTCCAGTTCCGTTGTGCCGGCGCTTTGCTGCGGCTGAGCCGATAGGATCATCTCCGCCTGTCGTACCCAGTAGAGCGAGACTTGTTGCTCCATTTGACGTACCACGTCTAGGGCGAGAGTTTGCCATTGGCGACTGTCGTTCGCTTCTGGGGAATCGCTCGCCTGTTTGGCGAGTGCGACGTAGGCCCGAACCAATGTTAGCATGATTTCTGCTTTTTCACTCGTCTCTTCGTCGAGCGTTGTCGTCTCTTGAACGGAGCGCAAACGTTGAACAGCACGCTGAGTGCGTCCTTCGTCAAGGTCTAGCTGCGCAGTTTCAACGGACCACTGAAGACGCAAGCGAACCGTCATAACGGCCACGGGCATTTGATCAAGTCGCTGATGAGCCACTTCGAAATTATGCAAACACCTGTGGCATTCCACTTCGCGCAATTGGCTTTCCCACGCTAACTCAGACGGAGGAGTAATGCGGGACAGTGAGCCGAATCTCTGAAGGGCCTCGGTCAGTAGATGCACTCGATCTGGCGAACGATCTGGATAACACATCGCATGCCGCAAAAACGCTCGACCCGCGGCAAACTGGATCTGTTGACGCAACAATTGAACGTCACTCGATGCATCCGAATCTCGCTGAATAGACGATGATCGCAGCAATATCGCCGCCTGATCGTCCAAATCGTTCAGGGCGCGAGTCGTAAGTCGCAGCAGTTCACGAGCCTCGCCGAGTCGTTGCCGAGGATTTACCGCGAGTTCGGCGGAGACAACCAAGGTGTTGGCATGCATCAGTTGGACCCATTGACCCTGCAAGCCAATCTGGCAGCCTGCTGGGGAAGACGACCACCGTTGCTGGTAATCGGCCGCAATCGCCGTGGCTTCGTCCCACAGACGAGTATCGGTTACGTCCGACTGGGACAGAGCCTGGCCTGCCAGCGCATTGAGAAGTTCAGTCGCCAAAGAGACCGCGACGGGATCGTTTGTTGACGTGTGTTGCAGTTGTTGGCGGCAATAGACCTCTGCGAGACGATGCAACTCGTGCCGTTGTAGACGCTGCACGAATTCGAGTTCCCGACGAGGGTTGAGTGCGGTTTCGTCCGCAAGAATCGCGCTTTTCAGCGCCAGAACAATCAATACGGGCCCGAAGATGGCCGAAATGCGAGTCAATCCAATCATGAAATCCCGATTTGCGTTTTCATCGCGACACAAGCGGATTTACCGCGGGTCAATCCGCGAGCACTTCCAGCTTGACGTCAATCCCTTTGCTCGTAGGCATTCCTGATCCGTGCGTGTCACCTCCCATCAGCCGGCTCGATAGATCCCCGTACGCAATGAATAGCATTCCGATAGGCAGCTCATCGACGGCCGCCGGTTTGACCGCGACATCGATTTGACCATACTCGCTCGTTAATCGCACATGTTGTCCGATGTCGATGCCCAACCGCTGCATATCCTGAGGATTGACTTGCAGCGTATTGATTTCGGATTGATACCCTTCCCGGAACTTGCCTTCGCTAATGCCGCTTCCCTGTTTGCTGGTGCGACCGGGGATCAGGATGAATTCGTGGGAGTTCAAGGATCGATTACCTTCGAGGTAGAGGTGCCGCTTGGTTGCAGTATTCCGACGGGTGAGCCTGTGGTCTCCAGGTGGTCAAGTTCAGCCGTTCCAGTTCTTGGTCCGGGATCCATCCTTCGCTTGTCCACTGTCGCCGTTGATTATAGCTGTCGACCAGCAGCCGGAATGAGTCGCCTGACATCGACGCATCCGGATCATCGGGCAATGGAGCTTCAAAGAACCTGGCGGGCAAGCAATCCTCGTCGGGTGTCCACCCGGCGCGGATATTGAACAGTTTCTTGGCGGCGACGATCCGATGACAAGTCGTCAGCAGTTCTTGGGATGAGACGTTCCAACCGCAGACCATTTGGAGCATTCGAGCCGCCTCGTCAAACAAGTCAGGGAAGATGCCGCGAAGGAATTTGCAGAGGATGAGGGAATCGATGAGTGCCGCGCGATCCTCACTCGCAATGGCCGCTTCGACCGACCGTTCGTCGGCCTGGCGGCGGTTGCAATCGTCAGAAAAGTCACCTTCATAGGCGCCGCTGCGGTTATGGTCAGCCCCGCGGGCTCCCACGGCAAATCCCAGAGCCATCGTTTGGGCCGCACGAGGCTCGTAGCCCGGTATCTCGAGCCCCTTCACCTGCGCGGCCAGCCCCTGCGCTCGCGGATCGAGTTGCCGGCTCAGACGCCGGCTGCCCTCCGCTAACTCGTTTCCAATGCCCTCGCGTCGACCGATCATTCTAAGAGCTTGCAGTAGTGCCTCCCCTTGACCGAACCGCAACCAGTCATTTTGTATCCAGCCTCGCTCGGCACATTCCATGGCAAAGGCAATCGTGCCCCCGGCACTGATGGTATCGATTCCTAGTTCGTCGCAGAGTTGTGTCGCTTTGAGGACGATCGTCGGATCATCGATATCGCAAAGGGAACCCAGCGCAAACAGATTTTCGTATTCCATTCGCACATGGTTCGGCCGCTGCCCATCGTCGTCGGCACCGATTTGATAGACATGCTCGCAGCCGATTGTGCACGCTGCGCAGGAGGACTGGGTTTTCGGATGCGACGTCACCAGCGATTCGGCACTGATTCTCTCAGCACCTGCAAAACTTCCCAGCTGAAAATTGCGGGTCGGCAACATCTTGAGGCGATTGAACGCCAGCAGATTCGAGGCCGTACCCAAGACACGGTACTTTTCTGTGGCCGGTCCGAGGGATCGCTGCGACAGCTCACGGGCATAGCGATACAAGCCCTGTGGATCCGCCCACTGGCAACGCTGCTTGCCCCGGACCGCGATGGCCTTCAGGAGCTTGGCACCCATCACGGCGCCCAACCCCCCGCGGCCCGCGTGGCGCCCGTCGTGTGAAATCGTGGCGTATCGAACAAGATGCTCGCCGGCGGGTCCAATCACCGCGATCTGGTAGTCGGCGCCCAACCGCGATTTCAATGCGGCTTCCGTGCGCGATGTCGATGCGCCCAGAGATCATTGGCTGCCAATAAGCTCACTTGGCCGTCGTCGATAACCAGGATGCTCGGCGCCGCTGCCCGACCGGTTACGACCAATGCGTCTGCGCCGGTTCGCTTGCCCGCGATCGCAAAAGCACTGCTGACCAATGAGTCGTTATAGCGATCCGTCAGGGGACTCTTGGATACGACGGCAAATTTCGCGCTGGTCGTCAAAGGACTACCGACCAACGGACTAAATACAAACGCCAGGCATGCGGCCGGCGACAGGGGGGCCACTTCCGCCTGCTGTTCCATCAACATCAGATACGCGCCCAAACCCGTCCCGCCAAGAAAGCTGCGCAAAACCGCGACCGACAACGGATGCCAGGTGTCATGACCCTTGCTTAGATCCAAACGCAAATAGCGTCCATGGTAACCAGGCGTCGCGCTGGAAGATCGTGTGGCGGTCCCGTTGGGTTTGTTCACTCGACGACTCGCCATGGTGATTTTCAGAGGCGTTAGTGACGACTTTGGATTCCGCGAATCCGGCACTTAGCCGCCGGCATCGGCCGACATGATCAGCACACTTTGTCCACTATGAATTGGGGTTTTGGGGTCCGTGACAAAGTGATGACCGTCCAAATTGACGCGATACATGGGTGGGGCGAGGGTGTCGCACGCGTCGAGTCGCGGGAATTGGCCGCGCAGTTGTGCCCATAGCGCATCGAGGGTCAGGCCCTGATTGGCCGGCAGCCGGATCATCGCGATTCCGGTCCGCTGCCGCGCAACGCCATAAAACTCCACACGAATTCGGGCTTCGTCCTGTATCTTCATCCGTTAATCGGCACCCCCGCCGTTGCCTACTGGCGACGATTTCGCGTGATTTCCACCGAATCGCATTCCTGTATCATAAGCCCAACGACGCGGCCGGAGAAGCGACGAAGCGGGCGGTATAACGCACCAACGTCAGGCCAAATCGTTAATTCAGATTGGCCCACAAATCTTGAACATCTTGCTTCAAGCGGGCGACTTCCGCTCGCAGTTCCCCCACTTCGGCCCGGAGCTGCCCGACCTCATCCGTGGTTCCACCACTGGCTGCCATGGTTGATGTCGAGTGGGGTTGGGCTGGACGAACCGCCGCAGTCGAGGCTACCACCGGGCGATCCTCCGAGGGCAGATCCGCCGCACGCTGGGCCGCCGCCAGCTGGACCTTGTTCATTTCTTCCGGCAAATAGAGTGCATGCGTCACGATTTGGCCTCGGCCGGAGGGTGTTAGCGAGATGACGAGGCCCTTCTGAATCAGCGACTGAAGGACCGGCTGTAGAGCCGCGACGTCGCCGATCGGTTCCATCCGCGCCGCCCGACCTCGCAGTTCACCGACGGTCTGCGCCTCGCAGTAGGAGTTCGGTCATGACGGCCGCTTCGATTTTGTCGACCCCCAACCACTCGTAGACCATGTGCCGATACTTTGGCACGCGGCCTCCACCCGATACCTCGATGACGGCCGACATATGCCTCAGTTTCTCTAAGGAGGATTCTATCTGGTCGGGTTCCAGGTTCATTTGCGGATCACGGTTGCTCTTCTGGTTGCAGCCGGTTGTGAGGCTATTAAGCGTCAGAGGATAAGCGTCGGGCGTGGTTTTGGCCTTCTCCACCAGTACGCCCAGCACGCGTCGTTCGACCCGGCCGATGGGTTTCCAACGGGGGGCGAGACTCGAGGCTGCGGATGATCCTACCTCACTCATAGCGACAACTTTCCTTGGGGGTTGGGGTGGGGAGCAATTCGGCGTCCCCAAACCGAGCAATCTACGGCAGGTCACCCCTCGTTTCAAGCTCGCTCATCCGGACACCGGTTTTCAACCCGCATGAGCTAGTCTTCAGGTAGTTGTTTTGGGGGAAATCCGGTATCCAGTTTTCTTGGGGAGTTGCACGAAATGAGCTCGGCCTTGTTGGCTACGGCTGCCGCCGTATTGGTTGTGATTGTGTGCGGGATCGTCATCAGTACTTATAACCGACTCGTGGCATTGAAGAATCTGTGTGACAACGGGTTCGCGCAAATCGAAGTGCAGCTACGACGTCGGTACGATCTGATCCCGAATCTGGTCGAATGTGTCAAGGGATACATGTCGCACGAGCGTCAGACTTTAGAGAACGTGATCGCGGCCCGCAATCAGGCGGCGGCTGGACTTGCCCAGGCCACGCAGAACCCCGGCGACATGCAGCAACTCAAGGCATTGATCGGCGCGGACTCCGCATTGACCGGTGCCATGGGTCGTCTCAGCTTTGTGATGGAAGCGTACCCGGAACTGAAGGCGAATGAGAATGTAGCGGCGCTCACCGAAGAGCTTACCACCACCGAGAACAAGGTGTCATTTGCTCGACAGGCCTACAACGACTGGGTGATGGGCTACAACTCCTACCGCGAGAGTTTCCCTGTGATCGTCATGGCCCCTGCATTGGGCTTCACGGAAAATCGGATGATGTTGGAAATGGAGGATTCGGCGGCCATTCAGCGAGCCCCCGTCGTCTCGCTCTCTTAAAGGTCGCCGTTTACATCACTGCTAGGGTACAATCCACGACTCCTGGCGGTTCCCGTCAACATCTTAGGACCTGGGATTCATGCGAAACTTCTACGATCACCAGGAGCAAGCATTCGCCCACACGGGCAAATTGTTGGTATGTTTCATCGCGGCGGCATTCGGCACCGTGGTCGTAACCGGCATCGTGCTGACCTACCTATTCGTGCTACTGCTGGTTAGCCTGGAAATGAATCCTGCGGATTTTAAGCTGCAGTTGTTCGAAGTTGCGATGTTTATCTCAGCTGTAACCGCGGTGCTCATGGCTGCTGCGAGCTGGCACAAGATGCAACAGCTGAGAGCCGGCGGAAAGATCATCGCGCTGGATCTGGGGGGCGTGCTCGTTGAGTCGCCAACTTCCAATCGCTATCACCGGCGCGTGTTAAACACCGTGGAAGAGATGGCTGTGGCGTCGGGCATCCCTGTGCCTGCGGTGTATGTGCTACCAAATCAGAAAGGCATTAATGCGTTTGCGGCCGGTTTGACGTTTGACGATGCCGTCATTGGGGTCACACAGGGCAGTCTGCAGCGACTGACCCGCGATCAGCTGCAAGGCGTGATCGCGCACGAATTTAGTCACGTCCTCAACGGCGACATGCGTTTGAACCTACGGTTAGTTGGGTTTTTGCACGGGCTACTGGGGATTTCCTTATTTGCCGAGGCGTTGCTGCAAGCGGCCCATCAACTCGCATCGACGCCCAGTCGCCATCGAGACACCTCGGGTGAAATCGGGCTCGCGATCGTGATGACCCTGGCCGGTGTCATGCTCTGGCCAGTCGGACTGATCGGGACCCTATTCGGTCTGATGGTGATGAGTGCGACTAGCCGGCAACGAGAGTTTTTGGCGGACGCCTTTGCGGTGCAATTAACGCGAAATCCTGAGGGATTGGCGGGCGCCCTCAAAGTACTGGCCGGTTGTGACTCGGGTTCGCGAGTTCGGACGCCGAAATCGTTGGAGGCGAGCCATTTCTTTTTTGCGGCCGGGGGCAGCTGGACCGTCGGACTGTTGGCGACTCATCCTCCGCTTGCCGAACGGATCCGACGCCTTGATCCCCATTGGGACGGCGTACCGCTGTTCGAAGAGGTGGATGAATTGGATAAGATACCGGCTGGCGAAACGGACATGCTGTCCTTAGTCAGCGGTATGACCACCGATCGGTCCGTTGGCGCGGACGCTTGCGTGGCGAGTCTTTCGAGTGCGATGTTAAGCCGAACCGTCGGCGGACGAACCTACAGCTGCAGACAGCTCCTTCTTGGTGCTGGCCGACGCATCGGAAGAAGAACGCCAGCGGTGCTGGATGTCGTTGGGTACCGGCTGGCAGGACCTCGCCGAGGACCCCGCAGGCTGTCAATCGGTGCTGCTGTCCATCTGGTTGATTGCGGCCCGGCGCGAGACCGAAGCCGAAGTGGAACTAACATCTCCCTTTAACTCGCTCGTTCGGCGTGTCTTGGATCCTGTGGCCGGACTGGACGACGGTCAACAAGTCGTGCTCTTCGATGCGGCCTGTGAACAGTTGCCGCAACTGTCGGCGACGGAGCTTGCTCGGTTGCAGCGTCAGTTCCAAACGCTGTGGGATCGCTCGACGGCTACTCGATTTGATGTTGCCACCTGGGCGCTGGGTTGGCAGCTCCGTCGCAAACTACATCTGGTGTCGACCGAATCCCATCGACCATACTACGGCAAACTGACGGACATTCAGCCGGCTTGTGAGGTGCTGCTCTCCGCACTTTGTCACGTGGGGACGGACCACGCGGCGATGGCGCAATATGCGTTTCAACGCGCGGTTGTC
The DNA here is from genome assembly GCA_963785495.1 of uncultured Planctomycetales bacterium. Lineage (GTDB taxonomy): Bacteria > Planctomycetota > Planctomycetia > Pirellulales > Pirellulaceae > CAWAVP01. The sequence goes on along the minus strand of CAWAVP010000015.1, from coordinate 180,755 downwards.
GATCTGCAAGTTGCGCGATCCCGAATTCTGGGTACGAGAAGACGTGACGGTTGAACGCCTGGATGCGGCGTTGCAATTAATTGCCGAGCTGGCACCGCGCCCGCGTCGTCAGTTCCTGATTAGTCTGGGGCGGTGTTTGGCCGCCGACAGTGGTATCTCAGCAGGCGAGGCGCATTTCGTGCGGGGTGTGAGCGCAGCCCTGGCATTTCCTAGTCCTTCCTTGCTGCCGGGGCAAGCCGTCAAACCGGGCGTCTGAATTTGCCCATCTCGGCCAACTTGTGGGGCCAATCGAATTAGCTATAACAAGGTGCTCCCTTGCCCTACGGCTGTTGCGGTCATGCCGACCAGATCGGCATGAGAATTGAACACGGACCGGGAAGAAGCTAAGTCGATGAACGCCGTTTCCTCGAATTCATCAAATCGACGTCTGGTGATCCTCACCGACGGGCACTCCGAACCCCTCACGGCCAAAACCGCGTGTAGCGTCATTCGTTACTGTCCCGAAGATGTCGTTGCGGTGTTCGATCGACAAACTGTCGGGCGGACGGCAGGCGATGTATTGGGCGTGGGTGGCGCTATTCCCGTGATCGGCGATCTGGCCGATGCGCCGACGGCGACGTCATTGATGATCGGTATCGCTCCTTCCGGTGGCAAGATCCCTACGGCGTGGCGGGAGATTATTCTGCAAGCCATCGACCGCAGAATGAACATCGTTTCCGGGCTGCATACGTTCCTCGTGGATGACCCCGAGTTTGCCGCCGCGGCTGCCGAACAAGGCGTGGAATTGATTGACGTGCGCCGGAATCAGGAACGTGATGTCGCCACACGCGAGGGCATTCGCGAAGATTGCCTACGCATCCACACCGTGGGTAATGATTGTTCCGTGGGCAAAATGGTTACCTCGATCGAAGTCGTTCGTGGTTTGACGCAGCGCGGGAGCGACGCGCAATTCGTGGCCACCGGTCAAACGGGGATCATGATTTCGGGTGCCGGTTGTCCGGTGGACCGTGTGGTTTCCGACTTTGTCAGCGGCGCGGTGGAAAAGCTCCTTCGCGAAAATCAAGATCACGACGTTCTTCTGATTGAAGGGCAAGGGAGCTTAGCGCACCCTAAGTATTCGTGTGTCACGTTAGGCCTGCTACACGGTTGCCTGCCGCATGGATTGATCATGTGTTACGAAGCCGGTCGGCAATCCGTGCATGGTATGGACTCCGTCAGCCTCGCATCCTTATCACACTTGAAGTCCGTGTATGAAACGATGGCGAATCTGATGCAACCATGTCGCCTCATTGGCGTTTCGATGAACAGTCGCATATTGACCGCGGGGCAGGCCGAGGATGAACGCCGACGTGTGCGTGACGAGTTGGGCGTGCCCGTATGTGATGTTTTTCGGCACGGCCCCGACGACCTGGTTCAGGCCGTGTTGGATCTGCAAACGGAATTGTTCACGTGAAATTGGTTCTGCATCATTTTGAGTTGCCGTTACGGCACGAATTTCGGATCTCGCGCGAGTCGATTTCCGTACAGCCGACTCTGATCGTCGAACTTCAGGCCGATGGCTATCGCGGGTTCGGCGAGGCGACGACAAACGCCTACTACGGGATGACGTTCGTGTCGATGCAACAAGCGCTTTCTCGTGTGCGGGGTACCATCGAGTCGTATCCTGCCGACGACCCAGAGGGCCTCTGGCAAACGCTTGCGGAACCTCTTCGCGATAATCCATTTGCGTGTTCGCGGTTGATCAGGCCGCCCATGATTTGCACGGTAAGATCGTCGGGCATCCCCTCTATAAACTTTGGAAATTGACCTCAGAACCTCGTCCTGTTTCCAACTTCACGATCGGGATCGATCGCATTGACGTGATGGTTGCGAAACTGCATGAACAGCCGGATTGGCCGATCTACAAGATTAAGTTGGGCACGGATCGCGATTTGGATATCGTTCGCGAGTTGCGGCAACACACGACCGCAGTTTTTCGCGTCGATGCCAATTGTGGTTGGACGGCAGATGAGGCGATTCGCAATGCGGTGGAATTGGAGGCGTTGGGTGTCGAGTTTATCGAACAGCCTTTGCCAGCGGAGGACTTAGACGGCCAAAGGCAAATCTACCTACAATCCGTTCTGCCAATCATTGCGGACGAAAGCTGTATTGCCGAATGCGATGTCGATCGCTGTGCGTCGCTATTTCACGGTATCAACATCAAGCTGACCAAATGTGGCGGGTTGACGCCTGCGCGGCGGATGATTGATCGCGCACGACAATTGGGACTCAGAGTTATGGTCGGCTGCATGACGGAATCGACGGTTGGCATCTCTGCCATCGCCCAATTGCTTCCGCAACTCGACTATGTAGATATGGACGGTGCCGCATTGTTAGCCGAAGACATCGCCGCCGGTGTTCGCGTCGATCGCGGTGTTTGCCATTATGCCGACGAAAATGGGACGGGAGCGCAATTGTTTCGCGACCATGCCGTCAACTTTTGACAGCGTTATTGCGTCTTCCGCGATCTAAAGGGGCTGCGATGATATTCAACAAAAGTCGTTCGCGTCACATTCACTTTCTCTTATGGATCCTGCTTGTTGCGGTATCTTTCTGGACGGTGCCGGCGATCGCGGAAGTGACCTTGCGCGACCGTGTACAGCCGTTAGTCGACCAGTATCCAGGAACGGTTGCAGTGGCCGTTAAGCATTTGCCAACCGGTGAGACTTTTACGTATCGTGGTGACGAGCCAATGCCGACGGCCAGTCTGATCAAGTTTCCCGTGTTGATCGAAGCCTATCAGCAGGTCGCCCAGGGTACGCTGGATTTGCAGCAGAAGGTAACTTTGCGAGAAGAGGACAAAGTACCCGGGTCCGGTATCTTGACTCCGCATTTGACCGCGGGTATTGAGCTGCCGTTGCGAGATGTACTGCGATTGATGATCGCCTTCTCTGACAATACGGCGACGAACCTGGTCATCGATCAAATCGGCCTCTCGGCCACCAATCAACGGATGCTCGCTCTCGAGTGCCCGAACACTCAATTGAATGCGAAAGTCTTTCGCCGTGATACGTCGATTTCCCCGACACGCAGCGAACGATTCGGCCTGGGAAGTACGACGGCGAACGAAATGGCGAGCCTCTGGGAAAAACTGGCCGCTGGTACATTGGTCAGTGACGAAGTTTGCCGGCAGATGTTGGATCATCTGTATGCCTGCGACGATCGTACCAAGCTTGTCCGCTTCCTGCCGGTCGACGTCAAGGTCGCTCACAAGACAGGGGCAGTCGCACAGAGTCGATGCGACGCCGGCCTAATTGACGCTCCGAGCGGCAGGATTGTCATCTGTGTACTGACGACCGACAACGAAGACCGAAGTTGGTCCGATGATAATCGAGCGAATGTGTTTTGTGGCGACGTCGCGAAGGCAGTTTATGATCATTTTAATCCACCCACCGAAGGTGCCGAACGGGCTGCCCGCGTTGGCGATGGGAGTTCAGGGCGAGCTGGTGGAAATGTTGCAACGAACGCTAAACTCGCGACTGAAGGCTTCTCCGGCGATCAGTGTGGACGGCGAATTTGGCCCTCAGACGCAGGCCGCGGTCATTCGCTTTCAACAGCAACAGGGGCTACACGCTAGCGGCGAAGTCGATGCCGCCACGTGGCAAGCCCTGGGGCCCTTGATCGACGAAGATGCAGACGTACCGGACCCCGATGCCGTCAACTCTGTGGACCTACCGACGGTATCGCCCGATCCGCTCGAAGGTCCGCCGATCGTCTCTTGCCATGCGTGGGCAATTCTGGATGCTAAGACGGGCCAGATGCTCTGGAGCCAAAATGAACGGCAACGTCTCGATCCGGCAAGCACCACCAAGATCATGACGGCGTTTATCGCGTTCCAACTCGCCGAGAAAGATCCGTCGATTCTAGAACAGAACGTCATTTTCTCAGAACGCGCTGACCAAACGGTCGGTTCGACGTCGGATTTGAAGGCGGGCGAAATCATCCCGTTGGGTGAGCTGTTGTACGGCTTGTTGCTCCCTTCGGGAAATGATGCCGCCGTTGCCGTAGCAGAATTCACTGGGACACAACTGCCTGCAACTTCGGACGCAGTTGCAACTCAAGATGAGCGGTTCGCCAATGATCCGCTGTTTCGCTTTGTCGAGCGTATGAATTACACCGCATCGGAGCTCGGTCTGGAGGACACTTCGTACCGCAATCCACATGGCCTGACTGCCGACGGGCACGTGACCAGCGTTCGCGATCTGGCTCGGTTGGCTCGGCACGCGATGGAACTGCCGAGGTTCCGCGAGGTCGTCGGTACGCGACAGCACGGATGCCGCGTGCGGAGTCGACAAGGATACGTACGTAATGTGCTGTGGAAAAACACAAATCAATTGTTGGAGATCGACGGGTTTTCCGGGATCAAGACAGGTACGACCCGAGCTGCCGGTGCGTGTCTCGTATCGTTCGGGTCCCGTAACGGTCGGAATTTGATTGTGGTGACCCTCGGATCGACGTCTCCCGATGGGCGCTACGTCGACACTCGCAATTTGTTTCGTTGGGCCTGGCGGCAGTTGGCTTCTGAACTCGCGACACCGACGAATTCGGCCACGTCGAACGAACCTGCCGTCGAAGTAACGCCTGCGGCTCAAATGCTGCACCAGAGCGCGTTGGTGGTCGACGGTCACAACGATCTTCCTTGGAGGTTTCGAGATCTGGGGATGCCAACCTTTGATCTGGTGGATCTGCGTCAGATCCAGCCGGCAATGCACACGGATATTCCTCGACTACTGCGGGGCGGCGTAGGAGCTCAGTTCTGGTCAGTCTACGTGCCGGTGGAAACCGCACGAGACGGCAAAGCTCTGCTGACCACGTTGGAGCAAATTGAGTTTGTGCATGCCATGGTGCGACGGTATCCCGAGACGTTTCGATTGGCACTCACGTATGACCAGATTCTCGATTGTCGCCGTGAAGGCAAAATTGCGTGCTTGATCGGTGTCGAGGGAGGGCATTGCATCGAAAATTCGTTGAATGTGTTGAGGCAACTCTATGACCGCGGTGCGAGGTATATGACCCTGACGCACTCCGAAACGCTGGCTTGGGCTGACTCGGCAACGGACGATCCGCGCAACGATGGGCTTTCTGCGTTCGGCGAGGAAGTCGTCCGCGAGATGAATCGCCTAGGAATGCTGGTTGACCTGTCCCACGTCTCGGTCGAGACGATGCGTGATGCATTGCGAGTCAGTCGCGCTCCGGTTATCTATTCTCATTCGTCGGCGCGAGCCATCGCTGATCACCCACGTAACGTTCCGGACGAAATCTTGAAACTCGTCGCTCGCAATGGGGGCGTGGTAATGGTTAACTTCTATCCCGGATTTGTTGTGCCTTCGACAGCCGAGCGGGGCGTGCAATGGCTGGCGTATCGGCGGAAGTTGGTTTCTGAAGGAATCTCGGATACGGCGATCGCCCAGCAGATGGCGGTGTGGGAGGCTCAGCATCCGGCGGAACGTGGGTCGATCTACGATGTCATTGATCATATCGACCATTTGGTTCAACAGGCCGGCATCGACCACGTTGGCTTGGGGTCCGATTTCGACGGTATCGACTCCGTGCCCAGACAACTGGACGACGTCTCCACGTATCCTCGTATCACGCAAGTTTTGTTGAATCGAGGTTATTCGCCGCAGCAAATCCGAAAAATCCTGGGGGAAAACGTCATGCGTGTGTTGAAGGCGGCGGAGACTGTGGCAGCGAAATGAACGACATCTTGGCGAACAACCGATCAGAACCCGAGCGCCTGTCCTGGCACACGCGGATCATACGCGCCGATCAAACGACCGTCGGGTAGTCGGGCAATTCCCTGCATCACGCCGGCCGCCTCCAGAGGTTCGACCGTATGTCCGAGTTGCCGGAGACGGCCACGTAGAAACTGCGGCGTGGTGGCTTCCACCATCAACACGTTCGGACGCCATTGATGATGCCAGCGATCGGCGGCAATCGCCTGATCGATCGGCATCTGCAAGTCGATGGCCCGAATGATACCCAATACGACCTGCGTGATAATCTTGGGGCCCCCTGCGGCTCCCAGCGTCAGTATCGGCTGGCCATCTCGCAACACAATAGTGGGACTCATACTTGACAACGGGCGTTTGCCAGGCTCGATCGCATTGTTGCGATTGCCCAGCAGACCAAAGGCATTCGGTACGCCGGGTTGCGCGGAGAAATCGTCCATTTCGTTATTCAGCAGCAGTCCGGTGCCCGGCACAATGACCTTCGAACCAAACGACGTGTTGATGGTGGCCGTCAGCGCGACCCAATAGCCTTGGGCGTCTGCGGCAGCGATGTGCGTGGTGTGTTTGCCGAATGTGTGCGTTTGCCAGTCGGCGGGGACGCCGTGCCGTTGAACATCCAGGACGTGTTCCAGTGAGATTCTCTTGGCGAGTTGTTGAGCGTAGCTTTTGTCGATCAGTCCCTTAGGAACGTCCACAAAATCGCTGTCGCCCAGCCAATGGGCTCGGTCAGCGAATGCAAGCTTCATCGCCTCTGCGACCACATGCATCAACACAGCGGGATCCTGTTGGTACAGCTGCCGCAAATCAAAGTACTCCAGAATGTTGAGAATCTCAGCGACATGAATACCTCCCGAACTCGGGGGCGGAAAACCGACGATTGTGTATCCTCGATAGTCCGTCGTAATCGGTTCCCGCTGCCGAGCACGGTACGTGCGAAAATCTTGGGCCGTGAGTAACCCTCCGTTCGCCGCCATCCACTCCGCCACTTTCCCGGCGAAGGGCCCGCGATAGAACCAGTCGATGCCGTGATCCGCGATGGCACGATAGGTCTCGGCGAGGTCGTTTTGGATCAGAAGTTCGCCCTCTTGATAGGGCCGGCCATTCTCACGCAATAGAATTCGGCTGGTCGCGGGGAAGCGACGAATGGTATCGATGTTTTCGCGCAAGTTCCGCGCCATAACACGGTCGATCGGAGAACCCATCTCCGCCAAATCGGCGGCGGGCCGGAGCAGAGTGGCCAAAGTCAGTCGTCCCGCCAGGTCGAGCGCCATTTTTTGGGCAGCCAGGGCTCCAGGCACGGCAATCGCCAACGGGCCATTTTGACTCAGATCCGCCTGGGCTTGGCCATCTCGCAAGTACATATCGCGTGTCGCGGCGGCAGGCGCCGTTTCTCGGCCGTCAATTGCCACCACGTGGCCGTCCGGACAGCGGATCAGGATAAAGCAGCCGCCGCCGAGTCCCGAGTTGTGGCTGTCGACGACACCCAGAGTTACTGCAGCCGCAACTGCGGCATCGACGGCATTTCCGCCAGCGCGGTAGGCATGTTGACCGGCCTGCGTTGCCAAAGGTTGTACCGTGGCGATGACACCACGCGTTCCGTACGCAGCGTGCTCGTCGGCCGCAGCCAACGGTAGTTGGCAACGACAAGCCCACAACAGGATCAGGATTCGGCAGAGGTACCACGAGCTACTCAAGCAGATGCGCATGATGCTGATCAATCGGAGGGAAGAAACGGGGGCGGCGGGGGGCGAAAGGACGGTCTGGCAGACCTCCCTGGCCATCGTTCCCTAGTCTAACCGATCGATGGGGTGTGACTCCATCCGATTTGACTTAATCGCCGCTGCGCGGGTCGCGGAAGCGGTAACCAATCCCACGGACTGTTTGGATCATGTCAGCGAATGCTCCGAGTTTTTTGCGTAGAGCGCGGATGTGTACGTCGATTGTACGTTCCAGGACGACGGTGTCGTCTCCCATCGCCGCGTCAATCAGATCCGAACGTCGAAACGCGCGACCCGGATTTCGCACTAAGGCCTCGAGCAAGGAAAACTCGGTGGGCGTCAAATCGAGCGGCTGACCGTCGGCCGAGGCGACATGCCGCAGGCGGTCGATGACAATTCCCTGCTGGCTAATGACGTCGGAAGACACTGACGACTGCTCGCGGCGTCGCAACAGGGCCCGGACTCGCTCTAACAGAATTCGTACACTGAACGGCTTGGTCACATAGTCATCGGCGTTTACTGCAAAGCCGATCACCTGATCACTTTCTTCCGTTTTGGCGGTGAGGATCAGGATCAGCACGTCCATCGTGCGTGGGTTGGCGCACAGCTGTCGACAGATTTCCAGCCCATCCATTGAGGGCAGCATCAAGTCCAGGATGATCAAGTCGGGTACACCACGGCATGCGGCTTCATAGCCCACGCGACCATCCTGATAGATTTCAATGTCGTAGCCAGCCTGCCGCAGATTGTACGCAACAATTTCGGCAATGGACGGATCGTCTTCGATAACCAGAATCCGGGCAACCGACATGACTTCTTTGCGTTTCTCGAGCAAGAGGCGGCAATAATGCCCCTCACGGACGGTCAAGCTTATCCAAAGCGAGAGATTGATGACGTATGTCGTCGCCCTTGACCATGTAGACGACTTCTTCGCTGATATTGGTTGCCTGATCCGCGATCCTTTCGAGCGACCGAGTGATCAGCAACTGCCCCAAGGCACCGGCGATATCCTTCGAACCGGAAAGCACATCTCGGACAATTTCCATATTGAGCAAATCCCCAACGATCTGGTCGTTTAGAGCGTCAACAATATTGTCGCTGGCGATCGTCGATTGCGCTTTGGAGATATCATTCTTGGCAAAGGCATCTAGTGCGTCTCGAAGCATTCCGCTGACGACCGTCGCCATGCGAAGGATGGGCGGCGGGAGTTCAACTTCGTCGCGTGAGACGAGAAGTTGCAGGCTTTCACACATGTTCATCGTGTGATCGCCAATACGCTCAAGCTCCGCCGTGATTCGTGAAATCGACATGACCATTCGCAGATCCCCGGCGACGGGACTATAGACGGTCAGTAACCGAATCGCTTCCTTGTCAATCTCCAATTGCAGTAAATCGAGTCGATTTTCATCATCGGCAATCGTGTCCGTCAAATGGCTTTCTCGCGGATCGACGAGCACTTCGGCGGCGTGGCGAAGCATTTTCTCCGCCAGATTTCCCATGTCAATGAGCCGCTGTCGGAATCGTTCGAGTTCGTGATCCAGTTTTTTCATAGCCAACATCCAGGTTGATGCCTCATGCGATTTCCGCGACGTGGCGCGCACACCACACACGTCCGGTACTTGGGCGAAAATTGCCCAATCGCCTAATCCTATGCGGATCGCCTGCTGGCGGCTAGATTAGTTCGCCTCCAGCCCGCAAGTTCGGCACGCATTCGGCTTGCGGCGGACGTCAATTCCCAAACTCGCTGATTTGGAACTCCTGCTCGATTGCCAGCACGGTTGTCAATGCGGGACCGAGAGCAGACTATCCGTAGCGACCCTCGATATACATTTCCGTCTCTTTCTGCTTCGGATTCAGGAACAATTCGGCCGTCTGCGAGTGTTCAATGATCTCGCCCAGCAGCATATAAATGCATTCGTCAGTGGCGCGACGGGCTTGCGCCATGTTATGCGTCACGATTACAACCGTGTATTTGTCGCGCAGGCTGGCAATAAGCTCCTCCACACGCTCAATGCCCTCGGCGTCCAGGGCCGAACAAGGTTCGTCCATCAAGATCACTCGGGGCTTGAGGGGTAATAGGCGAGCGATACAAAGCTTTTGTTGCTGTTCCAACGTCAACCCGGTCGCGCGTTTCTTCAGATTGTCTTTCACGGCATCCCAGAGTTGAACTTCGCGCAGGGCCGATTCCACCATCTCGTTGCGATCCGCCGCTTTCAGTTCTCCTCGCGCCGAATGGACGCGCAGTCCAAAGGCGACATTTTCAAAAACGGAAATGGGGAGCGGGTTGGGCCGCTGGAATACCATGCCGATTGTCTTGCGGAGTTCGCTGAGCGAGACGTTGTCGTCATAGACGTTTTTTCCCAAGATCGTGATTTCACCTTGGGTCGTGACATTCCCGTACCGTTCGTTGATACGGTTGAAGCTGCGCAATAGCGTCGTCTTCCCGCAGCCTGAGGGGCCGATCAGGCCCGTAATCAAGCCCTGCCGAATGTTGATTGTCACGTTTTTCAGCGCCTGGAAGTCGCCATACCAGAGATCCAGTTCGCGAGTGATAATGCTGTAATTCGCAGCTTCCGGCTGGGGCGCGGATGGCATGTTCGAGGCGGATGGCACTGAGCAAGCTTCCGTTTTCAGTTGGGAACTCGAGGCTTTGCACTCTTTTGGTTCATGGATCGGAGTCGCCATTAACCGAATCCTCCCGTGACATATTCGTAAGTCAGCGAGTTATCGGGCTGGCTGAAAATTTTCTGCGTACTACCGATTTCCACCAACTGCGCACGGTTGAAGAACGCAGTCTGGTCGGCCAAGCGATGCGCTTGTTGTACCAAATTTGTCACCAGCACGATCGTCATCTCGTTCTTAAGTTCAAGTAACACGTCTTCGATTTTCATGGTCGTGACCGGATCAATCGCGATCGAAAACTCATCCAGACACAGGATCTCAGGCCGATGGGAAAGGGCCCGAGCCAAGGTAAGTCGCTGCTGCTGTCCACCGGAAAGTTTGGTGCCCAGCGTAGGGAGGCGGTCCTTTACTTCGTCCCATAGAACGGCTTGACGAAGACACTTCTCGACCAACTGATCGAGTTCATAGTGATCGTAGAGGCCCGCCCGCCGAGGTGCGTAAGCGACGTTGTCGTAGATCGACATCGGCAACCCGACAGGTAGGGGAAACACCATGCCCACGCGCCGCCGCAACTCATATACGTTGCGGATCTTTCGCACATCCTGGCCATTGACCGCGACCAGGCCCTCAACGCGGGCCGAGTCGACGAAATCGATCGTGCGATTGATGCATTTGAGAAACGTTGTCTTGCCCGAATTTGCCGGCCCGATCACACCCAGGATCGTGTTCCGGGGAACGGACAGCGAGATGTCATCGAGTGCGACATGTTGGTTGTAGCGCACCGTGACGCCCTCGAACTGAATCATGGGACTGGTCATCGGCTACCTACCATTTCTTGCACGATCGCAAGTACATACGCAGGGCGATCGAAACACTATTGACGACTAACACCAATCCAATCAGTACCACGGCTGTCCCATACACGACATCTTGTGGTGCGTCGGCCACTTGAGTCATTAACGTGTATAGGTGCATCGAGAGGGCCATCACTTTGTCCCACGGGCCGTAGGGGAAAAAGGATTCCCAGCCGGTATCTGCGATGCGCTTGTAGAGGGTGGCTCCAGTGAACAGAATTGGCGCCGTCTCTCCCGCGGCACGCGAGACTTGGAGGATCACTCCCGTGAGGATGCCCGGAATCGAATTGGGCAACACAATTGTGCGAATCGTCTGCCAACGGCTGGCACCCATGTTCCAGCAGGCTTCACGGAAGGCCATCGGGACCGCCGCCAACGCCTCGCGCGTGCTGGTGATGATTACCGGCAGCGTCATCACCGCCAGCGTACACGACGCTGCCATCAGTGATTCACCCATGTGGGCCGCAATCACGAAGGCTCCAACTCCGAACAATGCGTGCACGATACTCGGCACGCCTGCCAGATTCACGACGGCCAGATTCACTAAGCGAGTGAACCAGTTGTCCTTGGCGTATTCGTTCAGGTAGACTCCGGCCAAGATCCCAATTGGGGCTGCCACCAGCAGCGAAATTAGGACCAGAAAAAACGTCCCGATTAATGGCGACCAGATGCCGCCGGCCGTCATCCGATCACGAGGGTTAGACGTCAGAAATTCCAAACTCAGTGCCGGCCACGCCTTGTAAAACAGATAGGACAGGATCCCAATCACCGGCGCGACCAACATCAACGACATGATCATGAATACGAACTTGGCGACCTTTTCTTTGGTCTCCTTTCGTCGTTCCAGCGCGGTAGGCGTAAAGATTTCCCGGCGTTCCAGCCAAATGCCCTCGCCGACCTTCGGTTGCAGGTCGCCCTGCTGATAGAGTTGTTCGATGCCGCGTACCGCGGTGGCAATGTCGGGCCAAGGGTCCCGTTCCGAGCCGTCGCCGTCGGACCCCATCGAGCCGGCGTCGAAGTAGAACTTGTAGGTCCGTCGCTGCCGGCGCACGTCCTTGCGAGGCCGGTCGACAAAGGCGATTTCCCAACGCTCCGGTGCCACCTCGTGCATCTCCGTTGCCTGCGCTCGATGCTGCTGATCGACTGCTGCCAACGCGAGTTCCAGTGATTGGTACGTATCCTGTACGGCCAGATGAGGTTTGCCATTCCCGGCACCGCAGACGTACATCCGCCGCGCTGCGGGTCGTTGTTTTGCCTCGCTCATTTATCCGCGCCTTTGATCCCCTTGACGGCCAAGTCCGCCAGCAAGTTGACGAGGAATGTTGCCGCAAACAACACCACGCCAATCAGAAAGAGAACTCGATAGTGATCGCCCCCGCTGACCGCTTCGCCCAGTTCGGAGGCGATTGTTGCCGTCAGCGTCCGCACCGGTTGAAGTACGCTGGTCGGTATGTTCACCGCGTGTCCCGTGCAGAGCAAGACCGCCATGGTTTCGCCGATCGCGCGTCCCACTCCCAGTAACACGGCCGCCAGCAACCCGTTCTTGGCCGCCGGAAATAACACGCGATATACGATTTCCCAACGGTTAGCGCCTAAGGCCAACCCCGCTTCGCGAAACGAATCGGGCACCGCTTTGAGCGAGTCTTCGCCGACAGAAACAATTACCGGTACACTCATCAGGGCCAGAATGATACTGGCGTTGAGCACGTTCACGCCAATCGGAGCACCGGTTGTGGCAATGATGATCGGGTTGAGCACCACGACACCAATGAATCCCCACACGATCGACGGGATGGCCGCCAGTAGCTCGATTACGATCTTCAGTGTTTCTTTGACCCGGCCCGTGCAGAATTCCGAAATGTAAACCGCCGCGCCCAGGCCCAACGGCACGGCCAGTACCATCGAGCCAACGGTGACCGCACCCGTGCCAATCAGCAGGGCGAGAATTCCGTACTGTGGACGAATCGCCGAGTCGGGACGCCAATTCGGACTCGTGAAAAACTCATGAAAATCAAAGCCTCGCGTGATGATCGGCCAGGCTTCGCGAAAAATGAAAATGAATATCGCGGATACGAACAGAATGGCACTCCATCCGCACAATCGGATGATCGCCTCAATCAGCGGTTCCGCAAAGTCCGCTACGACTTCCCAGACATGACCGATGGAAACGCTGCGTGAACGATTTCCATCGGTCCTTTGCGTAATGTTTGTCGCCACTATTTCGAGCCGCTCCCAACCTGCGACCAGTGGGTGATGGTCCCTCCTTCGCCGTATATCTCGGCCAGATCCGTGAGCGAGATCTCATTGAGCGGATTGTCTTTGTGGACGTATACCGCGAGTGCGTCCAGTCCTACCACGTACTCTTGTACTTCGCCAGCACCCTTGGCTGCAATCTGGCTACGCTCTTCGTCCTTCATTTCTCGACTGGCGTCGGCCATGTCGATGGTGCCGTCGATCAAGGCCTTGATCCCGACACCCGAGCCGCCGCCGGATACCTGAACGTCGACATTCGAGTACCGCTTGGTGTACTCTTCCGCCCAGGCCTGACCTAAATTGACCATCGTATCCGAGCCGCTCACCTTGATCGTCCCGTCCGGCGGAGGCGAGGTATCGGTCATTTCGATGGCCGCTACCGGCACGTAGCCAATCTCGGCTACGATCGCTTGGCCTTCGGCCGAGCGGATCCAGTCCAGATAGTGCTTCAACGCGCCCGTCGGTTCACCCACAATGTAAACATACAGATTCCGAGCCAACGGATACGCTCCGTTCGACGCGTTGTCCGCCGTCGGTGGGACTGCGGTGCCACCCGGTTCGGTCGACACGGATAACATTTTCACTTGGGGCGTCGCATAGCCCATACCGCTGTAACCAATTGCGTTGGGTGTCTTTGCAACCAACTCCACCACGTCCTTCGATCCGCTCATGTCGTTAGAGCCCAGCTTGTATTCGCGGTCCTCTCCCAGCACGATTTCGCGAAAATAGGCGTAGGTTCCTGAGTTGTTTTGTCGGCTGACACGAACGATCGTGTCGTCGTTGGCGCCACTGCCACCGCAACCGATGACTGAAGCCAGCGAGGCAATCAGACCGGCCAGCAGGGCTAAATTCGTACGATTCATCCTGATTTACTCCCGTGCTTGATTCGATGCTCGATTGGTTGCGTCCGCCGCAGAGATCTGCGCGTGATGACGCTCGCGAGGACACCGCTTGATCCCTCGTCGGACGCATGCGAGGCCACTTCTAGGTCGCTTCGAAATTAACAAACAAATGTGAAAAACTTATGAAGAACAGGCCCGTAATTGAAAAAATCTTGAATGTGCCAGGTGCGAACTGTGAATTCGATCCCTCGGAATAGGTAAGCCATTAGACGTTTGCTACGTTGTGCAGATTACCAATTCTCGATGGATGCCAGGCCGACTCGTTTGCCTGTTAATACATCTTGGCGATCGTCTAAAATGATGCGGTCTCGGCGGAGGTGGATTCGACGAGACGGTAAATCGATGTCCGCGCACCCCGTCGCGGCAGCCTCTCCCCAGACGGGAGCAGTTCACGAACTTCGCAGGTGTGCCCGAGGCGTACCGCCGGGATGTTGTTGGCGTAACGCGGACGGGGGCGGACGACAATTCAAAACGAACATCTAGGGAGAGCCTCGCATGCGTGACGGTGGCCCGTGTTTGCTGTGGACGTTGTCGCTTATCGTCTTCCTCGGGCTTGTCGGTCCGTACCCCGCGATGGCCCAGCTACGAGGAGGGGCGGCCGCGGTGGATATAACGCCAACGCAGTTGCCTGTCATTGTCAACGGAGGATTCCTAGAGGCGGTGCGCGACCGGGTTTCCGATCGGTTGACTGCTCGAGGCCTCGTCCTGGCGGATAGCCATACCACTCTGGCCATTGCCATCGTCGATTCGTGTATGATCCCCCGCGATGTCTGCGACCGGATTAAGTCGTTGGTCGCGCAAGCCACCGACATTCCGATGGACAAGATTACGATTGCGGCGACGCATACGCATAGTGCGCCTAGCGTGATGGATTTCTGTTTGGGTAGCCGTCGGGATGTAGGTTACACCGAATTCCTGGTTCCTAAGGTTGTGGAGTGCCTGATCCGTGCTCATTCTCGGTTGCAGCCGGTCGAAGTGGGTTGGGCGGTGGCGCAGGCACCGCAGCATACGCACTGTCGACGGTGGTTGCGTCGCCCCGATCAGATCGGGCTCGATCCGTTCGGTCAGCGGACCGTTCACGCGATGATGCATCCGGGCTATCAGAATCCGGAATATCTGGGGCCGGCTGGGCCCGTGGATACGGCCCTAACATTGCTCAGTATTCGTTCGGTCGACGGAGTCCCGCTGTGCATCTTGGCCAATTATTCCATGCACTACGTCGGTGGTGTCAGTGGCATTTCAGCGGACTATTTTGGGTACTTCTCCGCAGCCATGCGGCAGCGGGTCCGTGCCGCGATTCCCGCCACGGATTCGAACGGAGAGTTTGTCGCAATCATGTCTCAGGGCACGAGCGGCGATTTACATTGGATGGATTATTCACTGCCCGGACAAAACACGACGCCACGGCAATTCGCCAGCGAGCTAGCTGACATCGCCTTTGACGCCTACCAGCAAATTGCCTATCGGCAGACGTGTCGTTTGGAAATGGCCGAATCGACAATGCGACTCACGCGGCGTCGGCCCGATCCGCAGCGACTGGCCTGGGCACGTGAGCTCAATGCGCAACGAGGAACGCGGCGTCCTCGGAGCCAGCCGGAGGTCTATGCGGAGCAAGCCGTTTGGATCGATGAGCATCCTGACCAGGAAATCGTGCTGCAGGCAATTCGCATCGGCGAATTCGGCATTACGGCGATTCCCAATGAGGTGTACGCTGTGACCGGTCTCAAGCTTAAGGCCCAGTCTCCGCTACGGACCATCATGAACATCGAATTGGCCAACGGCGCCGAAGGGTACATCCCACCGCCCGAGCAACATGAACTGGGCGGGTACACAACGTGGCCCGCACGCACGGCAGGGCTGGAGGTCCAGGCGGAGCCCAAGATTGTCGATCGCGTATTGATGCTGTTGGAGCAAATCGCGAGAAAGTCTCGACGACCCCTCGATGGCGACCTCTACCCGGAGGCCATCCGCAGATGCGCCAGGCCCTAGGTCGGCCGTCGCTGGGGCAGTTTGACGTGCTGCGAAGGCAGAATTCGATACACTAACTCGCAGTCCGTTCGATTATGTCGTGGAGGTGCCGTTGTCGTGCGGTGACGATGGGCGGACGGGATTGCCGCAGCGTTGTCGTAGGCAGGAATCTTGAACAGCACCTTGGCTATCGTTCACTACCACCTCAACCGAGGTGGGGTGACTAGTGTGATTCGTAATCAGCTGCGGGCGTTGCAGGCGACCGGTAGTCCATTTGAACGCATTGTGCTGTTATATGGCGGTCGAGCGGACGAAGGGCTGGTCGCGGCGGTGGATGACTTCGCCTCACTTCGGGTCGTTCCACAAGTTGTCCCGCAACTCGAATACGACAGCTTACTCTCCTTGCCGCAGTCACTCGACGTGGCGATTAACCAACTGACAAGCGGCTTGCAGCTGGCCATCGAACGGACTGGCGGCACCAGTGGGAGTACGCTGCTCCACGTGCATAATCATGCACTGGGCAAGAATAGGGCTTTGCCGGGTAGCGTACGGCAGCTGGCGCTGACAGGATTCCGTTGCCTGCTGCAGATTCACGACTTTGCAGAAGATTTGCGGCCGGAAGCGTATCGCCACCTGACCGATTCACTCGGTGGTGCCGGCCGCCCATCGGTTTCGAGCCAGTTGTATCCCCAAGCAAGACAGATTCACTATGCTGTGTTGAATGGGCGCGATTTTCAGGTCCTTCGATGGGCCGGCGTCGGGGAGGCGCAGTTGCATTACCTGCCGAATCCGGTCGACGAGCCCCCCGCGTTGCCACCACGTCACGTTGCCCGCCAAAAGCTTGCCGCGGATTTGCCCGCCCAGCGTCCAGTGATGCTCTACCCAGTGCGTGGCATCCGCCGAAAGAACGTAGGAGAGTTTTTACTGTGGGCGGCCGTCTTTCGGCGTCGTGCCTCCTTTGTGCTGTCACTGGCTCCGCAAAACCCCAACGAGCGTCGGCCGTTTGACCGCTTCATGCGTTTGGCCCGGCAACTGCAATTGCCTGTTCATGTCGATACGGGCGGTGCCGGTGGCCTCACATGGGCCGAAAACGTCGCGGCCTGCGATGTGATGTTGACCACCAGCATCGCGGAAGGTTTTGGCATGGTATTTTTGGAATCCTGGCTTACCGGGCGAGCGTTGGTTGGTCGCGATCTGCCCGAAATTACCAGCGACTTTCGCGCCGCCGGCATGGACTTGAGTTCCCTGTCGCCGACGTTCTGGGTTCCTGTTGGGTGGCTAGGTCGCAGCGAAATCCTGAATTCTTTGCAGCACGCCTATCGGCAGCTCCTACTGGCGTACGGATTGCCGGCCCTGCGGGCGGACCGCATCGACCCTCTGTGGGCGGAGCTGGTCGGCGAATCTGCCGTTGATTTCGCTCGGTTGCCTCCTACACTGCAAGCGAAGGTGCTGCACCACGTGGCCGGAGGCGGGGCGGCCGCGATATCGACACTGGAGGACTTAAATCCGTGGTTGTCCGACTTGCCTGCGGGGCGAGTGGAATCGGGTGATTCGCGGGTTGAGGCCAACGCCAGTGCGGTTCGTCGATCGTTTGGCGTCGCGGCCGTTGGACGTCGTCTCCAACAGGTATACGGTTCAGTTTTGTCGGCGGAGGCGGATGAGATGGTCGTCGGGTTGGACGGCGCCGATACCGTACTGCCAGGTTTTGTGGCCCCTCGGCGGTTGTATCCGATTCGTTTTGCGTGACCACTGGTTTGATGAGCAGATCCCGATGGAACATCCCTTGATCGCGCTGATTCGCTCCCAACTCCATCCCCTGCCGCTACAGCCGACGGATGTGACGCCAGAACTAACACCGCTTTCCGGCATCCAGGCCGTACTTTTCGATGTGTATGGCACGCTCTTGGTCAGTGGCAGCGGAGATATCGGGACCGGGACACGTCCGGACGAACAAGCGACGGCGGCTGAGTTGGCATTGCGGGCAGTTGGGATTCGGACGGACGTCAGCGGGGCGACGCTCGTGGATTGTCTGCAAGCGACGATTGAGTCCGCGCATCAACAGGCCCAGGCAGCTGGGGTCACTTATCCCGAGGTCGAGATTCGCGATATCTGGCAGCAGGTCGCGTCGCAGCTAGAATTGGAACCCCCAACATCGGCGGAGGGGGCGTCCTTGTCCTGGTCGGAACAGTTGGCGGTGGAATATGAGGCGAGGGTGAACCCTGTGTGGCCGATGCCGGGAGCGATTGAGTGTGTGCGCGTCTGTCAAGCGGCCCACCACACCTTGGGGATTGTGAGCAATGCGAAGTTTTTCACGCCGCTGATGTGGCGCGCCGCCACGGGACTTTCTCTGGAACAAACCGGATTTGATCCGTTAATGCAGTATTTTTCTTACGTTCACGGACGTGCCAAACCGGGGCTCGCCTTGTACCAGTTGGCCGCCTCGGCCTTGCAGCAGCGGGGCATCCAGCCTTCGCAGACCTTGTATGTCGGCAACGACATGAAAAATGACATCTTGCCAGCCGCAGCGGTAGGCTTTCGTACTGCGTTGTTCGCCGGCGATCGGCGCAGTCTGCGACTGCGCAGGGACGAACCCGAGTTGGCCGCGCTGCGACCGGCCGTGACGGTGACCGAACTGCGTCAGCTGTTGACGGTATTGGGGCTTTAACCGAATCCAGCATTGTGAACGACACGTCGAATGATCCTGGGCAGGTCGGAGCCCAGAACTGGGCATTCAATTGCGTCGTACGAGACCACCACTGATGAACTCACCTTCGGATCGAATCGGCCGCAATATTGGCTTTGTGGGGACGCGTTTCTCGGGCACAGACGGTGTGTCGCTGGAGGCGTCGAAGTAAGTGGGCCAAGATACTCTGGGACCACCGTCATGTGAGCTACTGGTACGGGGGCAAGCTGGACACGAATCCCAATATCAGTATGCTCGTGCCGCATGCCAGTTTTGCCAACCCGGATATTGCCTGGATCAACGAGCGCGTCTTTGGACACAGCACACGTGAACCCGAGATCACGCGACGCATCTACGACTTGAGCAACCATCTGCGGCAGTCGCTGTATGACTTTGTGCGACGTTTTGACATTGACATTCTGATCGTGCAAAATGCCAGTTGCATTCCGATGAATATACCGCTGGGACTTGCTATTGCCACGTTCATTGCGGAAACTGGCTTTCCCACGATCGCTCACCACCACGATTTCTATTGGGAGCGAGACCGTTATTCGGTAAATGCCTTGGGCGACATCTTGGCAATGGCATTCCCGCCCAAGTTGCCATCCATCCAGCACGTAACGATCAATTCGATGGCCCAACAAACGCTGTCGCACCGTTGTGGATGCTCTTCGGCACTAATTCCGAACGTCCTGGATTTCGACAATCCACCGGAGTTGGGCCACGACGAATTCAATCGCAGTTTTCGTCACGACTTGGGATTGGAGGACGACGACATCGTTTTCCTACAGCCAACTCGCGTTGTTCCGCGAAGGGCATCGAGCATGCGATTGCGCTGGTTGCGGCTTTGAAGAATCCCAAATGCAAATTAATCATTACGCACGAATCCGGAGACGAAGGGCATGACTATTTCCAGATGCTGATGGAAATGGCCGAGCATCAGGGCGTCGATCTGCGGCTCCTGGCCCACAAATTCAATGACGAGCGAATCGTGTTGGCGGACGGACAGAAGCAGTACAGTCTGCAAGATGCTTATGCACACGCCGATTTTGTCACCTACCCCAGTTTGTACGAAGGATTTGGCAACGCACTGATCGAGGCTTTCTATTTTCGAAAACCGGTGCTGGTGAATCGCTATTCGATTTTCGTAACCGATATCGAGCCCAAGCGGTTTCAGGTTGTGAGCATGAATGGCTTCGTGACGAGGGACGTCGTTGCGGCGGTCCGAAAGGTATTGGAGGATCGAGAGTACCGCGAGGCGATGGTCGAGCACAATTATCGCGTGGGTCGTAACTTTTTCAGCTACTCCGTGTTGCGTCGCAAACTCAGGTCCGTCGTTACGAATTGCACCGGTGTCGACGAGCTATAGGGGACGCGAATTTTTGGGAGGCGCAGCAGGCGGCGGACCGCATTGAAGGGAGTTGGAAATGGATGCGAGCCAAGCTGATCGCATTACCCGACGTTTTGAGCGACTCTACGGTGAGCGTGGTCGTTCGACCGCGGCAGCCGTTATTCGCAGCCTGGATGCCTTCGTCGCGTCCCAGCCGAATCGTGCCGCCGATCCGCTCACGAAGCTGGGGGATCAGAGGGACGTGGTGCTGATCGCCTACGCCGTCCTGACCAGTCGGAAGCTCCGTACGAGCTGAACATTTCCTATGTTGATGCCTTAGCGGATTCTGACGGCGACGTCGCTATGCATGCCCGCCGATTTCTGGCGTCGCAGGCGGTCATGTTGTCGCTGCGTGGTATCCCCCGTGTGTATTTCCATAGTCTTGTGGGGACCCGCAATGACCTGGCCGGCGTGGAGGCCAGCGGGCAGCCGCGTCGAATCAATCGACGTCGTTTTCATCGCGCCGAACTGGACCTGCAACTGCAACAGCGGGATCGCCTGGCGAATCGTGTTTTCTCCGGCTATCGGCGCTTACTCCACGAGCGGATTCGACAATCGGCCTTCCATCCGGCGGCGCGTCAGGAAGTCGAAGTTGCCGCAGATCCACGTTTGCTATCCTACCGACGCACGGCGGTCGACGATTCGGTGGAAGTCTTGGTCGGTTGGAACGCGAGTCGCCAGCGTGTGACCTGGTCCGTACCGCCGCCACGGCTTGGATCGTGGCAACGCGATCTGATCAGCGGTCAGGCAATCGGGAACCAATGCATTCTTGAGCCTGCTCAGGTTGTGTGGATCGAATGCCGGGCGTGAAGCGGCTCACGAGCGATTCGAGTACGTTGTCGATCTTCGCGCATTTCGCTAACCTGGAATACGCTATTCAAAGCGATCAGGAGTTGCGATGCGCCTTGGCGATATTGGAATCCATGGAAAGCCTCGGCAAGCCCACCCACGAGTTGCCGCTAATCGGATAATCGCGGCTGTGCTGGAGGAACGTGAATGTGCCTGATTTCATGCAACATGGGCCGATTACGACGATTCATGAGCTAGGAACGGTGCACGAGGACGAATTGGAATCGCGACTGGAGGCCGCTGCACGAGATTATCCGCTGGGACTGGTTCTTCCCGTGACGGATCCGATATGCAGGCAGAGCCCTTCGAGCGAATCATTGGCGAGTTGTCGGAAGCTCGCTTCATTGACACGACCGTTGTTGTGCTCAATCGCGCCGAAACGCTGGACGCGTACCGGCAATGCAGCCGGATTGTGGCGAAACTAGGGCGACGAGGCTACGTGCTCTGGACAGATGGCGCGAGGTCAATCATTTCATCAGGAATTGAATGACGCAGGATTCAATCTTTCGGCCCCTGGCAAAGGGCGCGCGGTTTGGACCGCCTTTGGATTTCTGCTCGCCGACCCACGCCTCAAGGCCTTCGTGCTCCATGATTGCGACGTTGTCAATTTCAAGCGAGACATGCTTGTGCGATTGTGTTTGCCCATGGTTAATCCTGCCTTCGACTTTGAATTCTGTAAGGCCTATTACGCGCACTGCACCGATCGGATGCATGGACGCGTGACGCGATTGCTGGTTTCACCCTTGTTGCGAGCGCTAATCGCCGTACTCGGCAATGACGAATTTCTGGTATTTCTAAGTAGCTTCCGCTATGCATTGGCGGGCGAGTTTGCCGTTTCTTCCGCGCTGGCTCGCGCCAATCGCATTCCCAGCGATTGGGGACTCGCGTCGTTAGTGCGATGCCGGATTTGCCAGCTCGCTTGCGTCGTGCCGTAGCCGCGGATGCCGTCGAGTTTGCCTAGCAAGTGCACCAACCTCGTAGCCAAAGTTGCCAATCTTTTGACACGACGCACATTTTGGGTCACCGCGATCCAGGCAACATTGCACTTGTGGGATGGAATTCCGATGACAATGCGGTCGGCGATTTGCGGGGAGGATCATTCCCCGTTAGAAATTGCCCGTCGCCTTGCGCATCACGGCTCGGGGATGGGCCAGGCCCAGCCTGCCGTAAAGCCGCCATCCACGTACAGGATTTGGCCGGTCAGGAATGCGGCGGCGGGTGAGGCCAGAAATACCGCGGTTCCCACCATGTCGTCCGGCTGGCCAAGGCGCCGCAGCGGTGTGCTGGCCTGGCCCCAGACCTGCATCGTGGGATCGGACCAGAGTTTCTGCGTTAGGTCGGTCAGGATGAAGCCGGGCGCCAACGCATTCACACGGACGCCATAGGGGCCCCACTCCAACGCTAGGGCCCGGGTCATGTGACCCATCGCCGATTTGCTCATTGCATAGGGCGCGACGTTTTTTAAAGGTCGATCGGTGTTGAGCGACGCGATGTTGATTTGGCAGCCATCGCCCTGATCGACCATTTGCCGGCCCACCGTCTGCGAAAACAAGAAGGCCCCCTTTAGATTTATGTCCATGACAAAATCGTAATCTTCGGGTGAAATCTCTAAGGCCGGTTTGCGGCGATTGACGCCCGCGACATTGATGAGCGTATCGATTTTGCCATGTTCGTCGAGCACGCGGTCGATGACTCGTTGAATGTCGGCAGCAAGCGACACGTCGCACACCTGCGGTGTAACAGGATGGGTGGCACTTTCGATTGCCGCCACGGCGTGCGCGAGCGTGTCGGCATCGCGACCAGTAATCGTTACCTTGGCACCTCGCTGAGCAAATCCCCTCGCGATCGCCAGACCGATGCCGCGGCTGGCGCCGGAGACGACGACGACTTGGTCGTGGACTGCAAAAAGTGGATCGGACATCGTGCTCCCTTCTTTTCCCTCGTGTGGTCATCACCGTGATCATGGAGTGTAAAGGACTCCGTTCAACGGCGCGCGGCGTCGTGTCGCTGCGCGTCGCGAATGTGTTTGAACTTGCTGGGGACAAGCCTCATAATACATGCTGAATGGGGATTCGTGGGAAAAGGACGAGTGACGATGATGCGACGCGACGCAGCCTGTGGAATGTGTCTGGTGTGGTGGATGTTGGCGACGTCCGCGAGTGCGGAACCGGCCGACGTCAGCGGACCTCAATGGATTTGGGGGAGTGTGGCGGCAAGCGAAGGTGCGGAGGTGGGATATTGTGACTTTCGTCGATCTTTCCAGACGACGGAGGTCCGATCTGCCGTGCTGAAAATCGCCTGCGATAATCGCTACGTGCTGCGATTGAATGGGCGGCTGGTGGGGATTGGTGATGACTGGCAACAATGGGACGCCTATGACGTCACGGCTCTGGTACGCGACGGGAAAAATGAGGTATGGGTCCGCTGCCAGAACGATGGAGGGCCGGCGGGATTGGCCGTCGATTTGGCCGTGGATTCGATGCAAGGCGACTCGTGGCAGATGGTCAGCGATGGGCAGTGGCAAGCCAAATTGCAGCGAGATGGTACGTGGGACCCCACGGTCGAGGCGCGGACGCCGTGGTCGGCCGCCGTCTCGGCGGGACGCGTAGGGCAGGTTGAGCCTTGGGGTGGGAGCCCCGCGCCGCCAGCGGAAACCCGCGTCATTGAACGCGTTGCGCAGATGCCCGCGGAAGGTCCCTTTCAGCTGCGCGACGGCGACCGCGTTTTGTTCGTGGGCAACACGTTGATCGAACGCGCTCAGCGGTTTGGATATTTCGAGGCCGCACTGACGACGGCATTTCCTGAACGTGACGTCGCGTTTCGGAATTTGGGCTGGAGTGGCGACACCGTATTTGGAGAAGCACGGGCCCGTTTTGGCAGGCGCACACGACGGCTTTGAGCATTTGGAGACGCACGTGTATGCCGAGCGTCCCACATGGGTTTTTGTGGCCTACGGGACGAATGAGTCGTTTGCGGGGCCCGAAGGGTTGGATGCCTTTGCCGCGGGGCTGCGCCAGTTACTGGATGTGCTTTCTGCGACCGGCGCGGGAATCGTCTTGATGACGCCCATACCGCACGAGAATCTTGGCCCACCCTTGCCAGATGGAAGCGTCCAGAATGAAAATCTTGAGCTATATTCGCAGGCGATTGCACATGTGGCGAACGAGCGTGGATGTTGGCTCGTTGATCTGTTTCATCAGCTGGGCCCCGTCACACAGAGCCTGGGGGGTACCGGCCCGCTGACTTACAACGGGATCCATCTGGACCGGCGCGGATATTGGTATGCTGCGCAAACGATGCTTTCGGAGCTGGGGTTGAGCCCACAGCATGTGTCGATTTCGATCGACTCGCAGGCGGGCCAGGTGCAGGCGACGGGGACACAGGTGGGCAATTTGTTGTCACAACCCGAGGGCGTTCAGTTCACCGCGCGTGCTGAACGTCTGGTTGTCCCGGCTCCTGGAGACGACACTGTCAACCTGGGACAACTGCGGATCAAGAATCTCGAGTCGGGCAGTTATGCTTTGACCATCGACGGACAGCCGATTACCGTGGCAACGGCAGATCAGTGGGACGCGGGCGTGCCACTTGTCACGGGTCCACTCGCGGAGCAAGCCGACGAACTATTGACGGCCATTGAACGGAAGAACACGCTGTACTTCCACCGTTGGCGTCCGGAAAACGAAACCTACCTGTTTTTGTTCCGCAAGCACGAGCAAGGAAACAACGCGGTCGAGATCCCTCAGTTCGACCCCTTGGTCAGCGACGCGGAACAGTCGATCGAACGACTTCGTCAGTCGGGGACGCACACATTCGAAATCATTCGGCACGTCACACCGACGCGTTGATTCTCGTGACGGATTGAAGGACCTTAAGCATGATTAATGCTGAGCGAATGCGGTGGGCCCGTGCGCCGATCGCAATAACGATATTGCTATCCATTTGCATTGAAACTGCGCCCTGGTTTGCGCAACGCGATCTGCAGACCATTCCGGATCCCGATCCCGAGTTAGAGCGTCGCGAATTGCAGCTCGCGGAAGGTTTTGAGATCCAGTTGTACGCCGCCGATCCTTTGCTGGCGAAGCCGATTCAGATGAACTTTGATGCGCAAGGTCGTCTGTGGATCGCCTCAAGTGAAGTGTATCCACAGATCAAGCCAGGACAGGTAGCCAATGACAAAGTCCTCGTATTGGAAGACACCGACGCCGATGGCCAGGCTGACAAGACGACCGTGTTCGCCGATGGCCTACTCATTCCCACGGGTGTATTGCCCGGCGACGGCGGTTGTTATGTGGCCAATAGCACGGAATTATTGCATCTGGCGGACACCGACGGCGATGGTCGGGCGGATCGCGAGCGCGTGGTCCTTTCCGGATTTGGCACGGAAGATACGCATCACATCCTGCATACATTGCGCTGGGGACCTGACGGGGCCCTGTATATGAATCAGTCCATTTATATCCACAGCCATCTGGAAACACCTTACGGCGTGCGTCGCATGAATGGGGCAGGAGTGTGGCGATTCCGCCCAGAAACGTTGGAGCTGGAAACGTTCACACTGGGACTCGTAAACCCGTGGGGGCATGCGTGGGACCGATACGGCGTGTCGTTTCAAACCGACGGAGCAGGTGGCGAAGGGATCAACTACACATTTCCGGGGTTCGTCGGTATGACCTCGCCAGGCGCCGCCCGTATCGTTAAAGGTTTGAATCCGGGTAAGCCTAAATTGTGCGGTCTGGAAGTTATTGGTGGATCGCACTTGCCGGAAGACTGGCAAGGCAATCTGATCGCCAACGACTTTCGCGCTCATCGCGTCTGCCGGTATGTCGTACGTGAGCAAGGCAGTGGTTTTGCCTCGGAAGAGTTGGATGAGTTGGTCAAAACGCGGCATGTCGCGTTTCGGCCCATCGACGTCAAAATGGGGCCGGACGGAGCGATCTATATCGCCGATTGGTACAATCCCATCATCCAGCACGGCGAAGTCGATTTTCGAGATCCCCGGCGCGATCACGTCCATGGAAGGATTTGGCGGATTACGGCTCAGGGCCGTCCGTTGCTACCCGTCATCAATCTGACAGATCTAAGGACGGAAGCGTTGCTCGACCTCCTGGCTTCGCCCGAACCCTGGCGGCGACAGCAGGCCCGTAATGTGTTGCGGGAACGAGGTCCGGAAGACGTACTGCCGCTATTGGCTCAATGGACCGGCCGCATCCACGGCACGTCCGCGCATGACGATCTGATGCGACTCGAGGCGATGTGGACCTATCAAGCGCTGCACGAGTGCCCCGTTCAACTGGTGCACGAACTGCTGGCGTCGACCCAGGGACCTATCCGCGCTGCGGCTACACGCGCACTCTACGAATGGCATGACCGCATGCCAGATGTGCTGACCTTGTTGGGCGATCGAGTCATTGACGAGTATCCGCGCGTTCGTCTGGAGGCCGTCCTGCGCCCTGAGTCGAGTCACAGATCCACACGCCTGTGAAATCGCGATGCGGGCCCTCGATCTACCCGTCGATCGTTTTCTGGATTTCTGCTTGTGGCAAACTGCCCGCGATTTGGAGGCGGTGTGGCTGCCCGCCTTGAAACGGGGCGAAATTGACTTCGGGGGACGTGCGGATCACCTAACCTTTGCCTTGCAGTCCGTGCAGTCGGGTGATGTGGCGCCGGTACTGATGGCTTTGCTGGATGAATCTTCGCTGGACCGCGAGCGTCGCGATACGATCCTGGTCGTCCTAGCCAAAGTCGGAGACTCAACTCAGCTGATGCGGGTCCTTGACATGGCGTTGGCCGATGATGTCTCTTCCGAACAGCGTGCTGACCTGTTGTCGCTGTTGATTCAGGCGACGCGTCAGCGCCGTGTCGTGCCCGAGGGAGACTTGTCCCGGCTGGGCACTCTGCTGCGAAGTGACGATGCGATGACGGTGAAGTTTGCCACGGAAGCGGCCGGCATGTGGCAAATTCAAGCCTTGTTGCCCGAGCTATGTCAAACGGCCGAAAGTGATCGGTTTGTCGCGGTTCGTGAGGCGGCGATTGATGCGCTGGCTCAGTTTGACTTGCCGACCGCTCAGCAGCAGTTGCGCGCGCTGGCGGCGTCCGATGCCATGACGGCGATTCGCCTCCGAGCCGCGGCGGGTCTATTGCAGCGCAATCTGGCGGAAGGTGTGCAGGCATTGGCGACTGTGTTGGCGGCCGCCGAAGATCAAGCGGATCCGCAATTTGCCATTCAAGCCGGTTTGGTGCACAAAGACGCCTCGAAGGCTTTGGCCCGCGCGCTGACGGACCGTCAGCTGGCGCGACGTCGCCATGCGGGCGGTTCGAACCGTACAGACATCGGGACGCAACGAACCCGAACTGTTGGCGGCCCTTACCGCCGCCGGTGGCTTAGGACAGTCTCCCTGGGACCTGTCGCCTGCCGGACTGCAGCAACTGCTGGCCGAGGCGCTGGCCGAGGGAAACGCAAAGCGCGGCGAAGACGTGTTTCGACGTGCCGATCTGACGTGCCAGAAGTGTCACGCGATCGGGGGTGCCGGCGGCCAAGTCGGGCCTGATTTGGCCAGTATTGGGGCAAGTGCCCAGGCCGATTACATTTTGGAATCGATCCTGCTGCCGAATGCAAAAATCAAGGAGAATTACCATTCCCTGATTGTGGAGACGGATCAGGGCCTGGTGTTGACCGGGATCAAGGTGCGAGAGACGGATACGGACTTAATACTCCGAAATGCCGAGAACGAAGAAATCCTTGTACCGTTAGACTCGATTGAGGAACGCAGCGACGGCGGTAGTCTGATGCCGCAGTCATTGTTAGATTCGCTCACGCGCGACGAATTGTTGGACCTAGTGCGTTTTCTGTCGGAACTTGGGAAGGTGGGGGGCGAATTCTCGTTGCCTCGCAAACCCGTAATTCATAGTTGGCAGGTATTGGAAAGCGACGCCGATAATGCCAATGCGTTGCGCAACGGAGGGTTGCGGCAGGCTGCGACGCGGCCTCACGAATTTCGTTGGAGAGCCACGTACAGTCGTGTTTCAGGGGAACTGCCTATCGACGACTTGCCACGCATCGAAGTAGCTCCGGGGCGTAACGTCGTTGTCTTGCGAAGCAGTTGGGATGCGGATGAAACGCAGACGATGACGCTGCGTTTGAATCGTGACCAACAAGTAACCGTGTGGCTGGACGGCGAACGTCTGGAGAATACGTCGGAAGTGCAATGGCAACAAGCAGCAGGTCGACACGAGTTAACGTTGGTTGTCGATGCTGTGGATACGGATCGCGCGCCTGTGCGCGGTCGTGATGCCTGTGGAGGCGCCGTGACTAGGGAGAACGCATGAGCTCTGCCGATGATCCGCGTACTTCACTGGGCGCGAGCGGTCGAACTTAGCGTACCAACGTAATCAATGGGCGGCTGAACGAACATTGATGGCGTGGACAGGTCGCATTGCGTCCAGGCCCGTTTTCTTTGCCTTTGATGGCGGCCAGCACGATTCTGCTGTTAGGCGTCGCCGCGCTGGTGCTGATCCTGAAGCAACCTTATTGAATTAATGTTCGTGCTGCAGGGTCCAATGGCCACAAAACATACCGTGCTTGCAGACTTCGTAGTCGCAGTAATTCGCCGCAATTAGTCGCTGTTCGCTCAGCCAATTGAGTTTCAGACGCGCGGTTTGGCCTTCACCTTCAAACAGACAACCCCACCCGCAAATACTGACCGATGGACATCGCATCATTCGGCATGTCCTGATCACATGGTCGCGGCGTGCGCCGGAAAGAAAAATATGGGTGGGCCGATGCAACGAGGATAACGAGGATCAGATTTAAGAGCGCCAGCAATGGTGCCCGTCGTGCGAAGGAGAATACATGGAATGTGCCAATCACCAAATAAAGCGAATAAACCCATGTCCACCGCCGCAACAGGCCGGCGATGAACAGACATTTGGCTGCCAGCCGAATGGCGTTTGTCGGTTGGGTGAAGACAGCCAGTAGATTTCCAACTCCTTCTAGGGCCAGTATCGCTACGACCAGACCGATCTGCCACGGTAGTTCTCTCATCGTGTAACTACGCTGCGATGCCGTCTGATCATCCGGGAGAAACGTGGGTTGTGGATGCATACTTGATTCTTGTATTTGGCCCAGTGACGGACTTACAACACGGGTGGGAAAAGGGCACGGGAATGACAGCTTGCCCGTTCACAGGGGCTGCAACCGCGAGCAGCTTATCTTGGACGACGTCGCAAGAAATCGCAACTCAGATACGAGTTCAGATACGAATAATGTTCAATCGGGTCATGCGAGGATGCATCCCAATTTGCCTCGGTTGCCGCTCGCAAAGCGGTCCCCGACCAGCAGCCAAGTGGACAGGGGCCAATCCGCCAACCTGGCTCGGCGACGTGCGTGTGATATGATGAGAGGCAGATTCGCTTACCTTGCGATGCGCGAGGTCGCGTCGCGGAGCTCACCCGAGTTCGTCATTATCGACAAGAGGTCTGGTGGCGTAGGTTACGGAGGTTCGGAAATGACTCGGACGCGTAGTAGTGGTTTGGATCGTCGCCAGTTCGTCAAGGCGTCGTCGGCGGCCGTCGCGCCCTGGTTCATCCCTGCCGCCGTGCTTGGGCAGGAAGGCCAAGTAGCTGCCAGCGAACGCATCACTGTGGGGATCATTGGCTGCGGTAAGATGGCCAATGATTACCACCTGCCGGAGTTGCTGCGTCAGGATGATGTGCAGATTGTCGCGGTATGCGATGTCGATCAAAACCGTCGATCACACGCATTGCAGCGAGTGGAAACAACCTACCAGGGAAAACCTGGGCGGCACGCGTGCAGCGCGTATCGTGATTTTCGCGAAGTGCTGGATCGGGACGACATTGACGCCGTATGTATCGCGGCTCCTGACCACTGGCATGCCATTCCGGCCATCCAAGCATGTCGCGCGGTAAGGACGTATATTGCGAAAAGCCACTCACGCTGACGATTGCCGAGGCGGAACGCTGCATCCAGGCCGCTCGCAAGCATCAGCGCGTCTTCCAGACCGGGAGCCAGCAACGTTCAAATGTGTTCGGTCCATTTCGGGAAGCGGTGGAGTTCATTCGTTCGGGACGTCTCGGCAAGATTCAACGCGTTACCGTAGGAGTGGGCGGGCCGAGCGTACCATGCGATTTGCCGGGTGAAACTCCAGAGCCCGGATTGGACTGGGATTTATGGCTCGGTGCGACACCCGAGCGTCCCTATAATTCCGTGCTCAGCCCGCGAGGAGTGCATAATCATTTTCCTGCCTGGCGAAACTACCGTGAATACTCCGGCGGTGGACACAGCGATATTGGGGCACACCACTACGATATTGCGTTGTGGGCCCTCGATCGGGATCGTTCTGGTCCGGTAAAGGTGATTCCGCCTGACGACCCGCAAGCGACGTCCGGCGTGCGATTCGTGTTGGACGATGGCATCGAAATCGTACACGGGGGACCCAGCGGCTGCGTCTTTTTTGGCAGCACTGGGCAGCTGCACATCGACCGTGGACATTTGAGCAGCGAGCCGGCGGAGATTGTCAAGGAGCCTTTGGCTGCGGACGAGGTCCATTTGTTCCATTCGCCCGGCCACCACCGCAACTGGTTGAATTGCATTCGGACGCGTGAACGTCCGATTGCCGATGTGGAAGCCGGCGCCCGGACGGCAACTCTGATCCACTTGGGCAATTTGGCTTACTGGAACCATGAGACTTTGGAATGGGACCCTCAGGCCTGGCGGTTCGCCAACGCGACGCATCAACCCTGGACCGACCGTCCGCGACGTGACCCTTGGCAGCTACCCACGGACGTGTAGTGGGTTACCGTAGGGAGGTCGTGGTCACTGATCCGCCGCGGGCTTCTCTGCGGTGGCGACGTGCGCCGACGTGACGTCGGTCGGTTGCGAATCCACGAGGGCGATTACCGTCTGTCCGGCCTTCGGTTGTATCGGCTCTTCGGCAGTCGAGATTAGCAACTGTTTCGTCTCCGTGATCACAAACAGCAGCAGCGCGGATTCTCGATAGCGGTCCTGAAAATCTTGGTATGAAAACTCGGTCGTGATTTTCGTCTTCTTGAAAATTGCTCCCGCAGCGACGCGGTAGGACAGCTTGGAATAGGTTGCTTCCTTGTCAAATAAATAGCGACCCGGTACGAATGTCGAGGCGGTATCGCGCCCGTTGGTGGACGATTCGCGATAAGCCAGTTGATAGACGTTAGCCCGGCCGAACTCCGGCGCGAATTCTATCGCCGCCAGAGTATTCAAATCGTCGTTGGCGGTCAGCGCAAGCAAACGGCCGATGCCACCTAAATCGACTTCCTCCATGTATTCGGAAACGATACTCGCACAGCGGGCCGGCAGACCGTCCATGCGAGCTGCTGAGATGTTTCGGAAATTGGTGTCGACCAACATCACAGTGATGCCTTCATCCTGAATGATCTTTGCGAGTCGGCGAACCCAGACGGCGGCGCCAGCAAACAGAATACCTTGCGGATTCGTGGTGGCGAGCTTTAGGAAGCGGGCTAGTGGAGCAGCGGCCAAGCCGTAAACGGCCACCGTGACCACGATTACCAGGAACGTCAATGGTGCAAGCTTCTCGTGGCCTACCGGCTGCCCATCAGCCCGCGGATGCTTGGCAACTTCCAGAGCGAACACCGATGAGACGGCGGCGGCCACGATACCCCGGGGGGCCATGCATGCCAGAAAAGTTCGTTCTTGCCACGAGAGTTCGCTGTGCAGCGTGGCGAGGAATACGGAAATGGGGCGTATCAGCAGAAGCAAGATGGCAACGAATGCGACGCTACCCCAACCTAACTCCATCAAATCCTCAACACTAATGCGCGCGGCCAGTACGATAAACAAACATGAGATCAGTAGCACACGCAGGTTTTCTTTGAACTCTAAAACATGCCGCACAGGAATGCGTTTTTGGTTGGCCAGCGCGACGCCCATGATTGTCACCGTCAATAGACCCGCCTCCGGGACCAGGACATTCGAAAGCGTGAACATGCCCAATGCGACTGACAAGAAAACAGGGTTATGCAGAAAGTCGGGGATCCAGTATCTCTCCATTAACAGCACCAACAGGTATGCTGAGGAGATTCCCAACACGAGACCGATCAACACGATTTTTCCAAGCAGCCAGAGAACCGTATTCGATTCCTGGAGGAACAACGCGTCGAAGACGAGCACAGCCAAGATCGCCCCGATTGGGTCAATGACGATGCCTTCCCATTTCAGTACGGATCCGATCCGCCGATGAGGACGCACGTGCCGCAATAGAGGTCCGATGACGGTTGGTCCCGTGACCACCAGAATCGCTCCGATGAGCGTCGCCACGTAAGGGTCCATGCCGACAAGTCCGTAGGCCGCCAACGCCGAAAGTACCCAGGTGACGGCGGCGCCGACGGTGACGAGACGCAGAATGGTATGGCCTGCGTCGGCCAGTTCGTGGAACCGCAGCGTCAGTCCTCCCTCAAACATGATCACAGCGACCGCTAAGGAGACGAGCGGAAAGAGCAGACGCTGCGTAATCACCTCGTCTGAAATCGACTGCGCCAGCAACGTTTGGATCATCGCCGCAAGTGAGACCCACCAGAAAACCCACGGTCAACAGCACCAGGATAGAAGGGAGTCGTAGTCTCCACGACAACCACTGAGCGAAAATGCCAAGTGCCAGCACGACACTGAAGAATACCAAGGGCCTGTCCACCGGCTCCTCCGTTGTGTAAGTCCAATCCTTGTTTTCGGTCCACTTGCGTTGTCGTGGTGTTGAGCCTCGCGAGTGCCTTCTCGGTGCGGGAGAAGGTGGCCATAGAACGGATGACGGCACCGGACCCAAAGATCGAAACGAGGTCCGTACGCAATCTTCGCGCCATTCCAATGATTGAGCGGCAGAGTCACATTTCTGGGACCTCGTTCGCCTAAGCTTTTCGTGGTCGACCGGCTCAGATTCGCTGGCCGATCGGTGCCTGGCCGATGAATCGAACGATGACTGACCGCAGCGGACGCGTCAAGCCAGGCGGTTCAGTTTCGAAACTCGTCCCGTCGCCACCCACTCGGCGACGAAGATGTTGCCGTCGTGATCGAAACAGGCATCGTGCGGATGCACAAATCGTCCAGCATGCCATTGACTGGCATCATGGCGGATCTTAAACCCGTCATCGTTCTTGATGCGCTGGCTATCGTCACCCAGTTGGACGACGACCCGATTATCCTTGTCCAACAGCGTGACACGCGCGAAGAGCTCGGGTACGAGCATTAGATCTTGGTAAATATCGATGTTCGCAGGTAGGCCGTAGCCTTCCATCGTGCGCTGATGTTCGCCGTCCAGGTTAAGGATCTGCACGGTGTTGTGAGCGCGATCGGTGACGACCAAGACAGGTGCGTCGGGGATCCGTTTGTCGACCCAGAGGCCGTGGGGCAGATTGAACTTGCCCTGTCCTTCTCCTGGTCCCCCGAAACAACATTTCCAGTTGCCGTCTTTATCGTAGCGGTGAATGTAGAAAGAGCCGTAACCGTCCGCCAAGAAAAAGTCCCCATCATCCAAAAACGCAAAATTCGTTGGCAGGAAGCGATCCCGGCCCCAGACATTTTTGGGATTGGTGTCTTCACCCTCGGCGTAAATCCCCGATTCCATGGGGGCCCAACGCTGCCAGACGACTTCACCGTTTAGATCCAGCTTGGCAAATGACTTGACCTGTTGGTACGCGCAGACATACAGGTATTGCTGCCCGTTTTCCTCGCGAACTTCCAGGCCGTGACCTCCCCCCTGAAACTGCTGACCGAAAGATCGCACGTAGCGACCCGCCGGGTCGAACACGAAGATCGACGGATGTTCGGGCAAGTCCTGTCGACCTTCGTGGATGACGTACAGGAAACCGTCTCGGTCGACGGCCACGTTGTGGGTTGTCTGCCACGTGAATTCGGTCGGCAGCTGTGCCCAATCGTGAATGATTTCGTAGCGGTGGTCGCCCGAACCAACGATCATTTCATTGCCGGTCTTGTCGGCGGTCACGATGGAGGGAGCGGCTAAGCACGCCGTGGCTCCCGCAGCCGCAGCAGCCATAAACCCACGTCGTGACAGACCGTGACGTTGCGAACTCGCCATAGATACACCTCGTTGGGTGAAGGCTGGTATTGGAATGATGACTGCACGCAACGCAAAGTTAGGCAACAGCGTGTCGTACCTATTTGTCGAAGGCGGCATCGAATTGCACATTACTTGGCGTGAAACACATCGTCTCGCGGACAAAAGCTGAAGCTTCTCTCGCGCCGAATTCCCGTTCCATTCCGCAATCTTCCCACTCAACCGACAGCGGACCGCTGTAGCCAATTCGGTTCAACTCTCGGGCAATCTCTTGGAAATTCACTCCACCTCGTCCCGGTGACCGGAAATCCCAACCGCGTCGTGAGTCGCCGAAATTTATATGGCTGGCCAGGATGCCGGATTTGCCATTGAGCGTGGTAATTGCATCTTTCACATGGACGTGATAGATCCGGTCGGGAAAGGCCCGAATAAACTCCACAGGATCCACGCCCTGCCAATGCAAATGGCTGGGATCAAAATTGAAGCCGAATTCCTCGCGATGATCCAGGGCGTCGAGCGCCATCTGAGCCGTGTAGAGGTCGAAGGCGATTTCCGTGGGATGGACCTCTAAAGCGAACTTGATACCGCACTCGGCAAACACGTCCAGAATTGGATTAAAGCGCTCGGCGAACAGTTTGAATCCGTCGTCAATCATTGACTGCGGTACCGGGGGAAACGAGTAATTTAAGTGCCAAATACTCGAGCCCGTGAAGCCATTGACGACACCTACGCCAAACCGTTGAGCGGCGCGGGCCGTGTTCTTAAGTTCTTCGATGGCACGCTGAGTTACACCGGCGGGGTCGCCGTCACCCCAAACATATGCCGGCAAAATCGTTTTATGGCGCTCGTCGATGGGATCGCAAATCGCCTGGCCAACCAAGTGCGCACTGATTGCTTCGCACTGTAAACCGTGCTGCTGCAACAATGTACGCCGCTGCTGACAATAATTGTCGTCGGCCAACGCCTTGTCGACTTCAAAGTGATCGCCCCAGCAAGCCAACTCGATGCCATCGTATCCGAACTCACGGGTCTTCCGAAACATTTCTTCGGAAGGGATGTCCGCCCATTGACCCGTAAACAACGTCACCAATCGACTCATGTAGGACTCCTTGAAGTTAGGCGCGTTGGCCCATTGGTCTCTGATGGATTCGTGAGCGCACCCTATCCGTCGCGCAAATCTGATCGTCCCTGCCCTAGAACAGCGTGACCGGCCGCCCGGGACTCCATATTGTGGCCATCTTGGCTCCGCTCTGCAAGCTGACACCAGCCCGGTGGTGGTAGCGTGGTCAGCCTCCCACGCCCGCGACCCATACCGCCAGACCGATAATGGCGAAACAGGCCACAAAACACGCGAAAAAGCCGCTGACGTCGATCCACGTGGGGCGTTGGAACTCCAATTGCGTGCTGGGGAACAGCTTCTGGCGGATGGTCGCGGCAGGATTCGCGTAGGCCTCTTCCAGTCGCTGGTGATCGCGGTCGGGGTCGGGATCGGCGGGCGTTCGCATTTTGGCATAGTAACGATCTAGTGACCGAGGTGAATTGGGCCGCGTGATCCAGCTCAGCAGGATCATGACCAGGAATGGGCTGACGATTTTGGGTGGTAGTTCCAGTGTGCTCAACATCGCATCGCTCATGGTTGTGAGCTTCATGCCGAACAATTTGTATAACAGGAAGTCCAGCCGAAAGTCGCCGTTGCCCCGCAATTGAACTCCTGCGGGATACGCCAAAATCTGTCGCGTGGTTTGGTCGTCGATGCGTTGCGGAGGGCCGACCGGCTGAGGCTGGCTGTCGGCGAGCGGTTGATTGGGCAGCGGCGAGATGCCGCCCTGCCAGAAAATGCTCTGACCCCCCGATGTCACCGTTTCGACAAGGGTCTCGCCCGATTGCAACGGCGTGGGCGCCGTGCCCAACTGTTCGCGCGATTGCTGTAACTGGACACGCTGCTGCTCGAGGATAGGGTGTTGCTCCGGGCCGGCCGCCGCCAGCACTTGGTCTACCGCCACCAGGGCACCGTCTAGTTGTTCGGACTGAGTTTGCCAGAGACTAATGGCGGCCTCCCGCCGCGCGACATCCGATGGGGCAGCGGCGCAACGTCGTGGTGCGGACCAATTGGTTCGTATCCAGAAACTGCTCGTTGGTCGCCAGCGTGGGCCAGATCCTTGGTGCAACGTCCGGAATAATGAAAAAGATCAAGGCACAAAAACACACGGTGCCCCACGCGGCCATGGTGGTTGCGCGACGCCAATACATGCCCACCCAGAACGGCGCGGCAAAAAGCACTGGAATAATCCACGTCAGTTGCAGTTGCTCGAACACATCCATGTACTGGAGAGAGACGAAGACCGCACCGCCGACAATCAACGCACCGGTGATCCGCGCAATCTTGACGTATTCTGCTTCCGATGCGTTCGGATTGATGAACGGGGCGTAAATGTTGCGTACGACCAGCGCCGACCCCACAATCATGTACGCGTCGACTGAGCTCATTAAGGCGGCTAACAAGCACGCTAACATCAAACCGGTCAACCCCGGCCCCAATAATTCACGGGAGGCAACGCCCCAAGTTTTGTCTGGGTCGGCCGCTAATTCAGGACTATCGGCATACAGGGCCAACGCAATCAGCGCCGTAAGGACCCAGCCCACGGTACATAGTCGCTTCAGAAAATTGCCCAATACCAATCCAACACGGGCATTCGTCTCCGTTTTGGCCGAGCCACCTCCAGTGGCAATAAAGTGAGGTTGAATCACGATGCCAACCAGGTTGATGATCACCACAGCGATGATCCGATAAAGGGGAAACTCACTGCTGACGCTGGAGCCGACGACCTGGAAGTATTCGGTAGGTAGGCGTTCGTGTAAGAGCTGCATGGCATTTGAGAACGAAATGCTTGTGTCCGGCGTGCCAAACTTTTCTACCAAGGCTCGCGCTCCGTAAGGAATCAGCAACATGGATAGCAGAATAATGCACATCCCTTGAATCAAATCCGTAATGTAGGCGGCCCGCAGACCACCAAGCACGCCGTACACCAGCACTACGACTCCAACGACGGGTACGAGCACTATTCGATGCCGACGTTTTGTCCGGCAAGGTTCAACACGCCCACACCCATCAGCGGCGCGGCGACCTTTCCGATGGCGGAAAATAGCATCGAGCCGTAATACCATGATAGAAGATGATGCCGAACACGGCGTAGGCTGCTCCCAGTCGCCGCGATTCGTATCGTTCTACGAACCAGTCACCTAGCGTCAGGTGTCGCATTCGCCGATACCAGACGCCGGTGATCCAATAGAAGGGCGTGACGAACAGCCAATACATCACGCTCCACATGCCACTCATGCCGCTCGTGAACGTTGTGCGGCCCGTATTGACCGGGTCGCTTGATCCCGTGCCTGCGCCGAATGCCGCAAAGGTCTGGATTAGCTTGCCAAAAGAACGTCCTCCCATGAAATAGTCTTCCTGGGCTGTGTTCTGACGCATGAACCACACGCCGATCGCCGCCATCATGACGAAATAGCCGATCAGCACTAGGTAATCCAGCACGTGCATACCTTTAACTCCTCGCCTCATATGGATCGGTGCGCAGGGTCACTGCGATGGAAAGGGTCAAGCGTACCAAGTCTGTTGGCCCACCGCGACCGGATTCGTTGCCGGCTAACCGCCTGCTACACATTGTCCCATGTCTGCAGTTGCACGGTGCTTTTGAGCGTCAGATCGTTGGATGCAACGCGGGCGTGGTGACGAAGTGCATCAACGGCATCAGCGCAGTTTATGCGACGCCGCAGCACGTGTGCGGGGGGACGATAAGGTCGACTGGAGAAGTGGCTTACTGTCGACAGCGGAATGATTCAGAGACGAATGGGTTGAATCCAGAGAAACGGCCGTTCGCCGTCGTCGCGCCGCACTTCGACTTCCAGTCTCGCTTGAAACAAGAGGCTCGAGTAGGCGTTTGTAAAATGTGCGGCCGGCAGGATAGTGGACTTTAACCGTATCCAGGTCGATTTGCCGCGCAGCCAGGCCGTTGTGATCCAGCAGCACAGGTACGCCCAGGCGAGGCTGGAGTGCGTCCAACGCCTGGCGTAACGGTGTGTCGACGATTTCCACCGGCAGGAACTCAAATAGCTTGGGAACGACCTGTTGATCACGCTGTTGACTGGGCCAGCCAATCGGCCAAACCTCCTTGACCGTGGCCGCGGCGACGATGCGCAAGGCGATAGAACCGCGGCGATCCTGTTCGGGAATGAAACCCAGTCCGTGCGGCCGCAGGACGGCCGCCAGCACCGTGCCCGCCGCCAGGCCTTGCAGTTGGTCTTGAATCGCCGGGGCTTGGTCTAGGATGGTTCGGGCACCGGAGTCGACGACAATCGACATTCCGAGTTGTTGCTGGATTTCTCGGGTCACTGTCGGCGGCTTGCGATCAATCGTCGCGTCGCGGTGGGCCGCCGCCAAGTCTTGCTTGAGTTGGACGAGCACTTTTGCCGTCAATCCAAACGCGGTTGTGGATTCTTCCGCGGCTTCCACGGCACGCAAGTCTTCTAGCCAGCACGCGATAAGCTTGCGATATCGCCGAGACGAAAGGTCCGGCCCGGCAGCTGCAATTCGTTTTGCGCCGTGAGGACAGCAATGACACGAAAGGACGGCTGTTGCGGCGTACCGCCTTGTTGTACTTGTGGCCGTTCGCCGGGCCGAGCTGATCGGACGCGAACGGAATTCAGCGGCAGTCGTCGCAATTGTTGCGTCCAACGTTGGGGACCGTCGATCGGCCCGCGGGCTTCCTGGATGATTTCCAAATCAACCGGTGGTGCGGCGAACGATCTGGACGCAGCGTACACATTGCACATCGCGACCGCGACTAGGGCGACTACCGAACGTTTCATACGCTTACCAATGCGATGTGCGTCGCGGTTTTCAGAGCATTACGAATGGATGAATACATCGGAGCCGGTCGAACGATCAGTCGCCAGGCTCCGCATTACGCGGGTCCGTGCGTGCAATGATTTCGCTGATCCCCGTTTGGTTAAATCCTTTGTAGCCATCGTTTCTTTCTAGAATCTCCAAATGAGAGCCCCGGCGCTGTGTACCGCGAATTCATCTGCCTGTGCGCGACTGATCAATCCGTTCTGACACAATTTGTCCAAATGCGATGACGGTATCGACCACGATTCACCGACCGTGAAGGCCTGCTTGAGGAAGGGAAAATCAGTGAAGGGGGCCATCGTTTCGATACCTGCGGCAGCGAGCTGAGTCCGTGCCGCGTCGAAGTCGAACTGACATTCCAAATGATGCAACCCGGCGTGCAAAAGGGCCTCACCGTGAAGTTTGCACCACAAACCCACGGTCCCCAGCTCCTGGCGAGGAGGTAGTCCGTCATGGGAAAAGTCGCCGGCCACCTCGCCGGGTGACATGTCGACATCGGCAAAGATCACGAATCGGCATATGGGATGCTCAAGCACCTGACGCCCCAGCCGGCCTGTGCGCCGGCATAGAACCGTTCGCGGCAGGCGAAACCCATGTGCTCCAACAGTCTGATCAGCGCGGCGAAGTGTTCACGGCTACAGCGATATGTGTGGTGATCGTGATTGGCCCATCCCAGGCCCAGAGATTGCTGACGGGCGTGCTGAATCTGAGCGGCATGATTCCGAGATTGCCAGTACTGACGCTCGCTGAGGAAGAACAAGTCGCAGGCCCAGGACGGACCGAGTATTGTGGCCGCCAGATCGAACGCGTGCTGGGCCGCGGCAAAGCCGGCTGCGGCGTCAGTCAATGGCCGTGGACGGCTGACATAACGTTGGCATGCGTCCAGAGCGGCATCGATCTGTTCTGCCGTCCGGTGCTCGATCGTCCAACCCCAGTTGCCTCGTCGTTCGCAGACAGCCAACGCGAATTGTGAGTGCTGCGAGGCCAACGCGTAGCGCAGATCCGTGAACGTTTGCCCCTGAATCGGGCCAGAGTTGGTCTGGGGGTGAGCCTCTAAGAAGTCTTCCACCGCTTCGACCTTGATCGCCAGACCCTTGGTTGGGAATTCGCCATTCAGCTGGGGGCGGACGATACGCGGGAACAGACCTTCCGGGTGATGCCAGGCCTGTTGTTGATCGCAGAAGCGGTATCCAACCTCCATGAGATTCGCGTCGCTAAGTTCCGCGTCATCCTGACAGATATGATCAAGCCAATCAATCAGCCGAGTCCCGGTTTCTCGCAGCATGCGTTGCCGCAACATCTGTATAAACGGGTTGGCCTGACATGCACGCTCCTCAATCTCCAACAGCAATGACCAAGCTTGCGGTTGAGGTTGCCACTGGAACGGCAAGGGAATGTGTCCCGTGACGGGAGCCGTCGTGTCCGACATGGTCATGGTTTCCTTATCTGGACGAGATCGAGGGCCTGGCTAGGTCACTGGTGCCACCTGCGGCCGAGCAGGGCTGATCACGACACCGGAAGACCTCGCGCTGTGTTCAGCATATCATATAATTGAATCAGCCCGCGGAATCGACCGCAGCTCACATTCACGCGCGCCCCCCATCTATGTGTGCTCTCTGATTATCCGCGGGGAGCTCTTGGAAGGAAACCGATCGATGCACAAAGTTCTGCTCTTGGGTGGTGGTAAGATTGGCCGCATGATCGCGTCATTCTTGAAAAACTCAGGGGACTATGAGGTCACGATTGGGGACATGAATCCCAAGGCGCTGCGACGCGTTGAGGAGGCCTGGGAGCGCCCGTTCGACAGATCGACGCTGCGGACTTTGATCAATTGCAGAAGAATATGCTCGGATTCGATAGTGTGATCTCGGCTCTCAGTTTCCACTTTAATCCGCTGGTCGCCCAGGCGGCACTCGATACGCGATTGAGCTACTTCGATCTGACGGAGGATGTTCACACGACAAATGCTGTGCGGACGATCGCCCAACATGCCGGCACTGGCCAAATCTTCATGCCGCAATGCGGTCTCGCCCCTGGCTTTATCTCCATCGTGGCTCACAATCTGGCGCAGCACTTCGATCGGCTCGATCGCATTCACATGCGAGTTGGTGCCTTGCCGCAGTTTCCCACCGGAGAACTGAAATACAATTTGACTTGGTCCACAGATGGATTGATCAACGAGTACTGCAATGCCTGCGAAGCGATTCAAGAAGGTGTGCGCCTCGAGTTGCTACCTTTGGAAGGGTTGGAGCACTTTTCGCTGGATGGCGTGCGGTATGAAGCTTTCAACACATCCGGTGGGTTGGGCACCCTTTGCGAAACCTGGGAAGGCAAGGTGCGCGAACTGAATTACAAGACAGTGCGATACCAGGGACATCGCCATCTAATGTATTTCATGTTGAACGAGCTGCGTTTGAGCGAAGACCGTGAGAACCTAAAACAGATTCTGGAAAACTCCGTGCCGATTACCTTTCAAGATGTTGTCGTGACTTTCTGTAGCGTGGCAGGTCGTCGCCGGGGTGATCTAGTGCAGCTGAGCGACGCGAGGAAAGTCTACGCTGCCGACGTCGACGGACAACACTGGAGTGCCATTCAGATTACGACGGCCGCAGGCATTTGTGCCGTCTTGGATCTGTTCGTGGCCGGCCATTTGCCGCAGCAGGGATTCGTACGCCAGGAAGAAGTCGATCTGGAATTGTTCCTGGACAACCGCTTCGGGAAACATTTTCGCAGCAAGGCGTCTTCACGTTTCAGTCAGAGCTCGCTACAAAATTCCGGAGGGGACGATGACGATTAGCCTGGCAAGCAGTCTGCAGAACCTGGGAATCTCGGAATTCACTGGCTTGGCGATTAGTGGGGAAGAATGCCACGGAAGGGCGCCCTGCGCGGGCGAGCGTGCAGTCGCCGATCGACGGATCCATGATGGCCGAATTTCCATTGGCGACGCCGACCGAAGTTCACGTGGCTGTGCAGGCCGCCCGGATCGCGTTCAATGCGTGGAAAATCGTGCCGGCGAGCGACGCGGTGAATTGATGCGACAGCTCGGGCAAATGCTGCGAGAGCACAAACAGGACCTGGCGACGTCGTCACTTGGGAAGCGGGCAAGATCACACAGGAGGCTCTGGCGAAGTACAGGAGATGATCGACATCTGCGACTTCGCCGTGGGCTTAGTCGGCAGCTTTATGGGTGACCATCGCCAGCGAACGGCCCACATCGGTCGATGGAGCAGTGGCATCCGTTGGGGCCGGTGGGAGTCATTACCGCGTTCAACTTTCCGGTTGCCGTCTGGGCTTGGAATGCCCTTCGGGCTGGTTTGTGGTGACCCGGTTGTCTGGAAGCCTTCGGAAAAGACGCCGCTTTGCGCCCTGGCGTGCCAGAGCCTATTCTGTCGAGTCGCCCAGCAATTTGCGGACGTGCCGGTTGGGGTGTCAGTTTCTCGTGGGAGGAGCGGACATAGGAGCGACGTTGTCCGCAGACCATCGTCTGCCGCTGATTTCGGCTACCGGATCCGTCCCGATGGGACGTGCCGTGGCCCAGACTGTGGCCAGCCGGCTGGGCCGCTGTTGCTGGAACTGGGAGGCAACAACGCCATGATCGTCTGCCCCTCGGCCGATCTGGATTTGGCGTTGCGGGCGATCGTCTTCGCTGCAGTTGGAACGTGCGGCCAACGTTGCACATCGTTGCGGCGGCTACTGGTGCACGAACGTGTCGCCGATGAATTACTCGAGCGCTTTTGGCGACCTATGCGAACTTGCCCATCGGCGACCCTCGCGACTCGACGACACTCGTGGGACCGCTGATTGACGAGAGGGCAGGGCAGGCGATGGCCGACGCCATCCAAAGGGCCGTGACGCAAGGTGGGACCGTCTTGTGTGGTGGCCAACGCGTAACAGAAGGCGTACCGGCAAATGGGGTTTACGTCCGGCCGGCCATTCTCGCGATGCCGGCGGACGCCGAAATCCTGCGACAGGAAACGTTTGCTCCGATTTTGTATGTCATCCGTTACCAGAATCTCGAACGGGCGATTCAGATTCACAATCATGTTCCCCAAGGTTTGGCATCGGCCATCTTTACTCGTGATCTAATGGAAGCCGAGCTATTCTGTTCCGTTACCGGTAGTGACTGCGGTATCGCCAATGTGAATATCGGCACGAGTGGCGCAGAAATCGGGGGAGCGTTCGGCGGGGAAAAGGAGACCGGGGGCGGACGAGAGTCCGGCTCCGATGCGTGGAAGGCCTACATGCGCCGCGCGACCAATACGATTA
The DNA here is from genome assembly GCA_963785495.1 of uncultured Planctomycetales bacterium. Lineage (GTDB taxonomy): Bacteria > Planctomycetota > Planctomycetia > Pirellulales > Pirellulaceae > CAWAVP01. Next base: position 137,485 of record CAWAVP010000015.1, on the reverse strand, counting down.
ATTACTCGGCAGATCTGCCGCTGGCGCAAGGCATTCAATTCGGGTAATTACGGCCGTACTGGCGCCAATACGCCCGGCATACGGGGCAACCGATCACTTCCGCGCGGGTTCGGTTACAACAGCGAATCCAATTCGGTGACCAGGGAATCAAAATACTCCAGCGCTGTATTCACCGGCTGGGGACTCGCCATGTCGACTCCCGCACCGCGCAGCAAGTCAAGCGGATCTTGGGAGCAACCGCCGCTTAGGAATCCCAAGTATTCCTGTAGTTCCGCCGCACCGCCGTTGAGCACGCGTTGGCTTAGTGCAATGGCAGCCGACAATCCCGTCGCGTACTTGAACACGTAAAACGCACGGTAAAAATGTGGGATTCTCAGGCACTCGCGTGACAGGCAATCGTCCAGTGTGAATTCGGGGCCAAAATAGTCTTTCAGTAGCTTGCGGTATGCGTCGCGAAAAGCTTGCAGTGTAAGTGGTTCTCCCGCTTCTCCCATTTCATGTACAATCTTCTCGAACTCGGCAAACATCGTTTGGCGGAAAATCGTCCCACGAATATCATCGATCTCGCGGTTGATCAAATACGCGCCAACGAGGGTCCTCCGTTTGCTGAAGCAGATGGTGGCTGAGCAATTCTTCATTGAACGTACTAGCCACTTCGGCCACGAAGATCGTGTAGTCGTAATAAATATAGGGTTGGTTTTTGGCGGAGTAATGACTGTGCATCGAGTGTCCTGCCTCGTGCGCAAGGTGAAGACGTCGTTTAGTACGGACGGCTGATAGTTCATCAGAATGTACGGGTCGCCGTCGAACGATCCACAACTGAAAGCGCCACTCTGTTTGCCGTGGTTGGGGTAGCGATCGCACCAGCGCCCCTCGAGGCCAGCCCGCAGGATATCACAGTACTTCGCGCCCAGTGGCCGCATGGCTTCCAGGACGACGTTAACAGCCTGCTTCCATGTGTACTTGGTCTCCAAGTCGCTGAGGATCGGGACGTACGTATCGTAATGATGGATTTGTTTTAATTTCATTCTGTTGCGCCGCAATTCATAGTAACGGTGCAACGTGGGCAGAAAGCGGTGTACGGACGCGATCAGCTGGTCGTACACTGATGCCGGGAGATTGTCACGAAACAGAGCACTCTGCAAAGCGCTGTCGTACCCGTGCGCCCGTGCGTAATAGATGTCTTTGTGGATTGAGCCAGCCAATGTCGCAGCCAATGTGTTTTCGTGTCCCTCGAATTGCTGATAGTACTGCTCGAACGCCTTCTTGCGGACCGCACGCGCGGGTGATATCAGCAGGCTGGAAAACGTGGAATTGGTCAGCTGTATTCGTTCGCCCTTTTCATTTTCGATTTCGCCAAACTTCATGTCCGCATCCAGCAACTGCCGAAACGCATGACCGGCAGCTTGAGACATCTCGGCCTGCATCGCGAGCAGCTGTTCTTCGCGGTTGCTGAGTGTGTACGGTTTGTATCGGAGGACGCGATCCAGCAACAAACGATAGGGCTCAAGTACGGAAGACTTGAGAAACGTCTTCATCTTTGCAGCGGGAATGGATAGGATTTCAGGCCGAATGAAGCTGGCCGCTTCGGATGCCCGCGCCGCGACACTCTGGAACTGACCCAGCATTGATTGGTAGTTTTGATTGGTTTGATCTTCGGCTGTCTTCAGGAAGGCATACGTTCCCAAGCGTTCGCCCAGGCGATCAAAATCCGCGTCAAACTTCAAACAGGCCGCCAGCGATTCGGCACTGTCCGCTAGGTGCCCCGAGAAACCGGCAAATTTTGCGATGCGTCCCTTTAGTTTCTTGAGGTCGCGCTGCCAGGCTTCATCACTCGCGTATAGCCTGCTCAAGTCCCAGGTGTCTTGCGGCTTGACTTTATCTCGCGTCGGCAACCGTTTTAATTTGCTCATCTTGTACTCGATCCTCCTGCTTCGATTACCATTCGATGACGGCCGTGCCCCAGGTTAGTCCGGCGCCAAAGCCGCACGACAATACTTGCGACTCCCCGCTGAACCTGCCCGCGGCGGTAGGCTTCGTCGAGGGCCAGCGGGATGCTGCCGGCCGAGGTGTTGCCAGTTCGGAACTCATAAATTCAGGCATACCACGGGCTGATGGGCGTGCGAGAAAGGGTTGCGTGGCGGGACTTCGGGAGCCGACGCGACGCGATCCCTGTGCTGTAAAGCGACAAGGCTGGATGGGACCCCGGAGCCGCGCGGACGTCGGCTAAACGATATGAACGTCCCCCAGATGGACCAGGGGGCTGCTCAAGAATGTAAAACTATACCAGATCTGCCATTTCACACGATAGCAAGTGGCAACCAACTTGAACGTCGGGCTTAGGTCTCTGGGTAGGTCACTTCAACCCAACAACCGTCGGCGCTCGATTTCAGTACCGAGTCGGCGACGATCTGGGCGGTCCAGCCGTCATAGAAGCTCGGCGCTGCCTGGCGCGCCTCCACGATCGCCGAACAAAACTCCCACACCAAATCGTAGCGAAAGACCACCGCGGGGTCGGGGGAGTCAACCGAGCGGGGACTACCGGCCGGCTTCAAGAACGGTTCTGGTACCGGTATCTCCTCCAAATCTCCACCCGATTTGCCAATCCAAATCGTGTTGGGCCGATGCAATTGGTAGACGGCCGAGGCGTCGCTGCCGTTGATTTCGGCCCACTCGTGCCCAAATCCCTTGCGGTGGTAACCCTTGGCCAAGGTCGTGCCTTCCCAAACGCCGACCGCGCCATTGCGAAATCGGCCAATCAGGGCCGACCAGTCATCGACGTCCGAAGGGGGGCACGGCTGACCTTCCGACGTCTGTTCACGTGGGACGAATTGTGCCACGGCACCGCAGACTCGATCGAGTGGTCCCAGCAGGTCCATGGCAAAGTCGATGCGATGGATCGTCATATCGTATAGGTCCCCCGCCCCGGCCGTCTTACGATATTGTCGCCAACCCCAGCTCGTTTCGGGCCAATCGAGGAACCGTTGGCTACGAAAATGGCGAGGTTCGCCCAACGCTCCGCTATGGACCAAGTGTCGTAGATACCGCATCGAAGGGGCGAAACGGTAGGTGAAGGCAGTCATGTGCACTCGCCCGGCGTCCCTCGCCGCTTGATACAGCGTGCGGACTTCATCGGCGGAGACGCCCAACGGCTTTTCGCACATCACATGCTTACCCGCCGCCAGTGCGGCCCGTCCAATTTCGACGTGCGTAAAGTTGGGGGTCGCGACGATCACGGCGTCGATATCGTCCCGCTCCAGAAGGCGGCGGTAGTCGGTGTAGGTTTGAGAAACCCCCCATTGCTGTTCTCGCTGGGCCAGTAGCGCTTGATTGGGGTCACAGATAGCCACCAACTCCGCTCGAGGGTCAACTTGAATTCCGGGAAAATGTTGCAGGTCACTGACGGCACCCGCGCCAATAATGCCCATGCGTACGGGAAGTGGTTGGGTCACGAGTTTCTCCTAATTGTCGATGGTCGCGGGCCGCGGGTTCCGAGAGATTTCCCAGTCCTCGGGGATTCAAATACAGGCACATCCGCCACGTTTTGAAAAGAGTTTTTCGAAATCTGTTACGACACCCCCGCTAAGGGGTGTCCGACGAAAATCCAGATCGCTACATTCAAGGGAGCGAGACGACGGCATGGAAACACGCAGTCTAGCCGGAAACGCCTCACTGCACGAGCAGTCCCGCCTGGTTTCCGGAGTCTTGCTCTGTTGGTCCCAATCATCCCGCACGTGGATCTAATCCCGGTAAGGATCGAGTCGTAAGTCGTTTGTCCTTAGGAAGTATTACGGTCTGCATATGTGTCTACTGGCCATCCAATATAAGCTGGTTCCCGAGGCCCCGATCTTGGTGGCAGCCAATCGGGAGGAGTTCTACGAGCGCCCCTCGCAGGCTCCATCGATTCAATCTGGTAAACCCCGCGTGCTGTGTGGCACGGACCTGCAAGCCGGGGGGACATGGCTGGGCGTAAGCCAGCATGGCTTGGTCGTAGCCGTGTCGAACCGTCGACGGACGACTCCCACGTTCCCCTCGCGTTCACGGGGGGGGTTGTGTCGTGAGTTGTTGAAAGCGGACAGCGCCGTGCAGGCCCGCGACATGGCGATGGAGGAGTTGTCGTCTGGCAAATATGACGGCGCGAACTTCGTTTGTGTCGATCCCGACAGCGGCTGGGTTGTCCATAGTGCGGACGATTTGGATGCGGTCGAGCTGTGCGAGGGTTTAAATATCATCGCCAATGGCGATTTGAACGACCCGCGCGACGAGCGCGTGGAGATGGCACGTCGGCTATTGACCTTGCAGACGCTCGATTCCCCGGTGAAATTCTTGGCCGTGGCCAGCAAAGTGTTCGCTCGTCCACCGTCGCCCCCCGGACGCCCCAGCATTGTCATCCGTGGCTCGGATCGGGGTACCGTGAGCTCCACATTGATCTCGTTGGGCAAGAAACCTCGTGACGCTATCTATCAGTATTCGGCCGGCTCGCCCGATCGAACGCGTTACGAAGACTTCTCGCCGATGTTGCGAGATATCCTGAGCCGTGGCCTGCGGGAATCCAAGACAAAAACCAAGGCCAAGACGTAACCTGCGGGAGCGCTGTCTCCGAGGCGGCACACAAGTCTCTCCTCCCGATCGGGGGAGGAGATGACTCGCATCATTCCTAGGTCCACGTCCGGGTGGCTGGCCAGCGGAGTCACGACGCGGCTTGGTAGAGCAACGCATTGCCCTGTTTACCAACTCGGCAGATGGCGCCGGTCTCGCGCAAGCTATACGCCACCTGCCGTGCGAAGCTGCGATCGATGCCCATACATTCGGCCAAATGCTGGGTCGAGAAAGGGGCCGGCAGGGGACCGGGTAGGAGGGCGAGTAGATCAGCTGAGGTGTGGAACCGATGTATCCCATCAACGCTCAGCAACTTCTGATCTTCGACCTGATGATCTTTCGTGCGTCGCCAGCGTCGGCGGCCGTGGCCCGGATAACGCCATTCCTCGACCGTGACCAGCGGGACCTCCAGCGTCAGGTTGTCGTGGGGAAATACTCGGCAAAAATAGACCATCTCCTGAAATAGGTCGAAAATCGAACCCCGTTTGGGGCTGAGGCGTCGACCGATAATGCGTCGCCCACGTGCCGTGCATTTAACCAGATGTTTTCGTAGAACGATGGGTTTGACCACGCGGACACGGTGCCGTTGCACCAATGACTTGATTTTGGAGCGAATGGCGGCCAGCGAACCGTGTTGAATCTCAATCAACTCATCGCCCCTGATAACGTCGATGCGGTACTTGCCCAGCGTAACTTCCGTTTGCGCATCGTCGAGGGCGTAGTGTGTTTTCAATTGTCGATGCAGGGAGGTCTCCATCGATGGCGGCCTTGAGTTGGGAGATTACGAGTTGTTCGGGCGTAAGGGCGAGCAAGCTTGCAACGTTTGTCCTTGGCGAGTTGTTGGATCGTGGTGCGCAGAAACATCGTGGCTTGGGCCGGGCGTGGTCAGCGGGGCCACAACCTGTTACTTTATCGGCCAGCGGCATCCTCGACTGGTTGGGCGCCGTGATCGAGTTCTGACGGCACGGGCTCCGTTCGGTAGCATCTCCTTTTTTGTGGTTAACGCCTCGCGATTTCTATGATGTCCATGCAATACAATCGGCAAGCCTTAATCGATTTGATCTCCGACAAAGCGCTCAAGTTTGGTGACTTTACGTTGGCGTCCGGGAAGAAAGCAAGTTTCTATCTCGATTGCCGCAAGGTTACGCTCGATTCACGGGGAGCCAACCTCATTGCTGCGGGAATGTTGGAATTAATGGCGGAGGATTATCCTGATGCCGTCGGTGGAATGGCCATTGGTGCGGACCCGATCACCGGGGCGATCATCACGTTGGCCGGCCAGACGGATCGTCCGTTGCGTGGGTTCATTGTTCGCAAGGAAGCCAAACAGCACGGTACGGGACAATCTGTCGAGGGGCCCGTCAAGGCGGGCGATCGCGTGGTGGTGGTCGAGGACGTCGTGACCACTGGCGGCAGCGCTCTGCGGGCCATTGACCAAGCGCGCGAGTTCGGTTTGGAGGTGATTGGGGCCTGCACCATCATCGATCGTTTGGCTGGCGGTGCCAAAGCGTTTTCAGACAAAGGCGTGCCGCTGCAATCGCTGCTGACGATCAATGACTTCGGCATCCATGAAACGCCGTAACTTGCTACGTGCGTCCGCGACGCAATTGCGCGGCTAATCATGCACGTGGATGGACGAGCCCGGCCCGAGAATTGCCGCGAGGTCATCCGCGTCGCCGGGACTGACTCCAATGCAGCACCGTTTGGGATCTCCTTTGTCCACGTGGATACCTACGTTGTGCGCCGCCGTCACTTGATTGCCACGCAAGCTGATCCAGACCGGCCCATAAGGGTTGGCCGGATCGTCGCGCGCAATCCGCTGGCCGGTACGCGAATCAAAGAATTCGAGACCCGGTTCGATTGTGACTACGTCGTAGGTGTTTTCTTCGGCAGGCAATTCGGCGCCGACACGTGCCTGGAAACGCCCGGCGTAGTAGCGACCCAGGAACAGTGTGATCTGACCCAGGCGGCGATTGATCTCCGCGCGAAAGGGCCCTCGGATGACCTTGATCGATTCACCCGGAAATATCTCGTAGGGCGGATCGATTCCGTTAACTCGCGCTAGAAAATTGAGTGGCACCTGATACATCTGGGCGAGTTCCTTTAAGGTTTCGCCATTTTGGACGACGTGCGCTGGTTCCAGAAAGCTGTCGCGTGAATAGATCACGCTGCCAGCCAATTGATCGAGCAGTGGTAGCAAGCGTTCTTGTTGCTGTGGCGTCAAAGCGGGTTCTTCGTACCAGGCGGAGAGCGAGGCGAGGGCGGTGCCCAATTGTCCGTTTACAAGGTCTGCCTGCACCGATTGCCAGGTATCCTCAAAGCCCCCGGGGAGCGTGTCCTGGGGGGCGAGCGAATTGGGGTCCGGTGCGCCATCATCATTGGAAGGTGGCGGCAGGGGCATCTCCGGACTATTCGTGTTGGGATACGTTTCGTCCGTCGCCGACGCTCCACCGGAATGACTCACATAGAAATTGGCATTCGAGTCGTTTGGGTTGGCGGCGTCGTGCTGGCGTGCTGCCGCCGACGGGACGTTGGTGGCGGCAGGAGTCGTGAGGGAGAGCTCGTTGTCGATGGGTTCCGACGAGCGGGGCATACGTGTCGAGTTGACGGGAGAATCGTCATACGGCGGTGTTGTCACGTTGGCGACTTCGCCGTTGGTGATGTTTTGAGGCAGAGTCAAATCGCCCGGATTCGTGCCGTCAGTGTGAGCAACTGCCGACGTGCCGGACGGCGCGTCTAATGGCGGAGGTTCGTTGATCGGTGCCGTGCTATCGGATCCCAGATCGGTCGTCGGCGCGGTCACTTCAGGTGTCTCCCAGACCGTCCCTTCCGCCAATTCGCCAACGTCCTCGGGAAGCGGATTACTGAGCACAACATAAGCGCCGTAGCCCACGGCCAATAAAGTCATGGTTACAATCGCGTTCTTGACGGAGTTCACCTTCGTCCTCCTTGACGAACTTGTCGCCTGTCATCCAATCGGAATGATTGGAGTGAGTGAGGCTTCCCTGGATTGCTTTGAAGGAGTCATCTGAAATGCCCTGGACGAACGATCCTCGCCCGTTTCGTGACGAGGAGTATCCTGAGCCGGATCCGGACGAGGACCTTGAAGTTACGGTTGCCTGTCCGGAGTGCGGGGCATCGGTCTATGAGGACGTCAGCCAATGTCCCTACTGCTCGGCATATATCTCCATTTCGACAAATCCCTGGCGGGGCCGTTCCTTGGTGTGGGTGGCTCTGGGTTTGCTGGGAGTTGCCGGAACGATTTTCGCCCTTCTTGGTATCTTTTCATGACACAGTTCGGCCCGCGGGACCAACGTCGCCGAGATCCCACGGGTCCGAGCGGACGGATCATACGGAATCCGTTGATAAGTGACTAGACCAATCCAGGGGGCTGAGCATCGCAACCCAATGACGTGCCACGCGAGGGAAGACTGGCAGCGATTTACTGGCCGGCGTGGGATCGCGTCAATTCGTGAAAGGCCTCAGTCAACTGGCGGGTGATGGCGCCCGGACGCCCGTCGCCGATGACTCGACTATCCACCTTCACCACGGGAACGACTTCGGCCGCACTGCCCGTCAGGAAACATTCGTTCGCGATATACACGTCGTGTTTGGTGAGCGGGACTTCGCGGATCGGCAGTTGTGCCTCTACGGCGAGATCAATCACCGCCTGCCGCGTAATGCCTTCCAGAATACCGGCATCGATCGGCGGTGTTAGGACGACGCCCTCGCGGACTAAGAATATGTTGTCCCCCGTGCATTCCGCGACTTCACCTTTGTGATTTAACATCAGGGCTTCGACACACCCCGCCTGCAACCCTTCGATCTTTGCCAGGATATTATTCAGATAATTCAGCGATTTGATCCGAGGACTGAGCGCGGCCGGATGATTACGAATCGTGCTGACCGTGATGATCTCTAGGCCATTTTCGTAATACTCGGCAGGATATAACGCAATATGATCCGTGATGATGATGACTTGCGGATCGGTGGTCCGATTGGGATCGAGTCCCAAAGTCCCCGCGCCGCGAGTGACAACGAGGCGGATGTACGCGTCTTTCAGCTCATTTCGCTGCAGTGTCTGATTGACGGCATCGGCCATGGCTTGCTGCGTCATGGGGATTTCCAGCCAAATCGCTTTGGCCGAATTCCACAGTCGCTCCAGGTGTTGCTGAAGGCGAAACACGACGCCGTTGTAGCTGCGCATCCCTTCGAACACGCCGTCTCCGTAGAGCAGGCCGTGGTCGTACACGCTGATCTTTGCTTCTTCTTTGGAGTAATATTTGCCGTCAATGAATACCTGAAACGACATGGAAAACGTCCGTAGTGACAAAAAGGAAGCGATCACCGACGTGGTTCATGATGGAGACAAATACCGCGTGCCAGCGGTTCGCCCAATCGTCGACGCGGAAGCGACGATCTGCCGCATCGCTACACTCGGTATGTAGGATAGGTCGAGCGATATCGCATTAGGCGGCAGGGCACCCAATTACGCGAGTTGGCTTACCCGCCCCTCGACCAATTGGACCACGCGGTCGGTCTGACGAGCCAGGGTGGCATCGTGGGTCACCATGACTATAGTGAGCTTCTGGTCCTCGTTCAAGGACCGGAGCAAATCCATGATTTGGGCGCCGGTCTGCCGATCTAAATTCCCTGTGGGTTCATCCGCCAACAGGACCCGAGGTTCGTTCATGAGCGCTCGGGCGATGGCCACACGCTGCATTTCTCCGCCGGAGAGCTCGCGGGGGCGATGTCTCAGACGGTGGGCCAAGCCCACTCGGCTCAAGAGCTCTTCGGCACGACGTCGTAGCACGCTCCGGCGAGTCCAAAACCCCCACGTAGGGATGGAAATCATGGCGGGCAAGACGACGTTTTCCAAAGTCGTGAGTTCCGGCAGCAGGTGGTAGAACTGAAACACAATCCCCAATTGCTGGTTGCGCAGCCGGTCGCGCTTGGTGGCCGAGAGATTATCGATTCGCGTGCCGGAGAAATGTACCTGGCCGGCGTCTGGGGCATCGAGTGTGGCAAGTAAATGTAGGAGCGTGCTCTTGCCTGATCCGCTCTTGCCTACGATGCTCAAGAATTCTTGTTCCCGAATTTGAACGTCGACGCCGCCTAAGACGGGGATCGACACATGTCCTTTACGGTAGCTCTTGCGCAGTCCTGTGGCCTGTAGCAAAACGCGACGATCTGCCGCATCGGGCGGCGTCGGCGCCGACGGGACAATGCGAAAATGGGGACCCGCCAAAGGTTCTGCACCCGGCGGCCGAGTCGGATGTTGGGGGCGAGTGACATTACTCATAGCGTAGGGCCTCCACGGGGTGCATGCGAGCCGCGCAGGGCCGGCAGGATGCTCGCCAACACGGCGATCATCATCGCTCCCACCACAATCCAACCGACCGTCCACGGGCGGATGATTGTGGGTATCTCCTGGAAATAATAAATCGTCGGGTCAAAGACTTCCCGACCAGTCACCGCCTCCAACACCGCGGCGATGCGGTTAATATTCGTGACAAATAACAGGCCAAGTACCATGCCGACACCCGAGCCCACGCAACCCAGCGAGAGTCCGTAACCCAGAAAGATCGACATCACGCCCTGCCGCGTCGCTCCCAACGCCTTGAGGATGCCGATGTCGCGCGTCTTCTCGACCACGATCATGAAAAAAGTGGCCAAGATCCCGAACCCGGCTACGGCGATGATCAGGAACAACAATATGTTCAAGATGGTGGTTTCCATTTGGACGGCAGCCAACAGCGGACCCTGCATGTCCTTCCACGTTTGAATCCGGTAGGGGAACAGTTCGATGGGAAAGCGACTTCGCAAGCGATCTCGGGCGGCGTTCAAGTTGGCGCCAGGCTTCAATTTGATTTGGATCGACGTGACACTCGCGGAGCCGGTTTGCGGATTGATCATCCCCCGTAAATACTGCACATGCTCGATTGGCACAAAAGCGAAGCTGGCATCGTATTCGCTCATCTTGCTTTCGTAAAAATCGACGACCGTCAGATTTGCACTCACGGCTTGAGGCGGCGTGCCCGCTGTGGGAAAGGTCGCTTTCACGTCATCTCCCGGTCGACACAAAAACACATCGATCACCTTGCCGTCTTCTGTGCGATGACGGATGCTGGACGTTGCGATGCCTAGCACAATGCCCACGTGCTGTTCGACGGACGGGTCGAATTCGCTTCCCGCCGGTTCCGCTTCGACGGCCGCAAAGGGATCCTCGGACGAGGGCGGATTCGCAGTATTCGCAGTGGAGCGGGGCGGTAGCGTTGGTAGGGAATCCTCAGCTGCCGCCAGTTCCGGTGGCGCCGCTCCATGAGCCCGTGCTTCTGCCTCATGGACTTGCTGTTCCTGCTGTTCGATCTGCTCCATCTGCTGGCGATAGAATCGTTCCTGAGCGACACGCAGGCGGCGATAGCCCCAGCCTGCGTCTCGCAATCGCGCATCGTAGCCCGCTTCCCTCAGTTGAAAACTCAGCTTATCACGATTGCCTGGATGCAACAAAAACCGACTAAAGTCGCTGACCTGTGCGTAGGTCTCCTGATCAATCCCGATCAGGTTGATTTGTTTGGTAATCCACTGACCGCGATACTGAAAACTCAACATCGAAGGGATGTGCACGGTAGAGGTGAGGCCGATGATATCGTCCTTGAGGATGTCTCGAATCTCGGCCTCGAGGATCTTCGGATCCTGGATCCCTTCCATGCTTTGCGCTTCCACCACCACGTCCGACAGGATGCCGTGTAGACGCGTGTACATCTCCGCCTGAAAGCCACTCATCACACTGTTAACCACGATCATCGTCGCCACGCCGAGCATGACACTGATGATCGAAGCCAAGGCGATATACCGCGTACGTAGATAGCGAGTACACAACAGCAGCTTGTACATAGCCAGTCCTTTGGCGTCCGTCCCTGGGCACTCGAGAGCCCAGCGCGGCCGTCGTTATTCCTTCTCGGGCCGCAGCAAAGGGAACAAAATGACATCGCGAATGGTTTGAGAATTGGTAAGTAGCATGACGAGGCGGTCGATGCCAATACCTAATCCGCCGGCCGGGGGCATTCCGTGGCGCAACGCCCGAATAAAATCGTGATCCATACGCGCCATCGAGTCTTCGTCTGACAGCCCTGCTAGCTGCGTACGGAAGAGTTTTTCTTGGAGGTCGGGGTCGTTCAGTTCGGTGTAGGCGTTGGCAATCTCCATGCCTTCCACAAACAACTCAAATCGTTCCGCCACCTCGGGACAATCCGCCTTGCGCTTGGTAAGGGGACAGATGCTGGCGGGGTAGTCCAGCACGAAAATAGGACCTTTCAACGCATCTTCTACCCGCTCCTCAAAGACGTCGTTCTTGATCACATCCGGATGGCGTCCGGCCGTATCGATACCGAGTTTTTGCGCCAATTGGGCGACGGCGGCCGTATCGTCCGGATCGATCTGACATTGTTCGGCGAACAATTCGTCGTAGGTCTTGCGTTGGAATGGCGGCGTAAAGTCGATTAGGTCGTCTCCCCAGGGCAAACGCGTGCCGCGTCCCAAGGTATGAATGGCGTCGACAATAATCTGTTCGGTCAAGTTCATCATCGTTCGGTAGTCGCCGTACGCCTGGTAGACTTCCAACATCGTGAATTCGGGGTTATGACGCGGACTGATCCCTTCGTTACGGTAGACGCGTCCCAGCTCGTACACACGTTCCATCCCTCCGACCAACAATCGCTTCAGATGCAATTCCAGCGCAATGCGGAGAAACAGATCGATGTCCAGGGCATTGTGATGTGTCGTGAAGGGCCGTGCAGCCGCCCCGCCCGCAATCGCATGCAGCGTCGGTCCTTCGATTTCGCAGAAGCCTTGTGCATTCAACGTTTCTCGTACGGAACGCACAATGCGCGTCCGATCCACGAAACGCTCCAAGACGCCGTCGGAGTACGTTAAATCCAGGTAGCGCATCCGCTGACGCAGTTCCGGATCGTTCAGGCCGTGATGTTTTTCAGGCGGCGGGTCAATCGACTTGCAAAGAAAGAAAAGTTGCTCGGCGAAAATCGTTACCTCGCCCGTCTTGGTCCGTCGGAGCGAACCTTCTACGCCGATCAGGTCGCCCAGGTCGAAGCAATCGGACAACTGCCACGCCACATCGCCGACCTGCTTCTTACCGACAAATAATTGGACCTGTCCGGTTTGGTCACGAATGTCGATGAACTTCAAGCGTCCGGTGTCACGCAGCAGCACGATGCGTCCGGCAGCGCGGACGCGAGGACCTTCAAGCTCGCCCGTGCCCTGTTCGGCCAACCAACTGCGGAAATCCAAATCGGGATGGGCGGCCAGGTCGGGCAGGTCCACGCGTTGTCCATCTGGGCTGCACCATTTCACTTCATCGACGCGAGCGCGAATGTCGCGGATCGACAGCTTGTCGTCGAAGCGACCGCCCCAAGGATCAAAACCCAAGTCTTGGATTTGTTGCAGTTTCTTGCGGCGTGCCTGTTCCAACGCGGCGATTTCTGCTCCGCGATCCGCGTCGGGGGCGGTTTCCTTTGCCATGCCTTGGGGTTCCTGCGGGTCTTGAGCGGTCATCTGCGTGTCAATCCATAACGGAATCGGTCCGAACCTGGAAATGGCCCGGTGGAAGCGAGCGTCCCGTCGCCCAGCGACCGGCCCGATCGGTGCCTGCGGAGCCCCCGCTACGTGCGATGGCCACGCGAATCCGGCATTCTAAGAGGATGCCTGCAAAAGAAAAAGGTTAGCCACAAAATTCGCCGCAAAGGCGGTGGCCACTCGCCGACCCCATCGTTTGGTAAGTCCGGACGACACACGCCAACGAATGGGCCAGTGGCGGCTGATTTTTTCTGGCTCATCGCCGCTTAGGGGCTGACGCGTGTCCTGCGCATGCATGCTGGGCAATATCAGCAGCACGAAAATCAGGCTATAGTGGAGGCTCAACGTACGCTCCCCGGAAAGAATGGTGCGAAGACCGTTGTATGTCGCTGGACCGAACTGAACAACAGTCGACCGAGGCCCGACTCCAAGCCCAGGAGTTGAGTCGTCAGCGGCGCTCGCCGCCGCTACATGTCTCAGGGTACGAACCGCGACATTTCCTAGGGGCGGGCGCATTTGGCGAAGTCTGGGTGGCTTTAGACCAGAACACCGGTCGTCGCGTCGCAATCAAGTTCTTTATTCACCGCGGTGGGGTCGATTGGTCCTTGCTCTCCCGCGAAGTCGAAAAACTGGTCTTCCTTTCCGCTGATCGCTACGTGGTTCAATTGCTCGACGTGGGATGGGATTCGGATCCCCCCTATTACGTGATGGAATACGTCGAAAATGGATCGCTCGATGACTATTTGCAGCGGCAGGGGACGCTGCCGGTAGGCGAGGCCGTGGAGATCTTCCGCGAGGTTGCCGTTGGATTGTCGCGGGCTCACGGCAAAGGGGTCCTGCACTGCGATTTGAAGCCCGCCAACATCCTCTTGGATCAGGACAACAAACCTCGCTTGGCAGATTTTGGTCAGTCACGACTGTCGCACGAACAGACGCCGGCGTTGGGTACGTTGTTTTTCATGGCACCCGAGCAAGCAGATTTGCACGCCGTGCCCGATGCTCGTTGGGACGTGTACGCGCTGGGCGCCCTTTTGCATTGCATGCTCACGGGCCAGCCGCCCTATCGCACGGATGAGTTAGTATCGCAAATCGATTCCGCGACCGATCTGGACGAACGTCTGCGGCACTACCGCGAGTTCATTCAGATCGCGGCTCCCAGCGGCGAGGTCCGTCAGATACCGGGGATTGATCGGCCATTGTGTGAGATCGTGGACCGCTGCCTGGCTGTCGACCCCGAACGCCGCTATCCCAACGTGCAGAGTGTGATCGACGCGTTGGAGACGCGCGACGCGCTGCGCGATCGCAGGCCGTTGATCATTCTGGGACTGGTCGGTCCCTTGCTTTTCTTGCTGGTCACCACGCTCTTCGCCTGGCGCAGTCATCAGCGAGCCGTCGGCGACGCGGATCATTTGTTGGTGCAATTGGCGCAGGTAAGTAACGGATTCGCCGCCGACTTTGTCTCGGAGGCTGTTGCGCGGCGGATCGAAAGTTATTTTCGTGCCGTGCAATCCGTCGCCACCGATGCTGAGTTTTGTGATGAGCTGGAGCGTCTACTGGAAGACGAACAGGTGGCCCGCTTACTTGCGCAGCGGCAGGGGCAGACGCCAGATAGCGATATCGTCTCACGGGATCGCCTACGTGATCATCCCTTGCGGCAGCCCTTGCAGGAACGTATGGAATTGGAGCTAAGCAACCCTCATCGCCCAGAGATTGCCAGTTGGTTCACGACCGATTCTCAGGGCATTCATGTGGCAGCTGCCTTCGATACACCAGCCGAAACGTCTCCGATCGGCGGCGACTACTCATACCGAACCTATTTCCACGGAGGCCCGAAGGACGTTCGGCCAGAGGATGGCCATCATATACAGCAGACCCATTTGTCGGCCGTCTTTCAAAGTACGGCGACGGGTGCATGGAAGGTCGCTATCTCGACTCCTGTCTTCCGCGATGATCGTTTCTTGGGAGTTGTTTCGCTCACCGTCGAGCTCGGTCGACTCGGCGAATTGCTAGGCGGCGAAAGTGACTTGCGACAGTTCAACGTGCTGGTTGACGGGCGGCAGGGAGACAATCGAGGCGTTATACTGCAACACCCGCTATTTGCACGGATGCTAAAGGCGCAGACGTAATTTGGCAGCCGAATTCAGCACCTCGCCTCGGTATCGTGTCCCGTTGGATACGATGCGCGACGGAGAGATCTATCATGATCCGCTCGGTCAATATCCCGCAGGAGCGGACTTTCGACAGAATTGGATCGCCGCGAAACGCGACGTCCGACTTTCACCGTCGGAAGCCAATGGTGGCACGTTGTCCGGCAGTGAACTCGATACGGGTTTGGTCGTGCTGGTTCAGGAAGACTACGATGCAGCCGCCGGCCTCGTCCATCAGTTAGGCGACTCGTTGTTCAAGCAAGGCGTCGTTGCCCTTTGCTCCGTGGTCGTGCTGGTCGTCATTTTGTGGTATTCCGTCGCCCGCGCGCTGGGAGACCCCAACGAAGCCATCCGGCGGCAGGGCGGCGTCAAGCCGCCGCTGACCACCATTCACAGCATGGAAACCATCGAGTTACCGCCGCAGTTGCGGCGCTGAAGCAGCAACGCCCTCTATCAACGCTCATTCGTCAAGGTCGCGCCGCGAGACGGGGAAACGTCGGTCTGGGGGACGGCTGCCGACACGTACCCGCCGGCCTGTAAGGCAAAGACCAGATCGGACGTCGTGAAATCGCCATCGCAATTCCAGTCACCGTCTGCCCACGTCGAATTGCCGTCAATGCCGTCTTCGTATTCGCCCATTGCAAACACACTGACGAAGTCGGACGAGTCAAAAACGCCGTCCAGATTAGTGTCTCCAAACGACGTCTGCAGAATATTGACAATCAGTTCGTTCATGTCACTTCGATTGACCGCACCGTCGTCGGTCAAGTCGAAATCGTGATCTAACCCGTCTGCCAAGATCTCGGCACATAACAGATCGACGTCCTGCACATCAACAACCCCGTCCTGGTCGAAGTCGCCGCGCCGTCTTGTGGCGTCGTTCAGGTTGCGGTACCAAGAAATCTGATCTCGCTGGCTATCGGACGACAAGATGTCCAGGTCCGTATCTCCGTCCAGATCGGCAACCGCCAGCGACGTCGGCGTGAGCGCTTGATCGGAAACGATCTGTTCCAGTCCGAACGTCCCCTGACCGTCCTCGTTTTCAAACCACGAAATGATGTCGCCGATAAGGGCGGCGGACACGATGTCAATGTCTCCATCCGAGTCCACATCTGCGGCGCACAAAAAATGCACCGTCGACCGCGTCCGAGATCAGGCGACCCGCGTCAAAATCGCCGTCGCCATTGAGGTTTTCGTACCAGATGACGCGATCATCGCCGCCTGATGAAACGACTAAATCCAAGTCGTTGTCACCATCGAAGTCGGCGATATCCAGCGACGTCGGTAACTGCAGGTCAAGTGTTACGATGTTGTCCAATCCGAACGTCCCTTCACTATCGACGTTCTCGAACCAAGCGAGGCTTGAATTATCTGCAGCGTAACCGTTGGCGACGATGTCCAGGTCGCCATCTCCGTCGATATCCGCGGCCTGCACAAACGTAGGTTCGGACAATGACTCGGACACGATGACTTGGAAACCAAAGTTGCCTTTGCCATCCAGGTTTTCATACCAGGCAACCTTGTTGTCGCCCCGTGACGCGGACATCAGATCCAAATCACCATCGCCATCAATATCCGCGACCGAAATGAATTCCGGGCCCTCGGCATCGCCGCTGATGATTCGCTGACGCCCAAAATTTCCCAAGCCGTCGAGGTTTTCGTACCAGGCGAGTTTGTTGTCGAAATACGATGCCGAGATCGCATCGCCATCGCCGTCACCATCGATATCGCCGATCAGGATCGTTTCTGGGCCATTTGTACGATCGCTGATGACGCGCTCCGGTCCAAACGTGCCGCGTCCGTCGACGTTTTCAAACCAAGAAACCGTGTTGCGCGTAAAGGACGCCGCGACCACATCGTTGTCTCCATCGCCGTCGACATCGCCCGTGCCGACATACTGGCCGCTCAAGAAACCCTGCTCCGTCAAAACCTGTTCGTCACTAAACGTCCCCAGCCCGTCCATGTTGCGGTAGAACGAGACCTTGTTATCGAAGCGAGATGTCGAGACGAGATCCAGATCGTTATCGGCATCGGCGTCAAAGGCAAACACGGCCGACGCTCCATCGGCATTGTCGTTAATGATCCGCGGGCCGTCGAATATGCCTTCGCCCAAATTCTTATGCCAGACGACGCGTCCGCCGGGACGGGCGGCAATGGCCAAATCCAGCAATTGATCACCGTCTAGGTCCGCTACGTAGAGTTCGTTAGGGCCTCCGTCATCCAGCGAGATGACGCGATCGGGCGCGAATTCCAAGGTGCCCGTTTCATTGCCCAAGTTGGAAAACCAGGCTACCGTGTTGTCGTCGCGCGAAGTGTAAACGATGTCGGCATCGCCGTCTGCATCCAAGTCGGCGACATATACGGCTGTTACGCGATTTGCCGTGTCCGTTAACAGGACTTCATCACCAAAATCACCATTCCCCTGGTTTTCGAACCAACGGACACTGTTGTCATTGTATGACGCTGCGACGACATCCAGATCTTGATCGCCATCCAGATCGGCGGCGAACACACTCGTGGCTCCATCCGCCAGATCGGTGATCAATTGCTGATCGCCAAAGGTGCCATTTCCGTCCAAATTCTCATACCAGGCTACCTTTTGATCCGTGCGTGATGCCGACAACACGTCCAGATCGCCATCGGCGTCCACGTCGGCGGCAAACACCGAATCGGTACCCTGAACATCCGCCGAGATCACCTGTTGAGGACCAAAATTTCCCTGGCCGTCGTTTTGGTACCAGGAGACATCCGAGTCGTATTGGCCCGCGCGACCCCGAGATTACATCGGCATCGCCGTCGCCGTCTAAATCGGCGGCGAATACCGTGGCCGCTTCGATCGCGATATTGGAGATGACCTGCTGCGTGCCGAACGTGCCCTGACCATCCAGGTTTTTATACCAGGCAATGCGGTTGTTTATCAGGGAAGCAACGACGATATCCGCATCCAGGTCGCCGTCGAAGTCCGCGGAGAAAACCGCCTTCGGGTAATTGGAGTTCGAACCGATCACCGGCGTTTCAACTTGAAACGTTACCGCCAGCAGATTTCGCCATTCTAGCCATTCGAAACGAGCTCGCCGCCCACGACGACGTGGTTTTCGACCGAGGTCCGCAGGCAGGGAAAAATGGCGAACGACTCGGCGCTGCATAGCTGCGTCTCCAGCCACCCGACCATGACAGGAATTCGGTTGATGGAGAACGAAGAGGAGGTAGGACCCCGGGTGGCCGAGCCAGCACCTCGATGAAGCCACAATACCATAGACATTCGAGAGGGTCCAGGTTGACGTCCGTAGAAGCCGTGTCGACTGGCCGTACGGCACTGCCGTTTTTAGCCCCCGCCCACGGGCGGCAGCACCGTCAATTCGTTGCCGTCACTTAACACGCGTTGTTTGTCGCGGACCAATTCGCCATTGACCGTGAACACCTGCACGCTGTCCACCGGGATATCCAGAATCTGGAAGCGCTTGCGCGATGGTACTGCCATTGGCTAAAGTGAGTTGACCATCGGAAGGAGCCTTGTCTTTCAGCAGGCCCATCAATTTAAACGCGCACGATCACTTAGCACCTCGATGGAAAGCCACATGAACAACGTCGTTAAACGATTTGCGCGTGTTTCTTCTACGTTGCTTTTGATTGGACATACAGTTGATGCGATTGACTCGGTTGATGTCGAGCCGCGTGCTGATCGAATCGATATCGACGCGCTGCCGCCGGTTGTCCCAGTAGTTGCTGCCCCATCAACTGTTGAGGCACGTCGCAAGCGATGAAGGCACGTCGGACATCAGACGGATTCTCGTGCAGGTACTGTTTCCACGGACCAAGTCGCGTGCCGGTTTGGATCAATCCCTTCACCATACCCACATCCGATAGCATGCCGAGATTGTTGGCCTGACCCACAAAGATGGCGCCGGTCACACGATCGTCGGTCCATGCAACGACCGATAGATCGATTCGCGTGGATTGTCGATCGTGAAGGCCTCGGACCGTGGATCGTGCCACTGACCGAAGCTGGCACATTGCAGGCCGCACACGTCCAGAACGTTCATCGACAGGCTGCCGGGGTAGTGGATGGACTGCCCCGCCAGATTGGCGCCCGCCACTCGACCGTGGTCGACGGCCGTAGGTTGGATGGCGTGGACTTCCCGCTGGTCGCAAAAGCGGACGGGCCCTTGGGCCACGTCGCCGGCGGCAAAAATACCAGGCACGTTGGTTTCCATCTGATCGTTAACCAGGATGCCGTGTTCGGTTTCGATCGTCGTGTCGGCGACCAGCTGTAAATTCGGCCGTACGCCGGTTGCGACGATCACGATGTCGGCTTCCAGCGATTTGCCATTTGACAGGCGCAGTTGTTTGGTACCCTGCACGTCCTGCTCGATCGCCTGCACGCTTACGTCACAGTGAACATCCACTTGCTTGTGCGCCAGCCAGTCGTGCGCGAGCCTGGCAGCTGGCGCGTCCAGCATCCGTGGCAAGACCTGCGGTTCTCGTTCGACGACTGTCAGAGTCCAGCCTCGTTTGAACATTGCGTTGAGCACGATCAAGCCGATAAAGCCTGCTCCGATCATTGCGACACGGGGCGTTGTCAACGATTCGGCCGCGCGGAGGACACTGGCCGTGTGTGCGAGGGTCCACAGGTGTTGCACACCGGGAAGGTCGCTACCGGGAATGGGCAAATCGAGCGGCTGAGAACCGGTGGCCAACAACAGCTTATCGAAGGCCAGCGTCTCGCCCGAATCCAACGTCAGTCTGCGCTGGCGTTCATCGAGTCGTTGAACGCGTCGGCCGAAGTGCGTCGTGACCTGCAGGCGTTGAAAGTAGTCGGCATCGCCGGTGTGCGTCTGAGCCTCGGGAATTTGACCCGCCAGCCAGTACGGCAACGCCATACGCGAATGGACCGGTTCGTCGCATACCAAGGTGATCTCGGCTGCCGCATCGAAGTGGCGAATGGTTTCGATGGCATTTGTGGCAGCCGGTCCGCCACCGACGATCATCAGTTTTTCGGCCATTGTTTTCGAGGTATCCGTAGTTAGGTCGCGGAATCATGGTCACGCGCCGCGAGGGATCCGAAGTTTACAGGGACGCCAGTCCCAATTCTGCGAGCTTCTCTTGGCTGGGGATCCCGTCGTCTTGCCAGCCTCGGGTCCGATAATAGTCTGGTAACATCTGATCCAAATGCACCGTGACGCCTGCCGACGGTCCTGACTTGTGGGCATCCTTTAAGAGCCGCGCTGGCAGGCTATCGTCTTGCGCCGTCAGGCCTGCGCGCAGATTCCACATTCGTTCGAGGTTCCACGTCCGTTCGCCGGACCGTAGGCATTCATCGATCGTGTATTCGACGCCGGTGGCCGCCGCCGTGCAGGGGACGAGCGATTCCAGAGGTCCGCCCGATCCGGCAACGAACAGGCAGATGCCGGTGTTGTCATGTGCGGTTGTGCGATTCTGTTCGTGGGCCACCCATTGGCCTTTACCAGTGGGCGTATGCGGGTCCATTTCGCCGCTGGTTTCCGGACCTGGAGTCCACGCGCGTAAGTGGCATCCGCCGCGGTTGCATGTCGCGTAGGCGACGCCCATCCCCTGGAATCCTCGCGGGTCGTAGGCTGGGAACTCCTGTCCCTTGGA
Source organism: uncultured Planctomycetales bacterium (assembly GCA_963785495.1). Lineage (GTDB taxonomy): Bacteria > Planctomycetota > Planctomycetia > Pirellulales > Pirellulaceae > CAWAVP01. The sequence goes on along the minus strand of CAWAVP010000015.1, from coordinate 116,531 downwards.
GCCCATGAAGATTTCCGGATGTCGAAATCGCTCTCCCATCCGTTTCGAGCCCTCGGCCAATTCGTCGCCGAAACCTTCGCGATATGCGGTGGCCTCCGTCATGCGAATCAATGCTTCGGCCGAACCGAATTTCAGCGGACGTTCGACCTGGTCGTCGCCGATCACTCCTCGTTTCATACAATTCCATCGCTGCCGCCAATGTGGCACCCATGCGATCGGATCCATCCCCAGGTCGTTGCACAGCCAATTGGCCTTGAGCACGGCATCCAGATCACCAACGCCCGTATCGGCACCCAGGGCCCACGCGTTTTCGTATTCGGGACCTTCCCCCGCTTGCCGCCAATTGCGGGGGTGCATGTTGACCAGGTATTTATTGGCATGCTCACCGAGTCGAGTCACGCGGCCGCAGGCAATCGTACAGGCAAAACACGCCTTGTTGGCAACCAGACGCGTTTCCTTGATCGTGTTTCCATTCAGGTTTTCGTAGTCTTCAAATTGCCCCTGCTGGAAATTGCGAGTCGGAAGCCTCCGAAGGCCTGCGTCATGTCGATGGTTGCGGCCGTGCCCAATTCGGCGAACGCCAAGCGTCCCGGATTATCCTGCATGGCCGCGCCGCATATCCCACATCGCCCGTAAGAAGGCTGCGGGGCGGGCGATCTGCACCGAGCCAGTGCCGCGGACGGCGATCGCCTTCAGATTCTTCGAGCCCATGACCGCGCCCACGCCACTGCGGCCGGCCGCACGGTGCTTGTCGTTCATAATGCAAGCAAAACGGACGCGGTTTTCGCCGGCGGGCCCGATCGACGCCACGCGCAATTCTGGAATCCCCAAATCTCGCCGAAGTCCGTCTTCGGTCTGCGATACGCCCTGGCCCCAATACGAGGCCGCGTCCCGCAGCTCGACATGATCGTCATAGATGAACAAGTAAACAGGGCGCGGGGCCGCTCCCGTCAACAGGATGAGGTCGTAGCCGGCAAACTTCAATTCCGGGTCCCCAATGGCCTCCGGAATTGGATGTCGTAATGGCATTGGTCAGCGCCCCTTTGGTCACAACCATATAGCGGCGCTCCGCAGGGCACCGGCGTTCCCGTCAGGGGGCCCGTGGCAAAGATCAAGACATTGTCCGGCGAGAGGGGATCGACGGTCGGATCCATTTCGTCAAATAAATAACGGGCCGCTAAACCTCGACCCCCGATGTAGTCTCGACGCCAATCCTCGGGAATCGTTTCTACGCAATGACGACCGGTGGTCAGGTCAACGCGTAGGATCTTGCCGGTCCATCCACCCATGACATTTGTTCCCCTTGTGGCTACTTCGTTCGCACTCTTTCACGGCTCGATCCGTCGACTTGCGGTTGGATTGATATCAAACATCGCCTCCGCCGGCCATCGGCCAACTCATACCGCGTTGTCGCCCGAACTGGCACTTGCGGCCTCCACGTGACGCGAATGGACTTTTTCAGCCCACGGCGCGAACCAGTCGCCGCCGGTCGGCGGTCCGTATTCGATGGCGCCGGTCGGACAGGACGTCACGCAAGCAGGCTGGCCGCCGCATAAATTGCACTTCGCGGCTTTGTCGTTTTGAGGCAATGTCCAGACCGTGCCGAAGGGACAGGCAATCGTGCACAGGTGGCAACCGATGCACAACGAATCCAGGATGATTTTGGCACCCGTGGCTTCGTCCAACGCGATGGCATTGACCGGACACGTATTCATGCACCAGGCTTCGTCGCATTGCACACAGGTATACGGTGCGTAACTCGCCTCTTCGTCAAAGACATTGACTCGTATCAGGCTTTGCGATGGTTGAAAGGTCCCGGTTTGCACCCAAGAGCAGGCCAGCTCACATTGCATGCACCCCGTACACTTATCGGGCAGAATCCTCAACACCTGATTCATGAAATCAACCTCACATGCACCTCAACGGACCTCGCTGCGGTTTGTGCATTGGCGCAGACCGCCGTGTAACGTCGACCACTGCCGGTGCGGTCGGATCGCGACTCCCATCCCCATTTTCTTCGCTGTCGCCAAAGTTTACCAAAGCCGCACACGTCGAACCATAGCCCTGGTGCGGCTCTCAGACGCCGGTCATCGGGCTTGTGCAGGGCACTTGCGTAGTCCGTGCGAGGGAAGTGCGAGGGTAGGTAGACTGGCGGACTCTAAACGGTTGCAGGTCCCCTGCCGGTGCAGGGTCGTGCATGAACCGCCAGCCTCAACCAGTTTGGATCAACGCCCGACATCGGCTGTTCCGATAACTCCGCCAAGAGCGCTTTGTGCTGCTGGTTCAATTGCTCCTTCCGCCGAAAGTTGGGTCACAAAGATGGTTCTACGCACGCGATACGCGGCCGCTCTGTTACTGATGTGCCTGCCGCTCATGACGGCCGATGCCGCTCCGATTGTCCCCGGCACAGGACAAAAGCTGCCGCAGGTGGGTGACGACTTTGAAGACGCCAATTGGGGCTTCGTGCACAATTTTCCCAAGAGTAGCGAGGAACTGGACGAGCAGAAACGGTATCCGACGGGCAAAGCCACGAACGGTCGCTGGTACGAGGGCATCAAGCGCGGACAGCCCGACTTCATGCGCGTTGTGCCCACACCTGAAGATGGATTGGCCGGCAGTAAATATTCGCTGCTGATGTGCATGTTGTATTCGGGCATCCCCGGTCGTCTCTCGTATGAGATGCAGCAAGATGATCTAGTAATCAATTGCGCGAATCGACTGCCTTCGACGATTTCCGTTTCCCAATCGCCCAGTGCGGTGGTGTGCGTGTTCATGCCGCCCTTTGACAACTGGGAAGATCGCTCCGGACCCACGTTGGGAATCCGGCTGGCCCTGGAAACGCACGCGTGGAAAGAACCCGACGAAAAGTCCAACTCGTTCTTCCGCCGCCGTTCGAAGGAATACTTGCAGGAGATTTATTGGCCCGGTTTGTTCATTCAATATCGCAATCAGTCAGGCCGTGGGCAGAATCAGGATTCGGCCTTCTTTACGATCCGCGGCAATGGTCGTGGCGCAGATATCCGCGGCCCGGAAATTACAAAGACCGGTTGGTGGACAATTGGCATGTCTTGTTCACCCGACGGCCAGGTTCACTATTACGCCAGCCCTGGCGTAGACGATCTGACCGCCGAGGACTACATCATGTCGCAATTCCCCTATGGTTATCGGGCTGAGCGATTTCGCACCATGTTCTTTAACGTCTGTAATCGGGACGACGGCCGTACTTGGTCCACTCCCTGGATTATCGACGATCCCAGCATTTACATCGGCAGCTCAGGCCAGATTGCGCGTCAGCCTTCTCGCCAGCGCTAGATGCGTCGTTCTAGACGAGACGTCGTCACCGTCCGCTTTTGCTTTGGCTTGGCAAGTCGATCGGACTACAATGGCTGGCAAACAGTCGTTCCGTATTGACGTAAGCTGTTGCTTGTCAATTGGGTCGACCTCCCAATGGGACTGCGAGGTGGAAGAATGCTGGCGATGATCCGCAGCGGCGTGGCGCATTAATCGGGGCCGTTGTTTTCTTGTGCACGATGCCACTTCCGGTTGTGGTGCAGGATTCGTCTGCGGACAACGATCAGGCGGCCGTGATTCGCGTGATGACGTCCAATGTCCGTTATGGGACCGCCAATGATGGCCCAAATGATTGGGACCATCGCAAGGACTTGCTGGTCCAGGTCATGCGCAACCAACACCCCGACCTGATAGGCACTCAGGAAATGTTGCCCATGCAGGCGGCATATCTGCAAAAGCAGTTGGATGGCTACACCTACGTGGGACGTTCGCGAGAATTGGACAACGCGGATGGTGAACAATCGGGTGTTTTCTTTCGGACGGACCGTTTCGTCGAATTGGAACGGGGCTTTTTTTGGTTGAGCGACGAACCCGAACGACCTGGCTCACAGGCGTGGGATGCGGCGTTGCCAAGAATGGCCACTTGGCTGAAATTGTTCGATCGCGTACCGCAGCGCGTCATCGTGATTATCAATACGCATTTTGATCATGTTGGACGTCAGGCCCGCTTGGAGTCGGCAAAACTGATTCGCCAATACGCGGAGCGGTTCGCAGATGATTATCCGTTGATCGTCACCGGCGACTTTAATTGCGGGGAATCCTCTGCACCGTACCAACAATTAGTCCACAATGCTGCCGATGATGCGGTGCCCCTAAACGATGTCTTTCGGTCCGTTCACCCGACTCGTGAGGATGATGAAGGGACGTTCAATGGTTTTGCGGGCCGGCGCGATGGTTCTCGCATTGACTGGATCTTGGCAACGCCGTCCTGGCGGCCCGTTTCGGCAGAAATCGTGACAACTCATCAGCAGGACCGCTACCCTTCCGATCACTTTCCTGTCGTTGCAGTGCTGGCCTACTAAACGCCCACTGCCAAGCTCGGTTCAATCCCGCTGGGCAGCAGTCGGGCTTGTCCCCTCACCGGATTGCGCTTGTCCTCATGGCTTGGGCAAGAGGTCCTGTAGTTGACGTTGCAGCTCCTGTTGTAAAATGCCCGTGGCAGCTCCGCGCACGGCTTGTTGCGTCAGCGCCTGCAAGGCCCGTTGGTCCAAGACCGGTTGCTGTAGTGTGCCGCGGATAGGAATCTTGACGGTTTGGCCACGCATCCCCGCGAGATATGGTTGCTGCGCGACCCAGCGATCCAATACGGGCACTTCCGCTACCAGTCCCAATTCTTGATTCAGTCCTACCCAGCCGCGAGTCTGTATGGTTACTTCGCCGACGTTCATTGTGAGGTTTTGATGAGCGACCTGGCCGTTCTCCACACGAAACGGTACGACCTGTTCGGGTAACTCGATCCAGCGGGCATTGGCCTCCAATGCCGAAGCACGACCGCGCTGAGGATCAATTAACACGCGAACTGTCTGCGCGACCGTTAGCAGTTGGCGAGCCAACGGGCCGGGCCCAATGTGTGCCTGATGAATGGCCAGTGAACCGCCGACGGTGGCCTGATGTGGCGACGTCAGAGGTAGCTGAGCACGGGCAACTTTTACGGAGAACTGTCCTTCCGCGGCCGTCGCGTCCGCGACCAGCGGGGCGACGTACTTGAGCCATCGATGACACATCTCGGGGGTGATACTCACTTGTTCCATCACCGGACCTTTTTCCAGGCTCAACCAATACGGCGCGAACAGCTCAACGCGCGGGAGCAATCCGCACTTGGCCTTGGCTAAGGGGCAAGGAAAAGGGGGCGATCTGTAGCGTACCCTGTTGCAGTTGAGCCTCCAGCGATCCCGGGCCCGCGAGCATTCCGTAGGCTTGAATACTTTGCCACGCCAGTCCGAACTGCCCGGCCAAAGCCGGCGGTCGTTCGGACGAAGTGACCCTGTGTTGTGCGTGAGTCGGTTGCACCGTGGCGGTCGTCGTTGGAGTGGGAGAGGATAAGGGTCCCTGCAGACGTAACGGCTCGTTGCATGCGCCGCGAAGCTGGATGTCGGGACCTATCCAGGGGCGCAGACGCTGACTCAAGACGTCCCAGTTCACATTGGAAGTCCCCTGGAGGTCGCACTGCACCGGTACGATCTGTGGCGAAACCGTACCGGAAAGTTGCAGGCCCACCGCGGGCGTCTGGCAGCGACTGTGAATGATTTGCAGCTGGCCTCGTTGCGACTGCCATAGTCCCTCTAGGTCCAGCTGCACTTCCGGCTCTTGCCAGACCGTCTGGTAGGAGTTCGCTCGCCGTTGAACCTTGGTGGCCACCAGTTGTTGCCATTGAAAGTCGCGAATCTGGCTGGTGCCGCGCACGTTCGTTCCTTCCAACGCCGTGGCGAATTCGACGGTGCCCGTCCATTGTCCCAGAGGCCGAACGGTGTCTTGCATGGCCAGGCGGCGCCAAAGTTTTTCCAGGTCGCCACGGAATTGCACCCGGCCCTCACCTTGGCCTTCCGTCGCAAGCGACCAGTGAATCGCATCGGCCTTAAGCGACAGTGTCGTACTTGCCAATGTGGCGGCATCGCAAGTCAGTTGGCCGGACTGCCAGTCGAGAGCACCTTGAGCGCTCAGTTCCAGCGATGGTTCTGCGATGGTTCGGTCCGGTGTCATCCATTCAACCTGCCCCAAAGACACCTGGATTGGTGCGAATTCGACGGCGCCCCGTCGTGCGCGGAGCTTGGCCTGCAGTTCCATTTGACCGGCCAGGTGTGGCACCTCGTCACGAATCCAGGCAATGCGCGAGCGCCACCGCCCGAGGTCACCGGCGATGCGTAGATCGAGCGGAAATTCGGCCGTCGCCCATGGGGCCGAGACGGGAGAGTTCAGCTGTATCCAGAATTGATCGGTGCCGGCGTCGCATTGCAGCGTGCCGGAGTCCATGGCAAGCAGCTGCCCCTGGTCAAAACGCCCACTGGCGTGGAATGTCAGATTCAGGTGCTCTTCCAGCCAGGGATTGGCACCGAATCCGGCCAACATTAAATCAGCGGCTTGCATGTTCCCCTGGACCTGCCATCGTAGCTCGTCCAACGATTGCCAACTCGCTTGGCCGCCGATACGGCCGGCCATCCGGATTTCGCCCAAGTCAAAAAACTGGCTCAACTCGTGACTCAGTTGCGTTAGGTCAGATTCCGTGGTGAACTCGCCCTGTTGCATTCGCCCACGACCCTGCAGGTTCACAAACGGGGCCTCGAACGAGAATTCTTCGGCAAAGGGTCCAGTCGCGTCGACGCCCGCGCAAACCGTAGACGGACCGGTTCCGGCAAACGAAGGGTCTCGTCGCCGTGTAGGGCCGCCAAGTCCTCCGCCTCAATCTGTCCCGTCAGTCGCGCGAATCCTTTGGCATCCGGCTGCTGAGCAACATCCCAGCGAATCAGGCCCGACGCCAAATGGACGTCGTCACGCAGGTGGATCGCTTGCGGAAGTTGGCGGCCGACCGTTGCGAGGTCCAACTGGCCGCTAAGTTGAAACTTCCGGTCGCGAATCAGTTGCATCAGATCGAACGGAGTATTCGTAGGTGTGGGGAGATTCAAGTGGCCCTCAGCAGTCAGTGACATCAGGGGCGAAGTCAGCTGGCAGCTACGAATCGCAATCTCGCCCGCACTGTAGCTCGTTTGCATCTCGAGCGATGCATCCGACAGTTGCAGGTGTTCCGAGTTTGGATGCGACGTTGCGACTTCCAGCGAATGGCAGCTCAGGCTGCAATCCAATTCAGAAATCGGCCACGCTTCCGCTGGTTGCAGCCGCACGTGCATCTGGCCCGATACTTCGCCGCAAGCAAATCGATCCTGTTGGTATCTGTGTGCCACGTAGCGAGTGAGATCTAGGGGCATTGATTCCAGTTGACCCTGGATCACGACTTCCGCGGCTGCCGCAGCAAGTACGGAACCCTGAAGCTGTAGCTGACCGGCCGGCACGTTGACCGCTGCCGGTACGGTACATCGCGCGGCGAACGTCCAAGGTTGTGTCGCCGTGCCCGGCACATCGAGCCAGGCCTGCAGGTGAGTGAGCGTCTGCGGGGAACCCTCCGAATCGTCGACGTGTAGTGTTCCGTCGCGCAGCTGGATTTGAATCTGCGGAGTGCTCGTTGACGATGCATCGGCCGAGGGGAGGCCATGTAGGAAGTCTTCCCATGAGCTGCCGCCCGGTCGGACCTTCAGCCACAATTCGACGTCCTCCACGTAGACCACGCCAATCTGCAGTGGCGAACGGACCAACCGCCAGAGAGGCAGTTCCGTGCGCACCCGCTGTACTCGGACCAGCGGGGCGTCGTCGCTGTTATCGATGTGAATCTGCTCGATGGTAATGGGTTGCAGCCAACCCAGGCTCACGCGATCGCAACGAAATTGTCCCGGTAGATCGGCCACGATCCGATGCAGTAGCCACGTCCGAACTGCGGCTATACGGACGAATTGAGGGCCGCACACCACGACGCTTACGGCAAATCCCAACAGCAACAACAACACCCGCAACCCGCGGCGCCGCCGCCTGCCGCTTGGGCTCGCCCGGCGTCCGGCAACCTCGTCTGCGGCGACGTGATGGTCGGACTCCGAGGCTCGATGCTGGCGTTTCTGCACCATGTGAGGGACACCCCTTTCGATGTTGTTTCGCGGCCCGATCGGCTATCGTACTAGGGCGATGTCGTGAGTGGCCAAATCACCGCCTTGCGGTGCCTTTGACCGCTCGTCCGGTGGCTACTAACGCAACTGACGATTGGGGGCAAGGCCGATGTGGTCGCCTCGCGCGGCGTGTACAATGGGCCGTTACTGAACGCGGGGCGTTTGGATTGGCTTGCGAAACTATTAGACATCCCCACATTCAATTCATCGGTAAGTCTGCGGGAGCAACCGTGGATATTTGCGATTCGGACTGCCCAGATTGGTGTCGCGGATTGCCGACGATGGGAAAGGACAAAAATGGAAGCTGCGCCCAAGATTTTTCGCGTGCGGCAGACCTTCGAAGGGCCAGAGATCGCTGATATTGAAGGCGCTGTACGAGCAGAGCTGAGCGAAGCTGCGACTGAACGAATCCATTCGGTCCGGGCAGACCGTGGCGATTACCGCCGGAAGTCGAGGGATCCATCAAATCGCCAGGATTCTCCGCGCCGTGGTTGAATTCTTACAAGATTTAGGGGCCAAACCATTTATCGTCCCGGCGATGGGCAGTCACGGGGGAGCAACCGCGACAGGACAGGTCGAAGTCTTGGCCAGCTTGGGCGTTACCGAAACATCCGTCGGCTGTCCGATTTGTGCCAGTATGGACACCGTTGTTGTCTGCGATGCGGCGGAAGGCTTTCCCGTGCACTTCGATCGTTTGGCGTTCGAAGCGGATCACGTGATGGTATGCAACCGAATCAAACCACACACGGGATTTACTGGGGATCTGCAAAGTGGGTTGATGAAGATGATGCTGATTGGCTTGGGCAAGAAGGCCGGCGCCGATATCTATCATCGCGCTTGTCAGGATCATGGCTTTGGTCAAATTGTTCGCAGCGTAGCCGCGGAAGTCTTGCGGCGGTGTCATGTCGTGGCCGGGCTGGGAATTGTCGAGAACGGCTACGAACAGACGGCCTTGATCCAGGCGGTGCCGCCGGCCGAAATCGAGTCGCGGGAAAAAGAACTGCTCAAGCAAGCGATCGCCTGGATGCCGCGTTTGCCGTTCGATGATGGTGATCTCCTGATCATCGACGAAATCGGCAAGAATATCAGCGGCACCGGGATGGATACGAATATTGTCGGCCGAAAACACAACGATCACTCTGCCACCGGTGACGAAAAACCCCGGTTGCGGTATCTGTTCGTTCGCGGACTGACCGAAGCCACTCACGGGAATGCCTCCGGAATTGGTATCGCCGAATTCACATTGCAATGTGTCGTGGATCAGCTGGATCCCATCAAGACCGCCACGAATTGTGTCACAGCCAACCACCCGACTGGCGCGATGATCCCGCTACATTTCGCAACCGATCGCGAAGTCCTTGAGGCCGCACTAGGTTCCATCGGTCTGCGGCAGCCTCAGGAGGCCCGGCTGATGTGGATCACAAATACGCTTCAGCTACAGGAAGTCGATTGCTCTGAGGCCTACTGGCAGGAAGCCCAATCGCGGCCCGACCTGGAAGTGCTCATACCACCTCGCCCGTTGCCCCTCGACGACAAAGGCAATCTGTCGAACCGCGTCGATTGGGCAGTCGAGCCCGCCGCGTCAAAATAGGTCGGCACTCGATTGACGGTCGCGAGCTTGGTGCCTTGCGCAATAATTGACGTGGTGCGTTGGCCCGCAAATCGTGACCCCTGGTGACACGCATGACGACTCTTTCCGCAACAGGCATTGCCCCACGACGAGTCCTTCTACCTCCGTCAGTACGTGGCCGCCAGCCCCGATGATGGCTGCCTGCCCAAGCGTCCGAGGGAACGTGCCACGTCGATTGCCCAGGGGCTGGAACACCGGCCCGCTGGTCGGCTCGGGCATTACGTCGGTTGATGAGCTGTCCTGGGCGGAGTTTTTTGAGCCGAGGTGTTTTGTGAAAAAAGGCGGTTCTGGGGGGGGGCGGAGGCAGAGGTGTTTTGCGAGAGGCGTCGGTAGAGTTGCAACCAACGGACTCGTGTCTTCGGCGTACACGCTGCCATGAGTTTTTGCATTCCACTTTGCAAGTGACGGCGGACACGCTCATCCTTCACAAGCGGCGAGGCGCCAATCGTCGCAAGAATTGACATGATTTCATCGTTGTCCAGTGCCGCTCGCGGGAGCTGGTCGGGATCGTCAATGCGATACCCTTGGCGGGTCCACTCGACTTCAAAACCACTTTCTTTGAGCAGTTGCAGGTCTCGGTACACGGTCCGCTGGCTACAGTCCAGCCAGGCGGCGATCTCGCGCAGCGAGAGTCCATCAGATTGCTGCAGCAGCTGCAGCAGGCGTATCGCGCGATGCAATCGGTCGAAAATCATAGTCGTTCTGAGGTAGTGTCGTGGAGGAAGCGAAATGTGGTATTTCGTCAGGTTTTCATTACAATGCCCGGTGCCCTGCCGGATCGGTCGGCCGGTACTCGACCCTGGCTATTGACGGGGGGCAATCCATAAAGACGAAATTCGAGGCGGCAGTCGGACACAGAAAATCGATTTTGTTTGAGGGCATGGGAAGATGACGGACCACGGCGAGCCGGTTGCCGAATTTGGCGAGCTCTTGGAGCAAGCTCGCCAGGGATCGGACCGGGCGGCTTGGGACCTGGTTGAGGCGTACGGGCCCTATGTTCTGCGAACGATTCGACGTACGTTGAGCCGCGAGATACGGGGCAAGTTTGATTCCGAGGACTTTGCCCAGGCGGTATGGGCGAGTTTCTTTCGCTTTCCCGAACAGTACGACGGAGTGACAGAACCGCAGCAGTTGGTGGGGTTGCTAGCCAAGATGGCACGCAACAAGGTGATTGACGAAATGCGGAAGCGGCTTCAGACGCAACGGTATGCCGTACGGCGCGAACGGCCACTCGAGAATTCGTCGCATACCGGCCGGCACCTCCGATCGCGCGAACCTACCCCCAGCCAATTCGCCATTGCACGCGAGCGGTGGGTGCAAATGATTCAATCGCAATCGGATCGCGATCGAAAGATCATCCGCCTGAAGTTGATGGGCAAGACACATCGTTCCATTGCACACGGTTTGGGGATCAGCGAGAAAACCGTCAAGCGGGTTTTGGATCGACTAACGGAATAGGCAACAAATGAGCGAGTATTCAACAGCAGATGCATCGACGACAACGGTTGACCGGGAAACCGAACAGCGGGATTTAGTGTCACGTGCCAAAGCGCAATGGCAGCGCGAACAGACTCCCGACGCAGTCGCATTCCTCAATTCGCATGCCAGCATGCGTGGCAATCGCGCTCTGATCCTTGAGCTCGCATACGAAGAATACTGTATCCGCAGAGACAACGGGGAGACGTTGGACGTCGCCACGTTTTGTGATCGCTTTCCGTCGATAAGTCGCGTCCTACACCGCCAGATACAGGTGGATGAGTATATCCGTTCTCATCCTTCGATCGTGGGGGAACAAGTGGCGGTCGACTGGCCTGCGCCGCGGTGATACGCTTGTCGGTTTTGTGGTCGTCGAGGAGATTGGTCGAGGGGCATTTGCGCGGGCATATCTGTGCGCTCAGCCCGGTATTGGTAACCGGCAGGTCGTGGTCAAAGTCGCTCGCGGCGGGGCTCTGGAAGCGGACACGATGGGCAGTTTGGACCATCCCAATATCATGTCCGTGTACTCAGTTGAAGTCGAACCAGATTCCAACCTCTCGGCAATCTGCATGCCATTCGTCGGACGTAGCACGCTCTACGATGTGATTGACTTGGCCTATTCGGAAGGTCATCTTCCGCAGCAAACGGGCATTATCCTCGAGGCTTCTCGGGCCTTGGCGCGGCGCGGAGACCGCTATCACCAGGTCACTCCGCGAATTCAGTTGCGTTCAGCGGCGCCATTCGTGACCGGCGCTGCAATTGATACTGCAAATCTCCGACGCATTGGCTCATGCGCATCGAGCGCGGTGTCCTACACGGTGATCTGAAACCCTCGAACATCGTCATGTCAATCACTGGCATTCCGATGCTGGTCGATTTCAATCTTTCGCACAGTCGCGAATCGAACAACCTGGTCACGGGCGGTACCCTCCCGTACATGGCCCCCGAACAGATTCGCGTCATGTTGTTAGACAACGCCGAGGAAGAACGAATCGACCACCGGTCGGATATTTTTTCGCTGGGTGTCATTCTGTTTGAGCTGCTGACCGGCCATCTACCCTTCGAAACGCCTCACGTTGAGAGGGAACCATTCACCGCAGCCGGCCGGATGCTGGATGTGCAATTCGAGAGTGTCTCAGCACTGCGTGCTCGGCTATCCGGCCTAGATTCTGGTTTGAGCGAACTGTTGTTGCGATGCCTTTCATTCGATCCTCAGGAACGGCCGCAGGACATCCGGCTGGTAGCGCAGGAGATCCGTGAACATCTATCGTGGAGACGACGAGTTCGTGGAACGCTCCGACGTAATCGAACGTGGTTTGCCGCCGCATGCGTTCCGATCGTTCTTGCCGTTGCGGCGACCGGAGTCTGGTACAGTCAGCGACCACCGCTGCGAGACCGGCGGTTCCAACAGGGTCTGGACGCCTACGCACAACAGGATTTCGCGGGCGCGATCGAAGTCTTGGGAGAAGCGATCGCGGCCGATGAAAAGTTCGCGAACGCCTACCTGGCCCGTGGATGTGTCGCCATGCGACGATTTGAACTCGATGCATTTGAAGGTTGGCTCGACTTTGCCTTCCAGAATTTTACGCTGGCGATGCGCTACGGCAGCGGGCCGGAAACGCTAAATGCAAAGGCCTACTGCCTGATTCGCAAGAATGAATTTGAATTGGCTGCCCGCGACCTGGAGGAATTGGAGCGATCGGGTCGTATCTCCGCAGCTGCTGCCAATAACTTGGCGGTCTGCTACGAAAAATCCGCTATCGATGCCACCGAATTTAACGAGATGGCGACTGTGGCCGATCAGCACGTTCGGACCGCTTGCTCCCTGGCGAGCGACAATCCGATCCCCTTTCTCAATCTTGCGATCCTGGAACTAAACCAATACCGCAACACGGACGGTAAGCATATTCCGAAGGATGGATTGACAGCGATCAAGCGTGCGATTTCGTTGGGTTACGACAATACCATCACCTATTATTACGCTGCGAAACTCGCAGGGATTCTCGCTGCTGAAGAGCAAAACGACGACTTGATCGACGAATGTTTGGACTTCCTAGCGAGGGCGGTGGAACACGGTCACCAACTGAACGCCGCCACTACCGAACTGCCCGATCCGTTTGGTCTCGTGCGCAAGCATCCCCGTTTTCAGGCGCTGCTACGACGAAAAGTCGACCAAGCTTCTCGGACCGGAGTTGATCGTATTATCATTCCCGACGTTATGTCTTCTGTGAATTCTCTAGCCGACAGAAACGCTTCCTAGCGTCTTCAATCTTGTTAGCATTTCCCGCATAGTTGCGGAATTCCATGTGCGCCGCCCAACGCGCGTCCGATTGAAGCACCTTGAGAGAGTGCGTCAGTCCCTCATCGCGATCCGCTTTCGGCGATTGAGGAAGCCGAACACCAGCTCGTTCTAATCGCATCCGGTTTGCCCGGATTCCACTCGGGGATTCTCTGCGCACTTTTGGTGTCAGTCCCGCAGACTGTGTCTGCAATCAGGCGCGCTCGTGCGCCGTAGTCCTCAGGAGGAGGCCACAGAATGGCAGAAACTAGGAAGGTTTCCAGTGTACGCATGACACACGTTTTGACATTCGCGTTGGCTGTGGCGAGTAGCGTAGCATCAGGCGCGCTTTACGCGGATCCGGCCGCCGAGAACAGCCCTCCGCGCATCGTCTATACTGGCAGCGCCCTCTATGGAGGCATCGCCTACGTCACGGGATATGTGGTCGATGACGACGATAACACGGAAGGCTGGACGGTCTATATCTCCGGCGATATTACGGGGACGGCAACGATTGGCGCTGACGGAAAGTTCTGGTTTAGGACTCCGTATGTGTTATCCCTACGGAGACGGTCAAGTCCGGACGCAGGATCCGCACGGTGCTCAGTCGAATGTTAGGTACTTCGAGTTTGCCGAATAGGAGTCAGTGGCATCGAGGTCGTCGCTGGAGGTTACGGTGGTTGGCCGAGACGGAGCGAATCGGCGCAAGCTGACACGGGAATTCGCATGACGAACGACTAGCGCGAGTGCTAAACTGCGGGGGCGATGGGGCCCCGCGGTTGGGTAAGCGAAAGGAAGGTTCGTTATGCAGCGGATTTTGGTTGGATTATTGTCTTGTGTCATCCTTGGATTAACGGTCATATCCCTGTCTGAGGTGCCGCGAGGCATTGCGAACGAGATGCCCGTTGGTCTGCCCGTGCTCGCACCGATGTCGACGCGTCACGATTTCGTACATTGCAGGATGCCCTGGACGCGGTGCCTGCATCGGGTGGACGAGTTCGATTGCCGGCCGGTACCTTTGAAATCTCGCAGCCGTTGGTTGTCCGATATGATGACGTCAGTGTGGAAGGCGTTGGTGCGGCCACGCACATCAAGAATATCAATCGCCAAGGGCAACCGGCGTTGATCATTGCGCATTCGGACCATTCCGGAACCGGAAACGACCGAGATCACGAACTATGGCGAGTTCGATTGGCAAATCTTCGTATTACGGGGAACGATGCGAGTGGCGCTGGCATCGTTCGCGGAATGTCAACGAGATCTTCATTGACGGCGTGTCGGTTAGCTATCACGGCGGCGACGGAATCCTGTTGAACTACTGCTACGAGGATCCTCGCATTTGTAATTCCTTAGTGACCTACAACCAAGGCACGGGTTTGACATTGCAGGGTTGTCATGACATCGTCGTTTCTGCGAATCAGTTTGAGGAGAATCAAGACGCAGTGCACTGTTTCGATTCCTTCAATCTTTGTATGACGGGCAACTGCTTGGATGACCACTTGAATCATGGCGTCGTGATCGAGAACACGTATGGCAGCGTGATGTCAGGAAACATGATCGAGGAATGTCAAGGTACGGCGATCGTCTTGGACCGTGACTGTTACGGCATTACATTGAGTGCCAATGTTATAGCTCACGATGGCGCCGGCATTGACATGCGCGACGCACACGGTTGCGCTGTTTCGGCAAACACGTTCACGATCATGAAAACAGATGCTTTACGTGTCGGCCCGGGCAGCGGACGGATCGCGGTCACGGGCAACAGTTTTTCCAGCAGCTACATCGGCGAAAGCGTTGACAAACGAGCGGTCGAAGATCAAACGGCCGCGGGCATCTCACTTGAGTCCTCGTCGGCGGTGCTCGTAAGCGGAAATGTGTTGTCGGGCATCGACTCGAAGGCGATTGCGATCACGGGCATGGGAGATGAACCCTCATTTGTGTCGCACAATTTGTTGATCGCCACGGAACCTGGAGTTTCCACTATTCGAGCGGCCGCGACGGTGCAGGAAGGGAACGTTGGCGACTAGCGCAATGATCCCTGGCGGCCCGGATGGCGTGCGCTATGTGTTGTTTTACGCGTTGATCTCCGCCACGCGGAGCGGCCGCGATCGATTGCCCGTCGATCCACCGAGCGGTAACGGTGGAGAGGCCTTTTTTTCTTCTGCTCAGCTGCTACGCTGTGTTGGATGTCAGGACAATTACCGACAACACCGAGTAGGATAGTTAGCGATGATTACTGTGGGGATGAATTATCACGTTATCGAAGGCAAGCAAGCCGATTTTGAAGAAAAGTTCAAAGCGGTGATTGGGGCGCTTGAGGCGGCAGAAGGGCACACACAATCGACGTTGTGGCGCGATGTGGCCGACAGTGCGTCATATTTGATCACCAGCGAATGGTCCGATGAGCAGGCGTTCCAGGACTTTATTCGCAGTGACGCTTTTCGAGCCGTCACGAATTGGGGTAAGGAGCAGATCCTGTCGGGACGACCACAGCACAAGGTCTACAAGCACTAAGTCTCTCTGTGCATTGAGCTTGTCCATTGCCGGTTGTGGTTTCTACGAAGCGATCGTGCCACGTCGCCCGGGTGTTCTATTACGCACGCTGCCAGCGGATCGGGCCGTTAGGGATCCAGCCAAGCTAGTGGGCGGTATTCAGCCAGTCACGCATCCGTTAGGCTAAGGATTCGCAGGACGTCGAATTGCGTTTGGTCGCCCCAGCGCGGATGCTAGAGCAATGGTTGCACCCAATTTGCCACGATATCGTTACCGCGTGGACGTCGCGGATGTGCTCACCTGGGTAGATTCCTGGTGGTTGGCGTTCGCCCGGGAAAACGGCGCGGCAGAATTGAAGCCGGAAACCGTACTCGGCCGTTCGCTCTGGGAGTTTGTCGCGGGCGAGGAAACGCGCCGGCTGTTTCGGATCATTCATGATCGCATTCGGACGAGTGGTGCACCAATGGTATTGCCGTTCCGCTGTGATTCCCCTTGCCTAAAACGGCAGATGCGACTCACCATTACGGCCGAAAGGGCAGGCCAACTGTTGTACGATAGTGTGTTGTTGGCCGTCGAACCTCAGGTTGAGCATCGAGTGTTGCAAGTCGATCAACCTCGTTCAGAGGCGTTTCTGACGATGTGCAGCTGTTGCAAGCGATCTTTGCTGGAACCCTTAGGTTGGTTGGATTTGGACGAGATCTCCACCCGCTTGCGATTATTCGAGTCGCCCAAAGTGCCGCAGATACGCTACGAGATCTGTCCCGATTGTGCTGCGGTGGTCGCTCGGCCTGGCGGCGCCAATCCCGCCGCAGAAGTTGAATGCTAGAACGCATTTCAAAACTTGACTTTGGAAGGTCGAAGCTCCTGCCGAGCCGCACGTGCACAATTCGGCTGAAAAACATGGCTCAGCTGGAGCTTCGCCCTCCCTGTTTTGAAGCCAGCTCTAGTAACATCAACCGCTGTCAATCCGCGTTCGACGCGGATGGGGTCGTGGAGCGACCCTCGTAGGCGCCGTTTCCCTACCGATCGCTGTCCAAATTGGGGTAGGCAACGATCTGCACGCTGCGAGGTGCGAACGGTTCAAGGGCGATTCGGTTTTCCCCGGAGCTTACCCAGGATGTGATATCCAGCCGGCAGGGTTTGCCAATGAAGCCGCCTGCGGGCTGTCCATTAACGGTGATCGCGGCCGCGGTTTCGGGTACGATCTGATCCGCTACCACGCAGATCCGCGTATTGTCGTCCAGCCAGTCGGCGGGAAGTACGAAGCGGCCCACAAAAGGATCGGACTTTACCGGTGACGGCGTCAATTCGCGACCATCGTCCAAATCTCCCCAGGGGCCGTTCCCAGCTTTGACCAGTTCCTGCGGCGCGTCAACCTGCGACGGGGTCGGTGGACGATTGGGGATGATCAGGTCGGGCGGTGTTTCCAGGCGAGTAACCGTGATTGGCGTATTCCGAGGTGACGATTGCGGATCAAGTCGACGCGGTAGGGGACGCGATTCCAGCTGAAAGACCAACAGCACGCTTTCAAGCGGTTCGAGCGTTATCGTCAGCTGGACGGAGTCCGTGTCAACTCGCTCAAACGGCAGAGACTCAATTGTATTGCGCATCGGATCCCACACTTCTGGGATGCCCTGAGCGTGGACGCGCAGGCGAAAGCGTTTTGTGGGGCCGACGTGTTGTTGGTTGGCTGAGCAAAAAGACGTCCCGTTGGGCTCGGACTCGGTGCAGCACATGCAACCAGTCGTCTGTGTCACCAGCTAGGATTTCCAATGTCGGCTGGATGTCGGCGTCGTGCGACAACACTTGCTGGATTTGTTCGACGGTCGGTTTGGCAGGCAAGAAGTAGGACCTGCCACCTGCCGCGTTGGTACGGCAGACCGCCATCGATGGGGCGATCAAATCCGCGCCCCAGATATTGCCACGAAGCTCCGCAATTTGCTCGGCGGATTTGCCTAGCGTCGCCGATCGTTTCGGCAACATACCGTATCCGATAACTGTCCCGCCAGACTCAAAGTATGCCTGGACCTTGGCCAACGTGGCGTAGGGAATCACTTCGACGGCCGGGACAATCAGCACGCGATAGGATTCACTACGCAATCGCAGGTCGGCACCGTCCAACCGAACGTCATTTTCGAACACGTCGTAGGGCAACCAGTCGCAGTCATACAAGGCGTCTTGCAGCGCGGTGGTCATCTGTTCGGGTGGGATCGCGTCGCCAACGTGAAAACTATTACCCAGATAGAGCAGCGCCACTGGGCAAACGTGCCGCCCTTCCGACAGCATCAAGCTGAGCCGCGAAGTGTAGTCGGCGTAAACGCGGTAGAGCGGCCAGCGTGGTTCATAACCTCCGTTGTAAAAGTATGGTGGGCAATCGCGATCGAATGGGCTGCGAGGGTTGAACGAGTGAGGAATATGGAAGTTGACACCTGCCACCTGCATCAAGTCTGTCCACCATTTCATTTCGGAGTACGACAGATCCTGGCCGCGTGCGCCGAAGATTTCGACCATGGTTAGATCATCCGCCTTGCCATAGGCATGTGTAATTGAGCTGCCGAGCTTGGGCGTTTGGTACGTGTTGTCGTCTTTCCTTCCCGGGACAAATTGTTTGAAGACGGCGTCGATTGCGCCCATATCGGAGAACTTTTGTAGCTGGAACATATTGCCTGCGCACTTGTCGCGATCTAGATACTCGCGTCCGTGTTCCAGCCAGTGACCGATGGAACGGACCTTGTGGTCGTGGCACCATTGCGTCAACCCGCCGTACAACGTCTGGCCCCAGGCCTCGGCGAGCGCATCCTGATATTGGTACTTCGCGGCAATCTGCTCGTCAGGATTGGATAGCTGAAACTTCCAGGCGACCAGTGCCTTCTGCCAATCAACGCCCCGTCGTTTTAGCATGGGGATCACTTCGGTGCCCCAATCGCCGCGTGTTTCCGGCTCATCGTAGAAATACCCGACGATCGTCTTGCCAAACTGATCTCCGAAATGCTCCGCATGTGGCGCGTAAACCGTCCGGATGTACCAGTCCACCGCCGCTTGACTCAGCGCCATCGATCAACAGTCGACCATTGCGACCCTGATCGTATCGCCATGCAAATCGCATCACCTGCCATGTACCGGCGGGAGCTTCCCAGTCGAGCTGGCCCTGGTGTACCTGAGGCGTCAAATCCAAGAGGCTTGCGCTATCAACGCCTTCTGCGGTCAGTCGACCTGCCAGCACGACGATTCGCTGCTCTGGCGCCACGCTGAGTTGCACCGTGGCGGGGCCCTCGACGATGGAGGCTTCGGCCTGCATGTGTTTACTGGCGAATTCCTGAGGTACTTTTCCCCCGACTTCGCCGCTGGGCCACCATTCCTCATCGAATATCCACATCTGCAAGCCCAGCCGTTCAGCGGCGCGTACGCAGATTTCCAGGTCGCGGTACCAGCCCGGGCCAAGCCAGTCGTTGTGTGGGCGTGACTCTGCCGTAAAGCAGCCGTTGCCGCCCTCGAGGACTTTTTCCAAATACGAATCGAGCCGTTCTTGTGATTCACATCCATGTAGCCAGAACAAAGGGCCAGTCAAGCGACGTGCAGGCAGCGGTAACGTGCGAAACTGTGTTTCCAAGCGAGTCAAATCGTCGTCGCCCCTAGCGATGCCAATTACGGTGGCAGCCAGCAGAGCGACACACCACCAGCGGCCTATCGGTGGCCGGGATGAGAAGCCGCGGCGTACGATCTGGCAGTCGCCATCGAAAGCTACCTGCCCCGCCGCCAAGCTGCGGTGCGTAAAGAGGTTCGCTCGCATGATCCGTTTCTCCTTTGCGAGTTAAGCGTCGGAGCAGCAGACGAACGTATGAAACCGCCCGTTGGGCTCGTCAGGCGCATCACGACAGCAATCCATTATACGTGTTTGGGCTGGACGCATTTGCGTTCAAGTGTCCTTGCTTTGCGACAACAGGAACTATGGAGTTCTGAATGAAATATTAATAATATCGGGGATCAAACTCGAAACTGGCGAGATATGGGAAAGTATGGACCATGTATTGCGACATCGCCCTCAGCACACGAGTCCCTTCTCTTTGCGGTACAAGATGTGGCAGAGCAGGCGAGGGGCAGGAACTATTCACTTCTGCGCTGCTAATGGTCCTCGGAGAGCAGCGCGAAGCCGAGATTTCGCGGACTCCCGTTGGTCGTCCTGGCCCTTTGGCCGCGCAGACATCAATAGAAGGGTGCAACGGGGCGATGCGCGACGAGCAAGTTGCCGCGGGTCGCGCTGGGCGTCAAGTAGGAGTTGTCGATGAGTGACTACGATGGTTTCTTTCATTACTTGCCAGTGAGCGGAGACGCGATGCGCTGGGGAATTTACGTCACCGGAGCAGGACGCGGCGTGATTTCCGTTGGACAGGAATATCCGCCCGCGAGTCATCCAAGTCTTTATCGTTTAGATTGGCGACGCGGACGCACCTTGCCGGAATTCCAAGTGATCTTGATCGCCGAAGGGCATGGGGTTTTCGAGTCAGCGCAGACGGGCGTGCGCCGCGTTGATCCCGGGACGCTGTTGTTTTTGCTGCCCGACGTCTGGCACCGGTACCGGCCCGACGTTGCGACGGGCTGGACAGAGCGATGGTTGTCTTTCAATGGCGAACTGGCGCATTGATTGATGGATCAAGGGATGATTGGCTCAGAGCGGGCCGTCGAGCGAGTGCAAGCGCTGGCGACTGCAAGACGGGGGTTCGATCGGCTCCTCGATCGCATACACCGCCAGCCCACACAAAACTCCATTCTTCTATCGCTGCACGTAATGGCTTTGTTGGCGGCACTGATCGAAGGCTCGACATTGCGGACGCTGTCGCTGACAGCCTTGCGAGATGATCCTGCCCAAGTTGCCGATTCAATAGTATCCGCAGCAATGGATTTTATTTGGACGCGCAGTCACCAACCCCTGTCCGTGCCTCAGATCGCGCACGCCTTGAATGTCAACCGCCGCACATTGGAACGCCGTTTTCAAGGTGTACTTGGTCATTCCATCTTGGCAGAAGTGAATGCGTGTCGCTTGAGCCGAGCTCGCCGCCTGCTGGCGGAGACCGATTTGCCCATCAAGGTAGTGACTCGCTTGGCGGGGTTCTCCAGTGACGAGCGGATGCGGGTAACGTTTATTGAATGCCAAGGCCTTTCGCCGGCAGCCTACCGGGTCGCGTCTCGCCGCGAGTCCGCGCCGAGTTGACGCCTTGCGGGGACGGCGGCGGCCCCCGTTACCTATGTTGCTTATGCCCAAGAGCGACCTGTGATTTGCGGTGGACGGCGAATTGAAGGATGGCGGCCGGCGGGCGATGGACAACCGTGATTCCCCAGGTCCAAGTGGGCGATTGGTTTTTTCGGCAGTTGTTCATCAACGGACGTCGCGCGATTCCGGCGCGGACTCCCAATGAAGTCACACTGCACCCCGCTGGTCCGTTGCAACCTTTGGATGATCGTGAGGCGGCGCGACGTGATCCGAGCACAAAGCTAGGTTTTCGGTTTCATGATACGGACTTCCCATTCCATGGTGACCTGGACGACGCCGTGGTTGTCTATTACCACGCCTGGACGACCTCGCGCCATCTGATCAAGGCCGTCGATGCGGAACACCGGGCCATTCATTTTCGCAATCCCAGTGTGTGGCCCATTGGATGGTGGGGCAAGGACGAACGTTTCTATGTTGAAGGACTTCGCGACGCTCTGGATGCGCCGGGCGAATTCTACTTGGATCGGTCGAGCGGACGGTTGACGTATTATCCTCGCGCCGATGAACAGATGGAGAAAGCCGATGTTATTGCGCCGTTTGCTGAGTGTTTGTTACGCTTTCAAGGAGACGCGAATGGCGAGCAAACGGTTGAGCACGTCAATTTCAAGGGTCTGTTATTTCAGTACTCCGCGTGGACCATACCTCGCGATATTCAAGTTGACGGTCAAGCTGCTGCCTTCTTAGACACAGATGCCGTTTTTATTCATGACGGCGGTCACGTATTTCACGCCGGCGTTGGGATCTGGATTGGTCAGTCGTCTCATAATCAGGTGAGCCACAACGACATCTGTGATTTTTACTACACGGGAGTGTCGGTGGGGTGGAGTTGGGGATATGCTCCATCGACGTCGCATCATAATGTGATCGAGAACGGACTCGCGATAAAGCGCATCGCTCGTTTACGTTCGTACGGAATATCATCTACTATCGTGAACCGCCCTTGCTGGGTGGCAATTGGAATAACGATCAGGGCTGTGAGATCAACGGCAACGTCTATTGGCGGACGGATGGTGTCGCGCCGTCGTTTCCGGGTGGCGATTGGGAACAATGGCAGCAACGGGGGCACGATGTGCATTCACGGATCGTCGATCCTGAATTTGTGGCGCCGGACCAATACGATTTTCGGCTACGGCAGGATTCTCCCGCGCTGAAACTGGGGTTTATTCCCATCGACGCCCAGGCCGCCGGTCTCACCGGAGCGGACAGTTGGACGAGTCTACCGCAGCAGGTCGAACGCCCCCCGTTTCGGATGCCCTGGGAAGAGTGACACGCCTAGAGCCGAGGGGCGCGAGGAGGGACACCGAGTGGCAAGGGAAACGGTAAAAAAACGGCCGGTCCCGGTTGCGACGTTGCTCTTGCGGGGCATAGAATCCGGGTTTTACGGGGCCGCGATTGGAGCCTGAGTTGAGTTTCGCTGCGAGATGGCGGGGCCCACTTTGGGGTAGAAAACGGAGAGTTGACGCATGGCATCAAAAATTGCCGCGGGGATCATTGGCACCGGGTTTATCGGCCCAGCTCACGTGGAGGCGGCTCGGCGTCTGGGAAATGTGGAAATTGTCGCGGTGGCTGAAGCGAACAACGCGCTAGCCAAAGAGAAGGCGGCTGTCATGTCCATTCCCAAGGCCTATGGTAATTACCATGATTTGTTGGCCGACGACGAAATCCAGGTGATCCACAATTGCACGCCCAATCACCTGCATTTCCAGGTGAACAAGGATATCCTGGCGGCGGGTAAGCACGTGATCAGCGAAAAGCCACTGGCGATGACCACCGAGGAAAGCCGCGAGTTGGTCCGGTTGGCCGGCGAGTCGGACCGCATTCACGCCGTGGACTTCAACTACCGCTTCTATCCGCTCGTGCAGCATGCCCGTCAAATGGTCAAGGCCGGTGAAGTGGGGGATATCTTTACCCTGCACGGCTCCTATCTGCAGGACTGGCTGTTTCTGGCCACGGACTGGAACTGGCGGCTGGAACCGGCGCTCTCGGGCGAGAGCCGCGCGATTGCCGATATCGGCAGCCATTGGTGCGACTTGCTGCAGTTCATTACGGGCCAGTCCATTTTGAAGGTTTTCGCCGATTTACGGACCATTCATCAGACGCGGATGAAGCCGAAGAAACAGGTTGAAACGTACGCCGGCAAACAACTCTCGCCGGAAGACTACGAGCCCCAGCCGATCAGTACGGAGGACTACGCGTCGGTGCTGTTTGCACTTTCTGGCGGAGCGCATGGTGTGTTTACCGTCAGTCAAGTGTCGGCCGGTCGCAAGAACCGGCTGTTCTTTGAAATCGACGGCTCGAAGTGTGCCCTGGCATGGGACCAGGAGAGCCCGAATGAGATGTGGATCGGATATCGTGACAAGGCCAACGAGATCCTAGCCAAAGATCCTTCATTGCTCCACGCTGAAGCACGGGAATACGCACACTACCCTGGCGGGCATCCCGAGGGGTATCCCGACGGGCCTAAGAACCTGTTCCGCAACGTGTATCGTGCGGTGGAGCGAGGTACGATGCCGGCCGATCCGGATTGGAGTACGTTCGTTGACGGGCACAAGGAGGTCGCGATTTGTGAAGCGATCCTGTCCAGCCATAAGTCGCAGTCCTGGGTAGAAGTGGCCTACTAAGTACCGTTTCGACATGTGCCGTGACGACCTGCGATAGGTCGTTGTTGGCAATGACATCGAGGAGAAAAAATGCCAGGCGGAACGTGCAATGTCGCGCTCGTTGGAACCAAATTCATGGGACGAGCACATTCCAATGCGTATTTGAAGGTGGCCAAGTTTTTCGATCTGCCATTGGTCCCCGTGATGCATACCGTTACGGCCCGCAAGGCGGATGAGACGCAAGCCTTCGCCCAGCGGTGGGGCTGGCAACACGCCAGCACCGACTTGAGGGCGACCTTGGCGAATCCCGAGATCGATTTGGTCGACGTGACGACGCCTAACAACGTTCACGCCGAGAATTCCATTGCCGCGCTGGAAGCGGGCAAGCACGTGGCGTGTGAAAAGCCCTTGGCCAACACTCTGGATGGGGCCCGCCAGATGGTGGAGGCCGCGGAAAAGGCGCCCGGCAAAACGTTCGTCTGGTACAACTATCGTCGATGCCCCGCCGTTGCCTTTGCGCATCAGCTCTGCCAACAGGGCAAGCTGGGACGCATTTATCAGATTCGGGGAAGCTACATGCAGGATTGGGCCGGTCCTGACACGCCGCTGATGTGGCGGTTTGACGGCGATGTTTCTGGTACCGGATCGTTGGGCGATCTGTGCTGCTCACACCATTGATATGGCTCGTTTTATCACGGGCGATGAAGTCACGCAGATCATCGGCTCGGTGCTCGAGACCGTGATCAAGGAACGTGCCATTCTGGAAACCGACGGAGGAGAAATCTCAGGGCGAGGTGCGGCTACCAGTCAACGTAAAGGACCGAGCACGGTCGATGATATCGTGCTGTTTCTGGCGCGTATGCAAAGTGGCGCATTGGCGTCGTTCGAGGCCACGCGGTTGTCGACCGGTTACAAGAACGCCAATCGGTTGGAAATCCACGGAGATAAGGGCGCGATTCGCTTTAACTTTGAGCGAATGAACGAGTTGGATTGGTATGATGCGACGTTGCCCGAAGAAGTACAGGGTTGGTCGACGATTAATGTGACCAATGGCAATGCCCATCACCCCTATGCCGGCGCGTGGTGGCCGGTGGCGCACGTGCTGGGATACGAGCACAGTTTTGTCAATCAGGCAGCCGACATTTTCACCATCTTGGGCGGTGGCAGTCCTGTCGTACCGATGCCTGATTTTGCGGACGCATATCAAGTGCAGCGCGTGTTGCAGGCGGTGGTGTTGTCCGACAAAAACCACTGCCCGATTCAGATTGCGGAAGTGAAATAGTCGGCAGTCCGTCAACAGACGTGGTCTCAATGCCTGTGTTCATGATCGGCCTGTGTTCATGATCGGCCTGTGTTCATGATCGGCCTGTGTTCATGATCGCCAGGCCCTTTGCGGTTCGCTGAGCGGAGGCTTTCAGCTAAGCAACGCTTGTCTCGGCGTCCGGCATGACCCAGGCCAAAGCGCCGACGACCGGTGCGTCGTCGCCGCAAATCGAATACTCGATGATCCCCTGGTCGCGAAAACCATCCAGCGCGTGCTCGGTATACGACTGTTCGACGCCGTGGAGATATCGTGCCTTGATATGCGCGGCCAAGTCACAGACGCCGCCGCCGATAATCAGCCGGTCAAAGTCTCCCAGGTAATTGACGCTCAACAGGGCAATTCCCAGCGCCTGCGCCTGGTCATCGAATAATTCCGTGGCCAATAGATCGCCGTCGGCCGCCAGGCCGCGCAGTTGTTTGGCTTTGTCGCGAACCGTGCCCGGCGCCGTGTGGAGAGGATGATCTGCCCATTGATCCAGCTCGAGTCGGTACTGCAATTGGTGGGCGAGTCCGGTGAGTGAAATGGCCGACTCGGCGGTGCAAAAGCTATTTCCAACCTGCAATTTTTGATCGTGCTCATAGCGAAAAGCATCGGCAGGCAGAAAAATGTGCCCCACATGGCCGGCGCGACCTGCGGTGCCGCGGATGGCGTGCCCATCCCGAACTCCACCGCCCCCCAAACCGGTGCCAACGATGACCATGAACAGCGACGAAATTGGCGCCGCCAGATCGAGACCCCGAATCCTATTCCAACCGACCATGCCACTTCGGATGGCATATTCGCCCAATGCCGCCGCTTGCCCGTCACCCATGTACTTGACGGCCAGAGTCGGTTGGTAGACGCGCAAGGCCTGTTCCAGCCCTTTTCGAATGGGGTACTTGTCCCAAAGTGGGTGATGGAAATTGGGCGTCTTCAACAGGATTCCGTCCAGTGTCGCGGGACCCGGCGTCGCCAGCCCAACGGCCTCGACTTCGGCAATCGAGGCCCCTACTTGCTCCATCGCCACGACCGACTGGGCGACAATCGCACTGATCGTGGCATCGGGGCCCTCGTGCGAGCGTGTTTCGAACTGTTCGGATACGTAGACGACTTCGCGGTCGCCGCTAGCGATGCCAATGGTACTGGTGGTTCCACCGACATCGACTCCGATGAAATAGCGCACAACGGTACTCTCAATTAGCGTGGCTCAGAAGATGACCCCAATCCTCGACGTGCCAAAGCCGAAGATTATCGCCGACCGTCCTCGCGC
This sequence comes from uncultured Planctomycetales bacterium, assembly GCA_963785495.1. GTDB lineage: Bacteria > Planctomycetota > Planctomycetia > Pirellulales > Pirellulaceae > CAWAVP01. The sequence continues at coordinate 90,155 of CAWAVP010000015.1, read as the reverse complement.
TTGCAACGCGTCTATCCGCGAGGTGCCGTTCCGCACTCGGCTGAGCCGCCCGTTACGCTTCCAGTTCGATTTCCCGCGGCCACTGCTGGTAGGCCTCCCAGTATGTGCGTTTCAAAGCGATTTCATCGTCTTCGGCGGCGGGTTGTACACGGCCGTTCGTATCGATGGCCCGCGACACCAGACGATGTTTACCAGGTTCCATCGTGCCCAGGTCGATGGAGAAGAAAGTCCAACAGTGCTTCGACCGAGGCTCCTGGGCCAACACGGTGTTGCGCCAAGGTCCGTCGTCTACCTTCACTTGTACCTTGGCAATTCCCGTGCCGTCGTCCCAAGCAGCGCCAAACGCTTTCAGCGGGACCTGACCGGCGACCGTGGGCTTGCGAGTGACACGGGCGATGACTGATTTGAGGTGCATCCGGGTGACCGAAGTCTCCACAAACACGAGGTCGTCCCCTTGGTGCTCACCGCGAACGGTCACGTAATCGCGAGCCATGTAACGTCCCATGTACCTGCGATCTCGGCATTCGATGCGAGCAAGCCACTTGACGTTGGCGATACCGTACCAACCCGGTACGATCAGTCGCACTGGGGCCCCGTTGCGATGTTCGATCGGTGCTCCGTTTCGCTCATAGGCCAGCAGCAAATCGAGCTCTAACGCGTCCTGCAATGTCATGCTGCGACCAAAGGGGACTTCGACTGTCAACTCTCGGTTCGTCCCCGGTCGCAGCGTTTCGTTCTGTTTGTCCTTGCCAAGAAAGACGACCTCAATGGTCTCTTGTTGAATTCCGCACTCCTGCAACAGCGGCGCGAGCGGAGTACCGGTCCAGCGACTGTTGTAGACCGCATTCATAAAACCTTTGGACGACCCATTGCCGGAGCACTCCAACGTCATGAGCACGTCCTTGCGAGGTCGAGCCTTTAGATCGTCGAGCGTGAAACTGTTGGGCTTGTCGACGAGTCCCCCAATTTCCAGTCGATACGAATCGTAGTCAAACTCGGGCACGCCGTAGTGCTGCACGCTGAAGACCTGGTCCTGCGGCGTCATCCATTCGTCGAGTGTCTCCCAATCGAGTCGATTTTCGGGCGTCCGGGGCATATCCAGAAACGGAACGAGCTCGTCATCGGCTTCGTCGGCAAACAAAGCACCTTCCGGCAAAGACATCCACGCCAGCAAGGCCGTGGTCGAACCCAACCGCAGGACCGTGCGACGATTGAACTTAGCAGGCATGTTTTGGTTCCTTGATTACTTTGAGCATTTTGTTCGCTAGTTTAATACGTTGACTTCTCGTTGCGTAGCTTACCTGGGCGAATCGGTGCGGTCTTGGGGGGTCAGCCGGACTGGGAGCTCCAATGTCTGATCCGCATGGAGCACGATTGTGTGACTAGTACGAAGTTCCCCAGCCGGGTGAACGATGTCGAGTCGATACTTTCCCGGTGGGATGTTGTCCAGGCGAAACTTCCCTGTCGGGTCGGTCACGTGATACCACGGATGATCGAACACAAAGATCCAGGCTCTCATCGAACTATGGTAAACGCAACCGATCCGATACGGCTGCCGCGTGCCACCCGCAATATCAAACGTTTCCTCATGCGACCCGCCAGCAGGCATATTTACGTTAAATGAATGGCGGGGGTGAGTCGTCTGGACGTTATGCACTTGCGGATCACTGTTAAGAAATTGGATACGATCGCCCGCTCGGATCGCGATCGTCTCAGGTGTGAATTGAAAATCCTTCTGATTGATCGACCAAACATTCGACCGATGCGGCTCGACCGGGTCCGGCAAATTGCGGCCGGTTAGTGCCACCACGGCCTCAGCCAATTCGCCAGTCTTTGCTCGTTTGATGTAATACCGGCTCAACCGCCAGGGGTGAGCAGCGTCACCATGGTAGACCACCTGACCCACCACCGACGCCATGCCCGGCTGGGGGCCGAAATCGCGATCGCCAGTTGATAAAGCGGGTGACTCAATCTCCGCGCCGTCGACCGGCAGGCAGACAATGCCGCAGAGAACAACAACGGAGCCGGTTTTCGACAACAGGTGGCGAAGGGAAATGAGCATAGAATGCGTCTTCACGTGGTCGGCGATCATCCGTCACAGTGGCCTCGTTCTTCGCAGGCTGCGGACGCCCGAGTTGTGACGATACGACGAATTGCGGTTGTGCGTGGCGGCGACGATGGGCGGGAATATAGAAAGCAGCCTACCACAAGTCATCGTGGGATCAACCACGCCGGTGGCAGCGGCAGGGAAGATGGAATCCGGGCCTGGCCGCAAGCCCCAGCCCCCTGTTACGTGTGTCGCCTCGCGTCGGCACAAATCACCGCAGGCCGACGGAGGTCGAGGTACGCATAGTACGTCCCTGCCGGTAATGTTATGATCGTAGCGGGATTTCGAACATGACGAGTTCTTTGGGGTCAAATCTAAAACATCGAGTCGATGAATCAATTGAGCATCATCACCGTCGCGTTGAACGAAGAGGTCAATATCGCGAGGTTGAAGCGGTCGATCGATCGGCTGGAGAATCCGAGTGGTGTGGAAATTGAAACGCTGCTTGTCGACAACGGAAGTTGCGACAAAACTGTCGAGGTGGCGAAACGAACCGGGTTCGATGTCGTTGTCGACGCGACCGACGCGACGTTGTCCGAATGCCGCAATGTGGGACTCGAAGGCGCGTCAGGTGATTGGATTGCTTTTGTCGATGCCGACTGTGAGCTCGCCAGCGATTGGTTAGCCAAGAGCGAGGCATTTTTGAAGACAAAACAGCCAGTGCTGATCGGTTGGCCAGTTCGGCCACCTTCGCCGCGTACATGGCTGCAACGCGCATGGGAAATTCATTGGAGCCAAAAGATCTTGGACTTCGAGCAAATCCGAGGACAACGCGTGGTCCGTCGCGCCGCGTACCGACTGATCTGCAGTGCGAATATGATTTTTACGCGCGCCGTCGCGGAGCAACTTGGGGGCTTCAACCCGATTCTGCATACAGGCGAAGACACCGATTTTGCCTTACGTGCCAAAGCACGAGGGGCGTGCGTATACGGTGTCCCGGCGATGAAAGTGACGCACCATGGCGAACCGGCGACTTTGGTCGAATTCTTTCGGCAGCAACTATGGCACATGAATCGAGATGCTTATGTTGCTGCGAGTCGTGAAGCGAAACCTCGCGACGGTATGAATGCCCTGCTATTCACGATCCTATTCACCTTGGCGGCGATCATCTCCATTGTTTCGATCATCGCCTTTCTGATCACGCGCAATGGCTGGGTGGCGTCACTTGCATTGGCGTGGCCTGCGGCGGTGATTCTACCGGCAGTTCGCACGTGTTTACGCGCACGTTGTCCGCAACAGATCGTCGCGCTGAGTACCGTGTATTTCGTCTACGGCTTGGCACGCATGATCAAACTTTGCGGGTTCTGTAATACTCCTCGCAGCTGGCGTATTCCTGTGGCGTGAGTGGTCAAGATTTAACCGCTCGTTGGCACGAGGAAAACGATGACGGTGGATGAAGCCAAGATGCTTCACCAGAAGTAACAAGCGGCAGGTCATAGTTGGTTGGTGGCAATCGGCGCATCAGCCGAGGGCTTGGAGTCTCTCGACCTTCAGAGCATGCCGTGACATCCCGAAATACATTTAGATTCTAAACCTCGTCGCACCGCAGCGCCTGGTCGACCTTCGCCAATTCTTCCTCAAGTAGTGGCACCTGAGCCACAATGGCTTCGATCGATCCCTCGGCCGACGCCGACTCAACAGCAACAGCACCGTCGGCACAAGCCTGCGCTCCAATTGTCGCCGCGAGTCCTTTCAGGCTATGGGCGGCACGACGGGCTGCTTCGGCGTCCGCAGATGTGATCGCCTGGTGAAGGTCAGACATCAGCTTGGGGGCATCGTCGAAATAGAACGCCACCACTTGACGAAACAGGCTGCGGTCGCCACCCAGTCGCCGCACTTCGCCCTGGAAATCGATAAAAGTCCAAGATATCGTTCAGTAGGGCGAGCAGCGAATGAGCCGACTTGTGCGCGGTTGGAATGTAAACCTGCACTTCGGGCGGGAGCGGTTCGTTCAGTGTTAGCTGCGTCATGCCGATAATGCGGTCCTCACGGTCGAGGACATTTTGCGTGAACTGTCGCATGTCGTCGTAGGCCTGTTGGAGTTGGGATTCCGCCTCGTGTCGGTGCGAGATTTCCGTTTGCAGCTGCTGATCGATGCCAATAAGCGCCGGAAGAGCGAGCACGCCTTTGGCACGACAGAAAGTAACGCGATCACCGCCAGCCAGGAGACAATTACCGTCACCGTCTTGATCACGCCCAAAAAAAACGGTACGACGGATGCCAAAAGATCGTCGCCTCGACGAGATGGCCGAGAACACACGCCAGAATGAATGCTGCAAACAACCAAATAATGGGCAAAAACGGGACGTCCCGCCGACGGATCGCGAAGTACGCCAAAACGAGCGCGATGGCCGCGTAGGCGCCGGCGATCGAGAAGTCGGAGATTCGGAGATTCGGAGATGATGTGCAGCCAACTGTGGCTCGGTTTCCAGTTGCCACAATTTCAACGCGCTGGAAAGTCGTTCGTGTCGAACAACTGTAAGACAGAATTCTATCATACGGGCGCTACCGAGAACTCGTGTTTATCCGCCAAATGACTGGGCGCAGCAATCAAATGACTTGGCGCTGCAATTGCCCGATGCCACTAGGTCTCGGGACACGCTAGGTCTCGGGACAGGCACCGCCCTCGGAGGCCACACACGAATCGAGCGCGTATACGCCAATCGACGGAAATCGTCCACTGCGGACGTCTCGAAGCCTTAATATACCGGGCCTCCGACATAGTGGATAGCAGGTAGGAACGGCCAATTGCGGTGTCCGAGTTTTCTGCGAGGGCCCAAGCGGGTGTGCACGACACGGTCACGTGTTGAGCAGCAACGCATCAGCTTGCGCTTGGAAACGCCGTCCGCAAATGGTCTTTGGTACGCCGCGACTGTCCGCTGTCCGCAAGCCCTCAACACATCTGGAGATCCCCGTCGTCAATGCGGCGGCGAACCTCGCGATCTCGAGCAAGCCACCGGCTTCTAGAATCTTCGATTCGTTTGGACAGCGAATCTCACCGTTTGGTATTTCATTTGCTCAACGTATCTCTATCTGCAAGGTGACGAATCCGAGTGAAGTTCACGAATACATGAGGGACGCGATGGAGATTCGAAAAGTCATGACCCAACACGTGGAAGTCATTTCAGCCGACGCGACGCTTGCAAGGGCTGCAGCTGTCATGGCTCGTCTGGACGTCGGTTTTCTGCCCGTCCTCGACGGCGAGCAGTTGGTTGGCGTGATCACGGACCGCGACATTGTCGTACGTGGGCTCGCCGACGGGATGGATCCTAAGAATGCGACGGTTGGTGATGTGATGACGCAGGGTATGGCGACCCTGTCGGCAACGGCGGATGTGGAGGAAGCGATTAGGCTGATGGAGGAGAAACAGATCCGCCGCCTCGTCCTGCAGGACGACGATGAAAAATACATCGGCGTGGTTACGATTGGCGACCTTGCCCTACGAACCGACGACCATGAACTATCTGGTGAGGCCTTGGGTCGAATGTGCGAGCCGGCTGGCAGCACGTGCTAGGCGGCCGGAGTAACCGTCGCCGCGAGCCAAGAGAGGTCCCAGAAGGAAGGCGATGATCATGATAAGACGTACGATGGATTCCAAGACCCCTCCTGTGAATCCGGACCGATTGCCCGTGTCGCCGAATGAGGAAATACGACGCGAAAATGAACTAGTCCGTAGCGCGGGCACGATTTCCAAGTCAGTGATGGGAATTGCTTTTGGCGTGGTCTTCTTGGTGGCAGGCATTGGGCTGGGCCTAGCATCGACACAATGGCCTTGGGCCGTCGTACTTGCCACCATCGGCTTGGGGTTGATTGTCAGTTCGTTGTACAACGGGGCTCGAACACCAAGTGCACTGCAGTGAGTCCCGACTTCCGCGACACGAGTCGCGCCGCCCGAACTCGGGAGAGGTAATCGATGAGTGCCTTTTCGTTTCTTCGAGCCCCTGGTGCCCAACCTCCAACCGACGGTACGGTTACGTGCGGTTTCCGCCGTGCGCTGAGTGCGCGACCGGGCGAGCAGAGCAGTGCCGAGCGTCAGTAGCACGAACGACGACGGTTCGGGTACCGCGCTAACAGCGGCCCGTGGCCCAAGTTCATAGCCGCCGTCAGACAACGCGGCGACCAAGTCACTTGAATTGGTCCGTCCATCGCCGTTGAAATCACCCGTCGACCAGACGGCGTCGACGTCCGCTTCGTAGGTCCCGGAACTCAGCACCACCACCAAGTCGCCCGAATTGAACTCATGGTCCAAGTTGGCGTCACCGATCCAACTGTTGAACAAATCTTTGACCCATACTTTGACGTCTTCTTGGTTAACAGATGAATCTCCATTCAGATCGTACGCAACGGGATTGAGTTGACTGGCCGAGCGTGCTGTGAGGTCATCGATATCGGGCGCATCAAGGATGCCGCTCTTGTCGAAGTCGCCGACCAATCCACTTGATTTGTCGGCGTTAAAATGCTCGATCACTTCCGCTTCACTCAACGCACGTGAGTATATAGCTACCTCATCAATGTAACCGCTCCATGCGCGATAACCTTCGTCCGGATACTCCGAGTTGCCGCCGATCATCACCGGCAAATTTGGCGGGTCGGGCGGAGTGGGACTGTCCTCAGTTCTTAGCAAGCCGACGATCGGCTGCGATGTGATCAGTTCCCTGTCAATATAGAATGTCTTCTCCGGGCCTTCGCCCAACTCATCCGTCCCGTCAAAAACTGCGACGATGTGATGCCACATGTTGTCGTCGACGTCGACGAATGTGTCGGGAGTATCCGCAGGGCTACTCCCGTCTTCAGTGCCAAACTTGAGTTCCGCGCAGCCGTCCGTACAACCTCGGTGCAGACGCCATTGGTCATCGCCTTTGCCGATCACCGACTGCCAACCTCGCGTGAATTCGTCGGTCCGAATCCATGCTTCGATCGTCATCGATTCCGTGAAATTGAAGTTCTGTTCGTTGGCGATTGTGACGACGCTTCCATCGTCCCCGTCGAAAAAACCAGCCTGCCCGACGACGCCGTTGGGTTCGGCCGAGATCCCGCTCTCGTAGGTTCCCGGGTTAGTATTTCCATTCTCGTCAACTAACGTTCCGCCCGATGTAATCTCACCTTCGAAACGCCAGTAGGAAACTAAGCCGGGATCGTTTGCCACCAAATCGACGTAGCCGGCCGTCGCCTGCGTGGCCAGCAAAAGGGTGATGCTCAATGCGGCAATACTTCTGTAGATCACTAAAAACTCCCCGTTGATTAAATGCGCACCGGTGACACAACGAATTCCGCTGAATCCGCTCGTTGCGCGATTGTGGGTCCCACCATGGCGGGTGGATTATAGAGAAGCCAATTCACAGGAGCAAGGAAAAAGCCGAGGCATCGTCGATGCACTTCATCGCTGTGAGTCGATGCATTTCATCGCTGTGAATGGTCCCCGCCGAGCATCGCAGCCGAGGTCTCTCGGGCTGGCGTTGCTCCTCGTCCGCCAGGGGCCGCGAGACATCCATCGGTATGGCTGCTGAAAAGCCGAGGACCAATTTCGCGTTGACGTCGATTCGTAACGTGCCGAAGCGGCGATCACTTTGCGTCCGTAAGGCTTCGCGGATCGTGTGGCACCAAGGGCCGCGGCCGACTTATGGCCATCATTTGCCGGTTGGGTGATTGACAACGACGGGGAGATTACCGAGAAATGGGGTGATTTTGGAAAGTCATCATGTGCCCGTCAGCTCCTTCCTTGTCCTCCAGCCCTGGAATCTCACGATGCGAACCCACATCCTGTTTGTTAGCGCAATGGCTGTCTTGGCAATTCTGCGGCAAGCTTCGGCCGTCGAATTCTATGAATACCCCGATCCCTTTGATTCGGTGGAAGTCATCTACCCAGAAGCCAGTGGTCCGTTTTATGACGAGTCGAACTTGATCCAAGGGCCGGGCATTGGATTTGAAGAAGACGAACCCTACGACAAGATTGACGCCGGAGCGTTAAGTGATTGGGTCACACTGGCTGACTGTGGATTTCCAGGGGACTATATCGAGTGTGTCGGCATGCCCGTGATCCGCCTGGATCTGGGCCAGGACGTGCTACTCGATGAGATCAGTGTGTGGGGTTACGCGGACACAAACAGCAACGGAATGAAAGAATTCGAGCTCCGCTTTGCCACCGACTCCGATGGGCCGGAGGGATACGGTACGAGCGTCGCGTACAACCCGACGTTCAGCATCGAGGACTTTTATGATATCTATGCAGCCGAGCGTCAAAGCTACGAATTCGGCCAACAGGTGACGGCCCGTTACGTGGAACTCACCGCGACAGATAATTTCTATGAAGATCCGGGCGATGGGAGCGGTGAGAACGGGTGGCCTCCGGGCGGTGACCGTGTGGGCATTGGCGAGATCGCATTTCGTATACCTGACGTCGCGGCCGTGTTGGGAGACTTCGATGGCAATGGCATCCTGGACGCCGCCGATATTGACGAACTTACGCGGCAGTCTGCCAGCGGCGCGAACGACACGAATTATGACCTGACGGCCGACGGCGTTGTCGACGCCAAGGACGTCAATGAATGGATATCGTCAGCCAACATTTTCAAAAGTTGGTCGGGCGACGCGAATCTCGACAAAGAGTTCAATTCGGGTGATTTGGTGGCCGTCTTGGGGGCGGGACTTTACGAGACCGATGTGGACGCCGTGTGGTCGAGTGGTGATTTTAATGGTGATGGTCGAGCGAATTCGGGTGACCTGGTCACCGCCCTGGCCGGCGGCGGATACGAACTCGGTCCTCGCGCCAGCGTCGCGGCCGTCCCCGAGCCATCGGGCCTGCTGCTGATGCTATGCGGCCTACTGCTTTGGCCCCGTCGCCGGTAGCGCCTGGCAAATACACGACGCTCGAGTGCAATGGGACATTACCCTAGCTCGGCGCACAGCCATTGGCGATGGGACCATCGGGTCAACAGCACGCCGCCAAGTAACACGATGATTCCCAGTCCGTAGGCGGGAACGGCGCCGGCGTACACATACGCGGCACATACTCCCATAAGCAGACCCGCGACAAGGTAGAGTCCGACGATCAATAGGAGCATCCGCTTCGTCCCTGACTCGATCAGGGCGACGAGCGTTGACAGACCAAACGCTACGACGAGGCTGACCAGCGTTGCCACTCCAAGGCCAACGACGTAGTCGGCGCGGAGCAACTCCGGTATCAGTGCTGCCACCGACGCTCCAAGTAGGCCCATTGTTACGATCCAGACTTCCATCGCCTCCACGGCGACAATCCGAAAGAGGCCGTCGATGTACTGTCGGCGTGTCATCGGCCACAACAATTCGGTTTGCATTCGAGCCCGCCGCATCGCCAGGAGCTGTGTCGAGATCGCCGGGCCCATAAACGTAAAAATCAACGCCGTTGGTGCCGCAATTCGAATCGTCGACGTCATCGAGGATGTGCCAGCTACGAGGATGTTGACGATGACCACGACGACCATGATGGTCATCAGCCATAGGCAACGAATCCAGGCAGGTGCACCCGCGTGTCCGTAGGGGAGGAGTGCCGTTCGCTCGGCGGCCGTCCGGGCACGCCGACCTATCAGCGATTCGGCCCAGCGGTCAACGATCCAGCCGGCGAGCTTCGCACGTGATAGCTGCGTCGCCACGTTTCGCCGCGCCTCGGATTTTTCCATTCGGCTTGCCTTGCCCGCTTGAGCCTGTGTCGGAATGACGTACGCCTGGGATTCCTCGGTCAACGTCGCTAGCCTCCACATCCAGAGGGCGATACCCGCTGTGCCGGTGAGGATCACAGCCAGTCTGACAAGCGTCAGCGTCGGTGAGGAGCCGATCCAAAACGGTTGCGCAAAGCCAGCCGCCGGCGAGAAGTAGATGGCCATGCTGAAGAGAGTCAGCAGCGGCTTTGCCGTGTGGATCGCCCAGACGAACAACGCACCGCATGTCGAGCCGTAGGCCAGGGCGGCGAGTGGGTTAATCCCGTTCAGGGCCAATCCGATGGTTAGCGAAACAAAGCCGATGCCGAGCGTGAACCACCCGGCAATGATGACCAGATGGGGCGCGGTAAACCCGGGAAGTAACCGGGCACGCGGATTCACAAATTGCCACTTCGCGACACTCGTCACCCAGAATGCAATGCCCATGATGGGCATACCCATCGCAGTGCAGATCATGATCGGCGCTACCTCGGGCGATCGCGACATCGCGAAGACGATGACGCCCCATACGAGCGCGGCTAACGCAATCGTCGGCACTGCCCAGCGTTTGCTCAGATAGACGTTCAAGGCGTAGGCAAGGCGTTCGATCATACAGAGGGGCCTTTTCGCATGAGACATCGCAATTGAGTATCGTCCGCGACGACACTCGTCCGTTGAACGTGTCGCTCGATCCATACGTGTAATCGGCTGTATCTCTGGGGCGCGTGCCGGTGGCAATTGTCAATCATCGTGCATCTCAACAAAGATCTCTTCGAGGTTAAGGTCAGTGACGGTTACGTCCGCATCCCAAGTCGTACGGAGGGTGTCCACGAGACCTTCTTGGAAGTCGACTACCGCCACAGTCGCGTGTGATCCGTCGACTTTGCTGTGAATCGCACCCGGCACGGCAAACGAGCTCGGCAAGTCGCGGCGGGAGTCGATACGCAGTCGCTTGACTTGCTCTTTCAAGCGGTCGAGCGCGCCGCAGTAAGCGATGCGACCGTCGCGGAGTATCGCCACTTTGCCGGCGACTCGCTCCAGGTCGCTCGTGATGTGCGTACTAAATAAAATCGAGCGACATTGTTCGTTGAGGAGTCTTAAGAGGGTCCGCAAGAACTCTCGACGGGCGTGAGGGTCGAGGCTCGCAGCCGGCTCGTCGAGCACCAATAGCTCTGGCTCGTGCCCCATTGCCAATACGATGCCCAAAGATTGAAGCTGTCCGACCGAGAGCGTGCCCACGCGATCGTTCATCGGCAGCCGCCACCTGGAGCACAGGTCGGCCGCCAAGGCGTCATTCCACGTGTTGTAGAACGCCGCGGTATAGGCGATCGTCTGGCGGACCCGCATCCAGGGGTAGCTCGCTACCTCCTGTGGCACGTACCCGATTCGCGCCTTTGCCTCGGCCGATAGATTCCAGGCCGGTTCACCCATCACCGTGGCCACGCCTCCCGTCGGGCGCAACAGGCCCAGCGCGCACTTAATCATCGTCGTCTTGCCCGACCCGTTGGTCCCTAATAGCCCGAGCACCATGCCCTCTTCCAGCGTTAAGTCGACGCCGCGCAGCACCTCCTTGCTATCGAAAGATTTTTGGAGGTGATCGAGCTGAATGGGAGGAATTTTCATCATCGGAATTCCTTAAGTAAGGCATCGATCACTCTTCGAACCTCGGCTTCGGTTAGTCCAAGTTGATGAGCCCGATGAAATGCCGGCTCCACCAGCATCCGGAATTGGGCTTGCCGTTTCGCAAGCGATCCATCGGGCGACGGTTCGCAGACACGCATGCCCTGCCCGCGAATCCGCTTGACGACACCGTCTGTCTCGAGCTTCGAATACGCTTTGCTGACGGTCATGGGGTTGACGTCCGCCGCTTTGGCAACCTGACGAACGCTCGGCAGTAGGTCGCCGGGACGCAGCCGCCCACCGGCCACCAGAGCATGTACTTGGTCGATAATTTGGCGATAGATAGGGGTCCCGGCGCTGGGCTGGATGTCGAATGGTGAGGGTGATTTTTTCATGTGTATTACTACAGTAACACAAGTGTATTATTATAGCAATACACGTGGTCCGGTGCCCGTTCATGAATTCACTCTAGGAGGTACTTGAGCAAGGCGGGCGCAATTCGTTCGGGCGATCGTGCCAACGATCCATTGGGCGTCGGCTGGATATACGTATAACGTGCCTTTCCTTGCTATGTACGCCTGCCGCAAATGGAATCGCCTTGCAGAACGTACTTGGCCTGCGACAATGCTGGATGTCTCGCGACAGAGGTGTGCGATGAGTACTCATGAAGCATTCGTTCTGAGAACGTTGATACGAGAGCGGTCGGTGGCAGCGTTGGGCACATTGCAAAAGGACGAGCCATTTGTTTCGCTCGTCCCTTTCGCCGTTGCCGCATCGTGTCGCAGTCTGGTCATTCATGCGAGTCAGTTGGCCGCGCATATGCGCAACATGCAGCGACACTCGCAAATTAGTCTGCTCGTTGCGGAATCCGAAGGGGCAGGCAAAATGCCCCAGTCGCTCGCCCGAGTGACGATCCAGGGCGTCGCGCGCGAAGTCCCACAGGGTGATCCGCAGTACGCACCGTTGCGTGACGTCTACCTCCGCAGGTTCCCCGCAGCGGCGCCGATGTTCGATTTTGCCGATTTCCGTCTTTTTCAAATCGATGTGACAACAGTACGGTTGATTGCGGGCTTTGCACAGGCCACAACATTGGACATCGAATGGTTTGCTGCCGCGCTGGCGGAGGCACCGGAAGCCTAGCAGGGGCGCTGGTGGAGTTCCCGCAGTTTCGATCCCCTAACGTCCATTGCAACACGGTTCCTACTATGAAAACTCAAGTCTATCCAATCTGCATCGCCTTGATTTGCACGGCCATGTGTGTCACGGCCGTAGGGCAACGCCGTTCGCGGACACAATCACCGGACATTGGCGAAGACGGTAAAGTGACGTTTCGTCTTCAGGCTCCCGCGGTCGACAGCGTGGAGCTCGTTGGTCAATGGCCAGACGGACAACAGCCGATGATGAAGGATGCGGATGGAAACTGGCAAGTCACCGTTGGGCCGGTCCCACCCGGAGTTTGGGAATACAGTTTTCGTCTGGACGGGTTGTCCATGATCGACCCGAACAATTCCGCAATCAAACCGATGCGTTCTCCGCGCACGAGCATTCTGCACATTTCGGGCGAGGCGTGGCTTGACTACCAGGATGTGCCGCACGGCACAATTCATGAACACGAGTATCATTCAAAAACGCTCGATCGTTTGCGAACCGTCTTCGTCTATACGCCACCCGGCTACAACGTCAACGTCGAGCAGCGTTATCCGACTCTTTATTTGCAGCATGGGAGCGGAGACAATCACGCGACCTGGACCGTGCATGGTAAAGCACACTGGATCATCGACAACCTCATTGCCGGTGGCCAGGCCAAGCCAATGGTGGTCGTAATGATGGACGGCCACGCCGCGCCTCCGAACGGCGACCGCGGCGCGAACACCGATTATTTTGCCAAAGACCTACTGAAGGATGTGATGCCCTTCATCGAAGCCAATTATCGTGTCGTGCCCGATGCCGACCATCGTGCCATTGTGGGTCTGAGCATGGGGGGTGGCCAGTCGTTGACGATTGGTCTGAACAACACCGATACCTTTGCTTGGGTGGGCGGCTTCAGCGCATCAGCTCCCAACGAAGGTACGATCGCAATGGCTTTGAAAAGTCCGGATCGGACAAACGATCAGCTGAAGCTGCTTTGGATCGCCTGTGGCAAAGAGGATTTTCTGCTCGAACGCAACGAGGCCCTGGTCTCACTGTTGAAAGGCAAATCCATCCAGCACGAATGGCATCTGACCGAGGGAAACCACAGTTGGCCGGTCTGGCGAATCTACCTAAAGGAATTCGTACCGCGATTGTTCGTCGAATAGCTATCGGCGTCATCGAGCGAAGCCTAGATTTCAGCACGACTCTGTCGTACCCTACGGCGAGGCAGGTCTTCGTCTCCTGGGCAGGTCGTTCAAGGCATGAACGGCAATCATCACGTACACACGCTATAGCGGGATGACACATAACATGACAATGACGGTTTCCAGATTGGCCTCCATCTCTATATGTCTTTGTCTCTTGTGTCCGGCGGCGTGGTCCAACGACTGGCCACAGCTCCAAGGCAGTGGACTACGTTCCGGTAATGCTCGCGAGGTCAGCCTTAGGGCGCCGTTAGGGCTGGTGGCGGCTATTCCTACTACGGATGCAATCCTGGCTTCTCCGGTCATCAGTGACGGGAAGGTATTTGTCGTCGACGGTTCCGGTGTCGTTTTCGCGATCGATGCGAGAACTTTGAAGACTCTGTGGACATTCTCGACACGCGGCGGCGCCGGGAACTGCAACAATGTTGCGGCTCCAGCCGTCATTGGTCAATTTGTTCATATTGGCACGATGGCCGGGTACTACTATGTACTTGACCGAAACACCGGAGCGGTCATCCGTGAAATCGATTGTGCGGAACCAGTGTTTGCCGCGCCGGCCGTCGGCGAGGACCGTGTCTATTTCGCCACACTTGGTGCACGCGTCTATGCACTTGAGCCGAACGGCGACGTCGTCTGGACGTGGGACTTCGTGAAGGAAGTCATCGGCTTCGAGGGAAATCGATGGAAGGGGGAGGACTGGTTGGCATTTCGTGGAGATCGCGTCACGTGGCGAGATCACTTTGTCTGTTCACGTGAGATCTGCCTGGTCGGCAGTACGGTTGTCATGCCCGCAGGAGGGAGAACCATTTTCTTGGACGACGATCACGGCCGGCCGAGATTGCGTGCTGTAGGGCAGATTCCGGAATACGTCGGCAACGAATTCCCCGCCACATTCGGCCAAAGCGCCGATGAGCAGGGCAACGTCTATGTGCAGTGGCACCGCCGAGACAATGCGGGACGCGTCGAGGTGATGCGGCTTGAGGGGAACGATGTTCAAACTCGTTTCGTGGCGGGCACCGAGACGTCGATTGACAAACACGGACTGCTAAGTTTTGCCTCAGTCAGCATTCGTGGCGATGATGTGTATCGCGTTCGTCCCGAGCAGGGATACGGGCTGTGCCGCCACTCGGCGAATCAAGACCAATCCGAGGTGCTGTGTGCAGCCGGTTCCATTTGTCCACCGGTGCTGACTCGTGATCACGCCGTGTATGGAGGGCTCGATGGCCGACTTTACGTCGTCCCACTGGGGCAGGGCGAGATTTTTTCATTTGCCTCGGCGTTTGCCGCCCCCATCTCGGCGCCGGTGGCAGTCGCCGATGGCCGAGTCTATTTCGGTAGTGAAGACGGATACCTTTATGTGCTTGGCCCCGATGGTGTTAGTCCTCTGCCGGACAGGGATCTGGGCGTGTCGAGAATCCGTAGTCCACTAAAGGGCCGGTGGGCCGATGCGAAGTACGATTGGTACACGAATTATGGCGATTTCAGTGGCACGAACGCCAATGCCCAGGAACTGAAGCCGCCACTTCGAATGCGTTGGGCGAGGCGTCTGGAAGGTACGGTCAAGCATTTGCCCATCTGCGGTGGTGGGCGAATGTACATGCACACCGCCGAGGGCCAGATTATGGCGGTCGAACAGGACACAGGCCGTTTATTGTGGAGACGCTATTGGCCGGACGTCTATTTGTCATTCACTTCGCCGCTGTATGTCGACGGAAAACTCATCGTGCCACAGGCTGGCATCGAACGCTCGAGGATGCGGTGTCTGGATGCGGCTACGGGCGACTTGCTATGGGAGACTCCGTTCACGGGTTCTCCCAGCTGGAGTCGTCAGTTCCCGCCAGTGGTACATCAGAACGTGGTCATCTACGCGTCGGGCTCAGGTGAGTATGCCGCCCAAGGAACGGAAGGGCCTTTTATCTTCCGAGGTGATCCGATACCGCGCGGAGGACGTGAAGTGATGAGTTGGATTTACTCCAACGACAATCCGTATTACCCGCAGGATCATCGACCACGAATTTGGGCTTGGGATCTGGACACGGGCAGAACGCTCTGGGAAAAAGACTTCTCCGAGTACGGCCGCGGTGGCAACGATTGCGGTATCTGCCTACACGACGGCAAGTTTTTCTATTCCGTTTTCTTTGGATACGACGCCAGTCATCGTAAGCGTCGCGGACTGCCAGTGAAAAACAATGGCCTGACCGCTTGCCTCGATCCGTCGACCGGTGACGTCATTTGGCAGACGACCGACTATTACGTTACGTCCAAGTGCACGCTTAGCGCACGCAACAGCCAGTTGTTTGTTGGCGGTTACAACCGCGCCACGAAGGGACCGATGACCGATTCGTTTGGTGCCTGGATGCCCGTGACGGTTCACTGGTGTGGAAGTCGGATCCCGTCACATCCGCACTGAATGTGGTGACAGTGGGTGAGCAATTTCATCTTTTCGAATGCCTTACGCGGTAAAGGGAATGTCTTCGACCGCGACACCGGCAAGGTCATCAGCAGCATTGGCCACAACTACGCGTGCTGTCGGTTTACGCTTTCCGAGCCCTACGTGTTGGGAGCCAATATGGACATGATCGACCTGTCCTCAGATGGCAGGCTCGTTTCAACCGGTCCCGCAATTGATTCACGTGAGTGCCTGGGAGCAGTGGTTTCCAACGGTCGAGTTTTCTATATGTCCCAGGCGAGTGGCTTTGTCGTCTCGCAGACCTATGGGCCGGATTCGGAAAAACTGCCCGCGAGTTGGGAACGTGATTGAGACTTCAGCGCGAACACAGTCCGCTCCGATCCACGAATCCACGACGACGCGACGGCACGCAATTGCGCGACCTCTACCGGGACATCCGTCGATGCATTGTTGCCAACGAGCATTAAGGTGGGTCCGATATTCGTTTGTTAGGATCCGTTTGTTTGGCAATTGTCCCGCGATGTCGCTACATTATTTGTTACGTGTGACTCCTCGCCGGGGTCAACTATCCCCCAAGTCTTAAGGAGAGCGACGATGAAAATCGATCCATTTCGCCAACGTATGGTGGCCGCATTCGTAGTGTTTCTCCTACCACAACTCCTCGTCGCGCAGGAACCACCACGATCGCAGTACGAGCACGTCAAAGGCCTCGAGCCGTTCATTGGCTTTTGGGCGAGTGATGCGAATGACAGCCAGGAGGGGCGTCTTGCCGTCTCCTGTCGATGGACGGGCAATAAGAGCTATGCACAATTCAACGTTTGGGTTCGAAACGACGATGAACGCACCAATCTGGGCACGATCAATATCGGATGGGACGGCGCTGCGAAAAAGTTGGCGATGTGGGCGTTCTTTCCTGATGGACAGGCATCGGCATTTCCATCCATTGAGGGCGGAACATTGAAGTGGTCGTCAGAGGGCACATCTGCTGACGGCGAGAAAACTTCTGCCGACGTCACATTCGAAGTGGATGGCGAAAAGCTTTCCATCCAGGTCCGTAATTCTCACCGAGGCGACGTTGCGCAACCCGACATGAACCTATCTTTCGCCCGCCAAGCACGGCGCCAGAGGTGATTTGAGCGCGAAAGGCCGGTAAGTATCGTGAGCTGGATGACTCAAAAAGCTCGCGACGCAGTGTCGCGAAACTTGCGACGTTGTCGGTGTGAGCTGCGGTCACGTCTACAACGGCCAGCAGGAA
Organism: uncultured Planctomycetales bacterium; assembly: GCA_963785495.1. Lineage (GTDB taxonomy): Bacteria > Planctomycetota > Planctomycetia > Pirellulales > Pirellulaceae > CAWAVP01. The sequence continues at coordinate 72,754 of CAWAVP010000015.1, read as the reverse complement.
AGTGGGCCTCCATCCCCGATTTGGCGAGGAACGGCATTGGCGATAATCCGCTGCTGGAGCTGGATGTATCGGTGCCAAATTCCAGATTCGGGCGAGTCGACGGTTAAGGCGCCTCCGTTCAACGTTCTGGGGTAAACGGTCGGCCATCCGTAGAAGGGGGCATTAGTTGCTGATCGCCATCGACCTCAATTGCGCATAGCTTTTCGACACCTTCCGTTTGCGTTGCGACAGATCGAATGTGGCCGAACTTTGCGCAGAGCCAAGCAGCACGCTTGTCGTTGATCACGAACGATGCTAGTTGCCCGCTACTTTCGAGCGTAAGTCAGGATCGATTCCCTGTTCGATCATTGCCACTCGCTCGCGATGTTTCCCAACAAGTGCCTCGACAGCAACGATCGTCCACCCAACTACGGGGATCCCGACACATATAAACAGGATAAGGCCGGGGGTTCTCATACCCGGATTGTGGAGTAACGTATCAAGTATGCCCATCTCACACCTCCAAGCTTGACAGTCTGCCGACATGCCCAAATACTCATTCGCGTCCGGTCGCATCGTTTTGGCGAGGATCCGTGACCGCGACCGATCAGACAGATTCATATCGAGCCGAGCCGAGCCGGGCTGACCAAATTCCCAAGGCGCATCGATTGGACGGCTTGGTGCAAGTTCAACTCTCCGCGGTTCAGTGCGACAAGCTGAGGGCAAACCACGTGCCGTTCTGTTTCGTGGGTAGTAAAAGAGCGCGTCATCAAGCAAGACGGCGATTTCGGTTGGATGACCGTGCTGAATCGCACGTGCGGCACGGCACAGTCGACCAAGGCCTGCGCACATGTGCTCACTCCGGCCTTTGTGCCGGTAAACGTCGGTGAGGAGGATTTAGTCGCTTTTACCGGCCGCAGGCAACATCATGTCGCTGCATCGTGAAAGATGATGCCGAGTGTGCGGCGTTGTCCAGAATGAATACGACTCACGCCGTGCCGCATGTTCACACGACGGAAGCTCCGGGTCCCTGGAATCGGACGGTGATGAACGGGAAAGATGACACCCTGTCCTTGCTCCAATTGAACGACTTCCGCGCGCGACTGCATGCGTGTCCGTTGTTCGATCAGCACGAATTCGCCACCACGGAAATCCTTGCCAGGAACGCTAAGCAGAAAGACGACTTGCAGCGGGAAGACATGCGCGCCATAGAGATCTTGGTGGAGGCAATTGTAGTCGCCAGTACGGTACTCCAGCAGCAACGGTGTCGGTTGTTGTTGCCCGGCCGCGTGGCATTGATCGAGATATTCCGCATGCCTTGATGGGAAATGGACGTCGATCTTCATCGTTTCGTTCCATCGGTTGGCGATGGCGGCCAACGGCGGATACAGGGCGTCCCGCAGTTGTTCGACAATCGACGGTAGCGGGTAGGCGAAATATTGGTACTCCCCTTTGCCATAGCCGTGCCGATTCATGATGACACGGCGGCGGAACAAAACGTTGTCGTCGCCTGCGTAGAGTTTGGCGATGGCCGCGCATTGTCGCGACGTCAATATCGGCCCGACGACACCGGCTCCATGGGCGTCAATGTCCGCACCGATCTGCGTCCAGTCGATCGCCGCGATTCGTTTGGCAATCGGTTGAACTCGTTTTTTTGATGACGACGTTTTTATACTTGGCGTTCCTTTGTCGTGGTCACATCCCCATCAACTGCCATCCTGGTTTGCGTACACGGCAGTCTATCCGCCACATGGTTGCTGGTAAGCCTGCAGCATCGATTAACCAATTTCTTCACCGTACAGCAGTGATTGCGAACGGATTCAAAATTGAGCGAGCGGTAGGAAACTCTGATGTTCCGCCGTGGAGATGAGAATGACAATTGACTCTTCCGAGTGAGGGCTTAGCTGACCGCTCGTTGCCCAGTCGAAGTCCATCGATCCAGGGTGTCGCGGGTTTGTCTAGATTCATCTGGTTCCTTGCTTCCGGAAAGTACGGATGGCACCGCGGCCTTCTGAGCAGCATAGTCGATTGGCGAACGCGCCGCGACTCTTGTCGCCTGGCAAGCCACTGATTTCCTGCACTGCTCGCGCGAGATGACGTGGAGTGGAGGAGAAATCAGCTATCGCTAGATTTGTCGAACAACTGATTAGTTTTCCTCAATCGCCTGACGATGGAACGATTGTCGGAGTGTAAAGAATCGAGAGCTGGCTAACCACGGTTCCAATCGACGACCAAGGTGTTGTCCGTTTTTGGGAAGTATTGGCAGACGAGTTGAGTTTCAGAATTCAATCTCGCTGATCGATGATATGGCAACTGGGCCGCAAAAGTGCGACCGTCTTACGGATTCGTCCGATTAGCGGACCGAGTTTTTGAGACAGTGAAATAGGGTTACAATCAAGTCTGCCGTGCTGTCCGCGGTTCTGTCCTCTGCATGCGAATTCGGCTATGGAGGAAACCGAGGTGGCTATTGTTTCGATTCGGAAAACGAGTTGCTCCTAGGCGATCCAGAGCAATTCATGCTCTTTGTGAGGTATAGGAAATGACGCAGAACAGCATCGACAATCGACTGACGCGGCGGGCAATTCTCGGTGGCACAGCGGCCCTCGCTACGTGCGCGGCTTTGTCGCGCCATGCCTTGGCCACCGAGAATCCTAAGCCGAATTCCGTCATCAACGGAGTGCGTATAGGTTGCATCACATACAGCTATCGAGGTGGTGCAGATACCGCCGAGTACACGCTGGACTGCCTTCTAAAAGATGGCCTAAGTGAGACAGAATTGATGGACGGCCCCATTCGCTCGTTCACTGGTATCGCCTTCCCCAGAGGTCGACGTAGTCGACGCGGCGACGACACACAGCAACGACCTCTTGATGCGGATCGGCCTAAGGTTCGCGAGTCGCAGCTCGTCAAGTGTGAACAGCTTCGAAAGCTATACAACGACGCTGGCGTCAATATTCATATCCACAAGTGCCCCTTTGGCCGGACTGACGATGAAATCGATTTCAACTTCCAGATCGCCAAGGCCTTAGGCTGCAAGGCCATAACCACCGAGCGAAACGACCAGCAGGCCGAGCGGCTCGCGCCATTTGCCGAGAAGCATCAGATTTGGGTAGCCTTCCACAATCACACCAACAACTTTCCGAAGATGGAAGACTTAGACCCGCTGATGCAAGTTGGCGACTACATCGGCTTCAATTTTGACATTGGCCACTATTTTGCGGGCACAAATGGCAAGTCGCCGATTCCGGTGATCGAGAAATACCACGACAAGATTATCAGCCTGCACCTCAAGGATCGCACCGCCGATGGGGGCAACCTCCCGTGGGGCCAGGGACAGACGCCAATAAAGGAAGTGCTGCAACTATTAAAGAAGGAAAAGTGGCCGATCTACGCGGACATCGAATTGGAATACCAAGTCCCGCCAGATTCCAACCCGGTCAAGGAAGTGGCCAAGTGTTTGGAGTACTGCCAGGCGGCGCTTGCTTAAGAGCGGCATCCGATCTGAGCACGAGCAAGACCTGCGGTACCATGTCGTAACACAGGCTGCCGATAAAAAGCGACGCGTTCTCGATCGAGGTGTCGTTCCAACGGTCGCGTATCGCCCCGTAGCGAGTCGAGGTGTTGTTCATCGGCAAGCCGTCATCGTATAACCGCTTAATAAGGGCCTCCTTTTGGACTCGAACCAAAAAACTACCGGCGGCATGTGCACTGGCTGCGACCAATACTGTCCGGAAAAAATTCGCGCATGGTGTTGCTAAGCCTTGCCTGGTTTCGCTAAAACGTGGGAGTGTGAAGGAAGCTGGCAGTTACAAAGCGAAAGAGAATTGCCTAGATTTATCGAATTGAGTACCGCTTCCTCAAAATCTGCTGCTTCGTGACATGCCCACAATGCTGCCTCGAACGAGCGAACGACGTATCCACTCCCTGTTATTTCGGGAGGCGTCCATTGACGAAACGAACCGCTGACGACTTCTTCAACCTCTGGGTGCAATGGACTGCGGGCGCGGATTTGTTGCAACGACGGCCAATCTGAAGCCAGCACATTCTCTCGCACGCCACCGTGAAGTAGTCCGGCCAGAAGTACCGCCAGATATCGACAGGTCGAGACGCACTGCCAACTGGCGTGAGTGGGAATGCTCCAATCCCAGGTCGACCCAAGGCGACATCGCTTCTTCGGTGGCAGCCACGATCACTACGAACATATGCCTGTGCATAGTCTAAGCTCGACACCCAAATGAATTTCGGTGAGCCGTGACAGGCCTCGCCAAATGACAGTGTTGCTCGGTGGTCCGTCGTTTTTATGATTGACGTAACCGCCAAGTTTAGCGACTGCCAGGACATAGTGCGCAACGCTCCGTGGAGCAGGTTGCTTTGGATTGCCAGCCAGGTGATTGAGAATGGCAGTTTCGGCATCGGTAAACACCGCATCAGCTGATGTTCTTGGATTGGTCGTATTCATCATCGTTAGCCAGAACACCCGCCACGCAACAATACAAAATACAGCGATCAGGTTTGTCTGACGATCGGCCGTGCGCAACTTGGCTGAGAAATCGATAGCCGGCCTTCGTCGCCGCCCAATCCTGACACAAAGCCGGCAACGTCGCGCCAATCTTTTGACCCAGCCTACTGAGAAGTTTTCCCAAACGTGTTTTCAATCGCTGATCAGGAAACGCACATTCCGCAATCTCTTGTTCGACCCAGACATCCATGTCCATGATCTCCAACAGAAAACTCGTCAGCAAGCAACGCTTGCGCCATCCAAAAAGATTAACCTGGATCGCCACCTCGCCATATGCCAGAACTTATGGGTAATTGAAAGGTTCGCCGGACGGATACGTTCGACCGTCGCTCGCAACCGACACTCACGCGGATCGGCGGATTCCCGTTTGGCTGAGAGATGCTCGCATTCAGGCATGCGGGAGACTCGCCTTCACATCGGGGATGCCCGCGAGAAAGATTGCCTCTTTTTGATGGTGGTGATATGCCTTGAAGATAAACTCGTTCCAGTAGTCTGTTTCGGGGCCGTACTTTAACAGGTGATACAGTCGCGTTCCGTCGTTCATGCCATCAAATGAGACCATCGCTCGTTTGAGAAACGCCAGCCAGTCAGCTCTGCTTGCGCCGGTTAGGATGTACGGCGTGGTCATGGCTATCCAGTACGTGGCAAGCTCTGGCTCTAGCGGCGGCGTCAATCGCACGTACCAAAGCTCGCCGTTATCTCCTGCGTATCCAGATGGGCAGTGGCAGATGAGCTCATCGTCCGTCACCAATTCTCGCAGCCGAATGTGCGGACCTTCTCTGCCAATGTGCTCGTAGATCCCCATGCGAGACGCTCCCAGTTTCTTGAGGGCATCGAGCTGATGGGGATTCATAAGGATGACATCATTGGCGGCGATCTGGCAGTCGGCCAGCGTGTCCGTGCTCTTATCAATGCGGAGATCGTAGAGTGCCCACATCCAAAAGTAGCTGCGGGTCAGCGGGCTCATCGGTGGGCCGGCAGGCATGTACTCTTCCTCGGCCTTCTCAACAACACGAGCCCAGGCCCTCATCTCCGAGAGCTGGGAGACGCCCTCTGCGAAATAGGACGACAATTGCTGGATGAAAGCGTAGGCCGCGTGAATTGGGTCGTAGCCCTCTTTGATAAGCGTCTCCATATCGGTACAGCCGCCTGGCAATGGATCGCCGGGGCGCCGCTGGGGAACCCTCGTGGGCAAACCCGAGGATTTGCTCATCAGTTTCTTTTGCAAACGCTTTGCGTACTGGCCCATGGTGACTCCTTGAATGACACATCTTCTCGGACAGATCCGTGCTCTATTTCCTTCGGCCCGGACGTGCGAGAAAATTCACTCAGCCGACCGAGCTCACCGTGCCGCAGGCCCAGCTCTCGCGCTTGCCAGGTTTGATGTTCGACGCCGCCTTAAAGATTGCCGCGGCCATCTTCGGGCAGAGCTTTTGACATTCACCGGTAAGAACTGCGAGACAAAAGCTGCCGGTGCGTGACATGACTTCCAGGAACTCACGCCGGTATTCGGCTGGAACCTCTGAGGTGTCAACCTCGAGAAGGAAATCATTTGCCAAGGATGGCGACGTGGCTTGCCTCCATGCAGCGTGCATCGTTTTTAAGACGCGGCTATTTTACCGATTGAACAACCGTCGCACCAGCCTATTCCTCAGCTAACCGATGACTTGCCGGCTTGTCCGTGCCATGACAACTCTGCTTTGACCCAGCCTTGGCAATCATGGTACACTGTGCCTAAAAGGAAACAGGAGCCGGCTTAATGCAAATCGAGCTTCCGCCCGAACTTGAACCCTTTGTTGAGCAAGAATTTGCCACAGGACGATACGCCACGCGCGAAGATGTCGTGGTGCAAGCTCTGCGCTGGCTCCGCGAGGAGCGGCAGGGGGCGGTCGTGGGAATCAAACAGGGTCTTGATGATCTCGCCGCCGGTCGAACGCAGCCCATTACCGAAGCATTCGCCGATATCAGGAAGGAATTCGGAGTCCCTGAATCGGAATGACACACCTCGTTATCGTCACTCAAAAGGCGAAAGACGACCTTCGGCATTACTACCGGATCGCAGCTGAGCATGCTCCCCAGACGGCCGCTCGCTGGCTCAGCCGGTTTGAGGCAGCACTTCAAACACTTTCCACAAGTCTCCTGCGCGTTGTCCGCTGGCGCCGGAAAACGACCTGGTTGACCCAGTGATATACCAGTTCTTCTACGGAAGGGGAGTGCTGGTGCTGTCTTGGGCCGCTCCCTCGAGCGAGTTGATTCGTGCATCGCGATTCTCGCCGGCTTGGCTCGCGGAGTGACACTGGCCGCTGCCGGAACAATTGATTCAATTAGAAGGTCGTAAAATCCTCGCCGCAACCTGCGCAAGCGCCCCTTCGAAGCTCTTCAAAATAGGCCTTTCGGTACGCCTCCTGCTTGGCGGCAACGGCGTCGCTAGGACACTTTCAACTCTCTACTCCAAGCCGGTGTAGCCAAGATCTTTCGTCACACTGTTCTTCACCCCGCCGACTTCGTCGTCGAAGGTGCCGAAGAATGCATCGTGGGCATTCGCCTCGCGACTAAGGTTTGGAGTGCCCTCTGCCGTGGCCAACTGGTGCTTGGATGCGGTTCGCAGGCGGGCCTGCGTGCGGGCGGCTGTGAAGACTCCGGGCGTTGGCGTGTATGCGTTCGTCAACCGGAGGGAATTCGTCTGCAGTCCGAGTCCACCCGTCAGCTCGCCGCCGTCCGCAAAGGCTGCGAAGACCTGGCGGCGAGCGGCAAGGCGGGCAAGCTCGATTCCCTGCCATGCCCGTTGGACGTCGTCGCTCGCCAGGTGAACTTCCCCCGGCGCGAGCAGCTCGCTCATCACTCGGTGGTCGAAGCCCAAGGCATGACCCAGCTCGTGGCTTACCGCCGAGCTCAGGTCGTAACCACCCGCGTCGACGGACCAGCCCCGTCCACCGCCGTCGGCGTCGAGCCAGATCTTGTTTGTTGAGTGGGAGGAGAGGCCCAGCGTGTTGCCGGGGAACTGGGCGATTCCGATGTCCAAATCTGCGAGCCGGGTCAGACGGTTGGAGCTGATCCCACTGGCCGTCCAGCCGGCAGTTGCCTCGGCCACGGCGGCATCAAGCATCGGCTGGGTGAGTATGGTCCCACCATTGGAGCCGGCGGTCGCGGAGCCGGTTAGGGCGCTGCCGCTGTTGTGCACGACGATGCTGCCGCCGCCAAGGGCCGTGCCGGCATTGCTGTCGTCGGCCGTACCAAACTTGTTGTCGTAGACTACACCGCCGTCCACGCCGCCCGTCTTGTCCCAGATCTTGATGCGGAATGTGTCCGTTTTGCCTCCACCTTTGGCCTGGCCGTCGGTGGCAGTGAGCATGAAGCCGTACTGGCCTTGGCCGTTGATCGTGCCCTCACCCTTGAACTTCGCATTCGCGCCTGCAACGACGAGCCACTCGTAGCTTGTACTGTGGAATTTGAGGTCGCCGGTCTTGAATTCGAACTGCGTCTGGCCATCGGGAACCGTGGTGCCCTTCTTGTACTTCGCAACGAAGCCAAAGCCGGCTTTTCCGGTGAGCGTCGGGTCAGCGACGTACGCGCCAGCTGGCGAGTCAATCCAGCCGCCGCCGGTGACGAAACCCGCGTTGGGGTCGTAAACGACGAAGTATTGGAACGTGGAGGTGGACATGTCGCCGTCACTGTCGCTCACCGTGAGTCTGGCGGTGTAGACGCCTGCAGCGGTGTAGACATGGGAATCGCTTACCGTGCCGGAGCCACTTCCTTGCGCGACCGTTCCCTGGGTGACCACGCCATCGCCCCAATCCCATTCGGCCGTGTGAGTATCATCCAACCCTGCATCGGAGAAGTCGGCATTTGCGGTGATCGCTGTGTTGACCGGCTGTGGATCGATGGGGGCAGAAATGGCTCCCACGACCGGCGGCAAATTCGTAACGGCAATCGCAACGGTTGCGGGCGAGCTGTCACCTCCCGCGCTTCGGGCGAGATACGTGAAGCTGTCGGAGCTATTCGATCCGTCATGGTTGTACGTGAAAGAACCATCGAGGTCCGAGCACGAGTGTGCCGTGGCTGGGCGGAGTTACCACGAACGCCTGTGATGAATCGGAGTTCGGGTCAAGATCGTTGGCGAGGACTCCCTCAGCCACATCGACCAAAAGTTCGCCACCTTCTTCCACGTCGTAAGCATCCGCGAAGACCGTAGCTGCCGTGTTGGCGGGGTCCGTTTCGAAATCGTTGCTTCCTCCACCGGGGACAAAGGTATTGTTACCCGTACCGCCGACGACCGTGTTCGTGCCGCCCGTGTCGACGAACGTGTCGTCGCCGTCGCCGCCGTCGAGCTTGTTGATGCCGGTACCACCGATGAGCGTGTCGTTCCCTTCGTCGCCGCTGATCAGCGTGGGCCCGCTGCCGGCCTGAATCAGGTCGTCGCCGGGGCCGCCGAAGACCTGAACTGGCAGGGAAACGGCCTCGTCGATCGTGATCTCGTCCGGCGATTCCTGTCCCTGCACAACGATTTCGTCGATCTGATCGACGAAGTGGAATTGCTCTAGCACGTTCCCGGTGGCGTCCAGGAACGTCACGATGATGCTGCCGCTGCTGACCTTCGTCTTCCCCGATGATTCCGGCGTTCCGTATGAATCGGGCGTTCCGACCAGTAGCTTGGTTTTTGGCGATGTGGTGGGTGGGGTCGTGGTCGTGGTGTCCGCTAACGTTTTCGTTGCGGCAGATGCGATCTCGATCGTATGCGTCGCCGCCGTACTGACTGCGCCATCCTTATCCATTGCGGTAACGGAGACGACATACGTGCCGGAGGCCTTGAACGTGTGTGGAACCTGTAGTCCATCCGGCCCGATCACCGTCTGGCCGACCACGGTGTCGTTGTCCGGATCGCTGTTGTCACCCCAGTCGATAACGAACGTGAAGTCCGCCGACTGATCGATGGAAGAGGCATCTGCCGTCCGCAGCGTGAACGTCTCCTCGAACGCACGGACACCCGTGGTCGATCCCTCGATGGTCACGTTCGGGCTGCCGTTCTGCACCGTAATCAAGGCCTGATCGGTATTCGAACCGCCGTCATCATCGGTCACGGTGAAATCGACTGTGTAGGTACCGTTGTCGCTCGGCGTGAAGCTAAAATCCTCGGTCGTGCCATCGGCAATCACCTGGCCGTTGGACGCCGAGACCTGCCATAGGAATGTCTGCGTGTCGAGGGAGCCCGGATCGGTGAACGAGCCATGCAACTCGACCAGGTCGCCTTCGGTAACAGTCTGATCGGGACCGGCGTTGACCGTGGGGGCGACGTTATTAACAGTGACGTCAATGCTTTGCGGGCCGCCGGTTCCATTGAAACCGCCATTGAATCGCTGGGCATAGATCCCATTCAGGCTGCCATCCTGACCAGCACTCTGCCATGCCACGATGAAATTGCCGTTTTCGTCCAGCGCCACCGCGGGATATTGCTGGTGGTCGGCCGTATACGTGTTAATCAGAAACTCACCGTCCACCGGTGTACCGCTGAGTCGAATCGCTGTCCATATACTTCGCGGTCGTAGGGATTGACCTGCCCCAGGCTATCCCATGCCACGACAAAGTTGCCTGCATTGTCTATCGCGACGGACGGATTACGCTGATCGTTGATCGTATGCGTATTGATCTGAAACTCACTTCCGACCATGTTTCCTGCAGCATCGAACCGCTGACCAAACACGCCGTATCCACTGCCGTCCTGATCACGGCTCGACCAGGCCACGACGAAATCGCCCCACTGGTTCATGGCGACCGACTGCCATAGCTGCAGGCTGGATGTGTGGGTATTCACGGGAATTCACCGCCAACCTTGTTGCCCGTCGCATCAAATCTCTGGCCAATGACACCGTAAAGGTCACCGTCCTGACCGATACTCGACCACGTGACGACGAAGTTGCCATCACCGTCCATAGCCACTGAAGATAGGCGTTGTTCGTCGGGCGTGTACGTGTGGACCTGGATTCGCCGCCTACCTCGTTTCCGGCAGTATCATACAACTGGCCGTAAACACCGTATTTACTGCCGTCCTGTACGTGACTCGACCAGGTAATGACGAAGTTTCCCGCATCGTTCGTGGCCACCGACGGATGCGTCTGATTCAGGCTCGTGTAGGTGTTGACCTGGAACTCACTCCCCTGCCTGTTTCCCAAGGCATCGAACCGCTGAGCGTACACGCCGTCCTTTTCACCGTCCTGGCCGTCACTCGCCCAGGCGACAACAAAGTTGCCGGCCGCGTCCATCGCTACGGAGGCATACAGTTGGTCGCCGGTCGTGTGGGTGTTGACCTGAAACTCGTTTCCTGCCGTGGCGCCGGAGGCATTGTACCGCTGACCGTAGACACCATACCCGCTGCCGTCCTGATAGCGACTGGCCCAGACGATGACAAAGTTTCCGGACGCGTCTGCGGCGATGGCCCGACCAGGCGACACGTCATACTGGCCTTCCAGAATCTGGTCACCGGATGTTGTTGTGTTGACGCGAAACTCTCCGTCGGCTGAGCCAAATGTCGTCGTGACCCCGCTCACGCCTCCATCATCATCGGTGGCGATCACCGGCGAGGGTCCGCTGTCCGTTTTCATTGACGGGGGAAGTAACCGCGAGGTTTGCGATCGTTGGCGCAAGTGTTAGATCGACCGTGAGTGAAAACGTCGTTGGGGTGGCGGCTCCGTCAGAGTCGATCGCGGTGACCGTTACCGTCTGTGAGTTGTTCGGACCGTCGCTCGTGTTCCAGTTCCAGCTCCAGGTTCCGTTGCCGTTATCGACGACTGTCCCGATCGAGGCGGTCAGCGTGACGCCGTCGGCCCCTGGATCGGAATACGTCCGGTGTTTGTGGCCGTGGCACCTTCGTCCGACCGTGACGCTCACGACGTCGGCCGTAATCGTGGCGCAACGTTGGCGACGGTAAGAGGCACGAAATGCGTCGACGTCGCTCGCCCCTCGGCAGAAACTGTAAACTCGATCTCGTATTCGCCCGAGTCGACGAAGGTATGGCTGAATGTGGCGGCCGCTCCGCTAAGCGCGAACGACTTGCCCGCCGGCATGGACTTTCCAGGCATACGTTACCGACAGCGGATCGTCACTCGAAGGCAATGCGCTGCTCAACAGTCACCAATTGCCTTCGTCGATTGACGCCGGCATCGCCGCGATCCCGGTCGGCGAAGCGACTCGCACAATGTGTCGACACCGCTATAAACAATCGTGCGTCCGTCAATTTCCAGCACCCCTGCCCCTATCCGGTCGAGGTATGGACGACCACCGACGCTTGCTCGTCGTTGACGGTCAACGAGTCTCCGCCGTCGCCTACGAAGGTCAATCCGCCAGTCAGGAACAGATTATCGTCGCCCAAGTCAATGGTCAGAGAATCAACGCTGCCAACGGCGCCCGTGACAACGGCAGGCGTGCCTTCGGAAAACACACCTGAAAACACGTTTTCGCCATTGGCATAAAATGCTGCTGCAGCGCCGTCCAACGCCAACTGCAGGTCGTTCGTACTTTCGCCCGTACTTGCAGTAAAGCTGAAGGCGTCGTCGTTGATCATAAAGCCCGCACCAAGATCATTCGCGAGCACAGCATTGGACGGGTCCGTCAACGCTACCAACACCGCCTCATCTCCCTCAAAGGCACCGTCTCCGCTGAAGGGTATTTCGATTACGCGGGAAGTGTTGTCGCGAGGCTGCCAGGTTAGCATTCCGCTGGCGGGCGTAAACTCGCCATTGGTGTCGATTGTAGGCAACGTTTGGTAATTAACCGACACCGGTCGTGCAATGTCTCCGGTGATGGTGACCTCGTACCTTAGCATGCCGGCTGTAGTGCCCTCCAGCGTTTTGAAGTGTGAGATCGCGACTACGGGAGGGGTGATGATCCCCGGCGACGCCAGGTTGATTCGTGATTGCAATGCGGCGTGGTAAAGTCGGTCACCACGTTCGCAGCGGTAACGTCGCCTGATGACAGAGCGGCCAGGCAGGCGCTAGCTGGCCGATGGCGACGATCTCAATCTTCGCTCTCTGCTCGAGCAGGTCTGCGGCCAGCGGATCGAGTGAATCCAACTTTTCGTTAGCAGCGACAATCGAACTGACTGCGGCAGCCAAATTTTCTTCAGATGGCATCAGCCCTGTCTCGAATGCGATACCTTCCACGACCGACTCGACCACCGACGAGGAACTCAGATCCAGTTGTGCTCCGGTATCGCGGATCTTGTCGGCCATATCGCGATACACCAGGTCGCCCAGCACTTCGATCGACGGCGCACCGGCGACTGTCGAAAAAAAGCGGGCGATTGCCACGGCTGACGATTGCAGCTTCGCGTTGGCAACGGCGATGCGCGCAGCGCCGCACGTCGCCGGCCGCTGCGGCCGAAACCACATTGACATGAGAGAACGAAGCACCGCAAGCTGCAACGCCTCTATGCCCGCGGTTCCGCATCACTAGGCAAAAAGCCGAAATCGTACACCAGTTTTGCCGCCAAGGTCGATATCGGGCTCACGTTGTAGTGACCGACCGCCGCTTCCAGGTGAAAGGGTAACTCCAGTTCGGTTGCCGTGTCGACGCCGCCGGTCAGAACGAAACGCCCGTCTGTACAGTTAATAACGCCGTCTAAGTAAGATCCATGCTGAACGGCAATTCCAGCTGGGTCGTTCCGTCCAGGGCAGTAATCGACGAGGGCTCGTTCGGTTCGTCCAACTGTTGGACGCCGTCGCCGTTGCGGTCGTAAAAGTCGAGAACACCGTTGAAGTTAGCGTCGAAGAAAAGAGTGCTTCCGAAAAAGTTGGAGTTGCCGGCAGGCAGGTCGAGGATGATGCTGCCCGGACTGTAGTTGGGACCAGTGGGTAAATCGGACGTCGCCAGTGACGTTACGGTCGTCGGTTCAGGCAGAGCTACCTGAACCGTTCCGCTTGCTGACAGTACGAGCGTTAGCGGCGAAGCGCCTCCGGAGACGCTGATTGTGTTCGGCACGTCCGCGCCGCCTCCCGAAGAGGTTCCCTCAGCCACGATTTGCAGCTTGCCCGCCTCGACCATCGCCTGCACTTCGTCGCTAGGCAACACGATCTGGTTGCCGTCTGCGTCTTCCGTGACAAACGAGATTTCGACGCCAGGACCAGCAGCATCCGGGCTAAGCAGAACCGTTGCGGGAATTGAAGCTTCATTCAGTCCGAAGCCCAGCGGAGAAATGAGAACCACGCGGCCTGTTGGCGTATCACTGCGGTTGATCGTGTAACGTACCGTTTCCGTCGGGTTCGATTCGGCCAAACTGATTCGGGCATGCCTAACTGAAACTCGACAGTCTCCTGCGGCTCGATGAATTTGTCGTCGATTACTGTGACACGGAACGACGCCGATTGTTGCCTAGGGGCAAACTCCAAATAGGATCCGGGGTCTAGTCCGCTGACAGTATAGTCCTCTCCCCACTCGGCGGCACCGCTTTGACTGACTGCTCGAATCGGCACACGAATCGCTTCGTTCACAGCCTGCGTCAGACGGACTTTTACGTAGAAACTGTCGCCTTCGTCGAGCGTCGTCGGCTGGCTGGCAATATAGGCCTTGGCGACGTCATCGTCGCGGACGACAAACTCAGCCTTTTTTGCTTGCCGGCGTAAAAATGGCGCCGCTTACTGAGGTCATTTCCAGCCCGATCGACTCCCGATTCTCTACGTCGGCATCTTGCAATAGCGTTGCTGTTACGCGGGCTTCGAGGTCGCCTGCCGCGATCGTGACTTGCCCGGAAGCGGAAAGTTGGTAATCGGTATCGAGCCGCGCCGTTCCGGTAGGCCGGAACTGAATCGTGACGTCGCGATTGGTGGCGGGAAAGGCGAATCACGAAGTCGACGCTGCGATTGCTTTCGTCCACGCTTCGCAGTTCGGCGTTGACGAAAACTTGGGGTCGTTGTCCCTGACACGTACCGTTTGCGAGAATTGCTGTCCCAGCGAGGCTCCGCCAGTGGGTCTTCCCAGTTGGACGCTGAACGACTCCTGCCGCTCGTTCTGTGTGTCGTCAGATAGATTGATCGTAAACGTCTTCTGCAGTTCCCCGGCAGACAGGACGACATTCTTTGGAATGGCTCCCTGCAAGTCGTTCTGAGCTAGTCCCTGCATCGAGACCGTCAAGGGAATGGTAACATCCTGGTCCGATACGCGATTCGTCCGTACCCTAAAGCTGACGGCGCCGGCGTCTTCCCAGACTGTTTGCTGAGCAACGTCGAACTCGACCTGCTGCACATCGTTATCGACGATCGACAATTCGAATGACCGCGTATTGCCCAAACGCCCAAAGTTTGCCGCACGAGGAACGAGAGCCGCACGGTTTCAAGTGGTCCTGGCTCGACGAGCAGGTCGTCGATAACGGTCAGATCAATCGCCGCTGATGTCTGATTGGCTGCGAAACTCAATGGTGTCGATGGCGAGAGGGTAAAATCTTCGCCGTTCACTGCCGTTCCCGAAATCGTATAGGGGATGGACACCGCCTGCCCAACTGGGTTTGCTACGATAAACAGTACGGCGAGCGTACCACGGTCCTCGCTGGCTCTCAGCTTGGCAGAGCTGGGGGGATGGATAATCGGCGAGTCGTTTGCAGCGATTCGAAGCGTCTCCTAGGTCGGCGAGACCGCCGGATCGGCAAGAACTCCGCCAACTGGCAATCCCATTTGAACCACCAGCAACTGCGAACCTTCACCGATCGCATCAGAGACGATCTGCAAGTCTTTGCTGGCCGAAAGGCTACCCGCTGGAATGATGATTTCGCTTCCCCCAAAGATGGTACTCAGTTCGGCCTGTCTCAGTTGCCTGAACCGGAAAAAGTCGACGGCACAATCACGTCTGCTGTCGAAGGGCTGCTAAGCCTTGCAGCCACTTGCACGGTATCTCCTTCTCTTACCGACTGATAAGCTGCGCTGAAGGGGACTGTAGGCGCCGCGTCATCGCTATTGACGGCAATCGTCTGACGAGAGGCACGCCCCGAGTTGAGCTCCGGTCGGGATATCCATCAAGAGGTCGATCGACTCCTGGGTCTCGAAAATCGCATCGTCAATCAATAGCAGTTGTGTTGTAGCAGTCGTTTCTCCGGCGGCAAAACGCAGTGCGGCGGAGGACAGCGTGTAGTCGACATTGTTAATTGCCGACCCGCTGACCAATAGCGGAACCACAACGTCTCCGGTTGGGGGTGCGAGTGAGCAATACTTCAATTGTGACCACAGAGCGGATCTCATCGACAGTCAGATTGCCGCCGACAAAAGATACCTTTGGCAGCGACGAACCCAATGCTACGCTGGCGGTGAATGTATGCGATGTTGTGTCGGTACCATCGGAGACCCAAACGCTCACCGGAATAATTGCCGGCCACGGTATACGCGTGATCCAGCGCAAACTGATGCTGGCCGGCAGGGAGCGAAATGGCTCTTGGCTGGCTGCCATCACCGTAATCGATGACGATCGAGATGGTCGTCGGCCAATCCCACGTCCGCAAACTCTATGCTGCGGCGCGATGTGCCCGAAGCTTCAGGCGGCACCGCAACGTCGACACCCACGTCGAACGTCGGCGCGGCGTTGGCGATCTGTAGGTCAACTGTCGTTTCGCCGCTGTTGATGCCGTCGGACACTTGCAGGCGAATTGCCGCGGTTTGCGGACCGCTGTTCAGCCCAAGCGCCGCCATCTGAACCGCAGACAGCGAAGCAGAAGGTCCGATCGAAACAACATCGAAAGCGCCATCAGTTGCCGAAATCCCAGCGATATACCAGCGAATTGGAGTCCCCGTCGGTTGAATCACCAGCGTCGACGGACAGCCCGTCTCCTTCGGTAATCGAATACGCGGCGGCAGTGCCAAGAATTGCGTCAGCAACAGGCGTTTCATCGTCGTCGATGATTGTGCCGACCGCCTGGCTCGTATTGATGGTGGCGGCGGTGGCATTACTCAGGTTGGCGACAAACGTCTCGCCGGAACCCTCATCTTCGTCGTCTCCGATCAACGCTACCGAGAAAGTCTGGCTCATTGCGCCAGGCGCAATGGTCAGCGTCCCCGCGACTCCCGCATAGTCTGCCTGGTCGGGGGCCATGCCGTCTGCGGTGGCGTAGTCGACGGTGACGGTTTCCGTCGTCGGATTCGACAGGCTGACGGTAAACGTCAGCGGATCGCCGCTGGCTGTGTCCCCTTGGGCACGGTGTCGCCGCTGATACTGATCGCGGGAATGGGATCATTGTCAGAGATACGATACCGCCCGGTATGATAAGCCGGGTGTAACGTGGCATTGCTCAGATTGGACAGTTTCAGGTCAATGAATTCGTCGGCTTCGTGGAGCGTATCATCAATCGTGGACACCACGACGTTCTTGGATGTCTGCCCGGCGGTGAAGATCAACGTGCCGGACGTCGCGGTAAAGTCGTCGCCTGCTGTCGCACCAGCCGCTTCGGTAGAGTAATTAACAGAAACGTCTTGCGAACTCGGCCGATCGAGGTTGATCTGGAAAGTGGCGTCATTTCCTTCTGTCACCGTTCCGACTGCCAGCGTCCACGGAGTGATGGACAGGATGGGCGTTGGGTCGTCGTCGGTGATCGTCCCCAACCCCTGGCTGTCGATGATCGTGGCGTTGCCGGCGTTGTACAATTGAACCGTGAAAGTCTCTGTCGGTTCGTCAATCGAATCATCGATCGTGGGAATGGTAAGTGTTTTGCTTGTTTGGCCCGCGAGCGAAAAAGAAGGAGCCAGATTTCGGTGTAAAGTCGTTTGTGCTGGCAGTTCCGGCCACGGTTTCGAAATTCACTCCCACTGGGACAATCGTGGGTTTTGACAGTGAGATTTCAAACTGCAAGTCGTTTCCTTCGCTTACAGTCTCATTGGTGATAGAGATTGTGGGCACGGGGTAACCTACGACCGAGACATCATCAATAATCCAGGCACTTAATTGGTCGTCACGTTGCTCATTCGCATAAGGATTGTCGATTTCAAATTTGAAGTTCGAGTGCAACGCCTGCTGCGGCAACGGTATACGCACTTCTTTAAAACTGCTGGACGAGTAGTTACTTGCGTCAATGCGATAAACCTGAGTACGGAGTTCATCGGAGATCTTGGGGGCAACCCCGAAAGAACAAATCCTGCGACGAGTCCGGGGGAGACGACGAGCTCACGGCGACATACAAACGGATTTCGGCAGCACCGTATCCGGACAGGTTCATCGCTTGCGACCTCAGCGTCTCGCCTTCGCCGTAGAAAATTCCGCTCAAGCTCGCCGAGTATCTGCCATCGGCTACCTCAGTCGAATAAGATTTGAACGCAATCTCATTTTGGGAATCTAGGTTAGACCATTTCGCGGGCGCTCAAAGGCCAAGTCTCAAAATTCTCAGAAAACACGGTTGTTGCCAGCAGTCGTCGGTTCTCCAGTGACTCAACGCACATGCTGTGATGGCGGCTTAATCGGCTGCGAATATGCTTGGTTGTACGCCGCTTTTTGTTGTTCTGGGCAATCGATTTCAAAAGGGCCATCTTCAGGCTCCCCCAATTAAAAGAAGGATTCAATGGTTCAAAAGTGTCGAGCCAGGGACTGGATTGAGCGACCTGCGTGGCGTAAGCTGTGTGGGGCGTTGCCTCACGGTGCAGGTATTTGCTGTCGATCGATGATTAGCGTGGTAGAACCGCCGTGACAGTTGCTTGCGGGTTTGCCTGGAACGGTGCTGCGTGCTGCTGGCAATATGGCGGCTGGTCTCTTTCTCGGTTCATCGCTGGCCTGCTACAATAAAAATTGGCACGCGCCAGCGGCGAGACGTGCGTGAGGCGCAAGCGCTGGCCGGTGAGTGATTCGTTGTCAGCGTTGGCTCTCCGGCCGGGTTTTTTGTACTTGATTTTGACGATTAGCCGTAGGTCTCAGTGAATTCCGCCGATCCTGGCTCTTGTGTTCTGTTACGGTGACTCGTTGTCGAATGCTTCATGCGGGATGTGTGCCAGCCATGCCTCTTCGCGGCCGTCGGGTGCAACGGCGTTGCCTGCCAGGGTCGTGCCTTCGTCGGAGATGGCTTGACAAGAGTTCAGCCGTAAGCCGCTGAGGTAAACACCACAATTGGTCAGCAAATCCTCAACTCTTCGCAAGCTGCTACAGCGATGATCCCAGATAAATGCGTCCGTAGTCCCTTCGCCCACAACCGTTTTCCCGTCAGGCGTTACGGCCTCGAAAACACCACCCACGACACCGAACACCGTGACCCTCCCATTTTGCCAGCGAAAGGGGCGGGCGGGCTCCCTATTCAGCCACGGACCCTGGATTCCGACAGGCCATCGAGCTCCGACGACGACGCTACCATCGTCTGATGCATCCCATGGCACCCAGTTGAAATCAGGGTCATCAAAGCCAGGCAACAGCTCTGCCTTGCCGTTCTTCCAAAGAACAACGCGGGCGCCTTTAATGTTCGCGCTGAGCAAGATGTCCGTCGCCATTCCAGGCAGTTCCAACAACAATCTGTCCACCCCGCGTAACAACCTGCGCTGAACTCTGACTCAAACCTGCAGGCTGAGGCAACGGCTGAAATGTTTCGTGCGTCGCTGTATATGCCCGCCACATCTGGCTGCCAGGCGGAAAGTAATCTCCGGCTACTACTTTGCCACTTGGGCCCAACGCGTTGATCCTGAATTCGCGACCTGGATTTCTGTCCAGCGGCAGAAAAGATAGGCTGTCTTCAGGTACGTCCCAAACGGCGATTTGAATTCGGTTTTTGTACTCGCATTGAGCCACTGCAATCGACCCATCGGCGGAGACGTAGGCGCGCCGCACTCCTTCGTTTTCAGTGGAATCGAGCGGAGTCATCCCCTCTGCCCGCGTCCAGCGATAGCACTGTCGTCCTCGGTTCGAATCGCTTGCTCCCACGGCGACCAAACCGTCCGAAGAAAGATCGTCCACTCCGCTAAAGGTCCCGCCTCCAGGTAGATCGCCCAGAGTGATGAATTCGGCGTCTCGGTGAGATGCCTCTTCCGCAAGTGACCTATCATCGAGTTTGGCAGGGGATGCATCATAAACGACCATTCTGGCAGCATTTGCGGACCAGGCAGCCAGTCGTCTGCCCTCAGCATCGAATACAAGTTTGTTGATATGACCGAGCTCGGTTGTTATCGCTCCCAAGGGTTGCCCACTGGCGGCGTGCCAAAATTTCAACTGGTCGTCGTTGCCAGCTGTAGCGATCGTGCGTCCATCAGGTGTGAATGCCACGGTCTTCACAATGTCGCGGTGCGCCACGATCGAAAAGAGTCTTTCGCCGGTGGCCAAGTCGGATATCATCAGCATCCGGTCATGCCCCACAGTAGCGATTCGTCTGCCATCAGGACTGAAGGCCACGGCGGAGAGGGTGCTGGTATGGCCCGAAAATTCGCGCGGCATCATGTGACCCTGCAAGTCGAATATGCGCAGATCGTTCATGTGTCCCACAGCCAACCAGCGTCCGTCGGGGGAAAAGGCGAAACCCTCGCATTGAACTGCTGGAATTCTTCTGGGCGACTTCGAATGCCGTTTGTAAACCGACACGAATCTGCGATCCGTGCTTTCTGAGAGTGCCACCAAAGAGCCGTCACTCGATATCGCTAGGCAATCTGGTTCTTGCCCTTCCTCGATGGGCCATTGGTCAACCAGTGCGTGAGACTCCGTGTCAAACATGGCAACTAGTCCGGGACGGGCAGCGGTCACGAACTTGCCATCTGATGAACAAGCCACCCGCTTCCACGGCCGATCGGATTGGGCGAACGAATCCACCAGCTTGCGTTTTTCCATCTCCCAAACGGATAGGCTTCGTCCAGCAACGTACAATTGGCGGTCTGGGCCGATGGCGAAGTCCTGTTGCTCTTCGACCCAATATGGATTCCATCGCGAGGCCGCTAGGTCTGGCGTCCAGACACGAACGGCGTTATCCAGACCACCGGATATCAGCCTTTTTCCATCGCCAGTTACGGCCAGCGCCAAAACTCGACCTTCGTGAGCGGGCCAGGCAAACCGCGAGGTCGTTGTATCGCCGTCTGTCCGGCCAAGCATCCGAGGGACGGAATGCAATTGAATGGCGCCACCGCGATCGGCCGTGGCCAACAATTGACCGCCGGCAAAGAATTGCAAAGCCTCGATGCCATCCAATTCCCTTGTCAGGAGCTGATGTTCTTCAGTCTGCGTATCTGCCAGGAACAGATGCCCGTCGACCGTGCCCGCAGCGACAAACCGATCGTCAGGCGAAAACGCCACGCATAGGACTCGTCCGTCGGCGAGGTTGTAATGCAATTGTTCTGCACCGCTCTCTGCGTCCCAAACGGCCAAGGCTTGATCACTACTGGCGGTGGCCAGAAGGTGACCATCACGTGACAGTGCAATCCGTTCCACCTCGCGCTCGTGCCCAACGAACGTGTGAATCTGCTGGCCCGTCTCCACATCCCAGCTCTTGGCCAAATTGTCGTCGCCACAGGAATAGAGTTTCCGACTATCTGGACTGAAGGCCACATCCTTGGCCGCAGCCGCATGCGCTGCAAACGACGATCGCTGTTGCTTTCCGGGAAAGTCGAAAAGACAAACTTGGCCGTTTTTGCAGGCGGCGGCAAGCAACTTTCCATCAGGCGACCAAGCCAAGGCGTTGACGGACTGCGACGCCGTGGGCAGACGTATCGACTTCCGCCAGGTATTGGCCTCGTAAATCTGAATAGAGCCCGCGGCAGCAGTCGTTGCCAGCCACCGGCCGTCCGGCGAAAGCTCGACGTCGTGAACCGGTTCATCCTGTTGAAGAGTTACGTGATGCGGCGGCTCGACCTGCTTTTGAAATAGATACCACTCAAAGCCGCGCTGATCGGATTCGTTCACTGCGGGCGCGTGCCGCCTTAAAAGCTCGGCTGCCCGAGGTGTGTCCAAGTCGGCAATCGCGTCAGAGGCCAGCTTCATATCAGCAACATAGAGTAGCGACCGAGATCTCTCGTTAGCTTCTTGGGCTTCGAGCGCCTGTCGTTCGGCGTCCACCTGCGCAAGCCTGCCTCGCCGGGCTGCCAGGCTCGCCTTCCTCGCATACCAGAGGCTCGCGCCTGTACCAGCCAGGGCCGTTACCAGTACTAGCGACAACGTGATCAGCAGCGCTTTGTGCCGCGTCGCGTATTTGCCAAACCGATAGCCCATCGAAGGTGGACAAGCCTCAACCGGTTCGTCGTCAAGAAACCGCTGGAGGTCGGCCGCCAGCGCGCTGGCCGACTCGTACCGCCGAGTGCGATCCTTTTCCAGCGACTTCATCACGATCCAGTCTAATTCCCGCTTCATAGATAGCGACAGGTTGCGTGGGTCGGCCTGGCGGCTCTCGGAAACCGTCGAAAGCTGCTTTGCGTCGAGCGTGCTGATCTGTTGACTCGGACGGGATGGTTCATCTTCGCGGATGATCCTCCGCATCTCGTCGACACCGACACTGCGAAGTTTCTCCCTGTCGAAGGGCGTGGTTCCGGTTAGCAATTCATAGAGCATCACCCCCAAGGAATAGATGTCGCTGCGGGTGTCGATATCCAGACCGGACAGTTCGGCCTGTTCGGGGCTCATGTAGAGCGGCGTGCCGATGAGCTGCGAGAATTGGGTGTAGACGGTCTGCTGTGTGAGTTGCTGGTCGGTGGCCTTGGCGATGCCGAAGTCGATGACCCTGGGGACGGCATGGACATCGTGCAGTTCGACCAGCACATTGCTCGGCTTGAGGTCGCGGTGGATGATCCCTTTCTGGTGTGCGTGCTGCACCGCTTGGCAAACGGTGATGAACAAATCCAGCCGCTGCCGGAGGTCCAACCTGTGTTGATCGCAGTATTGGGTGATCGGGATCCCGCGAACCAGTTCCATCACGAAGT
Source organism: uncultured Planctomycetales bacterium (assembly GCA_963785495.1). Classification (GTDB taxonomy): domain Bacteria; phylum Planctomycetota; class Planctomycetia; order Pirellulales; family Pirellulaceae; genus CAWAVP01. The sequence goes on along the minus strand of CAWAVP010000015.1, from coordinate 50,431 downwards.
ACGGCCGACCGTTCTGGGTGGTGCCGCCATCCAGGACCTTGGCGATGTTGGGGTGGGACATCAGTGCCAAGGCCTGCCGTTCGGCCTCGAAGCGGGCGATGATCTGCTGGGAGTCCATACCCGGCCGCAGCACCTTGAGGGCCACCATGCGCCGGACTGGCTCGGTCTGCTCGGCGGCGTAGACGAGCCCCATGCCTCCCTCGCCAATTTGCTCGCGGAGCTTGTAGCGACCGATCTGCGTGCCGGGCTTTTCTGCGACGGACGTTGCGCTGGGGGACTGGTTTAGGGTGCCGTCCAGGCCCGCAGGAAGAGAGGCGAGGAAACTGCCCGGTTCGTCATGCGCGCAGCAGGGCCTCGACCCGCTGACGTAACTCGCCATCATCGCCGCACTTGCGGTCGAGCTGGGAAGCCCTTTCATGAGAAGGCTTCTCGACCGCAGCGAGAAAGATGGCCTGAATTTCTTGAGGATTGCACGACATTTCCGCGATTCCTGTTGGTGCTCTACCCTCCAATGCGTATTTTCTGCTGCGAGCTGTCGAAAACAAACACAGAATTAGCCGGATTCGGAGAGGCGGTCCCGCAGCCAGGCTCGGGCGTAGGTCCATTTCTGCCGAGCCTGATACAGGGTGATTCCCAAAGTTTCCGCAATCTGAGTGTGTCCCAACCCCGCAAAATACCGGAGCTCGACCACCTTTGCCGCCTGAGTATCCTCCGCAGCCAGGGCCGTCAGTGCTTCGTCAAGTGCGAGCAGGTCGCGGTGCGGTTGGGGGGCCGCGATCTCGCCGAGCGGCAGCTGATGCAGTTCTCCGCCGCGCTTGACTGCCATCTTGCGACGATAACAATCCACGAGAATTCGCCGCATTGCCTCGGCGGCTGCAGCAAAGAAGTGTCCACGCGAATCCCAGAGCTGGGCCCTATCCACGTCCACCAGACGGATGTAGGCGTCATGCACCAAGGCCGTCGCCTGCAGTGTTTGCCCGGGTTTCTCACTGGCGAGCTTGTTCGCTGCAAGTTTCCTCAGCTCATCGTAGACCAGCGGTAATAGCTGCTCGGCCGCATTCGGATCGCCTTGCGCAATTTGAGAAAGAATCTGTGTAACATCCGGCATCGCATGACTCTCACAAACACTCGCGGTGTCCGCAATTATATCATCGCTGGCGTCTCGATACTGCTGGCGAAACCAGCAGTTGCCTCATCGTTGTAAGAATCTTGCCAGAGGGCAGGCGAACCTCTTGCAGTAACGTTCACGCCGCGGGAACACAGACATTGGCAAGTACGTTAATAGCCTGCTTCGTTTGTGTTTCACCAACGATCCAAGGGATCAAGGCGGGGCGAGACAACGCGCTGAAAGCGGCAATTGACTGGATTAATAATGGCGATGGCTAACTTCAAAACCGCAAAAGTCTATTTTCCCCACATTCGGCGCTCGAGGGTAAGACGCCGGAAATCACCGTCGAACAGGCAAGGCAGTTGCTTAAATCCATTCCCTTAGATAGCGCGGTCGGGCTTCGCGATCGCGCTATCATCGGCATCCTTGTCTACACCGCCGCACGTGCCGGGGCGGTAGCGCGGCTGCGGTTGCAGGACCTCGCCCAGGACGGGACGCAGATGTCGTTGCGGTTCCGGGAGAAAGGGAACTCGAGGTGATGGAGCGGCAGCTGGATGATCTGAAAACGAATGTCAAACGCGGCAGTAATCAGGGTGCAAAGAATGCGGCGGAAAACGTCGCACAGACCAAGGAAGAACTGGAATGTGGCGCGTTCTTGCTATGTGAAACTCTTCTGTCACTTGGTAACCGCGATGTATTGGAGCAGCGGACAACCCTTATAGAGCTGCTCGTTAACCACCGGGTCGATGCTAACGCTACAGTACGGAGGAGTGATAAACGTTTATCACCCTTGCTTTGGGCTACTCAGCCGAGGCGGAACGCGATGGTGGAGGCATTGCTCAAACAGGGAGCGGACACCAACTATGCAGATCCGTAGGACATGAGGCCGTCGCAGTTCGCGGCCATGGACCGAAACTTGGGTGCGGTACGATTGCTCCTTGAAAATGGGGCAGACGCAAACGGCAGGACTGCTAGAACATGCACACCGCTTCAGATCTCCGAAGATTTGGCTCCTGACGATGAGGAATTGAGCAAGCAGATTTCTGATCTGCTCATCAAACACGGGGCATGCTGAGCGGCAATCGAAGTGGGCGGGCTGGTCCCGGCGATAAAGAAGAGCCGGACCGCGGTCGCTAGGCAGGAGGGCAACCGCGCGGGGCAGGTTGCTCTTCTTATTCGGACCAATGGGCACCAGAAAAAGCCGTTGGCAATGCAGGCTATTGTGCAGGGAATATCTTCCCGTGCAGTGCATTTGGGGTAAAAACAGTCAAATGGCGAACACGATGGCGGTGACCTCATGTGCCGCAAGCGGTTATCATTTAACCACTTAATGAGTGCCCCCTTTTGGACTCGAACCAAAAACCTACTGATTAAGAGTCAGTTGCTCTGCCAATTGAGCTAAGGGGGCGGATTGCGGTTTTTCTCGCAGTTTTTCGCCTGATTGACTGCTTCTGTCGGATCAGCGAAAATCTTCATCACAACCGATTGCACAACCGCAAGGTTCAACCCGGTTGTAAAACTGGCGGCCAGTTTGGGGCTGACCGCCGAATACCACACGTGTTTATGTCAAGGAAACCACACGTATGGCGAGCCGACATTCTACCCGCTCCGTCGTATCTGGAAAGACGGCATCCGGCCAAGCCAGGCCGAAAAAACCACGCCCCGACTTTCCGCTCTGTTGGCATCAAAGCGGCTACTGGTGTAAGAAGATACGGGGCCGCATCTACTACTTTGGCTCTCGCGGCGGCACCCCAGCGGAAGCCGAGGAGCACTACGCCCGCGTCCGTGACGACCTTTTCGCTGGACGCCAGCCGCGCGACGACCGAAACGGCTTCACCGTTCGAATGGCGGCAAATCACTTTCTGACCGACAGGCAGAATCGCGTCGACGCACGCGAACTCGCCGACCGCACCTTCAAACAATACTACGAGACTGCTGCGCGGCTTATCTCAGCGTTGGGTCCCAATAGGCTTGTTGACGATTTGCGTCCAGACGACTTCAACGCGATGCGTGCAAAGATGGTCGAGCGATGGTCACCTGCGTCGGTTTCAGGTGAAGTACAGCGAGTCAGGTCCCTGTTCAAGTATTGTCACGACGCTGGCCTAATTGACCGACCTGTCTTGTTTGGTCCCACGTTCAGGCGACCAAGTAAGAAATTGTTGCGGCTCGAGCGGCAGCGAAAAGGCAAGAAGCTTTTCACCGCCGAGCAGATTCACGTGCTTACAAATGCCGCCGGCGAACAGTTGCGTTGTATGATTCTGCTCGCGATCAACACCGGATGTGGCAACGCCGATTGTGCGCGACTCGAGTTTCGGCATCTCGACCTTGACAATGGATGGCTGGATTTTCCGCGACAGAAGACAGGAGTCGAGAGACGCTGCCGATTGTGGTCGGAAACCATAGCGGCGCTGCGTGAGGCCATATCGAAGCGACGTGAGCCGAAGCGTGAAGCCTTCCAAGATAGGGTTTTTATTACCCAACGTGGGCAGTCATGGGAACCAAAAGGGGGCGGCTGTCCGATATCGCAAGAGTTCGCAAAGTTAAAACGCGCATCGAAAATCGATGTTCCCGGGTCTTTCTACTCGCTGCGACACACCTTCGCAACGGTCGCCGGTGGCTGTCGAGATCAAGTCGCCGTCAACGCTTGCATGGGCCACGCCGATGCACACATCTCGGCTGAGTATCGCGAATTGATCGAAGATAGCCGTCTAGCGGGTGTCTCCGACCATGTCGGTCGCTGGCTTTTTGGCGGGCGTGACGATGGCTAATCGCGAACAACTTGACGCCGCCCGTGAGATTGCGTTGCGATGCTGAAATTCAGTCGCACTGTTTGTCGCTGCGCCGAACGGTGAGCCGCGACTGGCCAATGGCACCGATGAGATTGTCGAGGCCTTCGAAACTCACCCTAACACAATCGTTGATGGGCTGAACAGTCAGGCGGTGGCGCTATGGTGGTTGCGACTCAATCATCAAGAGGCTGTTAAACCGATTCACGCAGACCTCCTCGCCGTCTCGACGCTACCGGCAATTGGCTACCGTCCATTGGGCAATGGATTTCCCTGCCACTGTGCGCACGACGCAGCCCTGGTGTTGCTCGAGCACGTAGCCGAACATGTGTTACATCTTCGCAATTCGGACTGGTGGCGACTCCCAGATAACCCAACCGCACGTCCTCTGGTTTTACGGCCTGAACATGCTAAGGAACTTTGCACTGCGGTTGTCGAATCGTACCGCAATCTATTGGATGCCACCATCGAAAGCTGGCTGGAGGAGATGGCCAATGTGCAAGGCATGATCGAGCGAGAACACTGGCCGCCATTGGGGCGTTGGAAACCGCCAACAAGCCAAAGACCCTTGCATTTTCCCAAAGGTATTCGTCGATTCCTTTTAGTAACCATGCGTGGACTCTATCTAGCAGGACTACCACGGCAATGAGGTCTTACCTGTGTCCCACATTCTCGGGGGGAGTTGTTTGGCCAACGAACTCACACTTTCCGATAACGTACTCCCTAGATACAGGTGGCCGACCAGACGGCCACGGTTCAACGAACATTGTCAATAAGGTGTCCCACAACTCGATTCATCCGGATCAGGTCACGATACATCAGGCACACCAAAGTCCATACAACCGACGGCTCGCAGAACCCGGCTAGACTGATGGAGGTCTTCCTCACCGCGGGCAGTTGCGGGAGCACCCGTGGTGTCGCCCCGAAACGCTTTTTGGTGACTTGCTTGCCGCTCAGTTCACGCCCTCATGTGCACTTCGGCACCGGCGAGTCCCCCTACCGTATCGGCTGACTTTGTTGAGACGAAAGGGGCGTGAAATCATTTCGTCAGAAGTGTCGAAAAATGAGTCGCGTCCCGCGTCCCCTGGTACATACGCCGATGCGTAGACTTTGATATCAAGCAGCTTTGAATCTTCCCACGTATTGAGTACCTGACTTTGGATGACGCCTTCTTTGAAACGCCCGATTTGATAGTAGATGTGGACTCTTATGTACTACGGATCGACCGTTTCCGTGAACGATCACTCAACAAGGTACCGCGGCGAGCAAGCAGCGGTAAACCGCGTCGTCCGTAAGATTTCTGCGCAGGCGCAACGGCACTAGAATTCTCGCGTTTGCGCCAGCGTACGAATCGATATCAGCGGGCGTTACCCCAAATGTCGCTGCTCGCATTTAAGCGAACATCCGTCACCTCGGTAAATCGCCGAGCGTCTCAATCGTGACGGATTCAAAGCTGCTAAAGGACGTCGGATCACCTCCACTGTTGTACGCATATGGCTCTCGAGACACGGCATCTCCATCAAGGGAAGGTCCGCGCCAGTCGAGTTCGCGGACAGCGAAGCTTCGGTTTATCCGAACGCGAATCGATTCGACGCTTGCGGTTACCCAGCTGATTCATTTTCTTGGAAATCACTCGAACGCCCTAAATGACTCGCGAATTGGGCAGATGTCCGAGTTGGTTTTCATACGAGAAATTGCGGGGTCTTTTTGAGGTTTCTTGCAGGCGTACCTTCCACACCCGCGCGGGCTTCGCTTGATCTAAGGCTAGGGCAAAACTGTGACCCCACCGAGACGAGCTCGGCGGAGATGTAACACCGTGTCGACCAGATCGTCCGACATGCCAATCTCACCCGTCGAGGGCCGGCCGCCGAACTCGCGGTCGACGCCTGCGGCAGACGTCCACGTTGGTGTGTTCGATGTGAGCGACTTTTGCTTGAAGCGGGAGTGACGCCACGACGTACGTCCCGGCCTGGAAGGCACCGACCAGATCACTCGAGTCGAAGTCGCCATCGCCGTTCCAGTCGCCTTCCTCGAAGCTGGCATTGCCCGGAATGCCATCTTCGTACTTGCCGGTGATGAAAACCGCGATCAGGTCGGTCGAGTCAAAAATGCCATCGTGATTGGAATCACCGACAACGGCCGGCTCCGCAGCATCGAGGTCAAGCACCCACAGCCCCAATCCATTTGTGCCGTCGTCGGCCGTGAAAAAAAGTTTGTCGACGGCTGCTCTTACGCGGCCAGCGTTCGACCCGGCGATGCCCGGTTGGATGTCGGAGACGAGTTCGGTGCCCAATTCGCTGCCGTCACTCTTCCACAACTCGGCACCGTGTTGTCCATCATTGGCAACGAAGTAGAGCACTCGCCCGCACTCGTCAGCTCTACCGGATTTGATTGAGAACCACCCGGTCGAATGTCTTTCACCAACAAAGTCCCGGCTCCCGTTCCATCGCTTTTCCACAATTCAACGCCGTGCTGACCGTCATTTGCCGAGAAGAATAGCGTACCGTTTACCTCGGTTAGAGACGATGGTTGCGAGGCAGAGCTCCCTGAGCGAATATCCGCAACCATGACCGTACCGGACTCCGTCCCGTCACTGGTCCACAGTTCGTTGCCGTGCAAACCGTCGTTGGCCGTAAAGAATAGTCGCCCGCCAACACCGACTAGATTCGTCGGATCTGACCCGGTCGATCCAATGCGGATGTCCTTCACGCGATTCGTTCCATCAGGTGTCCCATCGCTCTTCCAAAGCTCCGCTCCCGTGCCATCATTGGCGACGAAGAACAGGGTTCCGCCAACCGCCGTCAGGCGGTTTGGCAGTAGAAAGTCTGAGTAGGTTGGATTCGGCGGGAGTATGTTATCTTTCACGACGATCGTTCCCGATGTTGTGCCATCGCTTTTCCAAAGACCGTGATTTCCGAATTCATCCCAGGCAACGAAGAACAAAGCGTTGGCTGTAGGCGTTAGGTCTGTGATGCCGCTGCCGTTCGCACCATCGGCCACATCCTTTACAAGCGTCGTACTCGCCGGTGTACCAAGACTCGATCCCAACTCCTGGCCGACATTGTCGCCAAAGTAATCGCTATAAAAGAGGCGCCCTCCGTAATTTGCTAGTTGCTCCACTTGACCGCCGACCGTAAGCTGCACCGTGCCGTCCGCTGTGCCATCCGTCGTCCAAAGGAATCCGCCGACACCTGCACGTTCGACGAAGTACAGATGATCGCCGACCGTGGTGAGTTCAGCCGGGAAGCGGCTGCCGACAGGATCGATGGTTTTGAACGGCCGCGTTCCGTCCTGAGTTCCGTCAGATACCCAAAGCGAGAGACCGTGGACCGGATCGATGCCAGTAAAGTAGAGCTCGTCGCCGACGGATTCGAGATCAATCAAACTCGGTAGGGAAAAGAGCGACGCCGATGTCATCGGATTGATGTCCTTGACGAGCACAGCGGCAGAATCGGCAGCACGCCAAAGTTCCACGCCATGAAGTCCATCGTTTACCGCAAACAAAATGCCAGTATCGAGTGTGACTGCCAAGTCGAGTCCTGGCGTGATTCCTGTTTGCAGGAATGGGAGGCCGCCCAGTGGCCCAGGAAGAACGTCGGTCACCAGCGTCGTGCCCAACTCGGTGCCATCGCTTTTCCACAACTCCCCTCCATGAATGCCGTCGTCGGCGACGAACCACACATTGCCATTCGCAGACAGTCCGCCCGAAAGCCAACCCGGATTCACGAGATCGATATCCTTAACCAAAGTGGTTCCTTGCTCGGTGCCATCCGTCTTCCAGAGAGCCCATTGGTGGACAGGATCATAGGCGTCGAAGAATAATGTGCCGTTAACATCGACAAACAGCTGTTTCGGAAGATCGGATTCGGTGGACGGAATGTCCTTCAGAAGACTCGTACCAGATTCCGTTCCGTCGCTGATCCAGAGCTGTCGTCCGTGTCCTTGGTTAAGACCCACGGAATAGTTCCCATCCTTCGCAGTAAATAGCAGCTTGCCGTTGACATTCATCAGGTTCGATGGATTGGAACTATAGCCGCTGCCTTGGGAGGCGCCAGGCCAAATGTCTTTGACTGGTGTTGTGCCGGCCTCGGTACCATCCGTCTTCCAAAGTTCAATCCCCGTTGCGCTTCTCCCGCGGCAAAGAACAGGGTATCGTCGACAGGCGTGAGCTGCCCCGCACCATTTTGTCCCACAAAGATATCGAAAGGATGGATCATACGCGTTCCCTCAGCGGTGCCATCGGTTCGCCAAAGTCCAAAACTGCCGGCTGCGTCCAACCCGTTGAAATACAGTAGCCCGTTGAATGTGGCAAAGGAGCCCGCGTTGAATGCGGCGTCGATATCCTTAACCAGCTGGGTTCCGTCAGCCGTGCCATCCGTCTTCCAGAGTTCGCCTTGCAGGTCGAAAAAGGCCAGGCCATTGCTGGCAACCATCGCGCCCACAAACTCGCTGCTCGCTTTGCCTGCGTGGAGGTCGGCGACGAGCACCGTACCGTCCAACGTGCCGTCAGTCTTCCATAGTTCTTTGCCGTGAACTCCGTCGTCGGCGGTGAAGAGGAGAGTCCCGTTGAGGTCGACCAAGTTTGGCACATCGTAGTCTGCGCGAACGGCGCCGACCGATCCCGGAGCGATGTCCTTCACAAGTATCGTGCCTGCCTCTGTGCCGTCAGATTTCCACAGTTCTCGTCCGTGAGTGTCATCCGTGGCGAAGAAGTAGGCCGAGTTGCCGCTGACTGTCATCCCGAGAATGTCCGACCCCGTTCCAACCGGACTGGTGGCCAGCAGCGCAGGCGAGGCAACCATCAACCGGCGATCCTCCAGCGATTCCAGATTTAACCGACGCTTCAGATTGCGTTGCTTGGATTTGCTGTAGGCATTGGGCCGGAAACGGATTGTGTTCATAGTCACGTCCTGTGTTGTCTTTGAGAGGAGCTTTGCCGCCGAAATGGCGAATGGGATGGAAGCATTGAACGTGTCATGGTCAACCAAAGCGACACGACACACGGCCCGCCGTTACGCGTGAGTGTGAAGTCGGCAAGGTCCACGTGTTCCACTGGTTCACTGAAGTCGACCTCCACGGCGTCAATCGTGTCTTGGGGGAGGCTGAGGACGGGAGGCGTGATGGTGGCCGTCGGTTCCGTGGTATCCTCGATGACCGGATTCGCGGGGATCTTCCAGACTTCCCTGCCGTGAACCCCATCGTCGGCGGCGAACGCGACATGGCCGTTGATGCTACCGATCACGCTGGAACCGGAACCATTGGGACCGGGATTGACGTCGGCCACTAGGTGGGTGCCACTTTTTGTACCGACGATTGTCCACAATTCGAATCCGTGAACATCGTCGAAGGCGCGGAAGTACAGCGAACCACTAATCCATCGCATGTCGCTCCGCACTGAAATCGATTCCGGTTCACCTATCATTCTCTCGGTGCCCGATTCGGTTCCATCGCTGACGTAAAGCGACCCTGATGCTTGGAAAAAGACACGGGCGCCCGCCGCCGTTAGTTCGCTCGGACCCGAGGATTCGAATCCAGAGACAATGTCTTTTACCGCAATGGTCCCCGCAGTGGTTCCATCCGACTTCCAAAGTTCATCGCCCGTCACGCCGCCATTGCCGCCGCAGTAAGGGGTATCCCCAGCCACGACGAATTCGTGGAGCCGTCCGTCGGCTGGGACCTTAGCGATGTCCATTAACTCGGGCGTACCGCTCAACAAACGCCGGTCTTCTACTGCGTCGAGAGAAAATCGCCGAGGTCGCCATCGCAAACCCCTTTGTGTTCCCTTCGCGGTTTTGTGGTACCGCTTCTGAGTGAAGAGCGGAAAACGTTCGATTTGCATTGCGTATTCCCACGACGAATCTGTGGCATGGTTGATGCTGGCCGCGCTGCGATTTTCGTGGCGATAAGAGCTAAGGCGGCATTCTTGACGCACTTGACCGCGCATAAAACTAAAAATATGCGTGACGCAAACAGCAAATGACTGGAGTGATGTTGCTCGGTGCTGCGAACACTATCCCGATTTCCCGGGATGCCGGGCAATCAAAATTGGCCCCATCGTTGCGTCGAGAGATTGGGTGGGCGGGACCTGACAGCGACTTTCGGATTCGAAAGATGAGAGTCGAGAGATCGACTGTCATTCGTTCTTCGTTCTGCCTTCCCTCACCGCTCCCAACCCCGTTAGGTTGCGACCGATGGAGCGAAGCCAACACCTATTTAAACCAAGCGGCGCGAGACAGAGAGACTGAGCATTGTCTGACCAAGTTATCGAAAGTTAGGGCAAGTTCTGCTCAGTCGCCTCTGTGTCGGTCTGTTACAAGTCATATCTAATCGCCAAATCTCAGTCTCTTTGGCGAAAGCATGGCTCCGCCATCGCATTCCACAAAGCCGGCACATCGTTTGCTGTTTGACTAACCGAAATAGCACCGAGCTTGGGGCAGCCGTTTTCCGTTGACAACGAATTCCTCAGCGGTCAAGAATTACCTCGCCCCGATAATCTGGAGCATGATGATGCACCTTAAGACGAAAGAGTCACTCGTTTTCGCAGCCTTGGCCATGTTGGCCGTATTTGTCGGCCAGGCGGTCGCACAAGACCCGGTGACGGTGACCGCTATCGGCACGCCACTGTTCGACATCGCCAACCCCCACGTTTTCGCAGCTCCCACCGACATTTTTCCCGCGCTGGTTCCGAACCATTTCCCCAGGACTGCCCATTCGCCTTCCTACGCACAAGAGTTCGCAGACGGTTTGGCCATGAATGGCATAACCGAAGCCCAAGTGTTTAATGTTTCGGATTTCACCGACCCAAGTGCGGTTCACCTCGCATACGTCCTCGAACCCAACGGAACCGCACCGGTCGGCTCCTCTCCCGATTATGCTGATGGCCCGATCATCCCGAACCCAATCAACATCACCGGCGACGTGTATTTGAATGGAGCCTTTCGAGCTCACGGCCTTTAATTTGATGCCTTCTCCCGCGACGGGAATTGATGGTGCAAGTCACTATGTTGTCGAGAATTGGGAGAACAGCGCTTTTCGCCCCCAGGACTCGAAAGCTTAGTTGGCGACTACGAGTACCGACTCACACTGCGAGACGCCGTTAACGCTAACGGGTACGACGTAGTTGCGCGATTCTCGGTTGTACCTGAACCTGGTTCTTTGACGTTACTCGCGGTTGGCGCCGTTGTTTTCTCTTGTGCCCGTCGACGCCGGCGGTGGGCGGTTAGAAAGCCATGGTCGCAACATCGAATTGATTGAAGGAACGGATGCCGGGGCTTGGCTCTGCCACCATTCCGATTGCTCACTGACCACGGCCACGGGGCAGAGCATATCTTTACCTGGATTTGCTCGGTGCCCGATTATCGAAATGCACAACCTTTGATTCGAACGGATAGGACTTCCCATGAAGAGCTGCAGAACTGTGTTTTCCCTGGCGGTAGTCGGGATGCTGTTTACCTGTGGCGGGCACGCCCAGGCCGCCCTGCTGAGCGTCGATTTCCAGAATAGTAACAACATTGGTGATCCGCCGGGAGCCGTCCTGGAATCGGGGTTCATGAACTTTGATAATACTCACGTGACCGGCGGCGGCAATGCAAGTGCTACGTACGGTGACATAACGGTCGAGTTGTCGGGCATGGACTTATCTTTGTTCGATGGGCTATTCAACCGAGACCCTGCCATCGTCGACGTCGGCAGCTTGACGTATGCCGACCTCTACAACGAATTCGCCTTCAACAATAATGCTGGGAACGACGGCCCCGCTTCGATGACGTTGAAACTCTCCGGCGCTGGAATCGCCGCCAATCAGCAATACCTGCTTACGTTCTACTCGTACGACAACCACCCAACCCAGGGAAGTCATTCTGTTGACTACACAGGGATTTCCGGCACTGTCGGCTCCGCGGGGCCGCTTACGTACACGTCGTCCGAAAGCGCCGACGTTGAACAGTCAGTACGCCGCCACCGGCACGTTTACGTCGGACAACACGAGCGTGTTGACCATTGACATGACGGACAACTGGACCGGTGCAACTGACCTCACCGGCATTCGCCTGAACGCGTTTGAGATTTCGAATGTTCCCGAGCCATCGACCTTTGTCCTGTCCAGCCTCGGTCTGCTCGGGCTGGCTTCACTGCGACGGCGAAGGCGACTGCGCACGACTTTTGTCACCCCTACCCAGGCGACAGCCGAATAGTGACTAAATCCCGACAATCGCATCGACCAAATGTCTACCTTAAAGTTCCGATTTCAGGTTGCCGATTGCCCACGCTGGATGGCCTATAAACCGCAAGCGTGCCGACGTCGAGCAATTTCACAGCAGATAACCCGGCGCGTCACGCGGCGACTCCGTATACGGGTTGTGTATACAACTGCTAGGGCGTTTTTCGACGTGTTCGCAATCGCTCGCGTTTGAAGAATACGCTGGAAAAACCAGTGCTTTTCGAGAGTTGGCAACGCCTTGGAATGCCTTAAGAGTCAGTTGCTCTGCCAATTGAGCTAAGGGGGCCATTGCAAGACCCTTTATGGTAGCGATCCGCGATGGTAGCGATCCGCGGCGAGACGACAAGAGGCCTAATCTGCCTCCTCCGGGGCGTCGCTGTCCATGCCTAGTTGACGCATTTTGCGGTATAGATTCGAACGATGCAGGCCCAGGTTGTGGGCGGCGTCGCTCATGTTGCCGCCGGCAGCGGTGATGTGCTTGCGGATGTATTCCATTTGAAAAAGTCGCGTCGCCTCGGGTAGGCCCAGGTCCATCGAAACCGCTGCCAAACCCTCTCGACTCGGCGCGATAATGAACGCCAGGTCGTCTGCATCAATCTCGTCGTGAGGACACAAATACGCGAGTCGTTCCATCAGGTTCCGTAGCTCCCGCACATTGCCTGGCCAGGCGTGTTGTCGCAATCGTTTCTGCGCGGCGGCCGTCAAACGCGGCGGTTTTCGATGGGCCCGAGCGGAAAAGTCGCTTAGAAAATGTTCCGCCAACAGCACGACGTCTTCCGCGCGTTCGCGGAGCGGGGGCATTTCGAGCGCTACGACGTTGAGGCGAAAAAAAAGGTCCTCGCGAAATCGTCGCTCACTGACCATTTTCGCCAGCTCCTGATTGGTGGCCGCGATCACCCGCGCGTCGGTCGGAATCGGCAGTGAACCACCAACACGCACCACCACCTTTTCCTCCAAGACGCGCAATAACTTGGCCTGTCCCGCCGGGCTTAGGTCACCAATTTCGTCCAGGAACAATGTGCCTCCTGAAGCCAGTTCGAATTTTCCCGCCCGCGCTTTGCGGGCATCCGTAAAGGCACCACGCTCGTGACCAAACAGTTCGCTTTCTAACAACGTTTCCGTCAACGCTGCACAATTGACGGCAATAAACGGGTTGTCTCGTCTGCTACTCAAGTAGTGTATCGACCGACTGACGACTTCTTTGCCCGTCCCGTTTTCTCCAAGTATCAGCACGGCTAAATCGGTCCGCGCAACGCGTTCGACGGTCTGCCGCAACTTCTTGACGACAAGCGTCTCGCCAATTAGCTGCACGCCCTCCGCCGCCTGGTCGGCCAATTGTTTGCGGCTCTTAAGCAACTGCTCATAGTGCTGGCTGTTTTCCAGCGCAATCGAGGCGTGCGACGCCAATTCAATCAGTCCTGCCTCATCCTCGTCCGTGAAGTTGCCCCCGATCTTATTAATCATTTCGAAGGCGCCGAAGATCTCTCCCTTGCGTCCTCGTAACGGGACGCACAACAAGGTGCGCGTGCGGAACCCCAATTGTCGATCGACGTGTCGGTCGATGGCGTCCTGTTGTACGTTCTCGTCAACACGACGGACCTGGCCGGTCTGCACCACCTGTCCGACGATCCCGGTCTGGTCGGAAATCCGCAATTCTCCCTCTTCGACGCCCAGCGCCGGTCGGCCGACCAACTGGTGGTGGATGCGATCCCAGAGAAAGATGCTGGCCCGTTCGGCGCCGAGCAATTGTGTTGACGCTTCGGCCATTTGATTCAGCAGCGACTCCATCTCCAAGTGCTGATTCCATTGACCGGCGATTTTGAGGATCGTTTCCAGGCGTCGCGTGCGTCGCTGGCTATGCTGTCGCGATTGGACTTGTCGCAGTCCCAGGCCGATGGCCGCAGCCATCGCATCAAAAGCGGTCAATTGGTTGCCCGGCAGTTCGTGAAGCAACTCGGCCACTAACAGTTCACCTGCCCCGGCGGCGTGGCCAAGGGGGCGGCGACCCAGGCATCTTGGCCGCGGGGTTCTTCCGCATCCAGCACGTCACCCAGTAAGCCCAGGGGGAGCGCCGTACCCCGGTGACTCCCATTTGGATCCGCCTGCCATTGGCCCTCACGGGCACGGGCTACAGCCACGTACCGGGCCGTCATTGCTTTTGCTATCTTGGGCAGGGCGAAGGCCAGGAACTGGGAGCGGTCGACATACCGCGACTGTTCCATCAAAATCTCCAGGACCACAGGCAGGGCGTCTGGGTGGGATTGGATCCGCCGATATTCGTTGCTCAGCTCCATCGAGTTTCCCAAGGATCATGTTGCCGTGGGGCGCGGACGGGTGGGCGGTTTGCCCGATCGTCGGATCATGATAGGCAATTGAGACGCTGGCGACAAAGGAGACTTTGTGGAACTCGGCGCGCCGCAATGGCGGTCGGGCAAGGGGCTTGAGGCGGGCATCACGACGTCTTGCCGCCCGATAGGTCGATTGATTGCCACGGCTCAGGACGACAAAGAGCGACTTACCTTCGGCCGACCGACGCCTGCTTGGCAGGCGACGTGGCGGGACGGAATAACACACTCCGAGCGATAGGGAGAAACAAAAGATGGGACTGTTCGAAGGGAAGAAGGGGTTGATTTTGGGAGTGGCCAACGACCACTCGATTGCTTGGGCGATCGCCCAAGAGATCATGAAGCAAGGAGGCGAATGCGGATTCACGCACCTGCCTGACCGACCTGACGACGAGCGTCAGCGGAATCGTCGCCGCGTCGCTCTACTGACCGATCCGCAAGCGCAGGCTCGTTTTCTCGTTCCGCTGGACGTACAAAACGACGCCAATATCGCGGAGGTGATGCAGACGGCTGCCGAGAATTTCGGCAAAATCGATTTCTTGCTGCACTCGATCGCTTTCGCCGACCGGGCCGACTTGGCTCGTGAGACGGTTGAAACCAGTCGCGACGGATTCAAGTTGGCCATGGATGTCAGTGTTTTCAGCTTGTTGGCCGTTTGCCATGCCGCGCGCGATCTATTTGCCGACAATGCCGCCGTCGCCGCCATGACGTATTTTGGCGGCGAAAAGGCGGTGCCAGGCTACAACGTGATGGGCATCTGCAAAGCGGCGCTGGATGCGACAGTCAAGTATTTGGCCTACGACCTTGGGCCGAGCGGCGTCCGCGTGAATGCCGTCAGCGCCGGGCCGGTCCGTACGTTGGCAGGCCGTGCGGCGGGCGTCGAAGATATGCTGAAAATGTACGAACACATGGCGCCCCTCGGCCGCAACATCACACACGAGGAAGTCGGCAAGGCGGGGGCCTACCTTTTGTCCGAGATGTCGAATGGAATTACTGGCGAGATCCTCCATGTAGACGCGGGTTACAACATCATGGGATCTCCCGGTCGTTTGCTCGACCTGCTCAAGTAGCCGGGGACCGAGCGATGTCGTCATCTCCCGCCAGATCCGTCGATGCCGATCAGCCGACCGAGATTGCGATTGCGGTGGTCGAGCACGACGGTCGATTTCTGATTGGGCAGCGCCCGTTGGGCGTTCCTTTGGCGGGGTTATGGGAGTTTCCCGGCGGCAAGGTGCGGCGCGGCGAGACGGCCAGGGTGGCTGCCATGCGTGAGTGCCGTGAAGAGACTGGGCTATCGATCGAAGTCGTCAGCGACTACCCCCCCCACATCCATGCTTACGTTCATGGCACGTTACGGCTGAATTTCTTTTGCTGTCAGCCGGCAACGCCAGCAGTGAAACCGCGACCACCGTTTCGCTGGGTGCAACGGGAGGAGTTGCCACAGTACGCATTCCCGCCCGCCAATCAATTCATTCTGCGGCATTTGATGCGGACCGGCCACGAGGCACAGTAACCCAACAACCTGGGCCTCGCGAATTGCTCTAGGTTACCAGCACGGCATCGACTACTCTTTGCAAGATTTACAACCGATCGCCCACGCGGAGTCGTGGTGGATTGATGTTGTTCGGGCCGTCGTGCCGGTACGACGGTCGACCGCTCCGCGGGCATTCGATTTCGTTTTCCTCGGCCCTATTGAGCGAAACAACAGGCGATGTCGGGTTCGACCGCACGATCCTGGCATAAAGAGGTGAACGGGTTTGATCGCCATCCATTCAAAATGGTCATTCCGCGTCAGGGATTGGCGCATGTTTTGCCTGGAATGGGGTTCCGGGGGCGACATGTCAGCCTCGTAGGACGCGAGGCATGTTAGCTTGCACGATCCACGGAGGGAACTAGGGCATGGAAGCTCGCTCTCGACATTTATGGCTATTGGTGTTGCTTGTGCCTACGCTGGGTGCGAGCGCGGACGAAGAACTTTGTGGTTTCGGCGGGGAATCCCGCACTAGCCAACGAAATCGCACAGGCCGCGGAGGTCATGCGTCACGATTTGGCGTTGGAATGGTTGGGCCATGTGTTGCCGGATTGGCAGGAGCCATGTCCGGTGGTAGCCAAAGTCTCTCCCCGGCTGGGTGCGGGAGGCCGCACGAGCTTTATGTTTCGCGCGGGGGTCCCGTTCGGCTGGGACATGGAAGTCCAGGGATTGCGCGAGCGGGTCTTGGATTCCGTATTGCCGCATGAAATCACGCATACGATCTTTGCCACGCACTTCGGCTGCCCGTTACCTCGCTGGGCCGACGAAGGTGCTTGCACGACGGTGGAACACGCCTCGGAGCGACGCAAGCAGGAACTGTGGCTGGTACGATTTCTCAAGACCGAGCGTGGGATTCCGTTTAACCACATGTTCGCCATGACCGAGTACCCCGGTGATATCCTGCCGCTGTATTCGCAAGGCTATTCCGTGGCGAGATTCTTAATCGCCCAAGGGGGCAAACCCAAGTTTGTGGAGTTTGTCAGTGAGGGGCTCAAGAGCGGCAATTGGCCGGCAGCGGTGGAACGTTTCTACGGCTTCTCGTCGCTCGGGCAGTTGCAACTCCAATGGCTGGACTGGGTCGTACAGGGGAGCCGCGAGCAGAACGTGCCTGCCTCGCGACCGGACGTCCAATTGGCTTCAGCAACCGCCGCCGTGGCGGTAGCAGACCGGAGCGTCGTTCCTCACAACCTCCCGACATCCGCGCAGGGAGACCGTCCGCTGATTGATGACCAGCTGGCCTATGCCGCGCCAGACGTCCCCGCACCTCCGACCGCAACACGTGCCGAGCAGCCGCCGACAGGCCGAAGCTGGTACGCGCGGCGTCAATTGACGTCGTCCGGTCAAGCGTTGGAGCCGGCGACGGCGGCCTATCGACGCTAAGATGCATGGGGATGTTGAAGCGGCGGCAACTATTGAATGATGACGCGCGTCAGATGGAAGAACACCGGTGCGGCAAAACAGAGCGAATCGATACGGTCGAGGATGCCCGCGTGGCCCTCGACCAGCGTACCGTAGTCTTTGACGCCTCGGTCTCGCTTGATGGCGGACATCGTCATGCCGCCTGCGAACCCCATGACCGCCGTGACCAATGAGAGAAACGCACCCTGCCAGGCATTAAACGGTGTGATGCCGTGTAACACGGCGCCGAACAGGGTCGTCGTGAGTACGCCGCCAAAAAAACCTTCCCATGTGCGGCTGGCGTTGATGGCCGGCGCGATCATCCGACCGCCCCACACACGACTCCATACAAACTGCATCGCGTCACCGATCTGCACAATCAAAATCAAATAGAACAGCACGCCGACCGGACTCTTGCCGGGCGCGTAGTCAAGATACAGTAGGGCAGGGGCGTAGCCGAGCGCGTACACGCAGATCAAGATTCCGGCTTGAATCTTCGCGGCTCGCTCTAAGAATCGACGATAGTCACCCGCGATGGCGATCCGCGCGGGGATAAAAAGATAGACGTATACGGGGATCACGATACTGTAGAGCCCGTATTGCTCTTGCGCAATTAAGATGTACTGCAGCGGCGAAGAGGAAAAAAATCCAAAACAGCGTACGATGGTCTCCCATACGTGTGGGCGTGAGCGTAATGAATTCGCGCAAGGCCCAGAACGAGACCAGGAAGAATAGTACAACGGTGGCGGTGGATCCCAGCAGAAAGGCAGCCGTCAGGATGACAAACATCAGCCACCACGCTCGAACCCGCAAGTTGAACGCCTGCACGATGGCGGGATTGATGGTCGTGTCGGGCTGACGTTGAATCATCACACCCACGATATAGGCGATTCCCAACACGGCCAGGACGATGGCCATCGTGATCACGGTCGGCTTGTCCAGCCACGGATCGGACGCCCATGCGGTGAGAAAAGTCGCCATGCCCAGTAGACCAGCCATCGTTGCTAAGTTTCCTTCAGACGGCGGACGGACTCACGAGCCCGCTCGAGGAATTCCGCCTTCGATTCGCCCTTCTCCAGCCAAATGGGCGGTCCAAACGTGATGCAACTGAGCAGCGGTACCGGGAGGAATTCGCCACGCGGCAGGACTCGATTGAGATTGTCGATGTGGACAGGCACCAGCTCCCAGTCGGGGCGTTTTTTGCTCAAATAGTAAAGTCCGCTTTTGAACTCGCCTAGCTCACCTGTTGTATTCCGACCACCCTCGGGAAACACGATCAGGGAATACTTATCGCCCGCTTCGCGGATCATAAAATCCACCGGACTACGGTGAACCTTGATCTCTTTCCGATCGATCAACAGGGCATTAAACGACCGGGCGAGATAGCGCCGCAGGGCCCCTCGCTCCCAATAGTCCTTGGCGGCGACTGGCCGCGTCAAGCGGCGGACGTTCGGCGGCAGTGAGGCCCAAATAACGAGGGCATCCAGGTGGCTTGTGTGGTTGGCAAAGTAGACACGCTGGCAGGTGTCCGGATGACAATCGACCCAGCGCGCGGACGCACCGCTGAGTATTTTGGCAATGTACGACAGGACTTCGACCGTCAGTTTCATGTCGCGACAGGCAGCGGAAGACCCGCCAATGCCGGACTCCGCTCCGAAAACTGGATACGACGTTGCAAGCGCGAGGCACAAACGAGCATCAACAGTGTCTTGCATTATGCCTCGCTCACCGACGCAGCGTACAGCGAACTGGGCGGCGGAAACTGCGAGCGAGCCTAACTCGATTATCGTATCGCTTGGCGCTCGCGTTCCTACTCCCCGTCGGCCAAGGCGGGGAAAATAATCGGCGGACAATGCACGGAAACGCGATGTATCTGGGCATCCCGACGCAGAATCTTTGGGGCAGAAGTACGCGATTGTTACGTGCGCTGCGACGGCGGCTGGCCCCCAAATGTCACGGAGATACCCCACAGAATTCAACCGAATCGTGAACCGCTTGCGGCTTTTGGGGACCCTTGCCCGATCGTTTGCGGAGGTAAATATCGCAAATCAACTGTTCGTATCGCCGTACCATGTGGTCCAGGGACCAGGATTTGACAATATGTTGACGACCGCATTCACCTAGACGGTGCGCCAATCGCGGATCTTGGATTAGCTGCGCGATGCGGACCGCAATCTGCTGTGGGTCGTCCGGCGGCACGAGAAAACCGTTGCAATCCGATTGGACCAGCGAGTCTAGCCGATTTCCCGTTGTGGCCACCACCGGGACTTGAACTGCCATCGCTTCCAGTACCCTGACCGGTTCCCGTCCCTCGCGGTCGACGTAGCCCAGCACGTTCATAGCCGACAGGGCTTGAGGTAGATCCGCGGTCGAAGTCGCTACGTGGATCCCGTCGTGTAGTTGGAATTCTGCCGCGAGGGACGCGAGCCGCGGCGCCGGTGGGGGGTCGATGAGGAGAAACCTCGCCTGGGGCAGTTGCAGGCGGACCAGCCGCGCCGCGGCGAACAGTTGTCGCCATGCGACCTCGGTGTTTCCGTCGGTCGCCAATCCACACAGCGGCGCGCCCGCGGGGATCGAGAGCTGATGGCGAATGGCAAAGGCACTGGCCGGATGAAAACAAAACCGTTGTGTGTCGACGCCCCGGGGTATCACGTGGACTTTACGTGCCACGATCCCCTGACGACGAGTGAGGTCGCGACGACGGTCCTCTCGGTCAGCAATCAGACCATCTGACCAAGGCAGCACGAGCCGATTCCAGGCATTCAGTCGACTAGTGACTGTCGAGGAGAGAACGACGGACAGGACCACTGGCACGCGCGCCAGCGCGCGCGGCAGCGCAACCCCAGAACATCGATTCGTCAATATCCAGTGTCAGCAAGGCGTCAACACGTCCATGGAGATGCCTGGACATTCGTCCGAGGGCCCATACGTCCAGGCGATGTCGTAATACGTGCGACATGGTCGGCAACGTCCGTGCCAATTCCCGGCCTACGGCGTCCAATTGATGGAGACTGCACAACTCCGGTGAAAAGCGGGCAGGATTCAGGTTGCGAATGAGATCGGCCGTCAGCGAGTCGATACCGTGGCCCGGCAGTCCACTGGCCAAAAACATGACGCGCAGAGGGTCCGTACGACCCAGCGCCGGCGCCGGCGCGGGTGAACTGTCTGGTGGCAACGAGGGTGTCATGTACGTTGGCACCGGCGGCGCATCGAGATCCGAGATCGGCATTGGGCACCAACTGAAGTCGAAGGGTTTCTCCAGCATTTTCCGCTTCTCACAAAACGCCATCCTTCTCGGTCGAGATGCCGGAATACGGCGGAGGAGGATTCGCCGCCGTTGGCTCGACACTGAACGGATGGACCGCTTCCAACCCGCACACATTTTAATTCTGCCCAAAGCACGGCACGACCGCCACTCGAAAATCGCCCGCCGCCCCAAAAAGAAACCCCCCGCGTGAAAAAAGGAGAGTTCTGGGTGAGCGATGGCAGCCACAAACCACGCGAATTTCGTCACCTTGCGGAAAAAGTGGCCGGAGGCCGACTGAAGACCGTCGACCGCGTGCACGTCCCTAGCGATTCGCGATCTGGGCTGGCCGCAGGTCCGATGGGTCCCGTCACCGTTTCACCAGCGCGGGATCAGTCCTCACGGCCGATTGCGCCGCAAATTCCTCCTGCGATCTCGGGAGAGATGATATGCGCGGGAGGGTGAAAAACTCTTGTCGTCCTGCTACGATAAATCGCTTTGCCTTGACCCTTCCACATGGAATCGTGGGCTTTGATGAACCTGAATACTATTCACAATTTGGATTGCCTTGTTGGCCTGGAACAGTTGCCGGAACACAGCGTCGATCTCGCGTTTGCCGATCCTCCGTTCAATATCGGTTATGACTACGATGTCTACGAGGATCGCCGAGAGGCCGATGAGTACCTGGAGTGGTGCCGACGTTGGATTGGGGGTGTGGTGCGTGCGCTGAAGCCCACGGGTACGTTTTGGCTGGCGATTGGCGACGAGTTTGCCGCGGAGTTGAAGGTGTTGATGAGGCAGGAGTTTCAGCTGATCTGCCGCAGCTGGGTAGTCTGGTATTACACATTTGGAGTCAACTGCAAGGCGAAATTCAGTCGCTCGCACGCTCATTTGTTTCACATGGTGCGCGACCCCAAACAATTCACTTTCAATGTGGACGAGGTGCGAGTGCCGTCCGCTCGTCAACTGGTTTACGGTGACCGCCGCGCAAATCCTCGGGGACGGTTACCCGACGATACTTGGATTCTGCGACCCCAGGATCTGCCCGACGGGTTTCAACCGGACGACGATACTTGGTATTTTCCACGCGTGGCGGGAACGTTCCGCGAACGAGCCGGCTGGCACGGTTGCCAAATGCCGGAACAGTTGCTGGGGCGGATCATCCGCGCTTGCTCCCATCCCGACGATTTGGTGCTCGATCCCTTCGGAGGAAGCGGCACGACGCTGGCCGTCGCCAAGAAGCTGGGCCGACGATTCGTCGGTTTCGAGTTGTCGGCGACCTACGCGGAGAATATCCGTCAACGGCTGAGTCGTATTCGTCCGGGAGATGACTTAGACGGGGCGCCGGAGCCGTTGGTCAGTGCACCGGATACGGCCAGCGGCCGACGCTTGACGTCGGCTGCACATACACCTGAGGACAACGGCGGCGTGCGGGGTCGCACAAAAGCCCACAACAAGTCGCAGCGGACTCTTCCCGGTTTAGAATCTTAGCCGCAGCGGTTGTCCGTGACCTGTTGCCCCCTTTTATTCGACGAGGAGACCTCGATGCGCTTTGCAATCTGCAATGAAACCTTCCAAGATTGGCCGCACGAAAAGGCCCTGCGGTTCGCTCGTGATTGCGGATACACCGGCATCGAGTTTGCGCCGTTCACATTGGGTGCGGATGCGACGCAGGTATCACCCGCGACGCGGCGACAGATCTGTGAATTGTTAGAAGAGTACCAGCTAGAGGCAGTCGGTTTGCACTGGTTGTTGGCAAAAACAGAAGGTTACTACTTAACCTCCCCCGACGTCGAAACTCGCCGACGGACGACGGATTATTTTGTCGCTCTGGCACAATTGTGTCGTGATCTAGGCGGCCATCTGTTGGTGTTGGGCTCGCCGCAGCAACGCAATCTGTTACCCGGCGTCAATCACGATCAGGCCATGGATTACGCAGCCGACGTGCTTGCGGGAGCACTATCGGCCATGGTCGAATGCAATGTGACGCTCGCCCTGGAGCCTTTAGGACCGACTGAAGGGGACTTCATCCGAACCGCCGCCAGCGCTATCCAGCTGGCCCGTCGGCTTGACTCTCCGCACGTCCAACTGCACTTGGACGTGAAAGCTATGTCGAGTGAGAGCAAGCCAATTCCCGAAATCATCGTCGACTCGGCCGATTATCTAGTGCATTTCCACGCCAACGACCCAAACAAACGCGGCCCCGGGATGGGAGATGTGGATTTTGTGCCCATCTTTGGGGCACTCAAGCAGATCAACTATCAGGGCTGGGTCTCGGTCGAAGTCTTTGATTATGAACCGGGCATCGAACGCCTAGCACGCGAAAGCATCCAATACATGCGAGAGTGCTGGGACAAGGTTCTGGAGTAAAAGGTTCTGGAGTAATCGGGAGACCACTGCTAGGAACCGGCTTTCAACTCGGCCAGATGTTGGGCCGTGCCAACCAGTCGTTCCCAGTTCTCCTGAATGTAATCCGGAGGCCCCCCGATCTGCGCGACCACCTGGGCGACTTGCTCGGTGGGAACCATTTCAATGGCGTCCCATGGGCAGACTGTCAGTTCGTAGGGGTTCGTCTTTTTCTGGGGAATGTGGACGCAGACTTCGCAGCCTACGCAACGCTCGATGTCAATCTCACACCAGGACTGGTTGCCTTTGACCCCCGCTGTTCCCGGCAGTGTCTTGAGCGAGATGCAATCCACTGGGCAGACTTCCAGACAGGATTCGCATCCAGTGCAGTTGTCGGCATTGATGACCGCCAACTCTTTCGGCAACTTTTTGCGCGGACCCTGTTTCGCCATAGCAACTGTTCCTTCGACCCCTGAAGCAGACCGCGGCTACCGCGCGTCCCTCTGAAACCATTCGTAGATACGCCAGCGGTTTTGGACCTGGCGGCCCCTTCGGCCCGCGATGTCCTGCCGAGATGGCCGGCATCGCACCTGGTTGAGGCTCGTTAAGCCTTGCTCACAAACGAGATACGACTTTGTGACAGTTTTCACAACTCTGCCCAATTATAGGGATACATCGCCGATGGTCCAACCGGTGCTTGGCGGAAATCGCCTAGTGGGAGGGGAAATCCAGCCGGGTTGTGAATCGGGGATTCCGCCTCCTCCCCAGTCAACGCTGGCTGCAATCGGCTAGGGGTGCGCGGCGGGTGGTATGATTTCGCCGGCGATTAGGTCGTCGAGCGACTGACGCGCTCGGATCAGCTGGGGCTGTTGATCACGAACCCATACTTCGGCAGCCAAGGGCTTGGAATTGTAGTTGGACGACATCACGAATCCATACGCGCCGGCACATTCCAACACGACGTAGTCCCCCACACCCGCGGCCGGCAGCGACCGTGAGGCGACGAACCCTCCTTCCTCCTGTGTGAAGATATCCCCCGATTCACAGAGCGGCCCACCGACGACGACCGGGTGGATCCGCTCGCTGCGAGGACGTCCGGAGGCCGGAGATACGGACATCGGGTGATACGCACCGTACAGAATGGGACGGGCCAGATTGTTGAAGCCAGCGTCCAGTAAGTAAAACAAGTTCGCCCCCATCTGCTTGATCGCACGGATTTCGGCAAGCAAATAGCCGCTCTCCGCCACTAAATAGCGCCCTGGTTCGATTTCCAATCGGATCGTATGGCCGAATTCCTGGGAAAGGCGATTTCGGACCTCGTCCCACAGTTGGAAGTAACGTGGCAAATCCACGCGCGGTTCGCCGGCATGATAGGGGATAGGCAATCCGCCGCCAGTACTGATCGTGGTTACGGTGCGGCCAATCCCGCGCACCACCGTTTCCATTGCGCCGCAGACCTTCGCCAGATGTTCCAGATCCGTGCCGGACCCGATATGCATGTGGACTCCGGTGACCGTCAGGCCGTAACGATCCGCGCGGAGCAGGCAATCGTCCACATGTTCGTGCCAAATCCCGTGTTTTGACTGTTCTCCGCCCGTGTTTGTCTTTTGGCTATGTCCATGTCCAAATCCGGGATTAATCCGCAACGTGATATCACGACCGGGTGCAACTTCGCCCAATTGGTCAATCATGTCTGCGGAACCGACGTTGACGTGGACTCCTAGTTCGACGCACATGCGAAGTGACTCACGATCGAACAGATCCGCTGTATAAACGATGGGGGGTGGATCCCCTTGCACTTCGTAGCCGGCCTTCTGGGCTCGGTACAGCTCGCCGGCGCTGACCGCATCGACCAGGACGCCTTGTTGGCGGACGAAATCCAGAATGGCGAGATTGGAGCAGGCCTTTTGAGCGTAGCGAACGGCATCAAACGCTTGCAGTTCCTCAATTCTCCGCTGGATGATAGCGGCGTCGTAGACATAGAGGGGCGTGCCGAACAGCCGAGCCAGCTCGGCCACCGGAACGCCGCCGATCTCTAAGCGGATAAGCGACGAGTCCGCATTGAGTGTCGCCATGGTATTTGCCTTCACTATTCGAATATCGCGGGCGCCGTTGCAGATCGCGAGCACCAGGGCATTTTATGACCCGACAGGGACGAACGCGAGTCCCTATCCCCCCTGGAAAACGTGGCCGCAGCTAGGGATATGGGCGGGGCGCTGTGGAAACGCGTCCCCGCCGAAACTCGCGTCGTGGGGTGCCCGGAGGCCGACCCCGTTGGCCCGCGCGGTGGCGAGAAACCGCCGCCGATCACCATTTGACCGGCCTGACCGAGGATTCGCAGGATGCCTTCCTCCAGTTCCAGGCGATACAGGACGGTGTTTTCATTCACGGCCGTGCGCAGGCGCAGGTGGTCGCTGCCTTGGGCATCGCCAACAATCTGAATCAGTGCATCGACCATGGGGTTGGCTTCCACGGATTTGGCGAACTTCAGGATGGGCAACACGCTGATGTCCAGGCGGAACGGTTCCACAGACGGTTGACTGCCGGCCGAGGCATCGATTGATGTCTTCAGCTGTTCCAAACCGTCCGTGCCGAGCGCCAGATAGGCACTCGAGTCAGCGACGCCGACGACGATTTTTAAGGTGTCTCCCAACACTTTGCGCACATACTCTTCTTCGGGAATTGGCACAGCAGCGTATGGAAGCGGACGCCTGCATGTTGATCGGCGTTCAGCTTGACGCTCGAAAATGAGAATTCCGATTCGTTCTGCGCCATGGCGACCAATTGCTTTACGGCCGTTTCTACTTCCGTGCCGCTAGCGACGTGGCCGGCGGAGATCAGTGTGATCGCTTTGGGCTTCAAGATTACGGAGGTACATGAATCGAACTTGCCCGTATTGATGGTGCTTTGCGCGATCTTGAAAAAGGTCTGAACCAATTGCGTGGCGGCGGCTCGCGTACGGTTGTCCAGATCGCCATCATCTTCAATCTGTTTCAGCGTCGATTGTTCAAAGCGATCCAAATTCAAGGATACTTCCTTGATCTGATCGGCTGAGAGTAGGCTAGCCATATTGACTTGGATCGCCGCGTCGGGAACCAAAAAGCCTCCGTAGTTTGTCTTCGGATCGCGCGCCGAATCCAGTTGTTTGGCCATCTCGGTGTCAGGCCGCGGAGCGACCGACACGTCCAAATACGTGCGGCGTTGAGCGGGATCGATTTGCCAACCAAAAGTCAGCGAATCGGTTTCTTCGATCAACTGAGTAAGTTGAGCGATTTGAGCGTCTGCCATTTCCTGCGAGCCAGATTGGTCGGAGTTGGCCAGGCCGCGTTCCAGACCTTGACGCAGTTGGCCGATCGCCATTTGCTTGTACGGATCGGGGATGTTCTTGATATATGCACGTACACCGATGTCGTATTGCTTTTCCAGTCCTTCCAATAACTTGGCTGGATTGTCGGGCAGTTGCGTCAATGATTGTTTCGTCTGTCCAAAGTAAGCCCAGCCGGCTTTTTCCTTTACGAACAAGGCCTGCGGTCCCTGCAATTCCAGGACTCCGTCCCCCGCATCAATCGGCTCGCCGATCTGTCCCCTTAACTGCTGCAGGAAAGCGTCCAGATTGGTGACGGGCAAGAAACCGACAGGGGTGAACTCCATTTGATCGACGGTGACGACGATACCGATTGGCTGTTTTTCATCGATCCCTTGAAAATAGCTTTGGATCTGTGGCAGCACCATTTGGCCGAGGCCTTGCAGACCGCTCGCCTTGAGCAAGTACTCGACGTCGGTCAGGAGCTGCTCCGTTGGCTTTAACGAAAAGACGGCTACCTTTTCTGCTGCCAGCAGCGGCCGACTCGCCAGCATCCCTAGCGTAATGAGAGCGACATGTAGCGGTCGCACGATTGCGGGTTTCCTGAAAAGCTCCACGATGTTGGCTCCTAAAACCTGTCGATTACCATGGTAAAAAAACGAGTCGAGCTTGCGGATGCGATGGGGTGATCCGACACGATTTCTGGCGTCTCACGTCAGCAGCTTTCTACGTGCGAACTGGGGGCCGGCAGGGTGGCGTCGCAATTCAGCCCCTCGCGCCGGTCTCCTCCTCGGTTGCGACCCGTCCGACGTTCCAGCCGAGCGCTGATAGCACGTCACTATACGTAATTTGTACCTCGATTCAGGTGGAACTGAAGTATTCTACCTCTGGTTTGCTGCACGAGTTTCAACAAACCCGTTATTCCACTCGACTGTTACAGACACAACTTTGCACATCGCAATCGGGCGAGCAGACTCCAACAGCGGCGTTTCGATGGGAACCTCGATCTGGAGTCGATGCGTTGAACGGCGCATCTGGTTCCAACAAACTTCCTGTCCGTTATCCGATCGCGCAACTCGATCGCGCCACCTCGCGGAACGCCATTCTCCGCACGAATCCGGTGCGACGACATACTGTGTCGCCCGCCAATCCGCTGCGCCAATGATGCCGGCAACTCGCGATCGTCAGAAGTCCGGTTAGCGTTCCCGGTAGACGATACGTCCCTTCGTCAGATCATACGGGGACAGTTCGACCTTAACACGGTCACCCGGGACGATACGAATAAAGTGTTTCCGCATCTTGCCTGCGACATGGGCGAGCACTTCGGGACCGTCGTCAACTTGCACTCGAAAACGAGTGTTTGCTCACCGCCTGAGTCACCGTTCCTTCAACCTCGAGAGCTTCTTCTTTTTTTGCCATAGATCTTCCGCGTGGGGTTCTCCCTTCCACAATTCGAACGGATGTACTTTGCCTAAACTATATCAGTTATAGGACTTGGGTCCAGAGGTCCGTCACAGATCCCGCCCTATACGGCGGCGAGCGACGCTCGGCCGCTGTTGCGACGCATCCACCATGCCGGACAGCAGTTAAGCCAACGCATCGAGGGCCGCTTGTAGTGTCTGCCAAATCCAATCGGCGGATTCTAGGCCGATCGACAACCGGATCGTACCTTCGGCGATACCCAGTTGGGCGCACTGCGCGTCGGTGAGTCCTCGGTGACTAGTCGACGCGGGATGGCTCAGCGTGGTCGAGACTTCTCCCAGCGACGGACAAAAAGGAATGTCCGGTGCTTGGTGAACGAACTGGGAAACGTCAGACCGTCCCCCGTTTAGCTGGAACGTGACCATGCTGCCGCCTACCTTCGTCTCAAATAAGCGGTCCGCCACGAGGTGGTCCGGGTGATCGGATTGACTGGGGTAGACGACGCGCTGGACAGCCGGATGCGTCGTCAGACGTTGCGCAATTTCGGCCGCACTGGTACTTGCCCGTGTAACGCGCAATGGCAGGGTGGCAACGCCCCGCAACGCTAACCAGCAGTCAAACGGACTGCTACTCATCCCCCACACCGCCATGGTGTCACGAAACTCCGTCTGTTGACCCTCTCGACCGCACAGGAGACCCAGCATGACGTCACTATGACCGTTCATCATTTTGCTGATACTCTCCACTACGAAATCGGCGCCGTGGCGGAAAGGTTGACAAACGACGGGTGTGGCGAATGTGTTGTCGACCAACAACTGTGACTGATTCGCGTGGACGATATCCGCAAGTCGATCGAGGGCACGACTCGCAGCATCGGATTGGTCAGCGTTTCGCAAATCATAAAACGAGTGTTGGGCCGCAACGCAGAGCGGACGGTGTCCAGGTCAGTGGGATCGACGAGCGTCACTTCGATCCCGAGTCTTGGCCACTGTCGACACAAGAGCTGCGTGGTCCGACCATACAGTTGATCACTGACGACCACATGTTCACCCGCCTCTAGCAGCGTCAGCGCTGCCACGGCGATAGCTGACATCCCGGTGCTGGTGACTAGGGCCCATTGGGCGCCGTGCAGCCGACGGCATTTTTCTGCCAACAAGTCGGCATTAGGGTGTCCATCGCGCTGATAGGCATAGCCTTCGGTTTGTCCGCTCAGTAATGCCTCGGCGTGATCGGGATCGGCACAACGATAGACCGACGCGGGGAATATCCCTGGCATTAGCCCGTCAAGCGCCAATGCGCCGACGGTCATCGGACTCGGGCACTCGTCTTCTAGGTGTTTGGCCATCGTGTCGTCACATTTCGTCTAAAGTTAACTGGCTGAGGACCAACGCGCCGAAGAATATACCAAATGCATCCAGTCGCCAGGTGGCCGTCGGCCGGATCGGCGCTTGTTCCCCTTGGTCGGACCAATCTTGCGAGCACTCAGACGCGCTAAGCGATGCTCCACGTGAGCGCGTCCGGGGCAAAGATCATAGCTAATCCCAGGGCCAGAATCACGACTCCGCTAACCAACTTCAGCCAGCGGCCTTGCTGCTCTTGAAGCCGCCGTCGCGAGAGGGTGACGACAATGATAACCAACAGGATGCTGTCGTCCAGCATGTAGGCCACGTTGTAAAGTGCCAAGTAGGCGTAGTTTTCCCAGGTCGGTAATTGATGCAAAGTGAGGATCTCCGTGTACATCGCCGGCAATCCCGCGGTGCACAATAACTCCACGACGTTGACGATAATCGCCAAGGCGACGGCGCCGGCCATGGCGACAGTCAGGTATTGGGCCGTGACGATGCGTCGCACGCGGTCGTAGATCCCCGGCTTCGCGGCATCGGGAATGGAAAACGTGAGGCCTTCATGGAAGGCAAAAAAGTCCTTGACGTTTACCGTGCCGATCAGCACGGCCAGCAATCCCAAGGCGATCTGCACCGGTCGCTGCAGGCCGATTAGCTGAAACACATTGAGCCAAGCGGCCATGAATGCAAAGTAGGCTAGGCCGCTGACGACAACAAATGAACCTGCAATCAATATGATCTTCTTGCGATCTTTGATATTGACCAAGATGGAAAGCAGAAACACCAGGACCCACATCGCGCACGGGTTGAAGCCATCAATCAAGCCGACCAAAAACGTGAAAGTCGGTAGGCCGAAATCACTGACCGACATGCGATGGACGCGACCGAATAGTTCAAACTCTAGCGTCTGCTGGGGCGCGTCCTCAGCTGATGCAGTATCAAGTTGAGTTGCTGCGTTTGAGGTCGAGGCCGAGTCCTCGGTCGACCATTCTTCGGGAGGAGGTGGCGCCAATTCCGGCGTGTCGTTGTCGAGGGGCAGCGGAGCATCTAAGGGCAGCGGAGGCGCATCGTCGGGTGGCGGTGCGTCGATCGCCGGTGCAAGCCCTCGGCTGTCGGTCGCTCGAGTTGCAGCACCGACTTGCAGCCAATCCCAGAGCCAGGCCTGTGGTCGCAACAGCGAGATCAGCTGTACGGCGCCCGGTGACGCAACTCGGGCATTGTGTTGAGTGGCCTCGATCGACGTGGCTTGAAAGATGGCCTCCAGCCGTGCGCCACTGGTGGCCGTCGAGTCGAATCCAACCACGATACGGTCGGCAATATGAATACAAGGGAATAGCGTCAGATGTTGATGATAGCGAGCTAAAACCGTTTCCAACTCACGACGGACGGCTGCGTCGTTCACGGCGTCGTGGTATTGAACTTCTACGGCAGGCCACCGCTGCACCATTTGATCTAGAAACACTTGAGCGGCGTGACAGTGTCGACAACCGGGCCGGATGTAGACGTTGATCGTGAAAAAGTCGCGAATCTGTTGACCGGTGGTGGCTTCATTCTGAAATCCCACGATCGCGCGGTCACATAAGAAGAACGTGGGCAGCTTCGCCTGTTCGTAGCCCCGCTGACGCGACACTTTCCATAGGCGACTCAGGGCGGAATTGTCTTTTAGCACATCGTAGACCGCGATATCCAGTCCCGACCTTTGCTGGGCGAATTGCTGCAAAAAGGACTCTGCCTGCCGACACTGTTCCGAATCCTGGCGGACGTACAACTCGATCCTGACGCGGTTCGTCACCGCCGGTTCCACACCGTCAACCGTGACCGTTGCGCTTGTCCATGCCGCGAGCATCAACACGGCAGCCCAAATACGTTTTTGTCTGTCGACACGCTGTTTCGTTTTGACACAGGCAACGTGCCTGTTTGACTCGATTGCTACGAACATGTTGCGCCTCGCCCACAAAGTATGCAGAAACGCGTCCAACGCAGAGAATGGAGCAAAAGTCGGTCCAAAAAATGGCGACTCGCGGCGACCGGCTCGTTTCGTTGCGACGCGTCAGACCACGGGAGAGACCGCACGGATACTGGGAAGACTGCCGCCGGCGACTACCGATTTCGGGCCAAGACGACGAACTGGTAGGGCTCGAGCGTGATGGAATGTGTGGCGGTTACGACGCTGCCCGCGACCATGTCGACTACCGTCTTACGCAGGCCCAGATGGCGTAAGCGTCGTCCATCGACCGACTGTTCATGTTCAGAGAAATTCGCCATGACCAGCACGCCGTATCCATTATGATTGCGAAAATAGCCCAGGACGTGCTCGTTGTCCGTATCGATGATTTCCGTTTCCGCTCGATCAAAGGCCAGATTGCGGATCCGCAGTTGTATGAGTCGCAGCAGGCCCTGGAACACTCGCCCCGCGATGGATTCCGGGTCGTGTCGCTCGGCGGAGCGATCCCAATTGTACGTTGGGCGATGCAACCATCGTGAATCGCCGGCTTTCATGGGGTCGTGCTCAAAGCCGTAATCATTTAACGTGGCGATCTCGTCGCCCAGATAGATCAGGGGAATCCCGCCGATCGTCATCACGACACCGTGCAGTAGCAGAATCCGTCGAATCGAGAGATCAATTTCTTGTTCGTCGTAATGCTGCAATGCGGCTTCCAGTCCCACCAGTGACGCGGTCGTGCCAGAGGCGCGCGCGTCGCCGGTGGTCGGGTTTTCCTGAAACGGCAGACCGCGAGCAAAGGAACCTGGGAAACGGCCGGTAAAGAATCGATTCAGAAATCGACGATGATCGAAGGCGTCGAAGCCGGCGGCCTCGATATCTTCGTCTGAGAACGCCCAGCCGATGTCGTCGTGGCAGCGGACGTAGTTGACCCAATCGCAGTCTTCTGGAATCGCAAAGTGTCGCTGCAGTGCCTTCTGCAATACCTTCACTTTACGAGTTGCCAGTGAATTCCACAGCAGTGCCATGAGTTCGGGATTGTAGGAAAGTTGGCATTCACGTCGGCCGATATACTTGCGAACTTCGTCCGGATCGACGATGGCTTCGGATTTCAATACGACGGCGGGGCTGGCAATCTTAGTGACCGCACTAAATGCCTGGATGATCGCATGCGCACCGGGCAGGTTTTGGCAGGTCGATCCCAACTCTTTCCACAGGAAGGCGACCGCATCCAGCCGCAGCACTTCCACGCCTTGGTTGGCCAGAAACAGCATCTCGCCTACCATCCGTGTGAACACTTCTGGGTTCTCGTAATTCAAGTCCCATTGATAGTTGTGAAACGTCGTCCAAATCCATTTCTTGACTTGGCTATGATACGTAAACGCGCCGGGGTGATCGTCGGGAAAAACGGTGGGTAGATTGCGTTCGTAGGCGTCGGGCAGAGTTCGATCGGGGAACATGCGATAGAGGTCCTGGTACTCTTGTTCGCCGCGCACGCGCGCTGTGCCCATTCGTGCTCGTCCGAGGTGTGGTTGAGCACAAAATCCAAGACCAGGGAAATGCCGTGATGCCGCAGCAGTTGAGCCAAGTCGGACAACTGATCCATCGTGCCCAAGCGGTCGTCGACCTGCCGATAATCACTGACGGCATATCCGCCGTCGTTGTCGCCTTCGGGCACCTTGAACAATGGCATCAGATGCAAGTAGGTGATTCCCAGTTCGGTCAGATACGGAACCTTCTCGATCAGCCCGCTGAGGTTTCCTGCGAACAAATCGACGTAACACATTGCGCCGACCATCCGATTGGATCGAAACCAATCGGGGTCCACTTCTCGCATGGCGTCCAACGCCTTCAGGTCGCTGTGACGCTGTGTCCACATCTCGGTCACCGTGGCCAGCAGCGACTCCAGGTGGAAGAAAAAGTCGTATTGTTGGCCGTAAAGTTGGATGAGCGCGGCAAACAATTCGGCAAAATGGCTCCGCAGGCGGCGGCTGAATGCTTCCCATTCTTCGGGTGCCAGGTGAGGAGCAAACCGCTGTTCCAACCGAGGCAATAGTCGCTGTAGCGTCTTGTGGGGCGCGTCGGACGGTGGAATTTGGGCGCTCGTCACGATCATGAGGTTCCTATCGAGGAGGGGGAATCAGGAGTCGGTATGGTTCAAGGATAGTTTCCGCAGGCGGCACAGAATCTTCGCTATCGCCAATCCTCGTTCGCAAGCGACGGGGCGATACGGAGCTGATCGCGGGGAGTGGGATTGGGCAAAAAAACAAAGAGGCCCGGTCACTTGCGGACGGGCCTCTTTTTCTAGGTTAATCAGGGCCGGGTGCCGGCGTCAACTACGGAATGCGTCGGCGTGCGGCGCCACACAAGTCGCCAGCGTACCCATCAGCAGCAACACCAGGCTGGTCGGCTCTGGCACGGCCGAAACGGCGGCTTTCGGACCCAGCTCATAACCGCTTCCACCCAAGGCTGTGACCACGTCGCTGGTATCGGCGAGGCCGTCACCATTGAAGCCGCCTCGCAGGCGTTCGACTTCTTGCGCCAGGCTTAAGCCGATATTACGCGGTAGATTGACCGCCGTCGAAGTCGTCAGCAAAACCCCGCCGGAAGATGCCACTTCTCCGGCAATCACATCGCCGAGCGCTGCCAAGAATTGCATACCGGCGCTGCCACCATTCTCCGCGTGCGCTACGTCGATGTTATAGGTACCTTCGGTCAGCGGATTATCCAACGTAACGATCGGCCGTACGGTAACACCCGGCACGGGGAGGCGTTGCCGACTGCCAGCCATTGTGCCTAAGTGTCCGGTATTATTCATGTTGACGATTTCGAAACGCTTTTTATAGAAAATCCGCGTAATGACGCCATCACGGATCGTGCGAGCTGCGGTCGAATGTCGCTGTTTTGGCCTTTTGACACGTGGGGCTTCCGAATACGCGAATTGTGCGAAATCACGACGCGAGACTGGCAATGGCTTCGGCTCGCGTCGCCTGCACTTCGAAGGGGGCGGGATGCGTGTCGTCGGCGGAGACCAGTCGGCACGCCTGAAAGGCTTCGACGATAGAGGGCGAGACGTTGCAGAGTACGATCCGACCGTCGACGACGTGCCGCCGCGTGTTGAGAAATGCCAAAAAACCAATACTGCCGATGAATTTGACGTCACCGAGGTCGATGACGACCTTTCGCGTCGGCGTTTGGGTCAGCTGAGCCAGCATTTCGTCGCGCACGGCGTAGGACGTTTCCGGATCTCTCAATTCGCGAACCAAGACGCGGAACACCGCCGCATCGTCCACCAGCTCGCACTCAACGTAATTAGGTGAATCGCTACTCATCGAACGGATCTCCGGAACCGACGGCGACGGTGCGGCGCCGCGGATTGGACGCTCACAGACTGCAGGCCCGCCGGGTCGTATGTTAGACGCGACCGGGTGATTGTACAAGAACCATCCGCTTGACCGCTGGGCTTGAGACGGGCGAGATGTTGAATGAAAGGGCGACGACGGCGTCGCTCACGCGCCGAAGACGCGCCCGGGTGGCCTGTGACGGGGAGATCGCTGATCCGGCGCGTGGTCCGCGTCTCGGCGGCAGAAGCGACGCGCGTAGCCAAATTGCGTTGACTCATGGTAACATCGCGTCAAGTAGGCGCTGCGTTTCACACCTCGGACCTTCAAGATTCACCCTCCTCAAGACCCCTCTTCGACCTCGTACCTACGTCGGCCGCCCGGGTTCTGTCGAGGAGACGATGGACAGATGATGCCGCACTTAGACTATGATCTCGCCGTAATTGGGTCTGGACCGGGTGGTGAGGGGGCTGCGATGCAGGCGGCGAAGAACGGCCTGTCTGTCGTCGTCATCGAGGAACAGACGAAGATCGGCGGCGGTTGTACGCATTACGGCACTATCCCTAGTAAGGCGTTACGATTTGCCATTTTTCAGTTGACGGAATTCGCGGGCAATCCGCTACTCCGCGATACGGTGCGGGACCGCGAAATCTCGTTTCCGGAGTTGCGCCGCGGCGCCGCGCAGATCATCGACAAACAGGAGGACATGCGTCGGAGTTTCTACCTACGCAACCGTGTGCCAGTCGTACGTGGCCGAGCGAGTTTCGTGGATGCGCACACGTTGCAAGTCGATCTGCCTGACGAAGGACGACAGATGCTAACGGCGCGTAGCCTCGTGATTGCCACCGGATCACGCCCATATCGTCCCGACAACGTCGACTTCACACATCCTCGCATCTTCGAAAGTGACAGGATATTGTCGCTCGATCATACGCCCAAATCAATCACCGTATACGGAGCGGGCGTGATCGGATGTGAATATGCCTCCATGTTTCGCAATCTGGGCATGAAAGTCAATTTGATCAATACGCGCGACAAGCTGCTCGAGTTCTTGGACGACGAGATCATTGATGCGTTGAGCTATCACCTGCGCGACTTGGGGATTGTAATTCGCCATCGAGAATCGTATGAACAGATAGAAGGGCAGGAGGACGGCGTGGTTTTGTCGTTAAACAGCGGTAAGCACTTGAAGTCCGACGTATTGTTATGGGCAAATGGTCGAACCGGAAACTCTGACTTCTTGAATTTGGCATCGCTAGGGATGGCGCCCGATTCACGGGGCTATTTGCAGGTAGACGAGTACTACCAAACCGCGGTCCCTCATGTTTACGCCGTAGGCGACGTGATTGGCTTTCCTTCGCTGGCGAGTGCCGCCTACACGCAAGGTCGAATCGCGGCGGGGCATATCTGCGGCCGCGAACTAGATTGTCAGACCATCGGACAGATTCCCACCGGGATTTATACGAGTCCGGAGATTAGTTCCGTAGGCAAGACCGAACGCGAACTAACATTGGAACGCGTGCCCTACGAAGTCGGCAATGCGCAATTCAAGAGCCTGGCGCAAGCGCAAATCACGGGACGGTGTGTGGGCATGCTAAAAATATTGTTTCATCGCGAAACGCTTGAATTGTTGGGGATTCATTGTTTCGGCGCGAACGCTTCCGAGATCATTCATATTGGACAAGCGATCATGGCTCAGCGGCCGCCAGCAAACACCTTGATGTATTTTATGAACACCACCTTCAACTACCCGACGATGGCAGAGGCATATCGGGTCGCGGCGTTGAATGGTTTCAATCGTTTGTTTTGACGTTGGCGCGTTGCATTCCCGAGGGGCGACGATGATGCGAGGCATTGGTTTGGCTATGCGCGTGTGTCGAATAGGTTTCCTGCTGTCGGTGCTGGTGACCGTACCGGAAGTGCTTGCTCAGGAAGTGATCCTGGACCGAGCCGTGCATCTGCGAGCAGGAATGCAGCGTGAATGGGATGAGTTTCCTGAACAGGCGGAAGCTGCTGAACTAAAGCTCGAGTTCACGGCCAACGCCAACAAGGAAGCGTGGACGTTGGAGTTGGTCCAAGAGGATGTCAAGCAAGACTGGCAGATTCGGCTGAATGAAACGCCCTTGGGTTCGTTACGTATCGACGAAAACCGCATGCGGATCTATTTTCAGGTTCCACCTGCTGCCGTGATCGACGGCCAGAATTCACTAAGCGTAAGCTGTTTGGCGGATTCACGACGCATGTCGGATGATATCCGTGTGGGTCCGATCTCGTTGCATCGACAGCGGCAGCGCGAGGTGGTGTCGAGCGCGCAGTTCTCAATCAAAGTGACTGATCGATCGACGGGAGCGGGCCTTCCAGCGCGACTAACGATCCTCGATTCGCAGGGGGCGTTGCAAGAGACTTCGGTGAGTTCGAATCAGGAGCTGGCAGTTCGCCCTGGCGTGATTTATACGTCGACAGGCAATGCTGAATTTGCCGTGCCAGAGGGTCGATATACGATCTATGCGGGACGTGGTTTTGAGTACTCGTTGGCGCGGCGTGACGTGACTGCGACGCCGAACGTATCCTTGGACGTTGACCTGACTCTTGATCGTCAAGTGAACACATCCGGCTGGGTCGCCTGCGATCCGCACATCCATTCACTAACTCACTCGGGGCATGGCGATGCAACCGTTCATGAGCGAATGATAACGCTGGCCGGCGAGGGAATCGAGCTGCCGATTGCGACGGACCACAACGTGCATGTCAACTACGAGCAGTTCGCGCGGCAAGCGGGTGTACGGGAATATTTCACTCCGGTCATGGGCAATGAAGTAACGACGCCGGTAGGTCACTTTAATGTGTTTCCCGTCGCGCAAGGAGCGGGGGTGCCCGAGTATGCGCTACGGGATTGGCGCGAGATACTTTCGGGGATCTATGCCACGCCGGACGTCAGGATCGTGATCCTGAATCATGCCCGCGACGAG
Source organism: uncultured Planctomycetales bacterium (assembly GCA_963785495.1). Taxonomy (GTDB): domain Bacteria; phylum Planctomycetota; class Planctomycetia; order Pirellulales; family Pirellulaceae; genus CAWAVP01. Next base: position 13,134 of record CAWAVP010000015.1, on the reverse strand, counting down.
CACAGCGGCGTGAGGCCATTTGGCCCGAGACATCACTTGGCTCGCGTCGGCGAGAATGTGGATGGCTGGCCGATCGGCTTCAATGCAATGGAAGTGCTGAATTCGAGTGCGACACAGACCGAACCCCTGCAGTTATTTGAGGACTGGATGGCGTTGCTCAATCGAGGGTACCGGGTAACGCCGGTCGGCAGCAGTGACTCTCACGACGTCGCTCGACACTTTGTAGGGCAGGGGCGGACATACATTCGATGCGATGACAGCGACGTCAGTCAGATCGATCTCGCAGAGGCCGTCGACAACTTTCGACAAGGGCAAGTCTACGTGAGTTACGGCCTGCTTGTGGATGTTGTCGCCCAGCACAAGTACCGGCCTGGAGAGTTTCTGCCACTTGTTGGCAAGCAGCTTGATCTGGACTTACGTGTGTTGGCGCCTGATTGGATACGGGCCGATCGAGTTGCTTTGTACATGAATGGAAGTCGGATTCGGGAAGCAGAGATTCATGAGGATGCCCGGGATCAGTTGACCTCGGGAGTTGTCTGGACAGGGAATTGGCGCATTGACCTGCCGAGTTATGACGTGAACCTGGTGGTGATGGCCGAAGGGCCAGGGATCAGGGAACCCTATTGGAGGACTGCGAAGCCCTACCAGCCGCTCTCGCCGGCGTATCGGCCACGCGTGTTTGGCTGCAGTGGACCGCTGTGGGTTGATGCCGACGATGATGGGCAGTGGATGTCAGCTTACGATTATGCTCAGCAATTGATACAACGTTTTGGGAATCGTCGCGGCGTTTTAGTGGATCAGCTAATTCAATTCGACGACGCGGTTGCTATGCATGTTGCGCACCGACTTCATCAATCGACCGGGGACACGTATGGAGAGGAGCTGCAGAAGGCGTTAAGCGAAACAGCACCGAGAGTCCAGGCGGCATTTCAGCAGTACGCCGAAATGTGGCGGACGGCTCAACGGGCGCGAGTCGAGCAGCCATAGCGAGCGGAGAAATCGAGATTCCCGGATGGCGCATTGCTCGCTATGATGAAAGAGCCAGCTGGGGGAGCCCCGCCGGATTAATGCTTTTAATGAGCCGATGTTAAGGGGCGAGTCCGGCAGGGCGTCGGGACGTAGCATATTCTTGTTGTAGGTCCCGAGACTTTACCTGATCTTCATCGAAGCGTGTCTGGCGGGAGTTGCTTTCCGGCAGGCAGAAATGTTCCGCCAAACATTCTGGCGAGGGCGACCGATGGACGGTGATCAACCTGTCATCTCTTGCGACACGTCACTTCGGACGTGGCAGCTATTCCAGCCCCTTCGACTCCGAGAGAAGCACTATGATCGATCAGATGGGAGCTAGCGCTAAGTTGTTCGTCTTGGATACGAATGTGATACTGCATGATGCCCGATGCATTGATAAATTCGAAGAGCACGATTTAGCGATTCCCATTACGGTGCTTGAGGAGTTGGATCGATTTAAACGAGGGAATGAGGACCTTCACTTTCAAGCGAGGGAATTCTTGCGACGCTTGGACGCGTTAACGGGACCCATTTTGAGCGAAGATGGAGTGTCTTTGGGGAATGATCGAGGTCGGATTCGAGTTGTCTTGTCGGGGCCGCTCGATAGCCAACTGGGTTCCGCATTTTATCAAGATTCGCCGGATCATCGGATTCTTAACTGTGCATTGATGCTCAATAACGTGCATCCTACTCGACGCGTAACCTTGGTTTCCAAGGATACGAATTTACGGATGAAAGCGAAGTCGTTGGGGATCCAGGCGGAAGACTACACGGCGGACAAGCTGGAGAGTTTTGATTGTTTGTACACCGGCAAACGGATGCTCGACAATTTGCCATCGACGCTGATCGATGCTTTTTACAGCGACGAGGGCTGGGTCGCGGAGTCCGATGTCAGTGAAGTGAGCGGCGCCGTGGCGAATGAGAACTTTATTCTCCGCAATGGCTCCAAGTCGGCACTGGCGACGTACTGCGGTCAGCGTCGTGGATTTCAACGTGTAGAGAAGATGTCGGCATACGGAATCAAGCCCCGCAACGCCGAGCAATCATTTGCCTTGCGTGCTTTGATGGATGATCAAATCAAATTGGTCACGCTGGCCGGAAAGGCGGGCACTGGCAAGACCCTGTTGGCGCTGGCTGCCGCCTTGGAATGCCGATCCAGCTATCGGCAAATCCTCTTGGCACGTCCCGTAGTGCCTTTGAGTAATCGCGATTTGGGCTATCTTCCCGGCGCATCCAGGCGAAGCTTGATCCATACATGCAGCCATTGTTCGACAATTTGAATGTGATCCGGCACCAATTTGCTGAAGGCGATAAACGGTCGGAACGCATTCGAGAGATGCTGGAGCTAGAGAAGCTTGTCATTACACCCCTGTCGTACATCCGGGGGCGAAGCTTGCAGAGGATGTATTTTATCGTCGACGAAGCGCAGAATCTTACGCCTCACGAAGTCAAGACGATTATTACTCGCGCGGGCGAGGGTACGAAGATCGTACTGACGGGCGACATTCATCAAATTGATCAACCCTATCTGGACGCGTTATCGAATGGATTGAGTCATCTGATTAATCGGATGACGGGCCAGGAGATTTTTGCTCACGTTACTCTAGAAAGCGGTGAGCGATCCCCTTTGGCTTCCTTGGCGAGCGATCTGTTGTGACAGCGCAATCGACTCATGTCCATTCTTTGGCGACCGTCCGGCAACAATTGATTCTCTCGGAAGCGAAATCGTTTGTCGCGGAGCATACGCTTACCGCTTGAGCCAGCGAATCATACTGGAAGTAACGAAATCTGCGGCGTCCTGCTGAATAAAGTGGCCAGCATTAGGAACGGTTATCAGTGTAAGATCCTTCTCTAGCCAATCCCACGTGTCGTTGAGAGCCCCGGGCAGCAGGGCCTCGTCGTCCAGTCCGTGCATCATGAGTACGGAACACGTGACCTTAGGCAGCGACGTATCAGGTGCCTCGTACGGTGGTCTTGGGTAGTTTGCTTTGTAGTAATTCAGCATGGCATCGAACGATGAGCGGTGAAACGCTTCAATATAAGTCGTTCTGGCTGCCTCATCTTTAACCCACGTCGCGAGCATTTCCGCCGTCAGTTGTTGAGCCGCATCAGGCTCTTGAAAATGTCGGGCGTAGGCGCTGTTGGCGCGCTGCTGGGGATTATCGGCGAGTTCACGTCGGAGGCCATTGGGGTGTGGCAAATTGAGGATGATCAAGCGGTCGACGCATTCTGGTTGCGCCATCGCGAGCGACCAGGCGACTGCACCGCCCCAGTCGTGTCCGACGATCACGGCCTTTTCTTGATTGAAGTGCCGAATCACCGCGCGAACGTCGCTCATTAACTTGTCCATGCTGTAGTTTTCGACACCTTCCGGCCTGTCACTCAGGTTGTAACCGCGTTGATCGATCGCGACGACCTGAAAATCGTTTGCCAACGCCGGCATTTGGCGGCGCCACGTATACCAAAAGTCGGGAAATCCATGAATCATGACGACCAATGGACCGTTGCCAGACGTGACATAGTGAATCTTGACACCATCTGAATTGACATAGCCGTGCGTCCCGAGCTCGGTTTGAGGTGCGGCTCCCATCAGATGTGCTGGCGAAGTAAGCACACAGATGGCGGCAATTATGAGCGACGAAAGGCATTGTACATATCGGATAAGGGTCGAATGATCGGGATGCATAGAAACCTCAGATTATCGAAGGGAACGACGGGTCGTCGCGATTTGTAGAGAGTTTTATATCGTAAAGGCGGTTTGGGGCCGGCCGAATGCTTGTGGAGTGGAATGTGTTGAGCTCATCCGATCAACGTATTGCGAATGCGATTGAGGATCACGCGGAGCCACCAACGAGGTTTTGGCGGCCAGTGCGCTGTAGTCGGCATGTCGGTGTTGGACGTAGGGGGCACAGATGAGGTTGGTCGATTGCTTCGATTGAGAGTATGACGTTTGCAAGAGCTCAGGTATCGCGCCGATCGTTCTGCAAACGATGGTGGCCTGGGCCCTCTAAGTGGCAGTTCATCCGCGATGGTCAGTTTGTCAGCATCAACGAACGGATCACGTTGATTGCAATGCATTAGCCACGCGATGACGCCGATGAGAACCCCCAGGTTGGTTAAGCGAATGACCAGTTCGCGATGAGTGGTAGCGGGATGAACAATCAACGCCAAAGCCGCTGCCGTCATTCCTGCGCCGGCGCCGATTGCGGTATAGGTGATTGCCGATCGCCAGATTGCACTGGTCGGGATTGATGCCGGCTTGACCATCGGTGTAATGGGAGTAAACGCTTGCTGCCAAACGAAAGCACGAACGGCGGACTTTCCTCTTTTGAAATTCTAACAAGGGCTACATGGGAACGCCATCTGCGAATCCGGCAGTGAGGTTTGTGCCTGTCGCGGTACCTGGCAAGTGCTCATTCGATCGGGACATTTACTTGTTCGAATTGTCGGCCCAACGAGATTAGAAATGCGGGGCCAGTGGAGACGTCATTTCATACTCGTCTTTCGACAGAGGGTCGATCAAGGTTGCAGGCGCTTTTGATCTTTTTTGCCAGTGGTGCTCTAGTGTCGCCGTCGAACGAAGGAAAAGTGTCGGTGAAAGGAGCTGTAGTTATGGCTAGAGTGCCTCGCTATTTGCAGATTGATGAAAGTGAAGTGGGTATCTATCACTGCTGGAACGGCTGCGTCCAGCAACGGTGGCTATTAGGCCGGAAGCGGGGGGCGCGGTCGTGATTATCGGCATCGCAAGGGTTGGGCGGAGAATGAGCTGCGGAGCTTGGCGATGGGGTTTGCCATTGACATCGTAAGCTTCGCCGTAATGTCGAATCATTTTCACGTCATTCTGCGAAATCGTCCGGACCTCGTGAAAGCGTACAGCGACGAAGAGGTGATCCGTCGCTGGTGGATGATTTGCCCGCTGCACCGTCGGGCAGACGGTAGTCCCACCGAGATTGACCAAATGTATTTGACCTCACAATTGAAGGATCGCGACCGATTGGAGGAATTGAGAGGTCGACTGTCCAGTATCTCGTGGCTCTTGCGATTGTGGACTTACAAATTGGCACGACGGGCGAATTTGGAGTCAGGAACTCGAGGGCATTTTTGGGAGGGTCGGTTTAATTCCCGCCGCCTGGAGGATGAACTTGCGCTGTTGGTGTGCATGGGATACGTGGAGTTGAATCCACTTCGTGCACGAATGTGTGCATCGCTTGAATGCAGCGAGTACACTTCGGTATATTTGCGAATCCAGGCAATGAGTGGAGAGAGCGTGAATGAAGCGGATGGAGCGCACGGCGATGTATATTTCGCCGATGCGTGGCTTGCTCCACTTCATTTGCCACAGGATGATCGACTTGGACCTTGCGCCGTGCCATGTGGAGGACCGCGAGCGTCGGACAAAGGTGTGTTGCCGCTTGCGCTGGACGAATACCTCGACCTATTGAATTGGACCGCAAATTGTCTCACTGAGGATACAAGGATGGAAGTTGTGCCCGACGTGTTAGAGCCCGTATGGGAACGACTTGGCTTTGTTGATCACAACTGGCTGGAGACGGTAAAGGACTTTGATGAGAGGATGCGTCGTTGGGTGACTCATCCCGACGAGCTGGCAAAAATGGCTCGCAATCTTAGCGAGCAACACGATGGTGATACGAGACTTGGCCGCCGCCGCTTCGCTCACGAACATCGGAATCGACCAAATTGAATTAGGTAGTCGGGGCGCGTCGACACATCTTGCGTAGTAGGCAGTACTTTACATGACAGTTGCTGCCAAAGCTGCAACGGCTTTCAGCTGATTGCTGTTCAGCATCTTCTCTTTGGCGACGCGCTTTGAGTCGTTGAAGTCTCGTATCGGCGTCTGTTGATAGCAGAACCTACTGCTACGTGGCCGTCTTATCGATGCAACTTTCGGTCTAGACGTCGAGTTCGACTTGCAGCGGACTGACCGCTTCGGCAGTTCTCTCTGATCGTACGCCACGTCGTTCCGGCTCGCGAGGGCCCGCTCTCTCGCGGCCCACCAAGGTACGCAGTCCGTACGACATCACAGTGTCGGTCGTGACTGACGGTCGTGACTGTCGCCCACGCAGTGCCGGTCGGGTCGTGACCGGTCGGGTCGTGACTGTCACCTTTTGGTCTCTGACAGGTCGGGTCGTGACTGTCCCCGTTTGGTCTCCTTCTTTGGTCCCCCTTTGTTTTCCTTGGCGTGACTGTCCCCTTTGTTTTTCTGACTGTCCCCTTTGTTTTCGTCCCCTTTGTTTTCCCCTTTGTTTCCCTTTGTTTCCCTTTGTTTGGTGGGATTGATTGCTAGTTTGCTGTTGAAATCGTCTGTTGGTTCATGTCATTTTAGTTGCAGGGCGAACTTGGTGGCTCGGGGGCGGCAAGTACCGATGGTCGGAAATCGCGATGATGATTCTTTTTCGGTCGGGCAATCGCCAACAAACTCGCACCACGTGGGGCAGATACGGTTCGACCGCGCGGTTCGCAATACGACGCGATTCAACCAAAAGAGATTTGCCGAATGCCTGGAGTGATTGTCTTTGTCCGCATTGAACAATGAAAGTCGTGAGCTGAACTATGAGCAAAGGTCGAATGGAGGCATTTAGCGATGGGGTGATCGCCATTATCATCACCATCATGGTGTTTGATCTCAAAACGCCATCCAGCAATGATTGGACAGCATTCCGTCCCCTTGTTCCCGTGTTCCTCGCGTATCTGATGAGCTTCTTGTATCTGGCGATCTATTGGAATAATCACCACCATATGTTGCAGGTCACGGAACGTATCAATGGGGCCGTGCTCTGGGCCAATCTCCATCTGTTGTTTTGGTTGTCACTGTTTCCTTTTGTGACCAGTTGGATGCGAAGTAGTGGGTTTAGTGAAGTGCCCACCGCAGTCTATGGGGGCGTGCTTTTGCTGGCCGCGATCGCCTACAGGATTCTGCAGAGAGCACTGATCGGCGCCGAAGGACCTAAGTCCAGAATTGCAGTCGCAGTTGGTAGCGACATAAAGGGAAATGCTTCACTAGCGGCCTATACCGTCGCATGCTGCATTGCCTTTGTGCTTCCCTGGTGCGTGTCGCTATCTATTCCGCCGTCGCCTTACTGTGGCTCACGCCCGATAGAAGAATGGAGGCCATGATCATTGACCGCGACAAAAATCGCAGTGAGTAATACCGTTGGACGTCAGAGTCCTCCAGGCAGGATCTCCTAATTCTTGCCGCTAGTGTACTTATCCAGCGCTCGTCGCATGGCAGCTACGCGCGAGTCGCCTGGACGCAGTCCCTCGGCCACGCCAATGGATGCCTGCGACGCAACCCAATCACCCCGTCTCGCATAGAATTCTGCCAAGGCCAAATAGCCATCGAAGTAGTTGGGTTGGACTTGAACCGACCGCTGCAAATTGGCTTCGGCACCGGGAATGTCGTTCATTTCCATGCGACAGTGTGCCAGGTTTTTGTAGGCAACCGCGCAACTTGGCTGAAGTCGTATCGTCTTTTCATACCATTGGCCCGCACGGTCGTATAGCTTTTCTAATTCGAACGAAACCGCCATGCGAAAATGTGCCTCAAACGATTGCGGATTCAGTTTCAGCGCGTTGCTCAAGGCTTCGCGCCTTCCGGCAGGTGACGCTTGCGGATGAGACTGCGAGCTAGGAGAATCTGAGCCCACTCGGAGTCGGGGTGGTCCGTCGTGATCTGTTCCAGCAGTCGAAGAGATTCGTCAACACGGTTCTGCACGAACAAACGATCAGCCTTACTTAACTGTGTTGTTAGTCCCGATCGCAAGGCCAATACTTCGCTGTAGATCGGATCAGGCCAACTCGCGTCCGGTGCCACTTGTGCGAGCTCGCGTTGACGCTCCGCAACTTCCAATGCATTTAAGCGGCGATATGCCTCGGCGGCCAACAGCAAGCTCTTGCGCCATGGACGCTCCTGCTGCAACACACCTCGCAGACTCTCTAGACACTCGCGAGGTTCATTCCTAAGCAGTTGCAACTTGCCGAGGGCAACGCGAGCCCCGTTGTTATTCGGTTCGATACGTGCAACACGCGACAGAATCGTCTCTGCCTCATCGAATTCGGCCGCTTCAATTAGTGCTTCGGCCAGGCGAAGTTGAGGTGCGATGTACTGTGGACCGAATAACTCCACGGCGCGGCGAAGCTGTTGTAATGCCAACTGAGGTTGAAGGTTCCGCAAGGCAATTGCCTGATAATAGGGCCAGCGAGCTTGTCCGGCATCCAATGCCGCAGCTGTCTCGAAACAATTCGCTCCCGGACGTTCCAGATCATGGGCCAACAGTAGCATGCCCAGATGGCCCCAGTTGTTGGCCGACGCTTCGTCAGCTCTGACTGCTGCCTGGGCCCTTTCGATCTTTCTGACGACCTCCTCATCCAAGTTGTTCCACTGTACCGAAACCAGTGCTTCGTCCAGACTCATTCGCGTGTGTATCGCCGGCGCACTCGTCGACACGGCACGACTGTTCGTGTCGTCTTGGCTTCCACAGCCGACCAATAGTACACCCAACACCAGCCACCTGTATTTGCAGGTCCGAGCCGCTATCGGTTGGAATGAGCAGAAGCGAAAGGGCAACATGTCGGGCGATCCCTGTTGTGCGCGAATTCCTGCGACTTGCTAATTGTCGGTGGCCGCGGTCCCTGTGCCACGAGTGATAACCATGACTCGATCTGCGGCACCTCCCGCAAAGTCTTCGACGAACCCGTCGGGCCAGATTATTTGGATCTTCTCAAAGTGATCCGCACTTCCCAAACCGAAATGAGCACGCGGGTCATTGCTGGATAGGTAGCTGTGGCCTGGATTGATGTCGCGCTGCAGTACCCGATCCGAAGTGTGCAACAATAAGTGAGCTCCATATGCGTCACGATTCAAAGACGGGGTGTAGGCGCGAACGATTAACCAATGTCCCGTGTCGTCGGCGATGTTGCGGAAAACTCGCGCCGGACCTGCTAAATGCGTCACCACAATGTCCAAGCGACCGTCGTTGTCCAAATCGCCACAGGCTAATCCGCGTGATACGCGAGCCTCTTGGCAGAACTGAGGATTGTCTGACGAGACGTCGCTGTAAACTCCGGTTCCATCATTCAAGAGTATTTGGTCTCGTTCGCATAGGCACGCCAAAACTCGTTGACATCCGACGGTGTCTCGGGCAGTTCTCCGCCAAATCGGAGCACTCTGCCATTGACCATCACTAAGTCCAGATCGCCATCGTTGTCGATGTCGCTCATCGCGGTGCCGAATCCCGTTCCCCGCCACGCTGCTCGCGTGATTCCGGAAGTTGCCGTCTGATCGATAAAGATTCCCTGAGGAGATTGCAGCCAAAGCGTGTGTGTTTCGGTCGCGCGGTGCGTCACGAAAACATCGAACAGGCCGTCCGCATTCGCGTCTCCCAAGGCTACGCCCATGTCCGCCTCGGCTTCGCCTAACGCGTTGTAAGCCAAACCACGTTGTCCCGCTTCGTCGGTGAACTGCTCGTTCCGCTGGTTGACCCATAATGTGTTGGGAACACCATCATTGGCGATGAATACATCTTGCCAGCCGTCACCATCGAAGTCAGCACAGACCACACCTAGTCCCTTGCCCGTCGCAGAAGCGATGCCTGAGTTTACGGTGACGTCCTCAAATCGCGGCAGAGCGAGAGAGTCATTGGCATCTTCGTTCCCCGACGCTGCGCCCAGATTGTGAAATATTCGAGCGACCAGCGGTCCGAAAGACTGAGGACCACAAAAGTCCTCGCGTCCCCCGGCGTCGGTGCAGCGACGTGACGGGTCGTAGTCCAGATAGTTGGAAACAATCAGGTCCAACCAGCCATCTCGGTCATAGTCAAAGAAGCTTGCTGATGTGCCCCACGACGGATTGGCCAAATTCGCGTTACTCGTAACGTCGACGAACTTTACCGTCCCCGCTGTCGATTGATTTAAAAGCAGCCGAATGGCACCATACTCCGTTATCAGCAGGTCAACGCGTCCGTCATTATTTACGTCGCCCGCAGCGCACCCCATTCCCCAGCCATCGATGTCCAAGCCCGATCCGTCGCTGACGTTAACAAAGCTCAGGTCCTCCTGCTGGCGAAACAACTGGTTGTTCACATCCGATCCAGGGCCTGCGTTTTGGATGAAATAGATGTCGAGTCGACCATCGTTATCACAGTCAAATATCGCAACTCCCGATCCGATGCTGCGAGGTACAAAAAACTTCTCGCCGCCGGCTTGGTGCTGAAAGTCAATGCCCGCTTTCGCCGTAATGTCCTCAAATAGAGGCTGGCTGGATGCCGAGGCTGTCATCGGGGTTTTCCTCGAAATCTCGTGTGACGGAGTCGTGGAAGGTTGGCACCCTACGACCCCAAGCAGAAACATTCCGCTAAACAACGTAAACGTCTGACGTCGAGCGACCCCGGCGACCGTCCAGGAACGTTCGCTTTCGTACCTGTCTCGAATGATTCCGTACCTCCCAGGACTGAGTGCCCCGTTTTGGGTGATTCTCATCTCTTCAGCCTATTCTAATCAACGTCAACGCGAAGGCCTCCGTTTCGATTTCCCCCGCCGATTTCCCGGGACGTCACTGACGCGTGTCTCTGTTTCCTTTGGGAGAAGCGTCCGAAGCCAATCCTGTTCGGCTCAAGATTTGCTGCGTGGGCGTCTTTAATAGACACGTCCCAGCGCCCAACCGTTTCACTTACCAGGAATGGGCTCGGGCAGCCTCTTGGCAACTCGCATGCCGAACAGGATTGGGCCGAAGCCTGGATGAGGGCGGTCTCGGTGGCATGCCGCCCAGGTGGACGTTGGACAAGTCGGCCGGAATTGGGAAGTGGATTCGCGAGCGGCCACAGACGATAAAAAACGAGGCCCCCAGCAAAAAGCTTGGGGACCTCGTTAAAACTCAAGACTTACGGCTGTTGCCGCCAGTTACTTACGGCGTCGACGGATGAACATCAACGAGCCCAACAGCAGCAGTGTGGCGCTGGCCGGTTCCGGTACCGCCGACACGGCGGCTTTCGGACCGAGCTCATAACCACCGCCACCCAAGGCGGTGACCAAGTCACCCGTGTTCGCAAGCCCGTCTCCGTTGAAATCCCCTTCGGTCCAGACTGCCGCATCTCCCGACTCGTACTTGCCGGCTCCCAGCACAGTGACCAGGTCACCCGAATTGAACTCGCCGTCCAAATTCGCGTCGCCCAGCCAACTCTTGTAAATATTGTCGGCACCAATCCATTCGGCGACGTCTGCTGCGTCCACGACCGAATCTCCAGTGAGGTCGTAAGCGATATTGTTTGCGCCACTGGCCGACTCTGCCGTCAACGCATTGACATCCGCCGCATCCAACACACCATCGTTGTTGAAGTCACCACGGATCATGTCAGTAGTAGTCAAGAGGAAGTTGTCGATTTCGTAATTGTCGAACGCACCGCCCGTTCGTGCAGCGAACGCGGGACGAATCGGACCCATTTGTGACAGCCCTGGAATCGTGTCGGCAAATACCACGTGCTCGCTGCCGTCCGATCCGTCGGTGAGGACAACTGCTACGTCGTCACCGACGATGTCGATGCGAGCCGTATGCCACACCTCGGGATCAGCGGTCACAAGGTCCATTTCCGTGATATCCAAGTTCTCTTGCCATTCCTTGGCCCCATCAAAATAGATCGAAACGTGGTTGCCGACATCTGGCATGCCCTCCGGATCGTCTTGAGCGGCGGCGTCATTGTTGTACGTGTCGAATCCTACGCCGAACGCTCCCGCCAAGTCAGGCTCTTCCGCGGCGATCGAGAAATTCAGGTCGTCAGCGCCTGTCTCGCCGTATTGATCGACGGGGACGAGCAAGAACGACATGCCGTCAGCGCGGTTCGAACCCGGCGTGGTGAGTCCACGGAAGTTGAACGTCGCGTGATATTCACTCGACGCGCCACTACCGTCGTAGTCGAAGGCCATTACGTTGAAGACGCTGTCCGCTTCCTCGGCAACTCGCAGATGGCCGTCCATGCTACCATCGCCGCCATCTTGAACTAAGATCGAGGGCGCACCCGATCGATTCGAAACTGCATACGGCGATCCGCCTTTAAGTACCGGTTGGGTAAAATCCAGGGGATCGCCCGCGGTTACGATGATCTGTGTTGTGATGATCTCGTCGGTTTCAAATGAATTGAAAGCCCAGTCCTGCCCGGTGTTCGGATCGGTCGTGCCATCATCGATTATGACGTTCTTGAGCGTGGTGCCGTCATAGTGCAGCGACACGGAATTGCCACCCTCGCCTCCATTGTCCCAGATGTCGAACCCAACGCCCAGCGAGCCTTCGAAGTTCGGCTCTTCGGAGGTTCCCGGTCCAATGACGCCCGATTCACCGTGGATATCACTATTTAAATACGTCCATCCCATGCCATCCGCTTGGTCGTTGGCTGGGTTGCCCACACCACTAATGCGGAATAAAAAGGTATGTGTCGCGGTGTCGTAACCACCGCCGTACTGTTGATCCCACGCCACAGCCGATTGAATGTCATTGATGCCATCTTCTGACATCGTGATGAACGCGTCATCTAAGATCCGATCGGGAGGATATGCACCGTTGCCACCCGTCTCAGGCAACGGGTCAATCGGATACTGGGCCGTCGTATCGGCACCGTTCGCCGTGTAAACGCTCGTAATAGCACTGACTTCTTGATTCGCGTTCGCACCGCCGGTGCGTGCTGCGACTTGAGGACGGCCCACGTAATCCGTGAGACCGGGGATCGGATAGTTTTCGTAAGGAATGATTGTGTCGCCGCTCTCGTTGGTCATGATCACAGTAACCATGCCCGGATTGGCGATGGGCGGCGGGAAGTTTGCCGAAAAATCCTGTTGATAAAACTGAGCACTCACCATGCCAGGAAGGACGGCAATTCCAAGAATTGCCACAAGTGTCTGAGTCAATCTCATAGTGAAGAATCCTCTTACGATGCGCGAAGAACGAAAGTGACATCAACGGCGAACGGAGAAGACGCAATTACCCACCTAATGGCAGATTTACGATTGGGCGGCTCGTGATCGTGTCGACTGACACGGCGTGAATAGGCACCCGAGCCCCCGCCTTCCCCATATGCACGATTGACGAATGAAACAACTGTCTTGGCTGAACGGAAGCAATAA
>CAWAVP010000014.1:0-160578 GCA_963785495.1 uncultured Planctomycetales bacterium | reverse complement strand
GATAATGCCTCGATGGTTGCGGCAAGTTATCTTGAATGCCTGACCGTCGTTGTAGAGTTCGTCTTCGCGCGTCCAGCACATACTGTCGCGGATTTGCCGAGGCGTGGCTTCGTCAATGTGTGGTAGGCCCAACTGCTTCTTGGTAAGTGTCGTCAGATGGGCGCAGAATCACGCAGCCAGTATGGCCAGACCAGTGTTGTACATCGATGCGCGCATCGTTATCCGGATGGTACGGGTCGCCGGCATTGCCGAATATCGACTCGACAAAATCCAAATTCGCGACCAAGCTGCCGGGTGCGAAAAAACGCACCTCGATCGACTTTTGGTCCGTAAACCCTGGTACGGCGGGGCAGACCGTGGGTCGCAAAAGTAGTGACACGAAGAGTTCGGCCTGTTCCGCCTGAGTCGATGTGAAGGGAAGTCGCAGCAATTCGCGAGGAGGCCGGCCGCAGCGCATACGAGAAGCAGTGCGAACATCCGCCTAGGCACTTCGCGTTTATCGGCCGGTACGGCAAAACCACCCTCCACCACATGAAACACGCCAGCCGTCGTGCGGCGGTCCTTGGATGGGTTGTGGCAGATGCCCTGGTAGACCCGATACGAATTCAGAATCGATGATTCGAAATGATCTTGGTCGGGCGGCAGTGAGAGGGTGCGGGCAAGTCCCGTCCGCTCCAAGACCATGGTGTTCATGGGTAGCCAGTGCGTGTCCGGTTGCGGCGCTACGTCCCGCAAGTAGTCGGCGAGAAAACTCTGGATGGCTTGATCGGCGGGGCAATAGCGAGATTCCGTCAACCGACTTTGGATATGCAGATGCTCTAACAGAGAACGCCCCAACTTCAGGATGGGATAGTCGTTTGCATCACCAAAAATCGGGGCCCCGCGAGCGGCCAACTTCAGGTTGAGATATTCCAGGATATCGTGGTTATCATCCCGCACCGCGTCAGCCGGACGATAGCCCACCGCGATCATCGCCTCTTCCAATGATTTCATGCGCAACATCTCGTATCAAGAAACTTCACATCCGCACGACAATCCTGCCGTTTGAAGGCACCCGATTCACCGTACTCAGCGTAGTCGATTCGTCTTCGGAATTGAAGGCAGGTGCGTGAAAGTCGCGTTTTTCCCGCACCTGCCGCGGATCCGATTTCCTGGGCTTAGTGTGTCAATGCCCACTGCTGGATGTCCAGGGGCGTATCGTCGTCGCGAACGGGACGGCGTGATTTCGACCAAGTCATTGCCTTCACATAGGCTGGCCAAAGAATCGACCACCAACTCGGGACGAAATCCATAATGCCGCAGCGTGGACCGCTTGGTCCCACCGGAAAGGACCAGGACCGTGTAATACCCCAGTTGCACTCCCCCTAGTATGTCGGTTTCCATGGTATCGCCAATCATGATGGTCTCCGACGCCGCCAATCCCAATTCCTTTCTCGCTGCCCGCATCATCACGGGACTTGGCTTCCCTACGCTGAAGGCCTTGACGCCGGTCGCCGATTCAAGCAAGGCGACGATCGCTCCACAACCGGGCCGCGTACCTCCATTACTGGTCGGACAGTTGGGATCCAGATTGGTGGCGATCAACTTCGCTCCGTCGATGATCATTTGCACAGCGGTTTCCAACACTTCGAAGGTTAGTGTGCGTCCTTCACCGACGACGACGTAATCCGGTGACTTGTCCACAATCGAAAAACCGTTGCGATGTAAGCGCGGTAATAAGCCACCCTCGCCGATGACAAAGGCAGTACCGCCCGGCTTTTGTTTCGCAAGAAAAGCGCCGTGGCCATCGCGCAGGTAAACACGTGTTTCTCGTCAATGGGTATCCCCATGCGACTGACCTTCGTCGCGACGTTGTGCCGGTACGCTGGCTGTTGTTGGTCAGAAACAAGAACGGGATGTCCCGGTCAAGCAAGATCTGAATAAACTTGTCCGCGCCGGGAATAAGTTCCCCGCCGCGATAAATCACGCCATCCATGTCAATCAAGAAACCTCGTCGCATCACTCTACTCCGTTTCCATGGGTCATGCTCACTGTCGTACTCACTGAGCCCAATTCGTCGGGCTCGCGTTGTCCAGGAGTCCAATGGCAATTGGCGTGCCATCGCCGCTGCCGAACGGCCATTTCCGCGGTGGAAGCGGCGAATCAGCGCCTGGATCCTGCAGATTTCCTCAAATACGCCGCAGGCGGCCGTCGGCGAATGTCTTTCCGAACAACGGTTGCCAACGTCGTAAGCAGCCAACGCGCAGTTCCTTCGCGTCCTACGGTGGGTGTGGGCGGTTACCGGCGGTCTCCCGTAGTGTTTCCCTGCGGTACGCCTAGCTTACGCTCCCCATTCGGCCTGTGGCCACCTTCCCCCCGCGGTCCGAAAGGACGCGAGTGTGTCAGCTGTCTCGGGATCGGAGAGGTCGCGGTGTTCGCCGCGAGCAAGGGGCGATAGCGCTGCAGGCACTCGAACAGAGTCGAGCGATCAGCCGGTCGCGGCGATCTGTCGTACGACAATGCGGTTGCCGCGCACTTCGATCACCTGTACGGGCTGACCGACGTCGATGTATGAGCCGTCGGAAACGACGTCCACAAAATCGTCTCCTAACCGGATTCGGCCAGCCGGACGCAGTGGAGACTCTGTCAAGCCTCGGTCACCCACGCGCACGACGTGTCCACCGAGGACGGTCTCTTCGCTGGCTCCGTTGCCATTCAGAGGCATTTCGACAGCGGGTTGCGGCTGCAAGAGCAAGTGTCGGAAGATCGGGATTTGTCCCATTCGCCGCGTGAACCAGGCAGCGCCGATGACGAACGCGAGCATGGACCCGACAACAAGGGTGATGGAACGCGTTAGCGTCTGCAAATCGTGTTGGGTGCGAGGCAATAGGAAGGGCTGACTTGCCAGCACCAACGAAGTGATCATCAGTAGGATTCCGGTTCCACCCCACATCCCAAAACCTGGGATCACGAAGATTTCGATCAACAGCAGGATGATCCCCGAAACAAACAATATGACCTCAAACCATTCGGCCGTGCCACCCAGAAAACGGCTCCAAAAAAACAGTGAGAAACAAACCAACGCGACCAAACCACCAATGCCCAAACCGGGCGAGGCGAATTCGACGTAGAGGGCGATCAGGCCCACGAAGAATAGCAGTCCCGTGACCAACGGTGTGTTGAGAATAACGATGGCCCGGTCGAGATTATTCGTTTCCAATTCATGCCATTCTCTTATGGGTTCGTAACGCTTGCGTAGCGCGTCTCGATTGATCGCAATCCCTTGGGCAATCGTCAATTCAACGGCACGTTCCCCATTCACTTCCAGAAAGCGATTTTGTCGAGTTTCCAGGACGGGACGCGGATTCTGCCAGACTTGTGGATCGGGGCTGGCATCGATTTCCGCTTGGGACATAAATGCCGTCTTGCCGCTGTCGCGGTTGGTCACCTGGAGCACTTCCAGCTTGTCATCGATCATCGCTTCGGCAAGGGCGGGCGGACGTCCTTTATCGGCCGCCAAATCTCGGATCTGTGCCGCAAGGTTGCTGCGGTACTTTTCGTCGACGTAGCGAAACATGAAGTTTTCGTCCATGAAGATCGGCGCTGCATCGCCGATGACTGCGCGTGGCGCATGATGATTTCGTCACAACCCAGCGCAAACAACGCAGCACCGCTGAGCGCCTCTTTCGGGATGTATGCAACCGTTCGTGCCCAACCCAGTTCCGCCAGTCGACGGCCAATCCGCAACGTCGCATCGACCTCCCCGCCGGGGCTGTCAATTTCGATGATGATGATTTCTGCTCGCAGCTCCCGCGCTTCATCCAGCTTGCGATATAGATACTGTTCGCTCAAGGAACTGATCGGGCCGTGAAATTCGATCAAGGCGACAGTCTTGCCTCGCTCACCCTCTTGCTGCCCGACCTCGTTTGCCGCAGGATTGCCTTGGCCCCAAGCCATCGCGGCGAGCAACAAGGTGATACCAAGGCTGGCGACGCGATGGCCGGCCGCTTGAGTCGCAGAATGTGAACCAGGGACGAAAAGCGGCGACCCAACGTCGCAGCGTGCCAGCACGTGACATCACCAAGTCAGCTCCAGTTGTCCGCCTCGTAAATACTACGGGCGGCCGACAAATCGTCCTGCAAGGGCGTGCACTCCAGGCCTACAAAGCCCGGGTAGCCAAGGCGCTTGATTTCTTCGAAAACCCGACGGAAGTTGACTTCTGTCTTGTTGCGACGCTCGCACAACGGAGCGACCTTTTTCAGGTCTCGAATGGCGGCAGCATGCCTGTCCGCCTTGCTGACTCCTGGGATATCGTTGCCGACCTCAACCGTAAACAAGGAACAGTCAAGCTGGGCGGCGACATCACAGCTCTCTTCGATTTTCGTGCGAAAATCTTCATGGTCCGCCGCGGGATTATTCAGTTCGGTGCCGAAGCCCCAGGCCGTGAATTGCGAGACGGCTGAGCTGGCGTTCTTTAAGCAGTTCGGCGGCTTCTTTGAGCGGCTTGTTTTCGTAAGGCCAAAACTCAATAGCGGGAAATCCAAGATCCGAGGCGGCTTGGATCTTTTCCAGGCACGATTCGCGGCCAAACCACATTTCGACGTTGACCGCGAAACGTGTATTGGGCGTGCGCCCCGGCTGTTCAACGGGTGAGGGTGTGGATTCGCTGGCCTGCGTGGCGCTGCGCTGGCAACGGCGGCCGCCGCCAATGCACCGGTTCCTAGGAATCGACGGCGGTCGACGTGAATGACTGAAGCGTTAGTCACGGGATTGGCACCGCTAAGACGAAGGGTCCGCATCGTTTGTTGCCGCGCCGAAAGTCGACGCGGCTCCCTTGACGTGGCTATTGGCTAAGTTGGCTGCTGGGGCGAGCGTCGGCTGGCAAATCTCCCAGCACGTATTGGATGCCCGCCAAATAATGCTTTAGGATCACTGGGTTCCAGAAAATATAGTCATTGTGGCCCAGCACCGTGTAGAAAACTCGGCCCTGCTCATATTCCCGTATCCAGCTAATCGCGTAGTCTCCATCATTGCGTGCCCCCGCACTTACATCAAACTTATCCGTATTCAAGCTCATCAGGACGCGCAGCGCGTTGCGCGAATAGGGCTGGTAGCCGTCAAATGAGGCGCCACTTCCTCGTGGTGCGAACTGATAGATTTCATCTCTGACCTCGAACCCCTGATCTGCGTCGAACATTGCGGTTAACGGATGATGTGGGGAATCGATTTTCAAGGGAACGACCGTGTGCCAAGGGTGTCCGGTAAACCAGCCGCCGATCATGTCACCATACATCTTGGAGCTGTACATGGTGTCTGTCGCCGAATGAATCCCCAGCAGGCCCTTGCCCGACGCCACGAATTGTCGCAAGTTCTCTTTGCGACGCTGGGCATCTTCGTCGTTGGCATCCTCGTTGCTGGTAGCCAAGCACTCGCCCGTTGTGTTCAGCATGATGACCGCATCGAATTTGCTTAGCGAGTCGTGATCGAACATGGTTGGATCTTCGCTGTGAACCGCTGTAAATGCCCGCGTCTTTTCGCCCAACATCTGCATGGCCTTGACACCGGCCGGAATGGAAGCGTGGCGGAAACCCAACGTTCGGCTGTAGACCAACACGTGTCGCGGAGTGGCCGGCTGGGCGGGAGCTGCATCGGGCAATGCGTCCGCGATCTGTGCGATTACGTCGGCGCCGACGTCAAGTTGAGCATTCAGTGGCTGGGGCAATAACGCCGAAATTGCAACGCAGGACAGGACCAGTTTCAAGACAGTCCGAAGATTCGTGAGTAAGTCGAAATGCATGGAAGTTCGCCTCTTGGAATTGACCTACAAAAACGGAAAGGAAACGGCATCCGTAGCGCGGGGATACCGCGGACCTGGAACACAAACCGCACGGTACGGCCCCGATTATAGCGGTTGACGACAGGGCCTGCAGCTACGGCCCTGGCCGATCCGTTGCAGACCTTCCGTGGCTCGCGAGATTCCGATGGGCCCCGGGAGGCATGAGTCGACCGTGCCTCGCGAGATCCTCGTAAATCTGCTGCAATTGCTCGACTCGTTGCTGGAAACTCAGCAACGTTTCCACACGCTCCCGCGCGGCCTGGATTCGCTGCTGTGCCCCTGCGACGTCCGTAAGCGTGTCGCGCACGGCGGCGGCCAGTTGTTCGGGTCGACGTGGGGAGACGAGCAGGCCGTGCTGCCGATCCGCGATTAGCTGGCGAGTGCCCCCGACGTCCGTGGCCACAATCGGTATTTGCATGGCCATCGCTTCCACGATGACGGTGGGCGTACCTTCATAGTCGGACGATTGAACCATTACGTCAAACGCCTGGTACAAGTCGCGCATCGTATCGCAATGTCCCAGCAGTCGGACGCTGTCGGTTAATTGTTGTCGAGCGACCGATTGGCGCAGCCGTGGCAACAGACTTCCGTCACCGGCGATCACAAGCTTCACGGCGGGCTGCCACGCGCGGAGCAGGCGGAAGCTGTCGAGGAGAATATCGAAGCGTTTTTGTCGCTCGACGCGACCCACCGCACCCAGCACTATGTCCTCGGGCGCAAGTTGTAGTTGCTCCCGAACGTGCCGACGACGTGTTGGATCGCGTTGGTAGCTCTGCGGGTCGACACCGTTGAGCAACACGTGCACGCGAGCGGGATCGGCACCCCAGCGAATCAAACTCTGGCGAATGTCGTCCGATACGGCGATAACGGCGGGAAACCGTCGCAGCAACAGCTTGTCACCCGGGTAGTACAGCATTCGTTCACGCCATGCATCGCCGGTCCAACCGTGCGCAGTGGCCATCCGGATCGGTCGGCCTCGCCGAACCAGCCGCGTGGCGAAGAAACTCGCCTTGTAATCGTGTGTGTGAATGACCGCCGGCTGCACTTGGCGAACGATGGCACGCAACTGAGGCAAGACGGACTGGTCTGTGGGACCCTGATGCAGAATCTCTTGGTAGTCCAAGCCTCGACTGGCACAGCGTCGGTCGAAATCGAAGTCGGGATCGTTTCGATGTCGCATGAAGCACAACGTCATGCGAATACGATCGGGACAGACTTGTGTCGCGGTGCGCAAAATGATCTTGTCGGCACCTCCGCCCGCCCCGTCAACGCCGCGGAGCACAAGGACGCGCAAGGGCGGTCCCGGCAGGCGGTCCGCAACACACGATTCTTTCGAAACGTCGAGCGTCATTGGCGCGGCGTCCTCACCCACGAGGATGTGCCCATTCCCACCAGCGCGGAAATGGCGATCTTGCCCAGCTGGAACACGATGGCCGGCGATCGAAATAGATGATTCAGGCGAGTGGCATTCACTCCCGTCGCCAATACTCCGACACCAAAATAAACGGCGTACAGTGGCAGCAGGCTACATGTTAACGCGGCCAAGATTGCCGTCGTGGGTGTGGGATTGGCCGACCACGATAGGAGGGCGGCCAATAACGTGCCACACAAGTGCGCTAACACCAAAGGACGGCTGATCAGGAGCAGCGTCCACCCCAAATCCACGGTCCGCAACTTGCGCCGCCGCAAGCCTTCAACAATTAGTCGGAATGCCTGACCGTGTCCGGTGTCGATGTTGCCCCGCGCCCATCTAGTCCGCTGCACGCGTAGGGCTTCGAGCGATTCGACGCCCTGACATCTTATGTAGGCGTTGGACAGGAATCGGATTCGCTGCCCGTTGCGTGTCAGTTCGATCGTATACTCCGTGTCCTCGGCACACGAGTGGGAAGTCCACGGGAACTCTTGGAGTAGAGTGCGGTGAAAGACCATTCCCGTACCTACCAACAAGACCGACAGACCGAGTCGGGATTTTGCGCAAAGAATAGATCGTATTCCAACGTCCGGCCGACCGCCGCGGCATAGCTGATGGGACTGGCGTCGGCGTTGGTCACGCGATGGTTCGTCTGTAATGCCCGATGACCGTTTTGCAGGCAATGGTCGACGATCTTCAATGTATCGCGCTCGAGGCGGCAATCCGCGTCGAGCACAATCAAGGCATCCATCGGTGTCTGCAAAAGTTGGTCGAATGCCCAACTCAGTGCTGGCCCCTTTCCCGGCAAGGCCGGGGCATGCCGCGACAAGCATCGCGCGCCAGCACGCTCCGCCTGTTCGCAAGTTGCATCCTGGCAGTTGTCCGCCACGACCACAACCTGTAGCTGTTCGCGGGGATAGTCGGACTCGAAACACGAATGTACGGCGGCCGCGATTTCATTCGCTTCATTGTGAGCCGGAATGACAACGGCAAGCCGATGAACGGCGCCGCCATTCCGAGTCGGAGCGTCGTAGCAGCCTAGCAGACGGGCGGTGACCAAGCCCAAATAATAGGCGACCGCTAGGTAGGACGGCAGCAAGAAGAAAATCAGAAATAGGGTAACGAGCAACATAGGCGAAGGGGCAGACAAGGAGCACCGGTGCTGGATAAGAATCTTTATCCAGCATGATCGAATGTGGTGCCAAATCAAGCATTGAGTCGCTACCGCGCAAGTCGACCGGAAAAAACGTTTCGATCGCCCCACGCTGCCCCACGTCAGCGGCGGGGAAACCGACTCATGCGTCACCTCGTCCTGCGGGCATCCGTCGGCACGTCAGCGGCGGATGAGAGGGCGATGGCCCTTAGGTATAGAGTTCGCCCTTCCAGCGGACGAAGCCCTCGATTGCCTCGTATTCGGCCAAGCCCAGGGTGTCGTATAGGCGGGCGGTTTCCGCATTACGGGCTTCGGCACGTTGCCAAAACTCACGCATGTCCGGTCCGGGAAACAGTGCGCGGTCCTTTTGTGATTCATGCTTGAAGATCGCAGCACGCTTGCGCGAAACCTCTTGCGGGCTGAGGGGCACCGCCATTTCAATCTGCTCGGGATCCCATTCCTGCCAAGCGCCCCGATAGAGCCAAACCACGCAGTCCTTGTACCACGTTTCCTGTTTTACGCGATCGCAGGCTTGGACGACGGCGGACAGGCACGTTCGATGCGTGCCGTGTGGGTCGCTCAAGTCCCCCGCTGCATAGATCTGGTGCGGCTTGACCTCCTGCAATAATTCGACCGTCAGCCGCAGGTCTTCGTCGCCGAGTGGCTGCTTTTTTATGCGCCCGGTTTCGTAGAACGGCAAATCCATAAAGTGCAGCCAGTCTGACGGTACGCCGCAGCACCTGGCACCGGAGATCGCCTCGCAACGGCGAATGAGGGCTTTGATCTGCTGAACATCTTGGCTGTCGACTTGGCCAGCGTTCTTATTCTTCAAGAACTCTTCGATGTGATCTTCCAGCTGGCGCGTCTTTTCGAGGTCGATGCCGAAAAAGCGATTAAACTGCGTCACAAATTCGATGAAATGGATCGCATCGTCGTCAAAGACGGCGATGTTGCCCGAGGTCTGATACGCAACGTGCACCTCGTGCCCTTGATCAACCAAACGAATCAGAGTACCTCCCATGGAAATGACATCGTCGTCCGGGTGAGGGGAAAAAATCAGCACGCGCTTGGGGAAGATCGAATCAAACGGACGATCTAAGTCGCCGGGGCGTTTTGCGTAATCGGGCTTGCCACCGGGCCAACCTGTGATTGTCGATTGGAGATGCCGAAACACAGTCAGATTGATGTCATAGGCTGGGCCTTTTTCGGCCAACAAGTCCTGCAGCCCGTCTTCGTTGTAGTCTTGATCCGTCAGCTTCAACAAGGGTTTCTTGAGCAACCTCGCCAGCCAGATGACGGCACAACGCGTTCGATCCTCGGTCCATTCGACTGGTCCCACGAGCCAGGGAGTCTTGAACCGAGTCAGTTGCGCGGCGGCAGCCTGGTCTAAAATGACCTGGGCATCGCCGTGCTGTTGCAGGAAGCTGGCCGCCACCGATGGCGTGACATCACCTTCGACCGCACGCGCGACGATGGGAGCCTTGTGTTCGCCAAAAGCAAGCAGGATCACCTTGCGGGCATCCATGATCGTGCCGACGCCCATCGTGATCGCGCGCCGTGGCACATGTTCTTCCCCAAAAAAATCGCTGGCTGCATCGATGCGCGTGACACCGTCCAAAGTAATCAAGCGAGTACGACTTTCCTGGCCGGACCCCGGTTCGTTGAAGCCGATGTGTCCCGTACGTCCGATGCCCAGAATCTGGATGTCGACGCCGCCGGCCGCTTCGATTTGTTGTTCGTACTGTTCACAGAATTGCGAACTTGCTCGATCGGCAATGTACCGTCCGGGATATGGATATGTTCGGGCGGGATGTCAACGAGGTCGAACAGGTGTTCGTTCATAAATCGCACGTAGCTTTGAAGCTCGTGCTGCTGCATCGGAAAGTATTCGTCCAGATTAAATGTGATAACATTCGCGAACGACAGCCCGGTTTCGCGATGCAACCGCACCAGTTCGTCGTATATGCCAACCGGGGTCGATCCTGTTGCCAGGCCAAGGACGCAGTTTTGGCGTTGGCCAGCCCGCTCGCGGATCAAATCGGCGATTTCGCTGGCCACCGCACGGCAGGCATCACGCATGTGAGCGTGAACTGCGAGGGAATCTGTTCTCGAATCGTGAGGTTCTTGGTCGTTTGAACTTGCATGGCTATCTGCCGATTGTCCTAGGTCCTTGAAGCACTGCTCTTCGTATCCGCCTTGCCGGCCGGCCCGGAGTGCGGAGTGCCTTAAACTCGCCGCCTTTTGGACAGTTTTCCTAGTTTCCGGCATCCGCGACGCGCGACGACGCTTGGGCTGGGCACGAGGGCAGTTGAACTCGGTCGCGCGGCGTGGATTATAGCCTCAATCACAGTCGGTCGTTAGGGTCCAGTAGGGGGTGCTGGTGTCGATCGCACCGCCCATTGAACGCCAGGCGGAACGGTTGCGGTGGATGCCGGTGGCGGGGAATTCTGGCGCGAAGTCCGTCAGAGGCAGGCTACAATGGCAACGGTCTGAACGGGCCCGCTGGAGTTAAATGGTTCTTTAATTCGCAGGGATCGTTATGATGTCAGAAACGGCCGTCGATGCGGTTGGGGGCCGAAGGATCTCGTAGGTGGGGCGAAAACGGGACGAAGGTAATATGAAACGTCTGCTCAAGCGGGGCTCGGTCGCGGCTCCCGTGCGTGGGTTTACACTCGTTGAATTGCTCGTTGTCATCGCGATCATCGCGATCCTGATTGCTCTTTTGATGCCCGCCATTCAGGCCGCGCGGGAGGCCGCCCGACGGGCCCAGTGCATCAACAACCAGAAACAAGTCGCCTTGGCGATCACCTCTTACGAATCGGCTCACGGCCGACTTCCACCCGGAGGACTGGTGGATCAAAACGAGGATCCCAATTTGGCGTTTGGCACGTTTAATCCCCGCTCCGGCAAAATGATCAGCTGGGCCGTATTGATCCTGCCTCAGATGGAAGAGCAAAATCTCTACGATCAGTTCGACATCCGGCGATCGATCTTGGATCAGCCGGCTTTTGCCTATGGACAGGCGAACCAAGTTCAGTCGCTACATGTCGCGTCCTACCATTGCCCCAGCGATGGCTCCGAAGGTCGGTACTACGCGCATCCTAAGCACACCAACGGGATTCAATTCGCCAAGGGAAACTATGCGGCCTTTGTGAGCCCCTACCATACGGACGAGCAGATTTGGTATCCGGGGGCGCTGGGAGGGGGGAAGTGGAGTGAAGATCATCAGATGCGATTAGGTCAGCCTCTGTCGCGCGTTAAAGATGGGCTTTCCAAGACGCTGATGATCTCCGAGGTGCGGACGCTGCGCCAATCCATTGGACCAGCGCGGAGCGTGGGCCTTGCCGTGGACCGGTAGCAGCTTGTTGGCCGCCGACGTGCACCCGCTGCCGATACTAATTGGCCGCACACAGATCCGGCCGGATCGTACTTTACCTTACACTCCGTGGGAGCGAACCCTCACGGGCGCTCAGCGTCCGAATAACCGTGGCTTCAACGTCGACATCCTTTACGACTGCATCGAACCCGATGCAGCTCAACTGGATGGCATGCCTTGCGCGACTTGGGGTGAAGAGGATTCTGAATTCTTTTACCTGTCGGCTGCGCCCCGCAGTCGACATGCGGGTGGGGTTGTCGCTGCCGCGATGGACGGTCATGTGCTGTTTCTGACCGACGAAATCGACCCCACGCTCTTTGCCTTCCTGGTCAGTATCAATGATGGCCGTTCCAAAGAGATCCCGCAGTAGCCTTCCCCGTAAACGACTTCCGTAGGGCTCCGCTACGGTCCGGGGACAAAATAGCGTAGACTGATCACCTGCAGCAGGAGCCAACTTCCGCGGTATATACCACCACCTAAAAGTCCGCGCGGTGATCTAGCCATGTCCAAAAGCCGACCGGTCGCCATCAGCCTCATCGTTCTCGGGCTCGTGGTCCTTGCGGCCGCCAGCGTCGTGCCGGTGGTCCTACCCGTTCGCATGTTTTGGACCGAAGAGCAGGCGCGGGAGCAGGCGACGGCCGCGTCGCGACTCCACCAGGCTACTCACCAAACGGCCCATATCGAAGATTCCAAAACGGCCAGCCAAACCGACAAGCTGCAAGCGGAGCAGACGCTCCAGGCAGCCCAGGCCCGCTACGAGGCCTCGCGAGCGGCCCTGGACCGTGCCCAATTCTGGCGGCTCACAATTCCTCGAATCATGCGGTGGACCAGTGGTGGGATCACCATCCTGGGCGTGCTAATCTATCTCTCGGCGACCGGCATGAATGACTGATCGTTTGATGGGGTGGTCCGGTCGGCTGATGGGTGGTCCGGTCGGCTGATGGGGTGGTCCGGTCGGCTGATGGGGTGGTCCGGTCGGCGAAGCTGGGGGCACGCGACGTACTGGGTTTTTGACGGGGACTAGACTAGATAGGTTGCCAGAGAGGTGGACAGGATGAACGAGACACTTCCGCGGACCAGTCACCGGACGCTGAAATTTGATCACGGCGAGGCGATTGGCATGAGTCATCGGTGGCATCGAGGTCAATATTGTTCGATTCTGACCCGCGCCGGTATTGTCGGCTGCGGGATCTATGACTTGGAGACACCGGCAGAGTTCGGCCAGGCGATTGCGATCGCCAAGGGGACTCCGCAAAATCCGTTGTGTGAGCCAGAGGATCTGTTGGATGCCGAGATCGTGGGCCTCACGCCTCAGGCCGCTGCCTATGGTATCCGCTTAGGCATGACCGGCAAGGACGCGGTCGAGCGAATGTTGATGGCGAGCGC
This sequence comes from uncultured Planctomycetales bacterium, assembly GCA_963785495.1. Taxonomy (GTDB): domain Bacteria; phylum Planctomycetota; class Planctomycetia; order Pirellulales; family Pirellulaceae; genus CAWAVP01. The sequence continues at coordinate 147,437 of CAWAVP010000014.1, read as the reverse complement.
GAAATTGGCTGATGATTAGCCGACAGATGTGGCAGGTCGGTTGCATTGCCGGCGTGTAGTCGGCCGAACATCAAAATGCCTCGGCAGCTGAAGGTTCTTCGCCGGCCCGCGTAATCAGCCGAAAGTAAACGGTCGCATCGATCTTGTCGACGAGTTCTTGAGTATGTCCGTCGGCAAAAGCGTGCATGACGATCCCACCGCGGTGATTGCTGCTGGGGCCCCAGTCACGGTTTTCTCCTGCCAATTCGGTTGCATACCAGGGTGGTGCGAGGGAGGCGTCGTCCGTTTGATAGGGCCGACCGTAGTTGAGCGATGTGGGCTGCGATCCGGAGGGTGACTGGGCGACGTGCAGCTGGCCGTCGGTCGCCAATTCCAACTCAGGCGGTGTGTCGGGGGGAAAGCCGACGACCCAGGCCGATTGCCCTGAAAACCAAGAGGAATAGACTTCTTGCTTCGTTTCACAGAGCAAGAGTGTGTGTGACGCGCCATCCACGACCTGCTCGCCACGGACACCCGAATCGCCCGGTTGGCGCCGAGAAATGATTATGCCGCCCAGTTCCGGCGCTGCATCGTCCACGATGCCGACCGTGCGGCTTCCTCGAGTCGCCGCAGACAGGGCGACGTAGTTGCCCGCAGAGACGCGCGAATTGGCGGGTAGTCCGTAGTTGTCCTTGGCCTGTGCTGTCCTAGGACCGGCGTAGGAAGGGCACGCCAGCAAGCGTAGGGCGATCGTGGCGGGATGACGGGAGGGCTGCACGGTGTCGAGTGTCAAAGCAGGATCAAAGGCCGTGCGGCGAAAACCGTCGGTTGTTCTTTGTAACGCATCGTACAAGGCCTGCTGGTCCACGAACGGTAGCAGTGGGACGATCCAGCTGTAGCTGTCGTTTCGCCAATTCTCTTGTCCGTCTTCGACCAGGAAAGGGCCATCGCTAGTGCCAGGCACGATGCGCCCCAGGACACTAAGTTGATCATCCGCACAGGGGCCATAGATCGCCAACGGAAAAGTGCCGTTGGTCATTTCGTGATTCACGCAGCCCAAGGCCAATTGCTGTGTGTTGTTGAGGCACCGCCGTCGCCGCGCGTCACCGCCGCTGTTGTAGATGGCCGGCAAGAGGAGAAACACGAGGAATGATAACATCACACAAAGTACGACCACTTCGATCAGTGTAAGGCCCTGTCGTGACGTATGGCTTGGCATGGTCGACTCCCAGATAGCCGAAACGCGACCAAACGACGCGGGCTTGTACCGCCAATCCTTTAGTCGACCGGTGTCTTGATGGTTAAAATGTAGGATTCGACGGAAGCTGTGTCCTCGGCGTTCCCTGCGCGAGTTAACAGGCCTCCGACATCGCCCTGGTCGTTGATTGTGTTTGCCGTGCTGGCCGCGACATCCATCCCAAATGGTAGCTCTTTCAGCTGCCCTCGATACCACAGAAATGCCGACATGGTCCCCTCGGGTCCGGGAGGGTCTTCACTTACGCCGACGACTTGCCCGTGGCGGTTCACGTCGGTTGCGTACGCACTCTGACGACCAGGCGGCAGTGGCAGCACTTGAGCACCTTGCGCGGGATCGTAAATGAAGGCGCGATACGTATATCCTTCCAAGATTCGGCCTGCGATCAACCCGTCATCGTTGATGTCTCCCACACGGACGCCCCGTTCGAATAGTTTTTCGCTTTGCCACTGCCCCTCGGCATTGGGTTGCCAAGTAAACAGGCCATAGAGACGCGTCTGACGCGGAGTGTAGCCGATGACCAGTGATGCGGCTACCCGTTGGCCATTGTCGCTGATGGCGACGTGGGCACTCGTTAGGAGCGGATTAAATGGATCCATGACGGGAAGCAATTGACACGTCCACCCGGTTGCTGTTCGGGACCATACGCAGGGAATCATCCGTGGCGGGTCTCGTCCCAGTGCGTACCCCGCTACGCGGCGAGCATCCTGTGAACTATCAAATGCACAACTGTCATAAAACGTCTCTGGAACCGGCAACAAGTCCGGGTGATTTTCACCAATGGCCCACACGAATGTGCGCTGACTTCCTGTCGGACTTCCAGCGGGGCGCGTTGCAAAACCGACGACATGACCGCTGTCGGTGATGACTTGGGGTTCGACGTGAGTGAAATCCCGGGGAATGGGCACGGTGCGATCCTGACCGTCGACCCGGAGGTAGTGTTCCATTGAAAGCACGCCCTCGGCTGCGACCTCATGTCGTCCCAGGATCGCCCTTTGGTTATTCAAGCTGATCACTTCCGTGATGGCCGGTGAGTTGCGAAACGTTATCAATTCGCCTTCGGCCGGCCAGGCATCCTGTGCCGGACATGCCCCGATCATCAGAGTGAGCATCCAAGCCGCGTATCGCATGATGCGTGCATTCCTAGGTGAAGCGGAGTTGGATCTGCTAAACGCTTGGTCGGGCAGCCGTCACATGCGCCTGCCTGGAACGCGACCACCAGATCGCTGGTCGTGAATTCGCCATCGCAATCCCAATCGCCGGTGGCCCAGCCTGAATTGCCCGCAACGCTGTCCTCGTATTGGCCTTGCTGAAACGCGGCGACCAAGTCCGCGGAATCAAACACTCCATCAAGGTTCGCATCTCCGTAGGTCGTGTGCAGTATGTCGCGGATTAGATAGTCGACGTCGGCCAGATCAACCTGGCGGTTGCCGTCGAGGTCATAGTCCAAATCACCGTCGCCCGTCGCAATCGAGTGCAAAGCAAATCGATGTCTGCAGCGCTGATCACACCATCCTTGTTAAAATCACCGTCCGGCGTCGCTGGCGCAATGTAGCTGGCATACCCCATATCGACGCGGCTGCCGTCCGCGTCCAATGTCGCATTGGGATCGCCAGCATCAATGGCGGGTGAATCTGTGCCAGGCGATAGTCGTTAGCAACCGCGTCGACAAACAAAGGCAGGTCTGAAATGTTCCCTTGTCCGCTGCCGGCGTATGACCAATCTTCGGCGACCCACGTGTAGTTGACATGCAGGTCGACCGGATCGTAGTCCGTGAAAGAGGGTCGCCGCCGGGCGCACCTCAATAATCGAATCGACAATATCGTATGAGATTTTAACGTTTGGATCGGGCGAGCCTTTGTCGAACGCCCGGATGCCCCAATTCACGTCCGCAATCGTCGTTCGGTCGACGTGGACATCTGCCGTAGAATCCCCGGACCCTTTGGCTTCAATTCCAATATCTCCATTGACCAACAGGCCGTGTTGAACGGTGACTTCGCCATTAAAAATACTGATTGTCTTGTCGGTGACGTCGCGCACGATCACGTCGTCGACTTGAATGATCGATCCCAGGGTGTCGATGCCATCGTCTTGCACATTGGCGATCACACTTTGGCGCAACTGGATCGTTTGCCCAGCTGCCTGCTCGTGTAGATAAATGCCGTCATTATCGTCGACGGTTCCGTTGTGGTGGTAAACGCCCGCCATTTCGATAATCCAGCTTGCGTAGAAATCCAGCTGGGTATTGGTGATTTCCGGACCCATCACGGCACGGGAAAGCAGCGAGTGCGCGACGGTCAGTTCGCCTCCCGAGGACTGCAGGATTTTTCCACTGATGTCGGTAACGTTGCTGTGATTTAGGAACAGTTGGCCGCTGGCTTGCAGGCGGAACGCAGGCCCCGTATTCGTGTGACCCCCGCGTGCCGCGCTGCCGGCACGAGTGACGTTGGTGTAGTTGAGTGTCACCGAGCCACCATCGACGGTGATTTCGCCCCATGGCCGGTCGCTTTGCGTGGCTGTCAAGGTGATCGGATCGTCGGCGGTCCCTTGTGCGTCGAGTGTCCCAGCGACAAGGATCCGCGTACCCAATTGGACCGTCGGAGTCTGGGGGACGCCGTCCAAGAGAATCAGCGTCCCAGGTGCAATCGTCAACACGTGATTCGCAGGTACGATTAAGTCTCCTGTCACCTGAACTAGGCCACTGAGTGTCGTGGCCGCCCCAGTGAGTGTGCCCGAGATTTGGCGAATCGTTTGCTGTTCGAATGGAGCGATCGACCGGGTGTCGCTGAGATCGCCTGCTTGAGCGATCAGTTGGACCAGGGTATCGCCCTGGATATTGACCAGCACGCTGCCGACACCATTGACGAGTCGAACCTCGGTCGACGAGAGCGTTACATTTGCGTCGTCGGTACTTAAGTGGGCGATCATGTCCCACGGGCTGCGATCGACTTCCCCATTCGCGTCCTCGATTTGCACTCGCACGAGCACCGGCGTCTCAGGGCGGTAGTGAGACGGCACATACATCCGCAACTGCGAGTTTGCTTGGGCCTTGACCGCTGCCAGGGGCACCCGAGGTTCCGCGGCGGCCGACGTTGCGGGAAGCGGGGACGCCGAAACGCAGGCGGTCGGGTTGGCGGTACCCAAAAGGTCAGTAGCCAAGAGGTGACGTGATTCCAGCGACTCGGGTCGCAGGGAGCGTCGACGGAAGAACTGCGACATAGTGGTACATATACTCCAAGCAGAACGTGGCGGCTCGACAGCCCATGCCCGCGGGGACGGGAACCTCATTGCGATTGCGCGAAATCACGCGTGACCTTACGAAGCGAAATTGTTTATACGATTGACCCGGCAGGGACGCATCTGGCGAGGCACGCGCGAAAGGGAGGCACGCGTGACCGGTAGCGGACGAATTGGCACGCTATACGGACTGCCTTGACGGTGTTCCCATTCTACTCGCCGACGACAGTTTTGGGGCGCGGCGGGTCGTCACCTTTTTCCCGCAAAGTTTGACGTCTCGGGTCCGGAACAGTCTAATTACCTGTTCGCATCTCGGCGGATTTCCTGCCGCGTGTCTGTTGCGGGCGAGTCTATTGATGTCTGCGCGGCCAAAGGGCCAGGACGACCAACGGGAGTCCGCGAAATCTCGGCTTCGCGCTGTTCGCCGAGGACCATTGGCACGCAGAAGCGAATAATACATCATCCGGAAAGGAGCCAACATTGCGCATCCCCTCTCGAACGACGTCCCGAATTCGCATGCGCGGCCCAGCGACGACATTCCCTCGAGCGTCGTTCTGATTTGGAAACGCTTGAGCCTCGTCAATTGCTGGCGGCCCAGCCCCTAATTCGCGAAGTGATGGCGGAATTCCGGGACGCTGTTGGATGGCAATGGAGAGGCTTCGGACTGGATTGAAATCCAAAATCTGGGCGACGCGGGACTCGATTTAGGTGGCTATTATTTGACGGATGATCCCGAACGGCTGACGCGGTGGCAGTTTCCCGCCACGCCCTTGGCGGCCGGAGGCACACTTGTCGTGTTTGCCGATGGAAGCGGCCAGGCGGATCCGGCCGGACGCCTACATACCAATTTTGGACTCGACGGCGACGGCGAGTACGTGGCATTGGTTGCTCCCAATGGGCGATCGATCGTCAGCCAGTTGGCATTTCCCGAACAGCAAACGGATATTTCCTACGGTTGGGGGCAGTCGTCCACGCTCGTCCCCTTATTGCCGGCAGCCGCCGCGGCAAAGTGGCTCGTCCCCACGGCCGCAGACGCGATGTCGCTGGGCACGAGCTGGCGCGGTGGAGATCCGACGTTTGATGATGCCGGATGGCTGGACGCGCAATTGGGAGTCGGCTTTGGCGAGGGAACCCGCGACGGGGGAAATCTGGCCCGGGGAGCGGACGTGACCGCGTCGGGTCCGTTGTGGACGGGCTTTGTTCCGACCCGCCTAACCGACGGTAATCGGTCGACGATTTCGCATCCGGCCGGACCAGTCGCCAGCTTCGAATTTGTCATCGACCTGGGAGTGGATGCGCCGTTTGATCACATCGACGTCTATAACCGTAACGACGGGTGTTGCCCCGAACGGTTGACGAACTATCGAGTCACGGTCCATGCCGACGACGAGGGTGCTCCCGGTCCGGCGGTGTGGTCCGCTCAGATTCGCGCGGACGGCACCAACTCGGGCGTGGGTGGCGTGGATGTAATTGACGCGGCCCTCGATCCGCTGGGAAACTTTGGCGGCCGTTTCATAACGATCGCCAAAATTGACGATGGCAAACAAGACTACTGGCCGCAGATTGCCGAAGTGGAAGTTTATCCGTCGCAAGGCTACGGCGAATACTTTCAGACGAACGTTGAAGCCTCGCTTCTAAATGTTAACGCGTCCGGCTGGTTACGTACCAAGTTCCAGGTGGCCGATCCGAAGGAGTGGACGGACCTTGAATTGCAGGTCCAATACGATGACGGCTTCATCGCGTACCTGAATGGCGTAGAGGTAGCACGACGTCAGGCGCCGCAGGGCGAGCCGTCGTTCGATGCGGCGGCCACGTCGGCTCATGTCGGCAGTGCCGTAGAGACGATTCTCGTTTCCCCCGAGGCGCTGCGTGCCGGCGAGAATGTGCTGGCGTTTCAAACTCTGAACGCTGCTGCGGACGATCCGGATTTTCTGCTCGCACCCAAGCTCAATGGTCGGCAAGTGGAAACCTCGGCCGTTGGCTATTTACTGGAACCGACTCCGGGTGACTTCAATGGTGCGAGTGTCGTCGGGTTTCTGGAGGGGCCTCTAGTCGATGTGCCGCGTGGATTCTTTGACGCCGCCTTTGATGTGACGCTGACGTCAAGCATGCCGGGTGCCACACTCATATATACAACGGACAGCAGTACTCCCTCGCGGGATCATGGCACGCAAGTAGTACCGCGCGACGCATCCGAGCTCGTAAGTACAACACTGAATATCACGACGACGACGACGTTGCGTGTGATCGCGCTGAAGGACGGATACGCCGACGCGCCTGTCGTGACCTATTCCTACCTATTTCTGGACGACGTGATACACCAGCCCGCCGGACCGCCGGGTCTGCCGACAAGCTGGGCTGGCGCTTCGGCAGATTACGAAATGGATCCCGCCGTTGTTGACGATCCCGCGTACCGCCAGGAAATCATCCAGGGCCTGCGCAGCATTCCCACGCTGTCTATCGTTACCGACAACGACAACTTGTGGGACGATCGCGATGGGATCTATATCAACAGTACGCAGCGCGGCGAGACATGGGAGCGACCTGTGTCGCTGGAATGGTTGGAAGGGGACGGGACAGCGGGATTTCAAGTTAATGCGGGAATCCGCATGTGGGGTACGGGTTGGGCACCACATTCCTCATCGAGAAAACACTCGTTTCAATTGAAGTTCAAGCGGCAATACGGACCATCTAAACTGCAATTTCCTATCTTTCCAGACGCACCTGTTGATGAGTTTGATGACATTGTGCTTCGCGCTCAAGGTAGTCGCAGTTGGTATGACTTTCGCCAGCCGGACATCACTCAGTCGCAATACATTCGCGACGCGTTCGCTCGTGATACCGCTCGTGATATGGGCAAACTCGAAGGGCACGCCACGTTCGTGCATCTATACCTAAATGGTCTCTACTGGGGACTTTACAACCCGGTCGAACGCACGGACGAGGCATTTGCGGAAACGTATTTGGGCGGAGACGCCGAGGACTACGACGTCATCAATAAACGCTCTGGACAGGCGACGCACGCGACTTCCGGGAACATGGACGCGTGGAATGCCATGATGGATATCGCCGATGCCGGTCTCGGTTCGGATGAAGCGTACGCGGCGATTCAGCAATATCTGGATGTGGACGATTTCATCGACTACATGCTGATTCAGCAGTATGCAACGAACCATGACGGACCGGATCAGGGTGGTAACAACATGCGTGCCTTGCGCCGCCGCGACGATTCGGGTCGGTTTACGTTTCATGTCTGGGATATGGAATACACGATGTGGTACGAAGGCGAACATCGGAATATCGACGGCGATGTCGCCGACTCTCCGATGCGTTTGTTCAATCGGTTGCGCCAGAATGACGAGTTTCGGCTGCGATTTGCCGATCATGTACGGCAGCATCTTTTTAACGACGGTGCGTTAACGCCCGAGCGAGCGGCGGCGCGCTGGGAGGCACGAGCGGATGAGATCTATGGCGCGGTCATCGGCGAGTCCGCTCGATGGGGAGACGGCCGGCGACGGGATGCCTATACGCGCGATGTGGAATGGGTTGCCGAACGTGATCGTTTGTTGAATGAATACTTTCCGCGGCGCACGGACGTGCTGCTTGGACAACTGACGGATGAAGGTCTGTTCCCTCGCACGGCCGCTCCCGTACTTAACCAGCAGGGAGGTGTCGTGCCGAAGGGCTTCCGCGCGAATGTGACGACGCCGACTGGAACGGTGTTTTACACGCTTGATGGCAGCGACCCTCGGTTGCCCGGCGGTGCGGTCTCGCCGCTGGCTCGAAATATCACGCCCTATCAGCGCTTGATTTCTGACCAGTCGACGGCTCTGTGGATGGTACCCCAAGACGCGTCCAACGACCGCGACTGGACGGACCCGGACCAGATAGCGGACCCGCAGCAATGGACCTCCGATGTCGCCACGTTAGGATACGACATCTCGGTGCCAACCGTCCCTGTTCCGGTCGTACTGCAGAATGCCACGGCCACGTTTTCGCAATTACGCCGACCGATTGGGAACACCATCGATGGCGACTTTGCGGGTCGCGGTTGGGGCTTGAGTCAACCGGTCGATTTTCAAGGTCCTGTCATTCGAGCCCCGATTGCCGTCTGGGAAACGGCAACCGACGTGGGTTTCGCGGATGGCACGGAAGTAACGCTAACCCTAACGCACGATTCACTTACTCGCGGAAACCTAGGACGATTTCGATTAGCGGTGACCGGAGACGATCGTTCGGAATTTGCCGATGGCCTGGAGCAAGGCGGCGACGTGACTGCCAACTGGGAAACACTGGTGCCTTTCGACATGAAATCCGCCGAAGACGCCTCGTTTACAGTACTTCCCGACGGTTCGATCCGAGTTGACGGGGGAGCCAATCGTCGTGACACGTATACGATTCGAGCGATCACGTCGCTCAACTCGATTACGGGCATTCGTCTGGAAACGATTAAGGATTCGCAGCTGCCCGGGGCGCGGGGCCAGGCCGGGCAGCAGACGGCAACGCGATGTTGTCAGAGATCACGCTGTCTGTGGCACCGGCGTCGCGGCAACATGAATTGGTGTCCAAATCGAGCGAAGAATTGTCGACGGAAATGCCGGGACAGCAGACCTCTTTGTACGTCCGTTTGCCCATCCATCTGACGGAGCAAGAGCTGGCGTCATTCGATCGTCTACGCTTGCGATTGCAATACAGCGACGGTTTTGTGGCGTACTTGAACGGTCACGAGATCGTGCGCGACGGCGTCTCCGGAATGCCCGCCTACAATTCCACAGCCGACAGCCCTCGCCCCGGTAGTGATGCGATGGAGTACGTCGAATATGACGTATCGAGCTCGCTGGGTATGCTATGCGCCGGCGAAAACCTACTGGCCATTCACGCGGTGAACGCTTCGATTGATCAGCCCCGTCTCGTCGTTCGCCCCGAGCTTGTTGCGGATAGTCTATTGGACTTGACCGTATCGCAATCGATCGATTTTCGAGCGCGGACGTTGAACGACGGTCAATGGAGCGCGCTGACCGTCGCCGATTTTGAATTGCTAGGTGACCTGACCGATGATGGTCGTGTGGATCAACAGGATATCGAACGAATGTGCTTGGCCCTGCAGCAGGGAGATAGCCAATTCGATTTGACGGGCGATGGCCTGACGGACCACGCGGACCTGGATGTCTTGATCCTGGTTGGGCTGGATACGAGCTATGGTGATGCCAATCTGGACGGACGATTTGATTCCGGCGATTTCGTCTTGGTCTTACAAGCGGGCGAGTTCGAAGACGACGTGAGGGGAAATTCGGGCTGGTCAGAGGGTGACTGGAATTGCGATGGCGAATTCACAACGGCCGATATCGTTGCCGCGTTGCAGGCAGGAGGCTATATGGCAGACGCGAATGTTGCCTCGTCGATCTATCGCCTTGATAGTTCGGCCGTGGCCTCGGCCATCGTGACCTCCCAGGCACGTTGGGATAGGGAGGCCAAAGGCGACGCTACCCAGGATATCGCCGAAATTCCGCTGAGCGTGCGCGATCAAGCCTTAGCCGACCTTCGCTTCTAGGGCCGTCTTCGGCGGTCGCGCCGCACAGGGGCGGCGTGGATTTGCCCTACGAGCTCGCGAGCGGGATGCATGAGCGACGACTTGGTTGGCAAGCGAGACATACGGTCAGACGTCACACGTGACAAATGCCTCCTGCAGGCCCTGATAGGCGTCTCGTGTAGGGATGAATTCTTGTCCCACGTAGCCCAGAGGGAAAAGTGAGGGCCGTCCGGTTGGGTTGGATCGTGTGCACGGAAGCCAGTAAAGGCAATCGCGTTGGGATATCCCTGCGCGGCGGCGGCGTCAAGGGCATCTCGCGTCGCCTTTGATGACCATCGGGTGAAAGGCAGGATTGTTGAAGCCTCACATACAACCTGGGCGGCGAGTGAGCGACGTTGTGGTGCGGAGCTCATGCATCGGAAATCCTTGGCCAATGAGGAGTCGAGTAACCGTTTGGCAACTAGTTTTGTGATGCGATCCAACTCTCGACATTCCGAGTCAAGACATCAAGCGGGACAGCGCCCTCGCGTAACACGACGTCGTGAAATTCTCGGACGTCGAACCGATCGCCCAATTCCTGTTCGGCGGTTTGCCTCAACTTGCGAATCTGGAGCTCTCCCGTCTTATACGCCAACGCCTGACCTGGCCAGGCGATGTACCGGTCAACCTCGGCGCGAATATTATGCATCGACAAGGCGGTGTTGTCGGCCATGAAATCGATGGCTTGCTGCCGTGTCCAGCCCAAATAGTGAATCCCCGTATCCACGACCAGACGGCAGGCCCGCCACATTTCGTAGGTGAGTCGTCCGAAATCATTGTACGGGTCTTGATAAAAGCCGATTTCCAAGCCTAGCCGCTCTGCGTACAACGCCCAGCCTTCAACGAAGACGGTGAAATCCGCGAAACGGCGATAGGCCGGGAGTTCGCTCAATTCCATCTGCAGGGCCAGTTGTAGATGATGACCGGGAACAGCTTCATGCAATGAGAGGGCCTCCAGTTCGTACAATGGTCGACTTGGTAGATCGTAGGTATTAAGGAAATAGAAACCGCCGCGCGTGAGGTCACCTGGAGGTGGTTGATAATAGGCGGTTGTCGTCTGGGGCGCGATGTAGTCGGGGATAGGCTTTAGGCCATAGGTTGTGCGCGGCAATGTTTTGAACAATTCTGGCAGACGGCCGTCGATGCGTTTCAGGATCCATGCCGCCTCACGCAACAGCCCATCGGGCGATGTGGCGACGAACTGTGGATCGTTACGGAGTGCGTCGACGAACTCACGGACACTGCCGTCAAACTTCACCTTTTGCATGATGTCTCGCATTTCGCCACGGATGCGATCGACCTCAGCCAAACCGGTTTGGTGGACCTGTTCCGGCGTGACATCCAGGGTTGTGAAGCGGCGCACCCGGTGACGGTAGAATTCTCGGCCAGACGGCAAAGCAGCCGCTCCCAGTGAACCTCGCGCTGCCGGCACGTATTCTCGTTGCATGAAATCCAGGAATTCCCGGTAGCCCACCACCACGCTCTGCGCGATGGCCTGGGTCGCGGCCATCCTCAGGCGATCTTGCTGCTCCACGGGTATGGCCTCGGGCAGCGAACGAATGGGCTCGTACAGCAGACTGGTTGTAGGATCCTCGACGATGTGAGCCTCGATCGGCGCACGATAGTCTTCCAGCACGACAGACGGCAACGTCAAGCCGGCTTCGATCCCGGCACGCATGACGTCAATGTGGCCTTGCGCGTAAGCACGAAATCCGCGCAGGCGGGCGAGGTAGTTCTCATAGTCAACGAGCGTCCGGAAGGGCATGAGATTGCGGAGTTCCGGAAATGAAATATGAAATCCTTCTCGGTTCGTGATCGGGATCAGGTTCATACCATACTTCAGCTCGGCGATGTCATCGTGGATCATCCGTTGCACGATCTGGAAGTTGATTTGGTTTTGAGGCGAAAGGTCGTCGGGCGCGATTGTCTGCAATTGCCGTGCAAACTGCTGAAGTTGCTCGAATTCCGCGTGACCTTCAGCCACACTGATTTCTGGCAGCCGATCGTCGTATCGATGATCACCTGCGTAAGTTGCTTGCAACGGATGACGGACCATTTTGTCTTGCCACCAAGCTTCGGCGAGAGACTCAAACTGGACGTCCATGTTCGGCTCGGCGGGCGCCGATTCCGCGGACGCAGAGACCAACGCAAGCACCAATGCCAGATGGGGGCCCCACAGACACACGAGCCGAAACAGAAGAGTTGGTGGGTAGAGCGACAGCCGTTGGTGTCGGATCATGAAGAGTTGTCCGCAATTGGGGAGTCTGGAAGGAAAGGGGGGCAACGTCTGTGCAGCGAACGGTTTTTCGAGGGCCAACCGCTTGCCCAATAAGGCGCCCTACGGGGTTGTTGTAAGTCATGGCATGCCCCCCTGGCAAGTTTGTCATAAGGGTGGTCATCCTGAGTGAAGCTGCGCAAAGGACCAACGGCGAGAAGTAGGGGCGTCGGTGCCCTCGCTCGGCACCGACACCCTTGACCGGTCTTGTCCCGATGTCGACTAATCTATCAACTCGAATGTCATGCTTACCGAGGCCGACAGCTCTTGCTCGCCCGTGGCAACCGGCACCGATGCTTCAGCCATTGCCATCCGCATCATGGGACGAGGCTGCGGTGCTGCCGCTCCCGATTCCTGGATATTCAGTACCTTGCCGAGCTTTACGCCGGACGCCTGAGCGTAGAGCTCCGCACGGGCGCGTGCGTCCTGGACGGCACGACTGCGAGCCTGATTTAGAACTCCGTCCTTGTGGTCAATGTCAAAACGGATACCACTGATCTGGTTGCTGCCCGCCTGCACAACGGCGTCAAGCACTTTACCTAGTGAGGGCAGACTGCGAACGACAACGTGGACCTGATTCGTCACTTGGTAGCCCATGATTTCCGGAGACCGTCCGTCGCGTGAATTCTTGTAGATCGGATTGATGTCGAACCGTGAAGTTTGCAGGTCTTTGTCGGCAATCTGTGAGCCGCGTAGGACTTCAAGTGTCCGCTGGGCCGCTTCGTTGTTTGCCGCCATGGCTTCGCCTGCTGTTCCGGCCTGGGTCACCACGGCGACATCAAACATCGCCATATCTGGCGGGGCGGTGGCCGTGCCCTGGCCCATCACGCTCAAGGTACGGGCCGCGTCAGCCGCCGCGACGGACGAGGCGGTGAGCGGAATGAGGAGGCAAGTAAGTAAATGTTTCTTGACCATGAGATTCTCCGATCCGTGTTAAGGATTAGAAACGTCGAGCAGAGCGACTTAACCGATCTCCGCCGCCGACACAAACAGACGCCGCGAAAAAGTGGATAGTTCCTGCGGGATACCCCAATTCCGAGCGCTGCGAGTCGGCCCCGGAATTGTTATGAAAAAATCGATTTTACGACAATTGCAATGCATGCAACCTTGAATACAATAGTGATCCAGGAAGGACCTTCACGACGACAGGCCCGCATTGATCAAAAGGGAAAGCTAATGAGCCGAACACAACCCCTGATGCTACTTCTTGCCACGATCGTAGGCTTCGTGGTTCCTAGCGTGGTGCGAGCTACGCCTTCTCCATTGACCCCTTCGGGCGTTGTACATGATGACGCCTTGTCGGTCGTATATGATCCTGCCACGGGTCACCTATCTGCAATGTCTCCAGATGGCAGTCCGTTGTCGGCATTAGAGCTCAAGAGCGCTTCGAAGATGTTTACGTCCGAGTGCGATAACCTGGGTGGCGTGTTCGACGTTTGCACGGACGCGAAAGTATTCAAGCTGACGACCGCGGGATTCGAGGACGTGGACTTCGGCGCGGTACTGCCGACGGACGTATCCGGCCAGTCGCTCTTAGATGACTTAGCCGTGGACGGCGCTACGTTTGGCGGCGGCTTTGAGACTGGCTCAGGAATGTATTTAGTGCATCCCGACTTTGTTGTTCCTGAGCCTGCCGCTTTTGCGCTGTTTGGACTGGGAGCGATGTTGATGGGAGCCACACGTCGTCGTCTGCGCACCTAGCGGGTGCGATTTCCGTCGTTGTCGCCGGAATCGTTCGGTGTGACGCGATCATTGTTGGCCGCCGAATCGATATGTGAAACAGCAGCGCGGAGAATGCGTTTTGCTGCTGATGTAAACCCGCTTCCGTAGCGGGTTTTTTTATTGGTGCACTCGTCATTAGCGCGGCACGCACGCCTTGCGGGCCGTCGCATCCTGAGAGGGCTCGATGCAGGTCCCGCTGCACTACGCTGTCATCCTTGGCTTGGCTCTGGTAACGGCCGCTCATGGTCAGCAGGCAGATCCGAAAGTGTGTGGCGATTTGGAGGTGATTCGGCAGCGTCATCACCTACCGGGGTTGGTGGCAGCAGTTTTGGAAAAAGGCGAATTAACGCACATCGGTGTCGCAGGCGTCCGCAAGCTGGGCGATTCGCAGCCGATGACGATCAACGACCAAATGCACCTGGGCTCGTGCACGAAGGCGATGACCGCGACTTTACTGGCGATGTACGTCGAGAGCGGTCAATTGGATTGGGAGACGACAATTGAGGATGCGCTACCTCAGCTGCGTAACATCCTGCATGAAGATTATCGATCCGTAACCATTCGACAATTGTTAACGCATCGTTCGGGCTTACCGGCAAATAGTGACTTAATGCATCGAGTTGACCGAACGGCGAATGAAACTCAGCAGCGACTGGAATTGTTTGGTGAACTGATGAGGCGGGCACCGGCTTATCCTCCTGGCAGCGAGTTTCGTTATTCCAACCTAGGATATATGCTCGCCGGTCTTGTGGCGGAAACGATAGCTCGGCGGCCATGGCAGGAATTGTTGCGGCAGCGACTATTCCAGCCGTTGGGAATGAAGTCGGCCGGATTCGGCCCGCCCGGGGAGTCTGGCCAGGTGACGCAACCGTGGGGACACAAGGATCTTCCCTTGTTGGGTATGACTCCGTCACAACGAGATAATCCGCTGGTGCTCGGGCCGGCAGGGCGCGTACACGCTTCCGTGGCCGATTGGTCTCGATTCATCGCCATGCATTTGCACCATACGCCGGGACGGTCGTTGCTGTCCGACACGCTGATCGACGAGTTGCATACTCCGCAGCCGGGCGAGCATTATGCATTGGGTTGGGGCGTACACCAGCGGGATTGGGCGCGAGGCGTGGCGCTAAGTCACGCGGGAAGTAATACCTACTGGCATGCCGTTGTATGGATTTCGCCGCGCCGCGATCTGGCATTTCTGGCGGCGACAAACATGGGTGGCGAGGCCGCGGCCCAGGCGTGCGATGAAGCTGTTGTCAGTCTGATGAAATAGTCGCTGGTGGTGTAGCACGATGCAACTGCAGTTAAGTGGCAAGACGGTTGTCGTCGTGGGGGCGGCGGGCGGAATCGGCAAGGCCATCTGCCACGCGTTTGCCGAGGAGTGCGCTACCTTGGCGTTGGTGGACCGTGATGTGGCAGTTAGGGAACAAGCGCAGGGATTGCGAGGCCAGTTCGGGATTGCCGCGGAAGGCTTTGTCGTGGATGCGACGGATTTCGAGGCGATGCAGGACGTGGCGCGGCAGATTGCCGAGCCGTTGGGAGCGAGCCAGCATGTGATCGTCTCCGTGGGAGTGGGTTCGGGAAAATTCGGCATGCCTTTTTGGAACCTTTCACCACGTGACTGGGATCATGTGCTGCGCGTGAATATCATGGCATGTGTGAATACGGCACATGCGTTTGTGCCACAAATGCTGCCGCAGCGCGATGGTTCCATCTGTTTCCTGTCTTCGGTGGCCGGACAGATCGGCTCGCCTACGGATCCTCCTTACAGCGCCGCGAAAGCAGCCGTCCTCAACTTCACTCAGTGCGCTGCCCGCGACTTGGCGGCGCATGGGATCCGAGTGAACGCCATTTGCCCTGGAATGGTGCAGACAGCACTTAACGCAAGCGTATGGCGGGCCTGGACGCAGACTGTCGCCGCCGAAGATCGCGCCGACTATGCGACCTGGGCGGCGGCAAAAATCGCGAGTGTCGCTCCTTTGGGCCGCTGGCAGGAGGCGGCGGAGATCGCCGCCACGGCGTTATTCCTGGCTTCGCCCTGGGCTCGCAATATCACAGGCCAAGCCGTCAACGTCGACGGTGGACAGGTGATGCAATTCTAAATGTCGTCTGCGTATAATGAGGGCTCGACAAACGGCTGCCGAAGTTGCCGATTGAGAACGGCGGAGCTCGTGAAAGGTTCCGCTCCCGCCGCAGTCATCGATTGCTCACCTTTACGGTTTCGTTAGCGAGGCGGTCACGACCAATGTGGATAGTAAGACGAAGCTTTACCGCGGGTTTCCCCATGGTCCTATGGGCGTCGCTGATTGCCAGCGGTGCGCGAGGTGACGAAGGAGTCGAATACGTGCGCGATATCCAGCCATTACTGCGTTCTCACTGCTACGAATGCCACGATGGCGGAAAACGTACCGCGGATTTGCGGCTGGACGTCCGAGCGAATGCTTTGCAAGGTGGCGAATCGGGCGATCCTGCGATTGTGCCAGGCGCGAGCAATAAGAGTGCTTTGATCACTCGTATTACGGCTGCCGACGATTCGATACGGATGCCGCCGGAATCGCCGCGACTAAGCGACGAAGACGTGCAGCTCTTGCGTCGCTGGATTGATGCGGGAGCGGATTGGCCAAACGGCCTAGCCGGAGACGAAAAGACACCGAGCGAACATTGGGCGTTTCGTCCGCCACAGCGAGAACCGCTTCCCGATGTGCAGCGACCCGAGTGGTTGCGTAATGCGGTGGACAGCTTTGTTCTGGCTCGGCTGGAGTCTCAGGGAATGGCACCATCGCCGGAAGCGGATCGCGTCACGCTGCTTCGGCGTCTATTCCTGGACCTGACCGGGTTGCCACCCACCATCGAGGACGTCGACGCATTCTTGCTGGACAATCGACCAGATGCGTATCCGCAGTTGGTCGAACGACTATTGCGTTCACCGCACTACGGCGAACGTTGGGGCCGAGTCTGGTTGGACGCTGCCCGATACGCGGATTCGGACGGCTACGAGAAAGACAAGCTGCGACAGGTCTGGTTTTATCGCGATTGGGTGGTTCAGGGCTGAACGATAATATGCCGTACGATCAGTTTGTGGTGGAACAACTAGCGGGTGATCTATTGCCCAATGCAACTCAGTCACAACGCGTGGCGACCGGATTCCTTCGCAATTCGATGATCAACGAGGAAGGAGGCATTCACCCCGAGCAGTTTCGCATGTTGGCGATGTTCGATCGCATGGACGCGATTGGCAAGAGTATTCTGGGGCTGACGATCCAATGCGCGCAGTGCCACAATCACAAGTACGATCCGTTGTCACAACGCGAGTACTATCAAATGTTCGCGTTTCTCAACAATGATCATGAAGCTAATATTCCCGTCTACACCGCAGAACAGCAGCGGCAGCGCAGTGAGGTTTTTCGACAAATCGACGAGGTTGAACAGAGCCTGCGCCACCGTTTTCCCGATTGGCCTCAGCGAATGGCCACCTGGGAGGCAAACGTAAGGCATATGCAGCCGGAGTGGCATGTGATTGAGCCGACCGTCGATGAAGATTCGACCGGTGGGCAAAAGTACTTGCTCCAAGATGACGGCTCGTTCCTGGCCCAAGGATACGCGCCCACCAAACATACGGTCATCATGACGACGACGACTGACTTGCAGGACATCACGGGATTTCGCCTAGAGCTTTTGACTGATCCGAATTTACCGTGCCGAGGTCCGGGGCGAGCAGTGCAGGGGACGGCGGCATTGACCGAGTTCATGGTGCAGGCTGGGCCCGCCGATGGTAGCGAGGCGCCTCACGACGTTCAATGGGCCGAGGCAACAGCGGACTTCAATCCGCCCCAGCGCCCGTTGGCCGCAATATTTGACGATCGCAGCGGCAAACGCCGGGTTACTGGTCCCGTTCAATTCGCCATCGACGGTGATGGACTCACCGCCTGGAGTACCGATGCGGGTCCTGGCTTGCGAAACCAGCCTCGCAAAGCTGTGTTTCGTACAGACAAGTCGATCGCATTCGCCGGCGGTACGAAATTGATCATTCGCTTGCAACAGAACCATGGCGGTTGGAATAGCGACGACAATCAAAGTCACAATCTGGGGCGGTTCCGGCTGTCTGTGACCAATGACGCCGCGCCACAGGCCGATCCGCTTCCCGTCCTCGTTCGGCAGCTACTTTGCGTCGATTCGTCGGAACGCACGGAGGAGCAACAGTCAATGGTGTTCCGGTTTTGGCGCAGCACCGTCCCCGAATGGCGGGCGGAAAATGAGCGAATTGCCGAGTTATGGCGACAACATCCCGAGGGAAGTACTCAGCTGACACTGCAAGCTCGAAACCAAATGCGCGAAACCCATGTGCTGGCCCGAGGGGATTTTCTCCAGCCGACCGAGCAAGTCACACCGGGAGTTCCCCAGTTCTTAAATGACCTGCCACCCGCAGCTCCGCCCACTCGCCTAACATTTGCCCGCTGGTTGGTGGATCGCCAATCGCCCACCGTCGCTCGTTCGATCGTCAATCGAATATGGCAAACGTATTTTGGAGTCGGACTGGTTGAGACACCGGAAGATTTGGGAATGCGTGGCGCGGAACCCTCGCATCCCGCCTTGCTAGATTGGCTGGCCGTGGAACTGATGGACCAAGATTGGAAGCTGAAGGAATTGCATCGATTGATTGTGAATTCGGCCGTTTATCGCCAGTCCTCGCGGCAGTCGGAAAGGCTGCGAAGCGTTGATCCCTACAACCGGCTGTTGGCCCGCGGAGCGCGCTTTCGCGTCGACGCGGAACTTGTGCGGGATATTGCGTTATCGGTGAGCGGATTGCTCAATCCAAGTCTGGGAGGGCCCAGCGTCCATCCGCCCTTGCCCTCCTTTATGGTGCAGCCACCTGTGAGCTATGGGCCGAAGCCCTGGCCCGTCGATCAAGACGCGAGTCGATATCGACGAGCGATTTATACGTTTCGCTTTCGTTCGGTGCCATATCCTGCTTTAGAAGTGTTTGATGCACCGAACGGTGATTTCTCCTGTGTACGTCGCACGCGATCCAACACGCCCTTGCAGGCCCTGACGATGTGGAACGAAGATATCTTTGTCGAATGCGCGCAGGCGCTGGCAGCGCGTATGATGTCCTACAAAGGCGAGAACATCGAGGACCGCTTGCGCTACGGATTTCGATTGTGTGTGAGTCGTCAACCGACCGACGCGGAGGTCGGTGAATTGCTGATGTTGTACCGTCAACAGATCGAGTATCTAGGCGCCGAGTCGCGCCGCGACGAACGGTCGGAGCAATTGCCCGATCCGGCGGAGGCACCGGTCCCCGTTCCGTCTGATGCTTCCCCCGCCGATTTTGCGGCTTGGACGACGGTGGCCCGTGTGCTACTCAACCTGGACGAAACAATCTCGAAAGAATAATGCCGTCGTACGGTGCCGTGCTCCGCTCGGAAGTCACGTTTTTCCGAGAGCCGTCTTGGTCCAGACGACAGAAATGAGGAAGTAACGATGTCTACTGAGCATGGTTCGCCGTCATCAGTCAGCTTCTCTCGCGAGGTTTCACGTCGCTGGTTTCTGGATCAGTGCCGCGTTGGTCTTGGCAGCATCGCGTTGGCGCAGTTATTGGGTAATTCGTCGCAAGCTGAGGATTCCCGTTCCGCGGTTTCTCGCACGGCAACGAACCCATTGGCCGCGCGCTCGCCGCACTATCCCGGCAAAGCGAAGAACGTGATCTTTCTATTCATGGCGGGCGCTCCCAGTCATCTGGAACTATTCGATTTCAAGCCTCAATTGGCTCGTTTTGACGGGACATTGCCTCCGGAAGAGCTGATCAAGGACTATCGCGCCGCGTTCATCAATCCCAGCTCGAAGTTGTTGGGACCCAAGTTCCAGTTCCGACAGTATGGTGAATCCGGGACGGAACTCTCCGAGCTTTTGCCGCACTTGGCACACGTTGTCGACGATATTGCGATCGTCAAGTCCCTGGTGACGGACGCCTTCAATCATGCCCCGGCTCAGATTCTGATGAACACCGGTAGCAGCCAGTTTGGGCGGCCGAGCTTTGGTTCTTGGGTGACCTACGGGTTGGGGAGCGAATCAGAGGATCTGCCGGGTTTTATCGTGTTCAGTTCCGGTGCCAAGGGGCCTAGCGGCGGCAATTCGAATTGGGGAAGTGGATTCCTGCCGACGGTTTATCAGGGGGTGCAGTTTCGCAGCAGTGGCGATCCCGTGCTCTATTTGTCAAATCCACCGGGTGTCGACCGGATCAGCCAGCAGGCGGCGCTGAATTCGATGAAGCGGCTCAACGAAATGCACCTCCGCGCAACAGGTGACCCCGAGATTGCGACGCGCATCAATTCCTTCGAGATGGCCTTCCGTATGCAGGCAAGCCCCGGAATTGATGGACCTGAATTCGGAACCGGAACATGTCCTGCGTTCGTACGGTGCCGAGCCCGGCAAGGCGTCGTTCGCAAATAATTGCCTTTTGGCCCGACGTCTGGTTGAACGTGGCGTACGTTTCGTCCAATTGTTTCACGAGGCCTGGGATCAACACGGGAATCTGAAAGCCGATTTGGCCAAGAACTGCCGCCATACCGACCAGGCGTCGGCCGCGTTGGTGGCCGACTTAAAGCAACGAGGATTATTGGACGAGACGATTGTCATCTGGGGCGGCGAGTTTGGCCGTACGCCGATGGTACAGGGCGGAGGCGATGACGGGCGAGATCACCATCCCAACGCCTTCACGATGTGGCTGGCCGGTGGGGGAACTCGGCCGGGAATCACTCTGGGCGAAACAGACGAGTTTGGCTTTAATGTCGTAAAGGACCGGGTCCATGTTCATGACCTGCATGCCACGCTGTTGCATCTCTTGGGTTTTGAGCACACCCGGTTGACGCATCGGTTCCAGGGGCGAGACTTCCGATTGACCGATGTCCACGGTCAGATCGTCGAGGGGCTATTGGCTTGATGACGCCACGGCGACCCATTGCGACGACGCCCAAGGATGGCAATATGCTTAGTCAAAGATCTCCCGGTTGAGTACCTGTTAGGCAATGCCGTGCCGCGATTCTTTCGTATCAGTCTGACCGCGCCAGCGACATTGACGTCGGAGCTGCCGAGACGCGGCGCGCCGCGGCGCCAATGGCATCGGCGATCTTGGCGGCTGATTCGGCTACTGCTCGGCTGCCGTTATCGCGTAACGGTCATCGACGGGCAGTTGTTATCACAATTGAACGGGCCGACGTTGATTCTGCCGAATCATCCAGCTTACATCGATCCGGCCATTATCTTGGGATTTCTGCCACTGCAATTGCCGGTACGCCCCTTGGTATATGTGGACACGTACCGCCATCCGGTGTTACACCACTGGCTGCGTTGGTTGGGGGCATTAGAAGTGCCCGATCTTCGCCGGGAACGCCGCGCCGGTCGTGACCAGATGAAAACCGTGATCGACGGGGTCGTGACTGGATTGGGCCAGAACGAGGGCTTTTTGTTGTATCCTTCCGGACGTCTGCAGCGAGGTCGGTACGAGATTGTCGGAACGGCGCGGGCGACCCACGAGATCCTTCAGCGGGTTCCGGATCTGACCTTGGTGCTAGTTCGGTGTCGCGGCGTGTGGGGGAGCATGTTTAGTTGTGCCGACAAAGGCGATGTTCCCAACCTGTCAGCGATACTTTGGTGGTCTCTGCTACGGTGGATTTGTGGATTGGGGATTTTCCTACCCAAACGGCCAGTTAGCCTAACGTGTCGTGTGGCAGATTCGCGTGAGCTTGCGGCAATGGGGAGATCCGAGCTGAACGCTTGGCTGGAATCGTGGTATAACGCGGATGGTGGAGAAAATCCGCAGCACGTTCCCTACCATCCCTGGTTTGGTCGGCGGACGCGCGGCTTTGGCCGCTTGGTCGACGCGGCCTGTCACTCGCACGATCAGCCATCCGCGAATTCGGCGTCGGCTCTCGGATGGCGCTCGCGGGCGGCAATTGTCGGGCGGCGTTGGCGGTTAGTCGCCGGGCAACACGTATCTCGTCTCCGCGTCGTGTCCGAGCGCTTGCGCCGTCGCCGCTAACGTTGCTCATGTGTCGGTAGCCACGCGTTGAGCCGAGACGCCACAATGGCCGATTTTCAGTGTGTCAATATGATCAGCATTGATCGAATTAGCAAGACCTGGGACGCGGGCCGAACGTATGCCGTCCACGAACTGAGCTTGGAGGTTGCCGATGGTGAAGTGGTGGCATTATTGGGAGGGTCCGGTTCTGGCAAATCGACAACGCTGAAGATGATCAATCGTCTGTTTGAACCCACCTCGGGCACCATAAGAATTGATGGCCAGGATATAAGCAGACAGGATCCGGTGCAGCTTCGGCGGCGCATTGGGTACGTATTTCAAGGAGTTGGCTTGTTCCCACACCTGACCGTTGTTCAGAATGTGGGTATCGTTCCGCGTCTGTCTGGACAGACCGGAGCCGAGTTAGACATGCGAGTTCGTGAACTGCTGGAACTCGTCCATTTGTCGCCCCGTGAATATGGCCATCGATTACCCAAGGAGTTATCAGGTGGTCAGCGACAGCGAGTCGGTTTCGCTCGAGCTCTGGCGGCGAATGCACGATTGATGCTACTGGATGAACCGTTTGGTGCGCTGGATCCGGTTACGCGCGATGCATTACAAACCGAGTTTCAGTTGCTACAAAAATCATTGGGATTCACGGCGGTCATGGTGACTCACGACATGGCAGAAGCACTGTTGTTGGCAGATCGAGTTGCGGTGATGCGCGAAGGTCGGCTGATTCGACTCGGCACACCTCGGCAGCTGCTATGCGACCCTCGAGATGAATACGTGGCCGCTCTCCTGGCCACACCTCGGCGACACGGGGAACTTATCCATTTGATGACGCAACCACAGAATGAGGATTGAAATGGGGCCTCAGCTTGCGCGCAACTGGAAACCTTGCCGCAGCGCCTTGGTGGACACATCTTTTTGACTCTCGTTTCGCTCGCGGTGGGAGTGACGATCAGCTTACCGCTTGGGATCGTGGCGGCACGCCGACCGCGATGGGAACACGTATCCTTACTGGCGGCAAACATCGTGCAGACGATACCGGGCTTGGCGCTACTGGCCATCATGGTGTTCTTGTGGGGACAGATTGGCTGGCTGCCCGCGACGATCGCCTTGATCTTGTACAGCATCCTGCCGATCTTGCGCAACACGATCGTTGGCTTGAAAGGAATAGATCCGGCAATCATTGAGGCGGCTCAGGGCGTAGGAATGGATTCGTGGCAGATGTTACGGATGGTGCAACTGCCCTTAGCGCTGCCGACGATCATTGCAGGAATTCGCACCGCCAGCGTCTGGGTCGTGGGGGCGGCCACAATTGCTCAGCCGGTGGGAGCGACCAGTCTGGGGAATTACATTTTCGTGGGTTTACAGACCTCTAACGCCGTGAGTCTTGTTTTTGGCTGTCTGTTGTCCGCGGGGCTGGCGCTGGCTTTGGATGGTCTGCTACACAGCCTAGAGCGCACCGTAACACTGCAGCACCGAGGTCGACTTCTTTGGACAGGAGCCGGTTTGGCGTTCGTTGCGTTTATCCCCGTGCTATTGCCACGGATAGTCGTGCGAGCGTCCGGCAACACCGTAGTGCACCTGGAGCAGGCGGACCAGACATTGACCGCACGTTATATTGTGGCGGGAAAGGCCTTCACGGAACAGTACATTTGGGCACAGGCGATGCGGCGGCGACTGGAGTCCCAGGGATTGGACGTTGAGGTCCGCGATGGGATGGGTTCGGCCACGGTATTTCAGGCTTTGGAACAAGGTCAGATCGACTGCTATGTCGACTATACAGGAACCATTTGGTCCAACTATATGCACCGGCGTGATATTGCGGCACCAGTGGAAATGTTGATTGACGTGGCGTGTTACCTGAAACAAGAACGTCAGATCTACTGCCTTGGAGCCCTGGGTTTCAGCAATGACTACGCATTTGCCACAACGCGGGAATTGGCGGAACGTCATGGCTTGAAATCGCTCGATGACTTAGCCCGAATTTCTACTCAGCTCGTCGGCGGCACGGATATCGAGTTTTTTGACCGACCGGAATGGGATGCAGTACGTCGATCGTATGGTCTCGATTTTGGCCGTAAAGTGACTATGGACCCCACACTGATGTACGGGGCCGTGTCGGCAGGTCAGCTGGACGTAATTGTTGCATTCAACACGGATAGTCGATTGCAGCGTTACGACCTGGTGGTCTTGGAAGATCCACGACTGGCTTTGCCTCCCTACGATGCCGTGCTCTTGGTGTCGGCCCGAATGATCCGTGATCCGCGGGCGATGGCTGCATTGCGACCTCTATTGCAGTCCGTTACATCCGCTCGCATGCGTCGATTGAACGGAATGGTCGATCTTGACGGTCGCACGGCCACTGAAGCTGCAGAAGTGTTGTTGAAGGCGGTCGAGCCGTGATTTCAAAATCACCGTGGTAAGCGAATCAGGCGGATTCAAGGAAGTACCAGCCGGTTGCGTACCAACCATCCCCGAAGGGATCACACCAGCGGACTTCGGCACGGACTTCGAGCGGTGGTCCATACAGGCTGTGCACTTGCAGTACAGCGATTGTGCCCGGATTTAGGGGTTCGTGCAAAACGATGGAGATGCCGTGGCGAGAAACGTCGCGCGAGAAACCGGCTTGAGGTTTTCCATTCCGACTAGGGATAACGTGCAGAGGACGCACGAAAGGTTGCCGATCAACGGCGCGTCGCTCTCGTAGATTGGTGGCTTGCTGTTCTCGCAGCAAAGAATCGACTGCACAAGCTGTCATAGGTGTCCTCTTGTTTCGCCGTTGGTGCTCAAAGGTACCTTTATGTTCCGGTACGTCGAGCAACGTCTATTTCAGTGGATGTCAGTCAAGGAGTTGTTTCGAGCAATCGTGACGGGACAACGGCTTCCATGGCCTGGTTTGTGACGTGCTTGGCGACCGCGTGCGCCGGCGAGTGGGTGGCAATGGATACACTTTTGACAGTCGATGTCAAAAAGGTATGCGGTGCAGATGCCAGTTTACTCGCCGTCGCTCTGGATTTGCCTTGGCAAGCTTACCATATCGTCTCGAGATCCGATTTGGCGAATTTTCGGACAGGGGCCTCGATCGGCTGCGCATCGGGAATTTGGGGCGCGATGAGGCAGAGGACTGTCGTTGACCAAGAGGAAGTGGTCGTCGGTCAACGTTGTTCGTGTGTTGGCGTTGATGTTTGTCAACAAGCCGCCCTGGGCCATGCTGGTTGATGGCATGCCCTCTTCCCTGCGTGAACCTTTCCAGGTGGCGCACGAGGATGTAGCTGTGGATACGCGATTTGAGGACGAAATCAGTTCGACGCCACGGATCGTTAGTGACCTATAGTTCACTGCGTATTCCATACTTCTGCTTTCGTGGAAGGCTACGCTGTCAGTTCCGCGCACCCGTTCGATGATCGAAAACGAAGGTCGTTCGCATGTGTCCTCCAAAGATCCTGGTGGTTGACGATAGCCGTACAGTTCGGACGGTGATTAAGCGGACACTCTGTCCCGTCGGATACGACATTGAGACGGCGGCGGACGGTTTGGAGTCGCTCGAGGTCGTCAAGCGTGAGTGTCCACAGCTGGCAATTCTGGATATCCGTATGCCGTTCCTTGACGGCTACGGCGTCTGCCAGGAATTGCAGAGGATGGGGACGCCGTACAGCGAAATGCCAATCATCTTCCTTACGACACTCGAGTCGCATGCACTAGAGCTGCTAGGAGATGAGTTGGGAGCGTATCTTCAAAAACCTGTGCGACCGCAACAACTCTTAGAAACGGTTGCCCGGTTCGTGCCACCACCGGAGTCGGTCGAAGCGGGCTCTCCGAAGCTTTCGGCTTGAATGGATGAAGGAGTTGCGCGGTGAGCAACTCAAGTGAAAAAACGGTATACGAAAACATGCCGCTGTCGCCTGATTTCTCCTCCTGGCGAGAAGAGATCGAAACGTTTTGTCAGCAAACGCTGGCTTATTTACAGGACTTGATGAATTCGGCGGAACCGTTGGAGTCGACCGAAGTTCCGACACCGAACGCCGAGGAAGGTGGCGTAGTTTCCAGTCGCCCATCGCCAGGTGCTTCTTCGGCCACACCGGGTGATTTGGATACATCCCAAGACCGACTGAAGAACTTGAAACGCGAATTGGCAGCAAAGCTGTCAAATGTATCCAAAGAAACACAGTGACCCCACGATAGGGATTTCATGTACGACCTACACAGTGCTCAGCCGGGACTCCCGTTGGAATTCGTGGGAGGTGTACAGACTTGCGAAAAGTACTGCGTGTTTGAACGCGGTGAGGCCGTATTCGCGATCTTGGCGACGTCCGTGCGCGAAGTTGGATTGCGACCAAAGATCTCGACCGTTCCCGGATCACATCCGTTCTTGGCCGGATTGGGACACGTCCGCAACGAGTTTTCTGCCTTTTCTACAACTTAACGAATCATCGACCTATGGTAAGCCAGGCGGAAGCGAATCTCAGATGGTCATCGTTACCGGCGAAAACGGCCCATGGGGTCTGCTGGTAGATCACGTAATTGGCTTAATGCCATTGGAGATTTCCTTGTGCTCGGATGTGCATGGAGCTCAGGGATGGATGGCCGCAGTGATGGGGTCAGCGACACTCGATCACCGCGTTGTCCGAGTTCTGGATGAACGGGCCTTGTTCCGTCTCGCGACCGAGACATTGAACCGCTACTGGAGTAGAGAGCTCCAGGAAGCCTGATTGCAATCGATTTCAACCGAGCAGCGGCGAGGAATCATGAGACTACATAACGTAATGATGGCGACGCATCTATTGACCGGCGCTGTCTGCGCCATGATCGTTGGTTTTGTCGGCGTGAACGCGTCTTCCGTGACGGTGGTGGCGAGTGTCGGGTTCGCCGCCAGCTTGACGGGCCTTGCCGTCGGTTTTTTCCTGGCCAACCGTCTTGTCAATGGCCTCGCGGCGCTCGAACGAACAATGGCTTCAGGCGATGTCACGCATCTTTTGCCAACGGGAATCGTCGAGTTTGAACGACTG
This sequence comes from uncultured Planctomycetales bacterium, assembly GCA_963785495.1. Taxonomy (GTDB): domain Bacteria; phylum Planctomycetota; class Planctomycetia; order Pirellulales; family Pirellulaceae; genus CAWAVP01. Next base: position 120,365 of record CAWAVP010000014.1, on the reverse strand, counting down.
GGAGAACGCATGCGGGCCTTGATCGCGCAGTTGGGTCGAGGCGGCTGCGAACAGTCGTGAGCAGTCGCGAGAAGTCGAGTTGCTGGTGCAAAGGCTGAACCGCCGAACGATCAACGGGAGCCGTGCACGTGGAAAGGTCAATAGTTTGGCTCTGCGTGAGCAGCTCAGCAGCATCGCCTCGGCAGCTGCCCAAGAGCTAAATCGAATACTGGCCTGTACGAAGGAACTCGAACGTCATACACGTGAGATCGCATCGGGAGCCGAAGACCAGTCGGATGCGGTTAGCAAGACGACGACGTATGTCGAACAGATGTCGGCAAATATCGATTCGGTTGCCAAGAACGCTAACGCCGCTCAACGTGCAGCAGTGACGACACGAGATTCGGCCTCGGAAGCACTCAAATTGGTTCGAGAGCTAATCGAAGGTATGAATCGCATTCGGACACATGTGGAAGCTAGTGAGTCGCGGTTGCGGTCACTTGGCGACCACTCGCAAGAGATTAGTTCGATCGTTGAAATGATCGGCTCAATATCCTCGCGCACTGACATGCTGGCCCTTAACGCTTCGATTGAATCCGTACGAGCTGGCGAGCATGGTCGGGGGTTTGCCGTCGTCGCTGAGGAAGTGCGCAAATTGGCGGAACAGGCTGCCCAAGCGACTCGTGAAGTAGCAGGGCTTGTCGAGTCGATTCAGCTAGAAACTCAGGAATCGATCGCCCTTATGGCGGAGGAACGGGAAGAGGTGGAAGCGGAAGTCTCTCGAGTGAATGCGGCCGGTGATGCGTTGGAGCGAATTAGCCAGATCTCGTCCGACTCCGCCACTCAAGTGGGTGAGATTACTCAGGCTACACAGCTGCAGTTGCAACTAACTCAGGATGTTGTTTTGGCGGTGGAGCGCATCACCGACATTGCGCGGGCCAGCCGGGCTCGGGCTGAAGAGGCTTGCTGGACGACGAACACGTTAACGAAACTTGGCCAGCAGTTTAGCGCAGTCGCTTCGGCCGTTGCGAGATTGTGAGCATGGCGAACAGGAATTGCCACTCGAAGAGTTTGCGGAAGAGGGGATTCTCACGGACAGTTCATCGGAACTGGTTGAATCACTTCCTTCTGTCTGAGAGGTAAACCATGGAACCAATGACAGCCACTCCCGAGCCATTGCACCAGATTCGTGATGCCTTGCAGCAGTCGGGCCAGCACACAACGCGGTTGCCTGAGGCGATTGACCTTTTGGCAGAGGTTGCGGGGTCAGCACCGAGGCATCACAACAGGATTTGGCCGGATTCGCCGATCTATTGGGGAGACTGCTGCAGGTTGTTGTGGCGCTGGCAGACTCGGAAGACACGCAGCAAGAAGGCTGGCAGGTCCGGGATTTCGTCCGCGATGCGGTCGAGTGTCTGGAAAAGGCGTTTCAAGACGACCCAGACGCAGCAACTTGGATGGCCGAATTGCAGCAGCAGGCCGAAGAGAGCTGGGGTGATTGTCTTGAGTTGATCACACCCGGCGACGCTCCCGTCACAAATCATCTCGCGTGGCAACCTGCTTCAGAACAGCTGGATGTTGACGTTGAGTCGAACGTCAATAGCTCGCAGATCGGCTTGATTCTAGAATCACTTGATACGGATGGATCCGACGAATCTGGCGATGACCGCGGCCATACTCGTCGACTCGCTGAGGCAGGTAATTTGGTCTCCGATAGTGAGACCAGCAATGGGGACGCAGAAGACACGATTCTGATCGATCCTGAAATCCGCGATGCGTTTCTGGACGACGCCCAACGCTGCCTGGCATCCATTGAGTCGTCACTGTTGGCGTACGAAGCCAATCCAGGAATGGCTCAGCCGATTAAACAGGTATGTCGAGAACTTCATACGCTCAAGGGCGCTTCGGCCAGCGTTGGATTGGCCAAGTTGGCAAATTTTCTACATCAGGTCGAGGATGATCTGCAAACAGCGTGCGACCAGGAAGGCGCGGTGGATCTGCAGCCGATTTTTAAGGCTGTCGATGCCGTTCGCCCCGGATGGCGGCACCCTCCGCGCCACAGGAAGCACGTGTCGAGCATTTAGCGGTCGAGGGTGGCGACAACTTTTTGGCGTCCGGCGGAGGCTCTCAAGACTCCGTCCGCGTCAAATCGGCTCAGCTGGATCGCCTGATGGATATGCTCGCGGAATTGGTGATGCTACGCAACCGTCGCGAATCTCGTGTCGAGCAATTGAAAGAAGTCCATAACGAGTTGGTCCGCTGTGTGTCGCGATTAAGGGCCTACGAGGAAAGCTACTCGACAATTTCCGCCCACATGCATACTGCCATGCCCAGCGAAGCGGGCGTCGGACGAGAAGCTCGAACAACCCAACGTGTCAGTTCCCTAACAGAGATTGCGAACGATCTCTTGGAATTAGGGGGATCGCTGCGCGAGCTTTACGAGCCGTTCGGGGACGAGAACATGTCAATGTCCCGATTCATCCGGCAATTTCGGCAAGAATTGATTCAACTGCGCCGCGTCCCCATCGGGGGACTGTTTCAACGACTCCAACGTGCTGCACAGATGCGGCTCGTGTGGAAGGCAAGAAAATTCGACTGCAGACTGCGGGAGACGAAGTTGGTCTGGAGACGGCCATTCAACAGCAGCTGTATGAGCCGCTAATGCACATCGTTCGGAACGCCGTGAGTCATGGCGTTGAATCAGAGTCACAGCGAGTGGCGAGTGGTAAAGTGGCGACAGGTACCGTATCGCTGGAAGCTCACGGTGGCTCGAATTTGATGGTGATTACAGTACGTGACGACGGTCGCGGATTGGACTACGAGGCTTTGCGGCGGCGTGGTGTAGAAATGGGCTTGATCGCCGCCGACCGTCATGCTTCGCGTGCGGAGCTCGCACGACTCATTTTTCATCCCGGCTTTTCCACTCGCAGCACGACCAACGAGATTTCCGGACGGGGCGTAGGAATGGATGTCGTCGCGACCGCCTTGGAAAGAATGCATAGTTGGATTGAGGTGGACTCGACGCCAGGACAGGGCACGAGTGTCCGGCTGTTGATCCCACTGCGGTCCGTGATTGAGCACGTGATGGTATTTCGAGCAGGCGGGCAGGAGTTCGGCATTCCCACGCAGTTCGTGCAGTTTGCCGGATCCCCGTCTTCGATTGATACCTCAGATTTTCCATTGGCACATATCTCCCACATTTTTGAGCAGATTGATTCGCCTCCATCGTCGCAACCTCAGCTCTTTGTATTGGCACGGGGTTGGAAGGCAAGCGATGCCGGTTCCGAAGGAAGTGACGCGCCGCACCCAGGTGGGAAACGTGGCGAGCAGCGATTGGGTGTCTTGGTCGATGAGATCGTCGGTCCGGAAGAAGTCGTTGTGCGTCCCTTACCCAACCTGCTCGGGCACCAACCGCTCTTTACGGGTGTGACGTTGTCGGGAACCGGTGACATCATGCTGCTATTTGACAGCAAACGGCTGTTGGAACGAGGCCTGGCGACAACCACCGGTGTTGGCGACGTTACCTGGTCGGTGCCGGCGGATGACGATAGTGAATCGCAGCTGACGGCTTTGGTTGTCGACGACTCACGTAGCTCCCGCAGGGCACTCACTCAGATCTTGCAGCGACATGGTTACCGAATTCAGGAGGCAGCTGACGGCGTTGATGCAATGCGTCAATTGAAGGATCGTTCGTATGACGTGATTTTCACCGACTTGGAAATGCCGCAACTCAATGGGATGGATTTATTGCGAGAAATTCGTACCAACTCCCGGACGTCAGATATTCCTGTCGTGATTGTCAGCAGTCGGGGCGAGGATACTTTTCGGAAGCGCGAGAGACCTTGGTGTCAACGACTACCTTACGAAACCTGTCTCAGAATCGGTCGTAAGGCAGACGCTCGCTCATCTCGATCAACACCTAGAAAGGGCATCAGTATGAGTCAAAAGACCGTTCTGGTCATTGATGACAGTGCGACGATCCGTCGGCTCGTCGACACCACATTAAGTCCGGTTGGATACTCCGTGGTGTTGGCCGCGGGCGCTGACGAAGGCTTTGCACGTGCCAGTGAATTAAAGCCGGACCTAATTATTTTGGATCATCAGCTTCCCGGCACAACCGGCGTCGAAGTGTGCACGCAACTTCTGAACGACGCCTCATTGCGAGACATTCCCGTCATTGCTAGTTCGACCCTACGCAAGAAGGCATATGTCGAATACGCCGACTGCCCGAATGTCGTGGACATGTTGCCGAAACCTTATACGGCGGAGCTGCTCATTACAACCGTTGCTAACACGCTGGATACGGGGACGCTGGTCGTCGATTCTCAGCGAGACGGTACCGCGGTACCCGAAGTCATGGAGGCGGTTGGGGACGTTGCTTTGACTGGCGCATTCGAGCACTTTACCTTGCGCGCCGTTCTCGATTTCTTGAACAACGCACAGCAAGAGGGAGTACTGGAAATCGAGGCCAGTCATCATCGAGTCTGGATATACGTATCGCAGGGGCGAGTGCAGGCGGTGACCGCCAACGGTATCAACGTCAATGAGCTGATTGGGCAGCTGCCGGAATCCCTTCAGGACTTGGCTCCCGTACTACGATTGACTGTCGGCGGAGGATCATGTTCGCAAATCGAGGGGCTTGTCCAATTACTCGACAATAAGGTTTTGGACCCGCGCCTTCTACAAAAGCTGCTGCGACATCAGGCAGCAATGCTGTTGTTCAAATGCTTTACCACGCCGTTGCAGTCCTTCCGCTTCGAAACGGATCGAGCCGCACCGGCCTTACACAGGCGCCTTCCGTTGGACCTCAGCGTCGTCGCGCTGTTGGTCGAAGCGTGTTCGCTGGTTGGCACCGAATCGCTGCCATCCTATGACGACAACAGCGTATTCAGCCGCAAGGCAATCCGCGGACAAAATCTGGACCGTGCTGGTCTGACGGCTCCCCATCAAAAGCTATTGTCGCAGCTAAATGACGGGGCCGCACTAAATGATGTTGCTGCCAGCTCGAATTGGGACGAAGAGGAAACGCGGCGAGTATTGTACGCGATGCAACTGGCGGATTTGGTCGAGTCCAAAACGGTTCAGTTGGGGCAACGGGTCGTCGTTCTCGAGACCGATCCACAGATGACCCTTCAGCTCCGACAAGTCGCGGAATCGTCAGACTGCCCACTTGTGCTCAAAGTGGTCCGTGATCGATTGTCACTGCAACTAGTCCTAAAGCGACAGCATCCCGATGTAATCGTCGTGGCATTGGATACAGAGATTGGGCAACAGTTTTGTCAGGAAATGTTCAGCCAGCCATCGAGTCTGGTGTGGGTCGGTGTGGTGACGGATGAGGCCCAAGCGGATGCTTTTCAGGATCGATTGGATGGCACGCTTACGCGGCCGTTTGATGTTTCAGATTTGATTAATACGGTCGAGCAGGCGTGTGCGCGGCGTCGGGAAGGCGCGTGCGCCGGAGTGTGAATGAATACCTTTCGGGGAGCAGATAGACAATGACATCTCTTGAATCGACTGAAACGCAGGCAAATCTCTCGGTAACATCTGGCAATCGACGTGTGGGTTATCACGCGTTAGCGGATGGAGAGAGTGTGATTGTCGGTAGCGGGGGAAACTGCGGTGTCAGATTGGATAATCAGTCGGTCTCGTCTATCCATTGTGTTATCAGGCTGAGCGATGGACAACTGTTTGTCCAAGATTGGTGCTCCAATCTCGGAACGCTCTTGAACGGAGTCCGAGTTGACGAGGAAACCCAAGTTCCCGACGGAAGCACGATTCGTATTGGTCAATATGAGATTGTCGTCAATCTGTTGGATGTCTCAGGCGGATCTTCGAGTCGCGAGGTGCCCTTCGAATTCAAACAGGCATCAACAAGCGAACCTGCGTCGCGCGTTGAAGAAGAGCCTGGATTAGATACTTGGGTTGGCGCAGAAGCTGATGGGCAGGATCTGCCGCTTGCGAGCATCGCGCAGCAGTTGGACGAAGGAGATTCGTCCTGTGAAGCTCCGGCGCTGATCGACTTGGATTCGCAACAGGCCGTTGAGCACGAATTGGTCCTCAATCGTCCCGAAGACAACGCGACCGGCGCTTCCGCTGAACCCTCCGATCGGCCACGTTCGAAGCGGCTTTCGCTGGAAGGGATTGACCCGGAAATCGTCAGCCTGTTGCAGGCCGAAATTGAATGCCTGCAGAGTGATCTGCTAGACAAAGATCGCCAGCTGGCCGATCTGGAAGGCCTAATTGAGTCTCAATCCCTTGAAGCGGCCGGCGTCGACGATTCTCAAACCGAGACACTTGTCGCGCGATTGGAGCAACTCTTGGAGGAGTTGGACGGCAGCGACCAGCGGATTCGCGTATTGGAAGACCTGCTGCAAGCTGAACAAGACGTAACACGTGCACAGCAGGAAGAACGTGCACAGGTCGAAGCTTGGTTGAATGACATCGAACGAAGAATCACGTCGCGCGAAGAAGAATGGAAGGCCGAACGAGAAACGCTGCTGCGTCGTGTGGACCAGATTAAGGCCGAACGAGACGAAGCGGATCGTCAACTTGCCTCGGCTGAAAACAGTCCTCACGGCGTCGCATCTCAGCAGAGTGTTGTCAAAGAACTTCGCGAGCGAATTGATAAACTCCAAGATGAGCTCAGTGTTGAGCAAAGACATCGTCTGACGCTCGAACACGAGCTGGACGAACTCAAATCCAAAAGTCCCGAGGAGGCGCGGCAGGAATACATCGAATCCGCGCTGCGTGAAGATCGATTGAAACTTGCTCAGGAGCAAGCCGCACTCTCGCGGGAACGTGCTCAGCTCAGCGCGTTGTCTTGCGGAGTCTGAGAGAGAATCGCATCGAGATCAGCACAGTGACGCCGACGAACGCTTCCGCGCATTCCGTCAAACCCTCAAAGAGCTACACTCGGAAGAACAGGTCCGCTCTCCTGGGGTCCGCAAGCAAACCTTAGGGACACGCATCGCCGATTTGTGGCGCAAACTTGATGGGCCAACCGATACCGACTAAACGCTCAACGCATCGTCATTCGCATAGGATTGCTCCATGTTAACCGACAAACAATCGACTCCCATTGGTTCTTCCCGTGAGGTGGCCGCATCGTCCAATCCATCGCTGTCGGGCGATCGAACAACGGGCGGTGAATACGTTCCCAAACTGCAACAGAACGCGGAAAAGCTACGCAATGTCGCGCAGCAGGTCGAAGCGTTCTTGATGCCAAATCGAACGTTTGCAACGCGAATTGGAACAAGCGGAAACGTTGGGGGACCGAAATGAACTTGAGCGGATGACCGAGGAATTTCAACAAATGCGGCAAAAGTGGGATGCTGAACACCAAATGGAAAGGAGTCGGTTGCAGGAGGATTCCGAGCGGTTGGCCGAGGCTTGGCAGAAACTGGAGGCCGAGCAGCGTGAAATGTTGAAATATCGGGTCACGAACAAGAAGATGGCGAGTCTTGGAGCAGGACGCTCGACGATGCGACCTCCAAGCCCGCTGGGACCGATGCATCCCGCGGTCGTGAGTGCCGAGTCCACCATCGGCGGGACAGCAGGAGGCGTGGCCACAGCGCCCCCATCTGCCATCAAGAATCAATTGCAGTTTCAGCAATTGCGTCGGGAGATGATGGAACATGCCAGGCAGAGAGGAAAACGTTGAGTGTTTGTGATTAGCACCGTCGCTAAATCGCTGGTGAAAACATACACACTGGTTGTACCTATATTTGTGAGGAGTTGATCCGTGACGTTGATGTCCAAGCTCAAGCAGAAGATTCGACCCGATGCGGTCGACCCCGCCGATGCGTCCGCGGGCCTCGCCTCGGAAGCCGACTGGCTGGGTGATCCCTCGCAGAATAGCTACTGTCAGGTACTGACACACGGCGACGAAAGCCTGACCGAGGCAGAAATCGCTAAGGCATGGAATGTCCTCCGGAAAAGGATGGCCTTAGTACCAGAAGGGGAAGTGTGGCTGGCATCCACCGACCCGGTCTCACTTTCTGACCCCGCTGCGATCGCTCGCTACGTACCGGTTTGGGTGAACGGTTTGTACATCGATCGCCTGTGTGTAACGAATCGTGATTTCGCTCAGTTTGTTGCCTCCGGTGGCTACACACACGAAAACTTGTGGCCGGCAGAAATCCTTTCCAATGTCCTGCAGTTTGCCGACAACACCGGTTGCCCTGGCCCGGCCGCCTGGGTCTCAGGGCGACCACCTAAGAATAAATTGGATCATCCGGTCACCGGGATCAGCTGGTACGAAGCCAATGCCTATGCGCATTGGTGCGGCAAGCGACTGCCCACTCCAGCTGAATGGCAGTGGGCCGCCGTATGGGCAGCAGGTCAGTCAGGCTCCTCGGCGCATTGGCGCTTTCCGTGGGGCGATTCCTTTGATCCGCAACGATGTAATACTTGGAATAGCGGTATCGGTACAACCGTTCCGGTCGAGGAGTACTATTCGGGCTGCACTCCTAACGGTGTTTATCAGTTGATCGGCAACGTGTGGGAGTGGACGTCCGCATTGTTCGACTGTGACGACGCACCGAATGGTGACCGGGTTCTCACTGAATTCCCGTTGGCGGAAGTGAAAGGTGGTGCATTTAACACTTACTTTGCCAGCCAAGCCACCGCTCAATTCCGCTCGGGACAATCACTGATGTTTCGGGGGGATAACGTGGGCTTCCGTTGCTGTGTCAGTAGCGACCAACTCGTTTCTCCGTCCGATCCCTACTCTTTTTTAGACAACGAAGCTGTATCATGAGTAATGCCACTGAACAAGTCATCCAGTCTACGCGGTTCCTCGAGGGACAAGGACGTGTGACCTGCGTCTGCTGCATGCAGGAATCCTTTAACAATAGCGGCTATTGCAGTCTGTGCCGGTGCCGCTGGAGATCTCCAGAACGGCGGAAAAGCGAGGTGCGCCGGTCAATTTTGTGTCGGTGCTCGGAGCCAGCGGAGCGGGCAAGACGGTATTTATCGGCATGCTGCTGGATATTCTCAGTAAGGGCAGTCGGGGGATTCAAGGTTTGCCCAATAACAGCTTCAGTGTGGCTATTCAACAACACACGATAAGTGCACTTGAGGGACGGCGCTTCCCAGAGAAAACACCGTCAGAGGCAGAAGGATGGCAATGGGTGCACTGCGAAGTGAGTTCGACGGCAAAACGGAAAAACTTCCTCGATATAATCACGCCGGATTTTGCGGGGGAAGCCATTGCGACCGAACTTGAGCACCCCGGAACTCACCTGGCGATTAGCTCGGTCATCTTTCAGTCGAAAGCGATTATCTTGTTGATCGACTCCATGGGCGTTCGCGATTCCGGACGTGACGAAGATTTCTTCGCGATGAAGATGGCGTCTTACATTCACAATTTACGCACTTCGAAAGGGTCTTTTGCCAATAAACGCAAGGCCAAAGTGCCGTTGGCGATTGTTCTTACAAAGTCGGATAACTGTGCGGAAGCAATGACCAATCCTGAACGCTTCGCCACCGACAACATGCCGGGATTCGCAAAATTTCTGCAACGCAATTTCGCGTCCTACGGGTTTTTCGCCGCGACGGTGGTGGGTGCCACGGCGATGTTAGCGGACCACCGTGGTTATTTCATGGAGATTCCACTTCACGTTGAACCAAGGGGTATCACAGAGCCCCTGGAATGGATTATTCGACAGAAGTGAACGAAATCGCGGAGTAGCGACAGTGCAGATTGAACAGGCCATCTTTACCTCAACCCGATCCAGAAAGTCGCAGGGCTATCATGTCGTTGCCGTTTCGGCCGGCATTACGGAACCGGTTTCTCGTTCGCTCGCGACTTGGGGACCTTCTCACTCCGCCTTGCTGTCTGATGAACCGGACGCGGAAAGTCTGAATTATCATGCCGTCGGAAGTGACTGGCTGGCGGTTTCGAGGACCGTGCATGGTGGTCCCGAGTACAGTGGACGCGGTGGTTTTGAAGTCTTCACCCATTTTCTGCTGTTCAGGCCTGAACAACTGCAAGGTTATCACAACAACCCATTGCAGTTCGCGCGTACCGCTCAGGCGCTTGGATATCTCCGCTTTCAGGCGAACGTCGCGGATTCCTTGCCATCCATCGATTTGCCCGACCATACGATAATGGACGTGCCTAGTTCTCCCGAGAGGACTCCCGTACCGCTACACGATGTCCTGCGCATTCTAAAGTTGCAGAATCGAGTGGCGGTGTTGGGATTGGCTGATCCGTTGCCGACACTGTCGCTGATCCTGAAGGAACTGCCGGTTTCCGAGCGACTGGGACTTAGCTTCTCTACTGGGTTGCGCCTGTCCGTCGATCGGGACTTTCGCATTTACTTTGCCGATCGTCCGGATCGAGCAATACATACTCAGCTCGCATCGCACGGCATCGACTACGTCACGACAATCTAGCGACACGGCGCAGTGGGCGTCGTTTGGCAGCAGCGTCCGTCGACGGTTGCCGAGAGACCTGGACCGACGAACTCCACGTTGGTCAAAGTGCTTTGAATAGAGTATCATCAGCCATGGGCCCGGACGATTTGTGTCGGCTCATCCGCGCTCGCTGTTCGGCACAGGTTGATCAATGAAGCAAATCTTCTTCACGTCTCTAGCGATTGCCATTCCCGTGATTGCTTTTGGGGGCGTGGTCTACATGTTCTTTCTCGGTCTCTATCGCCTCTTTGACGATTGGCGGTTGGGCCGTGAACTGCGTCAATTGCGCAATGAAGCGGCGCAGCGTCGCAGCGAGCACGCGAATCGCGTGTCGCCCTCATTCGATCCCCTTTCGGCCTTCGACGACCAGCCCCCACCGCAGGAGCGGACAGGGATCGCCGTATTGCCCCTAGACCCCGCATGGCCTCCTGTCGGTCCGCGAGCGACTGATACGAGTGCGGAGCTGCAAGCGACACAAGAACCTGCACTTCGTGAACCAGCGCCCGACACTTCATCGGACTCGTCTCCCGTTCCGCGTACCGATGTGGCCGAGACCCTCACGTCGCCGTCGGAGCCACCGCCATCGGACCCGACAACGGTATCCGAATCAACGGAATCAGCGGAATCAACGACACCGCCGTTGGAGGACGTGTACGAGGACGAATCGATGTTGGCAACGGACGCGCCCGCTGGTGCGGCGCCCGACACCGCATCCTCGCCCGCGGATTTAACGGAAACTTGGCCGTACCCGCCAGGAGCACTGCGGACAGTGGAAGAAGAGTCCGCGACGTCGCCGTCTGAGCCACCGCCACCGGACCCGATGACGGTATCCGAGTCAACGGGATCTGAGTCAACGACACCGCCGTTGGAGGACGTGGACGAGGACGAATCGAGGTTGGCAACGGACACGCCCACTGATGCGGCGCCCGACACCGCATCCTCGCCCGCGGATTTAGCGGAAACTTGGCCGTACCCTCCAGGATCGCTGCGGACAGTGGACGAAGAGTCCGCGACGTCGCCGTCGGAGCCACCGCCATCGGACCCGACAACGGTATCCGAATCAACGGAATCAGCCACACCTTCGGTGGAGGAAAGGAAGGAAACCTTCGAGACGGAGGAGAACGACGCGGAAGAGCCGGCAATCGATTTGGTTGGTGACACGATTGACGCTTCCGAGACGCCAGCCGATGACGACAATCGATCGGAAGCCAATTTGGAGCGAGTGAGCGATGGATCAGAGGATGCTGGTTCCTCTGACGCGGATACCGAGGATGACGGTCATGCCAAGGTCGATCCGCCGACAGTCGACACCACGGCCGAGCCTGAACGAGAAGATTGGCCGAATCGGACGCTCGATTGACACGGCTTGTAACTAGTCACAAGTCGTTAGCCAAACTCGCCTGCGAACACCAGGTCCCATTGTCGGTTGTCGGGCCATTGTCCCCAAAGGCTACTATCGAAGGCCGTGCCGTTGGAGCGTGCTACCCACCAACTACCACCCGATCGACCTGCGATATCGTCAAGTCCATCGCGGTCGAGGTCTACGATCAGCAGCTCGTCCCATTCTGCGAATGGGTCCCACGATCCCCAGTGTTCATTCACGACTTCGGTTGAGTCGGTACGCGGCTACCCACCAATCGCTATTTGACCGTCCGAGCAGATCGTCGCGTCCGTCGCCGTCCACATCGCCGATGCGAATGTCGTCCCAGTGCATTCCCGTAGTCCACGCGGTCCAACGCCGGTTTACAAACGACGATCCGGTTGATTCCGCGATCCACCAACTTCGGCCCGCTTGGCCGATGATTTCGTCGCGTCCGTCGCCGTTAAAATCGCCAGTGCGGATGTTCTGCCAATTCACCACGGCGGACCAAGCACCCCACCGCTCGCTGACGAAGGAATCGCCCTGAGAACGGGCAACCCACCATACTCCGTTGTTCGCGCGACCCAGTAGGTCATCACGGCCATCGCCATCGTAGTCGCCAACCTGAATGTGTTTCCAATTAATACGTGTAGTCCAGCTGCCCCAGAGCTCGTTTTCGAATGCAGTGCCCGTTGACCGAGCAATCCACCAACCGCCATTGGCGGCCCTTCCGGCAACATCGTCCTTTCCGTCTCCATCAAAATCGCCGACCATCACATCGGTCCATCGGGCGCACGGTGACCACAGCCCCCAGGCTTCATTTGTAAACGTACCGGCTTCGGATCGACTGACCCACCAGCGTCCGTTTTTCGCTCGACCCACGATATCCTCATCTCCATCACCGTCTACATCGGCTGTCTGTACATCCTGCCAGGTGACGCGATCCGACCAGCTGCCAGACTGCCGATTCACCAGATTGACACCGGTTGATTCAGCACGCCACCAGGTTCCTTCTGAACGTCCCAGCAGGGCGACTCCGTTCGTGGGAACTTGATTCGGATCCGGATCGCCATTGTTTCCTGGAGATTCGGCCGTTGTTCCCTCGGTCGTGACGATATCGACCTTGACGTTGCGTCCGGACACGACGATGCCTTGGTGTTGGACCTGTCCGTTTATGTCTCCGCCGACGGCCGTCACGGTGTAGTTTCCGCTGGGGACTTCCAGGGCGTACCCACCAGACGGTCCCGAGTTAACCGAGTAAACGACTCCAGAGTTCTCATTTGTTGCGGCGATCAGGATACCACCGGCACCCTCACCGATCGTGTAGAAATCGTCATCAACAACGTCGTCGCTAAAGGCCACGCCGGTGATGAACACGGTTCCGCGCGACGGCCGAAGTTTTCTGTCACCATGCTGGCGTTGTAGTTGATTCCGCTTGCAGTGAAGACGCCGTAGCGTACGCCTGCGCCGATTTCCTGGTAGTCGTCATCCATCAGATTCAAACGATGGCCCGGGCTAACAAACAAAGCACGATGACGTTCGACGACATGTTGAATTTGATTAATGGAGCCGGTAGATCCGCCCCAGGCAATGTTTTCCGCGACGCCATTTGGATAGCCCGCTTCCATAGCACGGGTCGACGGAGAGTCACCGTTTTGACTGTAATGGCTGAAATAGTCGTTCAGCAGCATATCATCCGAGTGATCACCGGCCGCCGCGATCAACGCCTGGTGGGGTGCCAGCGGCTGCTTTGGAGTGCTGGTAATGGTACCCGCGGGCAGTCCCTCGTTCAGATCACCGATTCCGGCAACTCGGTTAACTTCGGCCAGTGGGTTAGCCCGCGCCCGATTGATCAATTCGATTAGCAGTTGCTCATTCGCGGTCATCGTGACAGTCGAGAGCGCGAGCCGAGATTCCAGCGATTCGGCCATCAAACCGCAAGTCTTCAGGTTTGGCGTGGCGGTGCGATGAGACGGACGCGCATGCACCAACTGCGCGAAAAGATCGGCGAGATACATGATGTTTGAACTGGTTCAGAGGAGTCAAAATCAAGGCGTGCATTGTCGTTCAAAGCCATCAGAAGGCTAGGCTATCTCCTTGCGGAACGCAAATCGTGTCGTTGTCGGCTCGGCAGAAGTGAGCTTTCGGTGCACGGCGAAGTCTGACGGCATGATGGTGCCTGTCGGCAACTCGCCCGTTGCACTTTTGCCACGAGGGGACTCTAGCTGATTTGCCCGACGCCGGTTAGAACAGGTAGGGACACAAACATCGCTTCCAGTTGACCATGGATTTCGAAGGGATTTGGGTAATGTCGCGTGCCCCCACGGTTGGTGATCGGCAGATTGAGCTTTTGGCGCCGGCTGGTGACTTGGAGTGCTTGCAGGCGGCGATTGAAAATGGCGCCGACGCGGTTTACTTCGGTTTGGATCGAGGCTTTAACGCCAGGGCACGTGCGACGAATTTTTCGGAGGAGAATCTTGGCGATGTCATGCGCGAATTGCACCGTCGTTCGGTCAAGGGATATGTGACGCTCAATACACTTGTGTTCTCAGAAGAATTGGCGACGTTTGAGAATGTGGTGCGGCAAGTAGCCGAGTTTGGTTCCGATGCGGTCCTGGTGCAGGACCTAGGAGCAGCTCGGTTGATTCACGGAATCTGTCCGGAACTGCCAATTCATGCGTCTACCCAAATGACGTTGACCAGCGCCGAATTGATTGCGGTCGTGAGAGGTTTGGGAATTCAACGCGTAGTCTTGCCGCGCGAACTGTCACTCAATGAAATCAGGATAGTTTCCGAACAGACAGACGTTCCGCTGGAAGTGTTTGTTCACGGAGCCCTTTGCGTGGCCTATTCGGGTCAATGTCTAACCAGTGAGTCTTTGGGCGGCAGGAGTGCCAATCGAGGACAATGTGCCCAGGCGTGCCGCCTGCCATATGAGGTCTATTGCGACAATGAACACGTTGACTTAGGACGACAAAAATATCTACTCAGTCCCCAGGACCTGCTCGCCTACGATTTGGTGCCCGAATTGATTTCCGCTGGAGTTGCCTCGTTAAAGATTGAGGGACGTTTAAAGAGTCCGGAGTATGTTGCCAGTATTGTGGGACACTATCGCCGAGCCATCGACGAGGCGTGCCAAGGACGACCGCGAAAACTTTCGAGGAAAGAGGCGGACGAGATGCAGTTGACGTTTTCACGTGGCTTTGCGCCTGGTTGGCTCAACGGATGTGATCACAAGCAATTGGTTCCGGGTATTTATTCGGCAAAGCGCGGTCTGAAGATTGGTGTGGTTGAAAGTGTTTCGGGAAACCGTGTATCCATTGCACTGACCGGACAACTTCGTGTCGGTGATGGCGTCATGTTTGATTGCGGACGCGAACAAAACGATCAGCCCGGTGGCCGAGTCTATCAGCTTTGGCTGCAGGGACGTAATGTCAAGCAGACCGTCGAATCGGAGACAGTGGAGGTAGCATTTCGGCGTGGCTGTACATGGCTACAGGATCTTGCACCGGGTCAGTCGGTTTGGAAGACCGATGATCCGGACCTTACGCGACGACTGCGAAGAACCTACCGGATTGCTGATCCGCAGCGGCGAATTCCCGTTACGATGCACGTTCACGCGTGTTCCGGTGAGCCGCTTCAGGTAACTGCTCGGTGCGATACAGGTCATGCCGTGAGCGTTCATTCTGTGGATCCCCTGCAGCCGGCCATTCGACACTCTGCCGATGAACGCCTATTTCGCGAACAGCTAGGAAGACTGGGTCACACGCCGATGCAGTTGTGCGACTCGAAGTTAATATTCAAGGAAACCCAATGGTGCCGTTGAGCGTGTTGGGACAAGTAAGGCGTTCCTTGATAAAGCAGCTAATGGAAAGCTTGGAGCATACTGTCGATCGGGCAATCGTGCGGGAGTCCGTATTGCCCGAGATTCGTCCCGTACTGGGAACAGTGCGTCATCTGCCGGTTGGAATGCATGTGCTTTGTCGTTCCCTGAAACAATTGGAGTTCGTGCTGGAGACGGAATGTGACGAGATTTCGGTCGACTTTTCGGACATTCGCCAGTACCGAGATGCCGTGTCGCTGGCTCGCGGCGGAAACGTGCGTCTCGCATTGGCTACACCAAGGATCTTTAAGCCGGGAGAAACCGGGATACTTTCGCTGATGCTCCGCCACGAGCCCGAGGCCGTACTCGCCAGAAACCTAGCCGCCATTGTGTTTTTTCGACGCCAAGGCATCCCCGTTATTGCTGACTACTCACTAAATGTCGCCAATGAGCTGTCGGCAGATGTCATCAAGCGAATAGGAGCCGAACGCATTACGGTTTCATATGACCTTAATCGCGAACAACTGCTTGGGCTCATGGCTGCAGCGCCTCCGGACTGGCTCGAAGTCGTGGTTCATCAACATATGCCAATGTTTCACATGGAGCATTGCGTGTTCTGTTCAGTACTGTCTCCCGGTACGAATAAGTCGAATTGTGGACGCCCATGTGACGACCATGTCGTGCATTTGGAAGATCGAGTTGGCATGCGCCACGTGCTAACGGCCGATGTGGGGTGCCGCAACACGCTATTCAACGCCCAGGCACAAAGTGCTGCTGAAATCGTACCCGAATTGATGTTGCGGGGAATCCGTTGCCTGCGGATTGAAATGCTTGATCACGAATCAAAATCCGTAGTTCGGCAGACAATTGGCCTTTATCGTCAACTATTACGGGGACAGATCACCGGCAAGCAAGTCTGGCGTGAATTGCAGGCATCAAATCGCGTGGGAGTGACGCGCGGAACACTGGAGGAAAAACGTGATCCACTTGCCATTCTTTGACGTGACACGTTGCGAGGCCACTGTGACGGACAGCTAGTGCCGATTGGGAAGCAAAAAGCAGGACGTACGCGCCCTCGGCACATCGACACGTTTAACGCGCGCGATAATAGAAATGGCCGTCTTCAGCACCGATGAGCAGGTCGGGCACGCCATTACCGTTCCAATCGACGACCGTCGGGCATGTGGTGTGGCTCGATAGGACACGCTTCGCCAAGGGCCCCTGAGGAGCGAGTACAACGCGACCAGACGACGATTCGATCTGTCGATACCAATCCGCGTTGGTACTGTTGACCAATAGATCTAAGCGGCCGTCCTGGTCCCAGTCTACGACCGCTAGCTTGCGTCGACCGCTCTTCCCTGCGCGACGGTCATTCAGCCGCAGCGGCTCGCCGTCCGCAGTGAAAAAGATGCGTCGCGGAGGCTGCACTCGCAATTCCTGACCGTCGCGCTCGCGTTCCAAGAGCGTCAGGAAGCCTTCGTGATCTAGCATGACCAAATCATTGAGCCCGTCCGCGTTCCAGTCAACCATCACGGGAGTCGTTCGCCATTGAGTCACCAGCTGATTGTCTTTAGGTTGCCACCATGTCCATGTGGGCTTGGTCGGTGTCCCAGGCCAATCAACTTGAACGTCTTGTGCTGCGGCAAGTTGCGGTTGAGTTCGCGTGCCCACGTTACGGAACCATTGGATTCGGCCCCAAATGGAATTGATCATCACGTCGGGTAGTCCGTCCTGATCCCAATCGCCGGCGGTCAACGTCGTGTAGCCCCACTTGGCTTCGCAGGGACCTTGGATTGACCCATTGGCTCCCGCCTGTATACGGATCGTCTGTCCATCGGCAGTAAGGCGTTGCGGAGCAGCCCAACGGGGCAAGTCACTTTCGGTGGAGGCGCCGAGGTTTTCAAACCAGACGATGTATCCTGCTGTGTTGCCAGAAAGTATGTCGTCGTCCCCATCGCCGTCCCAATCGATTCCAAAAGGAGTCGCTAGAGCGCCGCATTTCAGCCAATCTGCCTCTTGCTGAAAATATGTGGGTGGCAGAAAAACGGGAATTCCGTTGTCAACCTTGCCGGTATGTTCGACCAACGCGACACGTCCATCTTCGTCGCCGACCACTAAGTCGATATCCCCGTCGCCGTCCCAATCCAGGGCAATTGGCAGGATCATTTGCAGATCCATTCGAAGGCGATGACCGGCATTTGTCAGTGGCTTGCCAACCGCAAATCGTGGCACTTGACGAGTTCCGACGTTCTGAAAGTACGTAAATCCATCTAGGAATTCACCACATACCAGGTCCAGGTCTCCGTCTCCGTCGAAGTCGTCGAGGTTCGGTGACGGCCAACCGTACACATCGATCGGTCGACCGTCCGCAGTTAGTTGTTGGGCGGCGGAATACTGTGGTGACGCATCGTCTCCTAGATTCATCAATACATATACAAATCCATGTAGTGGGCCGTGCGTCCATTCGCCGTGGTCGTTGTATGCATCGTCCCAACCGTAGTCACTCCAATCTCCTACACCGACAAGCAGATCATGGTCGCCGTCTGCATCGTAATCGACGTACTTCCATTGATTCGCCCGCACCTTCTCCGAATAGGGACCGACAGGCTGATGAAACGTCGCCTCGACCGGTATGCGTTTGGGTTGGCTAAAGACCGACGAACGAAAGTTTTGGTATTCAACGCCCGGTGTCAGCAACTGTGGTTGGTCGTCGACCCATGAGATTTGAACATTGTTCATACCTGGACCAATGCGACGAGCAGCACGGAAGATGGGATGTGCCTGAGCTCCGCCAGGATTCTCGAACACATACGTCCCGTTGTATGGCTTGTCCGAACAACTGATCACCATATCGAGGTCGCCGTCGTCGTCAAAATCCATGGGAAGAGGCCATGCGTAGAGCCCCACACCCAAGTCGACATTTAACCCGGGGTTTTGATAGCGAACTGGCTCTAGATCATCGGCCCACCCGTAGCTCGTAAGTACCAGGCTGGCAATTGCTGTTGCGACGCAGGCAGTCGCGAGAACTGTTCGTCGGTTGAAAGATTTGCCGCAGCGACCGGTTCTCGTCAAACGCCGTTTCTGATTTGAGAGCGCAACCGAACGATACTCATGTGTCGCACTACGGACAAGCTGAATGAACATTTGTTGTCACTCCATCATCGTTAGCTGCCTGCTGTCATTGCTATCAAGGACGAATCGCTAATCTAGCTGATTTTGGCCGACTTCAACAGACGCTTGGCATTGACGACGGCCGAAGCTGTTCGGCTTAGCCTGACCTATGACTGCATTGAGGCTACCGCGAGCGCACCGATAAGCTAGCGATGGCCGGTTTGAGAAAACGCGGCGGAGTTGGCAGCAAGACATCTTCGCAAAATCGCCCGACTGCTGTAAAACTCCGCCTCACTCGTTGGTCTCAAGGGAGTAATCCATGATTCCGTATACGACGATTCCCTTCGTCTCAGCCTTCTTTTTGGTAATGGTTGGCGTCCTTATTGGGCAATTGTTTTGGTCCCGATTTCGCAGCGAGCACCAGATCGTGATCTTGCGACTACGGAAAAAAATCCGCCAACAACGTCAAGAGATAAAACAATGCACCGACAAGTTTTCTGCGTTACAAGATCATGCGAAAGAGACCGCTCAAGTTGCGGATGAACAGGCACAATCATTGCAACACGTGCGTGATGAGCTTCAGCATCTGCAGATTGGATATAAAGCCGCTTCGGCACAATTGGCGGAAGAATTACAGGCGCGGCGGGACCTAACCGTCTGCCTGCAGGACGAGCAGCAGCGGAGGGAACGCGACGTCGAAAAACTGCAGACTGCATTGACTGCAGCAAACAAACAGTTTCGAGCGGAGCAGGAAGCAAGAGTCGATTTGGAGCGTCAGCTGGCCAGGTTAGCCGCCGATTTGGAGTCTGCTCATCGTGATGGTGAACACTTGCGAATTCGTCTAACTGAACAAGTGGAATTCGCGGAAGCCTGCCAACGGTCTCAGCAGGAGATCCAAGGTCAACACGACGCACTCGTTGACAAGTCGCGACTGCTACGCGACCGGATTGGCCAGCTGGAGCAGTCGAGTGACCTGCTTCGCCGTGAACAAAGTACACTTGAGGAACAAAACCGATTGCTGAATCAGCAGCTTCAAACCGCCGACAATACGATTCAGCAACTAACATCGCAGCTACAAGCTCTGCAAACAGATCATGATCATCTGTATCTGCAGCGAGACGATCACGCCGTCGCGTTGACCCGCGCTGAGCAAGTACGGCAACATGTCCAACAGCAGCTCGACGATGCCCGATTGCAGCTCGAACGTCTGGCCTGGGAGTCGGCCGTCAAGGACCAGCGATTTACGTCTCTACAGAACGATAACGAAGATCTCAGCACGCAGCTAATTCGAGCCGCCCGGTCTCAAGACGAGCTCACAAAGCAGTACGACCAAATCCAAGGCGAATTGGCGGAAAGTCAGCATCTGCTGAACGAGTGCCGATCGGAGTTGGAGGCGGCGCACCGGTGGCGTGGGGACGCCGAACGAATGGCCCTCGATCTGTCGCAAAGACGTGAGGAAGTGGCGGACCGTGAGCGCCAGATTGCGCTGCTCCAGTCACGAATCAACGACCTTCAATCGGAGAAAGATGCGTTGGAATTGCAGCAAAGTGAATTGGCCGAGCGGAGTCAATCCACTTCCGCCGCACTTGAGCAAGCACAAGCCAAACAGCAACACTGGCAAACGATAGTCGAGAAGACGAAAGGGCAGCTCGAAAACGCGCGCCGTGAAATCGACCGCCTGGCACACGTGGAGGACCAAATGGTCGAGATGGACGCCGGCCTGCGCCAAACGAAGGACGAATTGAAGCGAATCCGACGGGAACGGGATGACGCTAGGGAAATTGAATCTGCCACCCGGCTGGTCGTCGCTGAATTGCGTGATGAGCTGAACGAACGTCTCGACGCAATCGAGGCGTTGCGTCGTGAGAGGGAGGCGACGGCTCAGCCAATTGGAATTCGAAACCCGGCAGCGAAAACAAATCGAAGAAGCGTTGACGCAAGCTGAGGTTCGTGTGGCAGCTTTGCAACGAGAGAATGAAGCGTGGGGCCAAAGGCAATCGACGCTTGCGGCGCAGATGAATGAAATAGCTGAACGGCTTCAGCAGTCGCAGGCCGCGGCTCGTGATTTTGAGCAACGCGGCGAACGCGCTGAACGGCAAGCGGCCGAGCTAGCATGTCAGCTCGATAATCAGCAGCAGTTGGCCGACAAGCTGCGCAAACGCCGATTTGTATCGTTGGAACGAGAGGTTACGGGGGATTCTCGTAGCAGTTTTTCGTTTCGAGAAATGCGGATGCTCGACCAAGGTGGACGGAAAGATGATGAGCACGCATTGTCCGTTCATCCTGAACTTGGCAAAGTCTACGATATCGCGCCGCCTCAGCCGGACGACCTGAAGAAAATCCCCGGAATCGCCGATCGTGTAGAAGAGCAACTGCATTCCCTGGGAATCTATACCTATCGTCAATTGATGGAATGGAATCACGCTATCATTGATGAGATTGCACGTCGCCTTGAACTCGGTGATCTGATTCAACGACATGATTGGGTGGGCAATGCCCGCCGCCTGTATCACGAGAACGAGCGGAACGCCGCATAAGCGGGCGAACGCTGCTTGAACGAGGGAAGGAGATCCGATGGGTTCCGAACGTTTTCCCCAACGTGTCGTTCGCTTTCTGGCACATGGGTCACTCAGCGAGCCGGCGGGACGACGCCCTTTGGCATTCGTCCATATCAACAAGACGGCAGGAACATCGTTCACAGAGTATTTACGTGCCCATTTTCTCGAACAAGAGGCGATTGCGCCCCCGTTTTTTGGCAGCTTCGAAGGAATTGGTGTAGACGACCGAGCGTGTGAACTTTACTGGGGGCATTTCCCTTACGCTCAGTTCGTTGAACATCGACCCGATGCCCTGTTCATTACGTTTCTGCGCGATCCGGTACAGCGTGTCGTTTCCCAGTATCGCTCGCTCCACAATCCGGCGAATGTCGGTGGCGGTTGGGAGAAGGTGCTGCCCGCCGCGGCTCGGTCGGCTTTGGAGTTCGCACAAAGATCCAATTTTGAAGAATTCGTTCTGTCTGACGAACCGTTTATTGTCGGACACTTGCGAGACCTGCAAACCCGCTTCCTCACGTCGCACCTGGCATACGATCATCCGGAATTCCTGTCGTCGGCCATGCAAAACCTAGAGCACAAGATACTGTTCTTTGGGATCACAGAGTGCTTTGCCAATTCGATCAGCCTATTTCGCTATCAATTGGGATCTCACGTTGAATATCACGCCGATCGGCATCAACGGAATGTATCGAAGCCCTACGATGTAGAGATCACTGATCGGGCTTTTGAGCGAGTTGAGCAGCTAGTGCAAAACGACGTGCAGCTATATCAGCACGGCATGCAACTGTTGGAACGGCGGTTTCTCGTGCTCGATCAGCTCAATGCGATGCCAAGGCTGCGCGCTGCCTGATCCTTCGAATCGCGATTGCCCACTCGCAAGTTCTCCGCGGTCTGAACTTGACCAAAGTGGGCACATTCGATAGCCTCCTCAACCGGTCGATCGGTCCGACTGCTCGTCCTGTTCACATCGCTCCTCGCTGGGACTGTGAATGATCATACATCGTTCCTCGTCCTAGCGACTTCCACTACGTCTTTGGTTCAACCACGGATTCGTTCTATGTCGCACGATAAGTCGCTCGCAGCGTCGCTGCGTTACGTTGCTTGTGTTAGCTATCCCCGATCAGGGCATCACCTGACAGTGCGAGTCCTCAAGCATTACTTCAATGGCGCGTTCAAGTATTGCCAGTTCTACAACAAAACTTGCGAAGACTGTTGCCAGTCGTTTCCTTGTACCGATCCTTCCGTCTCGATGACGAAGAATCACGATATGGACCTGAATCGACGGCTGCATACGGGGTTGCCTAAGGCGTCTGGTGTGCCCCACCTCGTGTTGGTTCGCAATTTTTTGGAGGCTGTGGTTTCCGACTACAACCTATTCCTGCGACAAAACGACGACACACAACAAGGGTGGGAAAACTTCTCGCAACGCAAGCTGTTGTTTTATCAACGGTTTATTAACAAGTGGGTGCTGATGGACGACGGCTTAGAAAAACTTGTCGTACGATACGAAAGCTTGACTACGGAGCCTGGTCGCGTCTTCGGGCAAATGATTGCCTACTTTCATCCGCCGCAGCCTGTCGATCAGGATCGGCTACAACGCATTATCGACGAAGCGGTACTGGAGGATGTGAAGCCCACGGGCATCGAGGTGATTCGAAAGTTCGGCGTGCGTAACCGACGTCGACTTGAAGATTTCAAGTATTACGATCCACAATACTTTGCTCAGCTCGAATCCCAACTCTCGGCCGAACTGAACGGGTTGGGATACGCTCTGCGATTCGCGGCGTAGGAGTTGGATCGGTCCGACCGCTGGGCAATCGCCCCCTCGCTATGGTACATTGCGACGATGCGGGAGGCGTCCTCTAGCGAGCACTCCCACCAAGAGTTCTTTTTGCGTCTAGGCCGAGGCTTACGAAGGGCCCCTGAGCGGTGCCCGCCATCACGAAGACGCCGGGGGGCCGTGACACGCGGACACGATGGACGATTCTCTGTTTTTATTTGTTTGTTGCCAGCCCGGCGCGGAATCTGCGCTAAAAAATGAGTTGGCCGTTGCGCATTCTGAGTGGCGATTCGCATTCTCTCGCCCTGGTTTTGTAACCTTCAAGTGGACGGGAACAAAGCCGCTCTCGCCCCGTTTCCAGCTCAAATCTGTGTTTGCCCGCACGCATGGATGGTCCTTGGGACCTTTGCCGGCGGCTGACTGGCGGTCGCGAGTGGTCGCTAGACTCGATGGGCTGCAAGACCGGCATTTCCACCAGTTGCATGTGTGGCAACGACCGCGACGAGGGCCTGCCAGTGGGCTCCCGGTTGTCGTGACAGAAGCGACCGTAGAATTTGCCGAACAAATCCGCGCGGAATTGGTGGCCCGTGGCCGATTGGCAGCGGAAGTGATAGTCAACCAACAGGCGATGCAGGGGCAGAGCGTATTGGATTGCGTCATGATTGCGCCCGATCAGTGGTGGTTGGGCTGGCATCAAGTGGCAGCGTTTGGGCAGCGATGGCCAGGGGGAGTGCCGCAGATTCAAGAGCCACCGGTGATGGTGTCGCGCGCCTATCTGAAAATGCGTGAAGCTATGGCGTGGTCGGGGTTTCCATTTCGTGCTGGCGATCGCTGTGTCGAATTGGGCAGCGCTCCAGGCGGGGCCGCCCAGGCCTTGCTTGAGGCTGGACTGATGGTCATGGGTGTTGATCCCGCCCGCATGCATCCGAAGGTGCTGTCGGATTCCAACTTCATTCATGTCCGCAAACGTGGGGCGGAAGTTCGTCGCCGCGAATATCGAGACTACAAGTGGCTTGTGGTCGACTCGAACGTTGCTCCAACGCATACCTTAGATACGGTCGAGTCGATCGTGACACATCCGGCGACGAGCGTGACGGGCTTATTACTCACGTTGAAGCTGCCCGAGTGGGAGCTTGCGGAAAAGATCGTAGACTATGTACGGCGAGTTCAAAGTTGGGGCTATGACGATGTTCGCTGTCGACAATTGGCATGCAATCATCAGGAAGTCTGCCTCGCCGCCTTGCGGTCTCGAGGAGTTCGCCGCCGACGCTCGCTGGATCGGACTTCCGAGAATGCACTCAAGCAGCCGGCTCGAAATGGAGTGGGCGACCGAGGCATTACCTCAGAGCGTCCGGGTTAGCTTTGCTAAGTATTCCGACTCGATTTCAAGCAGCGCGACGCATTGCGGGCGACCTTGACTGGGTGTTTCGGTTCGATACAGCGTCTCCGTACTGCCAGATTGTTGGCTGACGATAAGGCAACATGTCTATAGAGCGAATGATTTTTGCCGCCCAAGGATCCAAGGTTCGGTGCTTGCGACCGTAGACGGCAATCAGATTCGGATTGAGGAATGTGCGATTGAACCCGCGGCGGTGCATTTCGCGATGGAATGTCACGTGTTCAATGTCTGAGCCGTCATAACGCCCGGCTAAATAGGCAGGCATGCGGTATATCCCCAGACCGCCGAAGCACGAATAGACTCGCTTGAGTGGCTGACCACGGCGGTACAGCATGTGGTTTACTTGTTTTGTTGTAAGCGGCGTGAAGTCTGCGTCCAGGCGAAAAGCCCATGCGTCGTAATGGACGATGGCATTGGGATTCAGCCAATGCCGACGATAAATGATCCCATTGGCGCCCACAAAATCCCAGTCGCGCTGTCCGAACGTATGCGCGACACCTTCATAGCTCCAACCACCATGCAGGTCGGTGTCGACCAGAATCACATGGTCAAAACGCGGGAATTCCCGTGAGATGACTCGATGGCAACAATCGCGGTAGTAAGCCATCCGGGCAGCACACGATAAACACCGGCTGGGTAAGTTAATTGGGTCGTCGCGATCCTCGCACACGACGCAGACCCGCGGATTCTGGTCGCTCCATTGGCGGAGCAAATCTCGCGTGAGATCGACGGAATCGTTTTCGTAGATGACTGCCCGGTAGTCGTCAAATAGGCCTCCCAATCGCTCGATTCGGTTGATCGTCTGCGGCAGGATTTGGGCGATATCTCGCGCTAATCCGGCAATCACGACTCGACAGTCTCGCATCACATCATACCCGCGATTGACGTCCACGAAGTACTTGGCGCGATGTTCAGACAACGGATCAAACAGACGCTCGTCAAAGTCGCCGAGACGAGCCTTCTGCGGCGTCTCACGTTTTGACTGTGTAGGATCGTAAGAGACGATTGTGCGATCCATCGCGGCTTTGTCCTTTCCATCTGCGGCTACGCAGATCGCTTCAACGGCGTTTGTCGCAGCGCCTGGTATGCTGGGCATCTTTGCAACAATTCGTCATGAGTACCTAGGTCGACAATCATCCCGGAGTCCATCACGAGAATCCGGTCCGCCAATTCAAGCGTAGAAAGGCGGTGCGTAATCATGACAGTCGTTCGATCCTTGACAAAGTGATTAAGTGACTCGCGAATCAGCTGCTCACTCTTGGGATCGATTTGGCTGGACGCCTCGTCCAGGATCAAAATGTCCGGGTCGCGGAGGATGGCCCGAGCCAACGCGATCCGCTGTTGTTGGCCGCCTGAGAGTCGTTTGCCGCCGTCACCACAGTTGGTTTCGTACCCGTTCGACAACCGACGCATTATGAAGTCGTGCGCATGGGCTTTGCGAGCGGCCTCAATCACTTGTTCGCGGGTAGCACGTCGAGTACCGTACGCAATATTGTTAAAGACCGTATCGTTGAACAAAACAGCTTTTTGGCTCACCAACGCCACGCGACGGCGAAGGTTTTTACGACGAATGTCAATTAGATCCAAATCACCCAGTAGGATCCGGCCCTGCACGGGATCATGAAAACGCAGTAGCAAGTTGATCAACGTGCTCTTGCCACATCCGTTCGGACCGATGATCGCTAGTGTCTCCCCGGGTTCGATACGAAAGCTCACATCCTGAAGGACGTTTGTGTGCTTGATGTAGTGGAAGTAAACATGTTCAAAGACGATGTGCTGGCGCACATGGCGAATGCGGACCTTGTCTCGATCCACGGGAACATCGGCGGATGTGATGAATGGCATAATGCGATCGGCAGCCGCCGCACCTTTTTGTAGCGAGCCAAACACGTCGGCCATCTTCCGCAAAGGATCGGTGCAACCGATCAAAAAGGCGTAAAAGAGCATGATCTGACCGAAGTCCATCGGCCGTGCGGCGAGAGGTATTCCCAGGATACGTACCTTTTGATTCAACACAAGGTAGCCACCTGCTAATGCCGACAGGCAGAGTACACCGATTCCCAACATTTCATTGTTCGAGCGGATCAGCCCCTCGTACCACGTTATTTTCAATTGCTCTCGATAAACTCGATGCGTATGATCCCAAAACCGCCGGCGCTCGTGGCTCTCCATGTTGTAGGCCTTGACGACCGGCAAACCCTGAAACGTCTGCAGCATTCGGCCCATCAGCAAGCACTTTTGATCGAACGTCCGCAGGCTGGCGCGGCGAATTGAGCGAGCGAGGGTTAACAACAGAAAACTGGCGACAGGGCAAGCCAGCAACGAGAAAATCAGCAATCGCCAGTTAACCGCCGCGGCACGACCAAACATGCTCCCATCTTCAAGGGCTCTTGAATCGAACGACCGAACAAGGTCTGAACGGCCGTGCCAATTGCCCCCATGTCTCCACCCACGCGGGCTGCGGCGTCACCAGCCGCCTGGTTGCGGGCGGGACGGTCGGATAGCAATGAGCGAAAGAATTGATTGCGTAGATCAGCCGTTGTTCTTCCGGCCGCGCACCCTACCAATACGAGGCTGCCGATGCGAAAGGCCGACTTGATAAAGGTGCCGATGACCAAGAAGCCGACGATAGCCAACAACGTCTGGAACGGATCATTTGGGGCGAAACGATCGATCCACGCCTTGCTGCGTTTAAGAGTATGCAGTCGTTTATCAAGGGCCGGCGGGATCGCTCGCTGTTGGTTGATGTTGCGGATCACGGTTGTGTTGTTCGCGTGATCGGCGCGGGAGTGCTGTGCTTTGACAATATCCTTCTCGACGCTTTCAATTTGGTGATCGACCCAATCGTGAAGCGTCTTACCTTGAAATACGACTTCGACAAAGGGATAGACCGCGGTGATGTTGGCACCCCAAAGCACCGCGACCATCACAGAGCAGATGATGGACGAGATCAGCGAGTATTTGTACTTCAGGGCCATGCGGATGGCCTGAAACAGGTTTTTCATGGCTGCGGATGCTTATGTAAGTGGCTCGGTTGCATGGAAACAAAAACGACGCTTGGGTCTAAACGGCGCGTCTTAAGTACGTCCCCGAGGACGTGTTGCCTTCCACGGTTGATATAGTGCCTGCTGCCGCGTCCGGCAGCATTCGCTGGATGCGAGCGGGACATCCATAGGCGACGACACGAGGCGGTACGTCGCGGACGACGACGGATCCTGCACCAATAACGCTGCCCGCACCGATCGAGACCCTCGGAATTACACTGGCTCCGGTCGCCACGAACGCCTGCCCACCGACGGTTACGCATCCTGCCAAGGTCGCCCCTGGGCCAATATGGCTGCCACCGCCCAGCGTACAGTCGTGATCGACAGAAGCACGCGAATTAACGATCACACCATCTTCAACGTGCGTTTCAGTATTAATTTGGGCCCCCGGCATTACCGCAATGCCAACACCCAATTTGACGGATGGAGAAATGATCGCAGCCGGACTGATGGCGTTTGCCAATTCGTAACCTAGGTCCATCACTCTCTGCATCAGACGGTGCCGCAACTGATTGTCACCCACGGCCAGGAAGACACTGGCGATACCCCGATGGCGAAGTTTGGAAAGGTACTCATCGTCACCCCAGACGGGAACGCCAAGAACGGTTGTTCCGACGGTCAAATCGGGTACGAGACAGCCCACGGGAACATACACGCTGGCCTGACGAAAGATCTCGATGATGACTTTCGCATGGCCACCGCCGCCCAAGATGACGACCTTTTTTTGCATGATGTCTTGCCCTCCCAGTCAGGCGGCTTTTCGGTTCCAGAGTTTGCGGACCATCTGAAAAACTCGAGCATTCAATCCATCTTGAGCGTAGCTACGTGGACGATATTTGGTGCGGCGCTTTGCAAAGACAATGGTGCGCAACGCAACGCCGAGCTCGCGGCCATCTTCACTCTGCACCAACAACTTGCCGGGAACAAACGTAGTCGTTTTGATATTGATCGACATGCTGGATACGATCCGCGGTTCCGATAGTTTCGCACAGATTGTCGACCGACTGCGAACGTTCGTCACGGCAGCAACGAGTTCATCGTTGGCGAAGATCTGGACATTGGCTCCTTGCGGCGAGGTATTCCCGATTTCGATCCAGATGTACTGCACCTTGACGGTCGCCAGAAAGTGGCACTCAACAGCCGCCTGATCGGCAGTCCACATATGCGGATGACCGCGTTCCATTTCCGGATCATAGAACCCGCGAAAGGAACAGCGTGGATAATGGCGTAGCCCGCTACGTCGCTTGATCGCGGCGAAAACTGGGATCGGCTGCGCCAGTGCCGTATCGGCCTGATTGGGCTGCGCGACTAATCGAGATGCAAGTCGATGACTGGGTATAAAATCCATCGTTAACCTCGCTCACTGCGTGGCCTCGTTCAGGCAGCCTTTCCATGGTGTGAAGGGCTACCAAAGAGTTCGAACATGACACGATCCACTTGTTGCAGCAGCAGAGGATCGGCCGGAGCGCTCCAACGTCTTAGTTGGTCGGCAATTCGATCGGTCAATTGCAGCACTGGACGGTTGTACAATGTTTGTTGAGCGAAGTTTAGTAGTTGCGACGCGTATCGTTCTGGGCAGTGGCGCGGTGTAGCCCAGCGTTGGGCTTCCTGTCCGCGGATTGCTGCCGCATGATAGTCTGCGACAATCGTTTCAAAGGCCTGCGTCAATGTAGTATGCTCGTGACGCGGATCGACCTTGAAAACGACAGCGTCTGGAATCTCCGTATAACACCCCGTCGCGCTGACGACGACCGGTTTGCCGCTGAGTAGACCCTCGACTACGCTGGCCGACGCTCCTTCCAAAGCGGGATAACGCAGGCAAGAAACGATATCGGCTGCCGCCAATTCCTGACGCAGTTGTTCGCGTGAGACGGGACCAGTGAGCTCGACATCGGGCCGGTGGGGGTGAGCTTCAAGGGATAAGTTGATCATCTGTCGTTGCGCTGTGTCTGCCGCTCCGACAATACGAAACCGACAGCGCGGCACGTAGCAGCGGTGATTCGGCTAAAGCGCGAATGACGGCTTCGTAACGCTTATTGGCGTTCACGGCGCCGATTGTGAGGATGGTCAGCTTGTCGTCGGTCGGTTTGGTGGAACACGTGGAAGCGAGCGGCGTGTCGTAGGCCAAGGGGATTGTGACGGCGGGGCAGCCAATACGTTTTGCCACCGTCTCTCGATAAAACTCGGCATGAGTCACAATGCCCAACGTGTCACGCATCGCCCAGCGAAAAATGGGAAACCTCGCTAATTCGTGGTGCCACCATAGCTGAGAACACCCCGTCTCGAGTAAGCGATCGTAAATGTGGCTTGCCGACGGTCCACATTCGGACGCCACTTGCTCGCGATAGGCGCCTGTGACCGAACCAGTGCGGAGGCAATGGTGATGCAAGGCGTGGTGTAGGCAACAGTCATGCAGGATGGTGATGCCCGGTACGATCGGTTGATGCTCGAAGCAATATATGTGGTTGTCGTAGTGATCGCCGACGTTGTAAACCACCAAGTCGTATTGGCTGAGATGTTTGGCGATATGGCGATGCCAATCCGACGCCCAGACGCAGTTTTCGTCTGCCGCCGCGGCTGTGACGCCCCGTAGCATCGACGTTTTTGTCTCGCTGCGGACGATTTGCACTTCCGCACCGGCGCTGCGCATGGCTTGTACGACCAATCGGCTGAAGCGACCGATGGCCGAATGAGCGGAAAATGGCGTGTACCAGGCGATATTCATGCGACGAGCCTCTTGACCGTTTCAGGCCAATTGATGTTGCGTTCATGGATGTGTGTACGAGCGGCCTGGCCCCACTGCCGACGTGCCAGTGGATTCGTGCCAATTTCGTCGATCGCTTCGGCCAGTGATTCTGCATTCGGCGACGCGACGAGACCGGTTGCGCGATGGCGAACGAACTCCAAGACGCCCCCGGCATCTTCCGTCGTGATCACGGGCTTACCGGCATAGAAAGCTTCCAGCGTCACGTAGCCATAGTCTTCGTCGAAGGGTACATATGCGCAAGCCAATGCGCGATTAACCCACCTAGCAATCCGTTCACGCGGGTGAAAGCCAAGTTCAATTTGGACGCGATCTTGTAGCTTGTGCTGCTTCACCAGGTCGATCAAACGTGCTCCATCTTGGGGAGTATCAGGAGGACCGGCAATTAACAATCGCACGTTTGAACGAACATGCCGCATGGCCTGGACCAGCAAGTGCTGTCGTTTGCAATCGTTGATGCGTCCCCCGCAAAACAAATAGTCGTCCTCGGCCTCGGGCGCGAACAGTTCCGCGTCATCCAAGGGTGGATGTAGTACTTGCCCGTCGTATCCATTGAAATTGGCCAGCCGCTGCTGCACGACCTGCGAGATGACGAAGATTTCATCCGTGTGTGAAAAGCACTCGCGATCTGCCTCGGCAATCGTGCGTCGCAGATTCTCGCCAGTTTCGTCGATGGGCAGATTGGACATTGGAGAATGTGCTAAGTCGTATGCTTGACGATACTGGTGGATCAGCCACAGAGTTTTGTGCGGATGAGGTACGAGGTATGCTGGGAACTTCAGTCCGATCACACGGTCGACGTTGTACAACCGCATCATACGGCATGCGAGCATTTCGTCATAAAGCCGCTCGGCCGGATCCCATCGAAAGGGAATTCGTAGCAGATCGGCATCATGGCCATAGCGTCGCAGATTGCGCACCAAATTCAGTGCGAGCTTCTCGGCGCCGCCGCGGATGAACGGAACCATATTGTTGAGCACCAGAATCTTCATGCCGTTAACCTGCGAATCACACGGTCCCAATTTATGCCAAGTTCATCAATACGTCGTGGGCCGGCACTGCCCAATCGCTCTGCTGTTTGCGGTTCCACCAGTCGATCGATGGCTTGTGCGATCTGCCTCGGATCGGGTTCGGTAATCAAGCCGTTGATGTCGTCCTGGACCAACTCCAGTACGCCGCCGCTGTCTGTCGTCGTTAATACGGCCTTGCATGCGTGTTGGGCTTCAATGGATGGATAGCCG
This sequence comes from uncultured Planctomycetales bacterium, assembly GCA_963785495.1. Lineage (GTDB taxonomy): Bacteria > Planctomycetota > Planctomycetia > Pirellulales > Pirellulaceae > CAWAVP01. The sequence goes on along the minus strand of CAWAVP010000014.1, from coordinate 88,890 downwards.
TATGAGTCTTCGTCGAACGGTAAGTACGCCGCAGCCGCGCAGTTGGCCAATAGCTTGCATTTTTCATCTTCCGAGATCCAGCGATCGAGGATTTGGACTTTGTTTTGCAGACGGTACTTGAGTACGGTGAGTTTTAGTTTTCTTGGGTAACTCGCAGAGTGGCTTTTGCCCGCCAAGATAAGTCGCGCATTGCTGCGCGTATACCGCATCGCATCAACTAACAAATGCTGCCGTTTGTGGTGTTCCATTCGACACACGCAGACAATGACCGGATCATAGCCCGCACAAAAGAACTGATCTGGATTCAGTACCGGAGGGTAAAGCACTTCACTTTCGACATGATTGAATTTTCTGAGCCGGTCCGAAACGATCTGTGAATTCGTGAAAACGTGCTGTGATTCGCCGAGACCCACATTGTCAACATCCATCAATCTCTGGCGAAACGCGCGCATTTCGCGCGTCGTCTGGCAAATTGCAGTATCTTGTTCCCCAGAGATCGTAGAAGGCGCGCACGTGATGAATGAACCACAGTACTTTGTTGGGATGTCTCAATAGGTAGGCCGGTGGACGAAATGCGATCAATCGGTCGACGCCCTCGGCTAGACTCAGCAGCCGATAGCTCATCATCTGGTCGAGCATGTCGTCGTGCGATTCCACGAACGGCAAGAACACTGTTTCCACGTCGTGTCCATGTTCCAACAGTTTTGTTTCCAACCATTCGACAATGGCAGTCCCACCGCCTTTGATGAAGGGGACAAAACTGGATGCCAGCATTACCTTCACGAGAGGCTCTCTTCCTTGAGCAGGTCAATAGAAAAATGAAGTTGACGTTGATCGTTAAGCGGCGCGACGGTTCGTGTGGTCTGCCGGTACGACAACCTCTCGAACGACTTCCAGCAGTTGTTGGCTAACGTAATCGATGTCATCCTTCGTCAGCTTTCCGTGGGTCGGAAGGCTGATACCATTTTCGGCGTGCCACTCAGCAACAGGATAGCTGCCCAGTGGCTCTTCGTACGGCGGCATCCAGTGGACGGGATAGAAGACAGGACGCGTCTCGATGCCGCGGTCCGCCAATCGCTGCATGACGGCATCGCGGCATCGTCCTGCGGAATGACGCAAGACGACGGAATACATCCAATAGCAGTGCTCGCAGTCGCCTACGGCATCCGGCAGGATGAAATGGTCACGGTGCTCGTTGAGGCGTTCAAATACTGTCGCGCCACTCGCTGCCGTCGTTCAAGGTGATCCTCGATCTGTTCCATCTGGGCACAGCCGATGGCGGCGGCCACGTTTGTCATGCGGTAGTTGAAGCCGACGTCCGTGTGCCAATAACATCGTTCCGATGACACAGCCTGTCCACGGAGGAACCGCATACGTTGAGCAAGGCTGGAGTTGTTGGTCACGATCATACCGCCTTCACCTGTGGTGATGATCTTGTTGCCGAAGAAGCTAAACGTGGCGCAATCGCCCCACGCGCCGACGCGCCGACCTTGGACTTTCGCCCCCATCGCTTCTGCTGCATCTTCCACGACAAACAGCCCGCGGCGCCCAGCGATGCCTTCAATCGCTGCAATGTCGACGGGGTGTCCGTACAGTGGCACGGTGACAATGCCACGAGTTTTGGCTGTAATGCGATCTTCCACATGCTGTGGATCGAGTGTCATTTGCGGGCCGACGGAATCGACGAACACCGGTGTGGCGCCGCAAAAGCGAATGGCATTCACGGATGCAATATACGTTAACGTGGGTACGATCACTTCGTCTCCAGGACCAATGCCTTGGGCAACCAATGCTAGATGCAGAGCAGTCGTGCCATTGTTGGTTGCCACCGCGTGCTCGACACCGCAAAAATCGGCCACGGATCGCTCGAAGCGCTCAATGTATTTACCGCGCGACGAGATCCACGTACTGTCGAGGCAATCGAGAACATATGCGCGCTCGTTGCCGTTCAGCAAAGGTTCCGCAACTCGAATCGCTGATCGCCTCATCCCTGACATACTCCTGACTGCGAAAGACTCGCTGCTTGCGTGCCATAGGTTCAACACTCTGGGCGTGCGCACGGGCATGGAGGCCGGCCACGCGCCGTGGCGATCGGCTTGCCTTTAAGCGGCGGCGCGGTTCGCCGCAGTTACCGATTGCTGACCGGCAGCCGCTTCAGCCCGCGCTAATTCCAGATCGTGGTCGACCATCATTTGCACCAGTTGACTCAGATCGGTGCGCGGAACCCATCCCAATTGTCGCTTGGCTTTCGTCGGGTCAGCGAGTAAAAGGTTCACTTCCGCGGGGCGATAGAACTTTGGATCGATTACCACATATTGCTGGCTGTCCAAGCCTAGATAATTGAATGTCAATTCGACAAAATCGCCGACACGAGTTGTTTCACCCGTACCAATTACGAAATCGTCTGGCTCGTCCTGCTGCAACATTAGCCACATCGCTTCCACATAATCGCCTGCAAAGCCCCAATCGCGGCAGGCATCGAGATTGCCTAGTCGCAATTCGCTCTGCAGCCCCATCTTGATACGGGCGGCAGCATGCGTGATTTTGCGAGTGACAAAATCGAGGCCTCGTCTGGGCGATTCGTGGTTGAACAGGATGCCGCTGCAGGCGTACATCCCGTAGCTCTCTCGGTAGTTGACCGTAATGTGATGCGCGAATACCTTGGCCACGGCATACGGGCTGCGCGGATAAAACCGCGTCGTTTCGCTCTGAGGTGTCTCCACGACGTGCCCGTACATTTCGCTGCTGCTGGCCTGATAAAAGCGAATCCGGGGATTCACGCTGCGAATCGCTTCCAATGCCCGTAGCGCCCCTAGTCCGGTGACCTCGGTGGTGAAGGTTGGCTGCTGCCAACTCACGGGCACAAAGCTCATCGCCGCCAAGTTGTAAAACTCGTCGGGTTGGACCTGCTCGACCAAGGTCGTCAGAGATCCTTCATCCAACAAGTCCGCTTTATGCAGTTGCAGTTGTCCGCGTAGGTGATGAATGCGTCCGTAACTCTCTGTGCTCGTGTGACGCACCACGCCATGTACGTCGTAACCCTTTGCCAAGAGAAACTCGGCGAGGTACGAGCCATCCTGGCCCGTGATCCCCGTGACTAGAGCAGTTTTGTTCATAAGACCGGATTCCCTTCCTTGTTGGTGGATTGGCTTAACTGGTATTCGGCAGGAAAGCTGCGTCGACTTTTCCGAACTTTCCATTAAATTCGCGCGGCCCTGCTGGCGAGGCAAGCTGGCTGCTGGCTGCTGGCTGCTGGCGGAGCGGGTATGTCGTCGAGGTTTCTGTTCTGGTGAGGTAAAAGTTCTCGCAAGCTGTCCAGAAACCCTGTTTTCCAGCCAGAATCTATTTGATTCTCGTGTGTCGCGCCCTTCTAATGAGCGGCCCATCGCCTAGTCGAGGCGTTGGGGGCGATCTGTAAAGGATCGTCAAGTTAGATCGTTTAGAAGGAGGACCGACGGTGAGATACATCTGCATCCTGAGTGTTGTCGTCTTGTTGCTCTTGCACCCCACGGCGTTTGGCGGTGAGTTTATTATGGATTTTGACTCCGACCCGGCTGCTTTGGGGGCGGAGTTCTTGGGTACGTCCGAATGGAGACCGGATGGTGGCGTCAATGGCAGTGGCTACCTGAGTGTGACCGACAACTACAACAGCCAAATCGGGGCGATCATCTTCCCCGATCTTGACAACGGCGAACCGGTCACCGCGTTCAGCATTTCGGCAGACTTGCGTGTCGGTGGCGGAACGGCGCCGCCGGCCGACGGATTCAGCTTTAATTTTGTTCGTCCCGACGATCCCCTGTTGGATCCAGATGACCTGGGCTTGGATATCGCCCTGCTGGACGGACGTGGCAACGGTTGGGCTGAAATCCCGCCTCACCCCGGCCTTTATTTGCCTGAGGAAGGATCCCAAACCGGTTTGGGCATCATGTTCGATACCTACCAAAACGGACCGGCAGCACCGAGTGGCGACTGCAATGAGATTAACCCCGCCACGGGCCAAGTCTACGACTGCATCGGGATCGGCGTGCGGATCGACAACGAGATCGTGACAGCGACGAACCTGCCGGTGATTAATGGCGCGTTCGACGACACGGATTCGTTGACGACCAATGTGGATGACGAATACAGCGACGCAGGTGTGGCGCCCGCCTTCGATATCAGTGATGTGGAAGATGGCGAGGGCCTGACGTGGGCAAAGCTCGAGATCGAGTACTCCGACGGCAATCTGTTTGTGGCGTACAAGGGGCGCGAGATCATCAACGAGCCGGTCGACTACGCTCCCAGTCCAGGGCGACTGGTGTTTGGTGGGCGAACAGGAGGTGCCAACGCGTTTCACCACATCGATAATATCACGCTACGAACCGGCGCGAATGTGGGTGGTGGCGGAGTTCCCGGTGATTTCAACGACGATGGCGTCTTGGACGCAGCCGACATCAATGATCTGACGATGCAATCAGCCGGTGGTCAAAATCCCTCCAAATACGATCTAAACGGCGATTCACTGGTTGACGTGAACGATATTCAAATGTGGGCCCAGGACCTGTTCGGTAGTTGGATGGGCGACGCGAGCTTGGACGGCGAGTTCAATTCAGGCGACCTCGTGTTCGTTTTGTCTGCTGGCACATACGAAACGAACTCGCCTTCGAATTGGTCGTCTGGCGACTTTAACGGCGACGGTGTCACCAATTCGGGCGATTTGGTCGCGGCGCTTTCCGGCGGAGGCTACGAGCTTGGGCCTCGCCCGAGCGTTGCCGCCGTGCCGGAGCCGAGTTCGTTCGTGTTGCTCGGTTTGGGACTGTGCGCCGGTTGTGCCCGCCTCGGGCGCCGGCGACCGTAAGGTTCGGTGAGCCTTCTCTTTGGAATGCGTGAGGGCCGGTCATTGGTCCAATGGACCTGACCGGTCGGGCCCTTGCGCCGTCCCACGCTGGAATCGGCTGTCCCCACAAGACATCTGTGCGGAAAGCTGGACCGAACGCCACGGTCCATCCGAAATTTACGGTTGATCGATGGTCCTGATCGGTCTACCGTATCGAGATGGTCCGGTGGAACTCCGGGAGTATAGGCTGAGCCGCAGCTGAGCGGGTCGAACGAGGCAGGCTTTGATGTCACGGAATAATGAGGAGGAAACACAGTTTGGCGGCGGAGCGTGGCTGACCTGGTCGAAGTTTTTGCAGCGAGGCGCGATTCCGACGCTGCCGCTGCTGATTCTGTTGTCGGGCCTGATCGGGGTATTCGGCGGCGTCGGTGCCAGCGGCTTTACGATTCTGATCAATTTCTTTTCCGGTCAGACGGTGGTACCGGCTTACGCTCGTGCACTGGAAGACCCACGATTTTTTCTGCTGTTGAGCGTCATTCCCTCGTTAGGGCTGATCGCCGTCAGCTGGCTGACGCGTACTTTGCGCCCGAAGCTCAAGGTCATGGTGTGCCCGAAGTGATCGTGGCGATTGCTCGACACGATGGCATCATTCGGCCCCGTGTGTCATTGGTCAAGATCCTGGCCAGTGCGATCTGTATTGGCACGGGCGGGTCGGTGGGACGCGAGGGACCCATCGTGCAGATTGGCTCGTCGCTGGGCAGCATGGCCGGACAGCTATTTCGGATGTCGGCACCCAACATCAAGGTCCTTGTGGCGTCGGGAGCAGCGGCCGGCATCAGCGCGACCTTCAATGCTCCTTTGGCTGGCGTGATTTTTGCCAGCGAGATCATTTTGGGCAGCTTTGCCGTTGCCAGTATGACTCCCATCGTAATTGCCAGCGTGCTGGCGAATGTTGTCCAAAAGCATATCGGTGAGCATGGTTTGAACGCCGCGTTTCCTGCGGTCTACTACCGATACTTCGGCTCGTGGAGTCAACTGCCGTCGTATTTGGTATTGGGTCTCCTGGCCGGCGTCGCCGCGGTCTCGTTCGTCAAGCTGCTCTATGCGATGGAGGACTGGGGCACGAAGTATTTGCAGCACTATTTGCTCCGCGGTCTGGTGATGGGATTGGTCGTCGGTGTCCTAGGGGTCTTGGTGTCCGCTCAGCCACCGCATGTTCCTGTTTTACCGGATGGCGAAAACAACACGCAACTGATTCCGCCCTTGTTTGGTGTGGGATACAGCGTCATCGAACACTCGGTTCGATTGGACACAAGCCAGATGCGCGAGGAGGTCGAGGGTCGCACGGTCGATCTCGGAGAACGAACCTTGCCGCTGAACCGTGAAGGCATGTGGCAGGAATTCTGGTGGCTCTTGCCGCTGGTGTTTCTCAAACCACTGATGACGAGTGTCACGCTAAGTGGTGGTGGTTCAGGCGGCATATTCGCTCCTTCACTGTACATAGGTGCAACTTTGGGAGGCGCGTTTGGTCTGTTGTGCAATTTGGTCGCGCAGCTTATAGCGCGAGCCCGGGTGTGTACGCCATTGTGGGTATGGGAGCCGTCGTCGCAGGGACGACGCAAGGTGTGCTCAGCGCGATATTAATTGTCTACGAGATGACCAACGATTACCACATTATCTTGCCGATCATGGCGGCGGCGGGACTGGCCAGTCTGGTGGCCGAATCCATTGATCCGGAAAGCATTTATTTGAAGAAGTTGAGTCGTCGCGGCGAAGGTATTGCCCGTGGCCATGACTTGCATCGTGTTGAACATGTGATGGTGCGTGATGTAATGATTCGAGATTTTCCCTCGGTCAAACAGACGGACAACCTGACAAAGATTGTTCGAGTCGCTCGAGCGAATTCGCACTTCGAAAACCTGCCAGTAATGGACGAGCATGGCAAATTAGTCGGGATTATTCGACCGGAAGACCTCCACCGAATACTCGATTCGGACGTCGACGCGCACATGATCAACGCCGACGATATCGCACTCACGATCCCCGTTGCCGTCTCGCCAAACGCAAACCTCCTAGAAGCCCTACGTGATTTTGGCCAACGCGATGTGGAGACGTTACCAGTCGAGGAAGTTGCAAACGGCAAGCGTCGGCTGGTTGGCCTTTTGCTGCGGTCGGACGTCATGCGGCGCTACCGCATCGAAATGCTAAGGCGAAAATAGCCGTCGGCGCGCGTTTCGATGAGTTGCACTTTCTCTTTAGGTTCGCCGCGATTAGTGGGTAGTTTTGCTCGCGGTTATCTATTCCAGCTCTTCTTCTGCCATCGCGATTAATGCGACTTCTTCTTCTGGGGCTTGAGCGACAAGGCGACTGCGACTGTATAAGAAGTAATAGGCCAGGCATACTCCCACGAACAAGACCGTTCCAAAAACACCGGGTCGGTAAGCTGGTTCTGAAAAACAGGCCAGTAACGCCACGAGCGATAGTGTCATACCCACGGCCGCTCCTGGTATCCCCAACGGACTGCGGTAAGGTCGTGGCAGATTGGGTCGCTTGATCCTGAGTCGGATGTAACTGATCATAACCAGCGTGTAGGAAATGACCGCGCCGAAGACGGCCATATTCAGTAGTGCGGCGCCGACCGTTCGCTCTTCGAACAGGTGGATTAGGACGCAACAAGCCAAGCCAATTCCCGCTCCGACCAGCAGAGCATTTTGCGGCGTGTGACAGCGATTCACTACGGAAATCCAACGAGGAAAATAGCCGTGCGCGATAACGAAAACAAAACACGTCCATATGCATAGATGATCGTGTGGAAGCTGGCGACCATGCCCGTTAGCGCGACTAACGTTAGGACACGCGTTGTGGCACTGCTGCCCATCAGCGCCAGGAAGCCGTCAGCCAAGGGGGCTGCCGAACGACCGATGGCATTCGCTCCGTCTCCCACGCCCGTATTGAGGAACAGCGTCAGCAACGAAAGCAGCAGAAGCGTCATGATGCCCCAGATCAGCGCCCGCGGCATGTCTCGCACGACGTCGTGCGTCTCTTCCGCCGCCAATGGCAACTGTTCAATCGCCAAATAGAACCAGATCGCGAAAGGCAGCGCGGAGAAAACGCCAGTCCAACCAAAGGGCAGTCCATCGGCGCGGTGTCCCGGACCTGGTTCAATGTTGAACAATAGATCCCAATGGAACTGCGCCCTGAGCCAGCACCATGACATAAAACACGATTAGCACCAGAGTCGCCAGCGCGGTGATCACCAGACCGACCTTCAGCGTCAGTTCGACGTGTCTCAAGTTGATGAAGACAAACAACGCGTAGGTCAGGATCCACCACAGATAGGGTGCCCACGCTGGAGCTGCATCGCTGGAGCCAAACACTAACGTGTTCAGGTAACCGCCGATGCCAACGACGATTACGGCTGGCGTGATCACGTATTCGATCGTGTCCGTGACGCCACAAACAAATCCCGCCGTTGGTCCCATGGCGTTGCGTACAAACGAGTAAAAGCCACCGGCGTGGGGTAAGGCCGCCGATAGTTCCGCGATGCTAAACACCATGCACACATACATGATGGCCATCAAGCAGGTGGCGATGGCCATGCCCCAAAATCCACCGGAGAGCAGGCCGAAATGCCATCCGTAGTAGTCACCGGAGATGACGGCGCCCACGCCCAAGGCCCACAAGAGAATCCAACCTGCGCTCTTGCGAAGTCGACGCTTTTCCAAATAGTCGTGCGAGACCTGTTCGTAACGGGCGAAGCCATCTTTGCTTTGATTCATTATGGGTCTCAAGGAGCAGTGTGGAAAAACGATCGCCGAGCCGCGTCCTCAAAGCTGACATCCGCGATGCTGCCTAGCGTCGCAGATCCCAGGACTCGATCAACATGCCGTCGTCAACTATTCTGGCGTGACGTATGCGGACGTAATGCCACCGTCGACGACAAAGTCGGCACCGGTTAGATACGACGATTCATCGGAAGCCAAATACAGGGCGGCTTGTGCCATCTCTTTCGCCTCGCCAAATCGCCCCATGGGAATGTGCACTAATCGTCGCTGCCGTTTGGCTTCGGTATTCAGGAACTTCATGAGCAACTCGGTGCGCAATGGTCCCGGGCAAAGTGCGTTGACCCGAATCGACTCGCGGGCGTGTACGACGGCTAGTTCTCGCGTCATCGCCAGTACGCCTCCTTTTGAGGCCGTGTAGGCGATTTGGGGTGTTGCCGCACCCAGCAGAGCGACGAACGAAGCCGTGTTAATGATCGAGCCACCGCCGGCACGGCGGAGTGCTGGAATTCCGTACTTACAGCCCAGGAATACCCCTTTTAGATTGACTCGCATCGTCAACTCCCAGATGTCCTCAGGAGTCGATACCGCGTCATCGTCATCGTGATGCATGATGCCGGCGTTGTTGAACAGCACGTTTAACTGCCCAAATTCCTTTTCCGCAGCCGCGATCATCTGCTCGCAGTCGGCGGTCTGTGACACATCGGCGTGGACGTAAATCGCTTCTCGGCCGCTTGAACGCAGTTCCGACACGATGGCTTCGCCGGCGTCATCGGCCACGTCGACAGCCACCACCTTCGCTCCTTCTGCGGCAAATAGTATGGCAGTTTCACGACCAATTCCCTGGGCAGCGCCAGTGATGATCGCGACCTTGTCCTTCAATCGCATTGAAAAAGCTCCTCAAGACTCATGTCGGGGCAAACGTGGACACCAGATGTTTTCATAGATCGCAGAGATTCTACCGGGAAATCACGCTGGCGTAACCTCGGTCGCCAAAATCGTTCCACGTTGTAGCGAACTCTCAGTCGCGTGAGCCGCGCAACGATCGGTTAGCCGCGCGATAGACGTACCAGTTCCTCGAAGAGTCGTTGCTGAGCCACTTCCTCGTGACTGGTCAACTCCGGGTGCCACTGGATCGCGATCACTTCGGGCGCGCGGGGATCTCCACCGCTTCAACTACACCGTCCGGCGCTGTTGCGACGGGACGACATTCTCGTCCTGGTCGATCGACCGCCTGGTGGTGCCAGGAGAGGCAATCGAAATGCGTGACCCCCATAATGGCAGCCAGCCGTGAGTCGCTCATCAACTCGATTGTATGAGGCGTGGGCAGACGGGGAGGAGCGCGGTGCGCGACTTGCTCGCCGACCACATCGGGCAAATGCGGATGCAATGTGCCACCCAATGCGACGTTCAAGATCTGCAGTCCCCGACAGATCGCCAGTGTCGGTAAACGACGTGCCAATAACGCTTCGACCAGCCGCAGCTCCGATTCATCTCGCTCCGGGTCGACCATGTAGATCGTATCATGCGAGCGACCGCCGTACCGAGTCGGGCAGATGTCACCTCCGCCCGAGAGAATCATGCCGTCGAGTGTATCCAACAACCGGTCGACATGCGGTTCGCCCGGTGCGATCAGCAAGGGAATGCCGTCGGCGCGACGAATGCTACCGACGTACTGATGAGGAATTGGAATGTCGCCGCTGGAGTTCACGGCATAGGTGGTGATTCCAATCCGCGGTGCAGCCGCTGCCATACGCGTAAGTCCTCAAGGAAAAGACACCGCCTCGATTCAACAAGTCCGCATTCTATCAAGGTGCTTTTCGGTTCACTACCGTGGCACAGATCGTGCATCCGTGAGTCAACCCAAGAAGTGTTTGCCCTGGGTCCCAAAAAGGTCCTTCATCGGGCCTGTGGCCGCCTTCGATCTTCTGGAAAGGGGACGCATGTTGTGGCATTCGTTAGAAAGTAGCAACGCTGACATGCGGGGGGAGCCTAGATCCGTTCAAAGTACCGGACCCGTTCCCAATCGGTCACGGCCTGGTCGAACGCGCGCTGTTCGGTGGAAAAGAAATGTGCATAATGCGCCGCTACGTCAGGACCCAGCATGCGTTTGACAAATTCACTCGATTCAAAACAGGCGATTGCATCGCGTAGCGTGGCGGGAACTGCGCTCGATGCCCTGCGTGTGGTAAACGTCTCCCAATACAGGAGCGGGCGGTTCTATCTGTTGGCGAATTCCTTCCAGCCCGGACGCCAGCGCTGCTGCCATAGCCAGGTAGGGATTGCAGTCGGCGCCGGGAATCCGGCATTCGATCCGCAGACTATTTCCTTGACCGACAACGCGAAAACCGGCTGTGCGATTGTCGATGGACCAGGCCAAGCCGGTGGGTGCCCAACTGCCGGATTGATAACGTTTGTACGAGTTTACGGTAGGTGCATAAAAAACCATAACTTCCGGGGCAAACTTGAGCCACCCGCCTAGGAACCAACGAAACGTATCGCTGCAGGCGACGCCGTGCAAATCTTGCTTGCCGGCGAACGCGCTTTGCCCGTCTTGCCAGAGGCTGAGGTGCAAATGACAACTCGAGCCAGCTTGGCGGGCGTCGTACTTGGCCATAAACGTCACGCTCATTTGCAGCGAATCGGCGATCTCCTTGAGGCACTGTTTGTAGAGCGTGTGACGGTCGGCCATTTCTAGGATAGGCGCATAGCGCAGATTCAGTTCATGCTGACCGCAACCCCATTCACCCTTGGTGCATTCCACCGGAACCCCCGAGCGACTCAGGTGTCGGCGAGCGGCGGCGTTGAGCTGTTCTTCACGCGTGCCTTGCAGGATATGGTAATCCTCGATGTAAGTCGCCGCGGCGTGCAATCCGCGAAACGCGCGCCGATGCCCGCGTCGATACGTATCGTGAAAGATAAAGTATTCGACTTCCGACCCGGCCATCGCATCAAAACCTGATTCCCGCGCGGCTTGGATCTGCTGCCGCAGCAGGGACCGAGGGGCATGCGGCAACAATCGCTCCGCCTGCATGTCGTGCACGTCACACAGGACGATGGCGGTTCTTTCCAACCAAGTCGCCTGTCGCAGCGTCCCCAGGTCGGGCACTAGGTGCACGTCGCCATAGCCTTTGTGCCAATTGGCCAATTCATAGCCTGGCACGGGCTCCATTTCCATGTCGACCGTTAACAGGTAATCGCAGGCGTGCGTCCCAGCGCCAGCAATCGCTTCACAGAAGTACGCAGCGTCGAAACGCTTGCCGACCAGTCGGCCGTAGAGGTCGGGAAAGGCTGCAATTACGGTATCGATCTGTTCCGCCTGAGTGTGCCGCTGCAAATCGTCGACGGTAAGCATGCCGTGGTGCGTGGACATCGTGTTTATCTTCCTTGCAAGGAGTACCTAAGTCGCAGTAGTCTACTCGCGCAACCGCAACTTCGGCAACGGGCAAGCGCGGCCGCCGTCGGTCGATTGCGTCGACGCGCGAGAAACAGCATCGGGTGGTCGCGCTGGAGACGATATTGGTGGCTTGTGGCGTCCCTCGCCCATGGCCTAACGGGCCTGAATGCTGACCTGATCGATCGACAAATCGCCTGTGGCTCCAAACAGTCCGACTCCGATCACTGCCAAGCGAGCCGCAGGGGGAACGTCCACGTCTTGCGTTACCTGAGTCCAGTCAAAAGTTCCGACCCAGGGACCGATATTGACGTGGCCCACGGGGGCCCGGTTTTCACCGTAAAACTCGACAACCGCGCGCCTACTTGATCTCGCTGTCGACCGGAACGGATCCGTTGTCCGGCAACGTACGCGCTGAACTGCAGTCGATGAACCAGCAGGCCGTCAACACCTACTGCCTGTAACGCGTGGGCGTTCCGGCCCATAATCTCGTTTTCGAATTGCAAAACGTGCGTCCCGTCTGGCGCATTGTCGATAGACACGATCCGACCTTCGCGCAAGTAGTACCAGAATTCCGGATCCGCCGACTCCGGCAACGCCACTTCAAAACTGCCGTTGGCGATCTCGGGTTTAGTCAGATCGGGTTTGATCTGCCGCTGATCCTCGGATTCGCCCGTCATAGGGACAAAAAAGGTCGCTTGCAACGGCTCCCGCTCCAGTCGATCCCCGACTTTCTTGAAGCGACATAGCGTCTGCTGGAATCGCTCGCCGACGGGAATGATCATCTGACCGCCATCGGCCAGCTGATCGACCAACGGCTGGGGGATGTCCTCGGGTGAACACGTTACAATAATTTTGTCGAACGGAGCGTGTTCCGGCCACCCCTGGTAGCCATCGCCGATCTTGGGAAACACGTTGCGATACCCCAAACGCCGTAATGTCTGTGCTGCGCGCTGTCCGAGCGGTTCGACGATTTCGATGGTGTAGACTTCCTTTACCAGGGGACTGAGTATTGCCGCCTGGTAACCACTTCCGGTGCCGATTTCCAGCACGCGGTCTGTCGGCTGAGGATCGAGCTGAGCGGTCATGAACGCCACAATGTATGGCGGCGAAATGGTCTGACCATGACCTATCGGCACCGCCATATCGTAATACGCCAAGTCGCGCGTGTTAGGAACCATGAACTCGTGACGCGGCGTGATTCGCATCGACTGCAATACGCGAGGATTGTCGATACCCTCTGCGGCAACATGCTTCTTCACCATTAACTCGCGTGGCCGCTGAAACGGATCTGCTGCCAATCCAATACCTGCCAGTAAGCCAACGAGCAACAAGCATGCTCGCAGACAAACCTGCGGCGCGTGTCGCCAGGTTTGATCGCGACGCGGCTGGGAAAAGTTCGATCATGGCAAATCCCTTCCTGAAATGGAGTTCCTGGCCGGTGATGCGAAACATCGGGCGGACGGCGGCCAAGTTCGCTGTTGGCATGGACTTGACCTCGAAGCGATTTCTGAGGCAATCGCCTCAGTAGTCGGACTGTGACAACGAGACGCAGACAAGTTCTTTATCATTGCGGGCGAAGACGTGGCGGTGGGCGAAAGCCGGGTGACTCCACACCACAGATCGTCCCATCGCGTCGCCCGTAGGTTCTATGATCTTTGCACGACCGAGTTGCTCGTAACGTTCCGGCGAGAGGCGGGCGATGACCAGTTCGCCTGAATCGGTAAATAAATAAAAGCGATCTTGGTTCTTGACCATAAAGACCGTACCCGAGTGGACCCTTCGTTTTTCCGGCATCAAATCGAAATGGGACCACATGACTTGACCGTCTTCCATGCGAACGGCTGATAACTTGCCTTCACGCGTAACGCCGTATAGATATCCGTTCTCCGCGAAGGGAGTGCTGTGACATGGGTCAATGCCAATTTCGTTGGTACCGTACCATTGGACGTCGGCCCGAGGCGGGTTTTCATCCAAGTGTACCATCATCGACTTGTTGACGATCCCTCCCACAAATGCCAGGTTGCCATTCAGCCGAGGTGTGACGATGGACATGCCATAATTCGGGTCGAGCGGTGCGGACCAAAACTCCTCGCCGGTCGTCGGATCGAGGCTACTAAGGGCCTTCGGATGCCAAACGAGCAGTTGTCGCTGGCCGCGATGTTCAATTAGTGTCGGCGCTGTAGCCGATTTCATCGCCGTCCAAACCGCGCCAAAGTTCCTTGCCCGTCTCGCGATCGAACGCCATCACCAGTTTGCCGTGACTGCCGACCAGGCAGATCAGCCGGTCGCCGTCGACCAATGGATGGCCACAGAATCCCCACATGGGCGTTTTGGCGCCGTACTGCGACTTAAAATCATGCGACCAGACGACTTCCCCGGACAAGGCGTCGAGACAATGGAGATGGCCTTCTGCTCCCAGTGTATAGACACGGTTACCCTGCACGGTCGGTGTAGCCCGTGGGCCCGCAGCGTAGGAGATCTCATACGGACATGCGTATTCATACTTCCACAACAGCTCTCCATTGCTGGCATTGAGGCATAAGACTCGCTCGGATCCCTGCAGGACATTGCGTTTGTCCGGGTCGTTCGATTGATCCCCATCGGTTACGTAGTCCATCACGTAGACGCGATTTTCGGCGACCGCGGGGCCGGCATAGCCTCCGGCGATAGGGGCCCGCCACTGGACTTTCAGACCGCTGGAAGGAATGTGATCAACGATGCCATCTTCTCGCCATACACTGTCGCGCTGCGAGCCGAGCCATTGCGGCCAGTCCGCGCCTCGTGCACAACGAACCGCCGGGAACGCAAATAGCCATCCCCAAAGGCAGCCGCCAAGACAAAGGAAAATGGGCCAATTCGTCTTTTGCGACGAGGCCTGCTGAAACGCTATCATTAATTGATTCCTCACGTGATGTGGTCGATGGTGGCGGTGAACGGGGGACCGGACGCGATTTCCATGCGGGCCGTCGCTGCCGATACCGCATCGACTTGCTCAGCCCGATGTGCTGCGCCGAACACACCAATGGCCACAATCTGCCCAGCATCTACCAGTTTGCGATAATCTTTCAGCGTATCGTGAGTTTCCCTTGTTTGCCAGAGTAGCCCCCGGCTTGCAACGAGAACGGGATACCACCAAGATCAGGGGGGAGGCCGATCAGGGAGTGGGCCGCACTGAGGGTCGGTGTTCGCTAGAAGTTCAAGAGTTGGTAGTCGGAAGGTCATGGAAACACTGGAAACGCTGGAACAGCAAATCGAGAATGTCCTTGGCATGGATCGTTTGCGGTTGTGCCGCCAGTGGCAGCGTCTGTATGTGCAGAGTCGACGGATGGAACATGCCGCGTTTTTGCGGCAGTTTGCGCAGCTGGAGACCTCGCTTCAGCAAGCACTCGATCGGCGGGCTCAGCGAGAGGCATCCATACCGCCGCTGAGCTTCGATCTTTCTCTGCCCATCCTGAAACACCGTGAAGAGATCGAACAGTGCTCGCCGCGCGTCAGGCGTTGGTTGTGGCCGGCGAAACGGGATCCGGCAAATCGACGCAACTGCCGAAGATGTGTTTGGCGAGCGGGTTAGGACGGTTGGGAGTCATCGGTCATACTCAGCCACGTCGGATTGCCGCCCGCAGCATTGCGGCCCGAGTGGCGGAAGAAATGGGAGTTCCACTGGGACATCAAGTGGGGTTCAAAGTCCGCTTTCAAGACCAAACGGATCCCAACACGCTGGTCAAGCTGATGACCGATGGTATTCTGCTGGCCGAGACACAACGCGACCGCAACCTCGATCAATACGAAGTCATCATTTTGGATGAAGTGCACGAGCGGTCGTTGAACATTGACTTTTTATTGGGCTATCTGAAACAAACCCTTTCGCGTCGTCCCGATTTGCACCTGATCATTACGTCGGCGACGATTGACGCCGACCGTTTTAGTGAGCACTTTGCCGATTCACTCGGGCCGGCCCCGATCATTGAAGTTTCGGGGCGAGGTTTTCCCGTCGAGGTCCGCTACCGTCCGCTGGCGACCGACGACGGTGAAGACGTCGACTGGAGCGAGGGTGTGATTGCCGCGGTCCATGAATTGGCTCGGATCGATCGGGGTGACGTGCTGGTGTTCTTGCCAACCGAACGTGACATTCGTGAAATGGCCCGACGGTTGCGTGGCGAGCGATTCTCGGGCGACGGTGCCCGCACGACGGAGATCCTGCCGTTGTACGCCCGATTGTCCGCCGCCGAGCAGCATCGGATTTTCGAACCGTCGGACTACCGTCGTGTCGTTTTGGCGACGAATGTCGCCGAATCGTCACTTACGGTCCCCAACGTCCGCTACGTTGTGGATACCGGTACCGCGCGCATCAGCCGCTATTCACCTCGGTCGAAGGTACTTAGGTTGCCGATCGAAGCCGTTTCGCAGGCGTCGGCCAATCAGCGGGCTGGACGCTGCGGTCGTGTCGCGCCGGGTGTCTGTATTCGTTTGTATGACGAAGACGACTACCTGCGTCGCGACCCATATACAACACCGGAAATCCGACGGACAAATCTGGCCGCTGTGATTTTGCAAGCCAAGGCCTTGCGATTGGGATCGATTGAGGATTTTCCTTTTCTCGATCCACCTCGTCCGGAAGCCATCCGTGATGGCTATAAGACACTATTTGAGATTCAAGCGGTCGACCACGACCGCAATCTCACCGATGTTGGCTGGCAACTGGCCAAAATGCCCGTCGATCCGCGTATCGGTCGGATGATTCTGGCTGGAGCGGCGGAGCATGCGCTGCATGAAGTGCTGATTATTGCTTCGGCTTTGGAATTGCAAGATCCGCGTGAGCGGCCTCACGACAAACAGCAGCAAGCCGACCGTCAGCACGAGCGATTCCTTGATAAAGAATCCGACTTCTTGGGATACCTCAAGATTTGGGATTTCTATCATCATCTCAAGGAAACCGTGTCCCGCAGCAAGCTCCGCAAGGCCTGCCAGGAAAACTTCCTGTCGTACAACCGCCTCCGCGAGTGGACGGAAATCCACCGGCAATTGCTCGAGATCGCCCGTCAGGGCAAGCTGCCAATCACGCCGCGTCGCGATGAGTACGGGCCGATTCACCGTGCACTCCTGGCCGGACTGCTGTCGGGTGTCGCCTATCGATCTGCCGATCACGAATACACGGGTGCCGGCGGGTTAAAAATGAACCTTTGGCCGGGGTCGGGCTTGCGTCGACAACGGCATGCCTGGATTGTGGCCGCCGAACGTTTGGAGACAACCCGACGCTATGCCCGAACGGCGGCACGGATCAGCCCAACGTGGATTGAGCCCCTGGCCGAACACTTGATCAAACGCAGCTACAGTGATCCCCATTGGTTGTGCAAGGCACGCACGGTGATGGCTTACGAGAAGGTGTCACTGATGGGAATGCCCGTCGTGGTCCGTCGACGTGTGTGTTACGGCAAGATTGATCCTGCGCGGTTGCGCAAGATCTTCATTCAGGAAGGTTTGGTCGCAGAAGGCGCCGTAGCGTTTGATGCGTTTCTGCACGCTAATCAAGCTTTGCGCGCGGAAATAGAAGAGTTGGCGGCACGTACGGCAGACGTGACTACTTGCTAGACGAGTATTCTTATTATGTTTTTTACGACGAGCGATTACCGGCGGACGTGTTTGACGCCGAGAGTTTGATCCGCTGGCTCCGCGCCGATCCTCTGCATCGCGCAATGCTGAGGATGACCCGTGAGGACTTTATTCCGGTCGACGAGCGGACGGAGACGAGCGACGGTTTTCCGTCAATGCTGGTCGTTGGGAAATTGCAGTTGCCTGTTACTTATAATTTCAGCCCCAGCGCCGAGGATGACGGGGTGACGATTCGCGTACCGGTCCAGGCAGTCAATCAGTTAACCGCCGAACAAATTGGCTGGCTTGTTCCTGGGCTGATTGAAGAGAAGATTGTAGCCTTGATTCGATCCTTGCCAAAACCGTTGCGAAGAAACTTCGTACCCGTTCCCGATACTGCACGGCAACTGGCCACCGAGCTCACGTTTGGCGAAGGAGATTTGCTTGAAATTTTGGCGCGTCGTCTGAGTCAAATTGCCGGAGAAGTTATTCGCCCCGCTGACTTTAAGCTCGACAAGTTGCCGGCTCATCTGCGGATGAATATTCAAGTCGTCGACGAACAGGGCGAGCCTCGAGCCATGGGACGTGAATTGCTTGAGTTGTGTCGGATGGCCCGGCCGAGGGCCGAGCGTCCAGCGGCCGACAGCGCTGCAGCCATGGATGATATCCAATGGCACCGTGACCACGTCGTCTCGTGGGATTTCGACTCGCTACCGGCTGAAATCTCGATTGACCGGGGTGGCATCCAGATTGCGGCTTATCCCACACTTATCGACCGAGGGGATGCGGTGGACCTGCGTCTGCTGGATACACCGGCGGAGGCGGAGCGGCTAACGGCGCTGGTGTTGCGCGGCTGTACGCCCTAGCGCAGCGCAAGTCACTCCGTGCTCAAATTCGTTGGTTGCCTCGCTGGGACGAAGTGGGAGTTTGGGCGGCGTGTGTCCTGGACATGGACACTTTGAAAGACCTGGTCGCGTTACGAATCGCGACGTTGGCCTTCGTGGCTCGGGAAGGGATTCCTCGGAGCAAACACGCATTTCAGGAACGCTTGGTCAATGCGGTCGAGCGGATTGGCATGGCGACGCAGGAGGTGGCACCGCTGCTTCCCCGCCTCTTCGAGGCCTACCAGCAGGCGCGTCTTGCCCTGAATGAGCTGACGGAGTCTCGATTCGCCGCTGTCCGCGACGACATTCAGGTTCAGTTGGCCGCCCTGTTTCTGCCCCAGTTCCTGGCAGAGGTTCCCTGGGAGTGGCTGCAACATTACCCGCGTTATTTGGCCGCGATCGTCTATCGAATCGATAAATTGAAATCTGGCGGTCAGGTCCGAGATCATGACGGGTTTCAGACCATTGCCGATTTCTGGCAGCGTTATGCGCAACAGCAGACAACCAATCGCGAGCGTCGACGCCACGATCCCAGCCTAGAGGAGTATCGGTGGATGATTGAGGAATTTCGCGTCTCACTCTTTGCGCAGCCTCTGGGAACCGCCATCAAGATTTCGCCGCAGCGTCTGCAGAAACAATGGTCTCAAGTAGACTGTGGATAGCTGGGAAAACCACTGGCCGCGATTGGACTCGATCGGCGCGCAGCAGTTTCTGACTTGGGAACCTATTGAACCTACAGGATGATGGCATGACGACAGAGTCAGGGGAAAGAATCTTAGGCGTGGCGAAATGTGCCGCGCGCGATGCGGCGGAAGTGCTATTGAGATACTACGGGCACGCGACCGTGCACGAGAAAGAGAGCACGCAGAATATTGTTACGCAGGCCGATCTGGAATCGGAACGTTGCATCACGCAGATCATACAGGAAGCATTTCCGCACCATGCCATGTTGCGTGAAGAGACGGAATTCCGTGGAGACATGTTGTCCGATCACTTGTGGGTGGTCGACCCGCTGGATGCCACGAACAACTACGCACACGGAATCCCTCATTTTTGTGTTTCCATTGCCTATGTCCGGCGAGGACAGCCCCAAGTTGGTGTCGTATATGATCCCCTGCGCGACGAGATGTTTTGGTCACTGCGAGGACAGGGAGCTTACTGCAACGACCGCAGGATCGCGGTGTCACGACCGGATGACTTAAGCCATACAATTATCTCGACTGGGTTCTATTACGACCGCGGAGTAATCATGGAACGTACGCTGCAAGCGATTCAGACGTTGTTCCACCACAATATTCGCGGCCTGCGGCGAATGGGAGCGGCGGCGCTGGATATGTCGTGGGTTGCTTGTGGCCGTTTTGGTGGTTTCTTTGAGTATAAATTAGCGCCCTGGGACTATGCCGCGGGTTGGCTGATTGTTGACGAGGCCGGTGGTCGATGCCTGGATCGCGCAGGTCAGCCGCTGACTTTGCCGTCGGGCAGCATGATCGCCGCCTGTCCGGCTATACTGCAAGAGTTTGTCGATCTGGTGGCCTGGCCCCACGGTGGGGAATAGCGATGGCGTCGTCCTCGCGCCGACCGCGATTCCAATTCAGCTTGGCGGCCTGTCTGGTCGCCACGACGATTGTGGCGGTGGTTGTGGGGCAGGCTCGCGCGAGGCCCGGCGTCAGGCGCAGTTGGTTGTTCATGTGCAGTCGCTCGGCGGTCGCCTGACGTTTGAACCACGCCAGTCTTCCTTGGCACATATTGTCCAGTTGTTGCCCGGCGTCATCGATGTGGAATACCTGCGCTGTGTTGTAGGAGTTGATTTGCGTCATCGCTCGGCGCCGCTCTCGCTACTCGATGCCATTGGCCGCTGCGCGGAACTGCGAACGCTCGATCTGCGCGGCTGTGAAGTGACCGATGAGGGCGTGGCAAAACTGCGTAGACTGCATCGACTCGAGTCGCTTGACTTGAGCCTCAATCGGATTTCCGATCTCAGTGCACCCATCCTGGGCGCGTTCTTCAGCCTGCATCATTTGGAACTTAGTGAGAACGACCTACACGATGCCGGGATCGAATTCCTGCAGGAGTTACCTGGATTGTTTTCCCTCTGCCTGGACGCTACTCCGATCGGAGATCAGGCCATGGTGTGGATCGGTCGATTGACAACCTTACGAAATCTGGAGTTGGCCGGTACTCAAGTTACCGATGCCGGCCTCGGCCAACTCCGGCGACTGGACCAACTGACGCGCTTGCGGATCGGCAAGACAGGGCGGATTACGGATCGCGGTCTGTCTGTGTTGCTTGACCTCAAGAAGTTGTCACACCTCTCTTTGATCCAGCAAAACCTCACGGACCGCAGCTTCGACTTACTAGCCCAAATGCCGCATTTGAAGTACTTGAACTTCGAGGATCCGACGGGAGATGCAAGTCCACGAGCGGTGGACGAATTTCGGCAACGGCGGCCGGACATTACGATTCAGGGCCCAGTGCGATGACGATAAAAAATCAGACGTCTAGGGTCGCCCGGCCGATACCTGCATTTCCAAGCTATACAGCCCCTTGCTGGCTGTGATGAACAGAGTCTGGTGGTGTGGGCCACCAAAGCAAACATTGGCCGTCCATCGCTGTGGAATTGGAATCTGCTGCAGTTTCTCGCCCTGCGGTGAGAAAATGGTTACGCCTTGGCCCGTTAGATAGACATTACCGCGGCTATCAATCGTCATGCCATCCGAGCCCATTTCGCAGAACAAGCGGCGGTTCGTCAATTCGCCGGACGGTTGAATGTCATAGGCGAACGTGTTGCCGGCGCGGATATCGGCGACGTACAGTGTATGGCCGTCAGGAGTGCCAACGATGCCGTTAGGCTGTTGCAAGTCACTGGCAACACGTCGCAAGTTCTTGTCATCGGCAGACAGAAAATAGACACCCTGAGTGTCTTGTTCGCTGGGGCCGCGTGCCAATACGGTCGTTGGTAAAACGGGTCCGTAAAATAGATGCCGCCATCAGGACGAACCCACAAGTCGTTCGGGCCGTTGAGCAGTTGGCCTTGGTATTTGTCGACTAGCACTTCGTGCGAACCGTCGGCGGCGATCGCCCAAATTTGGTTGTGCTCGTCTGCGCACGCCAATAGGCGGCCGTCCGGCGCAAAATACAGACCGTTAGATCGACCGCATGGTTGCAGGAATGTGTTGATGCGTCCGTCGAGTGACCAGCGCAGGATCCGATCGTTTGGTTGGTCGGTGAAATAAACGTTGCCGTCGCGGTCGGCCGCGGGCCCTTCGGTGAATTGGTAATCCGTGGCGATGGTTTGGAGCTTAGCCCCTGGACGTATCAGGTCGTCGGCCCCGACCGAATACGACGTGCTGCTAACGTAAGACAAGACCAAGCAAATGATGAGGTGGTTTTTCATCTAGATCATTTCGAAGGGAACTTCACCGCCCGGAACCAGTTTTGTGGGCCGGCCAGATGGGTCGCGAATGGTATCGTCGGGATGGAGCCCAACGGAGTGGTAGACAATTGCATTAAAATCTGCCGGCGAAATCGCTCGGCTCGTCGGATACTCCGCCTTGGAGTTCGTGCTACCGATTACTTGTCCATGGCGATAGCCGCCGCCCGCGACCAGAATGCTTTGCGCCTGCGGCCAGTGATCGCGGCCCGCGTTATCGTTAATCCGAGGTGTGCGGCCGAACTCGCCTGCCGTAATAACCAGCGTGTCGTCCAGCATCCCGCGCTCATGCAGGTCCTGGATCAATACACCGACGGCACGATCGTGACGGACCAGCTTGTTGTCCAAAGCCCTTTGGATGTGCCCGTGATCGTCCCAGTAGCCGGTATTGAGCGTAATATACCGCACGCCTGCCTCAACCAGTCGTCGTGCCAGCAAAGCCTGTTCGCCCCAGCCAGGGCCGTATCTCTCACGCACCCTAGGGTCCTCTTTGTCCAGGTTAAAAGCCTCACGCGCTCGTCCCGATAAGAGCATATCCTGGGCCTGTTGGCTCATGGCGTCCATGCTGTCAAACGTCCCCGATGCGTCGACCTCACGGCGAATGCGATCGAATTGGCGCAACAGGGAGAGACGATTGACGAGTCGATCTTTGCTCAGGCCGTCAATCAGCTGAAAACTCTTGTCGCTTCCTGTTGGCAATCGCCCCGCCTCATCCCCGTAACTGTATTCTCCCGTCCGAAATGGATTGTGGGCGACACCCAAGTAAGCCGCGCCATGGAAACCAAATCCCCCATCGTTGATATTGACGGTGGCGGGGACGCCAGTTTGTCGCGGTCCCAAGAGGTGCGACATGACGGCTCCCATGGAAGGGTTTCGGGGCGCACGATCACCTCCGGTTGCACCCAGGTAACCCGTCAACATCCAGTGAGCCGCGGCCCAGTGATCACCGTTGCCATGGGTAAACGATCGGATCACTGTGCATTTGTCCATGATCTGCGCATGGTAGGGCATCAACTCGCAGATTTGGAGACCGGTCAAGTTCGTCGAAATCGGCTGATAGGGCCCGCGCACTTCAGACGGTGTGTTGGGCTTCATATCGAACGTGTCCAGCTGCGATGGACCGCCGTGTTGCCACACCAAGATCACGGAACGTTTCGATTTGCGCGGTGCACTCGCTTCGGCTCGCAACAGGTCCGGCATTGTAAGCCCAAAATACGATAGGGCTCCGATTTCAATGAAACGTCGACGGCTGACACCATCGCACAGGCGTCGCGAAGTACCACGTAAGGTCAACATCGATGGACACTCCCACAGGGTGAGGAGGGCAGTTCGCAGGATTCATGGAGGCGGGATCCCAGCGATTACGACGCATTTCTCCGCTGCGGCAACGCTATACACGTCCGCCGGGACCGGCGCATTCTAGCCGATGACACCCACCCTAAGCAATCTCGCCAACGTCTGAACGGGCCTAGGCCCCCCCGCCTGGGCATGCCGCCAACGAATAAGGATCCGCCCGCCCTCGCCACGCTTCGAGCTTCCTGCCGTAGGCGGGTTGCCCGACATTTTTGTACCGCGTCACCTTTCAGGGGGCCGGCGGCGCGTCGTCGTTGACGGGAGCGTCGGAGGCCGCATGTACGCCGACTTCCTCCTGCTCCTCGAGTTCGTTGTCGAGTGGTTCTAAGTCTTCCTGGCCTAGGATCCATGCCATACGTCCAATCAGTCGGCAATAGATCACGCCAAACAATACGACGCCAACCACGGTAATCGTCCGCGCGACGTAAGTGCGCGTGATACTCGCGGCGGTCAACTTGGCAGCGATGCCTGGGGCACGCATATTGATCAGACCCATGGCGGACCAAACTAAAAAGTCGATCGCCACCAAAGCACAGGTTAGCAGCACGACCTGGATGTAGAAACGGGACCAATGTTCGTAGTGCCGGCGGACGCTGGTGAAGACAAACTCGGAATACGGCATGAAGACCGAATCATTTTCGGCCATCGAGAGCACGATCAACGGCAATAACAGCACGGTCGAAATCAGTCCGAGCTGCAGTGGAACTCCCAACGATCGGAATGGTGTCACCAGCAGCATGCCCGGCATGGTGCTCATTGCCAGCGCGTTGATTCCAAACAGCATCGCGTGGCCGCGTGACAAGAGATCCTGCGAAGGCCAGTACGGGATTCTATCGTAGCCTTCCGCGGTGAACTCAATGATTGTCAAGAAATGAGGCGCCATCATCCCGAGAATGCAAAACGTAAAGATGGCCAGAATTGGGGCGAGAAAAGCAGCCATAATGGACGAAAAGCCGCCGGTCGTGATGACATCCACTAGCGTTTCGAACAAGGCGAAGTCCAGTAACATCGCTACGCTGGCACCGATCCACAGCGGAATCACATTGGCATAAAAGGGGAACGTGTAGATGCCATTGCGTAGTGGATCCTTGGGGGGAACCGGACGTTCTCGGTCGCGCTGTCGAACTTCGTCAGCGGCGTTGGCCATCAATTGGTCGGCTATTTCTTTCCGCTTTTCATCGACCATGGGTGGCGGACCGGCTTCGATCACCACGTCACTGGCGTCCGGAGCCCGAAACGCGGTCTTTTTTGTCGGAGGACGGGGGACCACCGAAATCGTACCACAGTCGGGGCATTTCACTCGCTTGCCGGCATGCTCAGCACGCGCATGCATCAGGGTATAGCACGTGCCGCACACAACCTTGATCAACTCAACGGGCGTTTGCGGCGACTTGGGCTGATCTTCGGCCAATCGGTATTCATCCCCCGTGTACGTAGGCCGTACCGGCGAACTAGTAGAAGGGGTGATGGCCTTGACCGTATTTCGAGCGTGGCAGTCGGGGCAGATGAGTTCCTGGCCAATCTGGTCCACGGTCGCATAGCTGCGCGTGTGGCAAACGCGACACATGACTGGAATGCTTCCGTCGGCCTCGGGCAACCGCGTATTCATCTCACCTGTTCCTTGCCCATCTGAACGGGCCGGCCCCTACCAGAGTTAGCCTCTGCGACCGCGCTCCCCCAGTCACGGTTTATGGTACCGTCGGCAAAGGGGTGACGCAAATCGCTGCCCGGCAACCCGCCGCCTCAGCTTCGGCTCACTACGCCAGGTAACTACTCAAGAATTGCGTTGCGTCGCACTCGACGAAATCCGGTAAGCCGGGCGGGACGTCCCTACGTCCATGCCAGATGACCGTTTATAATCTTCGGCGAGTGTCGACGTCCGAGAGCGGGCGTCCGGTGGGGACACGTCCAGTTTTGCAGATATCGCGAGGAATTGACGTTTGATTATTGGTCCGGTTTTCACCCGTGAATTGGTCACTGCTCCGCGGCGGCCGCGGCTGTTCGCCTATCGAGCGGTGTACGCGGGCGTGTTATTTGGCGTTATGTGCACGGCCTGGCTGATCTTGACCGGGACGCAGGTGATCTCGGACGTCGGCGACATGGCCCGGTTTGGCGGGATCCTGTTCCAATTGCTGGCTCCCTTGCAACTGGCGGTGGTCATTTTTTTTGCCGCCCTGTCGACGGCTAGCGCCGTGGCTCAGGAGAAGGACCGTAAGACGCTGATCTTGCTGTTGTTGACGCGATTGAACAATAGCGAACTCGTGCTCGGGAAGCTTCTGGCGAGTCTGCTGCACGTCGCGGTAATGGTGTTGGCGGGGCTACCCGTGTTTGCCTTGATTGTGTTATTCGGTGGCGTCTCGTTCCAGCAGGTCGCTCGAGTTTTCGTGGTCACGTTGGCGTCGGGGCTGGTTGCTGGCAGTTTGGGATCGACGTTGGCACTGTGGCGTGAAAAAACCTTCCAGACCTTGGCGCTGACCGCCCTTTTGCTGGTGTTTTGGATGCTCGGGTGCGAAGCGGTGCGAAGCGGTGTGTGGGGTTCCACGTGGGCCGGAGTGGATGTGGAACGTTGGGCGGTCTGGATGAGTCCGATACGTGCGATCCAAGCAGCGGCTCGACCTGCGGCGGACTTGGATGCCGCCCGATGGTATCAAGGCGACGTGCTGCGATTTGTTTGGTTTTCGCTGACCCTCGTCGGCCTCCTCGATGGCGTCGCGATCTGGCGCGTTCGCTACTGGAATCCTTCGCGGGAAGTGCGGCGTCAGGCTGGCACGGTAACGCGTGGTCAAGAAAGCATCTGGGGTGCCGAGAACGATCCGTCTCGGGTGTCGCCGCGCGGCGCGTCCAAGCTCGATTTGGACGGTATCTCCAGCGTCCACCCGCCGCATCGCCACGTCTGGAGGAATCCCATCCTCTGGCGCGAAGTGTGCACCTGGGCCTACGGCCGAAAGATGATTGCGATTCGGATGGCGTATGTCGTTATGTTTGCCTCGGCGGTGGCGGCCGTGATCTGGGGGGACCGAATGGCATTAGCCGACGTGGGACGCGCGGAATCGCAGGTCCTGCCGGCGGTGGCCTGGCCGACAATTCCCTTTTTTGTGGTCAGCCTGGTGATCATTAATGCCTTGTCCGTGACGTCGATTACCACAGAACGTGACGGAAAATCGCTCGACTTGTTGCTGGTCACGGACTTGACACCCAAGGAGTTCTTGTTGGGCAAGTTGCTGGGCGTATTTTGGGTGGTCAAAGAAATGATCGTCTTGCCGGTGGTTCTGTGCGGTTATCTGTGGTGGCTCGACGCGTTGACACTGCAGAATCTGTGTTACGTGGTGGGCGGGTTGCTGGTCCTGGATGTCTTCGTGGCGACATTGGGTATCCACAGCGGTATGAACTACGCGAACTCACGGGCTGCAATCGCAGTCAGTTTGGGGACGGTCTTTTTTCTGTTTCTGGGAATTGCGACATGCATCGTGATGATGATTTCATTTAGCGGGGCATTCCAGGTCCAGTTGCGCCCTTCCTAGCATTTATCTTGGGTGGCGGCGTCGGTTTGTACGTCGCCTTGGGCGCGCGAAACCCCTCGCCCGCCATTCTGCTGGCGTCGCTTGTCTTGCCGTTTGCCACCTTCTATGCGATAACCAGCTTCCTCATGGATTACACGTTGGCCGTTTTCTTAGTGATGGCGGTCGCCTATTCGTTTACGACAGCGGCGATGCTGGTGCCGGCCGTGGCAGAATTCGATTTCGCAATGGGTCGCAATGTGACCGACGAGGAATGAAGGATCGTAGCGGGGCTTTATGGGGAGGTCGCCGAGATTCTATTGATGTCTGCATGGCCAAGGGGCCAGGATGACCAACGGGAGTCCGAGAAATCTCGGCTTCGCGCTGCTCGCCGAGGACCATTGGCAGCGCAGAAGTGAATAAATGGTAGTAGTCGTGCAGGCTGTCTGGGAACTGGCTCCGCTGCTGGCGACCATGCTGGGATTGGTGGTCTGTTCGGCATTCTTTTCGGCCAGTGAAGCAGCGTTGTTTTCGCTGCGAGCGTCCGAGCGTAATCGTCTCAAGTCGGGTTCGAAAGCGCAGCGGCTGGCTGTCCAGCTGTTGGATGATCCCGATCGTCTGTTGTCCGCCGTCTTGTTCTGGAATCTGGTCGTCAACATTGCCTACTTTGCCCTTGCCTCGTTGGTGGGACTGCGGCTTCAAAGACGGCCAGGCGGCGGCAATACGCACTTCGCTGCCTTTACTGTCGTGTCGCTGGTGTTGATCATATTCTGCAGTGAAATGTTGCCCAAGACATTGGCGGTATTGAAGGCGGCGACGTTGTCGACTTGGGTGAGTGTACCGCTGTCGATAACTTTGCGTCTGGTGGACCCGCTGATGCCGGCCCTACGCGTTGTCAACCTGTTATCGCGAAGATTGATTTGGCCGACGTTTCGCAGCGAACCGTATCTACAAGTAAACGATCTGGATCGTGCGATCGAACTTTCGACCAGTGACTCGCAATTGATCGATCAGGAGCGCGCGGTTCTGCGCAACTTGGTGGCGGTGTCGGATTTGCGAGTCGATGAATGCATGCGGCCCCGTTCTCAACTCCTAATGCGCCGTCCACCCGTCTCGTGGTCGGTTATTCAGTCTGAGTATCCCCGACACGGAGCGTTATTCGTTACCGAAGCGGACAGCGACGAGATCGTGAAGGTCTTGGATTTGAATGAATTACACGATTGGCCGGAGGACAACTTGGAGCACTATGCCGAGCGCGTGTTGTACGCGCCCTCGGTGCGCGACCGTCGCGGACGTGTTACAGTCCATGGAAGTGAAAGGGCGGATGGCGGTTGGGGTTGTCAACGAAATGGGTGAGACAATAGGTGTCGTCCTGCACAGCGATGTCTTGGATATGGTGTTTACCCAACGCGCGACTCGCAGTGAACGACTATTGAACCAGCAGCCTTTGTTGCCCGTCGGTCCCGACCAATGGCAAGCTACGGGAATGAGCAATCTACGCGTGCTGGAACAATACTTTGGCGTTGAGTTGCCAGTAACATCCAGTGTGACCGTCGCCGGAGTGATACAAGAATGCCTACAACGTTTGCCCGTCGTTGGTGACCAATGCATCTGGGGTCCCTTTGAGATGGCGGTCACGGAAGCTCCCAATGGGCATCCAATCACGGTCCGCATTCGACATATTCCCGCGGCGGAGGGCGAGTTCTGATGTCTGTCGTCGTGGTGTTTTTGGTGGGAGTCTTGCTCAGCGCGCGTTTTTCAGTGGATGCGAGACGGGGTTCTATCGAGCCACGCGCGTGCGTTTGCAGTTGGATGCGATGAGCGGCGATCGCATTGCCCGAGGGCTGATCTGGATGGCCAATAATCCAGCGATGTTCGTGGCGACGACGTTGGTGGGCAACAATCTAGCCAACTACCTTACGTCGTTCGCGATCGTGCTCGGTGTCGCGGCACATTGGCCGGCCCACGAAGATCTGTTGGGCACTATCGCGCCGATCGCACTGGCCCCCATCGTTTTCGTCTATGGGGAACTGCTTCCCAAAAATCTTTTTTTCAGTGCGCCGAATCGACTCTTGCGTCTGGGAGCGCCTTTGTTCTTGATGTTCGCCGTGATTTTTCTGCCCGCCTCGCTTACCCTCTGGGTATTCGCGCGCGTCTTGCGATTTTTCGTCGGCGAAGCTCCAGAACAATTGCAGTTTTCGCTGGCTCGTAAAGAGCTGCAGCGAGTATTTGACGAGGGGCATGACGTGGGAATTCTGCGACCGGTGCAGCGTCGCTTGGCGCAAGGCATGATGTCGTTAGCCAATGCGCCGTTGGTCCGCTTTTGCGTGCCGGTTACCCGGCCCGCATCGGTCCACCTGGGGACGGAGCGTACCGATGTCCTGCGCATTGCCTCGCGGAATCGATCTCCCTGTCTGCTCGTTACCGAAATCCGAGGGCGGCGGGTATTGGGCTATATCCGTGTTAGCGAGCTGCGTCAGCACAGTTCCGCTCGCCTGGAGCACTACCGACCTTTGGTGGAGATCGCGTCCAGTGAATCGCCGGTGAGCGCGCTGATGACGTTGCAGGGCTCCGGTGAGCCGTGGCTGCGAGTTGTCGACGACGCGTCGCGCACAATTGGTTTACTGGACGCAGAGCGACTATTTGATGCGCTGCTCACCGAAGCCGACCGTCCGATTGCGTGATCGCCAGTCGCGGAGAGCAACTCGCCAGATAAAAAAAGACCGACGCTGCCAGTTACGGCAACGTCGGTCTCGTATCGATTATACGGATTTGCAGGGCGGGGCGGCCGTCACTTGGCGTAGGCCGTCAGTCCTTGTGATATCCCAATTCTCGGATGACGCCGTAGATTTCTTCGTAAGAGATGAACCGACGACGATGGCGTAGCTTGTATTCGTCAATGGCCATCGCTGAGCTCACGGATTTCCGGCACCAGTTCACTGTGGCTGTTGGCGAATTGCCGTCGCTCGACTCCACCCGGTGGGCCGCCTTCGGGATTCTTGCGTCGATCGACTAATCCGGTGTTCGTCGTTACCGTTGTACTAGTCATACGTTTGAGTGCTCC
This sequence comes from uncultured Planctomycetales bacterium, assembly GCA_963785495.1. GTDB lineage: Bacteria > Planctomycetota > Planctomycetia > Pirellulales > Pirellulaceae > CAWAVP01. Next base: position 59,078 of record CAWAVP010000014.1, on the reverse strand, counting down.
TCAGCAAAAGTTCCTTCCGACGACCATACTGCCACTCCCACAACCGCCCGGTATTGGAGCCAGTATTCAAGTAAGCCTACGCTACAAGTTTCAGACGGTCAAAACTCAACGCCGCGTTGTGTCCGCCGTACGGACGCGTTGCTCGGCGATCCTGGCCTGCAGTTGCCGCAAGGATGCCGTGACCGAGGCGTCGGCATCCGGTAGTGCCCGCTGGATCGTCTGTTCGGCCTGAGCCAAGCGACCCGCCGACACTTGGGCGTGAGCCAATTGCACCAGGGCGCCATTTGACAGACGACGGTCAGGCAGCGCAGCCGCCAACGCCTCGACCGCCTCGTCGTTTCGTTCTAACTGTTGGTACGCGAGCGACTTCAGCACCAACATCCGCTCGGGCTGGTGATCCGGCGACACTTCGTCCTCCAAGCGATTTAACGTAGCCAATACTCGCCCCGGTCGCTCCAGCGCATAGTACACCTCGGCCACCGAGAGTTGAACTTCCGAGTTGTGGGGGTCGTACGTTAGACACCGATGATAGCTGGCAAGCGCCCCCGACCAGTCCTCGCGCCGTCGTAAAACGTCGCCTCGCAGTTGCCAGGCTAGAGCAAAGTCCGGCGTCGCTCGAATCGATTGTTCCGCTGACCTCCAACGCTTGGTCCAGATGCCCGACATTCGCCCACATATACCCCAGCTCGACCATCATCTCGACGTCCTCACTTCCGCACATCTCGATGGCCTTCACCAATTGTTCGATAGCCTCCTGGCGGGCCCCGCGTTTCCACAGGCAGTTGGCCAGTTGATACCGTGCGGTCGTATTGGTCGGACAGCGCTCAATCGCCTGCGTAAAACGCTCTTCCGCCTTCCCTAACGACCCTTTGTGCAAGGCATCCAGTCCTTGTTGAGACAACTGACGGGCGATAATGACGTCCTGGGCGACCGGACCACGGCGCGGCAAATGCGAACACCCGCCGCCGACGGTTACGACGGTTGCCCACACCACCACACCAATCGGGCACAGGAGGGACGGCCGCGAGCTACGGGTTACGGCCGTCGGCAAGTCCTGACAGCTGTGCGAGGTCACCGGACGATCCTTCATTAGACACTTTTTCGAGTATGAACGGTGGGGAGGTTATCACGTGGACCGCTCGACGACAAGAACGATCGTTGCCGTGGATTGCTGAGCGTTGCTGGTTTGCGCGGAGTACCCTAAGCGTTACCATACTGGGATCGAAATCTTGACTGGTTCCACGCCAGCGATTCGCGTGGCAAACGCTGCTGGCCCAGGTTTGGAGGTCGCCTGACGGCCAGGAGGACGCAACGATGACGGCCGAATTCAACGAATCGGGTCTCCGATTCCTCTATCCCGAAAACTGGCGACTGGTTCGCGAAGAGCAATGGGGATGGCCACGTTCCGTCTCGGTGCATAGTCCCCAAGGGGCGTTTTGGTCGGTGACGCTCGACCAACCGCCGGCTGACGAATTGGTCAGCCGTGTCGTCGAGTCCATCTGCCAGGAATACGAAGACGTGGAAGTCGATGCCGTCGAAAGGTCGGTCGGTGAGCTCACACTGCGTGGCGTCGAACTGCAATTCTACTGTCTTGATTTGTTGGTGACTGCCCAAGTGTTGGAGTGTGTCGAGTGCGAACAGCCGATGGTTTTACTTTTGCAGGGAGAAAACCGTGAATTCGATGCGCTGCTGCCCGTGTTCGATGCGATTAGTCTTAGCTGTCTGCACAACCTCGCATCGACCTCGATCGATGACGCCTGATTGGTGCCAGGTTCCGTAGGCACGCCGGGCCAGCGGCCTCCTTCACGACGAGGATTTGCCACATGCCGCCGCTGCCGACGGCCTCTCGCAGTGACTTCGCGGTTTTTGCTAGGGCGTGGGATGCCATGAAAGGAGACATTGATATAGCCAGGGGTGCGTCCACGGATTAGCCGCAGGCAGCGCGACCGACAGCATGGACAGTGCTAACAACGCCAAGGCGAATGTTTGACGCGCCAGGTTTTCCGCTCAGCCAGTCGGCGGCGGGCAACAGGACAAGCAGCCAAAGCGGGATCAACCAGAAGAGCCAGCGAAAGCCGCTGGCAATGCCGCCATAGTTCCTGTCGCCCAAGGGCGCAGGCCGACATAAAAAATGATGCAGACAAGAAGCAATCCGAGCGTCAAGGTGGCGATGTATCGCTGACGTTGATCACCGCGCATCAACCACATCAATGCGCCGATTGCGCTCAGGATCCAAATCGGCGTCAGGGAAAAAAAACCATGGTGGCCGATCAGGACGTGAAACAAATAGGCCAGCTTGGACGGTTCTCCCAAATCCACACCGCGACGTCCTGTGATCCAATAGCTGCCGGGATAATCGTACCAGTTTTCGCCCGTCTCGCGATGCGCAGTACGGGGGTCGCCAACTGCCGTGGGCAATTTGGTTCGTGCCGAAAAAGCCCACCGCGACCAGCGCCACGGCCGGCAGGAAGTAGAGCAACGTTTTGCGAGGTGCGAGCCAAAACAGCGTGCATCCAACGATCACGAGAAACGACAGCGCGGGCAATTCATTGGCGGCCGCGAATCCCGCCGCTAGGCCGCCCGCGCCAAACAAGTGTCCCGGGGGGTCTTCGAGTTGCCAGATGCACCAAACGCACAATGTCGCGATCAGCACGCAGATGGCGGCCGGGAGGTGGTTGTTCAGAGAATTCGCAAACGGGGTCAAAAACGTGCCCCACGCTCCGCACGCGACGACCAATACGCGGCCGAAATCCGTTTCGCCATTGCGTTCCACCCATGCCGTCAACAGCAATAAATAGATCGCCAGGGGAAGAAGATTGGTGACGATCAACATCACCCGCGCGATCGCGAATGGATGCTCTGCGAAGGACAAGCCCGTCGTGGTGCGAATGAGCCAATACTGTGGAGCCAACAAAGTGACCAACAGCGGAGGCTTGCTGGAATAGTAGTGCAGTTGTCCCTCCGGACCCCGATGCCGTACCATATCAATCGTCTTCCAACCGGGCCGTTGTCGAACGCGGTCGATGGCATAAGTGCCGTGGTCGACAAGGGCGCTGATGGTCGACCAGCGACTCCGATCGTTGGCACTAAAGAACGGTGTACGTCGGTCGCGAGACTCGGTTGTTAGAATACGAGCCGAAACGTGGACGAGTGTCGAGAGGATTAGCAGCGCATACACGGTGCGCCGCAAGCTGCGGAGGTCGTGGGCATCGTCATTCATGGTGTGTCGCGCGAGGACTCTCCTTGCCGCAGCGACTTGAGGTGGGGTGGATTACTTGCGTATTCCGAACGAGCTGGAATTGTCGGGGCGGAAGTGGTGCGCCGAGCGAACCGCTCATCTGCCTTCTGCCAACTGGCCTCGCCACCGACTCGCTCCGACACCGAATACGTGTCGGTGTTGCGCCCATGCAGGGCGGTCATCAATTCGGCCAAGAAGCCGATCGACATGAATTGACCTCCTAGCAACGCGGCCCCCAGACAATAGAAGAATATCGCGCGATCCGTCAGGTGAAGCACTTCCCAACCGGGAAGAATGCGCGACAGCACCCACCACACGGATAGGAGAGCAAGTCCCATCGAGCCAATGGTGAAACCCGCTAAGCCCAGCGTGCCCAGCAGGTGCTGAGGTCGCTGGCCATAGCCGGTCAGGAACTTGACCGTCAGGAGATCCAGAAATCCTTTGGGAATGCGGACCCAACCGTATTTTGATTGGCCGTGGATACGAGGTCGGTGGTTGATCACAACTTCGCCCACGCGCCAGCCACGTGCAGCCGCCAAGACCGGCACGAAACGATGAAGCTCGCCGTACAGTCGAAGGCGATCGAATACCTCACGACGGTAACATTTGAAGCCACAGTTATGATCGTGCAGGACGACGCCGGTAATGCGACTGACCAACCAGTTGAACACGCGCGATGGCCAGACCTTATGCCATGGATCGTAGCGCCGCTGCTTCCATCCGCTAACCACGTCGACGTCGCGTTCCATCGCGGCCAGGAACTTGGGGATCTCGTGCGGATCGTCTTGTAAGTCCGCGTCCATAGTCATGATGTAAGGGCCTCGCGCCGAGGCAAACCCCGCGCTCAATGCCGCCGCTTTGCCAAAGTTTCGCCGAAAGCGAATCCCGCGTGCCTGTGGATCCTGTTCGCAAATCTGACAAATGATCGGCCACGAATCGTCGGTAGATCCGTCATCGACAAAGATCAGGTCGAGTTCGTAGCCGTGCTCCTTCGCCACTTCGCGCAGTTGCCGGTGCAGCTCAAGTAGACTGTCGGCTTCGTTGTACACGGGCGTGACAATCGAGAGCATGCGGAACCTCACAATTTGACCAGTGGCGTTAGACACGGCCCCGACGATCACCTCTGGGGTTCCGACGGACCGGACGGGGCAAGGCGGGCAAGCTTCAACGACAGGCGGTGGCCGACTCGAACGCCGTTACCATTCACCGTCCGATCAGCGCGTCTTTGCCTGACTGTTTTGTCGGCGAAACCCCAGACCAATATACAGGATACCTGAAACTACCAGTTCCGTCAGCATCCACGCCAGACGCAACAGCACCGCCGACAGGGGCGCGACGATCTGCCCGAAAGGCTGTTTCAGTAACTGATCAAGCACCACCTCGCGTACCCCTAATCCTCCGGGCAACAGCGACAAGAAGCCGGCGACCATCGACAAGGAAACCGATGCAGTCAGACGAGGCCACAAGGTCCATGGGCTGGCCAGTGGAGTTTCCAATGGCATGGCCTTCAGGACGGCCCAGAGACTCAGCCCGATTATCGCCCAGCCGAACAGTTCTGTAAGCCAGCCCACCAACATCACGCGCCACGTGTAGCCACGTAACAAGTTTTCGAGACTTTCGTTCCAATTGGTGACCTTCAGTCGCCGCACCGACCAGCGGACAAAGGGGGGCCATGTGGGGATGCCCGCGAGGATCATCAGCACAACACTCAATAGCAGCAGGAATCCGTGTTCGGAGAATTGCCAGGCAATCAGAGCGGTGGCCAGTGCCGCGCCCACCGACATCATCGTAAAGGTCTCGATGAACACACTCACGGCGACCACCGTCGCGTTGACGTTTTCGCCGCGCAAAAACGCCGTCCTCAGGACCACCGCCAAGGCCTTGCCCGGCACGTATTTGCCCAGATGCCCAATAAAATACGCACGAATCGTATAAGCAAAACGGGGATCCTGGCCGAGGCAACGGATCAAGTAGTGCCAGTAAATACCCATCGGTACCAAGCCGGCGAAATAGATGGCCCCGGCAATGCACAACCAAACCGGGTCCATGTCTTTAAGTGTGAAGGTTGGATCTTGCGCAAAAGCCCGGCGTGCTCCGTTAAAGGAACGGAAAATAAAGACGATGACGGTCAGGGCAATCAGCCATTTGACAAATAGGATCAGCCGGCGTTTGGCCGTCGGCGTAAGTCGATTCACGTAGGTATCTCTGCACGATGGTGTCGATGGAGCCAGGTGCCGGCAACTCGCGCGATGCGCTGCCGCACGACGGCAGCGGGAGGCGCGAAAACGCCTTGAGGACTCTAGGTTATCTCACTTATTCTGGTTTTGTACGAGTTCAATATCCGTTAAAAAGCTGATGTGCCGCTTGCTGGTCGTCCGCCCAAGCTCGTCGGCAATCACAAAGTGTCGGCGGTCCTTCGGGCGGATACCGAGCTGAGGCGTGGCGCCGTACGCACGACCGAGACGATTCCGCGTCCGGCTCGGGGGTACCTGGATGGAAGCTAGCTAGAGGTCTCTATGTCGCGTTGGATTAGCCTATTTGTCCTGTTGACGGTGATCGCGTTGACCAGCGTGGTGCTCTACCGTGTGATGGCGTCGTTTGTATTGCCGTTGTTCTTGGCCGCTGTCCTGACCGTTATCTTTCGCCCACTTCACATGCGAGTTGTCGATCGCATGAAGAACCGTCCGGGCCTTGCCGCTTTGGTCACGACCGGCCTCATTCTAACGACAGTGCTTCTTCCACTGGTCGTTGTGACGACACTGGCAATTCGCGAAGCACTGGGAGCAATCGGCGGGGATGTGGTCGATCGTGCCGAAGTCCGAATTGCTCGTTTGCGCGAACACCTGAACCTGGAAGTCCCGTTCCATACACTCCTGGGGGCCGACGACGAGGACTCGATGTCACTGGTCGCACTGGACGGTCTTATGGAGACGCTGCCGGCAAGTCTTCCGGAATTCGAGAATATCGACGCGCCGTTCCGTCAGCAATTGGACGAAATCTCCGACGGATTACATCGCCTTGACCGTCGCTTGTCGGATACGCGATATTTGGCGGCGATGGATTCGGACGACTCCGATGATTCTCCCGATATGAAACGCGTCAAACGGATGGTGACGGAGCTTGGAGCTGGGGCATTCGAGCCGATTCGCGAGATGCGGTCGAACATCGACCTGACGCGGCGGTTTGCGGCGGAAGGCCCCGACGCGTTTCCCATACCGAATCCCTATCGCCCGTCGGAAGTCGAACGTCAGCATACAGAAGCCGCCGGTGAGACGAGGGGCGACGCTGGGGATACGTCCGGTAGCGCTAAACGAATGCAGCGAGAGGAGGCCCTGGTCGACGTGGCCGAGCTGCGCAGGCTCTATCGCCGGATACCCGCAGGCTACGCTGCCTTTCGGATGGATCTCGCGGGTGGCCCCTTTTGGTCGTGGCTGACTGACCTGGTCAATCCTAGCCGCGAAAAATTCGACTCCTGGCTCGTCAATCTGCATAGTTGGCTACGTGGACTGTTGCCTTCCGTTGCCGGTCAAGCCACCGCCATGGTGGGCGGTTCAGTATTCGGGCTGGCCATTATTGCGCTGGCGATCTTTTACTTCCTAAAGGATGGCCCGGCGATGATCCAGACGCTCATGAAGCTCTCGCCACTGGACGATCGCTACGAAGAGGAGTTAGTCTCCGAATTCGAAGCGGTTAGTCGTGCCGTCGTGCTGGCGACGCTGCTGTCGGCGCTGGCTCAGGGAGTGCTGGCGGGGATCGCCTATTTTTTTGCCGGTTTCGATTCGGTGTTCTTGATGATGAGCCTGACGGTTGTGTTCGCCTTGGTTCCCTTTATCGGGGCGGCGGCCGTCTGGTTTCCGGCCTGCCTCTGGTTAGCGGTGGTTGACGAACGGTATGTGGCAGCGATTGTGATGTTTGTCTACGGAGTTTCAGTCGTTTCCATGGTCGACAACTTGATCAAACCCTACGTACTGCACGGGCAATCCAAGCTGCATCCACTGCTGGCGCTACTCAGCGTATTGGGTGGAGTCCAGGCACTCGGCCCCATCGGCATCTTAGTCGGGCCCATGGTCGTTTCCTTTCTGCAGGCGTTGCTAAACATCCTGCAGCATGAACTTCAGGAGTTGGACACCCCGCCCATCACCTCTTCGTGAAACGATCGGCGGTGCGCCGAGCAGCACGCGACGAGGGCGCCAACACGCCCTTGCTGACCTGCGCTAGCTGGCCGGGATAGCGGCGCGACGCAACTTGTATTTACATGACTTGCGGCCAGCCATTAGGATGTGGCAAAAGCTGTCGGTCGTTTGACGGACACGCCGATGCCCCGGTTGAGCGGTTAGCTGCGACCGCGGCCTTTGCCCCCGTCTCGGCAAGGAGATTTTACGATGTCAGGGATGGCTATCATTCTGCTATGCGCGTTCCAGGTCGATGATTCGGGATGGCGCTTCAGCCAAACTACATTCAATCCCAGTTCGTCCGCCACGAGTGTTCAGCCCGTCTCTGGCCCCAATGATCGGGGAGCCACCGGGGAGTTGATGGAGCGGGCGCAGCGGCGCTAAACGCCGGTGTGAATTCCGCGCAGGACGCCATGCGACAGCCGTCCGATCTGGGGCAGCCAACTGAATTTGGCCAGCCGACCAATCTTGGCCCGCCGGCGAATCCCGGTTTTCAGTCCAACACGGGCAACAGCGCCTTCGGCTCGCCGTCTTCGAACAACGTGCCCCCGGCTGGAAGTGGTTGGATGGAAATTGATCAAATGCTGCAGCAACCCGCTAATCCTCAATCGCGAGCGGCATTCGAAGACACATTGCGAAATCGAATTCGTGCGGCCGACAATGTCACGGCCCCCGTCCCTCAGCCGCCCTTGGGTACCGGTGGGTTCGCCCCCAATCCATCCGGCGGCATGCCGCAAGGCACGAGCCGATACAGTGGAAACTCTGCACAACGGCCGCCGGACAGCAACAACCGGTCCTACGTGCCGGTGCCGCCAGCCTCCACAACGGGGGCTATAAATGGTCCCAGCCGAGCATCGGGTGTCGGATTTCCATCGTCCGATGACGGAAACGGTTGGTCGCAGGACAGCTCGATCCGTGTTGGCCAGACGTTTCCGAGTCCACCCTCCGATAGATTTGGACCCCCGATAGCCGACCCAGGTCAGCGTCGTGAGGTGGTGTTCGAAGGCCAGCCGGGAGCCGCCCCCAATCCCAACCAGCGATACATAACGCCGCCGTCGCGTGTTGGTACGGAAGAACCGCTGCGGAATGAATCAGCAGCTGGTCGCGTTGTCGACAACCGAGCGATTCAGTTTCCAGAAAACGGTTTGGCCGGTAGTCGCCCTGGCAACGCACTCGACTTGCCCGCCCCACCCGGCGATGGAGCGACCACCCCGGGAGGTGCGAACGAGTCCACTCGCAACCAAAAGTCGTCGACCACCTCGGCCAGCGACCGGCCCTGGGGACCCCTTCTAATGACCGTACTTGGGCTATTCGGATCACTGGGCTTCAATATTTACTTGGGGTGGATCGCCTGGGACCTCTATGCCCGTTACCAAGACGCGATCGATGATGTGCAGGAGCTGGAGGCGAAGCTGGAGGTCAAACAGCAGGAACTCGCCGCCGCAGCAACGGTTCGTAGCCACACCTCTCGCCGCTCCAGCGTCGCATCCTCGGCCTGATAGTGGGTGTGCCGCAAGCTGCCAGTCACGCATGGACCTGTCGCAGGTCCGTGCGAAACCATCCCGTACGTGTTGATCGTCTTTCTCGTCTACATCAAGGGCCCGTCGGGCTCATAACGGACGGGTAGGGAAAAGCGTATTCGATCGGCGAAGGTACTTGGCTTGGATAAAGCTCCGGATAACTGTAGGCTGCCTATCATGTCTGGCTTCGGTTTCTCACCCAGCTCTAATTTGGACTTTTCCGTCGGCGGTTGCGGCTTGATCGGCTGGACATACGACTTCTGTACCAAGGGTGTCTGTGGCACAGGTCCGTGTTCGGGACCTACATAGCCTTCGAACTGGCCCGGCTCGAGGCTGCGATAACCGACCAACGGCGGGAATTCCATCGGCCGCTGCGGAGGAGCCGGTGTAGTCGGAGGTTCGGCGGCCGGCCAATGACTTTTCGGGTCGCCGACGATTGCGTCGTGCATAACGGTCTTGAACAACTAGCCAAGTTGGATAATTGGGTGTCAGGATCATTCCCTGGCCGTCCCACGACATCCCGGCCGCGTTGTGCATGACGACGCCCCCTACGCCTTCATTGGGGACCGCACCCTCATGGTAATTCCCGAAACGCACCGTGTAGTTCGGGAAGTGGAACAGGATGTTCCCCCCGTAGGTAAAATAGATACGCCGCTCGGGCCGTAGCGTGGGATTGCGGTTGCCGTCTTCTACTCGACCGGTCGGACGAGGCGGCAACTGCAATAATCCATCACTTGCCTGTAAAGGCAAAACGGGCAAAAAGATCAGGGCGGCGATGCCCAAGATAGCCCTGCGCTGATGCTCTTGCCCCGAGCACGACTGTCAACCTGGACTGCGTGCCCCAACATCACCCACTCTCCTTTCCGGAGTCGACACTCCCTCGTGTGGCTGATCAGGTGTACGCAGCGAGGATCAGTTTTGTTCGCGCGATGCGATATCTCCCATGCCAGGTTGGCTCAACCGTCACCCTCACCCTCGCGCCGGAACGGTGCGAGGTCACATGATGAAACGCCTGGTCTCCGTTTGCCATGGGGCGGAGACCCATCACGAACGGGTCACTCAACCACGCTGTGGTCCAGCCCGGTACTGCTATTTACTGCGAAACCGTACGAGGCCGAACAGCCCCAAGGCCAGCAGCAGTGCCGTATTGGGTTCCGGGATCTGCAGCAAATAGGGGCCACCCCCGGGCGCGGTCACAAGATTTCCTTGGGGATACAAGGAGCCGTTCACGGTCAGGTCGGCCAGCACCGCGTCGAAACTCAGGCCGGTCGGTAGGACAGGACCAATGTCGACAGCTGCGACCTGGTTGGGCGCGGTCGTGAGAGTAAAGAACTTGCCTGTATTGAAGACGTCAAACGGTCCGACAATGATGTCGGAATTGACGTTCTCGGGAATAAAGAGGCCTTCCGCTGACTTGATTTCCATTGTCGTTATGTCGATGCCGTTTCCGTCATAACTCAGATTTCCTGTGCTCGGTTCGTAAGTCAACGTCACGGCATCCGAGACGGGAGGGAAGATGGGCGTCAGCGCCGCCGCATCGGTTGTTGCCTGGCAATACAAGAGGGCCAAACCGGCGAACAGTGGGACGATCTTAGACGTGCACATCGTGTAACTTTCCTTCGTGTGACCAATCAACAGACGACATTGAATTGCCAAGCTCTTGGCGGACGCGAATCGAATTCTCAGAGTTTGCTTCTATCTTTCGAAGATCGAATAAGTACGAATCGTATTTCCAACAGGCGACGCAGAATAGACGCGACACGGCGCCGTGAAATCGATGGCGTTGACAACTAACGCGCTGACGAACCATCGGCCAGTTGGCGTGAACCAATCATCTGCCGCCGAGCTTTTAGAATAAGTCGCCTGCGTGGCGGTGCAAACGCTTGGCACGAGGAAACTTGTTAAATTTGCGAATGATTTCAAGAGTTGAACATGCGTCGTTGTGCGATTCGTCAATCACTTCCGCAGCAACGCAAACAATGATGTTACGTATTCTTATCAAAGGAGAATAGCGACGTGCGAGTGTCCCTCGATTTAATTGCTGACACTAGTGCGGCAGTCGTTCGCGCCATTCGTTCCAGTGAATAACGGAGTGGTCAACGATCTCGAGTCGGCCGTAGCACATTCGAGATCATGCAGCCGGGCACAAAAAAACGGCGACTTGCCGAAGCAAGCCGCCGTTGTCTTAATTCTCAATCAGCCAGGAAATGGCTTATTTGCGTCGCAGGCCGAACAGACCCAGCAGGCCACAGAACACCAAGGCCAAGCTGGAGGGTTCGGGCACAACGAAAAGAAGCGGACCGCCACCCTCGGCCGTATCCAGAGCACCGCTAGGATATAGCGAGCCGCCGATTTCGGTGTCGCCGATGATGTCGGCAGCGGACAGACCGGTCGGCATGATTGCGCCGATGTCAACCGAGGAAACCTGATTCGGGGCGGTGGTCAGTGTGAAGAACTTGCTCGCGTTGAGCACGTCAAATGGGCCCGTGACGACACCAGCGTTGACTCCGTCCGGGATCAACATGGCCTCGCGGACTTCAATTCGAAGGTCGTGATTTCCCGACCGTTTCCGGCGTAACTCACGTTGCCGGACGTCGGATCGTACGTCATGGTCACGGCATTAGCAGTGGCCGGATCCGATGTCTCCGTGAACTTGCCAGCTTGCACAGCCGTTGTCAGGCAGAACAGGGCCATTAGGGTGAGACTGAGTGTGAATTGTACCTTGCGCATCTTCGTGACTTCCTTCCTCTATGTAGCCGAAAAATGGTACGTGAGCTGAAATATGTATTCGATCCAGACCGAGCAAAGGTGTGTTGGAACGAGCACCGGGGGAGACCCCAGCAATCGCAACAGCGTGCGACGGTAGGGGCAACGAGCATTCGCGCGATGGAAAACACTCGTAGGGGAGAGACAGCCCGTCGGCGGATCGGCTTCCGCAAAAACCGAACATCGACTCGCACTCACAGTGACATGTCACCGCGCCGCAACACGTGCGACGATCGTGGTCGTGAGTGTGGAGGTCGCTGACTGGCAGCTACCAAATCAAGACTTCATTGGCATCCCGAAACTTAGAAGATTCTTTCTTCGAACGACCGGGATTATAAGGGGCTCAGGTAAGCTGTGCAAGCACTTCGTTTGAAAAACCTGCTTTTTTTTCGTGGAGTGGTCGAGTTGGGTTTGGAGCTGTTTTTTTCGTGTTTTCTCGCAAATGGACAGTGATTTTTGTATAGCAACTCGCCCTCCCGGAGACATGCCACAGCAAATTGGGAGCTACTGTGGTGCCGCCAACAAAAAAAGCGGCGTCTCACGTTTCCGTAAGACGCCGCTTGCACCTTCGCTCAAAGTGTGAGCTCGCGGTTTTTGAGATTCAATACTAGCGTCGATTACGACGCAGGCCGACCAAGCCCAGCAGACCGCAGAACACCAAGGCCAAGCTGGTGGGTTCCGGCACGGCATTGTAGTACAAATAAGGTCCGCCACCCTCTGCCGAGGTCAGGGCACCACTGGGATACAGCGAACCACTGATCTGAAAGTCGGCCATGAGGTCGTCTTTCGATATGCCGGCCGGCAGGATGGCGCCAATGTCAACCGACGCTACCTGATTCGGAGCGGTGGTCAGCGTGAAGAACTTGTCTGCGCTCAGCACGTCGAACGGGCCGGTGACAACGCCATCGTTGACTCCGGCCGGCAGGAACTTGCCACCCAATGATTTCAACTCGAAGGTCGTGACTTCCTTGCCGTTTCCGTCGTAGCTTAGGTTGCCATTTGCCGGATCGTAGGTCAGAACGACGGCATTGGTGACAGCTTGACTGTCTGCCCACGTGAACTGTTGGGCATTGGCCGCAGGTGTCAGACAAACCAGAGTGAGGAGGGCGAGACCGAAGAAAATTTGAACCTTACGCATGTGCATTCATCCTTCTGTGTGTGAAATATCCCTAGTGTTTTGCTCAAAAAACCGCTAAACGCCCGCAGGCTCACGGGCAAACCCCGGTTCGCGACGATCCCTACGTAAGCAGAAATCACACGTTCCTGGTGCTGAACTTGGATAGATAGCAGGGCGACGAGTCGCCTACCCGGGCAATAAGAGGTTCATCCCGCCGCGTCTCTCAACGCAAACGTTTTGAGGTGATGAACTCAAGCCAGATTAAGATTCATTGGCATCCCGGTTCCAGATCCGAAACATTTAAGTTGCACGTAATGTAAGCGAACCGTAGCAACTTCGCAAGCACTTTTTACAGACAATTCAAAAATTTTTACCGACCCTGTTTAATCGTTTCAGCGTATGTACTGCCGCGCTCAACAAAGCAGCCTCGGCGACCCACCGCGCCAAGTGAATTAACATAGCCTCCAATCGCTTGATGGCTGAACAAGATTACGGCGACGTTCGTTGCATTATGCGAACATCGCACGATTCAGCCCGGCAAATGGGCGAGTGATGTGGGTCGCCGCAGCACCGCACCCAAAAGCAACGCAGCCATGCTGCCCAGGATCGCGGTCGCAGGTTCCGGGACGCTGGCGACGGCCATGCGCGGACCCACGCACGATTCGTAGCAGCCATCGGTCATCGACAGGACCAAGTCGCCACTATCGAAGTCCCCGTCGCCGGACCAATCTCCTTGCTCCCAGCCGGAATTACCGACGATCGCGTCTTCGTATTGGCCCATCTGCAATACGGACACCAAATCAGACGACTCGAATACGCCATCCAAGTTGGTATCGCCGTAGGAAGTAAGCAGCAGGTCATGCACCAATACTGACGAGTCCTTGTCATTGAGTTGCCCGTCATCGTTCAAGTCAAATTGCGGGTCGGGACTTTGCGTCCGAATCGCGGCGTGCAGCAGATCGATGTCTTGGGCATCGAGTTGTCCATCGCCATTGAAGTCGCCAGCGAGCGCCATGAGGGCAATGGCAGCCAAGTTACCTTTGATGTTAATCGTCAGCGGGATTTGCCCCAGCACTGGGACCGCGATAGCGGTGGTGAAATCCAAGTCGATGGTCAGGTTGGCCACCAACTGATTTCCCTGGTTTTGTAGCTGAATCCCGTTCAGATCGGCCACCAACGGGGCGACGCCCGAGAGATCGAAGGGACCCTCTTCGGTCGACAAGAAAATCTCGCCTTCGAATTGAAAGATGTTGTCCAACTGGTCGAACTGCCCGTTTGTCACGTCTCCGGCTGGGCCGGGATCGATCATCCGCACGCGGGTGGCTCCCGGATCGGCACGCACGGTAACGGCGCCCCCCAATAGCGAGAAGTCCATGCCGTCGTCCAAAACCAACTCGACGTCCACCAATTGACCAAAACCAAAAGGATCCGTCGGCTCGCCGACGGCCAAAATCGCCGTTCCTGAAAGTGAGGAGCTGTCGGATGATTCCCCGACTAGCGGGGCCGAGATGGTGACCGCGACGGACGAAGGAGCGGGAGCGGCGTTTGGCTGAAAGACTGCGGGAAAATCCGTCGCAATGGCCTCGCCATATAGCGTGCCGACAATTAAGCCGCCGGCGAGGGCAAAGAGCCGTCGGGTAGATACAGGGAGGAACGGCAGGGGTGTTGCATTCACGAGCGGGGCTCCTTCAATGGGGTACTCAACGGGCCGTAAGTGGACTTCCAGTACTAGCCGACCTCAGTAGAACTCGGCGAGAGGCGAACCGTCAAGTCGAGCGCCGCCGGCGACAAGGATTTGAAATCCACTTTCTGCCACTATATCGGCATCTGCCGGTGGAACAAAGCCGGCCAAAAGGGGGACGATGGTCCGGGAAAATACGTGGAATGGCAGGCAGATCTTGCTATGCAGCTCGAAACCGTCGCACCCGGCGGCGGCCCCCACCAGTCCGGCTGCTAGCAGAATCGGAAGACCGCAGGTTCCGGCACGGTCATCGCCGGTGCGCCGCCATTCTCGTACTGGCCATTGCGAAAGGCCAATACCAGATCTTCGCTGGTGAATTCCAAATCGCCACTCCAGTCACCGCTCGTCCAGTCCGAGTTCTGCTCGATGTCATCCTCGTAGTGTCCGCTTTGAAACACCTGCACCAAGTCGGACGTGTTGAATGCGCCGTCGCCGTTGGCGTCACCTGGAAACGCCTGATAGCGAATCAGTGCCACTTCGTGCGGAGTAATCAAGCAACTGAAACAGTCCGGCGCCCTGGTGTCCCTCGCTCCACGGCGCGCCGTTGACGATCACCGATTGAAACGAGGATTCAATTTGGTCTGCCCGTAGTACGGTCTGCACCGATGCAGTACCGGCAACGATTGGCTCATTGATTGGTCCAGCGGCGTTGACCACACTCAATGTGCCGTCCAGCCGCGCCACTCCCTGCACGTCGATCGAGTCGATCCCGTCGTCAAATGCGTCCAGCCGCAGCGTGGCACTAGGATCCATGGTGTAGTCGCCAACGATCAGCAGCCGGGCGGGCCCGAATGAATTAGCCAGAGGTAGCTGCGGCGATAACTCGCCCGACC
This sequence comes from uncultured Planctomycetales bacterium, assembly GCA_963785495.1. Classification (GTDB taxonomy): domain Bacteria; phylum Planctomycetota; class Planctomycetia; order Pirellulales; family Pirellulaceae; genus CAWAVP01. The sequence goes on along the minus strand of CAWAVP010000014.1, from coordinate 43,691 downwards.
CGTGATGAAAATTGCCTTCCACTCGGGTGACGCCCCGCAATTGACCGCCGTAGAAGTCCACGTCATCGACACTTAGCGTCCCGCCGATCATCTGCCGAGTCAGTTCGGGGACCAGCAGGAATTCCGAACTGTTATTGCTGCTGTTGAGTCCTTGAATCGCCAGGACGTTTGCCCCAGGTACCAACAGTTGGGCAAATGGTGTGACGTCGATTTCTGAAAACCCGAGCGCATCCGCGTCGCTGGCGGAACGAGTCGCGTGGGAATCCCACTCCAGGACGCCCGGCGCGTTGACGCGACCGATTTCCTGGCCGTTCAAATAGGCGACAAAACCGTCGTCATACTTCATTCGTAATGTCAGCCGTCCCGACCGGCTGATCGTCGTCCCACGAGAACGGGATGCGGACGTAGGCCGTTGCGTTTTGGTTAAACATTTCACTCTGCAAATCCGTTTCAATTTGAGTTTGTAGGCCGACGCCCCGTTCAAAGCCGATTCCCGTCGCGCGAGTCTCCCACTGCGAGTCGTCAAACGAGCCGGAGAGCCAGTCGTCGCCGAGCGAATCGTCGGTGGGCACCTGCACGGCCGCCGGAGCGCCGCGGCAATCAGTCTTTCGATTGGCCGACCGCCGTCCACCTGCAGCACGCCGCCCCGCATGGTCAAACGGCTATGGCCAGAACCTGTCGCCACGTTTCCGCCGACCCAGATGGTCCCGTCAATTAATTCAACTAGCACGTCGCTGCCGGAAGCTTCAGCCAGATTCAGGTCGTTGCCGATCCGAAGTTCGCCGCCGTCAACGGCCAGGTGGTTGTTGATGGCGCCGCCTCGAAGCTCGGGAGCGATCAACAAATCCGAACTGATGATGCGGTTGTTCAAGCCTTGAATCGCCAAAATGTTCTGCCCCGGTTGGACAAGATTGACCCAGGCCGACAGGTCGAAAGTCTCGATTTGCAGCGCCTGTGCGTCGTCGCGCGAACGCGGCGCGGTGGCGTTCCAGGCTACGTTCTCGGCGCATTGGCGGCTATCACTTGCGTACCGTTTAGGTAAGCGACAAAACCGTCGTCGAATTGCATCTGCAATTGCAGGAAATCCAACGAGGCGGGGTCCGAGATGTCGAATGCGAGGCGAGTGTAAACGCTGCCAACGCGGTTATACATTTGCGACTCGAGGTCCGTCTGGATCAGCGAGCCATATCCCTCGCCCCGCTCAAACCCGATTGCTGTCGGGCCACTTTGCCACTGCGAGTCATCGAAGTCCGGTTGCGTCCAACCGGGTTGATCCAGACTGTTGACGGGCACATGCACCGTGGCCGTGGCGCCCAGCGGCACCAATAGCCTACCGCCTTGGGCACGCCCCAGCGTCACCTCGTGGTTCACGTTCAGGCGTGCCGAGCCAACAAGCCGCAACTCGTTGGTGCCGCCCCCGAGGGTTAGCGACCGAATGGCCTGGGTACCGGAAGTGATGCTACTTACCGCGTCCTGCTCCAAATACACGTCGCTGTGACCGGTTGGACGCCATCCTTCCTGCCAATTCGAATCATCCGTCCAACGCGATGAATTGCTGCCGACCCAATGCCTCGTCGAAATCACCTCGCCGGTGCCGTGCCCCCACAAGGACTGGATTGCCTCGACCTCGGGAGGCAACAAATAGCCGGTGTCGATTGCCGGCAATAAGTTGTTGCCTCCCAAAGTCGAATTCATGATCGACAGCTGATCGTCCATGTGATCCAGGCCCAACGCATGTCCCAGTTCGTGTGCCAACGTCGTAAACAACAGAGATTCATCCCAGACGCGCGCGGTGTCATCTAGGTGAACATCACTCGAAAGCCCGCTGCCGCCGGGTGAGTAGGCGTGAGCCAGCACATTTCCACTAAAGTCGTGATGGCCGATTCGGATATCTGGCAAGCCTACCGCCGAGTATTCAACGTCATCTACGGCCGGACCATTGTCCGGGACTTCGAGGAAAGTCAGCGGAGCGACCGATGCCCACAATCCTAGGGCCTCTTCGGCAGCGCGTAGCACGTCATAAGTCGACAGCCCTGCCGTCAGTTTCAGGCCTCCGTCCAGTAGATTGCTGCGGCTGAATGTAAACGTGGAGGAGTGCCCTTGGCCGCAAACGAGTCCAGGAAAGGATGCAAACAACACCATGGAGGCCGCGAACCGCGGGATGAAACGACATCCAAGTGCCAATGCCAACTGCGGTTGTTTCATCCCAGATTTTCCACGTCCTGCCCGTCTCTTCCTGTCCCGGACCCGACTCGCACCCCAGCATCGGAACTTGCGCCCGATGCGTGGCGGACCCACTGCTTGCGACGCTGCCGTTCCTCCGCGTGAATTGTGTGCAGGCTGCGTCGAATCGACCGCGACCAGGGAGCGCGTTGCGCGGCCGAACCGTCATTAGGTGGGGTACACCGTAGTTCAACGTCTCAGTTTATTCCGCTGCGACAATCCCGCCTAGAGAGAATGACGATCACTCGCCTGCGTCAATGCGGTTCCCAAACGTTGACATAACAACCAAGCTTCACGATCCATCAGCTTGTCCGACACCATCCGGCTGCGCTAAAAAAACCGATCCATCCGCTGCCGTTGCCATACGTACAATTCGGATGTCGTCTTGATTCGACGACTCGGTCTGACGGGGACAAGCCCCTGCACTTCGATAAAGTTCTCGTCGAAGGTCTCGCTTACGCTTTGAACTGGGGGCGACGACGACGTACAATCGGCGTCAGGGCGAGCCCGATGAGAGGTCAAACCGCGGTCTCCGGACTTGCCGTGCCGCAAACGACAAGCTTGCCATGTTACGGCGTCACGCCGCAGCCATGTGGTTGTCGCGGTGCCCGCCCCGATTGGTCCCACCTATGACTCTTGCTCGGTTGACCGTCATGACGACGACGGAACGCCCGGGCCAAATTCAATCCAATTCAATTTAATTGTTGGGATGCGCCGTGCCGGTGACGTTTGGACCTGGTGGCGACTCGACTCACACCTACGATCCAACCAGATCGGTGGCAAAAGGAAAACGCGATGCGGAAGACTGGGGAGAATGTTCTGGACGCAGGTTTACTATGGCAACAGGGGTACACGCTCACCGGTTTGGCCGTGGCGTGGCTTTTGCTTGCCGGCGCCCTCGTTATGGCCGACGAGGGGACTCCGCGCTGGGTCGAGCAGATGCCGGTTGTGTTGCCGTCGGTGGCTGTGGGCGAAGCCGGAGGCGCGGCAGATCGTGACGTCTTTCGTCTGCAGCCCGGTTTTCAGATTGAGCGGTTATTTGAGGTCCCCAAAGACACGCATGGGTCGTGGGTCAGCCTGGCGTTTGATGGCGCTGGTCGCCTGCTCGCTTGTGATCAGGACAAGCTCGGGCTGAGTCGTATCATTGTGCCTCCGATCGGCAGCCAGGAAGCGACGCGTGTCGAAAAACTGGATATCCCCATCACCGCCGCGCAGGGCATGCTGTATGCATTTGACAGCTTGTACGTCTCGATCAATGGCGGACCGGGCAGCGGACTTTATCGGGCGTTCGATACGGACAACGACGGTGATCTTGACGACATTCAGAAGTTAACGGCTTTCCGTGGCGGCGGTGAGCATGGCCCCCACACGATACGCCTGTCGCCCGACGGCGAATCGCTATTTGTAGTGTGTGGCAATCATACGGATCCACCGGATCCTTTGACGGCTAGTCATCTGCTGCCGAACTGGGGTGAAGACCTCCTGCTTCCTCGTCAATGGGATGCACGCGGTCACGCCCGAGGCCGACTTGCACCCGGGGGGTGGATTGCGAAGACCGATCCCGAGGGCAAGACATGGGAAATGGTCAGTAGCGGCTATCGAAACACGTACGACTTCGCGTTCAACGCCGATGGCGAAATGTTCGCGTATGATGCCGACATGGAGTGGGATCTGGGCATGCCCTGGTACCGTCCGACGCGGTTGTTGCACGCGGTGAGCGGCAGCGACTTCGGTTGGCGTAGCGGAACGGGGAAGTGGCCAGACTACTATGTCGACAGTCTGCCGCCGGTCATCGATATCGGTCCTGGATCGCCGACAGGCGTCACCTTTGGCACGGGCACTCGGTTTCCCGCCAAGTATCAACGAGCGTTGTACTTGTTGGATTGGACATTTGGCACGATGTACGCTGTGCATCTGCAACCGCACGGTGCGAGTTACGGCGGCGAAAAAGAGGAATTTGTGTCCCGCGTGGCGCTGCCGCTAACCGATGCCGTTGTGGGCCCCGATGGGGCCTTGTATTTTGCCGTCGGCGGACGCGGCACTCAGTCGCGCTGTACCGGGTCACGTACGTCGGTGATGAATCCACCGCTGCCGTTCGCGGGCACGATACCGCCGGTGCCGAACTTCGGCAGTTGCGCCGTTACCTGGAGTCGTTTCACCCATCGGTCGATCATCTGCACCCCGATGTGGACTTGGACTTAATCTGGGACAGTCTTGGGCATGCGGACCGCTTCGTTCGTTACGCAGCCCGCGTGGCTTTGGAATGGCAACCCTTGACCGACTGGCAAGTACGGGCCCTGACCGATGCCGATGTGAACCGCCGCATTCTGGGGGCTGTCGCGCTGGCCCGCGCTGGCAGTTATCAGTTGGCCAACGATACCGCCGGACTGGCCCGCTTAGAGGGCGACGCGCTAGGGTCACTCAACGGCCTCGATTATGGAGAGATGAGTATCGAACAGCGACGCGATCTGTTGCGGGCCTATGCCTTGGTGTTTATCCGTCTGGGCAAACCCTCCGTCCAACAGGCGGCCGAGGTGATTGGGCGACTGGAAGATCACTATCCTGACAGCGACGATACGGTTAATCGCGAATTGGCGCGTGTGCTGGTGTACCTCAATGCACCCTCGGTGGTCCAAAAGACGTTGGCACTAATGGAGAAAGAGTATCCGTCACCGGCGGCCGAAATCGCCGATTTGCTCAATCGCAATCCCGGATACGGCCGGACGATTGCCGCCATGTTGGGCAATCACCCCGAGATGCAAAAGCTGCATTATGCGTTTGTATTGCGCAACATGCGTTACGGCTGGACATTGGACGAACGACGACAGTATTTTGCTTGGCTCAATCGTGCCAAACAACGTACCGGCGGTGCCAGCTATGAGGGCTTTATCGAGAACATGCGGAAAGATGCACTGAGTCACCTTTCGGAAGCGGAAAAACAGGCCTTGGCTTCCGAAACCGTTGCGCCTCCACCGACCGACGCGGAATTGCCGAAGCCGATCGGTCCAGGTCACGAATGGACAGTCGACGAAATTGTCGCGCTGGCCGGAAACGGGTTAGCGGCCCGCGATTTCGAGCGAGGCCGCCAGACGTTTGCGGCGAGTCGCTGTGTGATCTGCCATCGGTTTGACGGCCAGGGCGGGGCGACCGGTCCGGATTTAACCAGTGTGGCCGGCCGTTTTGCCATCAAGGATTTGGCGGAGTCGCTGGTGTTTCCCAGTAAAGTCGTATCGGACCAGTACCGCGCCAGCCTGATTCACACGCTCGACGGCAAGGTTATTACGGGGCGGATTGTGAACGAGACCGACGATGAATTGACGGTGCAAACGCATCCGGAAGATGCCACGCAAATCGCGCAGATCGAGAAATCGAATGTTGAATCGTTGGAACCGTCGCCGACATCGTTGATGCCGGAAAAACTGTTGAATGTGTTAAACGAACAGGAACTCCTGGACCTCTTGGCGTATTTGTTGTCGCGCGGCAATCCGGACGACTTGATGTTTCAGCAGGCGGGCCCGTGAATCGTGACTCAAGGCGGATGTGATTGGCATGCCGAGGCACGACACGTGCCGTGTATCAAGACCTCTCCAGGGAATGCAGATCCGGCGTTATGACAGGAGACTGAGGGGATGAGAATTTGCATTTGTGACGACTATGAACACGTGAGTCGCGGCGCGGCGCTCGAGATCGCGCGGCTGCTGAACTCAAAACCCAACGCCGTTCTGGGGTTAGCCACAGGAAGCACGCCGTTGGGCTTGTATCAAGAATTGATACGGATGCACCGCGACGAAGGACTCGATTTTTCCAAAGTGACGACGTTCAATCTGGACGAATACGTCGGGCTGACGCCAGGCAATCCCCAGAGCTACCATCATTTCATGCACGAGAATTTGTTTCGACATATTAACGTGTCACCGCAGAACATCCACATCCCTTCCGGGACGACCGACAACTACGATAACTATTGTCAATGGTACGAGCAGCGGATTGTAGACTGCGGCGGAATCGATCTGCAGGTATTGGGTGTGGGGTCCGATGGCCACATTGCCTTTAATGAGCCCAGCAGTTCCCTTGGTTCGCGCATGCGCATCAAGACGTTGGCGCGACAGACAATTCAGGACAATGCCAGGTTTTTCGCCCGTCCGGACGATGTACCGATCTATGCAATCACGATGGGCGTGGGGACGATCCTGGAGGCCCGTTCGATCGTGCTACTGGCTCACGGCGAAAGCAAGGCGGCGGCGATTGCGGCGACGATTGAGGGACCCGTGACGAGCATGATCACCGCCAGTGCGCTCCAACTTCACCGAGACGTCGTGTGTTACCTCGACCGGGCCGCTGCATCAAGTCTGACGATGATCGAATACTACGAATGGATCGAGGCCAAACAACCGTCGGCACCGCCGTCCGTCCCGGCCCCTCATTTTCTACGCCGTGCCGCCCGAACGGCTGGCCCGCGAGGAACCGCAACATTAGGCGACCCGTTCTTCTTTCGGCCATTTGGGCAGTTGACCGGCCAGCAACACGCTGGCCGTTTGGGTAATCGCAAATTGCTCCAAAACTATGCGGATGGTGGCCGTGATCGGCACCGCCAACAGCATGCCGACCGGTCCCCAGAGTAGCCCCCAGATGGCCAGTGAGAGCAGAATTGTGACCGGATGCAACTTGAGACCCTCGCCCATCAACTTCGGTTCGATCACATTGCCAATCGTCAGTTGAATCGCTCCAGGAATCAGGACGACCGCCAACAGCAGGCCCGGGGTGTCGCGGAATTGCGCAAAGGCCGTTGGTAAGGGCAACAAGGTGGCAACGATGGAACCGACATTGGGGATGAAGTTTAGGGCGAACGCACACAGCCCAAACAGGGATGCCAGTTCCAGGCCAAAGCTGTAAAGTGTTAGCCAAACGAGCATTCCCGTGACCGCGGAAACAACCACTTTTGTGCCCAGATAGCGGCGAATCTGTGTATCAATATCCGCGTAGACGCCCTGGCGAATGATCCCCGGATTGCGGCCCGCCACCAGGAACCCCACAAAAATCGAGACCAGCACGACCTGCGACAATAAACCGGCGACGCTGCCGACGGTCGATGTTGCCAGACGTGGGACCGTCGACTGCACTTGTCTTACGATATCGTCGACTGAGATGGGCACGTTCCACTGTTCCAACCGCGACAACATATCGCGGCCGAAGGCGGCAATGTCGTGCGAATAATTGTCGGCCGATTTCACCAAATTCAGGGCCGCCTGAACGGCGACCAGCGCCAGAATCGAGAACGCACACGCCACGACTAACAGCGTAATAATCACCGCGACGGTGCGGGAAATTCCCAGCTGGAGTACTTGGATGTCCACCATCGGAGACACAATGGACGTGATGAAGATCGCCAGCACAAAAGGGATCAGCACCGGGCGTGTGTACGAAAGGAGAAAGCCCAGGGCGACAATTGCCAGGATGACTAACGACCCGGTCATCAACCAGGCCTGTTCGTTGCGGAGCGTACGGGGCATCAATGGTCTCGACGACGGGCGTGATTGGCAGCGGCCAGGTCCAACTGGCTACAGCGACTTGCGGATGCGGTCAAATCCTGCCAGGATCTCTTCCGCGACGAGCTTCATGCCGCTCAGGACTTCGGTCGAGGATTCCTCAATTGCGTCCTTCAGCGGTTCATATTGCTTGGCCAATTCACGCAATCGAGTGTCCATTTTGTTCCATTCTTCTTTGGCTTCCGTCTTGCCAAGATGGATCTGGACCGCCAATTCGTCGCGCTGTTGTTTGATGGACGAGATCATTTCTCGAAGCAGCGATTTTTCGTCCGACATATTAGAAGCTCCGTGACAATATCCAAGGGGTTGGGAGAACCGAACAATCTGCCTCGCCGGATCTACGGCAAATGCGTCGTCATTCTAGCGTGTTCGCGTAGGATCCGCAGGATCTCAGCGACGCACTCCGGTTGCCGGTGTAATTCTTCGTGAGTCGCGTCAACCAGCAATTCGCTGGCGACCCCAGGTTGTTGGGCACTGCTGACCGGGACAACGCCATCCGACGGTCCGTGCCCCAACATGTAACGCCCAGTGCCGATAATAGAGTGGAGAGTGACATGCGGGGAGATGGGCAGTACAGCAAGGGCATTGAGCAGTGGGTTGTCCGGCTCTAACATCTCGATACTTCGCGGTGCGTGGTCTTGCATATCTTCTGTGAAGGCCCCAGGATTGTCGTTGTTCAACGTTTCGAATGCGGCCGTGATTGCAGGGGGTTCCTCAACCAGGGCATTGCCAATGCGTCCGATACAGCACGTCGCCAACGCCGACCCGCGATGTGGAGTACCGATAAAGACGACCCGTGAGACGTAAGGGACAGGTTTGAAGAAGTAATTCTGGGAAAGCATCTGAGCCATGGACGGGGACATCGTCAAGGTTGGAAAGGGCCGTTTGGCAAATGATCGCCAAACGGTATCACCGGAGCAGGTCACTTGTAGCTGCGCCAATAACCCACCCATGCTATGTCCGACGATGACCATCCGATCTAACGCGACATCATGGTGATCGGGATCCAGTCCCGAGCGAATCGCGGTCAGCTGACTGCGGAGGCGAGCTGCCGACTGAAAAAAGTCATCGCCCGTGGGATATTCGAAGGCCCATATTTGATATTGCTGTCGTAAATCCGGTTGGTGCCGGAGCACGTTGGCTACGTCGGCCCAGGTGACGGGGTCCGAAAGCAGCCCGTGGACAAATACGACGGGGATCTTACCCGGTTGATACGGCTCGATCATGAACAGCCCACGGTTTGCGGTGGACGCACCTGGCTGCAGAAAGTTGGTCAAATAGTCACGTTCCGAATGGTTGATCTTGTAAGCGAAGGGTGCGGTTAGATCGTAGGCCATGGCCACACGGCAGGATGGTGGGAAGGGACCTTGGCTGCGGAGTGGATCGTAGAACTCCAAGGCCCAACACACGTTTCCTTGATTGAAAAGTGGGCGAAGTAACGCGGTCGCGGCGAACGTGGACCGTCGTTGTAGCCACGGATGAGGGGGGGATTCGGGGCCCGTGACCACCAGCGGTACACCGACTCCGGTCTGCCGCGCTGCAGCGGAGAGTTCCGGCGTGACATAGTCGCCGACTAAATGCAGTTCGCAGAAATCCGCATGTGTCCAGACGCCTCCGTGGATATGCACATCGACGTGTTGGACACCACCAGGACTGCGGACCAACAAGCCGCGTTGCACATCGAGCCGCCCGGTTTGCTGGCCCAGTTGGATGATCTGTGCGACGGACGAATGGTACAGCTGCCAGGCTCGTTCCGATATCGCCGAGCGCTGGCCATGGTTGACATATTCCTCTACCAGCGGCCAACTGTACTGGATCGTGCTGAAAAACTCATCGATACTCGCAGCGGGTGATTCGTCCACATGCATACACGCCAGAGCGTAAGTTGATTCGGCCGTGTACAGGAATTGCGTGGGGGAAGGGAGATTGCCCAGGTAAGGGACGCCGTCCCATTGTGAAGCCGGGTAACGCTCCGAATCGGACAACTGATAGGCGGTCAAGGGCGTTGCGAGATTGGGGTCGCACCAGGAACGCTTATTGCGGTGCAGGCAACACCCGCTAGAAACGATGCTGATCAGGCAGATCGTGAGTGCGATGCCGGATTTGACTCCGCGCGCTCCGAGCTTGACCTGAATCGCGTCCATCCGTTGGCACTCCGACGAAGACTCCTGCAAACGACCATGCAAATGTACCACGGGTTCCGTTCGTCAAGCCGAGTTTGGAGTATTGGTGTCGGCGACTATTTCATCCGACAGGCAGATGGTGCGGAATAGAGAAACTTTGGCATGACGCACCACACCGTGGCCGTCAGCAGCAAGATAAATCATGGACGCCCGAGTGCAGCCCACCGATCGCCATGACCTGGCTGGCGGTCATGATGAGGCAAACCTTAACGAGGCGTAGCCGCGCAGCGGCCCGATCGCGCAAGAGTTACGCGGGGCTTAATTCGCCGGCGGGGTGTCGTTCCAATACACGACCAGATTGTGGGTAGCGCGTCCCGCGGCAATGATATCCAATCGACCGTCGCTATCCAGATCGGCCAGTTTGAGGTCTTCACAGGCCATCTGATTATCATCGACCACGTGTGTCCGCCATTGGCGGCCCGTGGCGTCCGGTATATAGAGGCGAATCCCCACCCGCTGCTTTGCGTTAGGGTTGCGCCAACCCGCCACGATCTGGTCTCGTTGGAGCCCCAACAGATCGCCGGCGGCCAAGGCGTGCCCTTGGTTGAAGGTGTTGTCGACGACTTGTCGACGCCAATGATCGGGCGTCGTTTGTTCGTAGAATACGAGTTCAATTCCGTGCATGGGTTCAATCGTGACGATATTCACAGGCGCGTCCGTGACGTGAACGCGACGGACTTCGCCCACACCCTCGCTGGGAGGTGCTGATCGGCTGTGAGTTGCCCGCCGCGGAAACGCGGGCCACTCCTTCACGCGCACCGATCCATAGGACTTCCGGCTCGCCTGGCGAAAGTGCCTCCACGTCGAAATTGTGCGTCATGTGCATCTCGGCGTGAATGACTTCGCTGGTTGCATGTTCGGGAGCGTCCAACGGAATCTGGTAAGCCATGAGCCTCACCGGTTCGCCCTCGCCATTCTGGTTGCCCCGACCATGTAAGGGCAACACACACAGACGATAGTCGTCATCTTGCCAGCGGACCCAATGCATGCGATGCGTCGTCGGATCGTACGGCGCGATGGGGACCGGCCGCCATAGAGCTTGAGGGTTGGCCGGTCGCCGCAAATAAAAAACAGCGCCGCTGGCCGTTGTATCGGACGTTTCTCCTGGATTCCAATTTGCACCCACGGCCACTTCGACTTGCCCGTCGCCGTCCAAGTCTCGGGCGGCCAAACATACGTTGTCACGGGGAGTCAGATCGCGAACCAGCAATCGCCGTAGCCACTCGCCGCCGCGACTGCCGGGGTTTTGATACCAAACAAACTCCTGCTTGTCCGCCAACAAAATGTCAGAATGGCCGTCACCATCGACGTCACCGATTGCGAGGCCGTAGCCGATTTCTACGTGATCGTCGAATGTGTGCGCCGTGAAACGGACTTCCCCCGCAAACAGAGGGTCCAATGCGACGACCCACATCGCCAGCAGTAACGATCGATGAATGATTGCCGTCATCGTGAATCTCCCCGAACACTTTATATAAGCCGTCTGGTTCCATTCGCCGCGGTCGCATTTTCCATCCACGTCCGCGTAGTTACGAGTCGGTGATTATAGCTCGAGTTTGCTTGCCAGCGAAGGATCGCATCGGTTACCCTAAGGGCGACTTGAGTCACGAGCGTGGTGGCGGACAGCAGGGGAAAAAGGAGGCCGTGAGCCTGATGAGCCGAGAGCGAAGCAGGGAATCGAAAATGGATCGATGGCGTCGCAGCAAGAGGTCGGTGGAGAAGGTCGCATATCGAGTTGGGCGTCGGCGAAAGCCGCACGCGGTACTACTGATCGGCCTGCACTGGCTGGTGTGGGCACTTCTGTCAGGCCTCGCGGCCGCGAGGCCGAATGTGGTGCTGGTCGTCACCGATGACCAGGGCTATGGCGACATTGCCGCTCATGGAAATCCACTCTTGAAGACGCCGAACCTGGACTCACTATATCGTGACAGTGTGCGGCTGACGAACTTTCACGTCGACCCGACCTGTTCCCCGACGCGTTCGGCGCTGATGTCGGGTCGCTATTCGACAAAAACTGGCGTTTGGCACACCATCGCGGGGCGGTCGCTAATGTCCGCCAAAGAAGTGACGCTGGCTGAAATCTTTCGCGCGTCGGGCTATCGCACTGCCATGTTTGGCAAGTGGCACTTGGGAGATGCCTACCCGCTGCGACCTCAAGATCAGGGATTTGAGCACACTTTTTGTCACGGTGGCGGCGGTGTCGGACAGACTCCTGACTATTGGGGCAACGATTACTTCGATGATCACTACTTTCGTGACGGGGTACCGATATCTTGCGACGGATATTGTACCGACGTGTGGTTCGACGCCGCTCGTACGTTTGTGAAAGAACATCAGCACGAACCGTTCTTTGTCTACCTTGCGACGAACGCTCCCCATGGACCCTATCGTGTCGCCGATGTCTATCGCCAGCCGTACACCTCTGCCGGATCACCGACGGATCGTTTTTTCGGGATGATTGCCAACCTGGATGAAAACGTCGGCCGTTTGGTGGCGGATTTGGATCAGTTGGGTTTGCGAGCCAACACACTGTTTATCTTTATGACCGACAATGGCACGGCACAGGGTGAGCAGGTGTTCAACGCCGGAATGCGAGGGAAGAAAGGATCGGAGTACGAGGGGGGGCATCGCGTTCCCTGTTTTTGGTTGTGGCCCGGTGGAGGGATCGGCGGCGGCCGGGATGTCAGTCAATTGACGGCTCACATCGACCTACGCCCGACGCTGGTCGATATGCTGGATTTGCAGGAACCGCCTGGCCCCGCGTCCGACGGTACCAGTCTGGCGCGCTGACTGCGCGGCGATGCTCAGGTCTGGCGGCCGCGTACCTTGTTCGTGCATTCCCAGCGGATTCTCGATCCCGAGAAATGGCGAAAATGCTCGGTGATGACGGAGCGATGGCGGCTAATCAATGGCCGCGAGCTATTCGATATCCAACAGGACCCCGGACAGCAGCACGATCTTTCGGCGGATCATCCAGAGGTTATGCAACAGTTGCGAGCCGAGTATGAGGGATGGTGGAAATCGTTGGCTGCTGCACGGCAGCGGACCGTGTCGGTTGCCATTGGAAGCGAGCAACAGCCCGTTGTTGATCTGACCGCGCACGATTGGCTGAATGAAGCGACCCCGTGGGATCAGACGATGATTGAAAAAGGGCCTTGGCAAAACGGCCCGTGGGCGATTGACGTTGCACAAGACGGTACCTACGAAATCACGTTCAGCCGCTGGCCGCTTCGACTACAGCGGTCTTTGGAGGCCAGTAGCGCACGGCTCTCGATCCAAGGACAGAACATCGAACAGGCGGTCGCGGCGGAAGCTGACCGAGTGGCCTTTAAAATTGAATTGAAATCGGGGACGACACGTTTGCAGGGCTATCTAAGCGACAATCAGGGGCGAACCCGCGGGCCATTTTTTGTCCGCATACGCCGGCTGATGCATGGGCCGGAGTGAATGAAGCTGCGAGTGTAGGGTGTGAGGACAGTGGTGGAGGAGGAAAAAACAGGCGTCATGGGCAAAGAGATCGAACGAAAGTTTCTCGTGGTCGCAATGGATTATCGTTGTGTGAGTCCCCAAGTGCTCCGGCAGGGTTACTTGAATCGCGATAAACAACGCAACGTCCGCGTACGCACTGATGGCCAGTCCGGCTACCTGACAGTCAAGGGGCTGCAGGTCGGCTTGACGCGAGCCGAGTTTGAATACCGCATTCCGTTGGCCGATGCCAATCAGATGCTCGATACAATGTGCGAACAACCGCTGATTGCCAAACAACGTTACGTGGTCGAGTATCGAGGTAAGAAGTGGGAGGTTGACGAGTTCCTGGGCGTAAATGAAGGGCTTGTTGTAGCCGAGGTCGAGCTGAGCGTTGAGGACGAGCAATTGGAGAAGCCACCCTGGGTCGGGCAGGAGGTAACGTATCAAACGCGGTACTTGAATGCCAACCTTGTGGACCATCCGTTCTCCACCTGGCCAGACCGACTGACGTCCAATGATTCCACGCGCAAGGAAACGGACTAACACGATGTCTCGGCCCGCGACGATCGTGACGTACCTGGAGATGTTCGAGCCGCCCGAGGTCGAACCGATTCCCCCGCGTGCGGACGTGCGCATTGAACGCATCCATCAACCCACGGTTACTCAATACCGGCAACTCTACAATGGCGTGGGAAAAGACTACGGCTGGACAGACCGCAATTGTCTGGACGCCGCCGCCCTCCGCGAAATCATTTGCGATCCAGCGGTGGAGATCTATGGTTTGACGGTTGACCAGCAGACGGCGGGATATGCCGAATTGGATCTTCGGCTTTCTCAGGAAATTCAGCTTGCGTATTTCGGGCTTTTTCCGTCGTTTGTGGGACAAGGGCTGGGCAAATACTTCTTGACGTGGACGCTGCAGCAAGCCTGGTCGCGGCAGCCGCGACGTGTCTGGGTACACACGTGCAATTTCGACCATCCGGCAGCACTGCCAAACTACGTTCGCGCTGGCTTCCAAGTATACCGCCGGCAGGTCGTTGGGGCATGATCTGGATCGATGCCTCGACCGCGCCGTCGGGACTGCCGCGAACGCCACAGAGACCATGACTGCGGCGACCTGTCGCAGCGAGCCGGCCTGTCCACGCCGCGTGGCCTCGAACACGTTGACCCTGTCGTCGGCGGGAGTTAACAATAGAGTTTGGCGTTCGAAAGGTTGTACCGAGGAGGACAACGTTGGCTCAAGTGTCAGACAGTGGATCGGTGTCAGTAGGTGGCCGGCAGCCGAGTCGTGTGGAAGCGCAGCCCGAGCGGATCAAATCCCCTTGGATTGTTGGTCCGTGGATCGACGTAGCGCTGATCGTCGCCTCGCCAATCGTCGTGATTGCGACGTTGACTTTGGCACGCGGCATTTGGTCCGGCACTGCCATCTCGGCTTTTGTGATGATTTGGGCGATCGGCCATCACCTACCTGGGATGATGCGCGTACGGTGATCCGGCACTGTTTCGGCGGTTCAAGATACGTTTTATCCTGGCTCCATTGCTACTGCTGTCGATTTGCAGCTTTGCGTTTCTCACTGGGGTCAACAGCGGGTTATTGGCGATCACTGCCGTCTGGGGGTGGTGGCATTATTTGATGCAGGCATACGGCTTCTGCCGCATCTACGACGCGAAGGTCGGATCCTTTGCCGCGTTGACTCGTTGGTTGGACCAATCGATGTGCCTGACATGGTTCGCGGCGGCCGTGGTGCTTAACGACAATACGCTGTATGGCTTTATCGAGAATTTTTATAACAGCGGCCTGCCACTACCGTCGGAACGCTTTTTCCACGTCCTTCGCGCGGTCGTGCGAGCAAGTACGGCGGCGATTACGGTCCTGTTTCTCATTAACTTGATTCAGCGATGGCGGCATCAGGATCCACCTAGCTGGGTGAAATTGGCCGTGATGGTGACCACGTTTGCGTGCTTCTGGTATTCCGCGGCGACGGTCACGAACATCGTGGTCGCTTATGCTTTTTTTGAACTCTTTCATGATGTTCAGTATCTGACGATCGTCTGGGCGTTCAATCAGCGTCGCGCGGCAAAGGACCAGACACTGCGCGGCTTTACCCGTTGGCTCTTCCAGCCCCGATTGGCCTTCGTGGGATTGTATGTTGCCATGATCGTCGGCTACGGCTCGCTCAAGTGGGGCAGCACGTATGTGACCGCGGATCGGCTGCAGCGTATCTTGTTGGCCGTCTTTTTGACGTCGACGTTGCTGCACTACTATTTTGACGGCTTCATTTGGAAGCTGCGCGAAACGGATACGCAGACGCCCCTGGGGCTGACGCGGTTGGGACCCAGGGTTCGTCGTCGTGTGCCGATTGCCTTGCGCCACGCTTTGCTGTGGACACTCTTTGTTGTGCCGTTCGGATACCTGGCGGTCGCTCAAGTGCAAGACGCTATCGTACGCCACGATTTGGATGAAACGACTCAACACCAACGACGGCTTAAAGAGAGTGCTCATCTGGCGGCGGTGTTGCCGGGGAGTTTCCGCGCGAGATTCACGCTGGGATTGGCGCATGAATACGCCGGTGATCTCGAAAACGCCCTCCAGGCCTATCAAGACACGTTACAACGGTGTCCCAGCTACGAACCAGCGGAAGTGGCGGTCGCTGCGAGTCCGCAGCAAACAGCAGTCGGCGGCCCGCCCCAAGTCCTGACCTGTGTGTGGTCGACTACGGTTGGTCTGCCTCTGAGGCCGCGTCCGCGTGAGACGCCGGGTCTTGGTCGGTGGCGTTGGGCGCTCGCGTTAATTTCAAGTTCTTAATTGCGCCGGTGGTGTACCAGGTGGCAATGCCCAACGGAGTGATGGGCTCCTGTTCCCACCAGATGGTGAATTTACGGCCCGCAGTTGCGACCTGGATTAGGGGTTTGTCGTCCACGACGGCCGTGATCTGATCGTCCGTGACCGTGAGTTGCACGGCGTACCAGCGCCCTTGTTGAAACTCGATCGCTTGCGTCGTTGCGTTTTCGATCGCGGAAAAGCCATCGATATTGGATAGCCCCACAATGCTGCCGCCCCAGCCTCCCAGAATCAGGGTGCAATAGCCTTCCTGCACCGGAAACGTCAGCCCGCAGAAGAAATCACTGCCCTCTACTCGCTGGCCTTCGAAGGTGATCTTGTAGTTGCTGCGCGGGAACTCCCCTTTCCACGAAATACCAGTCCCGGGTTTCCCTTTTTCCAGGAAGATGACTCCGTCTTTTACGTACACGTCACCATGCCCGTCGAAATCAAATTTCTCAATGATTCGCCACCCGTCTAAACTCTTGCCGTCAAACACCACGGGGTAGGGAGGGGGCGTCTTCGGTGGTGTCGACTCCACCTGGGCCCAGAGCGGATTCGCTCAGCAGGACCGCTGGACAGACCAGGAGGATGACACGACACGCGCGGAGCGCAGTGGTCGATCGTGCAGTTAAAGGAAAGACCGGGCGGGATCTGCCCATGACGGATCTCCTCAATGACAACTCGATTTTTTCTGAACTGTCGCGCGACGGGAACGACGTCGACGTGACCATCGGGGCGACGGCTGCCCGCCGTAAATTGTGAAGTAGGGGCATTTTACGTGTTTTCATTCGGCCGGCGACACCGTTATCATGATTGTTCATCAGAATTGACGACGAAATGAACTTGCGTGGCGGCGGGCCAAAGCCTGTCGTTAAACTATGAAATGCCCTTTCTGTCACCTGGACAATGACCGAGTCATCGATTCGCGATCTCACCAAAACGGATTCGCGATACGGCGGCGCCGCGAGTGCTTGAGGTGCAAACGTCGTTATTCGACTTATGAACGCCTGGAAGAGCTGGCGCTGAAGGTGATCAAAAAGGACGCCGTGCGCGAGCCGTTTAATCGCGACAAGATCCAAAGCGGTCTGGCCAAGGCGTGCTGGAAGCGACCAATCAGCGAAGACCAAATACAAGCGATTGTGGCGGAGATCGAACAGGAGTTGTACGATCAGAACGAAAGTGAAATCGAAAGTCAGGTGATCGGCGAAATCCTGATGAAAAAGCTACGTGAGGTCGATCAAGTCGCTTTTGTTCGGTTCGCTGAGCGTCTACCGTGAGTTCAAGGACGTCCGAGATTTCGTTGACGAGCTGCAACCGATGCTCGATGGTCGCGACACGCGCGGGGTGAATGATTGAGGTTTCGGCGCGAGTTGCGCGGAGAGGAGCCTCTGGTGACGGCAAATGGGTTACCTCGCGGCGATCAGAAACCGTCGGTGGGGCGCCGCGTGGCTGTGGTGGCGATTGCCATGGGCTTCGCGGTAACGCTCGGCGGGAATAGACTCCGTGAACTGGGCGGAGCCTTGTGGGAGGTCCGGGGGCGGCAGATGTACGCCGTTGGCCTGTTGCGTACCCTGTTTGGCCTCTGCGGGTTATTTGATCGCTTACAGTGAACGGCCTACAACGAATTCTGTGATTTCCAGCAACGTATCTTTGGCGGGCGAGGAAGGCAGTTCGGCGAGCTGACGACGAGCATTCTCGGCGAAGCGGCACGCTGTTTGGCGAGCGTATTCTAACGCGTCGAACCGTTCGAACCACGTCTGCAACTGTTCTCGCGTCGCGGCGCCCGGCGATTCCAGTAACGCCACCATTTCCAGCCGCTCCTGCGGGGTCGCACGTTGGTAGCAGTGAATCAGGGGCAGGGTTGGTTTTTGCTTTTCGAGATCCGTTCCTAGGGATTTACCGGTTGTCGTTTCTTCGCCCAATAGATCCAGCAGGTCGTCAGCGATCTGGAAGGCCATTCCCAGGGAGCGGCCAAATTGCTCCATCATTTCGATCCGATCGGGCAGATCACTCGCGTACCGAGCCCCCAGGTGGCAGGCACAGCGCAGAGCTCCGCCGTTTTGCCATCGATAATGCGGAAGTACTCGTCCTCGGCCAACGCATGGTTGCCGCGGTTCCCTACTTGCCGCAGTTCGCCTTCGCAAACGATGTTGGTGCTCCGTCCGATCCGTTGGCAGGCGTACGTGTCGCCCAACGTGCTGGCCAAATAAAAGGCATGCGAGAACAGGTAGTCGCCAAGCAGGACACTCGTTTCGTTGTTCCAGCGGGAATTGACGGTCGCCAAGTGCCGGCGCATCTCCGCTTCATCCAGCACATCATCGTGGACCAGGGTGGCCGTGTGGATCATTTCAACCACCGCGGCCAAGGTATCGTGTTCCGGCCGAAGTGTACCGGTGGCCTGAGCAGTCAGTAGCAGCAGGGCAGGCCGCAACCGTTTGCCTCCCAGCTTCCCTCCATATTGGAGCAGCTCGTCGACAAATGGCGAATCGCTATGGAGCTCCCGGGTCAGCAGCAGTTCCACGCGTTCCAAATCGGACAGGATGGGGGCGAACAGGCTGCGCACGGCGGTCGGAATGGCATGTTGGCGGTTGGCGAGTTGACTCACGTTGAGGGGCCCTTTCCCGGCTATCCTTGGACGAGAACATCGGTGTGACGGCGGCTCTTCCCGCGGCCGCGGCGCGATTTCACATCAGGGGGGTGGCTGCCGCTGGAAGTGACCGCTGGCCCCGCCCGATTTTTCCTCTAACTGAATTGGTCCGATCACCATCGCACGGTCGATGGACTTGCACATGTCGTAAATCGTCAGTGCCGCCGTCGCCACCGCGGTGAGCGCTTCCATTTCCACCCCGGTCGGGCCTATTGCCTCGGCCGTCGCCTCGATCTGCACCGTCTGGTCGTCGGGAAACGCGAAATTCACGCGTGTCGCCGTCAACGACAGTGAATGGCACAGCGGAATCAACTCATGCGTCCGCTTGGCTGCCATGATGGCGGCCACGCGGGCGACTTCCAGCACATCTCCCTTCGCCAAGTCCGTGGCTTGGATCCTCGCCAAAGTCTCCGGCTGCATCTGTACCCGGCCGGAAGCGCGTGCCGTACGTCGGGTCGACGGCTTGCCGCCCACGTCCACCATCCGGCTGGCCCCGTGTTCGTCGAAGTGGCTTAAATCTGGCATAGCCAACAATTTGCAACATCAATCGCAACTCGACCATAGGGGGCCGTGCGATTTTCTTGGACTCGTGCGCGGTCGCGCAGCACGAGGGGCCTTTGGAGGGCGCCTCAGCCTGCCCGCGGTCCTGGGGAGGAAACCGCAAATCAGCAGGGGGGACAACGCCAAATGGCGAGAAATTGCCGAGAAATGCCTGGGAAGGACGAAGGGCCGGGATCCCAACGTCCTGTGATCGAGTCGTTCGATCACCCCATGCATTTTTATAAGAAAAATTATCCGCCGTAGGGGTCTAACTACGACGGGTTAGTCAGGGTCGGCGAACTGAATATCCGGAACGGCCAGGGGCGGTTCTAGACGAGCTCCTTTTTCGCACCGATCAGCGTACGTAGTCGCTCAGCCAGCAAAGCCGCATCAAACGGCTTCTTGAACGTCTCATTGATGCTCGATCGATCGAAGCTGATCGTGCTGCCGTCGTCTGGGAGCAAGGCGATGAGAATCGTCTTTGCAAAGTCGCTGTTGCGACGCAGATTCTGGCAGATTTGAAGAGCCTCGACTTTACCGATCGAAAAATCAACAATGATACAATCCGGATGGAAGCTTTCGGCTTGGATGCCGGCCTCAAATCCGCTGGCTGCAACGGCAACTCGGAACGATTTCTCCGGCGGCAATTCCCGACGTAGATTCTCGATCAAGACTTGGTCCTGAGCAACGATCAGCACCTTGGCCATCGCCTCGTCTTCGAGGTCGCCCAAGGGCATCCCATGTTCCTTCAGGAACTTGATCAAGTATTCACGCGGGATTCGTCGGTCTTGGGAACCGGGAATACGGTAGCCCTTCAACCTGCCCGAGTCGAACCACTTGCTGACAGTGCGCGGGGCCACTTTGCAGATCTTAGCGACCTGACCAGTTGTGAAGACCTTCATTACAGGTTCTCCATTGCTCCACGTTGACCTAAACAACACCGTGTCGGCAACTCCGTTACCTTCACGGCAAATAGCCCCAATTCGTATATCCTTGGGCCGAACTACGATCCGTCGTCGCCCGGCTATTGTCGGATTGAATTTCTGGGTCGGGGCCGTACGCTACACAAGTTCGCTTCTGCGTGGCTTGGTGTCAGTTCCATCTGATCCGCGCCGTTCACATCGAGTCAGCCTGATTCGGCAGCATTTGTCATGGAGGGAGTTCCTTCGCCCTCGTTGGCAAACGCCGTAAGTGCCGAGCAAGCTCAAGCGAATGTAAATGTAGTTGTGGGACGCTAACATGCGCATGAGGTCCACAAAGGATCCGAGTCTCGCATCATTTATGGACCCGTTCAGGCAGGAAAAGCCTTTGGCAGGTCACCCCCCGTGGAAGGCTTGTGACGCCACATCGGGACCTCGAAAGGGTTCGGGGCCGTCGTGTGCACACGTCTTCCGAAAGTATGTTTCGATTCGCGGAGGGGTATTACTTTAGAAACTTTCATCAGTCGTGTCGGAGTCGACACATGGGTGACACGTAACACCCCTAGGGACGAGGTGATCTTTTCCGCTCGCAGCAGCATGTTTTCGGCCGATGAAGCGGCTTGGAACGTCACCTGATCTCGCTCACGCCCCCACTCCAGTGCCTGTTGCGTCCGAGCAAAGTGATCGCAGGACGAGGGGGCAATTGGGAGCACGCTACCCAGAGGAAACGCGCTTCGGGCACTGGCTGCGCGACGGATGAGGGCGGTTAGGACGGATGCGCTGCGATGACTCGCCCTCCAGCGCTCCTCGCCGCGTTCGTCAGGTGGCTGCCCGCGGAATGCGAACACGAACGCCTCTCAGGCAGCCCCGCGCTCGTCATCGTCGTCGCTGGGGGATTCCGTCGACGGGGGATCTCGCTCGATCGCTTCAGCGCGAATGTGCCCATCTTCGCTAACGTCTTCAAACTGGACCGACACTCGCTTGGAGACACCCGATTCCTGCATGGTTACCCCGTACAGGGTGTGGGCCGTCGTCATCGTTTTCTTGGAATGCGTGACGACGACAAACTTAGTCCACTGCAGGAACTCGTTTAGTACGTCGACGAAGCGGCCAATGTTCGCTTCGTCGAGTGGCCCATCAACCTCGTCCAGGACACAGAACGGACTGGGGCGATACTGGAAGATAGCTAGCAGCAGCGTCACGGCGGTCAGCGCCGTTCTCCGCCGCTGAGCAACGAAATGCCCAGGGAATGTTTGCCGGGAGGCGTGGCGACGATGTCGATGCCGGCCTCCAGAATATCCAGACCTTCTTCCAGCACGATGTCGGCCTGGCCGCCGCCAAGACACGCGCCGAAAGATGGCCTGGAAATTGGTCCGGATCGCCTCCAGGGTTTCCATGAACAAGCGTCGGCTGTCCGCGTTGATTTTGTGGATAATTCGGGCTCAGCGATTCTTTGGCGTCAACCAGATCTCGGTATTGAGTGGCCAGCGCAGTGTGTCGTTGTTCCAGCCCTTCGATTTCTTCCAACGCCGCCATATTCACGGCGCCGATGTTGCTCAGCCGTCGTCGCAGGTCATTGATTTCGCGGTCAACTTCGTCACGCTGACGCTCCTCGTCCTCGGAGCCCGCCGGCAGGTCACCGATGTCGGCCAATTCAATATCGTAGTCGTCCCGTACTCGTTGGGCGAGCGACTCCCGTTCCAGTTGCAGACGATTGATTTCTAAATCGAGGGCATGCCGCTGCTCATCGACCACCTGCAATTGATGGTGGCTCGCGTTCCACTCCGCTTGCGCTGCTTGACGTTGCTCCAATAGCGCGTGTCTGCCCTCCGCCAAACTACCGATCTGTCCGGCTTGTTGTTCCGCCTGCAAATACAACTCGGCCTGCAGGGAGGAGATTTGCAGGATGGTCCGTTGAGATTGCTGATAACGGTCCTCGGCAGATTTCAGCTGCGTGCGTGTTTCCTCGACGGCCCGTTCACGTTCGCGTTGGTCCTCCTGAAAACGGACGAGTTGGCCGCTGAGGCTGTCCACACGTTGTTCGCTCTTGGCCAGCTCGACCTTGATCTCGGTGGCACGACTGAGCTCCTGCTGGCGTTCCGCTTCCAGCTCAGTTAATGCTTGCTGTTGCGCAGCGACTTCCTGCTCAAGTTTCTCGATCAACGACTGAACGGACTCTAGTTTTTCCAACTGTTCCTGACGGTGGACTTCGGTTTCTTCTCGCTGAGCGGATTGACGTTGCAATTCGGCATCGACATCAGCACGCTGCTGCTCCAAACTCCCCTGGCGGTCACCGGCCGCGCGGGTTGCTAAGCGTGCGTTCATCAAGGCCGACGCTGCTTCGTCGTACTGGGTTGTCAATTGATTGACTTGTTGCGCGGACGCAGTGATTTCCGCCTTAAGTCCGGCGATCCGGTCTTCCGCCGCCTGCAATTGCGGCTCCAGGTCAACGATTTCCATTTGCAGTGCTCGGAGCTCGCTGCGGCGCGAGACGAGGCCCAGCGCGGCTTGTCGCGGCCCAGCCAATAAACGTCCATCCGCCTCCAAAATCTCCCCCGCACGCGTCACGAATCGCAGCGGTTCGCGGATTGCCGTGCGCAGGTCGCAGGGCATCGCGCAGCGTCTCGACGCACCAAGTTCTGCCGAGCAGCGTGCGAATCAAACCGTCGTATTTGGCGTCGGCATCGACAAAGCGATCGGCCCGTCCGAGCACGGTTCGGTCACTCGCCAGTAACGGCGGATCGGAAACGGCCGGACCCGCCATCTGCAAATCGATTAGGCCCACACGGCCCTGCAGCGTCAGATCCGCGTTGGCCAATTGTTCCAGGAGGCTGCTGCCGTCGACCACCACGTATTGTGTGAGTTCGCCAAGGGCGGCATCGATTAAGGGAGCCATGCGTACGTCGACGCGGATCAGATCGGCAATCATCCCGCGGACCGATGCCAGTGGTCCGAGAGGCGTGTCTTGAGCTTGCATCAACAGGGCTTTTACACCTGGACTGAGCCCCTCATGCCGCCGTTCCAGATCTTGCAGCACGTTGGCCCGTTCCGTGGCGACCGTCAATCGCCGCTGCAGATCCACAGCCTTCTGTTGTTGATCGTTCAACTGTCGTTCGTTGCTGTGGAGTCCATCGCGGGCTCGGTGGAGTGCAGCGCGGGCGTCAGATTCTGCGGTTTGCCATGACTGTTCGCTGGCCGTCAGTTCTTCCAGTTCCGCTCGCGACCGATCCAACTGCTGATCCAAGGAGGCACACTGCTGCTGACCTCGCTCAATCTGTTGTTCCATCGATTGGAGTTCACTCTCCAAGACGCCGATGCGTCGACTGAGGTCGGCGGATACGCGCAGTTGATGCGCATGCTCGTCCCGCTGTTCGTCGCGCTGCCGACGGTTCGACTCCAGCTGTGCTTCCGTCCGATCGAGTACACGTTGTTGTTCCAACAGACGCTGCCGGATGAGGGCATCTTCCTGTTGGGCTCCGCCGACTTGTTGCTCAAGCTGCTGCAGTTGTACGCCAAGGTCGCCGGCACCACGTTGTCATCGCTTGCCATTGCCGGCGGTAGCGTTGGATTTCGTGCGCCAATTCTTCAGATCGTTGATACTCGTGATTGACGGTTGATTGCGAGCGAGCCAGCTCTTGATGGACGTGTGCCGACGTCGCCTCGGCGTCGTGTAGTTGCGTCTCTAAGTCGGTCGTGTCGGCGTCCACCGACCGCATCCGTCGTTCAGCTTCCGCCGTCACCGCTTGCAATTCTTCGGCCTGCTCCATGACCGTCGCACGCCGCCGCTCGCAGGCCGCCAAGTCATGGCTGAAGCGGCGCCAATCGGCCATTCCCACGTGCGTTCTCAGCTCCTTGAGTCGCTCGGTGTACTCCTTATAGCGTCGTGCTTTCGACGCTTGATTGCGAACGCCGCGAAGCGGCTTTCCACCTCTTCGACAATGTCCGAAAGTCGCTCCAGATTCTGTTCCACTCGCTCCAGGCGGCGCTGGGTCTCCACCTTTTTGGCTTTGAATCGGCTGATTCCGGCCGCCTCTTCGAACATGGCCCGACGGTCTTTGGAGATGCCTGCAAGCATCGTTCAACCTTGCCCTGTTCGATCAAACTGTAAGCATCCGTGCCCATACCCGTGCCGCGAAACAAGTCGCTTGACATCTCTCAAGCGGCAGGGCTTGCCGTTCACCAGCATACTCACTCTCGCCACTGCGATAGACACGACGCGTGACATGGACCTCCTCCTGTCGACCGGCACAGCGCTTTCGCTATTGTCAAAGACGATCGTGGCTTCAGCTGTATTCAGCGTCTTGCGCCCGGACCTCCGCCAGAGCCCTTGAAAATCACGTCGGACATTTCTCTTGACCGCGAATGCCTTGGCGCTCTGTTCGCCAAGCACCCACTTCATGGCGTCGACGATATTCGATTTGCCGGATCCGTTCGGGCCAACGACGACGGTGATCCCAGCCGGAAACTCGAAGCGAGTCTTGTCGGCAAAGCTTTTGAAGCCGCAAAGTTCCAGAGCTTTGAGCATGACTTACCGCCGAGAGGGCCAGATCTTGTGAGGGCGCACAACGCCACCGGGGATGCATTTTAACACAGATCCTCCAGGGCGCGGATGCCCGCCCTGAGGCGACCGCCCATCGCGGATAGCTTGGCCACTAGGCCTCGGCCTCTGACTCGCCGGTCGGTTCTGGCAGCTGCGAATCGTCGTCAAGCAAGGCATCCGGATCAAAACCCTCTGGCAATTCCTCCGCCTCGGCTTCTAAGTCGTATTCGCGTCCCGGCTGAGGCATCGCGTCAAACTTTACCCGAGCCATCAGCGTGCCCTTTTGCTTCGCGTCGGTGATGGCGGCCACCACATCCGCGTAGGAGCCGCCAATCTGAATCAACGTCCGCACCAAAGCACGCAATTCGTTGGCACAATGCGCAGTTTGATCGTCCTGACCCAGTGTGAAATAACTGACTTTCAGCCGGTCGGGACCGTCGGATTTGACCAGAATGCGTTTTCCGGCGAAGACAACGGCGGGTGTTTGCAACCTTACATCCTGACCGAATACCACGATCTCCGGGCGAGTCGTACGACGGATGTGAACTAACGGTTCTGTGTCACTGGGCACGTGATGTAGCGTCAGCGCATTGCCCAGTACCTCCCCTTGAACGGCAGGATCGCGAGGATTGAAATCGATAATTCCCTGAAATGCCCCGTAGCGTGTTTCATCGCTGTTTTCGTGCATGAGCTCGGCCAGACCGTCGGCGCGCGTCGGACTCCGTCATGGAACTGAGTGCCGTGATGGCATGCCAACGGAACGCCGATTCGTGTTGCGCGGCTTCCACCAGCGCCGGCACCGCTTCTTCGTGGTTCATATACGCCAGTGCCTCGGCCGCCGCGAAACGTACCAGCGCACTGTCCGATTCCAGGCCCTTGTGCAACGACGGTATGGCCTCGGGGCCGATCGCCTCCAAGTCAACGGCTGCCGTCTGGGCGGTTTGGGCGTCCAGTAGCTGCGCCTCTAAGACCGTCAATCGCTCTATCAACTCACGGGGCGTCTCTCGCACCGGAATCGCTTGCACGACTCGCACGTACCGCACCAGATTGTTGCGGTAACGATTGTGAATCGACAGCTCAATGTAGTTGTCACGCTTGGGCGTGGCCACACCCCTTTTGGTCCCTCGATCATACGTATGGAAGCGAGTATTGACGGCATTACCAATCAAAGCGCTGGCCCGCACGCTATGGTGTTCGGACATCAGCACCAGCCCCAGATTGCGATCGACCATCGAGATCGCTCCGCCCAAAATCCGGCCGCGCGTTTCCGATCGCGAATCGCTGTCGCTCTCCAACAAGGTATCGACGATCACCGAGCCTTCCGCCATACCCATCAAGCTACCTAAACGTATACGATTGCCCAGTATGGCCATTTCCTGGATGCGGGTTTGCATCAGCCATCCGTCCCGCAGGCTCGTAGTTTCGCTGCGCGTGGGTGTCATCACTTCCAGATCCAATCGATCGCCCTTTTGAACGCCCGCCGGAAGTTTGGCCCGGACGAACACCATGGACGTTGTGGGCGAAGCCAGAATTGCATTGGGGCCTGACACGTTGCGACGTTGCATATCGTCGATTAACAGTTCCCTCTGTGGTGACGCCGGCGGATCGCTGCCCGTATTGGCGAGCTGTGATGTTAGTCCGATGCCTTCGATCGTTGTGGGCCGCAAACCCCACGCTCGTGCCATGTCGCGGACCAGTCGCACTTTCGCATCGCTCTCGGCGGCCGTCTCGCTCTCGGGGCTCTGACCGCGAATGATAGGTGACGTACAGCCGCTATTCAGGGTCACGACGAATATCGGCAAGAGTAATAGGCGTGGGAATCGATACCGGACGGTACGGAGCCCTTTCCAGCCGGATAGCCCCTGCCGCAGCGCCAGTGGAAAGTCGAGTCGGCCACGGTCGACTATGCGATGAGTTGGCATCCTGCCCATGATCGCTCCGTCGTCTTAAATGTTTTTGCTGGAAGAAGTTAGCAAGATTCTCCAGCTCCCCATTTGGGTGGTCGATTCACATCCCTGCGAACGACCCGGGGGGGCGTTTTTACGCCCCAGTGAGTGCCAGGCAACGTTCCCCGTTTGCCCGAGAAAACACCGGCGGGAACCTATTCACTTTGCCCGTCGGGGTCAAGTCCAGCCACGGGAAAAGCAATTTCGAACGGAATTCGACTCGGCTCTAACGCGCTTCGCGTTCTCACTGCGTTGCCTCCAATCCGGCTTAGGGTGGATCAAATCCGCCTGGATGAAAGGGGTGGCACCGCATGATTCGCCGGATGCCTTTCCAACTGCCACGCAGCAGTCCATACTTCCGCACGGCCTCGATGAAATACTGACTACAGGTCGGCATAAACCGGCAGTTGGGGCCGAGCCATGGACTGATGAACACCTGATACCCGCGGACGAACGCAATCAGGATGTGCTGCGGCATCTGAGCGAGTTTGCGGGCCCTACGATTCATGCGGTTGGCCTTCGCAGCTTGCGCCGCAATCGCTGCATGAGGTAAGGCAGGCTGCCTGCCACCTCGGCATACTCGCACGTGGCGCCGGCGCGTGGAATCACAATCCAATCGGTGTCGGCCGCAAGGTCCGCATGTCGGCGGTAGACCTCGCGAATCAGCCGCTTCCATTGGTTGCGGACCGTCGCGTTGCCGATTTTCTTGGAGACGGAGAGTCCCAGTCGACCGGTGCCGAGGGAATTTGGGACGGCATAAACAATCAGAACGTCGTCAGCCACGCTCTGGCGTCGTTGATAAACTCGGCGAAAATCCGCGGGTCGACGCAGTCGCTGAGCCCGTTCGAATCGCTCTCCGGTCGGCATGCTCGCTGCTCGTTTCACAGTTAAGCCTGAATTGGAGATTGGTCTGGATCGTCGTGGTCTTCGCGACGAAGTTCCGCATCGTCCTCGGCGGACCTCAGGGGGGCGCCGGGTAATCGGGTGAAGCGTTCAGGTCGATTGACGTACCATCGCGTAATGCGTGCGGTGGCCCGAATGAAGATCAGCAGAATGCCGCCGGCGACGATGATGATCACCAATCCTGCCAGGGCACGGACGCGCTGCCGTGGCTCGAGACGCTGTAGCAGAGGGATAGATTTCTGCGGCGTTTGTTTGCGCGACGAGTGCCACGGCCAGCCGATAGACGAATGCGAGCAGGGAAACCATCATCACTTTGCGTCACTCGAAGCTCACCATACCAGATTCGCGCGTACGTTGGCAGGACCGCTCAGATTCAGCTTGTGTAGTGCTTCCCGCGTGGCTTCGTCGATGAAATCGGGAAGCACGATCTGGATTTCGGCAAATAAGTCCCCTTCACGGCTGCCGGAGGCGATACCGTGCCCTTTGATTCTCAGCCGTTTGCCACCCGAGGTGCCGGGCGGAATGGTCAGCGTCACAACTCCCTTGGGTGTGGGAACGTCAATTTTGGCACCAAAGATCGCTTCGTGTAAGGTGATGGGAACCTTCACAATCAGGTCACGCCCGTGGCGCAAGAAATATGGGTGAGGTGCGACGCGGACGGTGATCAAAATATCTCCCGGTGGTCCGCCCGAGGGAGCGGCCTCGCCTTGGCCGCGCAAGCGGATCTTCTTGCCGTCCTCAATACCCGCGGGAATCTTCACCTCGATCGTTTCCACCTTGCCCGCATGCCGACGCACGGACAACTGGGCCATTCCCCCGGCAATTGCCGTGCGAAAGGAGATTTGCAGCTCGTGTTCGATATTGCTACCCCGCGGGGTACCACCGCCCGTTTTGCGGGACGGCCGTCGCGTAAACTGACGAAACAGATCTGCGAAACCTCCGCCCATATCGCCGGCGCCCTCGCCAAAAATCTCGTTGAGATCCACTTCGCTAAAGCCACCTGGCCTTGTACCCGGTCGTGCGCCAGGGGCCTCCGGCGCCGCCCATCGAATCAAAGGATCTCGCCGTACCGGTCGTACATCTCTCGTTTCTTGGGGTCCTTCAAGACCTCGTAGGCCTGTTGAATGGCCTGAAACTTTTTCTTGGCCTCGTCGTCGTCCGGGTTGAGATCCGGATGGAACTTGTGCGCAAGTTCCCGATAGGCCTTGTGGATGTCGTCGCCCGAGGCACCGCGAACGACTCCTAAAGTTGCGTAATGATCGTCGGCCATCTTCCGTCGAGCCTGTTGAAGCGGATGAGCACGGGGAGTAAGAGATTGGGTGAGCCGCGAGCCGGCCGTTCGCTCCGCGGTCGCCCCCGGCGTGGCGGGCCACGAATTCACCTGGGGCTACGAAACCGGGAGGCTACCGGTCGTAGGGGGGTCCCAGGTCCGGATCGCTTGCCCCAATTCTATGCCCCAGCCGCGCTGAGCTTCAAGCCGGACTCCGATGAGTCACGATTTGACAACCGGGTGGGTGGTCATCCGATTTCGTCCGACGGCACATGCTTCGAAGATTTGTCCAATCGAGGCTTTGCCGAGACCCTAACGGTCAGATGCCACGTGATGGCGACGAGCGTTCGAGCACTTATGCTACGATGGAACAGATTCCCGCTTGCCCCTGCGGAAGATTCCCTACTTTGGCCCGTACAGGATTCCTGCTGGTGTGCTTGTTCCTCCCTGATCTTCGGACCTGTCGATCGTGGCTCGCAGGGCTGATCAACGGACGGCTGGTCCTTGTATTGTGGGTCGGATGCGTGCTGAGTGGAGGATCCCGTTCGCTGATGGCGGCCCGCGGCGAGCTGGAACTCCGGGTGCTCGACGCCGACACACAGGAGCCCGTGGCGGTTCAGATGCAGCTCCTGAACCAGCGTGGGCTTCCCGTCAAACCGCCCGGCTTGGTAAGGGACGGGGACTGGCTCGTCTTCGACGGTCCCGCCGTGCTCACGCTTCCGCCCGGCGACTATTCATTTCGGCTACGGCGAGGCCTGGAATACCGCGAGCGCACGGGAAATTTCGATCTTCAATCGGGAGCGGCGGATAGCCACACGGTGAGCTTGCCCCGGTTTGTGGACATGGCCAAAGAAGGATGGTATTCGGGTGACCTGCAGTTCCAGCCGGCTTCGCTTGCGGGACTGGTGACGCGAATCCGGGCGAGCGACTTAGCTCTGGTACCAATTATTTGTCGTGACAATCAGGGCGTTTTGTCGGTCACCGAGACCTTCGCCCGCCAGATCGAAACGCAGATGGGACGCGACCGTCGACTCCAATGGCCGCTCGCCTGCGATCGTCGTCAAGGCAGCGTGGCCATTTTCTGGTCGCCGATGGGGTTGCCTACACTGCCGGCGGCGAGCGAAGCGTTGCCGACTTCATTCGACATTGCTCGTATCCTGCGAGCGGGTGCGTCCAATGACGCGACGCCGCACGTGCATTTGGCCCACGTGTGCAGTTGGGATTTGCCCGTGTGGGTGGCCCACTCCGCATTGGATACTGTCGGTCTGATGCACGACGGCGTGCTCGAGGAATCGTCACGCGACGCACCTCAGGATCGCCCCCGTGATCCGGTCTTGTTTCCCGATCCCGAAGGTGTGGGACGATGGTCGCAACAGACATACTTCCAGTTGCTCGAGACCGGCATTCGACTGCCGCCGGCCGCCGGAAGTGGCGCCGACGCGAGTGGTAATCCGCTCGGTTTGCCACGGGTTTATGTCCACTGCGGCGATGCATTTTCGCCCGACGCATGGTGGGATGGGCTCCGGGCGGGCCGCGTCGTGGTGACCAACGGCCCCCTAATCCGACCTCGCATCAACGGTCAATTACCAGGGCATGTGTTTCAAGCCCGTACTGGGCAGACGTTGCAACTGCAGGTCGAACTGAAGTTGAGCACCGCGGATAAGATCCGGTATTTGGAGATCATTTACAATGGTCGTCCGGCGCAGCAAGTCCGCTTGGAAGACTGGGCAGCCAACCAGGGACGTCTACCGCCCATCGTTTGTCAACGGAGCGGTTGGGTGCTGGTCCGTGTCGTCGCGGAACACCCAACGGCTTTCCGTTCGGCAGTAAGCGGTCCGTTTTACGTGGAATTCGATGATCGGCCGCGAATTAGTCGCCAGGCCTGCCAGTTCTTCTTGGATTGGGTCTATCAACGAGCGCGTCAGATTAAGTTGCCAGATCCACAGCAACGCGAAGCGCTATTATTGCAGCATCGAGTTGCTCGAGATTTTTGGCAGGGCCGTTGTGAGGCCGCTACGGTTGACTAATGCCTTAGCGGGCAGGCCCCCTATGCGGTGAGCATGGTCCAGGGCGAGCCCGAGAGGGGGAAGATTCGGTTGTCCGCGCTGTGATCCTAATCTTGCGCTCAACGGGGCGCCATTGGTAAGATGGAAAGAGCGTGAATTGAGTTCTCCGGCAACGACGGCGACAAATGACCATCCAACGGCAATCTAAAGCCCGGCCCGTTCCCTGGCTCCGCGTGGTCTTTATTCTGGCCGTGTTGTCGGTTCTCTGGTGGCGTCCCGCTGCCTTTTTCGGACCACAGCTGGATGCTCCGCCGCCAGGTACCGTCGAATATCCCTCGGTCCTTGTGCCGTCAACGGAGCAGACACCGGCGTCGTCACCCGGCAGGTCGGAAGCGGGCGATGCGCGAGGCGACACGTTCACCCAACGCCCGGGTCCAACGGCTGATGTCTTGTACGATGAAGGGCAGGGCGTCTACCGATCGAGCGCCGGATTGGTTTACACTCGCGGCAGCGAGCATGGACACCGCTT
Source organism: uncultured Planctomycetales bacterium (assembly GCA_963785495.1). Lineage (GTDB taxonomy): Bacteria > Planctomycetota > Planctomycetia > Pirellulales > Pirellulaceae > CAWAVP01. The sequence continues at coordinate 12,146 of CAWAVP010000014.1, read as the reverse complement.
GCAGCATGTGCTGATGCATGGACAGGATCAGCCTGACCGTCCAGGTCAACACGGCGTCTTTGCGGACGGCCGACAGGAATCGATTGTTGCCCTCATTGACGAGGCCTATCTCCAGGCGCAACGCAACGAGGGGACGCATCGAGAGCAGGACCGGCAACGCACGATTCTGACCGTCGACTTGCGGCGGGTTGTCGGCTTTATCGGCGGCGAAGTGGGAAATCGCCGAGGCCGCCCGCCGGCTCATCACGTGCGTTTGGTCGTGGAAGGACGGCGAGTGATTACGGCGTTTCCCGTGGTTCCTTAAGGCAAAATGAGTGACGATGAGTGAACGTTTTTTTGTTGTCGGCTACTGCCCCAGTTGTGGAACCGGGCCGCTGGGTGTGCGATGTTGTGGTACCTGCGGGCAATCGCATGTATTGTGTGCCGAATGCGACGCGATGTGGCTGACGCGCGATACAACGCAGCCGCCGATATTCCCTCAGCAGCCCGAGGTGCCATGCCGGCGTTGCGGGCATAGTCTGCGAGATCCCGCCGCACAATGGGCCCGTTGGCAAGAATTAGCGAGCCTGAACTGGGGAGGCTCCGCGATGCCTCCGGCTCAATCGCAGACGGCCGACGAGACGTTGTCTACCGGCCCAACGGCGGCGCCGGCGGAATGGAAAACTTCCGATACATCCCCGCGCGATATCAACGACCCATCGCGCGAGGCCAGTCGTCGGGGAGGCGACGGTTGATGAGCTCACGTCTGCGATTGCGACTACCGATTGTGCTGGCGATCGTGATGATCGTTATGCTGCTCGCCCTAACGGTCGGCTGGGTCATTCTTGCCGCTCGCTCGGCGCTCGACAACGCATCGTGGGCTCCATTGTATTGGATCCTACTCTCCGTTGGCGCCACGTTCTTCCTCCTGATTGTCGTGGGGGTCGTCGTCTATTTGACGCTTTCCATCAAAGCCATCAATCTGTCTCGACGGCAATCGAATTTTATCGATAGCGTGACACATGAATTGAAGTCCCCGATCGCGTCACTCAAGTTGTACTTGCAGACCCTGACACGGCATCGCCCGTCGGCCGAAGAACGACAGGAGTTTTACAAGTCGATGTTGGATGATGTCGAGCGGCTTGATCAACTGATTAATCATGTGCTCGATGCCGCCCGGTTGGATCGTCCTGCGTCAGATCGTAATCAACAATCGGTCGGTTTGGACGATCTGCTGCGACGCTGCGCATCGGATGTTTGCCATCGACATCACGTTCCCGAGTCGACCATCGAATTGCAGTTGCGCACCTGCAATGTGACGGGTGCGCAGCCTGATTTGGAGTTGATTTTTCGCAACCTGATGGACAACGCCGTTAAATATGCAGGGTCACCGCCCGAGGTAGTTGTGACGATGGATCAAATGCTGTCTGGCAAGGTGCGGGTAAGCATCAGCGATAATGGACGAGGGATTCCTCATCAGTTTCGTACGAAGGTATTTGGTCGGTTCTTCCGCATGGGTACGGAACTGGAACGAGACCAGCCGGGGCTGGGGCTGGGGCTATATATCGTTCAGACGTTGGTCGCGCGGTTGCGTGGACGCGTGCGGGTGCGTGGCCGTGAAAACGCGAAAGGAACCACTTTTGAAGTGATCTTGCCGGCGATGTTTCATCCTCCCACGAAAGTCGCTGACAACGTGGCAACCACAATAGATTCGTAGCTTCACGTGTTACCATGGCTCACATCCTAATTGTCGAAGACGAAGAACACTTAGCCAAAGGCATCAAGTTTAATTTGCAAGCGGACGGTTATCGTGTAACGACCGTTTCGACGGGCACCGCCGCACTTGAAGTCTTCGAGCCGGAGGCTGATAGCATCGACCTGGTCATCCTGGATTTGATGCTACCGGGGATGAGTGGTTACGCCGTATGCGAAAAGATTCGCGGAATGGGGCTCGAGATTCCCATTCTGATTCTGAGTGCGCGAACCTTGACGGAGGACCGCACGCGAGGGTTTGATGTCGGGCGGATCAGTACCTCACGAAGCCGTTTGAGCTCGACGAATTATTGGCACGCGTGAAAGGTCTCTTAGTTCGTCACGGTCGCCGCCGAGAACTGGCAGAACGTTCTGCTTCACCCAACCGTCAGGAGTCGTCGCGCCACTACCGACTGGGCGATGCGCTCGTCGATTTTGATACGTACGAGGTCGTTAAAGGGAAGCGAGTCCGCCGCATGACACCACTGGAAATCAAGTTGCTGCAACACCTGATCCACAGCGAAGGGCGAGTTGTCTCACGCCAGGAATTGCTGGAAGAAGTGTGGGAGCAACCTGGCTACCTGCAGACTCGGGCCCCCGACCAATTCATTCGCCGACTGCGGAAGCTATTCGAGCCCGTGCCGTCGGATCCACGACACTTTATCACCGTGCGCGACGCTGGCTATCGTTTTATCGCCGATCCGGATCAGTCGAACGAAACCGTCGATGCCGCTGAGTGACTGCCCCGAGTCTCTCCGCTCGCCAGGTGAAGGTGGCCGCAGCCCGATGAGGACCGCCTGGCTCACGCACGCACCACAAGCATGCACGATGTCGCACGGTCGCCGGACGCATGGGGGCCGCCCGTCGGTCCGAAGTTCATCCCAACTTTGCAACGTAAGGTCGGGCAGCCAGGAGACCGATCAGCAGCACCACGACCTGCACCAGCGAGCTCGGTTCGGGCACAACGGCGGCCAGGACGTCCGATTCGTAATCGCCTTGTGCCAACGCGTCGACTAAATCGGTCGAGTTAAACTCCAAGTCGCCATTCCAGTCTCCGGTTTTCCAGCCGGCATTGCGAGCCACGAGATCCTCATATCGCCCCCCAGCGAAAGCGAGCACAAGGTCGGAACTGTCGAAGTGCCCATTCAAATCGGCGTCGCCAAGTGTCGAGTTGAGCACGTAGTCGATCAAGAAGTGACGATCCGCTTCACTCACCATGCCGTCTTGATTGTAGTCGTACTGTGCATCGTCGACGTCATCTAAGATCGCCGCGGAGAGGCTGTCGATCCGTTCGTCCACTTCGCCCGGCGGACATGGTAGTCCGGCAGCACAACTCGGTGGCGACGTGCGGAGGTCCAAAACGATCTGCCAAGGACGCTCCAAGACGCCACTTTGGGAATCGAGCAACACGATCGGATCGCTGCCATCGGAGTTCATCCGTTCGATGGTCACCAATCCGTTGTCCACCCAATACACTTGCTCGCGCAGTGGATCCACCGCAACTCCGTGAGGTGCTGCCGATGAGGGCATGGCCTGATGCAACGTCTGGATATTGGACCCGTCCAATTCCGACCGCTGCAGCAGATCGGTCTGACGATCGGCCCAATACATTTTTCCATCTTGCAGATCCAAGTCGACGCCACGAGGCAATTCCAGCCCAGTCGTCACGATGTCGACGATGTTGGTTCCGTCAAGGTCTGCACGCTGGATCTTGTCGGTACCATAGTCGGTCCAGTATAGGTGGCTATGCTGAAGGTCGAGCGTCACGAAATAGGGGGACCCCAGGCCGGTGACCAAATCCTCGACTTGCGTCCCATCAAGGTTGGCCCGTTGGATCTTGCGGGTGCTGGCGTCGGCCCAGTACATTTTGTCCGCCGCGATGTCTAAGGCGATACCCGCCGGGAAGCCCAATCCCTGTGTGACCAGATCTTCAACGTGTGAGCCGTCTAGTAGACTGCGTTGGATCTTGTTCGACCCATTATCCGCCCAGTACAGCATGTGATGCTGTAGATCCAATGCCATGCCCCGGATCTCGGACAAACCCGAAACTAGGGTCTGCACGTCGCTGCCGTCCAGGTTCGCGCGGCGAATCGTGTTTGACCCGCGATCGGACCAGTACATTTTTTCTAGGCCGACCGCCCTTGCCGTCGACCCGCCCCACGACGAGACAAGGGTCAGACAGACAATCAGTGTTACATGCGGCCTCATCACGCTTCGCCTCGCATGGGTGTGACAACCAGCGAATTCCAACGTCGCCAATTGTCCCCAAAACCAATCCAGCTTGTCAAATCTTACGGCGAATCGACGACCCGATCCGCCGGCTCAACGGCCAGCGGTTGGTCGAATGCATGGACTCAGAGCGAAGTGACCTTATCAAAGAGAGGCCCTATTGGCATTTATAAGAGGGGATCACGCAGCGGTAACGGTTCCGCCCCGCGGACGCGGAGTCGGTACACGTTGCTTTACTTTTCTTGCAGTGCCGATGTGGATCGGCGGCGCGATGTGCCTGATCGCCGGGACGTGCGCGATGTATTGGCCTTTTTGTCACTGCCGCGTTTGTAATCGACTACGTCCCAGACCAGTCCCAGTCCCTGCATCAGACGAATTGCCCAAAACGTCATGTCAAATTCCCACCAGCGATGACCGTGGGCGGCCATCCGGGGAAAGGCATGATGGTTGTTGTGCCAGCCTTCGCCGTAAGTGATCAGTGCAACCCACCAGTTATTACGGCTTTGATCCGTCGTCACGTAATTGCGATAGCCCCAAATATGGCTGGCCGAGTTCACGAACCAGGTGGCGTGGAGCACGAAGACCAGGCGGACAAACATGCCCCAGAGCAGGAACGACCAACCCATGTAGTTGCCTCCAAGGGCGTAGCCGGCGGCATACAAGGCGCCTCCCATCAGGAAGTGCCATAGCAGGAACGTCCGTTGGAGAAAAAGCAGCCCCCGCTCGTTCATCAGATCCGGGGCCCAACGCTCGGTGTGGCGGCGCTGCATCTCCTTCGGATAACACCAGGCCAGCCAGAACATGTGGCTCCACCACTTGCCATCCAAGGGCGAATGGGGATCTCCCTCCTGATCACTGTGCGCATGGTGTTTTCGATGGTTTGCCACCCAATCGATGGCGGAACCTTCACCCGCCAAGCCCCCAATCCAGGCCAGTAGCCAACGGATCGGCTTCGACGTTCGAAAGCTGGCATGGGTGAAGTAGCGATGAAAACCCAGGCAAATCCCGATGCCCCCGGTCAGCCAATGCAGAACAACCGCCAACACGAGGGCTTGCCAGGAAAAAAACAGCGGCGAGATCAACAGACCGGAATGCAGAACCACCAGCCAAATTGTGTTGCCCCAAGAGATCTCGGTCTGGGCCGGATCGCTGAGCCGGTCGGCGGCATGTTCTGCCGGAACGCGGTGCGACATTTCGGATGGACGTCCCGCCGCCGCCGCCGCGGTTCGGTAAGAAGCTGTACTTTGTGCCGGTGACGAATCGATCGCCGGTTGTATATCCATGACAATGAATTCCTCGCGGATGGTAAATGTAGAGGCCGCTCAAGTTGAACCCCGCCCCGGCGCGGGCAGAGGCTGCTCTGATTCAGGATCCAACCTTTTACGTCGGCTGAATTCTAAGCGAGACCCGTGGCTGTCATGTTTTCTCCCTGTTCCACTCCTGTAAAAGCTGTGTAAAAACTTGTAAGTCTATGTACTGCAGTAGGTTGTGGTGAGTTTTGGGAGGCGATCGCCCCGCTTCGAGCGGGCGACGGACCGACGCCGTGGGCCGACCTGGGACGCACCTTCGCACAGCCCTTATCCGGTGTGAGGCGAGCGCCTTCCGGTGGCAGATGAGGGGATTCGGATGGGGGCGCCAGCGTTTGCGTGCAAGGTTAACGCAACGCGATGGCCTGCTGCAGCGGACGTAGAATGTAATCGACGATGTGGTCGTCGACGACTTCACAGCACAACTTCCCCAGCCGCGTGATGACTTCGTTAAGATCCTCGCCCGGGTCGAAACTGCCGTACCGACGTGCCGTCACGTAGACACTCAATTGTTCCTCAGGGAATTCACCGGTCCGAACGTGATAGGCGCTGGTGCGGGTTTCAAAACTGAGGCGGCACTGCACGCGGCATTCGGGATCGAGCGCAATTTGGAGCGACGGCTCAAAACTCACGATTTTCGCCCCAGGGATTTCGGCGAATCGTTCCAGGGCCGGTGCCAATCCCAAAGCTTCGGCGACCAATTGGTTATGGTTACCGCGGTATGTATAGTCAAAGCCGAACATCACATTCAGCGATTCGCAGTCGAGAGGGCTCACGGCCAGGGCATAGGGGACCGTGTCCATGATGGAGCGATGTAACTGCATCGCCTCCTCTACCGAATTCGGATTGACGTGCCCGGCGAGATTCGACGTGGTTCTACCGTGGTCCAGCGATAATGTCCCCGGTCTTTTTCTTCCTCCAGCACGTATTCGGCACGGTCTCGGTTATAGAAGTTCCGCATGGTGGGGTACTTCTTCTGCACCTGCTCGAAGTAGTGCAGCAAGGTTTCGCGGCTATTCGGCAAATCCATTTCTGTGTTGAGATTGACGTTGATATAGAAGTCATCACTGTAGGTGCTATACCGGGTCATGCACGTCATTCCTGCTTCGGGGTTTTAGGGTCTCAAGCACCACCGCGTCCGCCGTTCCACCTTCCACAAGTTAGCATAGGGCCTCGGATTCTGTGGCGGAGTCCCCAGTCCGCCGGCGAGTTTCGGCCGCACGAGCTCGCTGCCGAAATCAAAAACACGCGATCATGTGTAAGATATGCCTGCGCCAGTTCATCCTGGCCCGGGGCTTGCCCTCGTAACCCGCCCTGCCTCCTTGAGAGCATCGACTTCGCAACCGGATTCAGTATAAAAGGGCAGATGGAACCGTGTCAAAGCGGCCGTGACTGCGATGAATGCGCCCGGCGTCAATTTGAGTGGACATGGATCCAGAAGGGAGTTTCGGGGTCCGCGGCCAGCCGCGGGATCGATAAGGAGGACGGTATGCGCGAGCCACTCGTTTTTGCGACAGATCTAGGTTGGATGGGGCTCATTTACACGCCGCACGGGCTGCGACGATTGGTGTTCGATCAGGTGTCGGAGCGCGACGCGTGGCAAGCCCTCGATGCGCGACCGGCTGGCCGCTCGGCGCCGAGTCCGGAGGTGGTCGACGTGAGCCGGCGACTAGTCGAGTATGCTCGAGGGAGCGACGAAATGCTTGCAGACGTGCCGATTGATTGGACGGGGCGTTCGCCGTTTCAGGTTCGTGTCTTGCAAGCGTGTCGCGCGATACCCTGGGGAGAAACGCGGACCTACGCTCAGCTAGCAGTGCAGGTCGGGTCGCCGCGGGCCGCTCGCGCCGTAGGCAGTGTGATGGCCAACAATCGGGTTCCGTTGGTTATTCCATGTCATCGGGTTGTCGGTAGCCGGGGTTCTTTGGGGGGCTTCTCTTCGCGGACCGGTTTGCGTATGAAACGACGGCTATTGCAGCTGGAGTCCGTCGCGCGTACGCCGGCGTGGATGTAAACGTAGGGGGGGGACTGGGAGGATGTGGGATGAGGCTCCTGCCCCACGGCCAGCCCGCTCGTGGGGACGTGGTCACGAGTGCCTAATGCGACGTGTCGGAACGTGGCGTCGGTGTTGTGTTAGGCAGGAAGTCGGACGGCAGCTCGACTCGAAGTTGTTTTACCAGGAAGGCCCAGTGGTCGGCGACGTTGTCGATCAGCTTAGAGGTGGGTGTCCCCGCTCCATGTCCCGCTCGCGTCTCGATGCGGATCAACACGGGTGCCGTACCGGCCTGAGCGTGTTGCAGGGCAGCGGCGAATTTGAAGCTGTGCATGGGCACAACGCGATCATCCGTATCCGCCGTCGCGATCAGTGTTGGAGGATAGTGTGTCCCAGGTCGTAGGTTGTGGTACGGTGAGTATTTTAGGATCGACGTGAATTGTTCGGCATCGTCGACCGTCCCATATTCATCCACCCAGAATCGCCCCGCGGTGAAACGGTGATACCGCAGCATATCCATCACACCAACACCCGGTAGGCAGGCGCAAACAGATCCGGCCGCTGGGTCATTACCGCGCCGACCAGCAAGCCTCCGTTACTGCGGCCCTGGATGGCAAGTCGTGACGCGTTGGTGTACTGTTCGCGGATTAGGTATTCTGCGGCGGCGATAAAGTCATCGAACACATTCTGTTTGTGTATTGTTTTGCCGGCCTGGTGCCAGGCTTCGCCATATTCCCCACCGCCACGCAGATTGGCGACGGCGACCAAGCCGCCCATTTCCATCCAGGCCAAATAAGAAACCGAGAATTGAGGCGTGATGGAAATGTTAAAGCCGCCGTAACCGTAAAGGAGCGTCGGACGTTTACCATCGCGCTCAAGTCCCTTGCGGTACGCCAAAATCATGGGGATCCGCGTGCCGTCTCGGCTCGTGTAGAAGACCTGTTGCGTTTCAAATTGGTCGACGTCCACAGCCACTTCGGATCTTTGCCACAGCGTGCTAGTGTGCGTCTCTAAATCGTAGTGGAAGATGCTGGGCGGCACCGTGTAGCTCGAAAACACATAGAACGTTTCGGTGTCGTCCTGATGGCCGCCAAAACCGCCAACCGTGCCGGGACCGGGCAGGTCGATGTCGCCCGCAGATTCGCCCGCGAGTGTGAAGATTCGCACTTGCGAGATGGCATCCTTTAGGTAGTGGGTGATAAACTGTCCGTCGAGCAAACTGACCGACTGCAGCGCCTCGTCCGCGGCCGGAATCACCTCTTCGATGCTCGTTCGCCCCGGTTGTGTCATGTCCATCGCGACGACTCGCTTGGTCGGCGCGGACAGATCGGTCAGAAAGTAGAATGTCTGGTCCGAGTTGCCCACAAACCAGAATTGATTCTCGAAGTCGCCGATTACTTCGGTCCATTCGCGGTCTTCCATGCGGCGAAAAAACACCTGATTTTGGTCGTCGGTGCTCTTGGTGATTTCCAGCACCAAATACTTCTCGTCCTCGGTCGGCGTGACGCTGAAGGTCCAGTCGGGATGGTCGGGCCGACCGAGGACGAGAAGTATTTGGTGCTGGAAATCACCAAGAGCACCAACAACCAAAATCAGGTGTTTTTTCGCCGCATGGAAGACCGCCAATGGACCCAATTTTCGGCAACTATTTTTTTCAAGTCGTTGGTTTGTCGGCGACTCGGACCAGACGTACTACTTTCTGACCGATCTGTCCGCGCCGACCGAGCGAGTCGTCGCGATGGACATACAACACAACCGGGGCGAACGAGCATCGAAGAGGTGATTCCGGCCGCGGACGAGGCGCTGCCCACTCGGTCAGTTTGCTCGACGGGACAGTTTATCACCCACTACCTAAAGGATGCCATCTCGCAAGTGCGAATCTTCACACTCGCCGGCGAGGTCCACAGGGCGACATCGACCTCCCCGGTCCCAGCGCGGTTGGCTAGTTGGGCGGCCATCAGGATTACACCGAAACGTTCTATGTGTTTTCCAGCTACACGGTCCAGCCTCCGGCATACTCCACTACGATTTAGAGACGCACACTAGCACGCTGTGGCAAAGATCCGAAGTGGCTGTGGACGTCGACCAATTTGAAACGCAACAGGTCTTCTACCCAAGCCGAGACGGCACGCGGATCCCCATGAGTTTTGAGCATACGAGCAAGGGACTTGAGCGCAATGGTAAACGTCCGACGCTCCTTTACGGTTCCCTAGGCAGCTTTAACATTTCCATCACGCCTCAATTCTCGGTTTCTTATTTGGCCTGGACGGAAATGGGCACAGTGGCCGCACTGGCCTATCAGGATGGCGGTGGGGTATGTCGGCGAAGCCTGGCGCCAGGCCGGCAAAACAATACACAAACAGAATGTGTTCGATGACTTTATCGCCGCCGCAGAATACCTAATCCACGAACGGACACCGAACACATTAGCGGCCCGGCTTGCAGTCCAGGACAGCGGTCACGGAGGCTTGCTGGTCGGCGCGGTAATGACCCAGCGGCCGGATCTGTTTGAGCGACCCTTACCGGGTGTTGGTGTGATGGATATGCTGCGGTATCACCGTTTCACCGCGAGATGGGTCTGGGTGGATGAATATGGGAAGATAGACGATGCCGAACAATTCACGTCGATCCTAAAATACTCACCGTACCACAACCTACGACCTGTAGGACACACTATCCTCCAACACTGATCGCGACGGCGGATACGGATGATCGCGTTGTGCCCATGCACAGCTTCAAATTCGCCGCTACCCTGCCCGGCGAGCAGGCCGGTACGACACCCGTGTTGATCCGCATCGAGACGCAAGCGGGACATGAAACGGGTAGACCCACCTCTAAGCTGATCGACAACGTCGCCGACCACTGGGCCTTCCTGGTAAAACAAAGCTTCAAGTCGAGCTGCCGTCCGACTTCCTGCCTAACACAACACCGACGCCACGTTCCGAACAGCGTCCGCATTAGGCACTCGTGACCACGTCCCCACGAGCGGGCTGGCCGTGGGGCAGGAGCCTCATCCCACATCCTCCCCGAGTCCCCCCCTACGTTTACATCCACGCCGGCGTACGCACAACAGAGCTCCCGATGCCAATAGCCGTCGTTTCATACGCAAACCGGTCCGCGAAGAGAAGCCCCCCAAAGAACCCCGGCTACCGACAAATTTCGATGACATGGAATAACCAACAGAAGTTCCCGATTGTTGGCCATCACACTGCCTACGGCGCGAGCGGCCCGCGGCGACCCGACCTGCACTGCTAACTGAGCGTTTTTCACGTTTTTCCCCAGGGTATCGCGCAAAGAGACACGCTTGCAAGACACGAACCTGAAACGGCGAACGCCCCGTCCAATCGATGGAGGGCACCTCTGCAAGCATTTCGTCGCCCCCCCCCCCGGCTCACGTCGACCACCTCCGGACTCGGGGGCGAGACAGCCAGCCGGTCGCGCATCGAGGGCTTGCCAGGCGTCGCGCTCCGACACCTGATCGAACACCAATCGTCGCAGCCCGTGCAGCATGTGATCGAGCCCCGTGGATCTATCACAAAAACGAGAGTCACTCGCATACCGTCCACCTTATCGATCCCGCGGCTGGCCGCGGACCCCGAATTTCCCTTACTGGGTGGTTGTCCACGTAAATTGACGCCGGGGCCAGTCATCGCAGTCACGGGCCCCTTTTGACACGGTTCCATCTACCCTCCCCCCCCCCCCCCCCCCCCCCCCCCCCCCCCCCCCCCCCCCTTTTTTTTTTTTTTTTTTTTTTTTTTGTCTTACACATGATCACGTGTTCCGATTTCGGCAGCGAGCTGGTCGCCGAAACCAGCCGGCGGACTGGGGACTCCGCCACAGAATCCGAGGCCCTATGCTAACTTGTGGAAGGTGGAACGGCGGACGCGGTGGTGCTTGAGACCCTAAAACCCCGAAAGCAGGAATGACGTGCATGACCCGGTATCACGCCTACAGTGATGACTTCTATATCAACGTAGATCTGAACACAGAAATGGATTTGCCGAATAGCCGCGAAACCTTGCTGCACTACTTCGAGCAGGTGCAGAAGAAGTACCCCACCATGCGGAACTTCTATAACCGAGACCGTGCCGAATGGGTCCTCGAAGAAGAAAAAGACCGGGGACATTATCGCTGGACCACGGTAGAACCACGTCGAACCCGCCGGGCACGTAGATCCGAATTCGGTAGAGGAGGCGATGCAGGTACGTCGAGACACCATCATGGGCGCGTTCCCCTATGCCCTGGCCGTGAGCCCTCTCGACTGCGAATCGCTTAATGTGATGTTCGGCTTTGACTATACATACCGCGGTAACCATAACCGATTGGTCGCCGAAGCTCAGGGATTGGCACCGGCCCTGGAACGATTCGCCGAATCCCTGGGTCGAAAATGCCCAGTTTTGAGCCGTCGCTCCAAATTGCACTGGATCCCAAATGCCGCGTGCAGTGCCGCCTCCAGTTTTGAAACCCGCACCAGCACTCTCGCATTCGGAGCCCGGTGAATTCCCTGAGGAACAATTGAGTGTCTACGTGACGGCACGTCGGTACGGCAGTTTCAACCCTGGCGAAATTGTTAGCGAAATTGCATCACGCGGCTGGGAAAGTTGTGCTGTGAAGTCATCAACAACCACAGTGCCTCCCGTACATTCTACGTCCGCTGCAGCAGGCCATCGCGTTGCGTTAACCTTGCACGCAAACGCTGGCACCCCCGTCCGAATCCCCTCATCTGCCACCGGAAGGTCGCTGCGCCTCACGCAGGAGTGAGGGTTGTGCGAAGGTGCGTCCCAGGTTCAATTAATCAGTCCATCGCCCGCTCGAAGCGGGGCGATCGCCTCCCAAAACTCACCACAACCTACTGCAGTACATAGACTTACAAGTTTTTACAAGCAATC
>CAWAVP010000013.1:0-519756 GCA_963785495.1 uncultured Planctomycetales bacterium | reverse complement strand
GACGAATACTGTCGCATGTTCGCCATTCGAGAGGGTCATGGGACAGACACGCAAAAATGCTTCAGCATTCGTCTGGACTAGTCAGATTCCGGACGTGGAAACATTGGGCAAGATGCGCATGACGGCGATGCGGGAGTTCCTGGTGGACTTCCCCGACGGGTATCAAGTGGGTCGTTATTTGCCGGGCGAATTGCCAGCATTGCCTTTCGCCGAGCGCCAGTTCGACTTGGCATTGTGTTCACACTTCCTGTTCTTTTACTCCTCACTGGGAGAGTCCTTTCATAGGGCGTCAGGCGCGAGTTGATGCGCGTGGCCAACGAGGTTCGCATCTTTCCTGTGATTCAGTTGGACGGCCAAAGATCGGCATTCCTAAACCCGACCATCGCGCAGGTGGAAGCTTGCGGTCGAACCGCCGAGCTCGTGGCCGTAGAGTACGAGTTCCAACGCGGGACGAACCAAATGCTACGTATCCGCTGAGCCCAAAACCCCGCGTCGCACTACAATTGGCACCTACGCTAGTCGTCCTGTGCAACAACCGGGTTTCGCAGCACGCCGACACCCTCCAGGTCAACCTCTACGAGGTCACCAGCGTAAATCGCCGCAGTTTTTTCCGGCGTGCCGGTGAAGACAAGGTCGCCGGTTGGCTTCGTAGTGAACGACGGTGGCGTCGCGCGGAATAACGATCGCCTCACCCCCCGCGATCAGACACGGCGGGCTCTTGTAAAATGGCTGAGGAATCGCGAATTGCGGCGGCACAGTATCATCTTGAAGATGACTGCATCTCATCGGATGACTCCGGCAGCACAAGGAACAGATGAATCGAGGATCAAGTGACCGCGATGCGTGTCACGGCGACAGTTGAGTTGGCCGTGTTGATAGCAGCTAGGAGAGCATCTCGCGAGCATTCAACGCGTTTTCGCTAATGCATTTCGAGGCATCAGAAAAACCGCTATAGTGGACAGCAATGGCAAGGTACAGCCTAGCAGCGAGGACCCTACATGACGCTATCTCGATCCAGCTACTCGATCCATCGGCGAGGTTTCCTTCAGTCTGCCAGCGCGACACTGATTGCCGCGTCAACCTGGCAGCGGGCAAAGGGCCAGACGGCAAGTAAACCTCGTATTGCCGCCATCGTGACCGAGTATCGCGGCTACTCGCATGCCGACGTCATTTTGGGCAGATTCTTACAGGGACATATCCTCAGCGCCACGGAGACTTATTGGCCGAGGACTCACGTCGTGTCAATGTATGTCGATCAAATCCCTGCCGGAGATCTCAGCCGTGGTATGGCGGCTCAGTACGGTGCCACAATCACGCCTACGATCCGTCAGGCATTGACTTTGAATACGGACGAACTGGCAATCGACGGCGTGTTGATTATCGGCGAGCACGGTGACTATCCCTACAACGATAAGGGACAACACTTGTACCCTCGCCGCCGATTCTTCCAGGAAGTCGTCGATACGTTCACAGCTACTGGATCAACAGCCCCCGTGTTTAATGACAAACATTTGGGATTCGCCTGGCAAGACGCAAAGTGGATGTACGACCAATCTCGACGTCTTCAGTTTCCACTTATGGCAGGTTCGTCGCTGCCCACAACATGGCGCAAGCCGGACGTCGATTTGCCGCTGAATGTTGACTTGCGTGAAGCGCTCGCGATCGGTTACGGAGGGATCGAAGCGTACGGCTTTCACGCTCTTGAGACATTACAGTGCATGACCGAACGTCGTCGCGGGGGCGAGACCGGAGTGAAGGCGGTGACGTGCCTGGAGGGCCCTGAAGTTTGGCGAGCGGCGTTGGATGGGCGATGGTCGTCCGAGCTATTGGACGCTGCGCGCTGGGCTGTGTCGACGGTCGTCCGGAGGAATCTCCCAAAGCGAAGTGCCCGCGACCGGCCGCATTTCTCATTGAGTACGTTGACGGACTCCGTTCAACGGTCGTCATGCTCGATGGCTACACTTCGGCATTTGGCTTCGCGGCAAAACTGCAGGGCGATTCTCAACTCGTCGCGACTCAATTCTGGCTTCAAGAGCCAGAGTTCGGTCACTTCGCATATCTGACGCACAACATCGAATCCATGTATCTCAACGGACAGGAAACGTATCCGCCCGAGCGGACGCTATTAACAACGGGAATCCTCGACGCAATCATGACATCTCGGGCCGAAAACTACCGCCGCGTAGAAACGCCCTGGTTGGCCAATGTAGCGTATCGGGTTACCAACGACCTTGGACGCCGAGCAAGACTCCCGGCGTGAAGCTGTTGGTTCGCACGCGCTACGGCCGACTTAACTAGCGTCAGCCGCTAAGCGTCGTGCGACTTTGGCCATAGAAACAACAGAGCCAGAAACCCGAGAGTCGGAGCGAGTCCCACCATCACCAGTCCCGCTTGATAGCTTCGAGTCGCCTCGATATGACGCCCCAGATAGATTTGCGACAAGCTGGAAACGATCCAGCCACACGCCGCCAGGATACCCGACAGGATACCCATACGTTTTACGGAAAGTTCCTGCGTCAATGCATAGTAGTGGGGATGCAAACCCAAAATGCCCGCGCCGGTAACGAATAACAAGACAATCATCAATGATCCATTTCCCACAAACGGGATCAGCGCGCCGGCGGCAGTCAATACCGTAAACACGAAGTACCCGAACACCCGTGCCGAATGCACCGACCAACCTCTCGCTGCCAGCCGTGCCACGAGCAAGCCGGACAATAGGCAGCCGACGTCAGCGGCGATGAAATAACCCGACATCAGACCGCGCGTCAATTCCTTCGAATAGCCATGATAGTCCTGCAAAAACAACGCGAGCCATGTGCGCAGGAATTGCCAACTGATCGTTAACGTCGCGACAACGATCCCCGCAACAATTAGACGGCGAAACAAGTGAGTGGAACGAAACTCCGTCGCGTTCAACGTCTGATGATCTCTTGGCGATGTCAGCTCTTGGCGGCCAACGGCTATAAACCACAGCGGCACCCAAATCAAACCAACAATGCCAATCGACCAAAAGGCAAACTCCCACGATTGTCCGGCTCGATCTGCGGCTTCGATGTAAAGAGGTACAATGATCGCCCCGATTGATGCACCACTTTGGAGGATCCCGTTCCCCAACGTCCAATCCTTACCTGTCAAAACCGCACGAACGGTCAACAGAGCGCATGGCCAGTGCCCGGCCTCGCAGATTCCCAGCGCAATACGGCATATCAATAGCCAGCGGAAAACCCCCGTCCCCGGCAAATCGGTGGAAGCTTCCAGCCAGGACGTCACCCACGGTTGCCCGGCACTGCCGGTTGCGATCCCCGCAACGGACCACCCTGTCAGCACGACCGGATACAGAAAGCGTGGCCCGAAGCGATCGGCTAGCCAGCCAAATAATACGGAACCAAAGGCGAAGGAAAAACCAAAGCAGCCTTCGACCATACCGACACGACTTTCGGTCAGGTGGAATTGCTGCTTAAGTGTGGGCAGCGTTACGGCCAAGGCCTGCCGGTCCATATAGTTCAACAGCGTCGCCAGCAACAACACGCCACAGATGGCCCACGGCCGGTATCCCCACGATGGCGTTACAGATCCCATGCGCCGCCACTCCAGTCGACGACACGTGCCAGAAAACTTGCCACCCCTGTCGAAAACGAATTGAACAAGGCTTCACCTTTTTCTGCACTTGCGGTAGCCGGACTGCCGATATGACCGGGCTCACTCCGATCGGCCATCGTCCATCCCCGGTACGCGGGTGCGGCACCGCAGCCGAACGGAATTTCGGCGATGTGATCCAGGGCAGATGCGACCAATCCCGGGCGGAGGGCCAGCATCATCGATGTCTCCCATTCGCACGCGTGTCCCATTTCGCATTGATGCAGTCCCTCCATCGTCTGCTGCGGATTTGCGACTTCCCAATAAGTTAGCGCCAGCAACAACAAATTCGCTTGGCGTCGATACTTTTGCCGCAATTCAAAGACCGCCTGCTGCGATGGTGTGATGTTTCCGCCGTGACCATTGATGAATACTATGCGCGAAAATCCGTGCGCCAGAAAACTCTCGGCCAAGTCGCGCAATAGATCGAGATATACGCGTGGCGAGGCAGACAGTGTTCCCGGCATGTCCAGGTGGTGATGAGAATTGCCAAACCATTGGAGTGGAGCGAACAGAATCTTGTCGGCAACAGGTTGCGATTGCACACGGCGTAGGACTTCGCCCAATAACAGGCTGTCGGTAAACAGAGGCAAATGGCGTCCGTGCTGTTCAAGTGCAGCAATCGGAAGGACGACAGGGGTAGTGCGATCAAGGGCATCGACAGCGGGCCAGGTCATTTCAAGCAAATTCATTTTTCACGATCTCACATTGTGATTGAGTGCCGGCATCATCCGACACAACTACAGAATCCCAAATTGTTGAAAGGCAGATGTTGCCGTGATTCCTTTGCGGATCGCATCCCGCACACAGTACTCGGCATGAGCTTTCTCCCAGGCAGCCTGGATAACTTGGGTTTCCACCGCTTGTGGGACGATCACGATCCCGTCTTCGTCGGCACCAATCAAATCGCCCGGGTGGATCACGACACCATCAAGCTCGATGGTCACATCAAAGTCAATAACCCGTTGGCGATTGCGACTGTCGTACGGACGCGCACCGCGCAGAAAACGGGGAACTTCATGGCGCGCCATCTTCGTCACATCGCGGACGGCACCATCAACGATGACTCCTACACAGCCGGCGTTGCGTGCTGCCAACGATAGCAACTCACCCCAAATCCCGGACCGCCCTGACCCGGAAGCGGCACAGACCAAAACGTCATTGGGACGGCACGAGTCTACCGCTGCGAGTTCCAATTGGTACGGTTTGGGATCCACATGCGCCATCTCGGCCCAAAGCGTCGTCTTACAACGCCCTAATACGAATTGATCGGATAGCGTTAAAGTACGAAGGTTCAGACGCGGCGACTGATGATGACACCCCGCCGCGTCCAACGCGTCACACAGCAAGGCAACCGACAACACATCTCTTAACATGTCCAAGGTGAGCTGTCGACCTTCGGACGAAATCCCCATTTCAGGCAACGCGGGATCGGGTACAGTAGACATTGGCGCATGCTCCTTGAGCGAAGAATCCGGCTTCCTTACACGACGGTCTCAACCGCCATTTCGCGACTTACCGCTACGTACTTTACTTCGATTCGCTATCATCCACGCAGCCTCACGGCGATCCCGTTTCACAAGGGACAACGAGCTCCATCGATGGAGGCTGCTCATGGAACGAGACGGCCTGGCCACGGACTTCGCCGCAGGCGTCATGCTCCTGCTTCACATCAGAACTGGATTCGCGCAACATACCCAGTCCATCCATCCACAGCAAGGTTCTCGAATGGCAAAGCGTGTCGGAATCATCGCTCTCTTGCACGAAAGCAACACGTTTTTGGACCAACCAACGACGATGGATCATTTCGCATCGGACGTGTTGTGTGACGGTGACCAGGTGCTCAACACGTTTCGAGGATCGCAACATGAAGTCGGGGGTTTTGTCGAGATTCTGGACGCGACGCCCGATGTTCAGCCGCTCGGCGTGTTCGCTGCCAGGGCTGTCCCTTACGGTGTCATCACAACCGACTGCTGGGAAGCATTGATGACACGTATGCAAAATCAGTTGCAAGCCATTGGACCGTTAGACGGCTTGCTTGTCGCTCCTCATGGCGCCGCGGTTGCCGCACATCGGTTCGATGCTGACGGTGATTGGCTGATGCGAGTCCGCCATCGAGTTGGCCTTAGTGTGCCAATTATCGGTACACTCGATCTGCACGCCAATGTGTCGTTGACAATGATCAATGCGTGCCAGGCCCTGCTGGGATACCGTACGAATCCCCATCTGGACCAACGAGCGCGCGGCGCCGCAGCGGCAGTTTTGATGCTGCGGACGCTTCGGGGCGAAATCCATCCAACGCAAACGCTCGTTCAGCTGCCGTTGTGCGTTAACATCGAGCGACAAGCCACGGGCGAACCTCATGGTCAGCGACTCTGGGCCGCCGCCGAACAAATGTTAGTGCAGCATCACGCGATGCTCGATGTTTCGTGTTTCTATGGCTTCCCATATGCGGACGTTCCGGAGATGGGCTCGAGTGTCCTGACCGTTACGGACAGCGAGAAACAACTCGCCCAGCGCACCGCCGGAGAGCTGGCGAAGTTCTGGTGGCAGCGGCGGCAGGAGTTTAGCAGTCAGCTACTTTCCATGGATCAAGCCGTCGCCCGCGCCGGTCGGCACCGCGACAAAACGGCCCGATCGGGCTGTTGGACATGGGAGATAACGTCGGCGGTGGTTCGCCGGGCGATGGAACCCTACTGATCCACGCCTGGCGGGTTCACGCCCCATGTCCACTGTTCGCCGTACTCTACGATCCGGCAGCGGTTCAGGCCGCCGAAAAACTAGGCGTCCAAAATCGAGGGCGTATCGCAGTCGGCGGCAAAATCGATGATCGTCACGGTCCTCCGGTCCATGATGACTTTCTGGTCGTCCGCCTTTCGGAAGGACGGTTCCGCGAATCGGAACCACGCCATGGCGGTTACCAGATATTTGATCAAGGTGCCACTGCCATATTGCAATCATCTTCCGGTCTGACTCTCATGGCGACCAGCCGAAGGGTTGCACCGCTAAGCCTGCAGCAACTCCTTAGCCAGGGAATCGATCCCCAGGAATTCGCGGCCATCGTGATTAAGGGGGTCCATGCCCCGGTCGCCGCCTATGCCCCGGTTTGCCAAGAACTGTTGCGGGTAAACACGCCAGGGGCAACCTGTGCCGACCTGGGGCAGTTTCCTTACGCCCACCGACGGCAACCCATGTATCCTTTCGAGCCCTTCACGTCGTTCGCCATCGAGCACGATGAGTCCATCAACGACATTCACCTCGACGAACAGCAACAAAACTGACGTGACGGCGGACTTCTTAGGTCGCCGCTGGATCCTGCAGATAGAAGCCTCGTAGCAGCGCGTAGAGCTCAGGCGATTCGGCGCAAAACGCCCGGCAATTCAAAAAACACTTCACTGGCAACCGCGAAGAATTCGGCTAGGTTCTTCGTACCGTAACAATCCAAAACGGTGCCCTGAGCGTGCTCGCATTTCCAACAGAGCGCATCGTAGTGTGTGCGTATTTCGCGGATCCACGTTGCCGCGTGAACGGGCGATTCGATGACAGGGACACCATCGGCCACCGGGCCGTTCTGCAGATCCAGCTGATGAGCGAATTCGTGCAATACAACATTGCGACCCCGTGTCATCCCATGGGCTCCCGCAAGCACGTCGGACCATGATAAGATCACCGGCCCCCGATGCCATGCCTCGCCCGCGCGACCCGTCTGAGATTCAATGGCGATGCCCGGCCCGACGATTTCGTGAGACGGCGCCATGTAGGGTTCCGGATAAACCAGCACGGTTTTCACTCGGTCAAAATACGCATCATCCAATCCTAAAGTCAATCGACTCGCGTGAGCGGCCACGGTCACTTTGACCTCGTCAGTCATCGCCAAACCACGACACCCCTCCCAATATTTTTCTGCGACCAGCACGTGAATAGATGCGACGAGTTTTGCCCGCTGAGATTCAGACAGGGCGTGATAGAATGCGGCGTGCCGTTGCAGGATCTGCCGCCACGCCGGTGACAGTGGTTCGGTTTTCCAGCGACTGCGTCGACGCTCTCGCAACCAACCAAACACTTTGACCAGCTTTTGGGCAAAAAGGACTCGGCGATGAACAGCATTTGGCCACGCCGACAGACCTTCGGCAGGCCTGTGTTTGGGATAACATCGGCTCACTGAACAACGCACGCCGCGCCGAAACCAGGGTTCAAACCCCCATAGGTTTGGAGATTTACGAGCGTCACGGGTAGGCTGCGAGCGTGGGTCCAGCCACAACGGCCCTAGTGAACCACATTTGGACGGCCAATGCTAGGGTACCGAATACGCCCCTACCGGTGTCTCGCCGCACGGCGCCGCTCCGCGCCCCTTGGCTCGTGACCAAGAAACAGCCAAGAGGGATCTGTTATCGTTGCAGAGCCTGCGTCGTGGACGTGGGACGGTGACTATTCACTTCTGCACTGCAAATGGCACTCGGCGAGACGCTTGGAAACACCTATTCGTTCTTGCCGGCCGGCGTCCCGGTGATTTATGTGCGGAACTACTTGTTTTCCTGAGGAGCCGGCGTTTTAGTGGGTGAGTTGGCAGTGGAGGCTTGTCCCGCAGACGCTGTGCCGTGATCGGCCGTTGTCGCTGGCTGCGGTTTGACGTCGTTCGAAGACTGAGTGGTTTGTGACGGCGTTTCCGTTTTTGTCGGAGTCGGCGTCATTGTCGGCGCGGGCGTTGGGGGTTTGAGTGTCGTGTGGGCCGGCGACGAAGTGGACTCCGTGGCCATATGACTCGTCGGCTGCATCGCAGGTTTTTGCATGGTAGCCGGCTTCGTGGTGGCCTTTTGGCAGCCCGCGACAGCCACGATCGACAACAGGGCAGTAAAGATGATCCGTTTCATTTCAGACATTCCTTAAGTGGGAAGTGACGAACACCAACCTGCCACTATCGCAAAGCAACGTTTGTGCCAGATGCCTGGATGGAGGCAGGAAAGCAGGAACTAGACATGAAAGCCCAAGTTCTTGCCATCGTTTCATCAAACGCCGACAAACGAGGCAACGCACGGAATAGAAGATTTTGCTTTACTGGATCGTCCAGCCTCGTAATTTCCGAGTCGATAGCAATCGCCCGACGGACGATCAGGATTGCGGAGGGTCATCCGTTTCGATGATGCGATGTATCCCAATACCGAGTTTGGTGATTTTAGCTCGAATCGTCGTGCGCGTGATGCCGAGCATCCTGGCAGCATCGGTCTGATTGCCTCGAGTGTCGTCCAAAACTTTCGCGATCAGTCGCCGCTCGACATCTTCGATGACCGCGTCGTACAGGGAATCCGTATGAGACAAGCGATGGCGTTGAATGAGTTCGTCGACAGTTTCCACGCGTTTCGTCGAGTCGGATTGTTTCCCTACCGTCGACACCACCGGCTCACGTGCGGAACCAGTCGCCTTTCGTAAGTACGAAGGAAGAAAGGCCGGCACCAACACGGGTCCCGTGGCTTCGAGAAGCGAATGTTTAATTGCGCTCTGCAATTCCCGAACATTTCCGGGCCAATGATACGCTACAAGTAATGCTTGGCTTTCGGCGCAATCGCCGTGACGTCCTTTTTGAGTTCTTTGGCAAACGACTGACAAAAGTGTTCGGCCAGTCGTACAATATCGTCACCTCGTTCGCGAAGTGGCGGGAGTTTGATCGTGTAGACGTTGAGTCGATAGAACAAGTCGCTCCGGAATTCACGCGTTTCGATCATAGAGGTCAGATCGCGGTTCGTTGCAGCAATCAACCTTACATCCGTATGAACTGGCTCGGTGCCGCCAACTCGTTCGAACGTTTGATCCTGCAAGACACGCAAGATCTTGGTTTGCATTAGCGGCGGCATATCACCGATTTCGTCCAAGAACAACGTTCCACCGGAACATTGCTCGAATTTGCCAATCCGCTTGCGGTCTGCTCCGGTGAACGAACCTTTCTCGTGTCCGAAGAGCTCGCTTTCCAACAAGTGCTCCGGAATCGCCGCACAATTAATGGCCAGGAATGGCTTATTGGTGCGCCAACTGTGATGATAGATGGCGCGTGCGACAACTTCCTTGCCGGTGCCACTTTCCCCCAAGATAAGCACGGTTACATCTTGCGAGGCCACACGACCGATGGCTCGATAGACTTCGTGCATCGCCGCGCAATTGCCAATCAGCAAATCGCCCTCGGCAAGCAACTGATCGCCGGGAAGTCGAGCGGGGACACGCATGAGCCGACTGGTCTCCAATGCCGACTCGACCAACGGAATTAGGCGATCGGGATCCAGTGGCTTGAGCAGATATTCGAATGCGCCCAACCGCATGGCATCGATGGCGGTATTCGCCGTGCCGAAACCAGTCATCATGATCACAGGGGTTTTGATATCGGCTGCATAAAGCCTTTGAAACAGCTCCATACCGGACATATCGGGCAAGTGGATATCCGCGATGACAACGTCGGGATGTGCCGCGGCGAACAGGTCCACACTGACGGGCAGATGTGGCCGAGAGCACATTGTATTTGGGAGCAGGAAACGCGAGACGAAAACTTTCCAGAATCAACGTTTCATCGTCAACGACCAAAATACAGGCCATGTTAAACGTCCAGTCTTGCGGTAGCTTGCGTCGACGCACGATGTAGCACGCGCGCGACCCGTCGCAGTAGTTGCTGATCGGTATAGGGCTTCGCGAGAAAGGCGTCGTAGTTTTCGGCAGCTTGTGATCCCAGCGGTCGCCGTAATCCGCTGGAGGCGATAATCGGTACGTCGTGTCGAATTTGCTTGAGGGCCAGCATGGTGGTGGGTCCATCCATATCAGGCATCATCATATCGATCAACACCACATCCACGGTCACCGACGAGTCTTGTAGCAGGGAAACGGCGCTAGCTCCTGATCGGCCGTCAGCACACGATAACCATTTGCCGAGCGCGGCCTGATTCGTCTGTAAGATCGACGTTTCGTCATCAATGACCAAGACCGTTTGTCCGGTACCGTGCAGCGACTCTGCGACCTTGCCTTCGCCGGTAAACTGAGGGGGCGACACCTGCGCGGGCAGGTAGATAGCGAATCGTGAGCCGTGTCCTGGTTCACTGTAGACGCGGATCGTACCGCCATGACCTTTGACAATCCCCAGGCTTGTTGCCAGCCCCAGACCCGTTCCTTTCCCGTGAGGCTTGGTGGTAAAGAACGGGTCAAAGATTTTGTCAAGTCGATCGGGTTCAATGCCACACCCGGTATCGGAGACGGACAAACAGACGTAGTTCCCGTCCGGCAATCCTGCGAAGCCATGACTTTGATTGGGCGTTTGAAGGACGTGTTCGGCGGCGAAAGTCAAAACGCCTCCATCCGGCATCGCATCGCGGGCGTTGATCGCCAAATTCATGAGCACTTGTGATAGCTCGGTGGCATCTCCCAGGATCGGCCACATGCCCGCTTGTACCTCCGCTGTGATCGCAATCGACTTTGGCAACGTATGCGCCAAGATACTCTGTGCCTCGCGAATCAGCTCCTGCGGGAGTACCAACTCACGTACACCGGCGCCGCCGCCGGCAAAGGCCAGAAGTTGTTTGACCATATTGGCACCGCGTTCGGCGCTGGTCGTGATGGTGGAAATCAACTGTTCCGAGGGGACCGACGGATCTGATCGCCGCAGTAGCTTCGCGCCCATCAGAATCGGCGTCAAAACGTTATTCAGGTCGTGCGCGATACCACTGGCCATCGTCCCGATACTCTCTAAACGCTGCGACCGCCGTATGTCGGCTTCCGCTCGCTTTTGCGCGGTAATGTCGGCATCAATAATCAACTGTGAAAGCGGCTGCTCATTTTCATCGAAAATAAACGACCGGCGAGTTTCGATCAGTAGCTCGCGACCCTCCTTCGTCTTCACATGCCGCTCACCGAACCAAACACCGTGCCGTTCCAGCGCCACCTGTAGCTCGACCTCGTCCGCGTCGCCTACCGAAAGCAAATCCGCGCCATTTCTACCGATCGCTTCGTCCGCGGTCCAACCGTACAATTCTTCCGCTCCGTGATTCCAGGAAATAACCTGCCCATCTAGATCTCGCACATGTACCGCGTCGCGGATACGACTCAATATGGTCGCCTGCTCCCGAATCATGGTCCGACTCGACTCGCGCTCACTAACATCCTTGAGGATGACCGTGAATAGCTGGCGGTCGTCTACGGACATTTTTGAAATCGAAGCAACCGCAGGGAATTCGCCACCGTCGGCCCGCAGTCCACAAATGATGCCTCCGTCGAGTACCCGTTTGCGACCACAACGATCAGCGGCAAACTGATCGATGTGCTGATGATGTGCCGAGCGAAAACGAGGCGGAATCAAGATCTCCAGCGGCTGGCCTTTCGAGTCACGCTCGGTACGCTGAAACAGCGTCTCGGCGACAGGATTCATCAACACAATGCGTTGGGAGTCGTCAATTGTGATCACGGCGTCCATTGCCGCGTCGATGATCGCCGCCAATTTCGTCTTTTCCGCTTCCAGATCCGATAGCGAACGATTACGTCGACTTCGTTCCAGATTAACGATCGTGGCGGCGGCGGCAAATGTCGCCAGCGTAACGGCTAAACCAAACGAGATCGTTGAATACTGAGTGGCATTGACATGGGCGGCCTCGATCTGCAGTTTGTTGAGTCGTATGTCCTGTGCTTGAATCAGTCGTTCAATCAGCGTGCGAATCTGATTCATAATCACTCGACCGCGGCTCGCCAACATTTCCGATCGAGCTTTATCGTAGCCGCCGCGCGACTCGTCGCGCGCACGGTAATTGTCCGCTGCAGCAGCGATTGCTTGGCCGCAATCAGCGACTCCAGCTCCACCAAATCGGCGACTTTGATCGTGCCTTGATCGACAAATTTATGCAGTGTCTCCGTCAACTGGTGGGTCTTGTTGATACCTACGAAAAAGGGCTCCAAATAGATCTCGTCACCGGAAATCAGGAATCCACGCTGACCAGTTTCGGCGTCCGTTACCGCCGACAACGTCTCCTTCAAGGTCTCCCGCGCCTCCGATTCGTACAGTATCTGCATGCTCCGCTGCAGCGCATTGCGGCTCTCGTGATAGCCTAAGGTGCCAAAGGCGCAAACACAGAGGGTCGCCACGGCAAGCGCGAGATTCATCCAGTTCGTTTCGTGGCGTTTCATGCAATTCCCGGAGCCTGGTCAAGAGCTACCGCCCCTGATTCTAGCACCCGCCCCCTGGCCGGAGTATTGGGAGCAGGCCGCCGTTAGTCGATAGCCCTTCGAACGGCAGGCAACCGGAATAGCCAGCCCCTCCCGGCGCTACCCAAAGTGGGGAAGCCCCAGAGCGAGGCTCAAGAACCCAAAATCGTGGTAAGGTTCGCCTCGGTCCGACCACGCCGACGGGCTCGGACCGGTCGCGTCCGTTCCTCGAAGGCCCCCATGCGTACTTCCCCAACGCCAAATTGGCACGTTGATTGCTGCGGAACTGGCGAGGCCCTCGGCTTCCCGACCGAAGCCATCGAAAACCAATAAGCCGCCCTCCACGCGCCTATGGACCTTGACGTCATTCGTACGATCTTTGCCGCCGCCCAAAACCGTTGGACCGGCTGTGACTGGCCCACCGATTTCGGTCCTCTCCGTCTGCATCTGGAGGGCCTCAAATCCACGCAAGCCCGCTTACTGGCCCGAGCGACCGCCGGCGAGGAATCGTGCGCATGGCACAGCGCCGCCGATTGGCTGGCCCAGGTGGAACGCGACGCTGAAGCCGCGCAGCAACACGCCTGGCGGTGCCTCGAGGCGGCCGAGGAGGGTGACTGGAACGAGGCCCTGCACTGGGCCGAGCAAGCCTGTGGGCTGGAAGCAACTCATCGCCCCATCGCCGTATGGGGACGCCTGCGATCGGCAATTCAATCGCACTCGACCCGATCCGCCTGCCAAGCTCCCCGGCAATCCAGCTAGAAACTGCTTGGCAGGTTAGCCAGAAACTAAGCACGCTGATGAGTTTCTGTGCGGTCAGGTGCTCCGATCCACCTCCGTTTTTTTAATCGCATTGCGGTACGCCGTTTGCACAAACTGCAGCTTCGGCTGTTGGGATTTCCCCCAGCCAAATCGGGCGAAAGCCAGAAGTCGTTTTCTTGATGAGCTGCATCATGCATCGCGAAATAGAAATTGTTAATGTGCCGGATTCCGTTTGGTATTGGCATTCGCAACGCGAGTCGTTGCACGTGCTGGCCTGTGCTCTTCGCGAGGCGGTTGAGTTAGAAACGGATGAAGCGAGCGGTTGGCGTAAGCTAGCCCACATTCGTTTCGTCGCGTCCATGCTCCAGAGTCACGTTGAATGGCTGTTCGCACTCGAAAAACATGGCCATTTGACGGAACTCCGAAAGACGCACCCCGAGCTTGCACACCGCATCGATCACTTGCGGGAAGAACATCTGGCACTAAGCGCCGAGTTAGCGGATGTTGTGCGACGATTACATGACACACGTGCGGCCGATACGGTAGAGCGAGATCTGTCCTATGATGACCTTCAAAGCCTAATCCACCGCATCGAAGCGCACGTCCACGAAGACAATCGTTTGCTTCAGGATGCTTATGATCAGGACTTAGGCGGAGAGGCAGGAGCCTAAGGCTGTGTCGTCAGGCTAAGAGCACGGCAATAATACCCGTCATGAAAATCCCATCTGACGTACCGGCTCCGCCGATTGAAGCGATGGGTGCGCCGAGTTCCTGCAAATGATGTAAGTTCAGCACGTCGGCGCCCAGCAGCGTGCCTACACTACCCGCTACATACGCGATGGGTGCCGCATGATCACGGTCGAGCGATAGGGCGGTGAGGGCGGCGAGAAGTGGTGGCAAGAAAATCGGCATGGCAATACCCAGCCCCGGCACGGGTCGGGCAACTGCGTGGGTCACAACTGTGATAATGGTCGTGGCGATGGCGGCACGAACCACAATGGGATTGTTCAACAACAAATAGACTGAGAGCATTACGGGGATCACTGCACCACCGACATTGACTGCCAAAATCGTGCGGTCACGATGTTCCAATGTAGGAACGACGTACCGCACTCCAAAGTAACGGACGTTACGCTCGACTTCGACCTGTTTGGCCGGGAACTCGGCAATCGGAATATTCACGCCACTGCCCACCAGTGACAGCAGCAGGATTGCGAACACATAGCGCCGGCTGATGCCCATTTTTTCGTAGGCGTACGACAGAATATTCAGTTCGATCAAAGCCACAATAACGGCGAAGACGAGGAACAGCAGCGTTAAGAAAGGGGGAGAAACCGGAAAGTAGTGGTGAAGGGAAGGACGCATATTTACTGACTTTCGTGCGAGTTATCATGCGAAGTACGGGAGTCTTTAGAGTGAGCAATTCCGTCCACTGAGGCGGCGCGGAAGCTGCAATTCGTCGCCTCAGCATATCATCCACAGGTGTGCATATGGCAATCATACAAGCCTATCCATTTACCGCCACGATGCTAGTCCTGGTCGCCGTTTGTGGACTATTGACTCAATCGCACCTCGGCCCGTTGACCGATCACAATTACAGAGAGTATGGCTTCGCGCCCATCCATCTCTCGCATTTCAAATTAGTTCGCCTCCTCAGCTCGGCATTGCTCACGGCAGGCGGGGCCGCATTCTTCGGAGCGATCGTGATGGTGCTCGTGTGCGTGGGAGGAGCGGAAACGATTTACGGATGGCGGCGAACGGCGGCAATTTTTTGGGGGGTCCATTTCGCCACGTTGATCGGTGCATCGCTGATGTTGATTCTACCACTGCATCAACTGAAACTTTATCTTGGCGTCCTATTGGCAAATGCTCACGATGTCGGTCCGTCCGCCGGATATTACGGTTGCCTGGGCGCGCTGTGCAGGGCATTGCCGGGCAGTGCACGAATTGTGATCGCTACGCTGATCGTCGCGAGTCTAGTGGCAAGGCTGACGTGGTCACTCACGACGGTACCCAATCATGGCCGCACGATCTCGGCCGATCTCGCGCATATGATTGCGCTTCCGCTCGGTTGGCTGGCCGCCGAATGCTGTGCCCTACCCTCCGCCCTGCCCCGCTGAAGATCCTAGCGATTCATCGCGAGCCCTCTCCGCGAGCAACTCGGTTTGCGATACGATGATTGATGCTGAAGAGGAGAACGCGTGTCGAATCATGTGCGCCGTATCGCCATGAGACGGCACGTCCAGGAAATCTGCCACGTCGACCGACATCTTGTAGGATCCATCATGTGTCGATTCGTCCTCTACTTGGGACCTGCGATTACCTTGGACGTATTAACGACGAAGCCGACCAACTCGATCATTCACCAAAGCCATCACAGCCGCCTTGGAAAAGAACCGTTGAACGGTGACGGATTTGGACTCGTGTGGTACGTGCCTGATATCTCGCCTGAGCCGGCCCAGTATCGATCAATCCAACCCGCTTGGAGCAGCGTGAATTTATTGCACCTCGCACGGGTGTGTCGCAGCGAGGTCATCTTGGCCCACGTCCGCGCCGCAACCCCAGGACTGGGCGTAACGGAGTCGAATTGCCATCCGTTTACGGCAGGCCCCTATGCCTTTATGCATAACGGATCTGTCGCGGGGTTCAAGCAAATGAAGCGGCAGTTGTGCGATCGTTTGTCCGAGGAATCCTACCTATGGATCCACGGCACAACGGATTCCGAGCATGTTTTCGCGCTGTTCCGTGATCACGTTGCCAACTGCCACTCAATTGACGGCACCGCTCGGATGGTCACAGCCATGTCGATCACGATTCGCCAACTCGTCGAGCTATCCGAAGCAGTCGCGTCGCGCGAAACATCTTTTTTGAACTTCGCCGTCACGGACGGCTCAACGGCAGTGGTTTCCCGATTCGCGACGAACGGCGCAAACCCGCATTCGTTGTATTACCGTGAGGATGGACAATTCATTTACGACGAGCAAGCGTGTCGACTTGCTGCAAAACCGGACTTGCTCTCGGCTGTCGTCGTGGCTTCGGAACCGTTAAACGACGATGCAAAATGGCAAATCGTGCCGCCCAACCATCTGTTGGTTATCACTCCCGATCGCGATGTTTGCTTGCAGTCGATCGACGTCGCACAGGGACATCTATAGTACCTGATGGAATTTCATGTCACGATCCACTTCCGTCTGACCTCGGCCTACGATGTGGACGACGGAAAGCCAATAGCTACAATAACGCATCAATAAATCGCGACTTGATACATATGTTGTAGGAGACGACGGATGTCCGCATCACGCCAGGCTTCGTCCCCTGAATCGAACCGCAGTTTCTATAACCGCATCAGTCGTTTTTACGACGATATCGCGGATGCCGGGGAGCATTCGGCCCGCGCGGCAGGTGAGGCGGCGTTGGCCGTGCAACCGGGGGAAGTTGTCCTGGAAATCGGCTACGGCACGGGCAATTCTCTTGTTGCGCTGGGCCAATCCGTTGGCGAGCAAGGTGCGATCGAAGGGCTGGATATTTCAATTGGAATGCGAGACGTCGCCTTGCATAAGGTGCAGGAAGCCGGCCTGGAGGCTCGCGTTCATCTGTCCATCGGCGATGCCCGAGAGCTGCCGTACGAATCAGCAACGTTTGACGCGGCGTTCCTCAGTTTTACCCTAGAGCTCTTTCCGTTGGATCAGATTCCAAACGTGCTAAACGAGATCAAGCGCGTGCTGAAGCCAAAAGGTCGACTCGGCGTGGTCTCGATGGCCACGGTCGGGCCCGACGAAACGGAAAGCGTACTGGAGCGAACCTATATCTGGATGCACCAGCATTTTCCACATATCGTCGACTGCCAGCCGATCGACGTAGAGCATTTTTTCCGGCGGGCCGGGTTCGAAATCTCCAAGCGGCATCGTATGGAGATTTTCACGATGCCTGTCGAGGCGATCGTAGGCGTTAAGGCATAATCACTTTGCCATCGCCTGA
Source organism: uncultured Planctomycetales bacterium (assembly GCA_963785495.1). Taxonomy (GTDB): domain Bacteria; phylum Planctomycetota; class Planctomycetia; order Pirellulales; family Pirellulaceae; genus CAWAVP01. The sequence continues at coordinate 502,218 of CAWAVP010000013.1, read as the reverse complement.
GCACGTTGAATCATAGCTCCCAGCCTTGGCGATAAGGAGGATCGATGAACGCTGCGGCCTGAGGACAATTCGTCACTTTCAGTTGTTCGGCATCGTAGTCCAAACTCTGCCCCAGACGGACAGCAACGTTGCCCAGCAGCATCGTTTCGGTCAACACCGCGGCGTAATCGAAATTACTCATCGCAGGCGGGCCACCCAAGATCGCTTGCGCCCATTCCCGTTTTTGATTGTCGTCCGTGCCACGCCCTTCGTCCATACGCGCAAGCGTCGGCTCGGGCGGCTCGTAACCTTCATATTCCTTCGACGGTAGCAGTTTTTGTACTGCCCCATAATCATTGGGCGAAAACATAGCTCCCTTTTCGCCAATCATGATCGCGCCACTGCTCGACGGCGTTTCGCCCAGCAACAGCTGTGCGTCGGGCAGATTTCGTTGACCGTCACGCGCCCCTTCGTACCACGTCAGCTTGACGGGCGGCAATTCTCCGCGGGCAGGGAATTCGTACGTGATCGTAGCCCAGGCGGGATAGGTTTCTGAATTGATCTGGCCACTTATCGCGGATACTCGCGTAGGATAACCGAGCTTCAACGCCATGAACGGGAGATTGGTTGTATGGCAAGCCATATCACCCAGAGACCCGGTACCGAAGTCCCACCAGCCGCGCCAGTCGTGAGGATGATAGACGGGGTGATAAGGTCGTTCGGGGGCACTTCCCAGGAAGAGATCCCAATGCACATGGGAAGGAACGGGCGGGGTATCGGTAGGACGTGCCACAATATCGGGCGCCTGTTTCCAATACTTGAACGGACGATTTGTCCATACATGCACTTCCCGTACGGGCCCGATCGCACCGGACCGAATGATCTCGACGCCCTGACGAAAACCACTATCCGCGGTGCCTTGGTTTCCCATTTGCGTCGCCACCTTGTACTGTCGAGCGGTATCGCGCATCAAGCGAGCTTCCGCGACCGAGTGCGTGAGTGGCTTCTGGCAATACACGTGCTTGCCAAGTCGCATAGCCCGCACAGCGGCAGGAGCATGTGTGTGATCAGGCGTGCTGACGACGACCGCATCAATCTGCTGATGCATCTCGTCCAGCAGCTTACGATAGTCGTTGTAGGTTTTGGCACGTGGAAACTTTTCGGCCTTCGTACCCAACCGCTGATCGTCGATGTCGCACAGGGCCACAAGATTGCCGTAGTTAGCGGCTTGATCCGTGTCGCTTGATCCCTTTCCCCCAACACCAATACACGCGATGTTGATTCTTTCATTGGGTGATTGGCTGAAGACCGTGGTAGTCTGGGAACCGACCCAAAAACCGACGCCCGCCATTGAAGTCCCTTGAAGAAAACGACGCCGATTAATCCGAGTTGACATATTTCGTTTCCATTCCAGCTGACGCGAACTCACGAACATGACAGGGCATCATAATAGGGTGCCGAGGCATGCCGTGCAACGATTTTGGCGAATCTTTCACGGCCGGTCGTCGGTACGCAAGACGAGACGCAAATTCTTCCGCGACCGCCAGCCGGTGGATGAAACTGCGCACTAACCGGTCGCCGTTTTCACACGGTCTACGTACGCTCGCAAGCGGTCGTACGCTGCAGCATCAGTGCCCACGACAGGATGCCCGATGGCCACCAGGTTTGCTCCCTTACGTGCCGCCGCAACGCCGTCGTCGGTGCCAAAAGTCGCTACTCCGATCGCCACTTCCACAACCGCGCGTACCGTATCGAACCACGGCACTGTGTCGCGTGTGGGATCGGCGCGACGTTGGTCGGCTCCGTAGTGTAGATAGATCATATCAACGCCCCACTCGGCGCATTGCCGTGCGCGGACCGGTTGATCTTTAACGCCGATCGTGTCGGCCACCACATGGATGTTCGATTCCCGGCCCTGCTGGATCGCCGACTTCACGGTCTCGTCTGGCGCGTTAGCGCAAACGGTCATGTAATGTCCGCCTTGCTGCTTCGTGTGCAGAACGTTCTTGAAGCCAGAATCCATGGTCTTGTAATCGGCAAGAATTGGCATCTGGGGAAATTCTCCGGCCAGAGCGCCGACGGAGCGAACACCTTCACTTACGATCAACGGCGTCCCGGCCTCCAGGATATCGACGCCGGCTCGCACGCCCAACTCGGCTGCCCGCAAGGCTTCATCGATCGTGGCAAAATCCAAAGCCAATTGAACGAGCGGCTGCGATTGAGCCCATCGAAATTGTCCCCCAAGACCAGGTCGGAAAAGTACTCAATGTACTGCTCGGCTAACGGCCAGTCACCCGTCGGATTGCGGAATTAACCGAAGCGAAATGCCCTACCAAATCCCCGGCCAAATCCGGGTGCCACGACGCACGAGCAGCGACGATTCGTACGGTCGCTACCCGGCCGTGGCGTGCCAAGGGCGGGATCCCCGAGGACGAGCGGCATCAATTTCACGCCCCCCAATCGGCATTCCATGCTTTACAAGCGGCACCGAGGGGGTTAACAAAGGGGGTTGCACGCCGGGTTCCCACCCTGACCAACGTAAACGCCGTTCACAAAGCGGTGTGGCGAAGATTCACACCGCGACGGACCGCCGACTAGCTTGCCGTCCAGCAAGCACGTCTCTCCAGCACATTCCGCAGAAGGAAAACGATTATGGGCAGCAATCATCACACGTCTCGTCGCCAGTTCTTAAAAACGGCCGGTGCCGCCGTCGCCGCGCCGTACATAATTACCTCGACGGCGCTGGGCAATGCGGAGCGTCCTCCGGCGAGTGATCGAATTGTGATGGCCGGGATCGGCATCGGGAACATGGGGCGAGGAGACCAAGGCGCCTTTCTCGGGCGTCCAGATGTCCAATACGTGGCTGCCTGCGATGTCCGTGGGGGCGTGAGGGAATCGGCCAAGGGCAAAATCGACAAGCATTATGACAATCGCGATTGCGTCGCGTACAACGATTTCCGTGAGCTCATTGCGCGCGACGACATCGATGCCGTGCACGTGGCAACGCCAGATCATTGGCATGCGATCATGGTTATTGAGGCCTGTCGCAGTGGAAAAGACGTCTATTGCCAGAAGCCGGAAACAAGGACCCTGCGTGAAGGCCCGTTAATGGTGGAAGCGGCACGTCGCTACTCGCGCGTTGTCTCGGGCGGCAGCCAGCGAGTTCTTGAGGACTACACGGAGATCGTAAACAAATGCTGGGGTGGAGAACTCGGCGCCATCAAATGGATCAACGTCAATGTCGGTCCTCTCTCTCAGCCCTGCAACTTACCGGCCGAGGAAGTGCCATCCGAAATGGATTGGGACTTGTGGCTGGGCCCGGCGCCATGGGCTCCGTACAACAAAGCTCGCTGCGACGGCAATTTTGGCACCAGTGGTGGCAGTTGGCGATCGTACATTGACTATTCGGGCGGTGGCATGACGGACTGGGGTGCCCACCATTTCGGCGGCGCAACGTTTGCCGTGGATGTCCGTGAGCTGCAACCCGAGGAGGTCGTCTATCATGACGAGCCAGAAGGGAAGTACCTATCGTTCCGCTATCCCAACGGCTTGATTATTTTCCACAACCGCCCCAACACGGGCAATTTGCAAGTCGAGGGTACTCCGGGCGAGCAGCGGCCCGCGAAGCCGGTGCCCACCTACAAAGGGACCGGAGGGATCTACGGCGACTTCATTCATTGTGTGAAACGCGCGAGCAGCCCTTCCGCGATATCGAGTTGGCGGTGAACACCGTGACGCTTAGCCACCTCGGCACTATCGCTTATCACCTCCAACGATCCCTAAAATGGGACGCCGCCAAGCAGGAATTCCCTGCCGATGAAGAAGCCAATCGGCTGCTGGATCGGGCACGACGTGAACCGTGGCAATTGTAATAGGACAAATCCGATCCGCTCAGAAATCGGCTAGAATACAACCCTTCGACACAAGGAACTCACCATGTTGGACAATGCCTTTGATGCACTAAAAACCTACGACTGGGGAATGGCTCCAAGCATATTGCAGCCCATCGACGACGCCATTGTGGCGACCCACGGCGACGCGGCGAGCCGGCGCGATCTCGAGTCGCGACTAGCCGACGTGCTGAAGACAGATACGACACGCGATGCGAGAGATTTTGTTTGTCGCAAGCTGATGGTAATTGGCACGGCGGCATCCGTCCCGGCGTTGGCCACGCTGCTGACAAACTCGGATTCGTCTCATATGGCACGGTACGCCCTTGAACGCATACCTACTCCGGAAGCCGCAGCCGCGTTACGAGATGCGCTGAGTGAGGTCAACGGCGAACTAAAAGTCGGGATGATCTCGTCACTGGGAGTCCGACAAGATGAAGCAAGCGTGGCGGCACTGGCCGGACTCCTATCCGATCCCGACATCCAAGTAGCCCAAGCTGCAGCCTACGGACTGGGGGATATTCGCAGTGCTAAGGCCGCCAAGGCGTTAGCCAGTGCCAATATCAATGCAGAAGCGCAGTCGGCGGTAACCGATGCATCGTTGTCGTGTGCGGAAGGCCTGTTGGCAGCCGGTCAGAAGAACGATGCCTTAGCGATTTACAAGCGGTTTGCCGGAGGTGACCATCCGAAGCACGTGCGACTGGCGGCCACGCGTGGCGTGCTGGCGTGCGCGGGAAAATAACCGCCCACGACGCTGCGTTGAATGGCGGCGCATCTCAACTTGCAATTCCCAATTACGCGTGAATCCGCACGGAACGGAGAGGAGGTTAACGTTGCATAGGTCCGGTTGGCTGTTGAGCAGCGCACTTTGTCTGACCACAATCGTGTCGTTCGGTTCTCTTGTGATCGCGCAAGAGAACGCTGAGGACGATTTAATCCAGCTTGTAGTTGACCTGCTCAATGACAGCGATCAGGACATTCGTGCGTTGGCATTTGAACAGGTGCGTGCAGAAGCCAAGGGCGAGCACGCCACGTTACAGTTTTCCGCGCAATTGCCCAACTTGCCTCCGGATACACAAGTTGGACTCATTCGTGCTCTGGCCGACCGCGGGGATCATGTAGCGCGAGCCGCTGTATTAGGCACGCTGGTCAGTGACAGCGAACCGGTTCGCGTGGCGGCCCTCGCTGCCCTGGGGTTATTGGGCGAAGACCAGGATGCTCCCCAGTTGATTGGCTTTTTGAGCAGCCGAACCGCCGACGAGCGTGCCGCCGCGCGTAGGAGCTTGGAACAAATACCAGATGACGGTGTTTCGTCGACAATCGCCGCACGGTTGTCGACGTCGCCTCCGGATTTACGTGTCACCTTAATCGAGATTCTCGCCGCGCGACGAGCTACAACGACTGTGCCTGAATTATTGGCTTGGACCGTCGATGCAAACCCTTCAGTGCGAGGCGCAGCGATGGCGGCACTGGGTCAGCTCGCCAGCGCAAACGCCGCAGACTTGACCAGCATGGTGCAGGGAGTCCTGAAGGCGGAGCGAGGTGCGGAGCAAGCAGCGGCCGAGAAAGCTGTGATGTTTGTCTGCCAACGAGAGGTTGATACGGCGCGACGAGCCGAACCGCTGCTGGCCGTGATCCGTCGCTTGCCGTCTGAAAAACAAACCATAATGCTCTCGACCGTCGGACGCGTCGGAGGAGCGGCCGCGCTGCCTGGGATACGAGAAGCGATTTCCCATCGAGACCCCGCGCAGCATTCTGCAGGAATTCGCGCCATCGCAAATTGGCCGGACGCCACAATTGCTCCACTGTTGATCCAATTGGCGAAGCAGGACGAACACCCTGGTCATCGCACTACCCTACTTCGAGCACTAATCCGTGTCGCGCCCTTGCCGGATCAACGAACCGATTTGGAGAGGCTCGCGTTACTGCAGCAAGCGATGGCCATGTGCAAGCAAGCCCGTGAACGGAATCTGGTCATCGAACGTGCGCGAGCCGTGCGGATTGTGGAAACACTACGTTTCGTCACTCCTTATTTGGGTCAAACTCCCTACGCGCAGCAGGCCTGCGAGACGATTGTTGAGCTTGCCCACCATCGAGGCCTACGAGAACCCCACAAGGCGGAGTTCGATCAGGCCTTGGACAAAGTGATTGAGATCAGTCACAACGCTACCGTTGTCGATCGCGCCCGCCGCTACCAGAACAACCAGACGTGGGTTCGACCGACGTCGACGGCTCAGCCCTAGCCGTTCAAACCGCAATCTTTGCGGCAGCCACGCCATACTTGAGAAAAGCGTGCGGTATATTGCCGAGCGCGACGTGAATGGCAAATCTCCTCTTTTGGCAGACATTAATCTGAACCCAGCGTTTCCACCTACTCTGGGCGGTTCGCTCGCTTCCGAGTTGATTTTCGCTGCTGAAATTGTCATAAAGGAAGCAGGATGAAATGGTGACTGGCACGGTCAGCAGCCGTTTTATTCCCCCCGCCGTCAAATTTCCCTCCAACACTTGCTTCGGACAACGCGTGAGCATCCGCCGCATGCCCGCCAATTCGACGACACTGCGAAGACGGCTGCTACTAGCCGCAACCGCTTGTTTTTCCGCTGCCGCAATTGTCGGGGCGGAAGAACCACTTTCACCTGACGCACAAACGTCAACGGTCATCGTCCCGGTCGCGTCACACGCAGATGAAGAAATCACCTTCGAATTGGACGTCCAACCGTTGTTAACGCGGTTCGGCTGCAATTCGGGCCCCTGTCACGGCAAGTCTCGTGGACAGAACGGCTTCGCCCTCTCGTTGCTGGGATTCGATGCAGACTTTGACTACGATGCGTTGGTGCGACAGGCACGAGGACGGCGAGTCTCACCGGTTGCTCCGGAAATGAGTTTGCTGCTGCGCAAAGCGACTGCTCAAGTGCCGCACGGAGGTGGCGTTCGATTTGAAGCCGGCAGTTGGCCATACGAATTGATTCGCGGCTGGATCCGAGGCGGGTCACGCCGTACACCCGCTGACGCGCCACAACTGGAGCGAGTCGTTGGCGAGCCGTCCACTCAAAGCATCACGCCCAAAGAACGATATTCCCTGCACGTAATTGCCGAATACTCCGATGGCCGTCGCCGCGATGTAACGAACACCAGCACATTTCAATCCAACGACAGTACGATCGCTGCCGTGAATGCCGATGGCGTTGTGCAGGCGGGTCCGCTTCCGGGCGAAGCGGCAATCATGGTTCGTTATATGAACCACATCGCGGTATGTAACGTCAACATTCCTTTGTCCGGTCATGTACCGGATGAAGTTTACGCTGAGCTGCCGGCTGACCACTCAATCGACCGGCTGGTTTGGAAGAAGCTGCAATTGCTAGGACTGCTGCCCTCGGACCAGGCGGATGACGCCAAGTTTCATCGTCGCGCGTACTTGCGTGCCATCGGTCGACTTCCCACGCCCGAGGAAACACGTGGCTTTCTTGCCGACCTGAGTACTGACAAACGCCAGCGTCTGATCGACCGTTTATTGGATCGTCCTGAGTATGGCGACTTTTGGGCCAACAAATGGGAGGATCTATTGCGTCCAAATCCGTATCGAGTCGGGATGAAAGCCGTATGGATGTTGGACGCGTGGATCCGTGATGCCTTCCGCCACAATAAACCTTACGATCAGTTTGTGCGCGAGCTGTTAACCGCGCAGGGCAGCACATGGCACAATGGCGCGACGGTGGTCTTTCGAGATCGTCCCGAAACGGTGGAGATCGCATCGTCTGTCAGCCAGCTGTTCCTGGGAGTGCGTCTGGAGTGTGCGAAGTGTCATCATCATCCGTTTGAAGTCTGGAGCCAGGATGATTTTTTTGGATTCGCGTCATTCTTCTCACGCGTCGGGCATCACGGAGGACTCTCACCACCCATCTCTGGAAGTGAAGAGCTCATCTTCACGAAGGCGTCTGGGGAACTCCGGCACGGTCGGACAGGCGAAGTCGTGTTGCCCAAGACGTTGACAGGGTCGCCACTCAAGCTGGATGAGGACATCGATCCTCGGCAGGTCCTGGTCGATTGGATGACGGATCCCTCCAATCCGTATTTTGCCAAGGTGATGGCAAATCGCATTTGGGCCGACATTATGGGCCAAGGTCTGGTTGACCCTGTGGACGACATTCGCGCCACGAATCCCGCCTCAAACGAGGATCTATTGCAGTATTTGGCCGACGATTTTCGCCAGCATGATTACGACATCAAGCATTTGATTGGCAACGTAATGAAATCGCACGTGTTCGGCCTGAGCTCCAACCCCACAGATCGAAACGTATCTGACCTGAAGAATTTCTCACGGTACTATCGCCAAAGATTGCGCGCTGAAGTGCTATTGGACGCCATCAACGACGTGCTCGACGTTGAGGATGAATTTGCGGCCGTGCCACCGGGGTCGCGTGCAACCCAGGTATGGACACATCGTAGCTCTTCGCTGTTCCTAGACACCTTTGGACGTCCTGACCCAAATCAGGATCCACCGTGCGAGCGCACCAGCGATTCGACAACGCCTCAGATCTTGCACCTCATGAACTCTCCCGAGCTCAACGAAAAACTGTCTCTCGACTCGGCGCGACCCGCCAAGCTGGCGGCCAGTGATATGTCCAACGAGCAGCTTGTCGAAGAAGCGTTTTTGCTGATTTATTGTCGATTTCCAACTCAGCATGAAGCCTCACAGGCGCTCGCCGTCCTGCCGGCGCGAGAAAATCGGCGGGCCGCGGTCGAAGACCTGTTTTGGGCCCTAATGAACACTCCCGAATTCCTTTTCATTGATTGACGGAGGCAAATCCATGGCATTCCATCGCAACTGTGAAGGTATTGTGCGACGCGATTGCCTGAAACTGGGACTCGGGGCCCTCGTCGGCGGCGGACTCGTCAATGCATTGCGCCTCGCGCCGTGGCCAGCAGCCCGACGGCAGAGAAGACCCGATGCATTCTGATCTGGCTTGACGGCGGTCCCAGTCATTTTGAAACGTTCGATCCGAAGCCCGATGCGCCCGCGGAAATCCGGGGAGATTTTCGCGCAATACCGACTAAGGTGCCAGGCATGCATTTTTCTGAAAACATGCCCCAACTGGCGAACATCAGTGACAAGCTGTGCATTATTCGTTCGGTACATCACAATCAAAATAACCATGGCGCAGGCAACCATTACATGATGACCGGTGCCCCGCCACGGATCCCGGTAAGCTGTGGCGCATTCGTCAGCTTCCATCCCAGTATGGGATCCGTTGTCTCGGCAGAACGCGGGGCCGTTGACGGATTGCCCCCCTATTTTTCGCTTCCTTCTATGACGCGCTCTGGCGGTCCCAACTTCCTTGGGGCAAGACACGCTCCTTTTGTGATCAGCGATGACCCAAATAAGGAGTCGTTTCGGGTCCGCGACGTGACGATTCCCCAGGGTCTAGAAGACGGGCGCATGCTGGGACGACGGCAGTTGCGGCAGGAACTCGACAGTCTTTTGCGATTTCGAGACCGTGCGGCGGGAGATCCGGTGCTGGGCGCAGACGAGAATTATCAGCAAGCCGTATCGCTGATTACGTCAGATGCCGCGCAACGTGCATTTGAGATTCATCGCGAACCCGAGAGCGTCCGCAATGCTTTCGGCCGCACGGCATTTGGCCAGCGCGCCCTGTTAGCAAGACGATTGGTCGAGGCGGGCGTACCGTTTGTCACGTTGAATAACGGAGGGTGGGATCATCATTCAAATATCTTTCCAGCCTTTCGAAAGCAAGGACAGGAATTCGAATCTGTGGTGGCCGCGTTGATCGACGATTTGGACCAGCGCGGACAATTAGATACAACGCTGGTGATGGTCATGGGCGAATTCGGTCGAACGCCGCAGATCTCGACACTTTCGGGCAGGGATTCTCCCGGCCGCGATCACTGGTCGAATGCCATATCGATACTGATTGCGGGCTGCGGCACTCCCAGAGGTCACATCGTTGGCGCTACGGACCGACAAGGCTACGCCCCCATTGAGAACGTATACGCACCCGAGAATCTCGTCTCAAGTGTCTACCTGAAGCTGGGCATTGACCCCGACAAGGTTTTTTACACCAATACGGGACGACCTACGCATTTGGTGAGCGATCCACGACCAATTTCGGAAATCATGTGATGGCCAGTGCCCGGCTTCTCTACTCGTGGCGCGGTATCGTGACGGCCCTCACTTGGATTCTAATCGGCCAACACGCGTGGCTCGGACCGAACCAAGGTCGGTGCGATCCACCGAAACTGTTGCAAATCACGCCGCCAGGTGCCCAACGAGGTACCCAGGTTAGGGCGAAGTGTATCGGCGACTTCTCTTGGCCGACAAGCGTCTGGGCACCGGGAGTCGACGTGCAAATCGGTGAAGAGCTTGGCCAGCTGGAGATCACGGTACCGCAAGATCTGGCAACCGATCGCGTTTGGATACGACTTTATAACCAGGAAGGTTGTTCCGCGGCCGTACCGTGGTTGATCGGCAATTTGAAAGAAACGAATGAGCAAGAACCGAACGATGCTCCTCGCTCGGCTCAAATCGTCTCGAATCCACCGACGACCATAAACGGCGTCCTAGAAAAGAAAGGGGACGTGGACGCTTTCGCCATCGAATTGAATGCCGGACAGACGATCGTGGCCGCCGTCGATGCACATTCGCAAATTGGCTCGCCAATGGACGCGATCCTGCAAATCGTCTCTCCGCAGGGGACGGTGCTGACAGAAAATCACGATGCGGTCGGCTTGGATCCGCGTCTCATATTTACGGCCACCACATCCGGCACATTTGTCGTACGCGTATTTGCGTTTCCTTCGGAGCCCGACACCAGAATCGAGTTTCGAGGTGGGACGACCTACGTATATCGATTGACGTTGACGACGGGTCCGTTTGTCACGCATTCACGCCCGCCGTCAACTGCAATTCATGATCACCCTGCGATCGGCGTCATTGGCTGGAACATTCCTCCGACCACGAAGTTGCCCGTCGTACGCTTCGAAATGCCTGGAGTCGATATGCTGCGCGAGCAAAATGCATTGTCAGATGTGCGCCTGTTGGCCGACACCCAATTGGGGTTTGTTTTCTCTCCCGAGATGGCCGGCGCTGCTCACGTCCGGCTGGTGCCATTCGATGTCAGCTCGAAGTTTGAATTGGCCGGTTCGTCGGAAGCACCCCACACAATCCCCATACCTTCGACCATGTTAGGCTTATTGCGGGAGCCCGATCAATCAACCACATACGAATTCGCGTTAGCTCAAGGTCAACACATTCTGATTGCGGTAGAGGCGCCGAGCCTCGATTGGCCCACAGTCCCTTCCCTGAGTCTGCTTGATCCTGCGCGACACATTGCGGCCGAAGTGTCGAATAAAGGACCGCAACAGGACGCAATACTTACCTATACCGCGGCCCAAGACGGTCTCTATCAGCTCCGCGTGTCTGACCGTTTCGGGCGCGGCGGCGACCGTTTTTTTTATCAATTGACAGTACGATGGAATCGCCCGGATTTTGCACTTTCAGTGGACGCGGATAGTGTCGTCGTCCGCGCCACTGAAGCAACCGAACTGCCGATCTCCGTCCAGCGATGGAACGTCGCCGACCAGACGGTTGGGCCGATCACGGTCGAGGCAATTGAGCTTCCCGACACGGTCTCGTCGACTCCCGTGATTTCAGAAACCACAGGACCGACAGCCGACAAGGTCACGCTACGTTTGACTTCCGATGGTGGCGTTTACGCCGGTCCAATTCGGATTCGCGGCACCGCCGCCCAACCTAGCCAACTCATACGATTCGGCCAAACGCCACCTAAGTTGAACGCTCGCTTCGAAACCATCTGGCTGACGGCCGTCGCCGCGCCGGCCGCCGAGACGACAAATACGGCCGCCCATCCCGACTCGCCATAACGTCACGACACATATAGGCGAGTTCAATACACATCGACATGCCAACGCATATGGCACTCACTTCGTCGGCTACGCTCCTTCAGGGTCAGAAGCGTCTTTCGCGTCGTCCTGCGACGAAAAGTGTACAAAGTCCTAGGCCAAACAATACGACAACGGTCGGTTCCGGTACCGCTCGCACCGCCGCGCGTGGTCCCAACTCATAACCACCGTCCGTCAGCCCGGCCACAAGATCACTGCTATCGGCATGTCCGTCGCCGTTAAAATCGCCAGTCGACCACACGGCTGCCACATCCGCCTCGTAGGTGCCTGCCGCCAACACATTGACGAGATCGGCGGAGTTGAATTCGCCGTCGAGATTGGCGTCGCCAATCCAACTGTTTGACAATTCCTTCACCCACATCTGAACATCGGAGACGTCCACGATCTGGTCTCCGGTCAAGTCGTACGCAGCCGAGTTCGTACCGGCTGCGGATTCCGTCGTCAATGCATCAATATCGGCGGTGTCCAGCGTTCCGTCGTTGTTGAAATCGCCCGTTGGTCCCGCAAAATCGCCGAAGATGATTTCGCCAGTTGCCGCATGAGTCAGACGTCCATTGGCGTCAACTAGCCAATCGTATTTCTCGGGTGGATAATCATTAATCGTTTCGCCATCGAGATACGCATTGTAGTCGAACTCAAGCGGGCGAGCACGATTGGCCCACCAGTACTGAATCTCCAGGTCGCTTCCGTCGTCGTCATCCATACCGATGTTGAATCCCATTTTGTAACCATTTTCCAGCTTGTTGCCTGAATTCGGATCCTCAAACTGGCTCTTGTGAAATCGAGCTTCCATGCTCCACCCCGTGGCCGTTTCCTCTCCTACGCCATAGACCTGGCCGTCCGATCCATAGATCCAATCGACATCATCGGCCCAGCCGAGCAACGGTTCCTCGAGGTCTTCGTCCCAACGGGAAAACCGTCCCTCGTAGTTCAAATAGCTATGTCCTCCGTACGCGTTCAGATCATGCGCAGCTTCATCCGTGTTGAAGTTGACTCGGTCATTGTTCGCATCCACAATGATCTCAATGGCATCATCCTTCCAAAAGCTCGGATTGGGATCGTTGCTATTCACAACATCGTCTTTCACGTCGACACCGACGTAGAGGTAGTCGGTGTCGTGCGCGAGCCAGAAAGTAAAGCTGGAGTCGTCCGCACCTTCCCAGTCCTTGTTGAGCGCGTAATTCAGAATCCACGCGTTTCCCACGTTGCCGTCTTCCGCGCCCGGCAAAATGGTCTGTCCCGCGAAGCCACCATATTCCGCGGAAGATGGTGCCCCGTCCAGTGTAATGCTGCCATCCGCGACACGCGGAACGACTAGCGTTGTGTTTGCTATATCTGACCACGCTCCTTCACTGGTCTCGTCGAACTCAAAAATATCGTAAACCTGCGCTTCCGACATCCGATATTGCCAACAACGAAAATGCGACACCGAGCAGAATCCAGTGTCCTTTAAAAGATGACGGCATCTTGGCTCTCCTTTCATGGTGGTCACCGCTGTGACCTGACATGGCACCACGCAACGTCCGCGATCGCCACGGAATCACGCTGAATTATGTGGCAGCTTAGCCAAGTCGGCGTCCGATGTCCATCAAATAGGTCGCGCGAGTCCAGCGTGTGTCGTGCCGTTTTATCAGGTTCATGGGAAGCCGAGAAATGTGCCAAAAGTTTGACAGTCGATCCGTCGGCTGTAAGATAGGTGCCGCCAAACGGCCGGCGTTACACCAAGCGAATTCCGTCGCATTGGCGCAATGCCGCAGCTTTATGCCGCAGCTTTGTTCGTAATAGGGCATCGTAATCGCCGCGTGAGCAGTGGTGACGTTACAAGAGCACGAGGGCAATCGACATGAAGACCGCCATTTGCATCCTGACTGCGACCTTGGGATTATCACTGGCAAACACGGCATGCGGCGGTCCCAAAGGAACTCTCCAGGTACCTCGCCGTACGAGCCCAATCACCATCGATGGGGATTTCAGCGATTGGCCGCTTGCCTCCTACACGACGATCTCCCAACAGCCAGAATTTCCCGATGGACAAGGCGTCGGTATCTCCACTGACGCGAGCGGTGATCATTTGGTCTGGAATGCAGATCGAGTGGGCCCGTTCAACGGCACGGACCTTTCTAACTGGGAACCCGATAGCGCATCGGAATTTGGCTCTAGCGTCTATATGGCTTACGATGAAGAGTTTCTGTATGTGTTAGGAGTATTCATCGACGATGAACTCAACGGAATTCGAGGGGCCGACGGTTTTTCTAACTTCCTTAATGACGGCTTCGAAATCTTTGTCGATGCCAAAGGAGATAGTAACGACTGGATTGCCGAACTGAGCTTTCCCGAGATTGATCAGGAGTTTCCCAACGAAGACGACTTTCAATTCACATTTGGTCTCAATGAAGCGTTCGAGCCCTCGCCGAAGGGTCCAGACGACCTGGGGGCTGAAGTGCACATGGAACGTGCCGGCGATCCCGAGATCGTCAAGGCGTTGTACCTGGACATTCGCGATGCGACGGATTTATCATCTGTCGGCGGTCGTGATGTCGCCGCCAAGTCATACACGGATTTGCGGGTCGCTGGTGCGCAGAACCCAGAGATCCTGGCCGACCCCGACACAACATTTACGGGCTACGCCGTGGAGTTTGTCCTCCCCTTTGGTCTCGTCGATGGATTCACGCCGGATCACTTGATGGGATTCGATTTATTCTGGCGCGATGTGGACGACGATTTAGATCCGCAACCCGGGTTTGGTAGCAGCGGGATCTTTTGGACGGACTGGGGACAGGCCACTGAAGTGTCAAATCTGGGTGAAGATGGAAACCTCTTTCATGCGGGCAATTGGGGACAGCTAGAGTTCGTCGCTAGCCCAGGCTTGGCCGGCGACTTCAACGCCGACGGAGTGCTCGACGCTACAGACATCGATGACCTGACAGCGCAATGGCCGCAGGGCAACCATCCACCTACCCACGATTTGACTAATGACGGACTGGTAAATGAACAGGATGTCAGGTTTTGGATCCGAGATTTGTTTGAGAGCTGGGTCGGAGATGCAAATCTGGATGGAGAATTCAACTCCAGCGATTTGGTTGTCGTCCTGTCGGCCGGTACCTACGAAGCTCAGGTTGACGCAAGTTGGTCGACCGGAGATTTCAACGGCGACGGGCGGGCAAATAGCAGTGATCTCGTCGCGGCATTGACTGATGGTGGCTACGAACTTGGTCCTCGAGCTGCCGTCGCGGCCGTCCCAGAACCGCACTCACTCGCCATCCTTTCTCTCGGATTTGCGGTGGTGGCCCCATGGTATTGCCGTGGCCATTGCCTGAGACGCGGTGGACAATAGACTAAGCGGAACGAAATCGCGTTTTCATCAGCCATTGACCTGTCGCGTCGGCAATGATCTTGGCGGCATCCTCCTGACGTAGCTTCTGTACGTTAATCACAAGGTCGTACATGTGTGGGTCTGCCGCCTTGTGATGAAAATGTTCTTTGACGAATGCATCTCGTTGACGATCCGAATCCTCGACGACTTTGCGTGCTTGCTTTGCATCAATGCCTCGCTGCAAGGCAATTTGCTCGGTGCGAAAAGACAGAGGAGCAACAATTCGGACCGACAAGCCTTGAGATCGAGGTAGAATAAACCGAGCTCCGCGGCCGACGATGATGACTTTGCCATGATGTGCCGCAATCAAAAACAGGCGTCCCAGTCGATGGACGTAGGTCGCCTGCGTAAACCCCTGCCCCTCAATCCACGACGTGAAAAAGTCTTCCATCCAGGTCGTCTGTCGCTCGTCAACAAACTCCACCAGACTGCGCGGCGTGCCATACTTCGATACCATGTAGTCGACGATCTGCGCATCCAGGACCTCCCAACCCAACATTTGACCAAGTCGGTGAGCAATCTCGCTACCACCGGCCCCCGTCTCACGTGAAAGTGTGATATAGGGGCCGATGCAATCCTTGACATTACCCTTTGATAGACGTTCTCGCGCATGGTCGGCCGATAGCCACCTGCGAACGCTGTCTTCCGCCTTTTTCTCGATTGTCACCGTCTGATCGTTCATCGTGGTGTCCTTGTACACTTCTTCCATGAATTGATCCTCGTCGCACCAACTGGAAGCACTCACCTGACGCAAATCGCATGCCGCGATGTTCACACTCCGGCTGAGCTAATCGCCGCCGTCGCCATCAACCGTCCTACCACCAGGGAAGGGACAAACCGGAGTGACAAATGGCGACCGCTCCTCAAACGCCTGCGTCCGGTTTCAATCGGGGCGAATGCCCGCGATGTACATTGCATTTACACCCCATGTCTTACGCAAAGCGTTGCAAGAAAAGTGCAAGGATTTGCATGTTTCGGCGCGCTTCGATTGTGCCTTTTGTGACACGGCGCGACGGATAGGACCACCCCAGGTGCCGCAAGTGCTACCAAAGGCCCACACGCAGCGTCACCGCCGGCCGACCAACCGAAGTGGAGGGCCTGTTGCGGCCTGAAATACGACACCGCTCCCCGCACGGTCTGCCGGATGAAGGGGCGACGATCAGTTCGGCTCAGCATTTGGCAGAGGTTGTGCAGACTTCTGCGGCTTCGAGCTCGCGTTGCTGGCTTAGTCGCCAGAGTTCCTTGAGCAGCTGCTGGCGGCGGGCCATCTCAGTCTCTCGGTCCAATGCGCCTTGCAATTCGACTTCGCGCGAAGCCAAATCCGGGTCCTGAACCTCGCTCATCACGGGTTGGGTTGGCATCATTCATTCTCCATCCGGTTATAAGATTGTCGCCAAACGGATGACGAGCAAGGCGCGTGCCAATTGGCACAGACGTCGAAAGTTGGTCAGTAAACGCGATCCCACGCGTCGTTGAGGACAGGGAGCGAGCCGAGGCACATTGCGGATTTCTACCCAGGCCGCGATCCCGTGCGAAGGGTGTGATCCCCGAAACCCTACGCCAAAATGAGTACCGGCGGGATTCGCTGAGCGGATGCGTCAGCGACTGCCACGAGATGTGGACCGCCTGCGGAGGCATTGCCGGGCCGCCGTTGGGCATGTATACCGATCCGGCGTGATCGAGTGGGGTTGTGTCAAGGACCATATTGCGCAGCGTGGGAACATGATACCTGCAAAATCGACGGTTCGGACGATATCGGACAGCGACTGGCACCCCATGGCAACGTGCCGCTGGCGGTGCGAGCGAGGCACGCTACATCTGTGGCGAGTGCGGCTGAGCGACTCACCGAATCTTCAGACGCATGGCCTCTCAGACCAGGAACAAGTCCGAGCTATGCAGTTCAAAAACGACAAGGACCGCCAACGATTCACGGTGCGGCGCCTCGCGCTGCGTCGGCTTCTGGCCCGCTACAATCGAACATCCCCACAAGATATCGAATTCCGACACACCAAACACGGGAAACCTATAGCCTTCGACGTTCGCAATCATTCTCTGTTGCCATTCAGTGCGTCGTCACGAGACAGAATTGCATTGATCGCTTTCGGCTTCACCGCGTTGGGGGTCGACGTTGAAAACACGCGGCGAGATCTCGAAATACATACGATTGCTTCTCAATTCTTTCATCCCGGCGAAGCGTCAGGGATTCAAGCGATCCCGGAAGCGTTACAGCGTGATGCCTTCTTTTCATGTTGGACAAGAAAGGAAGCGTACATTAAAGCGATCGGATTGGGACTCCATCAGCCACTCAATTCGTTTCGCGTGTCGCTGTCAAAGGATACCCCAGAGCTCATCTGGCGAGATGCGTCGATCGACGATGCTCAAGAGTGGACGCTATGGTCGATCATGCCGGCGGACGGATACATTGGCGCATTGATTCATACGAGCGAGATACACACGATCCGTTGCTTCGAGTATGAATGAACCGTGCTTTCAGCGGCAGAACGCACGAATCGCATCACTTGGAAACTGGTGGCTACCTCACCATCGATCCTACGCCTTGCGATTCCATTTCAATCGTTGCCAGACGTTTGGAAATGGCGTGTGCGAATCGCTTTGCCAAAATCCTGACGTGCGGCTCTTCACACATCGTCAGGTGTCCACCGGGAACTTGCACGACGTCAATACCGCCCAGCAGAAACTTATCCCAGCCATTAAACTCATTTCCGTGTCGCAGACTACTCCAATCGACATCCATCGTACGGTAAGGCCGAAACAGCAGGCCATTGCCATCGAATGGCCGCACGACGTACTTCTCTTCCATCGCTTTCCATGCTTGGACATTCGCTTGTTGGAGTGAATCTGCCCGATTCGATTTCTGCTCGCCCACTACGGAGCGATTGTTGTCACCGGAGCGAAGGAAATAATGATCGACTCGGTCTCGGATTTTTTGGTACAGGTATCCCACGCCACGACATCCCATCATTTTCAGGTGCATGGCGAGTCGTCTAATGCCGTCCAGTTCCGCGTAAGCCGGATCCCACGTATCAATTAGGGCCAACATAGCAACCACTTCTCCCGACGCCTTGAGTGCCCGTGCCATCTCAAAAGCAACGAGTCCACCCGCCGAGTAACCGCCTAGCAAGTAAGGGCCATGCGGTTGGACGGATCGAATGTCTCGGATGCACGCTCTTGCCATTTCCTCGATGGACTTATGCGGCGGCAAGACCCCGTCAACTCCACGATGTTGAATTCCGTAGAACGGCTGGTCATCGCCGAGGCGAGTTGCCAAATAGCGAAGATTCAGCGGATTACCACCTTTGCCAGCGACACAGAAGAGAGGTGGTCGCGACCCGGTCTTGCGGATCGGCACCAACGATGTCCATTCCGGCGACGCTTCGGATGTGTGGTACTCCGCGGTCGCGGTCGATGCCGTCGTCCGTCGAGCCTGAACGACCGGAATGAGTTTAGCAAGTTCATAGATCGTCGGCGCTTCGAACAGAGTCCCGACTGGCAAGCTTACATTCCACGCACTCTTGATCTTGGAGAAAAGTCGCACCGCAACTAAAGAATGACCCCCCAAATCAAAAAATGAATCATGGATGCCTACTGAACTAATGCCTAACAGTTCCTGCCAAAACTCGACGAGCTGTGTTTCGATGTCATTGTTTGGCGCAGACGTAGTCGTTGTCCAGCGAGGGACGTTGGAATCGAATCGTGACACTATTTCGCCCGCTGCTCGCTGACTGAGTCTGCTCGGATAGAGCGTTCAGGTCTAACGAGCTCACGACGACCTCAGAGCGCGCACATCCCGCGACAACCTTATTGAATGCTCGCATTCCTTCTTCGGGAAGAATACCTTGACGTACATTGTGATACAGTGCGCGAGTCACTGGATCTAAGTCATCCTTCCACGCATGATCCGGCAACGCAATTCGGTCGGGCTCCAACGCCGCCATGGGCACACGCGCAATCGTAGCGAGCAAGTCCCGTTGAGCGATCTTCTGGATAGTAAAGCCCTCGACCTCAATCAGACATCGACCCGACGCATCAGCGATTGTGACGTCAAATGTGGCCGTGTCATCATCCACTTGATTCGAACCATGGTTGCGGATCCAACTAAAGAGGCGAGTTGGGAGTGCGTCGTGAATCAGAATGCGTCGGTACGATTTGGGCACCCATAACTCTGCGTTTTCGGCGTCGTAGCCCTCGATCAATTGCATCGCACAGCCTGTCGCCATATCTAACAGCGCGGGATGCACTTGATAATGACGGACATCATCAGCAAAACAGGTGGGCAATTCAAGTTCTGCCAAAGCCTCGCTATTCCCATACCGTATCTCGTGAAGCACTTGCCAACGCGGGCCGAACCGCATATGACGATTCTGGCCATCGCGTTCAGTCTGGCCACAGTTAGAACGTGTCTTTGTCTGGCAACGATCACGCAATTTGGCCAGCGGTAGTCTCGAGAATTCCCCACCCGGTGCGGCTACGACTTTGGCGGTGGAGTGCGTCAGCCATCCAAAACTCCCCTCAAGGGCCCTGTGATAACTCTGTAGCTCCACGTTCCAACCATCATCGTGTTGCTCGAATTTGATTCGAGCGCGCGTGCTGGCCCCACCGTCAACCGTTAGAGGCGCGACAAACTGAAGATCGCGAATCTCACATCCGAGACGTCCCTGGATCTCCGCAAAAGCGTCGACGAAAAGCTCGACCGAGGCAGTACCCGGCATGACAGGTCGGGCGTCAGCTAGCCGATGTTCATCGAGCAGCCAATGACTCGCCACCGATAGCGGTACGAGGGATATAACTTTGCCGATTGACGTATCGCGAATATGCCGATACAGCGGATGTTTCGCCGGCACCGCTATATCCGATTGTTGAGTTGCCTCTGCCGCCATACCCACTTCGTTCCAGACACCCCAGTTGATTGCAATTACCCGTTGCTGCTTTCTAACGCTGCGACTTTGTGCAAATGCATTGAGGAACGCGTTTGCTGCCACGTAATCGGCTTGCCCTGCCGGCACTACAATTGTGCTTGATGACGAGAACAGGATAAAGAAATCCAAGGCGTGCTGGCGAAACACCATATCGAGCACAACGGTACCGTACACCTTGGGAGCAAACACTTCTTCGACTTCGTCAACAGTTTTAAGGCTCATCAAACTGTCGTTGACTACGCCGGCGGCATGAACAACGCCACGTATTCGGCCGTAGCGGGCTTCAGCATCCTGAACAAACCCACCAAGTTCCTCCAAATCGGTGACGTCAACGGAACCTGCCTCCACGTGTGACCCCTGGGCCTCGATCCGTTCAATCGTTGCAATCACACGGCAGATATTGGAGTCGGTTCGATCGCGCTTCCAATCAGGCCATTCAGCCCGCGGCGGTAGACCCGTACGTCCAATCAAGAGCAAAGTGATGTTCGCCTGGGTCGCCATCGCTTCGGCGATCGTCAATCCGATGCCACCTAATCCTCCGGTAATTAAGTAGGTGCCGCCATCACAGACGCCACGCAGTTCGCTATGTGCCGTCGGTTCCCTCATCTCCGTATACTGACATTCGAAACGTCTACCATTCCGATATGCAACCGTCACATTGCTGGCTGGCGTTAGGATTTCTCGGTAAAGCCTTCGGTTTACTTCGTCACATCGCTGACGTTTCGATAGTAGATCCCATCGCAGCTGCTGGGATTCACCAGCCGATGCGACTTCGTTGCGAAGACGGCGGACCACTTTGACAAGGCAAGACCTCGTATCAGACCAGAACCCGTGCGGTGGCTCACCTTCGCCAAGCTGAAGATCGACGCTCTTGAATGTCACTCCTTCAAACTCACGAGTGGCGACACGGCAAGGCCCGTCCTGCATGGATTTTTCCGGAGTCGGCACTGGCTCATTTTCCACTTGTCGAGTTCCGTTCGACACGGTAACGATGTGAATATTCGCCAGTGCGTCGTTTTTACTCAAAGCTCGCAGCAGAAAGAACAGACTGTAAAAACTACTGTTCAGATTGCGTGAGAAGCGGTTCAAGTGTGTACGATTCCAATCAACCGCTCCCAGCATCCACATGTGCAAAATGCGGTCCGGTATATTTTTGTCTTGATCTAGCTCATGCACCAGTAGGTCGTAACCCTCAGCACTTCGCAATGGATCAATTACATACTCAGTATCGCCAAGTTTCGCATTTCGGAACCCCTGGCGCACAACTGTCACGATGTGCAAAGACGATCGTAATTGCGAGACAAGTTCCTCGCCCACGCCGCCATCATCGAGAAAGACAAGCCAACGGCACGGCTGCGTGGATGCGTCCGAGGACAGTTCGACCTGTTCCCATTTAGGGACAGAGTACCATTTTGAAGGATCGCAGATGCGACTAAGACGCCGCAATGCGGTCGCGCGCGGCGCATCTTCGGCTGGTGGTTCAATCCAGTAAGGACGACGTTGAAATGCATACGTCGGCAGCGGAATACGTCTACCGCGTGATTCGTGATGCTCTTCAGCTAGTGGAAGACCGGAGGCCCAGAGACGCCCTATGGATGTCAAAAACATATCCGCATCTACAATGGCCTGGTCGCGATGGCGGAGTGATGTAACCAGATTGTGTCCACTTCCATAAGCGGGTTGCAGACGCACTAGCGACGTGAGCGCTGTCCCGGGGCCTACTTCTACAAATACACTCTCGGGCCAACGTTGAAGCACAGTCGCAAGACAATCCGCGAACTCAACGGACCCACGCAGATGCTCCACCCAATACTCGGCATTCGTCGCCTGTGCGTCGGTAATCCAGGTTCCCGTTCGATTCGATACAAAAGGTATTTGAGGGGAGCGGAATTTGACTCGCTGCAAATACGAACGAAACCGGTCCAGGATTGGCTCAAGCATGGGAGAATGAGCTGCCGTATTGATGCGAACCCGAGTCGCGTCTAACCCTCGACTTGCCAACCGTTCGCAAATCGATCAATGGCCTTAGCAGGACCAGAAACAACACATAGGTTAGGCGCGTTCCGAAGTGCGACAACCAAATCGTCCGACAACAAGGACTGTATTTCCTCGGATGCCGCGGATACGGAAATCATTCCGCCCTCTGGCAATGTCTCAAACAGATCGCCCCTCAAACAGACGAGCCCCAAGGCTTCCTCCAACGAAAACACACCGGCGATGCACGCGGCCGTGTTTTCACCCATACTGTGACCAACTAAAGCCGTGGGACGAATATGCCATGACGACCAAAGTTCGGCGATTGCGTATTCAATCGTGAATATCGCCGGCAATTGCCGCGAAGGTCGTTCCAGCTCACGCGTCACATGAAGCTCGCAGGAATCGCCAAGCAACAGAGGGGCCAAGTCAAGCTGATGGCGTGATCGCAAAACATCGAGACAACGATCAACCGCCCCGCGGAACGCCGAATGTTCCTTGTAAAGCCCAACCGCCATTCCAGCGTACTGTGCTCCACCGCCCGGAAGCATGAAGACTGTCGGGGCCGACTGCGAACCGGCGGAATGCGTGAACACGCGATACGGATCGTTCGATTCCAGAAGCTCAATCGCTTCTGCATGGGAATGGCACACTAACACTCGACGTCGCTCGAAATCGGCTCGTCCCGTTCGTAGGGTCTCCTCGACATCCGCTAAGGCGACGTCAGGGCGCTCGCGTAAAAACTGCGCAAGTCGCAGCGAACTTTCATTGAGCGACGTCAGAGTTCGCGCGGATAGCCGCAGTAGATACGGACGGTCACGATTCGGTTCCGTGGGTGTGCGTCTCAAAGTGGACCGTGGGGATTCCTCCAGAACGACGTGGCGCGTTTGTGCCGCCGACTCCGAGTGAATTCACGGCGGCGAGGCGGGGCGCTGGGCCCTCTGGCCACGCGCATAGCCGATTGTTTACGTAAAACGGACTGTTGTCAAAATCAATCGCGGGATTCGGCGCCTCCCAGTTAAGTGTCGGAGGGATCTGCCCGTGGTGCAACGCGAGGACCGTTTTGATCAACCCAACAACACCTGCCGCAGTATCCAAATGGCCAATGTTGGTCTTTACAGAACCGACCGCACAGTACCGTTTTGCATCCGTCGAAGCTCGATACGCCTGTGTGAGGGCACTGATTTCTATCGGATCTCCAACGGGAGTGCCTGTACCATGTGTCTCGACGTATCCGATCGACTCGGCTGGAACACCCGACACCGCAACAGCCTCGGCGATCGCCCGCGACTGACCATCCACGCTGGGCGCCAAGTAGCCAGCCTTTAGCGACCCGTCGTTGTTGACTGCCGAACCCTTGATTACTGCGTAAATCTGATCTCCGTCCTGCAGCGCATCTTCGAATCTCCGCAGCACAACGACCGCGGCGCCGCTGCCAAAAATTGTCCCCTGCGCCGCCTGTCAAACGCCCGACAATGACCATCCGGAGAAAGAATTTCACGTTCGCGATAAATGTAGCCACGTCGATGAGGAATCTCAATCGTCACGCCGCCAGCCAACGCCAGATCGGACTCTCCCAATAACAGACTTTGAGCCGCAATGTGAACGGCAACGAGCGATGTGGAGCAAGCCGTCTGTATATTGACCGACGGCCCCTTCAGATCCAGAGCGTAGGAAACACGCGTTGAGAGAAAGTCCTTGTCATTGCCTGTGTGCCGTACGGAAAAATAGCCGACCGACTCCATCAGTTCGCGATTCGGGATCAGGTTGTACATCATGTACGTGCCCATTCCACAACCACCGAACATGCCGATTGCACCGGGAAACTTGCCTGGGGGATGGGCAGCGTGCTCCAAAGCTTCCCAACACACTTCCAAGAAATGGCGGTGCTGAGGGTCCATGATCGCGGCTTCTTTGGGACTCAGTCCAAAGAATTCCGCATCAAAGTCTGCAACTCCATCCAGAAATGCACCCGCTCTGACGTAGTTCGGATTGGCCAACTCATCGGCCATGACGCCGGCGGACAATAGCTCCTCGTCCGCTAAGAACTCGACGGACTCAACGCCATCGCGAAGATTGCGCCAGAAGTCGTCCACCGTGCGAGCGCCAGGACAGCGGATTCCCATTCCCACAATGGCAATATCGTTAACATTCTCCATTTCGGAATACTCGGGTACCCTTGTGAATCTCCTACGCGCACAACCAGTACAGCCTCTTCAGGCTAACAACCCCTCGGAACGCAACCTGCAGTTAGTTTAGAACGGAATATTCTATACCTCTATTGTGGCCGGTAAATCCAAGGAAAGGGTGGCCTCTCACGTTGCATCCCTTGATTTCGCATGGACTCAGAATTCGCTAGCTGCAATCGTTACCGCTGAGCTGACACATAAACTTGGAAGATCAACAAGCCGATGTTGAATGCCATGGCAACGCCGACGCAGACGACCGCGTGACGAGTCCTGTTGCTCAGAGATGCCGTATCACACCGCGGACTTTACCTTGAACCATAGTCTTTGCCTCTTGTAACAATATGCCATTCAGCTGCTATACGATCGGTGAGACGAGCCTCTGTATTGCGTGCACAGAATTACTCATTGAGCGCGGCCACCATGTGCTCGGCATGATTACGTCGAATCGTCAAGTTGCTCAATGGGCGATCTCGCAAGAACTGCGCGTGCATTGAAGGATTGCACGGCAACTCCGAGCAACTCCGGGATTCACCTTTCGAATACCTTTTCAGTATCGGGCATCTCGAGATCATTCCCGATCATGTTCTGCAAATTCCGCAGCGTGCCGCCATCAACTTTCACGACGGACTATTGCCTCAGTACGCCGGCCTGAACGTCCCCACTTGGGCTATTCTCAACCATGAGCACATGCATGGAGTGACTTGGCACCTTATGACCGTGCAGGCCGATGCCGGTGACATCCTGCAGCAGGCGTCGTTCCCCATTAGTGCCCAAGAAACGGCGCTCACACTAAACGCAAAATGCTTTGACGCCGGGATGAGCACTTTTGTCACACTGATCGACAATCTGGACACCGGCACTATAGAACCAAAGC
This sequence comes from uncultured Planctomycetales bacterium, assembly GCA_963785495.1. Lineage (GTDB taxonomy): Bacteria > Planctomycetota > Planctomycetia > Pirellulales > Pirellulaceae > CAWAVP01. The sequence continues at coordinate 477,064 of CAWAVP010000013.1, read as the reverse complement.
CACAAGACCTGACTAAACGGCACAACTTCTTACGTTCAGATCGACCTTCAGCCGCCTGCTTCATCGATTGGCGGTTGCCTGCGATCGATATTGACGCCCTCGTCCGCGCCACATATTTCGGCCAATATGCCAATCCAGTCGGAGCGGCAAAGTTTTCTATTTCCGGCCACACAATTGTTGCGACTTCGTGCCGTGTCCTTCCAGGTGCCACGACGGATTCACCGGGAACGATCGTCGCTGTGAACGATCATCAATTACGAGTTGCCACCGGCCAAGGACTCCTGGCGTTGGAAGCCATTGCAGAACTTGATGGAACCTCACTTTCCATTCGGGATCTGGCGACACGCCATACGCTTTGTCCCGGCATGACTCTATTTCCGTTCACCGACGTCGAGGCAGCACGATTTTCGGCAGTAAACCGCCGCTTGGCGGCAGCTGAGGACTTTTGGACGCAACGACTCGAAAGCCTGCGGCCGACTTCGGCGATCGCGATTCAACACCATGAGGAAGCTCGCAGCGAGGTGGCGCACCAGGCATTTACTCCTCCGTCGTCGTTTCTCGAACGATTCACGGAATCTCCGGGCGATGCTGTCGCAGCGGCCTTTGCGGCATTCCTTGCCGTCGCCGCCAACTCCTGGAACGTCGATCTGGCATGCGAATATATCGATGAAAACTCGGCCGATCCGCGCGATGCCCATTGGCTATCGAGTCGCCTGCTTCTGCGTCTATTTCTGAATTCCGAACGCGGCTTCGACGATGCCCTAAAGACCTGGTCAGTGGAAAAAGATCTGTGCTCGCGCCGTGGTGTTTGGCCGCGTGACTTGATCGGACGGATGCCCAGCCTACGAGCACGCAGCGAATTGCGTGGCGGGGTACCAGATATCGTAGGCGTTCGTTTAGGCACGCCCGAACAGGTCCAGGTCACTCCCACTGACTGGTCATCGTTGGTATTGTCGGTGAATACTGACGATGCGCACTGCACATGGTCCTGGGGCCGAAGTCGTTACTCCACAGAATCGATCAACCATCATGCGAGTCGTTTCTATTTGTTCTTGGAGCGGATCGCGACAGATCCACAAATGCCGCTGGACGACCTGATCGACTTGACGAAAGATGAGGAGCAGAAACTCTTGTCTGCGTGGAATCAGACAGACCAGACGTTTCCGCGCGAGCTTTGCGTCCATGAACTATTTGAGGAACAAGTGGCGCAGGACCCCGGATGCAACTGCCGTCGTCTTCGCCAACGCACACCTAACGTACGATGAACTCAATCGTCGTGCGAATCAACTTGCCGTACATCTGATCTCGCTCGGACTACAACGCGACACTCTCGTGGGTGTCTGCGTCGAGAGGTCGCTGGAGATGGTCGTCACGATACTGGCAGTCCAAAAAGCCGGTGGTGCGTATGTACCATTGGACCCGACATTCCCTATCAGACGACTCGCGTTCATCATTCAAGATTCGGACGTATCCGTTGTGGTCACGCAATCGCATTTACGTTCCATTCTACCGTCGCGTCATATCACGATCGTTGATCTGGATAGAGACAAGCAGACGCTCGCGACTCTGCCTGATAGGAATCTTGCTTCCGATGTCACGTCCGGCAATCTGGCGTATGTAATCTACACATCCGGCTCCACCGGCGTTCCCAAGGGAGTCATGGTAGAGCACCGCAACGTCGTAAATTTCTTCACGGGAATGGACCAGCGGATACCCCTTGAGCGCCACGACGAGAATGTCTTCTTGGCTGTGACGAGCCTGTCTTTTGATATATCGGTGTTGGAACTACTTTGGACACTTACGCGAGGCCTTAAAGTTGTTATTTATGCCGATCGCTATCGCCCACACAACTCCGCAGCCCATGTCCGTGACGATCAGCCAATGCAATTCGGACTGTTCTTTTTCTCGAGCGATCAGAAGGACCAAAGTCGCGACAGATATCGACTGCTTATGGAAAGTGCTCGATTCGCCGACAGAAACGGATTTGTTTCGCTATCGACGCCAGAACGTCATTTCCATGCATTTGGCGGCTTGTACCCAAACCCGGCCGTCACCGGCGCCGCATTGGCTGCCATCACGGACCGCATACAGATTCGTGCCGGCAGTGTCGTCTTGCCTCTGCATCACCCGATTCGGATCGCTGAAGAGTGGTCCGTTGTGGACAATCTCTCACACGGTCGCGTAGGAATATCATTCGCCTCCGGTTGGCAGCCCGTCGATTTCGTCATTCGCCCGGACTCGTACCACGAACGTCACCGCCTATTCTACGAAGGGATTGAAACCGTACGAAAGCTATGGCGCGGCGAGAGCGTGGAGTTTCCAGATCCTGACGGGAAACGGCAACTCATTTCTACGTTGCCGCGGCCGATTCAACAGGAGTTGCCAGTTTGGGTAACGACAGCAGGTAGTAGCGAAACGTGGATTCGCGCAGCCGAAATCGGCGCCAATGTATTGACGCATCTGCTCGGCCAGACCATAGATGAAGTCGCCGCCAAAATCGTCAATTATCGTCAAGCCTACGAGAACGCCGGTCACGCGGGCACTGGCCTTGTCGTATTGATGATGCATACCTTTGTTGGCGACGACATGGATCAAGTGCGGACTACCGTGCACGGTCCCATGATCGACTATTTGGGCAGTTCGCTAAGTCTGGTCCAAAACGTTGCCGACGCATGGACAGCATTCAAACGCAGGGCCGATGGCACCGCCCCTCGATTCACGAGCAACTTGAGTGACCTGACTCCACAAGAAATGCGCGAACTGCTGGAGTTTTCCTTCGAACGTTATATTTCAACTAGCAGCCTTTTCGGGACGCCTGAATACTGTGCTTCTATGGTTCGTCGTCTAAAAGGCATCGGTGTTGACGAAATCGCATGTCTCATTGATTTTGGCATCGAAGCGGAAACCGTACTCAACCATCTACCCATGCTGAATCAGGTTCGGATCCTGTCCGAACAGCAATGCCAACCGTCCGCGCCAGCAACGATTCCACCGAATGATCACGAAACGATCGCATCACTAATCAACCGACATCGAGTGACTCATCTTCAATGCACTCCGTCGATGGCAAGTATGATCGTGGCGGATCAACAAACTCGTGATTCGTTAAAACACATCAAGGCAATGATGATCGGCGGTGAAGCGTTTCCCAGCGGCCTCGCACGCGAACTATCTGCAGCTACGGAGGCCGTAATTCTCAACATGTACGGCCCGACGGAAACCACGATTTGGTCTTCGACGTATCGAGTGAAGGAGGATGAACGTTCGATCCCCATCGGCCACCCTATCGCGAATACAAGGTTCTATATCTTGGATGATGCGATGCGGCCCGTACCGATTGGAACGGTCGGCGAATTGTACATTGGAGGCGAAAGCGTTGCGCGAGGCTATCTCAATCAACCGAAGTTGACATCGGAGAGATTCATTCGACATCGCCTCGTTGGAACAAGTCAATTGGGCAATGAACGACCAGGCGAACGAATCTACAGAACTGGCGATCTTGCACGGTTTCGAGACGACGGAACGGTTGAATTCATCGGACGCACCGATCACCAAGTGAAGCTACTCGGATACCGAATCGAGCTGGGAGAAATCGAGGCGGTGATGATGGATCATCCGCAGATTCGCGAAGCGGTCGTGGTGGCCCGTGCATTAACCGACGACGACGACGTACGTCTCGTCGCGTTCTATGTGGGCAACCCCCACCAGCCCCTCAATGACACGGAATTGCGAGCCCATATTGCAGAACGATTACCCGCATACATGGTTCCGTCGCAGTTCGTAGCGCTAGCGAGTTTCCCGCAAACGCCGAACAGAAAGATTGATCGCAACGCCTTGCCCTCGCTGGCAAAACCGATGGCGACGCATGAAACCGCGGTCGCCGCGACGACGGCCGAGAACGATGTTGAGGCCAAGATCACGCAGATCTGGCAGGACGTATTGGATCTCGCTACGATCGACCGGAACGATAACTTTTTCGATCTAGGCGGCCATTCGTTGCTGGCGCTGAAAGCTCATCGCCAACTCTGTGACACATTTGACAAGGAAATCTCGATAACCGATCTGTTTCGCTTTCCGACCGTCAGCGCACTCGCTGCCTATTTGAGCGACAACGTCGCCAACACATCGGTCTCGGCGAGTCAACAACGAGGGGCGATGCGACGCGATATACTATCGCGCCGTCGCCCACCACCCCCGGTCAACCTTAGGTCGACTACGTCACTTCAACACTGCACTTACGCCATGCCAATGTTAATGTAGGCGTGCGCGTGTGGCGTATCCACGGAAGTGCCAGACCATCCCAGGGCCTTCGATTCGCCAAATATCCCACTCTTCGTCGCTCCCCAAATCCCCTTCTTGGTAGAAAGCCATGCAGAGGGCATCGAGGCCACCGGAGTCGCGAATTACGTGGTAAGCCTCGTCCACATCTTCCTTGCGGTACGGGTCCAGCAACGACTTCAGTGTCGCCTGCACCAGTTCCTTTTGATCGTCGGAAAGCTCACTCACTGGGATTCCCGGGAACTTGCCCTGCTTACCTTGTAGTAAAACAGCTGCTTCGGCCGGAGCTTCCTTAAGCAATGCCACTTCCGCCTGTTTCGCATCGAGAGCCTGAAAGACTTCATTCGCCCGTTGGGTCTGGTAGTGAAACAAGTTTTTGTTGACGTCGTCTTCTTCGCCATGGCCATACACAATGGGACCGCCAAAAGCCGCCTTATCGACCGTGTTGCCGTCCGCACGCAAAGTAAGATGCCTGCCGGTTAACTCCCATTCAAACCTGCCGGACCCCGGCTCGCCGAAAACGGCTACGCTGTAGTTCTGTAAGCCGCCGTCATCGTCGTCCATCTGTTTAAGCAATCGATTGTATCCCTCTTGACTCGTGACTGCCTCGACGATTTCATCCACCATGGCACGTTGTTGTTTCGAATAAAAATCGTCGCCCACGACGGGCTCCGTTATGTGCCAATTGGCGCTGATCCGAGTGCGTAACGGATGTTCAAACGGAAGACAAATTTTTTGCTTTTGCTCGGCCGTCAAAGAATCGTAAAATCTCCCCACTGCAGTCTCCGCCGTACTTTGCGCCGTGGGAGCAGCGTGAGCAAATCGCGGATCGAACAAGGCAGGAGCGGCTGCGGTCGCCAGAATGGTACCGCCCACGGTTTGCATAAACCCACGTCGATCGACATCGTGACAGTCTCGGCAACGCTTACGCTCACTCATATCATTCCTCCTTCGGTTGTTGGATGGCGATGAGGACGTATCCCACCTGCGGCGTCCCCTGGATGCGTCCTATTGTAAGGGCAGCGAAGTGGACAACGCGAGTATTCGTTTTTCGAATTTTCGCATGGACACTCCGATGGTGATGCGGGTCGTGAAGAGCCGACCTCCCCTCCGTCGCGTGTGAAAAACCCCGGTACGGGCAGATTTCTGCGACGCTGTACGTGTCGACAGGCGGTCAGCGGGACCGTAATATGCCATTTTCAAAGCTCGCCGCTGACGAATACCCGTACGTTCAGAAGGGGTCACGATGAAATACCGCTACCTTGGTAACTCCGGCTTGCTCGTTTCGCGAATCTGCCTCGGTACAATGACGTTTGGCACCGTGGGTTGGGGATGCGATCGTGAAACGGCCAACGCGATTACAAATGCATTCATCCAGGCGGGCGGCAACTTTATCGACACCGCCGATATGTATAGCGCCGGAGTGTCCGAAGAAATGTTGGGGGAAGCCATCCACGGCCACCGTCGCGACGACTTGGTGCTGGCCACGAAATGTTGGTTCCGAACTGGCGGCACCGCCAACGCCAAGGGCCTCTCGCGCAAGCATATCTTGGAGGCAATTCACTCCAGCCTTCGGCGTCTCAAGACCGACTACATTGACCTCTATCAAGTCCATGGCCCCGATCCATTTACTCCCTTGGAAGAGACCATGAGGGCACTTGACGATTTAGTGCGCAGCGGCAAAGTTCGATACATTGGCTGCAGCAACTATTTCGCCTGGCAAATCGTCAAAGCCAACGGTATTTCCGACCGATGTCAGTCCGCCAGATTCGTAAGCGGCCAGCATATGTATAATCTGTTGCGGCGCGACATCGAACGCGAGATCTTACCGGCATGTGCAGACCAAGGAATGGGCATCCTATGCTGGAGCCCACTCGCCGGCGGCCTGTTGACCGGTAAATACGATCAACGCAAGGGTCCTCCCAAGGAATCACGAGTCGGACTGCGTGCCGAAATTGATTTACCGCGATATTGGTCCGACGACAGTTTCCGCATTATCGAAGTCTTAATCGCCGTCGCGCGAGAAATGGACAAAACGCCTGCGCAGATTGCCTTGGCATGGCTGCTCCACGAAAAGAATGTTGCGGCGGTCATCGCTGGTGCTCGTACCGTGGAACAGATCCAACAGACCCTGGTCGCCGGAGACTGGGACCTATCGTCCGATGCATATCGGCGGTTGAGCGATACCGTGCCGCCACAATTCGGTTACCCTCACGACTGGATTGAAACGACATGGAAGAACATCGCCGGGCAGGAGGAATTCAAGCGGAGCAGCTAAGGAATCGCAACCAAACACGGGCGCCACGTTTCTTCCCGTCACCGTCACGGACGGCCAACCGAGCCAATTATCCATCGTCGCGCTGAACGTACTCTGCGGGGGTCAGGATCTCGACCTGATCACGGCATTGCTCACGATGGTCTAACAGGTGGCTATCGTTCGTAATCAACGGAACTCGCGCTGCCGCAGCGAGCGCCGCAAACTTGCGATCGTCCGGGTCGGCAATGTAATCGAAGTCATGTTGCGTTAGAGGCCCGTTATAGCGGTTCGCCTCACAGAATAGGCTCGCGACTCGATCCCAGGACAGCCGAGGAATCTTTTCCAAAACGAATTGAATCTCGCGCCGTGTCTGACGCGTCCATACGATTCGTGCTTCCCCTGACCGTACGCGTTTGAGTATCCTCGCCGACGCGCTTCGGCCGTTAAAGCCTGCCGCCACAAAAACATTGGTGTCAAGGATTACAGCGGCGATGGACATTAGACTTCAAGATGCGTTAGCGCATAAAGTAGCGAACTAACCAAAGGATACCCGTCAGCACGACACTCAACACCAAGCTTGTCACCAACGGAAAATAGATGCGAACGTTCCCTCGCTCAATCGCGATGTCGCCCGGCAACCGGCCAAGCCAGGGAAGCGACGGCGCCAAGAGCCACGCGACCCCCGCTAGAACGAAGAATCCACCTATGGCCACAAGCATCCAGCCCATGTTCTGCATCGTCGAGGTTCTCGCAGTCGAGCTGCCTTTGCCAACTTGCTCATTGCCGAATCCTGGCCACGTGACCGTAGCCTAATCCCTTCCCTATTGTAGACGTGCTGCGATCTCGAGCATAGGACGCCGTGCATTCTAAGTATCGGCTGTGATCGCGATCATTCCTGCGTTGGGTCCAATTCTGTCGCTTTGACTCGGTCGCGCAGGCGCCCTATCGTACCAATGTGGGTTGGTGACGGCGGCAGGATCTGACTCGGCGTCAGTTCGTTCCGCATCAGGTGCGGCCTCATGCAACTTTGCCAATAGCACATTCCCATGCGTCACGGCGGTATGCGCCTTACTACGCGCAGGCGCTTCGACACTCGTATCTACGCAGTCAGGCGACCAAACGGTTGAATTCGGTACGTGGGTTGCAAGTCGCTCCCTATTCGAATCGGTGTTGCATGCGGTAAGTGACTCACCGAGAGGGGGATTCGGCTGCATGGACGTGGAAGCGCCCGAATCCTTTCACCGATCCAGTTGGCTGGCGTTATTCCAAGTCCACGTCTGCCAAGTCGGTAGCGCGTCCGCCCCCCGATACAACCGTCGGCAACAGATTCTGTCATCGCAGCATTACTGCGGGTAGGAGATATTGCTAAACTGACCAGACAATGGCCAGCTGAACAGAAGATGTACGCCCCGAACGATCTAAGAAGGCTGCTGGCCGACTGTGGATGGATGTCGATGCCGAAACAATTCATTTTCCGCCTCGTCGCGCCAACGTTATTCGTCGGCATCGTGCTATTCGCGCTCGGTGGCGCTGCGGCCTGGTACGTTCACGACTTGCAACGTGATTCTGCCACCGTACTTTCGACCAATATTACGCGAGTAACGGCGGCCGAAGAACTTGTGATCGTCAGTCACGAATTGCGTCACGAATTGGGACTTTTTTTGGCAACAAATGACGCGAAATATCTGCGTGCCGCATTGAAACGGCGAGAGGATGCGGAGACGCGGATCGCCCGATGTGACGAACTGGCAGGCAGCGACGTGGAGCAACAGGGGATCCGGCAAATCCGGGAGGGCTACGAACGGTTTTACTCACAGCTGGTACCGCTCAACGGTCCCAACCCTCCGGCAAACGCCCGGGAAGAAGCTTTAAATCTATTGCGAAATCGGATCGAACCGGAGATCTTGGCGCCGGTCAAGAGCTACTACGGTCTGATTGGAAAAGAGCGAGAAAGGGCGACTACCAACGCACAGGTGTTGGCCGACCGAATGGGAATGGGCCTTTTGGTGTTGGGGGCTTGCGGGGCGGTAGCCGGCATTTTGTCGGGGTTTGGTCTGGCGCGTGGAATCCATCGTTCGATTGTGCAGCTGTCCGTCCCCATCCATGACGCTGCGGGGAAATTGGACAAAGTCGTCGGGCCGGTCCGCATCTCCGCCGTTGACCTTGACGAATTAGAGACCACAATGCAGCAGATTGCTCAACGAGTTGGCACGGTTCTGGAGCAACTTCAGGAGTCTCAAGCCGTCGCTCGTCGCGCTGAACAACTCGCGTCGCTCGGTCAATTGGCGGCGGGAATCGCTCACGAGCTCCGCAATCCGCTGACCTCGATGAAAATCATTGTGCAGACTGCCGTCGATCAGGGCGGCGCAGTCGCTGGATCAGCGCGACCTCGAGGTATTAAGTGAAGAGATCACGCGACTTGACACGACAATTCAGTCTTTCCTCGATTACGCCCGTCCCCCGAAACCGATCAAAGGCCCGACTCGTGTCCGTCAGGAGCTGGAACGAACGATCGATCTGGTCAGTTATCGCGCCGATCAGATGGGGATCCAAATCCATCGGAAGATACCAGACGACTCGTTGATCGTCCAAGCGGACCCCGCTCAATTGCGTCAGGTATTGTTGAACCTGCTACTCAACGCGCTGGAAGCGTCACCGGAGAACGGTAGTGTCGATGTTAGCCTGACGTACGAGCCGCTCTGCGAGACGTCCGCGGGCTCCTCGTCGTCGGCACCCAGCGGTGGCCATCTGCGAATTGACATTGAAGATGATGGTTCCGGTTTACCACCGCACCTTGCCGACAAGATCTTCGATCCGTTTATCACGACGAAAGACTCCGGAACTGGTCTGGGGCTGGCGATCTGCAAGCGGATCGTGGACGATCACGGTGGAGAGATTTTTGCCGAAAACTGCCCGACGCGAGGCGCCCGTTTTACGGTGCGTTTACCCATGGAAATAGCCATCGGTGAAGGCCGCCCCGTCTGGGAAAGCCAAGACACGAGCACTTAGTACGCCACCCATGATTCGAGGAAGGAAAGTCGGAAATGCCAAGGTTGTTAATCGTCGACGACGAACGCAACGTTCTCTATTCACTGGAAAAGGCGCTGCGTTCAGACACTCTAGAGATCATGACTGCGGATCGTGCTAAGCGGGGCATTGAGCTCGTTCAGAACTCCCATCCGGACGCCGTGATTCTAGATATTCGGCTGCCCGACATGTCAGGCTTGGATGCCTTTCAACGCATGCACGAAATTGATCCTCGATTGCCCGTCGTACTCATTACCGCTCATGCGACGACCGAAACCGCGATTGAAGCGATGAAGTCGCGGAGCCTTTGAATATCTACTCAAACCGGTCGATGTGCACGAACTACGTAGCGTTATCGACAAAGCACTACAGGCAAGTCGACTGCAGCATGTGCCGGCGATGCTACCCGACGATCGCCCAGATGACGTTTCAGCCGATCGCATCGTGGGCTTATCCCCCGCCATGCAAAATGTCTACAAGGACATTGGACGAGTCGCACCACAAGACGTCAATGTGCTGATCCGCGGTGAAAGCGGCACGGGTAAGGAGTTGGTCGCCCGGGCCATTTTCCATCATAGTGGCCGCAGCAGGGGCCCGTTCATGGCGATGAACTGTGCCGCGATCCCAGAATCGCTGCTGGAAAGTGAGTTGTTTGGACACGAACGTGGGGCATTTACAGGAGCGGACCGCAAACGAATCGGAAAATTCGAGAAGGCGGATCATGGCACGCTTTTCCTCGACGAAATCGGCGACATGAGTTTGGCGACACAAGCCAAGATCCTGCGACTACTCCAAGACGGTCGCTTCGAACGGATCGGAGGTAACGAAACGATTCAAACCAATGTCCGCATCGTAGCCGCCACCAACAAGAATTTGGAGGACGCCATCGAGTCAAGTGGGTTCCGTGAGGATCTTTATTATCGCCTGAAGGTGTTTTCCATTTGGCTACCGCCGTTGCGCGAGCGCAAGTCGGATCTGCCTTTACTTGTCGATCACTTTATCCGTGTGTTCTCCCGCGATTTGGGGAGCCACGCAGCTTCGTTGCCGACTGAAACGATGCAGGTCCTGGAAGCATACGACTGGCCCGGAAACGTACGCGAGCTGCAGGGTGCGCTTTGGTACGCCCTGGTCAAAGCAGGCAACAGCATTATTACCCCCGATTGTTTGCCTACATCGGTACAGGCGGCTGGGAATGCCGCCAGACCCGCACTTTCACGGACCGAGACATCGTTCGACCTGCATGGACACGTGAGGCAACGCATCAAGCTGCGAGAATCGGATCTGTATCATCGCATGCACGACGAACTTGACCAGGTTTTGCTGGCTGTTGCTCTCCAAGAGGCAGACAACAATCAGGTATTGGCCAGTAAGCTTTTGAGCATTTCGCGGACGACACTGCGAGCCAAACTAAGCTCACTATCAGAAACGACCTCGGCGCCGTCGGCATCCTCGCGCTTCACGTCCGACGCCAACAAAGCCGGACACTGAGCTGGCTGCGAAGGTACGGGGTCGACCAGGCGTCATGCACGATGCCGTGTTGAGGATCCTGTGCACTAGATCCCACACGGAAGATTCTCCCCATGAAACCTCAGGCCTCTCGCCGCACGGATATGATGGTCGTATTAACCGCATTGGGCGTGGTATACGGCGATATCGGCACGAGTCCACTCTATGCCGTCCGAGAGTGCTTTCACGGACCACTTGCTCTGCCGGTCACCGACGCGAACGTCCAAGGCGTGTTGTCGCTCATCTTTTGGTCGCTGCTTGGCGTGATTTCGGTCAAATACTTGACGTTTGTGCTCCGCGCCAACAACGACGGCGAAGGCGGAATCTTGGCGTTAATGGCTTTGGTAATGCGGACTCAGTCCCAGTCGCGTCGCAGCCTTCCCATCCTGGTGTTTGGCCTGTTTGGCTCGGGACTGCTACTGGGCGACGGGATCATCACACCCGCCATTTCGGTGATGAGTGCCGTCGAAGGACTCAGTATTTTGACGCCGACTCTGCACACGTTTGTCCTCCCCATCGCCCTGGTAATACTGATCGGATTGTTTCTGCTTCAGAAGCGAGGAACAGCACGAGTTGGAAAGTTGTTTGGTCCAATCATGGTGTTGTGGTTTACGACCATCGCGTTCCTAGGACTGGTCGCGATTGCTCGCCACCCTTCGATCCTTGTGTCGCTCAGTCCGCACTACGGTGTTGCCTTCCTCGCCCATAATCGATACCTCGGCTTCGTCGTGTTGGGAATCGTCTTCTTGGTCGTCACTGGCGGCGAGGCACTGTATGCTGACATGGGCCATTTTGGGGTGCGGCCCCATTCGATTTGCCTGGACGGTTTTGGTGCTGCCCGCGTTGCTGCTCAACTATTTCGGTCAAGGTGCGTTGTTGTTGCGTGATGCGTCTGCCGTGGATAGCCCCTTCTATCACTTGGCTTCCGAATCGATGAGGCTGCCCTTGATTTTGTTAGCGACGCTGGCGACGGTGATTGCGTCGCAAGCCGTAATCTCTGGGGCGTTTTCATTGGCATACCAAGCTGTCCGGCTCGGCCTGATGCCACGCATGGAAATCGTCCACACATCCAAAGACGAACGAGGTCAAGTCTATGTTCCGCTCGTCAATTGGATGCTGTTGGTCATGGTCATTCTGCTGGTAGTGACATTTCAGTCCTCCAGCCAATTGGCCAACGCCTATGGGATCGCGGTCTCCACAACGATGATTATTACGGCCGTCTTGTTATTCGACGTCGCCCGCGACCAATGGAAATGGTCACGGCTGTCTGCAGGCAGTATGGTTGGAATGTTTCTGGTGGTGGACGTGAGCTTTTTTGCGGCGAACCTAACCAAGGTTACTTCGGGGGGATGGATGCCATTACTCGCTGGCGTTGTCGTGGGCATGGTCATGGCTACGTGGAAACGAGGCCGTGAATTGCTTGAGCGTCGACTGCAACCCTTGATTGCCGATGCCAATCTGCTATTTGCAACGGAAATTGAAACCGATCCGCCAAGGCGAGTTGCTTCGCCAGCCGTGTATTTGACCACCAACGAACATGGGCTGCCACTGACTCTCGTGCTCAACGTACGACACCATCACGTGATGCACCGTCCCATTGGTTTACTGACAATCGTGACCGAAGATCGTCCGTACGTGACGCTCGACGATCGAGTCAAAGTCACATCGGTCGGTCGGGACATCTATCGCATCACGGCGCACTATGGATTCAAACAGATTCCCAACGTACCCAATATCCTGGAACAATGCCGGGCTAACGACGTCGATTTCACTGGTCCGACAACAACCTTCTTTCTCGGCCATGTCTCGTTGGACGTAACGTCAAATCGCAATATGAGCCTGTGGCGGAAGCGGCTGTTTGTCTGGATGTCGCGAAATTCTCGAAATGCGAGCCGCTATTATGAGATTCCGTCGAATCAGGTCGTAGAAATCGGAGCTCGCCTGGAGATTTAGGCGTGCGTGGACGTACAGCACAAACAATGTGCAGCAATGTCCATGAGCTGGGCAATTCCAAGCCCTGTCTTATCTGCAACGACCGACGCGTCGAGTTGCGAGTCGCAGCGCCGATCGGCTCGACACGCGAAACGGATCGGCCAGGACAAATTAACAGCCATGGCACGCCAATTGCTTCTCAGGCATGTCGTGTCCACCGGAACCAGCGTGGATGCGACTTCGCCTACGAGGCTCTTGAATCCGCTTCTAGGCAAACGGCGAACTGACGCATGTCAGTCTCGCATGTCGAAAGGTAGGTCAAATGGCTGTTCAATCCTCACCAACGCAAAAGTCCGGCAGGTGGCATTTTACGTCCGATGCAAAGCCGGAACAGAATCGGGCACATCGCTTAGTCTACGGCGTACTTTGCCTGCTCGTCATCTTCTGTTTGCTACTCGTTGCGTGGTTTTGGAGCACCATATTGAGTAACCCCAACCAAGTCGGTACGGACGACTCGGGCCACCGGTCGCGGTATTCGACGGAGACGCGTCTTGAGTCGCAATCATGGATGAAACAGACGGCTCGTTGATTCTCCGTCGACCGAGGGCGGTCTGCAACTTGCCCGCTCCACACCAGCACTGTCGCGTGGAGCCCACCGTCGAACGACTTGCCCCTCAATCATGGGCCCGTCATCACCGCGTGTGCTGTCGTTAACAGCTGACCCATTTCAAATGGCTTATCCAGTATCGCCGCGGCGCCCAACTCTTGCGCTTCGCGGTGCGTTTCCTCGTCGCCGAAGGCAGTAATAAGGATGATTGGAGGCACGCCATCCATCCCTCGCAGGCCAGCCAAAACCGCCATACCGGTGACACCAGGCATGCGAACGTCCGAGACAATTAGATCGAACTCCTCCGGAAGGGCGGGAGTCTCTAAGCTCTTCAACTCAAGTAGCAAATCCATACCGTGTCGACACACCGTGACTTCGAATCCATCGTTTTCAAATCCCTCACAGAGTGCTTGCCGAAACTCTTCGTCGTCCTCCGCAATAAGAACGTGCGGCTTTGCAGTGGCATTCAAGATTTTTTCTCCTCTGGTAACAGTCAGTACTTTGGCCGGCCTATCGCGACACACTTGCCTTCAGCTTGCAAACGTCGTACCAGATGGTCGCCTGCCGTTTTTCACCTTGACACAAGATTCGTCGAACAGTAGTCGCAATCAACCTGCCGCGGCAGGTATACGCGAAATCTGCTGCCTTGCCCCACCTTACTCTCTACGTCAATCCAGCCCGCGTGTTCTTCGACAATCCCATACGCTACTGACAGTCCAAGTCCGGTTCCTTCGCCGACGTCCTTCGTCGTAAAGAAAGGATCAAAGATATGTTTCAAATTATCGGATTCGATACCCGCGCCTTCGTCGCGGACTGAAATGCATAAGTAGTCTCCTAGCTTCGCCACATGACCTATCGGAGGTTTCCGGCGTTCTTGATCCAGTTCGACGCTTACAACTCCGCCGTGGGACATGGACTGGATCGCATTCACGAGCAGATTCGTGAGTACCTGCTGCATCCGACCCTCGTCCACGCCGGTCTTCGTTTGTTGAACTCTGCATTCAAAATGGACCACTACGTGTTGGCGATCGGCTAGAGGACGAAGAAACTCCATCGTTTGCTCGATGACGCCGCACAGGTCGACTTCATGCTTTTGCAGGCGTTGAGGTCGCGCGTAGTCCAACAGTTGGCGGATGATTTGTGTCATCCGTTTCGATTGTCCCGCGATTGACTCGGCATTGCGTGCGCACCACGGCGCAACTCTCTCGTCACTAAGGATCATGGTTGCACGCATGGAAATTGTGTTGAGCGGCGTGCCAAGTTCATGAGCCAAGCCCGCCGCCAACTTGCCGACGGTGCGCAAGCGGTCCGCGTGCCGCAGTTGCTCCAACGCTTCAATCCGCCTCTCCTGCTCTCGCTGAACCTTTACTTGTGCCTCGGCCAAATGGGCACACATCTCGTTCATGACGGTCGCAAGTTCTCCGAGTTCGTCATGTTGTGGCAGATCTACCGGTCCGGATAAATCGCCCTCTCCCACGCAACGCGCTTTGTCCGCCAATTTCCGCAGACGACGGCCGATCATCCCAATTCCCACAATAAAGATCCCGCTTGTCCCAATGCTAGCGAGGCCGACAAACACGATGGCAGTGCGCGCATAAACGCCACGTTGGTACTGTTCCAGGTGCGACATGGATTCACTGAGTTCCAAAACGCCCAATTGTTCATCCGTCGTAGAAACGGGCGCTTAGGTTAGCATCACGGCTGTGCCTTGATTCTTGGAGATAACCGACACGGGGCGATGACGAGGCAAGTCACGGCCGGCTGGCAGGTTCATCACGCGACGATATTGCTCATAGGAAATCCAACGAATATGTAACACGTTTTCGTGGCGATTCGCTTGGTCAATCAGTCGTTTAGCGTCCTCCGGACCGCTGGTTTGCCACACGCGATCGACAAACCCTGCCAATGCGGTACCGAGTAATTGCGCGTTGCGCTGCATGTCGAATTCGTAGAGTTGTGTTTCTCGCCAGGCCGATACATAGGCATCGGCGAGCAACAGAACGACGACGCCGATCATGACGATCGCTACGAGCTTCGCGGTAACCCTCATCGATAGTTCGCCTCTACGATTAGGCCGACAAGTGCGTAGTCAACGGACGGCTGAAAACATGTCGGTCAAAGCATCTGGTTGTCGAAGCAAAGCAAGTGCCGCCCTGGCGCGGTGTAGTTAAAGTCCGTCGGCCATCCACGCGAGAGGCATGCAACTTGCGGAAGTGTTGGCGTCCACCGTGGTGATTATCTGCTGAAAATCTCCCTTACGACCAACGAACAACACGTAAAAAGCGTGTCAGTGCCGAGAAACTGATTGCCAGCGGCGTGTCCAGCCTCTGGTCAGAACTGCCCAAGTTCAGTACAACACAGTCACGCTGTTGGACGTCGTCGTGCAGACTGCCGAATGTGTCATCAGGGAATGCGTTGTCGCCGAATGTCGACGTACGACGCGGCTAACAAGAGCAGCGGCACGGATTGGCGTCGCGCAAGCAAATCGATCACCGCAAACATCATTAGTAGAATAATGTCCGATTTTCGAATTTTTGATAAGGCACAAGAGCATTTCCGCACCATCTTCGATACGGAGGCATCTGGCCGCCTCATTCTATACAGCCCGATTGTCGGCATCGTGGCGGGCCTTGGTGCTGCGGCTTTCTTCTATCTTTTGAACATCACGCAGGATTTTCTGCGCTTGGCCACATCGAAGGTTATTACCCACCTGCCGCAGGCAGTGAATTGGCCACACACGCGCGACAGCTACCAACGCGATGGTGGGCCGTACTGCTGGTACCAACGATCGGAGGTCTGCTCTGCGGATTAATCGTGTATCGTTTCGCGCCGGAGGCGGAAGGCCATGGAACGGACGCGATGGTTAAGGCCTTTCATCGACTGGGCGGTAAAATTCGGGCTCGCGTCCCATTTGTAAAATCAATTGCCTCCATCCTGACGATTGGCACGGGCGGCTCGGCTGGTCGCGAAGGTCCCATTGCGCAGATCGGCGCCGGCTTCGGCGCGTTCCTGGCGGATCGAGTCGGGCTGAGCGAACGGGAACGACGCCTCTTGATGTTGGCAGGCGGCGCCGGTGGAATCGGTGCGATTTTTCGCTGCGCCTCTGGGCGGAGCGTTATTTGTGAGCGAAGTGCTCTACAGCTCGACAGCTTTAGAGTTTGCCGCCGTCATCCCGTCGTTCATCGCCTCGATTACGGCCTACACGGTATTCGCCGCCATTTTCGGCCAGGGACTGGCATTCAACACGCCACCCCATATGACATTTGCGCAGGGTTCCGAGCTCCCGTTCTATCTCGTATTTGCCGTTGTCTGTGCGTTGGTCGGATACGTCTACGTCCAGGTGTTCTATGGCTTGCGTGATCAACTGTTCCGACGCCTGCCAATACCCAATGAATTGAAACCCGCGCGTAGGTGGTTTCATGCTCGGACTGCTGGCGATTTGGCTCCCTCAGCTGATGTCCGGCGGCTACGGTTGGATTCAAATGGCGATCGATGGACGTATGACGATACAATTCTTGTTGCTGCTTTGTGCGGGCAAGATTGTGGCCACATCGCTCACAATTTCCTCGGGCGGTAGCGGGGGTGTGTTTGCTCCGTCGTTGTTTATCGGAGCCATGCTCGGCGGGGCGTACGGTCTGGCATGCGATCAGCTATTTCCCGGGGCAATCCTCCACCCCGAGGCGTTTGTGCTTGTCGGCATGGGAGGCTTTTTCGCGGGTGTAGCCAAAGTCCCGTTGACGGCAATTCTGATGGTCTGCGAAATGAGTGGATCATACGATCTGCTGGTCCCCTTGATGCTCGTCAGCATTATCAATGTTGCCATCCTCTCCTCGCGTCAAACGCTGTACGAGGAACAAGTCGTGACGATGGTGGATAGCCCAGCTCATCAGGGTGATTTCGTAATCGATGTGCTCGAACAACTCCATGTTACCGATGTCATGGAAACGGGTCGACATATCGATCTCGTAGCCGAAGACACGCCTCTTGATGAAATCCTCCGGCTGGCCGCCGCGTCGCTCAATGTGTATTTTCCTGTGGTCAACGAGCAGCAGCAGATGGTCGGTATCTTTTCCCTGCGGGATCTTCGTACCGTTCTGGCGGGAAACCAATCAGGCAATCTAATTCTCGCCACCGATCTTGCCACGCACCCCGTCCTGACCGTGACGCCCCAAGATGATCTCCATAAAGCCTTGCGGCGTTTCACGCAAAAGAATATCGACGAAATCCCGGTCGTCGATCCCGAAACCCCCGGTCGGATCATCGGGATGCTGACACGCAAGCATTTGATCGAGGCATATCACGATCGCGTCAGCGAGTTACAGGGAACCACCTAGCTTCACTTCGCCACCGCATCGCAATTCCTCTTTCGCTCCTCTTCCCTGCATTGGGCAACTGGCGAAATGTCCCTCGGCCGACTTCTAGCATGAACCGTGCGCAGGGCGGCGCGGTTGCCGTGCGAATCGGTACGTTCTGCCATGGGCCGGTGTCCGCCGAAGGATTCAGGGGGCAGGCCGTGGATCATTCCAGTTGCAGCCAAAACGTGGATTTGTATGCCATCGAGTATACCTTTGCCGACGGGACGAAGGCCATCGTGACTTACCGTGCCATTCCGAACTGCCGCACGGAATTTGCAACCTATGTGCACGGTACCAAACGCGCGGCCCAGTTCTCCGGTCATACCCACCCCGCAACCGTACGAACGTTCAGGGACCAGTGGATCGACGACGGCAATGTAGTTTGGAGTCCACCCGACGAATCGGAAACCCCGTGGCAAGCGGAATGGCAGGTCCTACTCGACTCGATCCAAAATGACCGGCCACAAAACGAAACGGAGCGAGCGGTGATGCCTGATTTCGCGTCAATTATGGGACGGGCCGCCGTGCACATGGGTCAAATGGTCACCCGGGATCAGCTCACGTCGTCCGATTTTCATTTTTTGCCGCCGACGTCGACAATCTGAATTACGACAGCGTTCCTCCGATGCATGATGCAGATGACGGACACTACCCCGTCCTCATACCGGGTCCATGGGCGGAAGTCTAATCGCGCGACTTGCGCACTCTGAGTTCCTTTCGTCCACTAAAAGAAAGTGCTCGCGGATCGGATGACGGGCACACGCCTGCGCGTCCGCCGCGGCCGGGATGAGGAGAGTTACCCCATCTCGCTGACCTTCACACGGCCGGGCCGTAGTGCTCGCCCCATTGTGCAGCGAGTTGTTGGCCCATCTTGGCCAATCCGGCCCGCTGCTCGTCGGACAACGGCCGATAGTTCTTTACCATACGGATGTTCTCTCGCAGTTGCTCGACCGTGTGAGGGCCAATCACGAGTGTCGCTACACCAGGCAGTTCCAAGGCATAAGCAATGGCCTGTTCCAGCCACGGCTTGTTCATTTGAGGGCCGGGATTGGGGCCGCCGGCAACGCCGAACCCACCGCGGATTCCGCCAAAGACTTTCATGCATGCGATGCCCACGTTGTGTTTCATCGCCACGGGTAAGACTTTTTCTTCGAACCCGTAAGTGAAGCGATCGACAAAGTTCATCGCCATCATCACCACGTCAATCTGATCGGACTCGATGACAGGGAGAAAGGATGCGACTTTGGAGTGGCCTGAAATGCCGACAAACCGCGTTTTGCCGCTTTCCTTTTGCCGAAATAAGTAACTCAACGCGCCGTCGTTCGCCATCGCTCGTTCGACGCTGCGATCCCCCATGCTGTGCAAATAAACCAAATCCACGTGATCTGTATTCAGGGCCCGCAGCGACTCTTCGAACGACTTGCGAGCGGTGTCGGCATCGTCGGCCCAGACTTTCGTTGTCAGGAATACCTGGTCACGTCGTTGGCCAAGTGCCCTGCCGATTCCTTCTTCCGCATTGCCGTAATTGTGCGCTGTGTCGATGAAATTGATCCCGTGATCCAGAGCCTCTTGGACAATCGCCGCCACCCCCTCCGTATCGACGGTATCCGAGCGACCGCAGGGCCAAGTTCCCAATGCCAGCACCGTCACCTCCTGACCCGTCTTGCCAAGTGTACGACGAGGAAGTGCCTCGTTTGTGGACGCCGGTGTCTGCGCCGAAGCTCCGGATTGGAGCAACAGTGCTCCGCCGCCGAGTGCACCGGCTTCGTGAAGAAAACCGCGACGTGAAAGCCCATGTTGTTGTCTAGACATGCTCTGGGTCGACCTTATGTTCGGGACCAGTCGGCTAGTGAATGAAGAGGAGAGCGCGTCAACGGAAAAGGGGTGCCCCCACCTTCAAATGTTTCGGATTAAAAGGAAATACGGCTTCGTTTAGCGGTACGCCTCGTACTTCGATTTCGTCGACAATGTGCGTCCCAATGCCTTGCTGGGCAAGGAGTGCCAAATGATTGTCACCCATGAACGGAAACTCCTTGTGCCCCGCGGCAGGATTGTATCCCATGGTGGCGGCACAGATCGCATCCGTGCAGACACCGTTTCGCCCGGCGAAAAGCAAGTGAGGTTGGATCGGCTGAACCCCATCAATCCAAGGTCCTTCTCCGCCGCGGTTGGTCTCAATTCCATCGACCAGACAGAGGTCCACCGGTCGCACACCGAACAGATCGGCAGTGACGCGCGGTACGCGGTAGCTCCAGTGGCGCGACGTTTTGGGGTCGATCTCCTGAGGCGCCCCGGCGGGAGGTTGGCGCGATCCCTTGTGGAACGTGCTACCCCGCGCCGTAGTCGCTTGTTCGTCGATCGCTGCCACGCCGGCTCCGTTGTAGTTGTCGCCATAAATGGAAGTGGGCGCGATGCCGAACAGATTCTTGACGGACATCGTCACACCTGCATTCGCGTGATCTTTCAGTTTGGCCAACGAGACGAAAAAGTCCGTCTTCTCGTAGTAACTGTTCAAATCGAAAGCGGGATAGATATAGCCTCCCCACGGCACCGTCAGTCGGCTATAACCGGGCCACGGCCCTTTGTTGCGAGTGTCTGCCCATACGACTTTGCCATGACCAGCCGCATTGATCATGGCAATATCCCATCCGCCATCTGCCATCGCCTCGTCTAATGGCAATCGGCCATAACTGCTCTCGACCAAAACAATTCGCTTGGCTCCGGCGTCATGCAGCAGTGCGCATGTTGCCGCCACAAAATTCGGATGGACATGAAACGTTCGATACGCCGGCAGCCCGCCAAGCTCATATTTTGGTCCGCCCGTCAGATTGAGCTTGATGGTCACCGTCTTGCCCTGCACCTGCGAGCCAAGACCGCCAATCTGGTCCAATGCGCGGCTTCAGCGCCGGCAGCACGACATCCGGTTCGTAGGAGGCAGAGCGCTGGATGGCGACTGGGAGACTCGGTGCCGACTTTCCCACTTTCGTCGTTGAAGGCACCGCCAACGCGGCCATGGGTGCACCGGCCGCAACGCCGGCAGCCAGGGCCCCGCGACGAATGAATTCACGACGAGAAAATGGACTAGCCATGACAATACGTCTCCGTCGAATGGTCCGATCCGAAACTCGACGACCTACCGGGCCGCCTCCACTCACCGAGTCCGGTCGGCCCCTGGCCCCATAGCCTACTGCTCTTTTATACACGACATGCCGCGGAGATTTAAACAGGAACGGCCCAGAACGCGACCGCCATGCATGGCCGCCGCCAAACTTCAGCTTGGAAACACGTGTGCGTTGCCGCACACCACGCGGACTCGATTCGCCACTGCACGGGTCGGGTACCGGCACACTCGATCAGCAACAACCTCTTAGGTCAGGGCTCCAGTCTGCCGACGTGATTGCCACCCGGCATCAACATCGTGCGGCGTGCTTGCGGCAATCGCATATTGGCCCATCCAGGACTTACGCCCAGCCATCCCACATTCTCGGTACTCGACGCACGCGATTGGCACGCGAAATGCGATTGGTCAAATTCATCGGCTACTTTGAGTTGTGGAAGGCATCATCCCGAGTGATAGCCTTTCTAGCGGAGCCGAGGAATGTACGCCAAGGCGAGACCAACACGTACCATGATCGCGACAGGTAAACACGTCCGTCCGCCGGCAGCTGCCGGAACATTCTATCCGGCAGAGCCATCCGAGCTGCGCCACCTTATCGCGCGCTATTTGCGTGATGCAGAACCAAGTGGGCCGTATCCCAAGGCCTTGATCGTACCGCATGCCGGGTTCGTGTATTCCGGTCCCGTTGCGGCCAATGGTTACGTCCTGCTGAAACCCATTCACAGTCAAATCGAGCGAGTTATCTTGTTGGGGCCCGCACACCGCACGGCGTTTTATGGACTAGCGGTGCCGGATTGCGAAGAGTTCGCGACGCCTTTGGGTGACGTTCCACTCGATGCAAGATCGCTTGAAATTACACTCCGGCTGCCACAAGTGCATCGACTTGACGAAGCGCACCGGCACGAGCACAGTCTGGAAGTCCAGTTGCCGTTTCTGCAATTCATCCTCGCAAGGTTTTCGATCGTGCCGATACTTGTGGGGCGAGTTTCGGCCGCGGAAGTCGCCGAAGTCTTAGAACATCTCTGGCGCGATGACAATACGCTGATCGTCGCAAGTTCCGATTTGAGTCATTTCCATGATTATCGAGCCGCCCGCAGTATCGACAGCGAGACGGCGCATTTGATCGAGCGATGCCAGTGGCAACAACTGAGCCGTGAGCGAGCCTGTGGCTTCGGCGGCATTCAAGGCCTGCTGAAAGTCGCGAAAACGATGAATCTCCAAGTGCACACCGTCGACCTGCGGAATTCGGGCGATACGGCAGGATCGCGAGATGAAGTTGTCGGCTACGGCAGCTTCGTCATTTACTAACACTTAGCTGTCTCAGGAGACAAAGAATGCGGCACGTGTTCGGGCCCATACCCTCTCGACGACTTGGGCAATCCTTAGGCATCGATCCGGTTCCTTTCAAGACATGCAACTGGAACTGTGTCTATTGTCAACTCGGACGAACGTCACCGTTTGTCGGAGAACGGCGAGACTATATTCCTCCGGACGACATTGTCGCCCAAGTCGCCGATGTGCTGCGGCGATCGATTCCCGGCACGATCGATTGGGTGACCTTTGTTGGGTCAGGTGAACCAACACTTCATGCTAGTCTGGGGCGGATGATCATGGAGGTGAAGTCCATGACGTCCATCCCCGTCGCCGTTATTACGAATGGTTCTCTAATGCACCTTTCCGACGTTCGTGAGCAGCTGTTACTTGCCGATGCCGTGCTGCCGACCGTCGACGCTGGAACCGATCGACTGTACCGCCAAATCAATCGTCCCATGCCCGAACTGAACTTTGAACGCTTCATTGAGGGGTTGATCGACTTTCGCCGTGCGTACACAGGAAAGCTTTGGGTAGAAGTAATGTTGATCAAAGGCCTGAACGACTCAGAAGCCGCGTTGACCGACCTATCTCGCGTGCTGAATCGCATTCAGCCTACGGCCGTGCATCTGAATCTGCCGATCCGCCCTCCCTGCGAGTCGTGGATGGAGCCGAGCGACGAGGCAGGTCTGACGAGAGCCGTGCGAATCCTTGGCGACGTCGCACACATCGTCGGCCCAGCGCAGACCGCGTTGCGGCCCATCGAACCAGACGGAATTGCCGATGCGATCATCGATCTGATCACTCGACATCCGATTGCGGAAGACGAGCTAGTGGAAGCGTTCGCCCCACGAACTCCGCAACATGTCCGTGCGACACTCGATCAGTTACTTGAGAGTGGACGAGCTCAAGTGGTCACGCGTCATGGACGACGATTTTGGAGCTACGCTGCAGCCCGTTACGTGGCGAGATCCACAACGTAACGATCTCGCGCCTCCACACAAAGGATACGGGGAGTCAACCGCGGCAGCGTGTGACCAACGAACGGTCACATCGCATTTTGACGTCTCAACCATTCTTCAAATACGGATAGCCAGGAAGGGTTGCTCTGAAACGCATTGGGACCGTGTCCTCCCGTTTCAAAAACCAATAGTCGCGAACCAACTCCGTGCGCTACCAATTGGCGATAGTATCGTAAGCTATTCTCGACTGGCACGGCCTGATCGTCGGCGGCGTGCAGCATGAACGTTGACGGCGTATCTGCACTCACCTGCCTTTCGTTTGAATACCGGTGTACCATGTCTTCCGTCGCATCCGGTCCGATTAGATTGAGGCGAGATCCGCCATGAGTTACGCCGTTCTCCATCGAAATGACCGGGTAGAATAGGATCGAGAAGTCTGGTCGACTGCTCTGTCGTTCAATCACGTCGTCGGCAGTCGCCTGCCCGCGATCAAAAGTCGTTGATACGGTGCTGGCGAGGTGCCCACCAGCCGAAAAACCCCACACGCCGATTTTGGCGGGATTGATGTGCCAAGCCTGCGCATTGTGTCTCACCGTACGGATCGCTCGCCGCGCGTCATTGGCGGGAATCTGATGATGGCGATTGGGAAGCCGGTATTTTAGCACGGCGGCTGCGATCCCACGGGCTACCAGCAGCTCGGCAATCTGTTGGCCTTCGGAATCCGCACAGACTACCTGATAGCCGCCGCCGGGAGTAATCACGATTGCCGCCCCCGTCGCTCGTTCCGCGGGAGGCAAATGAATGGTGAGCGTCGGATGCGAAATATTGCCGATACACGGACCTTGCTGTTCGTCTCCGCTGAGTCCGTTGTCATCCGGAGGACCTTGGGGCCACAAGGGCATCGTGGTCGTCGTCCCAGCTGTTTGAGCAATGGAGTGACCAAGCAAACATAATGCGATCACCACAGACCACAAGGGAACCCACCTCAGTAGCTTCTGCATGTCAAACTCTCCTCGTACCACATAAACTCATAGTCGGCCGTTTGTCGTCTCCCAAAGATATGGCAGTGGGCGATAGGGCAGCATTTTAGTCGAGTATCGCGCCTGGGCAAAGTCGCTTCCGTTTCAACGCGACAGATGGGGTTCGTGATCTGGCAAGCACTCGACTCCAAAAGCCCGCTATCCGTGCGGGCGACGTTCGGATCTACTTTTTCCCTGCTCATTGTCGTAGAATGGCGGCACAGGATTCTGTCCCCTGGACGAACAAAAGGGAGCGGTAGGCATGAACCGGCAAACCAGAATCACGCGTCGACAGGGTTTAGCCGTGGGCATCGGTGCATTCGGGCTCAGCCTCCCTCAATTGCTGTGGGCCGAGCGCGGTCTAGGATTACAGTCACGCAGTCCGCGTGCCAAGTCCGTCATCATCTTGTATCTGAACGGAGGCCCCTCACAACTTGACATGTGGGATATGAAGCCCAACGCCTCGGAAGAGATTCGGGGCACGTTTCGGCCTACCGCAACATCGGTCGCGGGAGTGCAAATCTGCGAACATATGCCTCGGATGGCGAAGCTGGCGCACAAATACACGATTGTACGTTCAATGACGCATGACGAACCCGATCACTTGCGGGCGGGGCATTGGATCATGACGGGCGGTCGACTCACTCGTCCAATCACTGCTTTTTCGGGCCTCGATCGCGTCGACGCACCTCATATGGGAGCGATCATTTGCGCGAGCTTCCCAGCCATGATCTACCACCGTTTGTGATGGTTCCCGAGTTCGTATCGCCGCGTGGCATTCCTCGTCCTGGTCAACATGCGGGGTTTCTCGGCGCCCGATTCGATCCCTACGCCATTCAGAGCGACCCGAATCATCCTACATACGACCCAGGGCCGATCGCAGGACTGCAACAGACCTCCGAAGACGAGCTACGCGCACGACGTCAATTGCTAGTTGATATGGAACGCCAATCGCAATTCGCCAACTACTTCGTCGGCAACGAAATTGACGACTTTCGAGCCTCGGCTTTCGATTTAGTTGCATCCCAGTCCGCTCAAAAGGCGTTTGACATTCGTCGCGAACAGGCAAAAACCCGCGAACGATACGGTCGCCACATATTCGGCCAGTCGGCGCTTGTCGCCAGGCGGCTGGTCGAGGCGGGTGTTCGTGTGGTCCAAGTCAACTTTATTCGACACGATGACGCCCGTGGCGGCCAAGGATACGACTCACATAGCACGCCACCCAATCCACCTCATCTGCAGTGGGCCAAGAATGAACTCTTACCCCCTACCGACGCCGCATTTGCCGCACTTGTCGACGACCTCGATGAGCGTGGCCGTTTGGATGAGACGTTGGTCGTGATGATGGGCGAGTTCGGTCGCACTCCTCGCTTTAATACGTACGGCGGACGTGATCATTGGCCCGGATGCTATAGCCTCGTGATCGCCGGAGGCGGGATCACCGCCGGCGCCGTCTATGGACAATCGGATGGCACCGCATCGACTGTGGTCAGCGACCCGGTCGGTCCCAATGACTTACTAGCCACGATCTATCACCAATTGGGGATCGATCATCGCCAAACTATCTACGACTTGAACAATCGCCCACGGGTGATCGCGGACGGCTCGCCGATAGGCGGTCTAATCTCGTGAGCCATTGGGCGACACTTTCGTGTTCGTTGACGGCTCGTTTGCTATCGCGTCCAGTCCAACCACTTCTCCAATATCGATTTGACCCACGGTGTGAGACGCGAGCGATTGAATTGATCACCAATTTTGCGAATGGCGTCACTTTGAGTGGGATAGGGATGAATTACGCTGGCAATCTTTTTCAGCCCGATACGGCGCGTCATCGCCAGAGTGATGTGGGCAATCATATCGCCTGCGTTCGATGCCACCACCGTGGCGCCCACGATTCGATCGGTCCCCGCGGGCAGTGAATGCGCACAAAACCATCATCTACAGAGTCCAAGATTGCTCGATCCACAGTATGTAGCGATTGTTCAAATGTGGCGATCGATATGCCGCGTGCCTTCGCCTCATCTGGATACAGGCCGACATGCAGCAATTTCGGGTGACGTGTAGGTACACCATGGAATAACTAGCCGACTGAGCTTCGCACACCCCAGAAACAGCGCGTTTTGTACCACGATGCGAGCCATGAAGTCGGCTGCATGCGTGAATTTGTAGGCGGAACAAACATCGCCGGCGGCAAATATCCGAGGGTTCGTCGTACGAAGTCGATCGTCGACGTGAATTCCCGAGCGGTCGTCAAAATCCACGCCAACGATATCCAGGCCCAGTTCGGCAACGTTCGGTACCCTTCCGGTCGAAACGAGCAGCCGATCGACGACCTCGTCGAAGTCATTGCCATGAGAATCGCCGGTCATTCGAATTCGATCACCTTGATTGGCCAAGGTCAGGCTCCGACTGCAACACATCAGCCGTACTCCGTCGGACCGCAATGTCCGACCAATGATCTCGGCGGCGTCACGGTCTTCACGAGGCAGCAAACCATGCGTGGACTCGAATAACAGCACTTCCGTCCCGAAGTTAGCAAACGCCTGTGCCATTTCGCAGCCGATGGGGCCTGCGCCACAATTCCCAATCGGTCCGGCAACTCCGTCAGCGAAAACAACGTTTCGTTCGTGAGTGACGGAATGTGATTCAAGCCCGGGATGGACGGCGTTGCGGGTCTGGCGCCCGTCGCAACCACCGCCTTCTTGAAGTGGAGCTCGTGCTCGCCGACTTGAACGGTACTCGAACTGGAAAACCGTGCCGATCCCAGGAAGACATCAATCCCTAGATTCTGAAATCGCAGAGCTGAGTCGTGGGAACTGATTTCGGCGCGGAGACGTCTCATACGCTGCATGATGGTCGCAAAGTCCGGCGACGCGATCGCCGACACATGAACCCCCATTTGCTCTGCCCGGCACACAGTCCTCGCGACACGCGCCGCACTCAGCAGCGCTTTGGAGGGCACACAACCGACATTTAAGCAATCGCCCCCCATCAAATCTCGCTCAATCAAAGCCACTCTCGCCCCAAGTCCCGCGGCAGCGGCGGCTGTCACAAGCCCCGCTGTACCTGCGCCAATGACGACCAGGTTATAGCGACCAGAAGGAATTGGGTTCTTCCACGCCGGTGGATGTACGTTCGCAACGAGCGTACGATTGAACTCGTCGTCTGGCGCCGTCTGTGGAAGCCGATCGATTACTCGTCCCTGCGTCACCGTAGTATCCGCCTCCCCAACCTCAGATCACTCATACGAAACTCCCATTGCATCATGGGCAGCAATCAATTGAGCGGGTTTCAAAACAGGGAGGGTGACAGGCTCCTGCCGAGCCGCCCGTGCACAATTCGGCTGAAAAACGTGGCTCAGCCGGAGCTTCGCCCTCCCCAAGTCAAGTTTTGAAATGCGTTCTACTCATTTCTGCCAATGTGGTGGCACATTCTAGGCGCAGTTCGAAGAATAAAGCGATAAGATACGTCGAAAAGTGTCCAGGACTTATTCCACTCGCATCTCGGCAAGGTCGAGATGGCGGAGCAACGACTTGACGGCGGCGGATCCGTCGGCCCGAAGTGCCTGTTGGGCCAAATCGGCCAGTTTGTTCGAGTGCATTTGACGAATCCGCATCCGCACGCGCACCGCGCGAACCGGGCTCATGCTTAACTGGCGAATTCCAAGTCCCACGAGCAAACAGGCCGTGGCGGCATCGCCCGCCGCTTCACCACAAACACAGACCTCACGTCCAGCCTGGTCGCAAGCCTCCACAACCTTGCGAATTGCCCTAAGCACGGCGGGATGTAGCACCGAATATTCATCGACCAGATCAGCGGCATTACGATCGGCGGCCAGCATGAATTGAGTCAAGTCATTGGTCCCAATACTCACAAAATCCACCCGCTCAAGAATCTCGTCCAACGAAAAAAGTGCGGCGGGCGTCTCGATCATCGCACCAATCTGAGGCAATTCGCTCACACCCACCTCAGTTGCCAGCTGATGCACGCCGCCCAGACGGCGTCAGCCAAATCGTTTTTTCCCAAGACCATGGGGAACAGAAGTCGCAAATCATGACCCTGTCCAGCGGTCAAGAGCATCGCAACTGTGTCGCGAATAAGCGAGCCTCTCCCAAAGCAAAACGCAGTCCCCGCAAACCCAGATTGGGATTCTCCTGGTAGTGTGGCATCAAAAACACGGGAATCTTGTCGCCACCTAGATCCAACGTGCGAGTTACGAGAGGTCGATTACCGAGTCGTTCGAACAGAGGTTGGTAGACCGCGACTTGCCGATCACAATCGGGAGCCTGTGGCGAATCCATGTAAAGAAACTCCGTGCGAAATAGGCCGACGCCGTCCAAATGATGCGTTTCGACCAACTCCACTTCTGCCGCGCAATTCAGGTTCGCCATCAGCAAGATACGCACACCGTCGCGAGTGACACAATCGAGGTTTTCCGCTCGCTCCGCCGCGGCACTCGCGACATCGTACTCACGCTTAAGCGCCGCCATCTCCGCCGCAGCGGCGTCCGTCGGCGCCATCGTAACGTGGCCAGTCCTTCCATCAATGAGGAGCTTTGCACCGGATTGTATTCTCTCGGTCGCGTTGGCGACGGCGGTTACAGCCGGAATCCCCAAGCCCCTTGCCAAAATCGCGGCGTGACTGTTCTCGCCACCTTCCTGTGTCACTATCCCCACTACATGCTTACGATCCAGATCGATCGTCTCGGACGGCAAGAGTTCGCGAGCGACAATTACCGAGCGAGGTGCGAGCCGCTCAAAGCGAGAACACTGGTTCGCAACAATTGCCGCATCAACCGGTTGCCAAGGTCTCGAATGTCTTGAGCTCGCTCCTGAAAATAAGCATTCTCAAGTGAACTCAATTGCCCTGCCAATTCCGCGACCTGTGCACCTAAGGCCTGCTCGATGTTGATCAACTCGTTTTCCACACGCGTCTGTACTTTTTCTGTAAACTGACGATCGGCCAGCAAAGCCAAGTGCGCAGAAAAAATCGACGAGTACGTTTGACCTAAATCGACCAGAACCCTGCGTTCAAGTTGCTGCAACTCGGCACGTGACCGTTCCAGGGCGTCACGAAATCTTCCTAACTGTTCCGCGACCTCTGCTGGTGCGATTGGATAGTGCGGTATGTCGAGACATCCTCCGTCACGATAGACGACAGCCGTACCGACTGCATACCCAGGTGAAATGGGGCACCCCACTAATATCTGCATGTTGACACTCCTTCTCGGTTGGCCAACGGCGTTCCACGAATCCGACCGGCACCGTGAGGCTCCACCGTTTCCAGTGTTAGCGGCTCGCCATATCCTGTGCAGCATCTGACGCGCCAATCGTCGGTCGGCCACGCCACCAGGAAGCCAACACCGAACCGGAAATGTTCATCCACGGCCCGAAGATGGCAGGGGCGAGAGCCGCATCGGTGCTTTTGAGGACATTGACGGCCAACCCGGACGCCATGCCACCGTTCTGCATGCCAACTTCGATAGCCACCGTCCGCCTGTCCGATTCTTCCAAGCCAAACAGCCAAGCACCCCAATAGCCCAACAGATATCCCATCCCGTTGTGCAACACAGCAGCCGCAATTAATGCCAAACCGACGTCAAGTAATTGATCTCGCGAAAGCGCCGTGATAATGGCAATCACAAAGCAAATTGATGCCATGGCCAACAGCGACAGGCTTTGATCAAGCCACTTGCCTCGCAGTTTCAGCCGCTGCAGAATTTGATTCGCAATCAGTCCGGCCAACACGGGAAGAATGATCATCCGGAAAATGCTCAGCATCATGGCCGGAACATCAATCGTCACATACTGCCCCGCCAACATTTTCATAGCCAAAGGGGTCGCCAACGGGGAGACAATCGTCGAGCAGGCCGTCATCGTTACCGACAAAGCAACGTTACCGCGTGCCAAATAGGTCATCACGTTCGATGCCACTCCACCGGGACATGAGCCGATAAGTACAACGCCCGCCGCAACCTCGACAGGAAAACCAAAGCCGGCCGCCAAGCCAGCGCCGAGCAACGGCATGATGGAAAACTGGAGGAACATACCCACAAGAACAGCATGCGGCATCCTCAAGACTCGTGCAAAATCAGACAGGCTGAGCATGGTGCCCATGCCGAACATGATCAACTGAATCAGCGGCACGATCAACGACTTCAGTTCAAAGCCCCCCCACTGCCGAAACAGTGACGGGTGGAACATGGCCGCAGCCACGAACGCCCCAACCCATAGACTAAACGACATGCCGCGGAATCGTCGAGATCCGCTGCTCGATAGTGCCAGACACAACGTGCCTGCCACGATCGCGATACCGCCCTGAAGCGACATCCCACGCAGGCCCAATGCGCCGCCGACAGCCAACGTGCACACCGCAAATACGGCCAACCAAAATGCCCAGCCAGCATGCGCCTCCGCCTTCGATCCGTGGTTCATGCTTCGGTATCCTCACCAACAAAATCGAGCCCAATGGAAACACGTCCCTGCGTCTGATCAACGATTCTCTAAGGGACAAACCGGATCGTCGTGCCACGGAAAGGCATACGTCGGCGGATGGGCAAACCGTCGCATATCGATTTCCAGTCGACCGACGGCACCTGGGGCCAACTCCACCTCGAAGCGACGATCGTTGATTTGATCGAACTGGAATGGATAGTGCACTACCTGACGCACCTGAGTAAACTCGTGCTCTGCGAACATCCCGGCTTGGACAATCACTCGCCGTGACGACGCAGGATTCAGGTTCACCAGTTGTAAACGAATGCCATCTGGAGTCAAACGTTCGACCAAGGCCGCCACATCCGCTGGCAAACCAGGCCGCTTCCGTTGCGGATCAAAATACCTGACACTCGTCTGCAACAACCCTCCGTGATAAATGTGATTTGGGGCACCCAACGTCAGTTGCACAAGCCCTTCCAAGACGACAGGATTTAGGTTTTGCCAATGGTGGACATCTTGCTCGGACGGACCGGTACGGTCGTCGCGCATCCGCTTTAGCCGAGCCAACGTTTCGCGGTAGCACGCCTGCAAGATCTGTAGCGGGTACTCGTCATTTTCGCCACGCACGTACATCAGCCAGGGTCCCGCATGCTCCGAGTCACCTTTCCCCTTGCTGTAATGCAGTTCTTTCCACGACGCCACGTCGGTCAACCGGCGCAGACGCTCCCAATCGTCGGACGAACGTGAGAAGTACCAAAGTTGGGCAAGGTATTTGGGAGGAAACGGGCGGTAGTCATACCAGCCGTTGTTGCCGTAACGGTGCGGCACGAGCACGTTGCCGTCCTCCCGTTTCGCCTGTTGGCTGACCAGGTCGATTACGGAACGAGGCAGATCCAAGAATCGGGAATCGCCACTAAGGAGCGTGGCGTTCATTCCTCCGATCATTGTCGCTTCGACTTGGTTAAAAAGACCATGCGGCCAATGCCAGCCGTAGTAGCCCCCCCACCATTTTCCATCCATGTTTTCGCCAATCACACCCGACAGACCGACGTTGTCCGGCAGTATGCCCTGGTTGTCGCGGACCCGCTGCATCCAACCGTCAACATACTCCACAACCCACTGCCGATACTTCTCGTCGCCAGTGTACATCCAGGCGTTGGTCATCAAACTCGTGCACGTTAAGTTGAGCGGTACGTCACCGCGCATACATCCGCTGATTAATCGCGTTCAGTATATAAGGAAAACGCGCAGTCGTCATTCCAATCGGCACTTTCGCTGACGTTGGGTATGTCTTCAAATGGCAACGGATAGTTTGCCAAAATCGGGCGATGCGTGATCCAGTCTTCCGCGGTGTTGTCAAAATGAGGTCCTCGACTTCCATTGATTGGCGAGCGAATGATCTTCTTTTGCGGGTCATAGTTTGTTGCGGAAGAATCTTCGTTCAAATAGAGTCCGGCGAACTGCCGTGCCCTCCGTTGATGCTTGGGCAACGTGGGATGGCTGAGGCCGAAAAAATAGAAGTAGGTGTAGGATTCGCCGTGATGCATCCAGTCGTAGTGCGCATCAAACTCGTGATGAATTTGGCCATACTCGGTGAATTGGCGAGTCACTCCGTCCCACAGCTTTTCCGCCAGCGGTGAGATCCTTTCATCGCCACCCAAGACGTAGTACAGCAAGAAATTATAGAAACTCTCGTAACCGTCATCCGAACCGTCCATGCCCGGCCATTCATCGCGCCACACGATGGTTCCATCCTCTCGCGTGTACTTGTCGACAAATTCACGGGCCGCCGGATAAAGTTGAGCTAAGACCTGGCGTTGCCACAGGGCCCAGGCTGGAGGCAGCTCAACGGTCGTCAACGGGATGACCTTACCGCCCGAAGAAGGCGCTGCGGGCAGTTGACGTTCCGCGGCGGCACAGCGGACCAGTAGCAACGCAACAACCGTCCAAGTCAGAAATGCCCGTAGTGGCGTCACAACGAAATACTCCCGGCGAAATAGTCGAACAATCATCGGTCGCCTCCAGCAGCAACAAATAGGACACTTACGCCCTCCATCCTGCCACAGAACGCAGCTGAATTCCAGACGCAAGGCATCTGGTCGTAATCGTCCCAGTCGTCAAGCAACGTGGCAACCTATGAACCGCTTTCCCATTTCGGGAGAAGGCGCCCACAAGCTTGATAAGAGAGTCCTAGTCCGGTTAGACATTAACCGTATACTGGGAGGCACGACCTTCACGACGTTTTCAAGCACTATGTGGCGATGCGAGCCGCCTGTGGACAAATCACCCTCGTCCAATCCGCTGCCCCCTGCTCCCCAAATTGGTCAGCAGCTGCCGCGCAACGTCAAGATCCTAGGCTGGGTTAGCTTTGTGAACGACGTGTCGAGCGAGATGATTTATCCGCTCATGCCTCAATTCTTGATCTCGGTTTTGGGCGGCAATCGATTTTATTTGGGGATCATTGAAGGGTTCGCCGAGACGGTTGCCAGCCTGTTAAAATTGTGGTCCGGCAATTGGTCGGATCGCGCGGGCAAACGCAAGTCCTTCGTCCTGACTGGCTATGCGTTGGCCGCCATCGCCCGGCCAATGATCGGCATCGTGACGGCCCCCTGGCAACTATTTGTCGTTCGTGTCGGCGATCGCACCGGCAAAGGAATCCGTACTTCACCTCGTGATGCGCTGATTGCCGACTCAACTAAACCGGCGATGCGCGGCCGGGCATTCGGATTTCATCGGGCCATGGATCATTTCGGCGCGGCCATCGGGCCGTTGCTGGCCGTTGCCTTTTTGAAGCTGCGCCCCGGGGATTACCGAACGCTGTTCCTGATCACCCTTGTGCCCGGACTATTCGTGCTGGTACTGCTGAGCGTCGGCCTCAAGGAACCGGCTGATTTCCAGGCACACGCACAACGATTGCGACTAACGTTGCGGCCGTTCGATCGTCGGTTCCGTGTATACCTCGGCGCGCTGGTGGTCTTCACGTTGGGGAATTCGACCGACGCATTTCTGTTGGTCCGACGCGTGAATTGGGCGTTGCGGTGGCAGCGTTGCCGCTGATCTGGTTTGCCTTTCATGTCGCCAAGAGTGGGGGAAACATGCTGGCAGGCCGACTCGTGGATCGCATCGGTCCTCGCGTCCCAATCTTCCTGGGATGGCTGGGATACGCTGCTGTGTATCTGGCCTTCGGCCTAGCTACCGTTGCATGGCACGCCTGGGCATGTTTTCTTTGCTATGCGGTCGTGTATGCCCTGACAGAACCGGCAGAGAAGACGCTGATTGCGAATCTGGCGGGTGCGGAACGCAAGGGCCTGGCTTTCGGCTGGTACAACTTCGCCATCGGCGTGGCCGCGTTGCCCTCGAGTCTGATCTTCGGCGCGTGTATGAAACTTGGGGACCTCTTGCGGCGTTCGGTTGGGGTGCCGTGCTGGCCCTAGTTGCCGTGGTCATGCTCTCGACGATCCGTACACAGTGACGGTGCCCAGTTCCCAGCACAATCGACGGACCTTAAGTTGTATGGTGACACCAACGGATCCGCAGCGAATATGAGGCCACAACTCGCGAATCGCATGTTTATGGCCCCACTGAGCGAAAGTCACGTCGACTCAATTCTTGCTATCAAGTTGAGCGAGGTATTTATCGGGGTCGGCCAGGAGGGCGTCGCGACAAGCGTCACAGCAAATCCATATCTGACGACCGTTCACATCGACCTTTTTCGGCTGTCCCATGACACCCAATGTCTCACCACTGACCGGGCAGACCTGTTGCTGCTGAACCGCTTGAGCATCTTCGGGGGATAGCATCGCCAACCCGTCATCCATTTCGTCCGTTTGGGTATCTGCGTCAGCGGCAGGCGGCACATCGACCGAGCCAGAATTGTCGGAGGCAGAATTGCACCCCGGCAGCGCGATCGGCAAGATAACGATAAGGGCGATGGTACAAGTGGCGAAATACTTCATCGTTTTCCTCGTTGGCTTAAGGGATTTGTCCTTGGGTGTATTGAATTCGATGCACGATATGCCCGATTCCTTCGCCAGATTTTGCATATTTCTTTACGATCTTCACCGTCTCAGGCGAGACCTCGGTGCCAACGTGGGCGGTCCACGGCCCGATGCCTACGGCAGGGGTCGGCGAATCGCTAAGATGCCGATATCTTTGTAATCCGTCTTCCCAAGGCCCGCGACCCCGTTCTCCCTTCTTCGGATTCCTGTGAAGAAACTGCGACGCCATGCCATCTAAATCTCCAGCAACCCCGTCAAACGCTTCGGTCGATGCGGATGTTTCGGGCGAAGTCGTGGAGCGTTGCCGGGCGGGCGACCCTGCCGCTCAGCGTCTGGTTTACGATTGTTACCAATCACGAGTATACCGATTGATGGTGCGCATGGTGGGCCCCCAAGACGCGACGGATCTGACTCAGCAAGTATTCCTACAGATCTTCCGCAAACTCGACCAATTCTCGCAGCGATCGTCGTTGGCAACTTGGATATATCGACTGGCTGTCAACGAAGCCTTGCAACATCAACGTAAGCAGCCGCGTTGGAAGTTCCAGACACTGCCTCCGGAAATTGCCAGTACAAAAGCTTCGAAACTCGATAGCGCGGAGGATCGAGAATTGTTGGATCGCGGCCTGGCCCAACTTGACCCCGATTTGCGCTCCGTCTTTTTGCTGCGAGAAGTCGAGGAACTTTCGTACCGAGAAATTGCCGAAGTTTTGGGCGTTCCCGAAGGGACGGTAGGTTCGCGGCTGAATCGCGCTCGAAGCGAATTACAGCAGCATTTAGTCGCCTTAGGCTGGGAGGCGTGACATGAATTGCAATGACATTCAGACATTGCTCTCCGCTCATCACGATGGCGAATTGTCGACGAGTATGGAATCGCGGGTCCGCGAACATATCCGAAGCTGCAAAGATTGTAAGAGTCAACTTGATCATCTGCGGCGTCTGTCTGCATTGGTAACTCGCGATCCCGATCCTGTGATTCCCAGCAGCGTTTGGCCCGCGATTCGAGAGCAGTTGGACCGGCGACCAACAACTACCCCTCGCTTTAGTTTTGGGGGCGTGCTGGTGCGTTCACGATGGCGTTCGATCGCCCTGGCGGCATCGGTACTAATTGCCGTCGGAATTGGCTGGACGATGCTCCCCGGAACTTTGACAGACCCACATCTCGCTCACCACCAGGTCGCACAGGACTTGGATCGATACATCGAGCGTTTTCAGCGAGATCCCGACGCGGCGCAGCGATTTTTGGAAGCCAAGTACGCGAATACTCGAATTGCCCCTGAAGAGGCGATCCAGATGGTGGGATACCGGCCCGCCGTGGCGGCCGGCTTGCCCGATGGCTACACCATCGCCTCAACACACGTCATGACGATGCCGTGCTGTACGTGTGTGCAATCGATTTGTCGCCGCCGAGACGGAAGCTGTTTCACCATTTTTGAGCATGGTGACGACGAAGTACTTCGGTTGGGCGATCGGCCGGAGACGCAAACGATGTGCGCCGGCAAGGAATGTTGTCTTGTAAACCTGGACGATCGCCTGGCGGCCACCTGGAAACGAGACGGTCGATACATCACGCTCATTGGCGTCCGGGATCGAGCTGAAGTTGATCACATGGTGGCCTGGCTCGACAAAGCTGGGATGAACGATGAGCCATCCGTTTCGCGCTGAAGTCTGGCGAAGTGTTGCCGTTCAGTATTTCACGTCGCAGGGCCGTGGCTCCGACACTATGGTTCACTCGGCGGTTTGAAGAGCACTCAGTAGACGATCGTGAAGTGACCATCCGATTCCGCAAAAACAGCGGGAAAGCTCCAGACGGGTAGGTTGTCCTGGCGTCCCGCACTTTCGGTCAGCGGATGGCCGGATGAATCGAACATTTGCCAGGCTACTGCGCCACCTTTTTGCCAACCGGTTCCCTCGGTCCAAACCAAGAGTGACTGTCCTTGCGAGTTTCGCGCGAGTACTGGGTGTTTACGCGGCTGATCGTTGGTCACGGGCCGAGTGGGCTGAACGAGCACAAGGCTACTCTGGCCATCAATTCGCGCGAACTTGACTTCGTTTTTGGTTTCCCACGCCGCGTACATAGCGGTCGGGGATGCGAGCAGTCCGGCACTGCTCATTACACACGCACCGACCTCCCAGTCGTCGATCCTTTGGCTGTCAAAATGCTCGCCATCATCGACCGATACTAACAAGTACATATCCCGGTGCACTTTGTCCGTCGCCGATCGGTATGCAATGTACAGCGAGCCGTGTGCATCGACCGCCGCACGCAAGCTGCAACAACCGCACGCACCGGTGAGCGCACGGGTTTGCGCGGATTTCCGGCGCGAAATTCGCTCCATCGTCATGCGAAATGGCGACCCAAACGGACCGCGATCCTTCTCCTGTCTGCTCTACGCTCACCGTATTTGCATGCCAAGCGACAAAGACATTTCCTTGTGTATCCGCCGCCAAAGAACCACCGCCATCCAGCGCGTAGGTGTGTGTCATTAGGTTCCGCTGGGTCTCAAATCCCGAGCCGTCTTTGGCAAGTCGCGTATACAGCATGGGGGAACTCAATCGATACGGGCTTTCCGGCGGAAGCTCTGGATTGGGGATGCCCTTGGGCTGCGCGGTTTGCGAACCATTCCAGGCGACGTGCACGCGGCCATCCCGTCCAAGGGCAAGTTGAGCACCGCGGATGGTGCCCATGGCCACCGCGCTGCCGGTCTGACTATTGACCCGTAGGGGGCTGGAAAACGCCGCTTCATTGTGACGGCGATTGACGTAATAGATATCTCCTGCGGCCGCATCACCGCGGTAGTACAACATGTGCACTGTCCCGTTGCCATCAATGGCTACCTGAGGCTGAATTCCACCGTTGGGAACTCGTAGGATATCAATCGGAGACAACAAGCCGTCACCGCGAACTACGGCGGGTATTAGGAGCATGCTCACAATTAACGAATGCCAACAACTTATGCCACGCATTGTCTGCCTAACTGCTAAGAGGGAATGTCACTCGTGAGCAACCTGGCCGTCGTAAAGAATCACGAAGTCGCCGTTGGGCTTCGCATATGCCGCGGGCATGCTCCAGCCACCCGCAATGCCGCCCGGCAAGATATGTTTATCCGACGTAGGTTGGCCCTCGGCATCGAACATTTGCCACGCCAAGTCAGCACCTTTCATGAACTGCCGCGGCTCACCCGCTTCGGACCAAACAAAAAGAACGTCACCGAACGAGTTGCTAACTAGACGCGGAGTCCGGCTCCGCTTACCAGCGAGCGGAGCCGAAACTGGCGATTCCGTGTTTGTCGCCTTGGCAAAGCGAATTTGGCCCAGCGTATCCCAGGCGACAAACACGCCCGACGACCCAACAGCGAGTGAATAAACGGACCCGGGACATCCGGCGTTCGCCCACGGCTCAAGTAAAGTCGCCTGAAATGATTGCCCGTCTTGCGATGTCAGCAAGTAAGAATCTTTGTTTGCCGTTGGCTCCGAATTGCGAAACGCCAAGTAGATCCGTCTCTGCTCATCCATGGCACCTGTCATAGAACAGCACGCACACGTACCGATGACGCCGGTATCAATACGCTTCGGTGCCGAAAACGACTCCCCTTCGTCGCTCGAGTGAGCTACGTAGATACCTCGAGTCGGCTCTGGGCCAGGTCGATCGAGACCGTGCCAGTAGACATACACGCCACCCTCGGCGTCGGCGATGACGGTTCCCACTCCTTCAAACCCAAATGTCTCTCCCGATAGGTCTCTCTCCAATTCAAATCGCCGACTGTCATCGCTAAGTCGACAATACAACAGAAACTTCAAATCGTTGAACTTAACGGCGCGCCGAAGCACATCCTTCGAGTATTTGGCTGTCGGTCGAATTACGACGTGCACGCGACCGCGCCGACCGACCGACATATTAAACGCCGCCGCACAATTCGGCGTTGAATTAACCAGAATCGGTTCAGAAAACGATTCTTCTCCCGCGCTTCTCCGAATGTAATACAAGTTGCCTCGCTCGTTGCGATGCGCGTACACGACATGAATTGTCCCCGCAGGATCGACGGAGACTTGAGGCCGATACGCGGACGACGGAAGCTTTTGCGTCTGTACTTCGACAGCCGAAATGGCCAATGCGTTTAGAAGCAAGACCAGAACGACGGCCGCCACAACCCGGCTTGAACTACGCATGACTTTGCCACCTCGCTAATCGATCCTCTACGTGTCTACACCTTCCGAAATGATATCAAAAATCCATACACGATGGGGATACAGCAGCAACGTCGTCGCTGGGTCGTGAGCAACTAACGTGCCGAGCCTGAGGTTAAGATCGCTTTCGGGCGATAACGCACATTTCCCCGATAGGCAACGGCATGGGATACTCGCGCAGCGCATTGGGCGTCACGGCGCCAAATACACTCAGCACACGATAGATCAAGGGATTGTATTCCTTAAACTGCGTCTGAGCATAATTGAACGTCATCGGCTTGCGTGCCGATTTGATCTTCATCACCTCCATGCCGTGCCGTTCAAGAAATCGAGTCATAATCTTTGGTGTGAAAAAATGAAGGTGTTCTTCCGGGATATAGAAATACCACCTTGATCCCATCACGTACCGTTGCAGCACTCGCAGATTCGGCAGCGTCAACACGAGATAACCGCCATCAACGAGGCGTGCGCGAATCTGCCGAATTAGGCTCGGTGGATCCGGCACGTGCTCGATCACGTCCAGAGCCGTAATGCAGTCGTAAGGGCAGCTAGGGTCGATTGAATCCAATAGACCAACATGCATCGGCACTCCGCGCTCGTGTCCAACCTTCGCTGCCGTTTCACTGAGCTCTACGCCTTCCGCGTCGATTCCCATACTTCGTGCTGCGTCGCAGAAATTTCCCGTCGATGCGCCGACATCCAACCAACGCCCGTCAAACGGCACATGACCTCGAATCTCTCGCAGACGCTGCTGCGCTGTCACATCTTTCAGCGAGGCAGCAACCACAAACTCTTCGTATAACCCCGATTGGTACGACTGGTCATAGTACTCGGCCAATGTTTCGGGCGACGGCAACGGGTGTTGTTTTTGCAAACCACACCCTCGGCACTGCCAGAATTGCCTTCCCTTTTTGACAAACAATGGCATAAATGTGGTTGCGTCGCACACGAAACAATTGGGGATGGACGTTGACATGTTGTACTCGATTGAAGACGTTGGACCAGAGGGGAAAAAGGCGTTCGAAATCCAGTCAAGCCCGAACGTCTGAAAGGCCGATTTCGCCGCGCAGATGTCTACGCTCAAGTATAGGTGAGCCGATTTATCAATTCGAAGTTTGTCGAAGTAACCGTCCCCTACGCCACTGCCCCGTATGTTACGTTCCGAACTGTGTCAAAGAACAAGTTCCACAGTTCGCGAGCTTCGCCGGAATAGAAGTCTTCGCACCAGCCTCAGGAAATCACGTAACAACTCGAACCACCGAGGCGTTCGGGTCCACAGCCGCCAAGATCGCCTCCGCAATTTTGCCGCCCCCGCTGACCGACGGTTCGATGGCGGATACGATAGAATAATCCGACGACTCGTTGCAGATTAAGCGTAAATCGATGAGCGTTGCCCGTTCGGCCAACGCCACTCGGGAAATCGCGTCGTTAAAGACGCACAATCCGGCGCGTTCGGCCGGCCCTAGTCCTGGAATCGAGTCATACACCGTGCACACGGACAATGGCAGGCACAATTCTCGCAACTGGCGAATCAGAGATTCGTATTTCTCCGCGAATACATCACCTGCGCGAGCGATAACATCGAGCGACTGGCGAACATCATCGACATGCTGTGAAAGCAACTGGCCAGCAATGTTAAGCGCGTTGTTGCCGCCCACGCTGAGGACGAGATGCGTGGCATCCGAGGGTATTTCGTCCATTTGCCAGCGCGACAATGCCAAAGTCGCTCCGTCCTCTGCCAGCAATGTGGCTCGCCAACCCTCGGGCAAGAGACGGCGAATCTGATCGACAACCGAGGGCCCGCCTAGCACATAGGCAGCGTTGTCGAAGATCGAGTCACCAAGCAAGATGATGTGGCCGTTCACAGATAGACTCCTTAAGTGACACGGCGGACGCGGCCGACGATGGCACGCTGCGCCTACAATCATTCCAGGTTGGTAACAGTTCCTCCGCTAACCTAATGATTGTCGCGCACGCGAGCCACACAACGGAAGACGACCACAGTTTTTTCCGTACGTATATGGTGCGTCGCCTAATTCCCCTCTTCGGTGCCGGCAAACGGATCATCCGCCAAGTCTGTGTCTCCTCGCTGCCAAAGTGGACCAGTGCCGTGGCTTCGTCTTGCGTCAGATTGTATATCCCGGTCTCCATCACGATTTCGGGGTTCTTATCGTCCGCAAATCGCCATGCCGCTCGCTGCGTCTCCTGATCCACCATTCCGTCGACTGGCCGACTGCTGTCGGTCAGATCGTTGTAAAAAGTACCAGCAATGATGCCATCTTTGCTGACCGCTAATTGCACCATCATGCCACTATCCGTCGCGTTTTCCTCGGTAATCGCAAACACGCCCAACGGCATCCATTCCACGTCATCGGCTTTCACGTCGGGAGGGATGCTGGACGCGATCGTCTCCGCTTGTTGGTAGTACTCGTCCGCCGACGCATATTGCTGGTTGTTGACGTAAACATAGTTGTCTCGATAAACAACGGTGCTGCCATAGTCGTAGGTATACGGCTTCGCCCACGACCAGGCGAACCAGCCACCAAAGGCCGCCCAGGTACAGGGCGCCAACACCAATTGTTCGGATAGCGATCCCAGTGGCTTTGCCATCGCCAGGCAGGATTGTTGCGAATGGCGTCGCGTCCCGACCACCAGTTGCGGTCGAATGGACGATTCTCAACGTTGGTCCACTTGTTGCGGATCGAGTTAATATTGTTTTCGCGATTCACGGCAACCTTGTTTCCAACGTTAATGTTCACATCGCCAACGTTGGTGCGATCGCGATTGAGCTGATTCACACGATTGTCGATTTCCGTGCGGTCTCCCGTAACGCGATTACCCGTAATTCTATTGTCCCGTGTCGCCGGACGGGGTGCCGGTTGGTCGGTGCCAGGTAGATCCAGGAAGTTGCCGAGGTCCTCTTTGGATGGCCTCTGATTCGTAGGGCGTTGGCTGCCGGTGCCGGGTCGATTGATGGCCATACGGTCGGAGGCTCCCGGGATATCAGGTCTGCCCGCTGCCGGACGGGTGGCCCCAGGCTGGGGACGATTGTCGGCATCCCGGCGCTGCCCACCGGGCTGCCCGACATTGGGGCGATTTTCCGGCCGCGTTCCGGACGGACGACTATCCGCAGGACGCTGTCCCGTGCTGGGTCGACTCGTCGAAGGGCGTTGGCTGGGGCTGGGACGACTCGTCGACGGGGGCGTTGGCTGGGGACGGCTCGATGGCTTGGGCGCCGCCCGACTCATGGACGGCGTATGGGCCGCCGCAGATCTTGTCCCTCCGCCGCCTGCCGCGCGACCACCACCTCGTGCGCCGCCACCGCCGCGGGCCCAACTATTTCCCGTCGTCAAGCCGCCTATCAGTACGGTATACACGATGAGTCGCAAATGGTTTTTCATGGGACCGATCCTATCGCGATTGTTGTTCTATGACTTGTAATCTTGGTCTTGTCTTGGTTCGCCGGCGGTTATTCCCGCTCGGCACGAACAACCGTGACAGGCCCCACGTTGGGCAGCAATTCGCCGTCGACCTGACGTCCAATCGACTGAAATCGCAACGTCTCGTCGTCCAACAATTCGTAGATGTTCGTGGACGATGCGCGGCGTCCATCGGGCGTCACGTTTAGCGTGTTGACCGTCCAGCGATTGTCCTGGCCCGTCCAACGTCCGACTCCAAATCCTCCGTCGGAGTCGAACATCCACGAGCGGATTGCTTGCAAATGCGGATCCCATCCGATGATCTGAGTGCCGGCAAAATCGACTTCATCTTGGACGAACACCTTAAATGAACGCACGAGAAAGTTCTGGTTCGTTGTCCAGCGGCAAACGGTTTCGATCGTCGTGTCTTCATCGGTATCAACCCACCGACCAATCATCCACTCGAGCGAGCGCAGGTTCTCGTAGTTCGAGTTCGGAGGCGTCGCCACCTCGTGCTCTCGCACACGATCAACTCGCCACCCGTCGGCCGACTTAATATGAATCGCCTCGTAGGTCGTCTCCGTGGGCTCTTGTTCCGGCACGACGACGCGAGCGTTCCCTCGTTCAACGGCAACGTTGGGGGAGAGAAACTCGATGCTCGTATCGATCAGCTCAACTTTACGCGCCGTTCGATTCGTTGAAATAATTCGCGAACGCCTCTTCTAGTTTCTCGTGGCCCTGGATCGCCTCGCCGCGAGGCGGCACGTACTCGCCGTGCTCATTCCAGTGGGAGGCCAATGCCCGTGCGTCACCTTGGTTAAACGCTTCCACGTAGGAGGCAAGTGTTTTGCGAATCGCTGCCTCCTCCGGATTAATAGGTCCGCCACTCTCCGCGACCTGCTGGGAAGCCGTCGGCCCGAGCGACGCCTCTTGCGCATAAAGCGTTAGGCAACAACACATTACGCTCACAATGCCCGCAATCGGTTTCATATTGAACCTCTAAATAAGCTGTGACAAATCCAAAACCGTCAAGGCACCGCTGATTGGCTAAAAATGAACGTCCCGACGTCAAGGCCTGTTCATTATCGTCAACGCCGCAGGGGGAGGATAGGTACCTATTCACTATTGCGCTGCCAATGGTCCTCGGCGAACAGCGCGAAGCCGAGATTTCGCGGACTCCCGTTGGTCGTGCTGGCCCTTTGGCCTCGCAGACATCAATAGAAGGGTCCCGTTGTCGA
Organism: uncultured Planctomycetales bacterium; assembly: GCA_963785495.1. GTDB lineage: Bacteria > Planctomycetota > Planctomycetia > Pirellulales > Pirellulaceae > CAWAVP01. Next base: position 433,412 of record CAWAVP010000013.1, on the reverse strand, counting down.
TTGCACGAACGGCGATGGAGGACTACACGTCGGCCTTCACTGTTCGTCGTCGCCGCCGCTGCAGCAGCCCGAGCGACATTACGGCCGCCAAGCATGTCGACAACGACGTGGGTTCCGGGACAAGAGCTACGTCCGCGGTCCACATGGCAAGAGAGCCATTGAGCATATAGGCGGCCGTGACAAACTGCTCTACCCATTCGCCGGCCAGACCGGCTGGCAACAGAGCACCCAACGAGTCACCGGGGCGTAATCGAAATGGAACGTCCTTGCGATACTCCAGAAACGATTGAGCATATTCGTCGTCGGATAGAACGATCTCGCCATCGTCGGACCAGGCGGCCGAATTCAAGACAAATCGCAGTTCCGCAGGTAGGTCGTCCAGCGCATCCGGAATCCTGAGCATCACGGATGTCAGTTCGGCATCCGCCGGTCCATCGACAGACAGCTCACCTGTTTGCTCGTCGTACAGCAACCGCACAACCCCCAACGGCATTTTATCTACGGGTAGGCCGCTGGGAACCGTCTCAGGGACTAATGAAGGCAATCGATCCAACGAGGGGCTGGTCAATGAAAACAAGAATGCCATCAAATCGTCGACGTCTTGATCGCTCAGGTCGGTACCTGCCAACAGCGATGGATCGACGCCGGCCACAATCATCTCCATGACTTCCGGATCCATTCGGACCATGGACTGCAGCATGGGATCCAGTTGCTGCACATCGTAAGTGGAAAGGGCGGCGGCCGGATTGAGGTGATGACGAACGGCATCCTCCAGATTGACGTAGGCGCCATTGTGCATCCACGGCCCCGTCGCGGCCACGTTCCGCAACGGAGGAGTGCGGAAGGAAAACTCATCTTCATTGTTGCCCGTCACTAACGCGCGTCCGGGATCCAGACCAGTGGTCTCGTCCTTGCCAGGTCCTAACTGGGGCACGCACAAATTGTGGTGCTGTTGGTCGGTCAGCAGGCTTCCTGAATGACATGACGCGCAATTGGCGCTTCCATAAAACAAATGAGCCCCTCGTTTGGCCGATTCCGACAGCGCCTGATTGTCGCCAGCCACATAGCGATCCCATGCGCTATCCAGTGCTCCAAACGCGTCGGACTCAAACGTTGCCATCGCATCCGCCACGTACTGGAAGCCTAATTGATCGAGTGGTATCTCAGGATAGGCGGCCTGAAACAACTGGTTGTATTCAGGAATTGCCCGAAGTCGGTCCATCAACGCCTGCCACATGGCGGGAAAGTCGTCGTCGGCGATATCCGCCAGCGCGTTCCGGTTGCCGAAAACATCGACGTCGCCCGCGAAACCACGCATCTCCGCACGTGCCGTAACCGGAAACATCGCTTGCGCCGTCAACACGTTGTCCACATCAGGTGGCAGTGCCGAGCCAGCAGGGGTCATGAGCTGATCGTTCCGCACCTGGACGCGGCTGTCCCAAAACATGGTCTGCCATTCCGGCTGACCGCGAAAAAGACTTCCGGTGAATTCCGCGGGATGGGAACGTGACCTGCCGCTGTCGTCCGTTCAGGCCCGAGCCCCTCTCCGCCCGTTCCCGACGGCAGGGATCGTGCATCACCCGAGGTCAAAGACGGATGATGACAGGAGGCACAGGCGATGTTCTGATTGCCGCTTAGATGCTTGTCGAAGAACAGCAGTCGCCCGAGTTCGAATTTGGCAGGAGTGCCAGGCGTTGGCGGCACGAGTTCGTTAATTCCTTGCTGCTGCAGTTGCAAACGCAGCGGACTATCCAGTTCACTGGCACTCGCCGCTAACGTCCAGAGCACAACAAAACCCAAGAGGCTTCCGCCAAGGCTCACGCGGCGGACGACCGATTGATCACCCGCCAAAATCGCGGGTTTGTGTTCCCGATCAACAATGCCGCTCCAGAGGGCTTGAGCCCACCGAGCCATACCAGATGCGTCGTTATTCATTGGGCAGCCGACCCGGCGTTTCATCACACAACGTTGCACGAATTAATCGATGAGCGATCGCCACGCAGTCGCCAGAACCCCGCGCGGGATAAGAACGCGCGTCGCGAGCTTCTACCCATTCTAATCAACCGCGCGATTAAGCGACGCCGACGGCAGCTACGAAATCGTTTCGAATCCTTAACATGTGCCAGAACAGCCCCTACACGCCTGCTCGGCGGCACGTTCGGATCACGCGATTCAAATCGCAATCGCGTCGGTCGCCAGATGCCATCGAAAACCGCCGGTTCAGTGGGCTATTTTCGGGTCAGCTGCACCTGCTGCGAGGCGACCGGCGAGAGTTCCCAGCGGACGCCCTGCCCCGTACCGTCCCCCCGAAATCGTATCAATCGATTCCGCTGATTCCGATTAAGGCTCTTGATCGTATCGTGCAGTCGCTGCTTTGGGTCGATGTCCGCATGACGCGGAAGCGGATCATCGATGCGTGTGGGCCAACTCTCCTCCTGGAATGCCGCCAAGATGATTGCCTGATTGGGCGAGTGCAGTTTGAACTCTTTGACGACGTGATGTCCGATACGTAACTCTTGCCGGTCGCAATCCCAACACGGAGTCAGAATCGTCTTCGACGGCTCGGCAGGCTTATCCAATCGTCCATTCCCAGGCAACAACGAAGTCACGTCGCTGGTCACGTTCAACGGCAACACTCGAATCGAGCTCGAGTGGTGGTCCCCCTGAGTTCGACGGTAACCCGTAAGTTGCCGAACAAATGTGGCTCCCGATTCGGTCAGTACAACGCACGAACGTTTTCGCAATGCCAAGTGGCTTTGATGCTGAAACGATCTACGAGTGTCATCGGACGTTGTGGTCTCTCGAGCATGCTGGGCGTATCCCTTACAGACGAGCCATCTCACTTCACTAAGTGAAAACCCAACCTGCTGCAAAACGGGAATCTCGACGGCAAAATCCCACACATCACAACCTATTTCTTGGGCATACTCGTAGGCCTGCATCAACAACTCTAATCCCGTCCGTGATTTTAGGCTCGGAAATGATCCCTCCTGAGCTCTTTCGTGTCCACTGTTCATCCCTTGATTCTCCCTTGTCCTCTCAGTCATTTCGACTTCTTGGCAAAGCAAGAAGCGAGCTCGATGTCGCGTTGCCGCCTCCTAAAAACACGTGAATCACGCCTGCGCGTACAACATTGGTGTGCGCAGGCAAATGACCAAACGCCGCCGTGCGGACGCTCGGTTACGATTGACAATTCAGCATCAAAGGGCAGAAACAGCCGACGAGGCGTCGTTCATGATTCGCCAAGTCGGGACGTGGCGCGGATGCGCTAAAACAACGTGGGGCAACTGCCAGGGCTGAGAAAGCCACGCCGACCCACTGCGCAACAATGACGACAGGGTTGGTATCGTCAAAACACATACAGAGTCGGCGGGAAGGGAGGTACTTACGATTCCGCAAGGGCAATATCTGCGTCGATCGAATGCAATAGGGTCTCAGATTCATTCTGACATCGCCGTTGGTTGGTTGTTTAACTGGTTGTGAATCAAAAACTCCCGCGAACCTTACGCTCGTGAAGAACCTGTGAACAGGCAATTTAGCGGTCACACGAACCCATATCAATGGGGTTGTTTTCGGAAACGCTAAAAACATGATGGTCGTTCCGCGGTTGATGTGGGCTGCACAGGCGTAAACTAAAAAGTGAAGGATCGTAACAAACCATCGCGGCTTGCGAAGCGCTCTGTGACAAATCAAAAAAAGTGGAATTAGTAGGGAAGCTTGCGACGCCTTTTCGTGCCCCCAATCATCCCCCGTCTCGCCCCTTCATAATTGTGAGAATCGCCTTATAACTCGGGTGCATCGTCTTTTTGCTCCCTTGTGTTCTCCGACCTTGCAGCGGCGATCAAATAACGAGCGTCGGACACGCCGCCTTCGAGTGTCGACGAGCCGCCGGCGACTGAGTCGGATTGACATTACGTTCATCGGCAGAACACGAGATCACGCCAACATGGAATGGGGGCCCGTCAATGGATGGATTCGACTTACCCGGCCTCGGCTGGCGACCGGATTTACCCGACGTACGGGACTATTCACCCGATTGCCCGCCGATTCAAACGTTGCTGGCCCCATTGGTCGCCGACCATGGCAGTAAGTGCGTGAGTTCAGTCGATCTGCGAGAGTACTTTCCCGAACCGGTACATCAACACACCGCCAATTGCTCGTGTGCTCACGCATGCGTTGCCCTTGTCGAGTATTTCCAACGACGATCGATGGGACAGACCACTCGACTGTCGCGGCTATTCCTTTACAAAGCGACTCGCCGCCTACTTGGACTTTCGGGCAACGTCTGCACCGACATACGTTCGACTCTCAAGGCTATCAAGCTCTTTGGAATTCCGCCGGAACGGTACTGGCCGTACGATTCCGAAACGCTGGACGACGAGCCCGACGCATTCTTGTATTCATTCGGCGATCAATTCAAGTCGATGGCGTACGTGCGACTAGATACCCGGGCTAGAGCGGCAAGCGCACGCTTCGGATCGTCAAGGCCTTTTTGGCGGCAGGATTTCCCGTGGGTTTTGGTTTTCCGGTCCCCAGTTCCATTTCGTCGGCTCCGGACATTCCCTATCGACCACGCTTTGACAGCGTTTATGGTGGCCAGGCAGTGATTGCCGTTGGTTACGACGACGATCGCATCGTGGCATCGCGGCGCCCTGCTGATTCGCAACTCGTGGGGAGGCTCATGGGGAGAGATGGGGTACGGTTGGTTACCCTATGAGTATGTAACCCATTTGTTGGCGGCAGACTTCTGGACAATTCTCAATCCCGAGTGGTTGGAACGCCCCGACTTTCGGCGTCCCGTCCTTTAGAGTAAGGCAATTCAATGGCGAGTATTGCCGCTGCACACAAGCCATCATCTCACGATAGGGCGCAGTGCAAAAAATCATCTCGCCTTCATCCTGCACGCGAAACGTGTCCCAACGATTCCACAGCGAATGACGTTCGCGTCCCTAGAGCGTCCATTGCGAAATGACGCTGTGAGATCATCTTTAAGTTTTGATGAAGCTGCCGAGCAAGACAGCTCCGCCGATGTCGGCGTGCGTCCTGCACCTTTTTACAAGTGTTGGCGGCAGTTTACGACATGTGCACGAACAAGGGGCTAGGCATAACAAGCATCGTCGACGGTTTGTTTGCCCAAGCACACGGAGCCAGAAGTCATGATGGAATCGTCAACGAATCGTGCCGCTGTCGCGCACAGTAGTATCGATCGGTCCATTTCCGAGCTATTCGACGTCGTTTGGAGCCGCAAATGGCTGATCGCCAGTTGTGTCGCCGGGGCGGTTCTGCTGGGAGTGCTGTATCTGGTCTATGCCCAACCCGTCTACGCTGTTCGTGCTCGCGTATTGGTCCAGCCACAACGATCGCCATTAACCAACGGCGCGGAAAACCGGCAGGACAAAGAGTTTCTAGCGACGCAAGCAGAAATCATCAGCAGTCCCGCCGTGATCGATCGCGTTCTGCCATTGGTCACATCTCAATCCGAGATGACGCCTGAGTTGGATCCGCTGCTGGCAGTCCTGGAAAAGTTGGCGGTAGACCCCGTTACGGGCACCAACGTGCTGAGTCTTTCGTACGACTGCCTCGTACCGTCCGAGGGAATTGCCACTGTGAAGGGAATCTTGGATAGCTATCAACGGTTTCTGCAGGAATTAAACGACGATTCCCGTCTGGAATCGCTGCATTTACTCACGCGCAGCGAAGAAAAACTTCGCGGCGAGTTAGAGGATCGGGAGACGGCCTATTTGGAACTACGCAAGCAGAGTCCGTTTGTCGGACAAGATCGCGATGCGAATTCGTTTCAACAGACGCTGCTCCAAAATCTGGCCGAAGCGCTAACCGAAGCTCGTCAGCATCGGATCGATCTGGAAAACCGTATGGGCTTCCTCGGACAATCGTCGAATTTTGCGTCGTCGAAGGCGCCGGTCAGTCATGCGGTGATGAAAGTCGCCGCGCCCCACGTCAATGTAGACGGTAACCTGGCGGTGCATGCCTCGAATCGCGTCGAGGTCGTGCCTGTTGTCGCACGTGTGGAATTTCCCAGCTTCAATGACGCACCCGCCGATGCCATCGCCCTGATGACGGATCCGATCACTTCGGCCGGCATGGGCACAACTCCTGAGTTCGAGCTGATCTCGCGCGAGTTGTTGTCGGCGGAGATGCGAGAGCGAGAACTTGCACAGCACTGCGGACCTAAACATCCGGACTTGCGAGCCGTTAAAGAACAGATCACCTCGTGCAAACAACGACTTCAGCATCTCGCGGAACAAGCTCCTGCTACTCTGCATCGCGAACTGGTGGTAGCACAAACTCGTGAAAACCAACTCCTGGAACTCTACGACCAGGAACTCCAACAGGCCAAGGCAAATGACGACTTTCTGATCAAAGAGAGCTTAGAGCTCGATGGAATCGAACGGCTGAAGTCGATTCACAATTCGATCGTCGCCCAATTGAACGATTGGCAACTTGTTGAGCCAAGTGAAGACGGCGGTATGGGAGTCAACGTCGTGGTATTGGAATCACCCACGATCGGCATGGGCCCTGTTTGGCCCAAGAAGTCATTGTTGCTCAGCCTCTGTGCGGCGACCGGTATGCTCGTCGGCCTGGGGATCGTCGTCGTGACCAAGAGCTAGGCCTCACGCCATTGCCGGGTCCCCAACCTGCCCGGCTGCAACGAAACGGTAGAAATCGGTCCCGGCACGCCGAAGCGTTCGACACTTCATGCTGCGTGGCGCGGAACTACCAGCAGGCAATACACGCTGGTGCAACCCACGGGAACGGAGTGCGCTTGACAATGTCACAAACACGCTACGTGCGTTGTATCGCGCGGCGGCAACGAATGCCTGAGGACTTAGCACGAGCATGCAAACCATCACAACATCATGATTGATCTCGCAATTCAAGAACGAACGAGCCAATTGCCAGTCGGCCCGACAGCTGCAAAGTGGCATCCGCTCGAAACGCAACTCACGATGGTGTGGTTGATCGTAACGCTGCCATTGTTGACGGTAAAATTCCTCGCGCTGCCACACAATCTGATCGTCGTCGACGTTTGGATTGCGGGGGCGATGGCCATGTTCTGGCTCTCGTTTGCGGCCGGCCGTCAGACAATCATTCTGACTCCGTACTTAACTCCCATGTGGCTGATTTTGTTGGGAAGCGTAATCAGCACTTTCGCATCGCCCAGCGCAGACACACAGCCTGATCGTGTTGACCAAGGAGATCTACCTCTTTGCATGGTTCATCACGATGACTGTGATGCTATCGCGATTAAGTCATCGCCATATACGTTTGGTCCTAGTGGTGTGGATGCTGACCGCTGTGCTCCACGGGGCATTAATTATTGGCGAGTTTCTCTCGGACGACCTATGGCGGTTTGTGTCGAATCTGGGCAATCAGCCTGTCGTTCACGATAACTATCGACCAGCCGGCTTCCTCATTACCCCCTTCGCCGGCAATGCGAATAAGGCGGCCTTGTTCCAGTTAATGGGCTTTGTACCCCTGGTCCTCATTGGCCGCTCGACGGCGATCACCTTGTCGCTGGCCGCTGTGCTGTTTTGCAGCATCCTCGCGACTGGCTCGATGGGTGCCACCATCGCATTGGGCTTGGGTGTCGTCGTGGGCATCACAACAGTCACTATCCTCAGCCGTAACGTGCTGCTTGTGCTCCGGTCATTGATGCAAGTACTTGCCGCGCTCTTGATTGCCGCAGCGCTAGTGTATTGCAGTTTGAACGAAGCCAATCAGAACCATCTCGAGGGCATTATTTTTGATCGCGCCGAAAAATCGTCGGGCGGGCGATTTGACCTGTGGCAGCGTGGGCTGGGAGTGTTAGTGCAGCGTGACGATCCGTTGATCGCCGGTGTCGGACCCGAAAACTTTCGTGTGGTCGACGGTCGAGGAAATCAACTTCACAACGATTTGCTCGCCTTCATCGTAGAACGTGGCATGCTCGGTGCCATAGGACTTGTCATGCTAGGTGGCATCGCCTTTTGGCGGGCCGCCTCATTGCTGCGGCCGCAGGGACCGATTGGCGAGTGGCTTGGCCTTCGGTCCGTCATCTTCTTGGCAACCATGTTCACGATTGCCTTTGAGTCGCTCACGCATCAAGTGTTTCATTCACGTGAGCTTTGGCTCGTCTTGGCCACGCAAGAAGCGTTTATCAATAAATCCCGCTATTGGCAAGCGACCTCGGAAGAGCCGCGGCAACGTGTCGAGTCGTAGGAGTTCGTCGCAGGTGACGTCGTCAAACCATCATCGTTCCAGAGGGCTGAGCCTCAAAGCCAACTTTTCGTGGACCTTTGCCGGTAACGTCGTCAACGCGGCGTCCTTGTTCGGCATGACGATTGTATTGGCCAGGCTGGGCACTCCGGCAGATGTCGGCTCGTTCACGCTCGGCCTGGCAACAACAGCTCCCATCTTCATGTTTGCGACGTTGCGACTACGAGACGTCCAGGCGACGGACTCCAAGCAGGATTATCAGTTCGGCGACTACTACGCCCTACGTCTGCTAACGACGGCGATGGCCATGTCGGCGGTCGTAGGCCTCGTGTTGCTGTCTCGCGGACAGCGCGACATTGCCTTAGTGATCTTGGCGACCGCGGTCTCGAAGTCCGTCGAGGCGGTCAGCGACGCCATCTATGGACTGTTTATGCAACAGGAAAGACTGGATCGTATTGCCAAGTCTTTGATGTTGAAGGGCCCGTTGTCGCTCTTGGGTCTAGGAATCGGCTTTGCCGCGACTCGCAGTGTGTTCTGGGGAATAGTAGGTCTCACGCTGGCACGCGCATTGGTACTCGCCGTATATGACTTTCGCAATGCCAACGTCAGTCTAAACGCAGCTGCGGACACGCGTCGCCACCGTCCATTCGCCGACATTCCGCGGCCGTGTTGGCGTTGGCCAACGCTCTGGAAACTACTTCGCCTCACTTTGCCCTTAGGAATGGTCACGATGTTGATCTCGTTCAACACCAACATTCCCCGTTATCTAATTGAATGGCATCTCGGTGCGTATCAACTGGGCATTTTCGCCGCTGTCGCGGCATTTCAAAAGACGGCGCCGACGGTCGTACAAGCCTTAGGCCGATCGGCTCAGCCCTCGGTTGGCCAAGTATTACGCGAACAACAATGCTCAGGCTTTCACGCGCTTTTCTATCCGAATGGTGGCGATTGGTTTTGCGCTTGGGTTGGTCGCGTTTCTGGTCGCCGTCGTCGCAGGACGCCCCATTTTGCTTCTGATGTACGGTCCCGAGTACGTGGTCCCGGGACTCTTCCAACTGATCATGCTGGCGGCCGCCCTGGACTACGTGGCCACGATGTTGATGTTCGTCATTACTTCCGCCAGATACTATCGCATTCAATTGCCCTTGCAACTGCTGGCGACAATCGGCGTAGCCCTATCGTGCTTTTGGCTGGTTCCCACGGCCGGTCTGCAGGGGCGATGCATATGGGCTGATCATCGGTCACGTCATACGCGTCACGGGGTGTTTCATAGCGGCTTGCCATGCAAGACGCTCGCTTGTCACCGATTGGGTCGAGGCCGAAATCGAAGATCTCGGTCTGCAAACCTCGCATGGCGGATAGTTCACGACGAAGGTCCTAAGTTCCCACTGTCACAAATACGAAGCTATGGCGATGCCAATACAACCTCCAACGTTCTCACTGCTTCCGGACACAAAAGCACGACTCGACATGCTGGCGGATCTTCAGGCGCAAGCAGCAGCTCCGCGTCAAACAAGCGTTCGGCAGCCAGGCAAAGGGAACAACGCGACGGATCCGTGTCGTTTCGCCGGTGCAAATCACTTTACGGCAAACGCGCCGCGATGGGAGCAATGACCACCATGCAGCTTGAATTGATCGGTTGCACAAGCTCCGGGAAATCTACGCTGGCCACGCAGATGGCGACAGTGGCTCGCGCTAACGGTATCGAACTGGCGATGGGAGACGATATTGTCATCCGAAGTCTTGGGGTCCGTGATTTGCCTTCGCGGCGTTTGCGAGCCGTGGCGGTTCATTTGCGAACCTTCCTGGAATGTCTCACTCATGGGCGCAAATACGCGACGTTTCTCGCGACGGCTCGTCGGTCCCTGCGGTACTCGGCAATCCCACGGCGGCGACAATGGAATCAATTCCGCAAAGTGCTCAAGCAACTAGGACGCTATGAGTTGATACGGCGCTCATGTCACAACGAACCATTCGTCCTCGTGGATGAAGGCACTCTACAATCCGCACACAATCTGTTTGTTCATGTTGAACGGGGTTACGACGATTCACACGTGCACGCCTTTGCCGAACAGGTCCCGCTGCCGGACTTGATCGTCTATGTCCGACTGGGCGAAGACCCGCTAATCGAACGCACATTGCGACGTGGACATCCGCGGATCGCGCGTTCGACGCGACCCTCGGTGACGTGGTTTGTCAGGCAAGCGATACAGGCATTCGACGAGATTACTCGCCATCCGCGGATCGCCGCTCGGACCCTTGTGATCCAGGATGGCAAGGTGGTTCAACGCCCTTCAGAGCACAATTCTCCAGGGATGAGAGGCATTGTCGACTTAATCATCCAGACAGTTCACGGCCAGGCACAAGCATCACACACCAATCAAGGTTTTCCGCCCACGAGCCGTCCGGTCGTGACAGCATAAGGAGAAACGTAATGCTCACAGTTGACGCTTCCCCCGTCAAAACTCCGCAACTGACTACACAACTTTTCAGTGCGTTAAATCAACGCGAGATTGTCTATTGTCACTGGAAGAGCAACGAACTATTGCCGGAAGGTCTTGTCGGCGAAACCGATTTGGACCTATTGGTCGATCGCGGATCGTTTTCCACGACCGTTTCCCTACTGTTGAAATGCGGATTCAAACAAGCCGCGCTCCGCGACACTGCCGGGACACCGGGCGTACTGCACTTTTACGCCTTTGATCCTGATGCGGCAAAGCTATTGCATGTGCACCTCTACAGTCGCCTATTGACCGGCGAAAGTCTTGTCAAGTCGCATGTTCTTCCTTGCGAAGCGATGTTGCTTCAGGATGGAACACGTATTGGGCAAGTGCGGATCCCGGCGGTTCCAGCAGAGGCGGCCGTCGCGCTCTTGCGTACGTTTCTCAAGAAGGGATCGCTGATTCACGTCCTGCTTCACGGGAGTAGCGAAGGCCGCAACGAGCGTGACGAGATCTTGTTTCGCGACGATGCGATTGCCGCAAATGCGGCCTACCAGTCCCTCGCTACATGCTGCCGAGCCATTGATCGTGGTTTGTTTCTGGATTGCTATCGCGCCTTGGCCGAAAACGCTTCTCCGTTTAGGCAATGGTTACTGGGATTGCAGGTCCGCCGTCAATTGCGCGGTTATGCACGTCAAACGTTTGCAGGGCGACATGATCGCCTACGCTGGCCTCGTCGCAGCCAAACTACGGCGTACCATCCGGGGCAAACGCAAGAACAAAGTCCTGGAGTCCGGCGGAGCGGTTGTGGCCTTCATTGGCGGAGATGCGACAGGTAAGTCGACGCTGGTTAGTGAGTCGACACGCTGGCTTGGCGGCACGTTTGCCGTGCGGACATTACACCTGGGCAAGCCACCGCATACGCTGCTAACATTGCCTCTACGCATCGTACTGCCCTTCGCACGACGCCTCTTTCCCAATGACCGCCACCAGGCACAACAGAGCCGGTCATCCGATCTCTGCAAGTGTCGAGACGCATCCAAGCGCGGTCCTTCCTTGATGTATGCCATTCGCGCTTTGAGTTTGGCATGGGATCGTTCGCGACTTGTACGTAAAGCACACCGCTACGCAGCGGCAGGTGACATCGTGATCTGCGATCGCTACCCGTCGGATGTATGCGGAGCAACGGATGGTCCGCGTTTGCAGATGCGACACAACGATCATGGATGGTGGACGAATCGATTCAACTGGCTCGCACGCTGGGAACGGCAGCTATATGAACAAAACCCGCCGCCCGACGTCGCTCTGCGGTTGCACGTTTCGATCGAGACTGCCAAACGCCGCAATAGGCAGCGAACGAAGACCGATCGGCACAGTGACGACAATCTGGAAGCGCGTCACCAGCCGCACCGGGCTTGGACCAAGACCGGTACGAAGATCTCCCACGATATCGATACAGAAGCGAGCCTGACTGACACGATTTTGTCTGTCAAGAAAGCGATTTGGGAATCCCTATGATTACATACGGACACACCCTCGCAGCCAAACGTGTCAAGGTACTCCACGTGATTACTCACCTGGGAGTTGGCGGCGCAGTTGGACAACACGCTGTTGACTGTCGAGCGTTTACCTCGTGAGCGATACCAAGTCGACCTGGCCGCGGGACATCTGCCAACCGAAGAGCACTACACGAGCTGGGAAGAGCGGAGTCGTCAATGCGCGGATGGCCTGTACCTTTTCCCGGAATTGCAGCACCGGGTTCGCCCATTGCGCAGACTTGGAGTGCATGTCGACGCCTGGCCGAGTTCATTCGGCAACAACGTTATCAGATCGTCCATACGCATTGCGCAAAGGCTGGCGTCATTGGGCGAATTGCGGCGCACGCGCGGGAGTGCCGGTGGTCGTCCATACGTGTCATGCGTTTGGCTGCCAGGTGGCACGCAGCCCGGGCTCGTCCCGGCTACGGCTACCCACGTCGAGTCTAAAGGCCCAGGTGTTCACGCTACTCGAACGATATGCGGGACGGCTTAGTGATCGCATCATTACGGTCTGCGACGAGAACAAGAAGCAAGCGATTGAGCAACGACTGGCCGCTCCTCAGAACATTGTCACGATCTACAGCGGTATTGATCTCAGTCATTTTGAAATACAAGTTGAGCGTCAACAGGTCTGTCAAGAACTCCAGCTGGATCCGCAACGTCCCCACGTTGGGTTTGTGGGCCGACTGGCTGAGCAAAAGGCGCCGCTGGACTTTGTCGCGGCCGCCAAACAAGTGCTCGTACAACGGCCAGACGCGCAATTCGTCATGGCGGGTGACGGTCCACTGGTTGATCAAGTGCGCCCCCGCGATCGGTGATGATCCGAGAATTCGCTGGATTGGATATTGGCGGGATGTTCCCAAGCTGTTGTCCGTGCTGGATGTCCTGGCCGTTTCCTCGTTGTGGGAGGGGCTGGGCCGCTCCGTGACGGAAGCCATGATCATGGGTGTCCCGGTCGCGGCAACGTCGGTCGACGGTGTCCCGGAACTTGTGATTCACGAACGCACGGGATTGCTATCTCCTCCACGTGATCCGACGTCGTTGGCCACGAACATTTTGCGGCTGCTCAACCATCCGGCTGAGGCGCAGCACATGGCCCAGACAGCAAAACATCGTGTGGTTCCCGCCTTCGGCGCGGACCAAATGATTGATCGAATCGATGACCTCTATCGGACACTGTTACACGAGCAGCAGCTTGTTCCTAAACCAATCAGGGACAGCCAAGTTGCCGAGGTACGTGTCTGATAGCGGTCAGTCCATCACTCCGTACGCCACCCGCGTTTACATCATTTGCTTCGATAGGACACGCAGCCATTCCTCTTCCAGTTCACTCGCATGACGATTCGGGATGCACGATCGCCCCGCACCGTCGTGGAAGCGACCGACGAGGGAGCCGACAGAAGAAGGAGTACATCCATGGTCACCAGCACCCGACAACTTCGTCGAGCCACTCGCGAAGCACGGCATGATACCTTGTCGGGCTCCCCGCTCGATATCATTCCCGACACTCGCCCCGCCGGGCTACGCACCCACTTGGTCCCGCCTCGTTCTCAACGCCTTACCGCTGTTCCTTGCGGATCTGGCTGCACTCAGCGTCGCGTTCGCGTTTGCCTTCACGGTCAATGCCGCGTTGGGCGTCAATGTCACCAGCAGTTTTACTTGGCTGATGATGCTCACGGGCCTGATTCTCCCGCTAACATTCGCCCTGTTTGGGCTCTATCCCGGCACCGGACTCAACGCGGTCGCCGAATTGGCTCAAGTCGCTCTGGCAACGACATTGTTGTTTTCCATTTTGCTGATTTCCGCGCGCCTGGATGGCGTGGAAACAACCATCGTATTGTCCTTGTTTGCCGCGTGCCTTTGCTTGCCGGCGGCGGTATCGCTGTTTCGTGCAATTGCGCGTACCCTGGCTTCTTCCCTTCCCTGGTGGGGACAGCCGGTCCTGGTGTTCGGCAGCGGCGAAACAGCACAGCATCTTTACAACTACTATCTAACGCATCCCAACCTGGGCATCCGCCCGATCGCGATCATTGACCACTGGCCCCTTACGTCGCCCGAAGGCGAGACTTCTCACCACAATACCCTGCCCGACCGAGTTGAAGCCCTGCACGGGAACACGACATTTCCTGGGCCGTTGTAACAACTCCCCTGTCCGCCAGTTCAGCGGCAGCGGTACGGAGCTACCTGGCAACGTTTCCGCATGTTCTTATCGTGCCCGATGCCGAGGGCCTGCCCAGCATTCGACACCAGATGTTCGATTGCGACAACCTGACCGGCATCCCAATGACCAACTCCCTGCTGCTATCCATTCCCCGCATGGTGAAGACGTTAATGGACTATCTGTTGGTGATCAGCGGAGGAATCATTTGCCTACCCGTGATCGCGGCGATCTCCATCCTCATCAAACTCACCTCCGCCGGTCCCGTCTTCTATTCTCAAAGTCGCATCGGTAAAGGGCATCGCACTTTCCGCGCCTGGAAGTTTCGCACGATGGTCGTCAATGCTGACGAAGTACTACAAGCGTATTTGGATTCCGATCCAGAACTGCGAGAAGAATGGGAACGGGACCACAAGCTAAAGAACGATCCGCGAGTGACGTCGGTGGGTCGATGGCTGCGCAAGACGAGCTTGGACGAGCTACCGCAGATCTGGAATGTGTTGCGTGGTGACATGAGCCTCGTGGGTCCGCGTCCGATCGTCACGGACGAGATCTCGAAATATGGAGATTGGTTCGAACTCTATAAGAAAGTGACGCCAGGCATTACCGGTCTCTGGCAAATCTCGGGACGCAACAACACGACTTACGACATGCGTGTGGCGTTCGACAGCTACTACGTCCTGAATTGGTCGCCGTGGCTCGATCTCTATATCCTCGCTCGTACCATCAAAGTCGTATTTCGCCATGAAGGTGCCTACTAATACTAAGCCCGACCATCTCCATCTACCTAAATACTTTCATTGTCGGACGCGGCCACACCGGCGTCGCTGGCGATTGCCAAGATGACCAGACACACGATCTTTTCTAAAGTCCCGAGTGCCTCGGTGTTACGCCCATCTTCTTTGAAACGTTTGGCTTTAACCCCAAAACGAACGAACACAACGTGCTCACCGAACCCGACACGCTGGCCATCAGCGGTACGCAGCTCAGATCCGCTCTATTCGATAACGATCCTCTGGCTAGTATGTGCGTGACAACGTGCAACGATTGCTAAGAAAACAGATTGCCACCAACCGGCCGGTCTTTTGCGAACGCGATGTCGAAGTCGCAACTGCAAGATATCCGAGTCGCCCAAAAGCTACTCAACGGATTAGATTCATGCTGCGGGATTGCTGCAAATGAAGCTACACGGTGCATCGCATACCACCGGACGGCTTCCCAATTTCTTGTTGATTGGCGCAATGAAAGCCGGGACAACTAGCCTCTATCATTACTTTCAAGGCCATCCGCAGGTTTTCGTTCCGGAATACAAAGCGCCGGAGTTCTTTGTTGCAGAATCCAATCTGCGACGTGGTGCCAATTGGTATCGGAAGCAATTTGCGGGAGCAGGCCCCGAAGCCATTGCCGTCGGAGAGGCGTCGAACGCTTATGCGAAACACCCCAAGTTTGCTGGTGTTCCGCAACGTATCGCCGCCCACATACCTCATGTTCGACTCGTGTACATCGTACGCGATCCGATCGCCCGAATTCGCTCCCACTATCAGACGCGATTCGCGGAAGGCATCGAAAGACTGCCCTTTGAACAGGCCGTGTTCGAGAACCCAATCTATCTCAACTACAGTCGATACGCACTGCAGATTGACCAGTATCTCGACTACTTCCCTCGCGAACAATTGCTGCTGATTACTGCGGAAGACCTCCGCAGCCATCGGCTCGAAACAGTCCAACGTGTCTATGACTTCCTGGGTGTCGATTCCACGTTCACGCCAGAAGAACTGGGACGCGAGTTTTATCAGACGAAGGACCGAGCGGTTCGTTCGCCGATCCCATTGTGGCTCCGCAAAAGCCTAAAGAGGTATTTTCCGGCAAGTAAACGCTTCAAGGAATTAGAGAACGACTTGTTAAGTCAGGTGCGTCGCCTTCGCCCGCATCACGGCCCAATTCATGACACTTCTAGGTCATTCACCATCAGCGACATCGTCCGGCAAAGGCTTGTGGATCAACTTCGTGATGACGTCAGTCGCCTGAAACACTACATGACTCCCGACTTTTCCGGTTGGGGCCTCGCTTAACTCACGCCGACAGGACAATCATCATGGATCAATCATGAGTAATGATGTCGGTCGTTATTGTATTTGCAACCGTTCAGTCGCTGTTTGGCGTGGGATTGCTGGTGTTGGGAACGCCAACACTCGTGATGATAAACATGCAATTCGCGCAAACTTTGCCTACGGATAATTCCAATTTGTCAACGTTTCGCCTAATTCCTTCCCACACGTGGTCCATCCCTTTACGAGCCATCAATGGCGACACGAACCTGAGGTTCCGCGCGAACCCCTGCGCCGTGACACGCTAGCAAGGAGCGATTGTGACATTCATACGACGCAAGTCAACGCAATCCATCGAGGAACTCGAAGACAGAAGAATGTTGGCTTCCATCAGCCAAGTCGGCTATTTCGAGACGTGGAATGGAGGAATCATCCCCAGCACCGACGCGGCGGGCATAACCTACCAACCTAACTCGGGACATCTGTATTTGGCCGATTCCGAAATCAATGAAACGCCCGAGTTCCAGGGAAGCAACATCTTCGAGATTTCGCCAACGGGTGACCAACTATATCTAGGTATCCCGAGTGGAAATGACGAGCCAACGGGTATTACCTACAACGAATTCGACGGATACTTTTATGTTACGAACGACAACACGCAGCTGCTCACTCGCTACGACACCAGCATCTCCACCGGACCACTGGCGACACACAATATCTCCTTTGACGTCCCTACGGCCGTGGATCCAGAAGGCCTGACGTCGGATCCTGCCACGGGCTTTCTCTACATAATAATCGGTATCGGCGGTGGAAACGATGTCCTCGCATTCGACTCCAATCTTACCTACCAGTATCGATTCTCCGTCGCTGATCACATGCAGGATGCAGAAGGTATTGCCTTTAACCCGATCAATCATCACTTGTTCATCGTCTCAGATCCGGATAACACGATCTTTGAATATACTTTAAACGGCATCTATGTAGACGAATACAACATCAAAACGCTCAATCCACCGCCGCAATCACCTCAGGGTCTGACGTTCGCACCCACCTCGGACCCATTCGATGATCCCAGCTCGCTGTCACTCTATATGGCGGATGCGGGGGTGGACAACTATCCGGATGGGAGCATCTACGAACTTGTCGTTAGCGGCGGCCAGTTGCCACAGAATTCCGCACCGCTCGTCGAGACCGGTGGCGACTCAACGATCTTGGTCAATAGCTTTCCCCACAACGTGTTTTTGGAAGCCGCCGTTGCCGACGACGGACTGCCATTGCTGCCAGGATCGGTCACGACCAACTGGTCCCAAATCAGTGGCCCTGCGAATGTGACGTTTGGCGATCCCACGGCGGTGGATACGACAGCCGATTTTACTGTCCCGGGGACCTATGTCCTTCGTCTGACCGCCAACGACGGCCAACTTATCACGACTCAAGACAAGCAGATCGTCTTAGTCGGGGGAGTCGAAAGTTCGATTGCCACCGGCGCCGACGATGCGGAAGAAAGAACTGCATCGGGCGCAATGCGGCTCGCCACCGGCGATATCGACATGATCACCGATTCCGGAAGCACCTCGTCGTACGATCAAATCGTGGGCCTCCGTTTCAATGGACTGAATATCCCGCAAGGGGCCAGCATTCAAAACGCGTATGTTCAGTTCCGCGCCGACGAATCGACATCGGTGCCGACCTTCTTGAGTATCGAGGGAGAGGCGACGGACGACGCCCCCACCTTTATCAATTCTCGGTACAATATTTCCTCGAGAGCCCGAACTTCCGCATCGGTGCCCTGGACTCCAGCGCCGTGGACTCGAGCCGATGAAGGGCCCGATCAACGGACTCCCGACATCACATCCATCGTGCAGGAAATCGTTAGTCGTCCCGGCTGGGCCAGTGGACAGAGCTTGGCCATCATCATTAGTGGAACCGGCGAGCGAGTCGCGGAATCGTTTGAAGGAGACTATTCGGCCAAAGCCGCGTTGTTGCACGTCGAGTATTCAACCGCCGGAGTCCTGATCACACCCAGCGGCGGCGCCACGGCCGTCACGGAAGGAGGAGTCAGCGACGACTATGCCGTGGTGCTCACTTCCGTGCCCACCGCCGATGTCACCATCACGGTCACGCCCGATGCGCAGCTTGACCTCGGCGCCGGAACGGGTGTGCCGCTAGTGCTTACGTTCACCCCGGCCAACGCGCTCACGCCCCAAACGGTGACAGTCACGGCCGTGGACGATGCGGTCGTGGAAGGGCCCCACACCGGCACCATCACCCACACGGCCAGCAGCACGGATTCCGTCTATCAAGGACTCGCCGTCGCCGACGTCACCGCCGATATCACCGACAACGATACGGCCGGAGTCCTGATCACACCCAGCGGCGGCGCCACCGCTGTCACGGAAGGAGGAGTCAGCGACGACTATGCCGTGGTGCTCACTTCCGTGCCCACCGCCGATGTCACCATCACGGTCACGCCCGATGCGCAGCTTGACCTCGGCGCCGGAACGGGTGTGCCGCTAGTGCTTACGTTCACCCCGGCCAACGCGCTCACGCCCCAAACGGTGACAGTCACGGCCGTGGACGATGCGGTCGTGGAGGGTCCCCACACCGGCACCATCACCCACACGGCCAGCAGCACGGATTCCGTCTATCAAGGACTCGCCGTCGCCGACGTCACCGCCGATATCACCGACAACGATACGGCCGGAGTCCTGATCACACCCAGCGGCGGCGCCACCGCTGTCACGGAAGGAGGAGTCAGCGACGACTATGCCGTGGTGCTCACTTCCGTGCCCACCGCCGATGTCACCATCACAGTCACCCCCGATGCGCAGCTTGACCTCGGCGCCGGAACGGGTGTGCCGCTAGTGCTTACGTTCACCCCGGCCAATGCGCTCACGCCCCAAACGGTGACAGTCACGGCCGTGGACGATGCGGTCGTGGAGGGTCCCCACACCGGCACCATCACCCACACGGCCAGCAGCACGGATTCCGTCTATCAAGGACTCGCCGTCGCCGACGTCACCGCCGATATCACCGACAACGATACGGCCGGAGTCCTGATCACACCCAGCGGCGGCGCCACGACTGTCAGGAGGGCGGAGTCAGCGACGACTATGCCGTGGTGCTCACTTCCGTGCCCACCGCCGATGTCACCATCACAGTCACCCCCGATGCGCAGCTTGACCTCGGCGCCGGAACGGGTGTGCCGCTAGTGCTTACGTTCACCCCGGCCAACGCGCTCACGCCCCAAACGGTGACAGTCACGGCCGTGGACGATGCGGTCGTGGAAGGGTCCCCACACCGGCACCATCACCCACACGGCCAGCAGCACGGATTCCGTCTATCAAGGACTGGCTGTCGCCGACGTCACCGCCGATATCACCGACAACGATACGGCCGGAGTCCTGATCACACCCAGCGGCGGCGCCACGGCTGTCACGGAAGGAGGAGTCAGCGACGACTATGCCGTGGTGCTCACTTCCGTGCCCACCGCCGATGTCACCATCACGGTCACCCCCGATGCGCAGCTTGACCTCGGCGCCGGAACGGGTGTGCCGCTAGTGCTTACGTTCACCCCGGCCAACGCGCGTCACGCCCCAAACGGTGACAGTCACGGCCGTGGACGATGCGGTCGTGGAGGGTCCCCACACCGGCACCATCACCCACACGGCCAGCAGCACGGATTCCGTCTATCAAGGACTCGCTGTCGCCGACGTCACCGCCGATATCACCGACAACGATACGGCCGGAGTCCTGATCACACCCAGCGGCGGCGCCACCGCTGTCACGGAAGGAGGAGTCAGCGACGACTATACCGTGGTGCTCACCTCCGTGCCCACCGCCGATGTCACCATCACAGTCACCCCCGATGCGCAGCTTGACCTCGGCGCCGGAACGGGTGTGCCGCTAGTGCTTACGTTCACCCCGGCCAATGCGCTCACGCCCCAAACGGTGACAGTCACGGCCGTGGACGATGCGGTCGTGGAAGGGTCCCCACACCGGCACCATCACCCACACGGCCAGCAGCACGGATTCCGTCTATCAAGGGCTGGCTGTCGCCGACGTCACCGCCGATATCACCGACAACGATACGGCCGGAGTCCTGATCACACCCAGCGGTGGCGCCACGACTGTCAGTGAGGGCGGAGTCAGCGACGACTATACCGTGGTGCTCACCTCCGTCCCCACCGCCGATGTCACCATCACAGTCACCCCCGATGCGCAGCTTGACCTCGGCGCCGGAACGGGTGTGCCGCTAGTGCTTACGTTCACCCCGGCCAACGCGCTCACGCCCCAAACGGTGACAGTCACGGCCGTGGACGATGCGGTCGTGGAGGGTCCCCACACCGGCACCATCACCCACACGGCCAGCAGCACGGATTCCGTCTATCAAGGGCTGGCTGTGGCCGACGTCACCGCCGATATCACCGACAACGATACGGCCAGTTTAACGATCGCCGACGTCACGCAGTCTGAGTCGCTTGACTTGCTGTTCACGGTAACCTTGGACAATAGTGTTGTCACTGGCTTTGACGTGTTCGTCACCTTTTTGGATATGACGGCGACGGGAGGGCCACTTCCACTCGTAAGTCCCGAAGACTACGCGAACGATTCACAAACGATTACCTTCGTCGGTCTCGCCGGCGAGGAGCATCAGTTCTCAGTGCCAACCTTGGATGATCTGTTGCTGGAATCGAGTGAAACGTTTACCGTTCAACTAGCGTCTACGACATCTCTGGTCGACGCCACAGATACCGCCACGGGCACGATCGTCGAACAGAACAATCCACCCTCGCTCACCCTGCCAAGCACGCAGGTCGTCACCGAGGATGCAGCATCGGCGATTTCCGGAATCAGTGTTTCTGATCCGGATGCCGGAATCGCTGACATTCAATTGTCGTTGACCGTCAATCAGGGCACGTTGTCGATACGTGACGATGTCTCGGGCGGTCTGGTTACAGGAGAGATCAACGGCAATGGCACCAGTTTGGTGATCCTCAATGGATCGGTCGCCAAAATCAATAGCACCTTGGCCGATCCCTCTGGTCTCTTATATCAACCGGCTCCAGACTATTCTGGGCCCGACACTTTGACTCTTGACGTTGACGATCTCGGTCACACTGGGACGGGCGGACCTCAATCCGGACAAGGCACGGTGTCCATTACCGTCTCAGAAGTCAACGATCCGCCATTAATGACGGCGGGCACCGTCGGCAATCTAACAGTCGCAGAAGGATCCGGCACCACAAGCCTGTCACTAGGCGCTGTAGCATACGCACCGGGAGGCGGATCCGACGAGACGTCACAATTGCTCAGCTACGCCGTAACAAATGTTCCTCCTACGAGTCTCGGTGACATCGTATTGTCAGACGGCATCACAGTCGTCACGCCGGGCCCGTATTCGTTGCCACAACTGCACGGCATGCAATTCCGTCCAGCCAATGCGGCATTCGGCGGACCCGGCGAGTTCCGTTTCAGCATTACCGACGACGGCACGACTGCCGGTATCAATGACCCACAATCAATTGTCGAATCCCTAATGATCGACGTGACCGGCCCGTACCTCAGAACCGGGGTCATCTCATCGGTCACCAACACCGGCTGGACTACCGTCACCCTAGACCGAGCGTACTCCTCGATGGTCGTTGTTCTTACAGCGAACCATGACGGCGCGGTACCGCTGGTGACACGCATGAGAAATGCTAACCCTGGAGGCAATACCTTCGAAGTACGTGTGGACCGCGTCGACGGCCTTTCAACAGCCATACAAGGTGTGAATGTGCACTATGTAGTTGTTGAAGAGGGCGTATACACGCTGGCCAATCACGGCGTCACGATGGAAGCCGTCAAATTCACGTCCACCGTAACCGATTCGAAGAATTCGTGGCTCGCGGAACAACGAGCTTACGGAAACACCTATGCAGCTCCAGTCGTCATCGGCCAAGTGATGAGCTACAACGATCCTGACTTTTCGACATTCTGGTCACGAGGGGCGACTCGAGGTGTCCCACCGAATTCCACAAACCTGTTCGTTGGCAAGCATGTCGGTGAAGATATCGATATCGACCGAGCCGCGGAAACCCTCGGTTACATCGTAATCGAGTCAGGAACAGGCACGGTCGGTTCGATTCAGTACGCCGCTCAAGTGGGAGTCGACTCGGTGCGCGGCGTCGTCGAGTCGCCACCCTACTCCTACACGCACGCCAATATAACGTATCCGATAGCTGCCGCCGCATCTCAGGCCGGCGTTGATGGTACGGATGGGAGTTGGGCACTGCTGTACGGCAATAATCCGGTTGATGCGAGCAGTATCCAGTTGGCTGTCGACGAAGACCAGTTGCTTGATACCGAACGAAAACACACGACAGAACGAGTCGCCTACGTCGTCTTTGGCGCAACGGGGACCGCGAACGCACCACCATCACTCACCGCGCCCAGCGATCTTACCGCAACTGAAGACATCCCGCTTTTCGTCACCGGAATCAGCGTGACCGACGCCGATGCCGGAGCATCGGATGTTGAAATACAACTGAACGTTAACCAAGGCACCTTGACCATTAACGACACGGTCGCAGGTGGTCTGCTGCCGATCGACATCAGTGGCAACGGCACGGGCACGGTAACCATGTCCGGCACCCTTGCTCAAATCAACACCACGATGGCGAACGCCAGCGGATTGGTCTATCTCGGCGACCCACAATTCAACGGGACCGACACACTGACGATGACCGTCAATGACCTGGGGAATACGGGCCTGGGCGGCCCACGTACGGACCAGGCGGTCATTCCCATCGTCATCAGTGCCGTAAATGACGCCCCTCTGAACAGCGTGCCCGGTCAGCAAACCACAAACGAAGACACGCCACTGCTGTTCTCGTCCGCCAACAGTAATGCAATCAGCGTAAGCGATGTGGACGTCGCCGCCGCAGACATGTTGATAGCGCTGTCTACGACAAACGGAACGATCTCACTCGCAGCCACCGCCGGCTTGACGTTTCTGAATGGCGATGGTGTCGACGACGCTCAGGTAATGTTCACCGGCAATCTAATCGACATCAACTCTGCCCTCGACGGCCTGACCTTCGTCCCTGACGCCGATTACTTTGGACTCGCGTTCCTCCAACTAGAGTCCAACGACCTGGGCAACGTGGGAGGAGGCCAACAAATCGCCGTCGATGCCATCAGCATCGATATTGCAGCAATTAATGATGCGCCTGCAATCGTCGTACCAGGACTTCAGAGTACCTTGATCAATTCGGCACTGCAGTTTGAGACCGACATCAACCGCGTTTTCATCTCGGATATTGATGCCGGAGTTGCGCCGATCGAAGTGACGCTGATCGCCATTCATGGCCGCGTTTCTCTCAGCAATACTCTGGGGTTGTCACTTTCGACGGGGACCGGCACTGCGGATACGACGGTGACGTTTTCCGGAGCACTTTCCGATATCAATTCCGCCTTAGACGGCATGTTCTTCATGCCCGACCTCGACTTTATCGGCCAAGCCAGTCTACAAATCCTGGTCACAGACAATGCCAACACGGGAATAGGTGGTGCCTTGTCAGACGATAAGATCATACTCATCGACGTGACTCCGTAGTCGCGTGATCCCTTCCGACGTTGAATGGCTCCCTTGTTTAACAAAGCAAACCGCGCACACATCAGATATGCCATGGCGACCATCGCTTGCGCAGACATTGACTATCGACACCCGATCCAAGCGTCTCGAACAGTTTGTCGACGTGGCGCTGTGGACAATTTGGCCGATATTTCGCCGACGGCTGATGAATCCGCTCGTCCATTTCGCAAACGGCGCGTTCCCAACGAGATGGAACCGTCCATCCATCCGAGCGAATAGGTTGTGGTACCCGGAGTTACATCGAAGGCAACCCTACCGTTAGCCCCCTGAGTCACAGGAACGATCGATGCGGGAGGTGCTCCGAGCGTATCGTTGGACAACCCCTGGCTCGTGACAGAGGTGACGAATGTCGAGGTCGCATCGTATGCGGCCAACGGCGTGACAGTACCGGGCAGATACTCGATGTGCAACCGCGGCGCGGCCGAGGCGACGCCATCGTACGATTCGGCAACGCGTTTGCCGGTGCCGTCGATGATGATGGACAGGGCGTTGCCGCTGGACCAACCGGGCCCGTTCACAATCTCTTGAATCACCGATGCCAAATCCGGCGTCTGCTGATCCGGACCCGCCTCGCCCGTGGTCAACCAGGGAGCGGGCGCCCACGCCACGGCCGCCGTCGTCCGCGGACGGGTGGTGACGTCATACTTTGTCGCGATGAAGGTCTGTGCGTTGGAAGTCGCCTCACCCCGGATGGTCAGCGACGTCACGTCCGAACTCACCTCGTCTGTCTGAAATTGAATCGATGCCCGCTGGATCACGGCCCCCGGCGGAATCGCCACTCCCGCGAAACGCATCCCCACAACCTGCTGATTCGTCTTGTCCAAAGTCAGCTCCAGGTCACTGCTGGTCAGCGCGACATTGCCCGACGGACGCTCTTCCGCGTCATCCGAACTGGCACCGACTTGTACATCCACCACGATCGGATCGGGAAGGTATTCGATCACGTCGATTTGCAGCGACTGATCCAGCGATTGGAAATCCGCGATCCCGTTCGTCGTCCCGTTGTCCGTCACGCGAAACGCAAAGCCTTCCGGACCGCCAAACACGCCTCCTGCCGCCAGGAACTGCATGCCCTGCAGCTGACTCAGGCTATAAACGCCCGGAGTCACCAAGGTTGAACCATCCGCCAACACGATCGAACCGAGCGTTGACGAAGGTACCGCCGTTACTTCATAGCTCAGACTCTGACTCGCCTCGTCTGTTCCACCCCCTGGACCGTACGCCAGGCCGCTCAGACCCAGCGGTGTCGCCGGCGAGTTCTGCACCACCGTCAGATCGCCCACCGAACCCGAAACTTGCACAGGCACATCATTAACTTCCGTCACATTCACGTTGAACGTTGCCTCGGCATACAGCGAAGGGACACCATGGTCCGTGGCACGTACGGTCAGCGCCGACGAACCCGTCGCGTCCGGTGTATAGCTGAGCGTTAGTTGTCCCACCGCACCATTGATCAACGTCGAACTGAACAGACCCGGGTTGGTGTTGTTTTGAAGGGTGTAGACCAACGAAGAGTCGGAGTCTTCCGCATCGTCGAAAGCAGCGAACAGATCGATCAATGTCGCGGACGAATCTTCGGCTACCGTCACGTCACCGATACCCGTCGTCGTTGGCGGCTGATTCACCGGTGCCACCGTCACGCGGAAAGTCGTCTCGACGTACAGCGGAGGGGTTCCGGTATCCGTCGCACGCAACGTGAGGTCCGCACTACCTGTCATCCCCGCCACATAGTCCAGCGTCAATGTACCCAACACACCGTCGATCGACGTCGAAGTGAACAGCGAGGGGTTGGAATTACTCTCCAACGTGTAGCTCAACGACGTATCCGGATCCTCGAAGTCATCGAACGCCGAAAACAAATCGATAACGCTATCCGCAGCACCCACGTTCACGTACACGTCGGCGATCCCCGACGTTGTCGGAGCCACGTTACCGGGCAGATACTCGATGTGCAACCGCGGCGCGGCCGAGGCAACGCCATCGTACGATTCGGCAACGCGTTTGCCGGTGCCGTCGATGATGATGGACAGGGCGTTGCCGCTGGACCAACCGGGCCCGTTCACAATCTCTTGAATCACCGATGCCAAATCCGGCGTCTGCTGATCCGGACCCGCCTCGCCCGTGATCAACCAGGGAGCGGGCGCCCACGCCACGGCCGCCGTCGTCCGCGGACGGGTGGTGACGTTATAATTCGTCGCGATGAAGGTCTGTGCGTTGGAAGTCGCCTCGCCCCGGATGGTCAGCGACGTCACGTCCGAACTCACCTCGTCTGTCTGAAATTGAATCGATGCCCGCTGGATCACGGCCCCCGGCGGAATCGCCACTCCCGCGAAACGCATCCCCACAACCTGCTGATTCGTCTTGTCCAAAGTCAGCTCCAGGTCACTGCTGGTCAGCGCGACATTGCCCGACGGACGCTCTTCCGCGTCATCCGAACTGGCACCGACTTGTACATCCACCACGATCGGATCGGGAAGGTATTCGATCACGTCGATTTGTAGCGACTGATCCAGCGATTGGAAATCCGCGATCCCGTTCGTCGTCCCGTTGTCCGTCACGCGAAACGCAAAGCCTTCCGGACCGCCAAACACGCCTCCTGCCGCCAGGAACTGCATGCCCTGCAGCTGACTCAGGCTATAAACGCCCGGAGTCACCAAGGTTGAACCATCCGCCAACACGATCGAACCGAGCGTTGACGAAGGTACCGCCGTTACTTCATAGCTCAGACTCTGACTCGCCTCGTCTGTTCCACCCCCTGGACCGTACGCCAGGCCGCTCAGACCCAGCGGTGTCGCCGGCGAGTTCTGCACCACCGTCAGATCGCCCACCGAACCCGAAACTTGCACAGGCACATCATTAACTTCCGTCACATTCACGTTGAACGTTGCCTCGGCATACAGTGAAGGGACACCATGGTCCGTGGCACGTACGGTCAGCGCCGACGAACCCGTCGCGTCCGGTGTATAGCTGAGCGTTAGTTGTCCCACCGCACCATTGATCAACGTCGAACTGAACAGACCCGGGTTGGTGTTGTTTTGAAGGGTGTAGACCAACGAAGAGTCGGAGTCTTCCGCATCGTCGAAAGCAGCGAACAGATCGATCAATGTCGCGGACGAATCTTCGGCTACCGTCACGTCACCGATACCCGTCGTCGTTGGCGGCTGATTCACCGGTGCCACCGTCACGCGGAAAGTCGTCTCGACGTACAGCGGAGGGGTTCCGGTATCCGTCGCACGCAACGTGAGGTCCGCACTACCTGTCATCCCCGCCACATAGTCCAGCGTCAATGTACCCAACACACCGTCGATCGACGTCGAAGTGAACAGCGAGGGGTTGGAATTACTCTCCAACGTGTAGCTCAACGACGTATCCGGATCCTCGAAGTCATCGAACGCCGAAAACAAATCGATAACGCTATCCGCAGCACCCACGTTCACGTACACGTCGGCGATCCCCGACGTTGTCGGAGCCACGTTACCGGGTGGAGCCACATTCCCGATCTGCGCCTCAAATACCCCTCCGTCGGGATAGTTGTCTTTCATGCCGTCCGCAATGTATAGCGACAGATTAGCCGGATCGTCAAAGGGGTCCGACGTCGGTCCAAAGGTCAATCCTTGCGCCGCCTTCGGAGACGGGCTGAATCCATGGATGTTGTAGTTATCCAGAAACACGCCATCCAGCGTATACTGGAAAATCATATCCTGGCTGCCGTCAACCAGGAACAGAGTGCGCGACGGTGTGTGAAAAGCGATGCCTTCCGCATCGTTCATCTGCGCGCCAACGGGAAAATTGTACTGGAACTGCAGATTGGAATCGTACACCAGGACTTGGCGTCCCCCACCATTCCCATCAGCCACGTACAAATATCCCGTCGCCGGATCGGACGTGATGCCTTCTGGGTCATTTGCCGAGGAAATCGCTGTGCGCGTGCTGACTTGCAGGAGCGGCGTGTTGAGATTGTCGTCGTAACGGGTAATCTGTCGACTTCCCGTGTCATTCGTGACATAAAAATACCCGTCGTATTCGTTGTAGGTGATACCCGTCGGTTCGGTATTGTTGCTGGTATACTCGCGGAGGACTTGATCTCCCGTAAGCGACGTTTCAAAGATGTTGTCGCCCAAGAAGATGTTGGGCAATTCGTTGATCTCCGAATCCGCCAAAAAGAGATGTCCCGATGGAGCATGATAGGCGATTCCCGCGACGTCCGTACTGCGAATGATGCCGCCATCCCACGTATCGAAAAAACCAACCTGAGCGATGTCGCCCGCCAGCATCCGCCGATCGGCGAGTCGTTCTACCGCAAGGTGTCGTAGCTTCCGTTTCATGGCCGATTCCTCGTGTTACACAAAGTCCGAAACGTGAGTCGATGGAGAGTGCCTGATCGCGTCACTCGACTCGAACCGCCAAACATGGATCCGTTTTGCGGTCGCGGATCGCACCAGAGCCGGTGGCGACCTCAACGATCCCTCATAGAGGAAGTACGGAGAAACGTGACAAGACCGGATCACGCCGGCGCGTGATTGACTCGGCAACGAAGCCGTACCACTTGAACGGAAGTAATGGACGCACAACTACTTAAGGACATTGCCCTAGCCCACGGGAAGCACGCGGACCCCACAGCCCGCAAGGCGTTTGGCGAGTTTTACGAGCGTCACGCGACGTGGCTCTACCATCGAGTCGGAAGGACGACAGTCGTCCGGTTGCTGCCATCAGAAGACGCGGTTCAGGATATCGTCCAAGAGACCTTTTACCGGGCCTACGTGGGCGCCGGCACATTCAATCCCAATTTGGTCGCCGATCCGGCGAGATTGGTGGCGTTGGTCCGAGGGTGGCTGGGTGGGATTGCCAACCACGTGATTGCTGACATGTTGCGACGCTCGGAACCGGCCGCCGTAGCGTCCGATCGGCTGGACGCGCAACGGCCAATGCACGCACCCGCGGTCCGAAGTGGCACCTGACTCCCCACTGGTCAGAGCACTGCAAAACGAATTGCAGAAGCTCTCACCATTGCAGCGCGACATTCTCGCCGTCGCGGAGCTTTATTACCAACCCCACGCATCTCGACAGCGTCTTCCCAACGGGGTCATCAAAACGCTGAGCCAAAAAGCACCGCACCAGCTCAGACAATATACGACAAGTGCGTCGCCGCACAATGGCGGTATTACGTAAGAAGTTGTTGCATTTACTCGAGGAGACGGAATGATGATTGTCAAGGACCTGTTCCCAGGCTTGATTACCGGTGGTCGAGCTTTCCATGGCGCCGTGAGGGCGGCGATGGGGATGCTGGATTGGCTGGTCGCCGACAATGCGAACGTCGTGATCGCTCAGCAGTTAAAAAACCACGATGGGGACGATCGGGATTCGCTAAGTCAGCTTCCCGATGAATTGCGCGACCCGATGTCGGTCCTGGATCGCGAGGCTCGCAAAGCCAATGCGCGACAGCAATCGTCAACACAGCTATCTCGCCGGCCGTTGCCTCGCTAGTTAGCTCGAAGCGCTCGTGGGTTAATCCAGCGGAACATGCCCTCGGCGTACGGTATCAGCAACAGGTCGGGGACGATCCGATCGAACGTACGGCGGCACCACCAAGCGGCGTCGGGATTCAGGTAGATGATATCGCCGGGCTGGACGTAGACATTTTCTTGCCAGCTGTAGCGAGCTGCAATTAAGTCGACGTGAATTAGCAGCGGCGGAGCACCAGGAATACTGCGATGAACCGTGACGGTTGATGGCGAATCGATGGGATCGATGTATCCGGCCATCGCTACGGCTGTCACCACGTCTACATCTCGATCCTTCGGCAGTAGAAACGCGTTACCCAAGCGTCGATCCAGCTGGGAAACGCGGAAATTTACGAAGCTATTTTTGTTGATGGGCCCCACGACAAAGAAAACTTCGTCCGGCTGCCGAGGCACGACCACAACATCGCCTGGCCTAAGCGTGACGTCGTCGACCGATAACTCTTGCTGCGGCAGGGGCTGGCCGTCCACGATCAATGTAGGTGATCCGCAACGCAGCGGGATGCGAATCACGATTTTCGGTTCGCCGTACTTGGCCACATCGGTGCCGGCTTGTTCGCCCGGGCCCACGGTGGGTAGCACGGCCGGTAGTTGCTCGCTTTCTTCGGTGCTAACCGACAACCTCCGTACCAAGTCCTCTTCCGGCAGTCGTCGATGAACTTCGATGACTTCGGCGGCGAATTGCGTCAGCCCACCGGCCTCAGCAACCGCATGCGCGATATCGTTTTCGTGTCGTAACAGCGCATAGACTCCGGGCGCGTTCACCTCGCCCAGGACCGGCACATTGAAATTTGCCGCCTCCGCCAACGACACACTTGTCTTCGGATTGACGAGAATCCCATCCGAATAGGCACCGTCGATGGCCTTCTGAGCTTGGGAGAGATTCATACCTCCCACATACACTTCTCCCACCAGAGGCAAGCGAACATTTCCGCTGGCCATCACGCGCGCTTGAATCGGTCGTATTTGTTCACCGGCACCGGGATTTGATAGTCCCGCGACTACGACCTGCAGTGTGTCATTCGGTCCAAGGACATAGTCCGTGGGAGCGGGAACCGTCAGACTTGCGAGATTAAGCATACCGGCCGTACTTCGGACAGGCATGCGATACGCATCCGAAAGACTGCTCGCCTCGATCGCTGGTGAATGCAAGGGAACGTAGCAGCCAGCTGACAACATCAGACTGAACAGTCCAATAGCCGTGCAAATGTAACGCGAGGTAAGTGTCGCAGCGCGACGACTCTGGCAGCCATAGACTGTCGTTGTGACATTAGGCATGAATCGAATCCATTCGTTTGAACGCCAGCGAAAGGGCAAATCCCAAAAACCAGCTCGACGTTGCGCTTACTCGGCAAATGTCGACCTCACGGCACCGTCCGCAGAGACTCTCGTGGGTCTGCTGCCGGATTGGATGCCGCGAACGCGATCGACAAGCGATATCCCTTCAGCACCAGAAATCGGCGGGAGGTGATCGGCTGCATCAATCAAATGAGGGGTCACGCGCCGTCGAGCACGCCGGTCCGTCGCGTTGTGCGACCTGGGCCGGTTTTTCGGGAATTGGGGACGTCAATGATTGCGATATGCCAGTCACCATACGGACGGCGGATCTGACAAAAAAGCGGGGCACGCTCAGCAGAACTTCGTCGCCCGGGCGGTAGTCAAGCCGAACAGACTGCGCCTCGATCAGGCAACGAAGCGCGAGGGGATACCGGCGCCGATCCACCTACCTCGTCGTCATAAACATCACGGCCGGCAAAGTCTGCCCAAACATTATGAATCCACCGCCACCGATTTGCGACAGGGATGAGCCCGTCGCCGTACGCTGAGCGACCCAAACGGATCAGCAAGGCCGCACAGTGCCTGCACGCACAGGGAAGATATGAAACTGCGCACGACAGCCAAGTCCAGTGGCTTGATCCAATCGCGGTATCGCAACCGAGCTATGCCAGCTTCGCTCCGTTGGGTACCGGCCGATCAGGAACGGCCAAGACAACCGTTTGGTCCAAACGGAAGAATCCGGTGATAAGAACCTCGGAAGTGTAGCGACCGATCTGCTTCGGCGGAAAATTGACCACACACATGATCTGTCGACCAACCAGCTCTTCCTTCGAATAGAGCGCCGTGATCTGAGCACTCGACTGCTTTATTCCCAGTTCCGGGCCAAAATCAACACGGATCTTGTAAGCCGGCTTTCGTGCCTCGGGAAAATCCTCGACGGAGACTACGGTACCGACACGCAGCTCGATGCGCTGGAAATCTGACCATTGAATTTGTTCCATCGTTACTCTGGTGTTAACCCCTTTGGAATGCGGTTTGCCTTGTTTTGCCAACAGCGGATACGACCTATTGCGTCTCGCGGACACGTATCTCCGCCGTCACGAAATCACTGGCGACATCCAGTCACCTCGCCACACGGTCACCGCCTGACCTACCAGGAATACTCGCCCATCCTCAACTCGCACCGATAGCGCACCACCCCGAGCCGATGCCTGGTATGCCGACAGCGTGTTGCGACCCAGCTCGTGCGCCCAGTACGGCCCAAGACAGCAGTGTGCGGACCCCGTAACGGGATCTTCGTCAATGCCGACGGCTGGCAGCAAAAAACCGGGATATGAAGTCGAACTCAGGATCATCCGACCGGCTGGTAACAATCACTCCTCGGGCCGCCACTTCGCTCAAGCGGCGGAAATCGGGAGCCACAGAACGGACCGTCTCAGCACGCTCGACAACAACAAGGTAATCGAACGCTGTCCTACCGACCGCAACAGGGGAGACCTGAAGGGCATGAACAAGGCCCACATCGGCGTCCACAGGCTCCGGCGGCGTCGCAGGAAAATCCATTTGAATAGAATCATCGTCGTGCACGCAGGTCAGCACACCACTCTGAGTTTGGAAGCAAATCGGCCGGTCCTTAGGATGAATCGCCTCGTTGAACAGGACGTGAGCGGCGGCGAGTGTAGCATGTCCACACAATGCAACTTCCGTAGTAGGTGTGAACCAGCGCAGACAATAACCCTCGTCGTGAGGGAGCACAAATGCGGTTTCTGACAGGTTCATTTCGGCAGCAACCGCTTGCATCCAGTCGTCGGTACCAAGCCGATCTAGCAACATAACCGCCGCGGGATTTCCACCAAAGGGACAATCGGTGAAGGCATCCACTTGCCAGCATTTCGTATTCTTCATTTATCGCCTCCTTTTCAATTCTTCAGAACGGCTTGTCCATCCGGCGACATTTTTCTGCTATAGGTACGAAGCCATCCACCAACACATTCCGGAACAACACTCATATACTCTTAGGAAATAAGGGGAAAACCTCAGTGACACGTTTTCTTGTGATCGGTTCACTCGCGCTGAGTACGGCGTGGGCCGCAAGTATGCTGGTCTTGGCCGAGAAACCAGCAGCGACTACTGTACAGGAAGCATCCGCGCGGGACGCCAACTCCGCCACCGGACAGCTTTACCCTGGATTTGACGGATACTCGCGCCGCGTCACTTGCCGCTCACCGGATGCCCAACGGTGGTTTAATCAGGGGATTCAACTGTTGTACGGTTTCAATCACGACGAGGCCATCCGTTCTTTCGAAAAGGCGGCCGAACTGGATCCCTCGTGCGCGATGGCCTGGTGGGGTTCCGCCTATAGTCGAGGGTTGCACATAAACAATCCCAAAATGAGTGAGGAACAGAGTTGCCTCGCGAACCAGGCCGCGCAAAAGGCCTTGACTGCGTTGGACAATGAATCGCCGATCGAACGTGCGTTAGTTCGAGCGATTAGCCAACGATACTGTTGGCCGGCGCCAGAAGATCGATCACCGCTGGATCAGTCCTACGCACAAGCAATGGAAGATGTATGGCATCAATTCCCAGAAGACCCCGACGTGAGCACGTTGTTCGCCGAATCGTTGATGAATCTGCAGCCCTGGGATCTTTGGACGCCCTCCGGCGCACCGAAAGGCCGGACGCTGGAAATCCTGGCCGTACTGGAACGGACACTGGAGAGAGCGCCGACGCACCCGGGCGCTAACCATTTGTACATTCACGCGATTGAAGCATCTCCCTGGCCTGAGAAAGGAGTGCCGGTGGCGGAACGACTCGGAACACTAGTCCCAGGATCGGGACACCTAGTGCACATGCCCTCGCACATCTTCATTCGCGTCGGCCGATATGCCGAAGCGACGGACGCCAATCAACGGGCCATCAATGCGGACGAAACGTACTTCGCCTTGGCTCCTAAGCCCGGCTTTTACAGTCTGTACTTTATGCACAACATTCACTTTCTCGCCTACGCCGCAATGATGGATGGTCAATACGAAACGGCACTCCGCGCCGCGCGTCGGATTGAAGAGAACATTCCGCCTGAGTTTCTAAAAGAATACGTAACGCTGGCCGATGGCTTCATGCCCACTGCACTGCATGTTTTGATCCGTTTCGGCAAATGGCCACAGATCCTGACCGAACCCGAACCTCCGGCTTGGCGACTTCTCAGTCGCGCCGAACGCCACTTCGCTCGCTGCGTGGCATTCGCCAACGTAGGACAGACAGAGGCAGCGCAGCAAGAACTCACTTTGATGGACGAAGTCGCTCAAGGCTTCAGCGATGAATGGAAGATGGGTAACAACCTGGCGAGCGACGTAATCAAGATCGCTCGTGCCATGGCCGAGGGTGAGTTGGCATATCACGAGGGTGAACACGGAATCGCGTTCGCCAAGTTACGTCAGGCCGTCGCACTGGAAGAAAACCTGTCGTACGACGAGCCGCCCGGTTGGATGCAACCCGTGCGTCATGCTCTCGGCGCCCTGCTGCTGGCCGACGATCGCAATGCCGAAGCAGAAGAGGTTTACCGCACAGATTTGAAACGGCATCCTAATAACGCCTGGTCCCTGTTGGGACTGCAGCAATCGCTACATAAGCAGGCCAAAACGGCTGAGGCGGAAGCACTCGCATCGCAAGTTGACGAGGCCTGGGCCCGCGCGGATGTGAAGCCCGTTGCCAGCTGCTACTGCCATCCCAACGCCCAGCAGCAGCGATTTACTCCACTATCTCCTGCATCGTCCGATCACTGAACAGGATCCGGGTGATCGGGTGCCCGATAGACTTCCAGAGTCGAAATCGTCGGGCAGGCGCGACTGTCGGTAATTCGCAAGCGAACTGCGTCGGCCGTCACGGTGGGTGTACGCATAATGCGGCGCGGGCCGATCGTGGTTCCCTCGGCAATCTGCTGCCATTGGCCGTCGACGCGACCCTCAATGACAAACGACGAAATGCGTTGTCCCAAGGCGATGTATTCCTGCACACGGATACGATTAAGTGTCGTCGGCGTACCGAGTTCAACGGTCAACTCGCAGTGTCGTACGTCGTCGTTAGCAGCCCAATAAGTTGTCCGATCGCCATCGGTCAGTTGACTTGCCGAGAACTGCGGATCGCTTCCTCGCACGTCCGAGGCGAACGCAGATTTCCCACGCGCCAAATCATGCTCGAACGTCGCATCCAACACCGAACGCAACGCCATCAGTCGCTCGCAATCCACTTCATGAAAGCGGCCGCGCCGATCGGGCGGAATGTTCAACAAAAGATTGCAACCGTTGCCGACGCTGCTGTAGTAGATCTCCAAGAGCTGATCAAGCGATTTGACGCGATTGTCCTCCTCGGCATGGTAAAACCAGCCGGGCCGAATCGAGACATCGACTTCGGCCGGTACCCAATGGGTTCCATCCGGCTGACCCTGACCAAGCGCTCGGTTATCTGCAATGCCCGGCGCGAATTCGTCCCGCCGCAATGTTGCCCAATTCGTCTTGCTGCCGGCTCCGCTCTCGTTTCCGACCCAGCGGATGTCGGGGCCTCCATCGCTAAACATCACCGCGAATGGCTGCAATTCTCGCACAAGCTTCCATGTATTCGGCCAGTCGTAGTACGTTCTGCGATCAATCCGTCGCGTCTCACGCGCTCCTCCATAATATCCATCGCCCCCATTGGCTCCGTCGAACCACACTTCACAAATGTCACCATAATTCGTCAGTAGTTCGCGTAGTTGGTTGCGGTAGTATTCGATGTATTCCGGTCTGCCGTAATCGGCATGATTCCGATCCCACGGCGAGAGATAGACACCCATGCGCAAACCGTTCGCCTTGCAGGCAGCCGCCAAATCCGCCACGACGTCTCCGCGGCCGTTCTTCCATAACGAGTTCTTAACGGAGTGTTCGGTGTATCGGCTAGGCCACAAACAGAAGCCATCGTGATGCTTGGCCGTGATGATCAACGCCTTCATGCCGGCCTTTCGCGCAACCTCAGCCCATTGTTGCGCATCAAAGTCCGATGGATTGAAGATCGTCGGATCTTCATCGCCATAGCCCCATTCCTTGTTCGTAAACGTGTTTACCGTAAAATGGATAAAGCCGTAGAATTCTAGTTCGTGCCACCGAAGCTGCCTGTCGTTGGGCAACGGCCCATATGGTTGCGGAGGTTCGGCGGCGGCAGTCACACTGACCGTAATCAGCGACAGCCACAACAATCCGACCAAGGTTCGATATATCATCCTGCTTGTCCTCATCGGCTTAGATTTGCGGACCGCTGTCTACCAGCATAACAAAACACCCCTTGCACGTGGCCGGGGCAACGTGTCACTCGGAATAGTCGCAGCCCGATAGGGGGACATAGACGGTCCGTCGCCGAAACATCCCCAGTGACGCCGTAATGCCGATCAGCAGGACCATGCAACCGGGTTCCGGCACGGCGACGACAGCCGCTCTCGGTCCTTGCTCGTATCCACCGCCGGACAAGGCGGCGACCAAATCACCACTGTCAAATTCGCCGTCGGCGTTGAAATCGCCGCTACCCCAGGTCGAGTTCATTGCGACGGCGTCTTCGTACTGGCCTTGTGCCAACAAATCGACCAGATCGGACGAGTCAAATGTGCCGTCCAAATTCGCATCGCCGATCCACGTATGCAGAATATCGGGACTCTCGACGTATTGATTCAGGTCGTCCAAGGAAACTTGGCCATCTTCGTTTACGTCGAACGTCAGTTGATTTGATCCCGCCTTGATTTCCGCTCGCAACAGGTCCACGTCGGCAACGTCGATGACACCATCGCCGTTGTAATCGAAGGGATTCCCCTCGCCGAGCGTCACTCCCGGATGCTCAAACAAGAAAACAACATCATCCTCGGACAGCGCCTGGCGATAGATTTGCAAGTCGTCGACCCAGCCTGTCAGAGGCGCACCATCCGTGGATCGTCGTCCGACCAACAGTGGGTCGTCGACAAAGATCTCACTATCGGGAACTAGCACATCCGTCTGCGCTCCACCGCCACCGGCGTTCTCCATTAGCTGACCGTCCAAGTAGCCGAAGATCCGATCCTCCGTACGATCTAAAACAAGCACTACGTGATGTGGCCCCGCTTCGACATTGGGCTGATTCATGCCAAAACGATCGTCGTTCGTCGCATCCAACTGTTGCCCTCGCGTAAATACCGATCCGTTTTCCATCCAAATGGACCACCCTGCACCGCCTGAGAACGGATTTCCCTTCGACACAACGAACTCGGCGGCACCAGCGGGATCCGCATCAAACCATACTGAAACCGAAAAGTCATTTCCCCCCGGGTCAAATGCCTCTTCCAGATCGAAGTCAACATAATCCAGGTCACTGCCAAGGAACTCCATCGCTTCTCCGGCGACACCTGGAACACTCTGGACGTCGCCACCCTGGATCAGGCCGCGAAAGTCGTTGCCCGACAGATCCAATAATTCGTCCCCGACAATCGTGCCCACGTCAAACGTCGCGCGCAGAACCAATTCTCCACACAATCGAGGCCCCTGCGCAGCGATTGCGACAAACGGAACACAGTAAAAAAGTAGTCGGGCTAAGGATTTCATTGATACACCTTTCTCTTCTTGAGCTCTCAAGAAACGCATGTAGCCGTCGATCGCACCCAAGGGTGTCGCGGAACATATTTGGCGACTTTTCGGACGTCGATTATGCGTGAACAGCGGCGAAATACCGCGCAACTTAAGTGGCGAATCTGGCGGAGCGAATTGAGTGATACGAATTGGCACCCCAAAACCGGATGAATGAGAAGCCTACCGGCTGCGACGTGCCACCGTTGTGCGGTACAATCGTTGGTGACTTTTCCGAATTCCTTATTACGCCAGAGTGAAAAAGGAGCTTCATACAACGTTTGCGCTGGCAATCGGTGCGATCGCGTTTTTTTGTTATGCTGCACCGTCAGCCCACGATGGAAACGCTGGAACCCCAGTAGACCCATTGCCATCCGTTCGTGAATTGCCCCATGCCGCGATAATGCGTCAAATGCACCAGCGCCACACCGGTAGCTCCGTCCCATCCGGAAGGATGTCATGAATCGCAAAATCTCACTCTACTTCTTCCTCGGTGTTGTCCTGCTCGTAGGGTTTTACTTCTTTAGAATCCTACAGCCGTTCTTGTTCCCACTGCTCATGGCGGGAACCTTAGCATTGTTGGCTCAGCCGATGTTCCTTAAGGTCATCCCTTTGTTTCGAGGACATCGAAGGCTCGCGGCAACATTCGTCAGTGTCGTGGTCGTGCTGATTGTGGTGCTGCCAGCGATTGTCATAGTAACCTTCGCCACGCAAGAATTGATACGATTGGGTGACAAGTTCGTCAACAAGGAACCAGCGACGACAAATCAGGCCCTGGCAACCGAAGTCGAAACGCTACGCAAAACTCTGCGCAAAGTCGATTTTGACCGGCTTTCTGAACTCGTATTGCAAGGCCAAGCTATCGACCAGGTGCATATCGACGACTCATCAGAAGACGTCCAACGATTGATTCAGCAAATCAGTCAATCCAGTCAACAAGCGATAGAAAAGCAGTTGCGCCTCGTTACCGGCGCGGCCCCCATCGAGTCGACTTCCATTCCGTACGTTGGACGAATCACGAAGTGGTTGTCTCACTATATTCCCGAAGCGGATTTGCACGATTTGCAGTCCAGTGGTCTGAACATGGCGCGGGCGCTGTTGGGAGAAATCTACGACAACACAACAAACGTCATCTCGAATTTAGTCCGTTTCGTCATCGGCTTTGCCATCATGATTTTGGCGTTTTACTATTTCCTCGCGGAAGGTCCAGCGATCGCCGATGAACTAGAAAGCCTGCTACCGTTTGATACTGAAGATGAAGTCGCCGTCGTAAAACAGTTCGAAACGGTATGCCGTGGTGTTGTATTGGGGACCCTCTCGGCAGCCGTTGCACAGGCAGCTTTGGTAGGCGCGATGATGGCGGTGCTACGCGTCCCCGGCACGTGGTTGTGGACGTGTTTGACCGTCGTTGTCGCGATGATTCCCATGGTCGGTGCTGGGGGCGTTTACGTCCCTGTCAGTCTCTATCTTTTCTGGTATCGAGGCGTAGGGCCTGCCGCGCTGCTGCTGCTTTACGGTTTGATCATCGTCTCCACGGCTGACAACCTCATCCGCGCCCACATGATCCATGATACATCCCGCCTGCATCCATTGGTGGCGTTGATCAGCGCGTTTGGGAGCACTAAAGCTCGTCGGATTGTGGGGCATTTTCGTCGGCCCTGTCGTCGCTGGCATCTTCTATGCGTTGCTAAAGATTTTGCAACGGAAGCTGCAGGCCTTCGATGACGCCGGCCAGATCTAAAAACATCGGCCCGCGCTGGCAGTACCCCCCTGGACGATCGGCGTTTTCGAGAGCCGCGGATAACGTGCCCAGGTTGCTGGGATCGTCCAGCTGACAAGTGAATCGTCTGGATGATGGCCTTCCTCAAACAAGTTCCGTCGCCCAGAAAGGACCATTCGCCGCTGCCGCGCGGACGTTCCACCGATCCGAATCCAAGTCGGACGTTTCCTTCAACGGTGGAAGATGCAAAAACACTGCCTTCGTCGGATACTACGGCACACGCGCCGCCTGTCGCCCCTGATCTCCGTTGCGTCCGGCAACGGAGATGGTTGGTGACTACGTGCAAGCCGTTGCGTTAGCAGCTAGAGCAAAACTGATCGGCTTCCTTTTCCGCACGCTCCTTGGCATAGCCGTAGCGTTGGGACCGTTACGGGCACAGAAGCAGCGGTGTTTCGACATTCGGCCTTGTACAAAGTCGACGTTCCCCAACTGAGTTTTTCTCAGAGCCGCGGAGCATCATCGACTTCCGAAGCGTCTTTGCTCGTTTGTCGATGGACATTCACCTCCGTGGCATCTGTCTGCCGCATCACACGTTCGGCTTCTATGAGTTCAATGGGGTCGCCATGCCCCATCACGAGGAAGCTTCCCCCACGAACCATTCGCTCGTACTCGGCAAGGTGATCGGCGTGAACGCCCCATCCGCTCATTGACCCCAGGAATCCGCCGACAATTGCGCCCGTCACTCCGGTCGCAAGCGGTCCGGCCACTAAAAGCGGCCCCAGACCGGGAACGGCTAGCAGCGGTGTGCCGAGTAGAACACCGATGACACCTCCCCACCCTGCGCCACTGCAGCGGACGACTCCGCTTCGTCGCTGTATTTCAACTCGTCCGTCGAAGTCAGTTGATCTGGCACGTTGTGAGTTGCTAGAGAGATTTGTTCCGATGGAAAGTCCGACCTTTCCAAAGCCTGAACTGCCTGACTGGCTTTCTGAAAGTCTTCGTAGATACCAACAACGCATCCTCGACTCATCTGCCGCACTTACTCCTTTCTGGCAAAGTCAACTCTGGCAAAGCCGTCTTTTGAATGCGAATTTCAAAGGCAATCAACGGCATTGCGGCGCCCCTGCCCCAACGGCCAAAGCGCCGCCGTATCCAAACGGACCAACGTCCCTCGCCATACATTTATCTGTAGACCAATATCTGTAGACCAACCTAGAAAACATCAACAATGCAAATCGTGTGCCCGACCTGCGAAGCGAGATCGGCTGGAGGAAAAGTGAGCCTGTTCGTATCGGTGAGTCGAAGCCCTGCGCACGAAGTCGTACACCCAAATGAGGTGTCCACAATGAATTCTGCCGTACTAGCAATCGGCCGTTTGGCAACCAACGTGAGCCTCTGGCCGCCAATTCGCGTAATGGCACTCCATTTGCAAATGTGCTTTAGCAAGAACAATTGGCCGTTGGCAAGAAGGATAGAAGTACAACGACATGAAAACGAGGAGCACTTCGCCATGATCGCCCGTCGAATATTTTTCATCGCGACAATTTTTCCATCCCTACTGATCGCGTGGGGCGTCCGCCCCTGGACGACTATCGCCGCTGAGGAATCGGATGCAACGCAAGCTGCTGCCCGCGTCACAGTCAACGACAATGTGGGTCAAGAAGTTGGGCCTACCATGCCGGCGCATGTCGTGCTGGGTCAGACTGTCGTCGATCGCCAAGGGCGATTCGTCGGAGTCGTCACGGACGCGATCGTGGATCCTTACACCGGGATGGCTGCGACCTTCTTGGTACAACCCAAGGAGCCGCTGGAGAACAACGCACAATTGCTGCTGCCGTTCGTCGCGTTCGCACCCATTGAAGCCGGTCAGTTACGATTGCGCGATATCCCGCAGTCACAGCTGGTCGACGGCCCCACGATTGCGCCGGACGAACTAAATCTACCGTACACTCGCGAATTGGCGGCCGTCCCATTCGAATACTATGGTATGAAGCCCTATTGGAAGATGTTGTCAAAGAAGGCAGAACACTCGGCCGCGAGCGACAATGAGAAGAGTCTCTATGTGAATCAACCATCGGCGAAGGATCACGACCTAGTTCGTCTACCTCACCCAACTACGTGAGCAGACGGTGAAGCGTCCACCTGGCGATATTGTCGGACGTGTTTCAGATCTCGTGATCTCTACAGCCAACGGGAAAATCGCGTATGCCGTATTGCTATCCGATGCAACAGACAGCCGCCCCCGTCGCGTTCGGCTCGCTGTCCCGCTGGGGGCGTTTGTCGTTGATCCCAAGAATCGACAATGGTACATCGAAGCACCGCAATCATTACTCGACAACGGGCCCACGATGCAAGCCGACAACGGGCCTTCGGCGATCAGCGTCGCCTGGGAAAACTACGTCGAAAAACGATACGGTGAAATGTGCTCAATGGCGTCCAACGCACACTCTCCCAGCAAGAAGAAGGACAACGCTAAGAGAATTCAATTGGGCTAAGAGAATCGACGAAGTCACCAACTTGCGGGCTAAACCGGGTGTACGCCGTCTCGCTGAATCTTCTGCTGCCGCTGCACAACACGTATCGCACCTTTGCTTGGACGAATACCCGCTCCAAAATGCCTCGCCCACGCCTGGGTGATTTCCGCCCCAAAGAGAAAGATAAGCGCGGAATAATAGATCCACATCATGATAAGTATCAGCGACCCCGCCGCACCGTAGGTCGTACCCATATTTCGACTGCCCAAATACAGGCTAATTGCGTATTTTCCGGCGACAAACATCACGGCCGTGATCAGAGCCCCCACCCACACGTTGTGCCATGCTACGTCCGCGTCGGGGAGCACCTTAAATATCGTGGCAAACAAGATGGCGACAATTACAAATGACACAACGAAGTCTCCGATTTGGAGCAACATCGCTGACGTATTCACCGGACAACCATTGACCGATGGCGTCATCAAAGGTGCGCAGCAATGCACTGGCAACCAAGGTTGCCAACAATAGCAGCGTGATAATCAGAACCATGAATAACGAAAACAGTCGCTTGACGAAGAAAAGCCTGATACTGCCCGCGGTTCGGGTCGGGCTGTACTTCCCACACATCGTTCATCGCCGCTTGAAGTTGTGCAAATACGCCGGTTGCTCCCATGAGCATGAATCCCATTCCAATACCCGTCGCAAGTATGCCGTCGCGCTTTCATAACTCGATTTCTCAATCATCGACTTCACCTGATCCGCACCGGATTGTCCCACAACACGGGCAACCTCCGACTCTACGTGCCCTTGAATCAGTGCGGGATCGAACACGACCTGGCTGATACTGATCACGATGATTAGCGTAGGTGCGAGCGCAGAAGAGTGCATAGTATGCGAGAGCGGCAGCGATACGCATACACTTGTCTTCGAAAAAGCTGTAGTACGCTTGCCGGATGACGGTATACATGACAGTTACATTTCGTCTGAATGACTTGCTCGCGGTATGCTCGGCGCCCTTACACAACCGCAACTTTTTGGATGCTTCGCTGCAGATTTCCACCAGTCTATGACCATGAATTCGAACTGCGGCACTTGGCTGCGACGATACCATGCTGGAGCATAAAGTGGCATAGCGACACGACACTTTGACGCACCCTACTGATCTTAGAATCGAGCGGGTAGTGACAGTCAATGGTCATGACCCGACACAATGTCCAAATACTTGAAGGTCAAAATACTTGAAACGACGGAAGGCTCCCTTCTCACTCGCCGCCGTTACCGCGGTGGTCACACCCAACACCACAGAAACGCACACCGCATGCCGTCGCGTCGTCTAGCCAGTGTGGTTTGGCCCAGCCTTGAGAGTTGCTCGGCCCAGTCCATGGATGAATCGAAGTTTCTCTCTGACGCGAGGCACGAATACTTCGGGGACAAGATCGACGAGGCCCATATCGTGATCATTTGGCACGGCATCTGCACTCAACTTTTACCGTTTCGTTACACAGAGGACAAGATGTTATTCATCACGATTTGAGGCGACGTTTAATCTCAAGTACAGCTCCGTAAATACAAGGGGGAAACCAGACATGTTAGGTTGGGCAATCACATTCTTGGTTATCGCGTTGATCGCAGCGGTCTTGGGCTTTGGAGGAATCGCCGGCGCGTCGGCCGGAATCGCCAAGATCCTATTCTTGGTATTCTTGGTACTGTTTGTGCTGAGCCTAATCTTTGGTCGCCGTGTTACCGCGACGTAGGCCATCCAATGGACGAAAAGGGGAGGTTTCCAATTCGGCGATCTTCCCAGTGTCCCGTTCGACAAAATCGCTCACGGATCTTCTGCATGGAGTGAGCGTGGAATGAAATTAGGAGTAAAGCGAATCATGATTAATCAACAGATCATCGAAGGCCACTGGAACGAGCTAAAGGGCCGAGTCCAGGAGAAGTGGGGCGAGCTCTCGGACGACGACATCCGTGTTGCCGACGGCAACCTCAATCAGCTCGTAGGCGTAATTCAACGCAAGACAGGTCAAGCGCGAGAGCGAATTGAAGCCGAGCTGGAAGATCTTGCGGCCTCAAGCTCATCGTTCATCGGTGCCACAAAGGACACCATCCGCGGCATGGGTCGGCAAGCCTCACGACGTGCTCATGACGGCTACGATCAAGTCTCGGGCCGAGTCCGTGAAGGATACAATCATGCACAGACGACGGTCCAGGATCGACCGGCCGAATCCGTGGCCATTGCCTTTGGAACGGGTCTTATCGCGGGTGTAATCGTGGCATTGGTCCTGCGTTCCCGCTGAGCTTTTGTTGATGGCGAAAAGGGTTTTCGCTAGCCGCCACTGGTTCGATTGTCTAATTACCAGATGCCCGCCAGCTGAGTGAATTGCCACTGACGGACAGAAGCGTCGACTATCGAGGGTAGTTGTGTGAGTTCCCGTGGTGATTGGCGGACGTCCCATCCCCACGCTCGCAATGTGTCGACTTTGGGTTGTACCATATGTTGATAGCGTTCGGAGCGATCGGGTAGCCCGGGAATATCGCCCGTCCACTCGGATGCCGGCCGCACGACGAGCAATGGCGTATGGGTAGAAAATGGCGTTATGTTCTCTGCGAAAAAGGGATCTGAACTTGCAAAGCACTGTCGATAGAGCTCGTTCTGCAGAACGGCGGGCAGCGACCGACATTGAAATAGCGCGAGCAGGCGCGGAGAACACATCCAACGCAAGACATCTTCACCCCGTCGGGTCGGTTGTCCCTGCTTCTCCATCTCCGCGACAATCTCTTGGGCCATCGTACTGGACGAAGCAGGTACCAGGGGTTGCGCAAGATCTTGGCAAACGTTCCCGCAGGTGTCACCGTCGGTCGACTAAAAAACTCACAAGCCGGACCGGAAACGAGTTCCTGAGGGAAAAGCCCCTGTCGTGCAATCAACGCCCATAGCACGCGCAACCAGACAACGCGCATCGCCGCCGCACGAGCCGCTGG
Source organism: uncultured Planctomycetales bacterium (assembly GCA_963785495.1). Taxonomy (GTDB): domain Bacteria; phylum Planctomycetota; class Planctomycetia; order Pirellulales; family Pirellulaceae; genus CAWAVP01. The sequence continues at coordinate 388,781 of CAWAVP010000013.1, read as the reverse complement.
CAGCCGATCGAGTTTCGGACCAAGAAAGCTTTGGTTGTGGGCAATCGCGGGCTGAAAATCGTCAGCCACGTAGGCGCGAAAACAGACAACTTCGGAAACCTCTAAGGCACGTGCCGCAAGATGCACAAGCGTGGCTGACGCGACACAGGATGTGCGCAATACGGCTCGCTCAAAGTCCACGTGGCACCGATGGCCCGCGCTTCGCGATCCGACTTCCCGAGACGCCAATTCAATGTGGAAGCGATCGCTTTCAAGAGTTGCCTGCAGGGCGCGCACCGCGTCCACAACGGCTTGGCCATTACGTTGAAGAGAAAACGGACTGTACGTTCCCAAAGGCTCCGACGGTCCATCGCCTGGCATCCATGGCGTTAACGTGGCGACGCCCCAATGGGCCCACCTGCCGGCAAGTCGACCACGAGTTACTCGCCACTTCGTTCCCACAAAGGGCCACCGATGAAGTTGCGTTGCGGGATCGCCCAGGCCATGACACCAGACGCTCAAGGGCCACCCCGATGCCGGCGGCTTGCCCACCGGCATAAACAACTTTGCCGCTTGCAGACCTTCTTGATTGTGCTGACCGCGATAGCGCAAATAGTACACGTCGGCAGCATACCAACCGTCGTTCGGCTGCCGGCATCGACCTAAGTATTGGCAATCGACCTCGGAGGACAATGGAGCGGACCCGCATCCGCTTCGGCGGGAAGCTTCAGACTCACGCGTCTCGGTTAATGCCGCGGTAACCGGCATCCTTTGCTGCAGCGATGGCTCCGGAAGTGAAAACACGTGGTGGATCGTCTCTTTCTCCAACCCGACGACAGCTGGATCACATATGCCAGCCAGCAACTGGAGATCAAAGATCTCCGAAACGACTCCCGTAAACTCGACTTCGCCAATTGCTCTGCCTGAATCCAACTCCACCACGCTGATGCCGCACTTCAACGAATTGTTGTGGTTCGTTAGCGGCACACCTCCAAACGTCGCCGTTTCGCGCACTTGTGAAAGCCCCACAAACGCGAAGTTATCTCGAAGCGCTAGCCCGCGAGGATATCCTGCAAACCGTGCAACGACGTCCGTCGTGCCATGCGAGAGATCGACACGCAGTAGCTCGCCACGTCCTGAATTCAACACCCACAGGGCCCCACGGTGCCAGCGAGGTGAATGCGGCATACACAATCGTTCGCAAACCAGAGCACCGGTATCAAGGTCGATAACGCAGCCGCCATTCAGTTTCATGGCGCGCGAACCCGCCGGGTCGTTCGTGGTCCCCAGGGCCGTCATGTATCTCGGCCGACATTCCCGGATTGCAATCCCGTTGAGATGACAACGATCCTCCGGCGCCAAGGCGTCAATGAACGGAGGTTGCCAGCGCGGGACGAAGCTGTAGCTATCGTTCAAGGTGCAGAGACACGAAAAAAGCGTGTTGACCACCCACAACGTCGTGTGAGAACCTGATGCCGACTGCAGATCGCGGCCCCAGACCATTTCGTGTCCGCGACAATCACCGGTCACATGCGCTCGTCGCGGCACAAAACAGCCATCATGGATCGATGGAGAATCGAGCGCCCTCAGTAGACGCGAATCCTCTTCTAGGAACCACACATGCGATCGAGTCCCCACGGCGACTTGGTGATTTCCAGAAAAAGCCAGTCCCATCGCCCGGTCAAATGAACGCAATAGCATTGACAATCGCGCACTGCGCGGACGCAGCACCACCAGCTTGCCCACTTGGTACGTCGTCACCCACAGGGACGCTTTGAGTTGTCTAAGTAAATCCGGCAGGTTGGACGAGTGCACATATCCTAGTTGGCCTTGGTTATCAGGCCGTGATGCATCGTCGGTGCGCGAATTTTCGACGTCCGCTGGATTGTCGAACCTTCGATCATCGCCCATGAACCGACTTCCGCTTCATTCGCGCCGCAACGTCACTCGTCGAACACACCAGATTGTCGTGTCGCGACGGTCGCTGCGATATCGGATCTTTCCAGTGCATTTCGCAAATCGGCATTTTCGGTGTACGTGCCTCGCTGAAATGCAAACACCAAATCGCTGGTCGTAAAATCACCATCGCCATCCCAATCACCTTCAGTCCAAGCAGAGTTATCGCCAACATCGTCTTCATATTCACCTGCTTGAAAAGCGCGAACCAGATCGGAGGAATTGAATACTCCGTCCCGATTTGCATCGCCAACCGGCCAAAGCTGATCGGCGCGATTGTAGATGATGCCGGTTCGGGTAATCGGCTTGTCGACGTCGCCATAGTAATTGTATCGATGGCCCTCCAGTGTTACATCCAAATCACCGTCGCCGTCGATATCTCCCAAAACAACTCGCGCCAGATTGATGGGTCTGGAAAACACATAGGTTACTGGCTGACCAAACGTGCCATCAGATTCACTGAGTAGGATCGTGATGCGTTGACCGGGTCCGCGGGCCCCCCAGCCCACGACCAGGTCATCGTGACCATCTCGATTTAGATCACCAAATTGCACAGCGTCCGACCACGTTGTGCCACTACCGGAAAGCTTGATTCCCTCGACAAACTCTAATCCTCCAACATTCAACAGCGCTAAAATGCCGCTCGAATCCCCGTTAAAAGTGGTCTGAACCACTAGATCCGACCAACCATCTCGGTTGACGTCCCGTACGGTCAACAATGAGCCGATCACGCGTGGCGATGGCGCTTGGGCGAACGTCCAGTCACCCTGGTTATGCCAAACCTGTATGGGTTGATCCCAGGACCCCGTCACGGCGTCCAATTGACCGTCAGCGTTCCAGTCGCCAAAGTTGATTTCGTAATTAATCGCCCCAAAGGCGAACACTTCACTAAGAGCTACTTCGGTCCCTGATAAAACCAGTCGCAGTCGCCCGTCGAAGATGACATAGTCCGTCCGACCATCTCCGTTTAGGTCTTCGACCCACCGTATATCAGCCAATTGACCCGAGACAGGTAACTGGAAATACTCAACAAACGTGCCATCGTCCTGTTGCAACCACAGCGTCAATCCTTTGGGGGACAAGATCGTCAGATCGCCAACACCATCGGCATCGTGGTCATCGGACAAGGAGATATAGTTCCATCCACCACTGATTAGTATCGGATCGAACGCGGCGAGAAACGATCCATCGCTCTGCCCCAACATGAACGCAAATTGCGAGCTCGACGCCAGCGCTATGTCAGGGTTCTGATCGCCATTGATGTCGCGTGGTCCCGAATAGAATTCGGCGACGGGATAGGCATTTCGCGGCACGATCGACTTGGCCGGCGTGGCCAAACTTCCCTCGGGGGTCACCAGCCAGCTTAGCAATTCACCCCAGTTCACACTTTGCACTTGCAGGTCAGGCCTCCCATCGCGGTTCATATCCTCGAACCAGATATTCAAACCTGCGTTTCCGGAGCGCAGCGGAGATTCAATGGCCTCGTCAAACGTGCCGTCAGGTTTGCCGATCAGGACGTGAGACTCCCTTGCCCCTGACAGAATTACATCGACCTGACCATCGCCGGTGAAGTCGGTCCATTCTTGAAAAAAGGCACCCGTTATCGCGACGCTGAACACTTGCTGAAAACCTCCATCGGCAGCACCTAGGTATGTCGCAAAATGGTTATTGGCCAAAATCAATAGATCGGGGTAAGCATCGCGATTCAAATCGGTCGTGCGGACGTCATCACCTTGGCCGATTTCCGGTCCCGGCTCAAAGGCTCCGCCACCTGTACCAAACATGACGCGAATCCGACCAACTCCATCACGCAACAACACGTCGGGAAATCCGTCCGCATCATAGTCGTAGGGGTCTTGTAAGTATGCGTCGTTTGCAAGTGTCAAAGAATCAACGGGCATGCCCAATTCGCCGTTACCTAATTGCGGAATTACCGCCAACGTCTTACCCTGGTTGTAAATCACTCCGATATCCGGCAAGCCATCTCCGGTCAGATCTGCGATTATCCACGAATTCGCATCTACGTATGTCGGCAGCGTGGTCCAAATGCTTGATCCATCGGGTTGTGAAATCCCCAGTCGCGTGTCACCACTTGCGAATACCGGCCCCTGAATTACATCCTCTAAGCCATCGCCGTTCCAATCGCCCTTGGCAAACGGATAGACATTTCCCGATGAAGATAGATCGTCTTCGGTTGTGACTTGGATTTGTCGCGAAAACAATTCCGGTTCCCTTTGTTGCATCACTTCAATGATGCCACCGTGATCGAGTATCGCTATCTCGTCGCCTTCGGACTGATCGAAATCGCTGACCGCGGCGACCAAATTGTCTGCCAATCTGATGAAATTGCGACTTGCAAAACGTCCATTCCCGAGGCCCATAAAGACGCTGATGCCCGGCGCCCCACCGTAGGGAATATGAATGCCACCACCGTGAACCACGGTCAAATCGAGATCGCCATCGGCATCCAGATCACCTAGCGCAATACCGGTCGGTGAGCCGGCGACGGTCAGCTGTGAAGGTTCGGATGCGAATCCACCCTGGCCGTCGTTGAGAATGACACCAACGTTCCCATCGTACGAATACTCATACGCGATTGCTAGATCCAGATCGCCGTCGTTGTCCAGGTCACCGGCGACCAAATCTGCGACGTTGCTCTTGATGCCAATGGGGCGCTGCTCTGACTCAAAGATCCCCTGGCCGTCGTTGGTCATGAAGTGAACAAACGACTTAGGCGGATCGGACGTGGATGATGGCGCTGATCAGGTCCAGGTCTCCATCCTGATCGAAGTCGCCAGTAACGAGTCGGCCTCGCTGGACATGTTCCAATGGATACTCGATGGTGTCACCCAGCTTGTTATCTTCCGCTCCGAGGCTGACCAGCACACCTTTTATCGTGGCGATGGCCACATCCGTCCGCCCATCACCATTCCAGTCTGCCGCCAATAGCTGGAAAGCTGGCTGCGAAGTTTGAGCGAGCGTTTGACTGGTAGTCCGTTGAAAGCCGCTCCAGACGCCGTTGGCAACACCGAGGTTTTCCAGCACGTACAGTTCGATGCCGCTGAATGACGCCAGGTCTTGGTCCCCATCGTTGTCCAGGTCCGCAACTAACCACGGCCGGGTTAGTTTCGGTAAATCGACCGCATCGGCAAAGCTGCCGTCACCCACGCCCAAATAGGCCGCGCCGCCAAGGCCGCTATGGACCAGTAGATCGGGAATTCCATCCGAGTTGACATCCGCCGTCACAACATCGTTCGACTCGGAAGTCAACGACGTATTCGGCGGACTTCGCCAGATGTCCTGCCAAGCGGTGCCAACTAGATTCTGAGTCGCCAAAAGACAACGCAACTCCAGCGACTCGTAACGCAGGCCTTTTTGGCATCGATGGCAATCCTGCCGCCCACGAATCCGTGTCATCGCAAATCCCCTTCCGCAGCATCGGTAGCCCACGAATGATTTGTCATTTTCACCGGTTGGGATCCCGCTCAATCGCGTGCGTTCGGACGCCTGATTCTAAGGTCGCAACACCCCAAAAGCAACGCGCGGCGACCCCTGAAGGAAGTAGACCAGGCGGCACGTCACCGTGACACACCGAAATCCGCCCATCGGCACGAGCGACATCCGACCGGCGGCCAAGTTACGCGGCACGATTCCCAGCGACGCGCCCCGACCACCTTCATCCGCACCGGCGGACACTTATTCCCAATAGGAGAAGGGACTCGCGGATGCACTTGGAGTTGGATCGTTCGTTGCTAATCGCCGATGCAAAACAGATAATCGGACGTGCGCAGAATTACCCGACCGTCGACAAAAGCCGGCGTGGCGTATGTGTTTTCGCGCAATACGTTGGTGGCAATCAGCTCCGACGTATCTCCGACTCGCAGCACGAATGTCGTGCCGTCTTCGCGTGTTAGATAGAGGTTTCCGCCGGCCAAGATTGGGGAAGCACTGTATGGATACCGATTCCGAGGTAGCCGTTCTTTCCAAAGTTCTTTTCCCGTCGCCACTTCAAGACAAGCGACATCACCACGATCGCCACAGAGATAGAGATTTCCGTCGTGAGCTACAGGCGTAGGGACATCGCCCGCCAGATTGTAGACGATCCATGCCTGATGTGTGGCAGTGATATCCCCCTTACCGCCCCGTCGTATCGCCACCAGCGTCTCGCCGCGCGCATAGGGAGCGATAATAAACTCTTCCGTCGCAACAGGCGACGCAATCTGACGAAAGTTGCGACGTCCTTCTGGATTGAGGCCGCCAAATCGCCAAATCTCTGCGCCCGTGTCCGCGTTGTTCGCGGTAACATGGTCAGCTCCCAATACAACCAATGCCTCCTGGCCCCCTTCATCCAGTACCAATGGCGTTGTGTAACTATCGCGAGACTCCGCCGGTGCTCCCAAATCTCGTTCTTGCTTCCAAACCTGCTCGCCTGTCCGACGATCGAGCGCTAACAGATAAGATGGCCCCTGGTGCATCACGGCGATGACAACGTTGTTCGTCGTTAGCACGGGCGAGGTTCCGAGGTCCCAATTCAGTCGATCCGGACCGTGCGTCTCCTGCACGTTCATCTGCCACACAACGTGTCCCACGAAGTCAACACATGCCAAGTCACCGCTACGGAAGTATACGTAGACGTACGTTCCATCTGTAATGGGCGACGGATTCGCGCCACTGGCCTTACTGTTGCGATTACCGGCCGATGGGCCAAAGGCAACTTGCCACTGTTTCTGTCCCTTGCGATCCAGACATATCAGCACATTCTTGCTGTCTTCCTCGCCGGTCACAAAGATATGATCTTCCCAGATCGCAGGAGTCGACGTGCCCCAACCCGGCAGCTTGACTTTCCACACCGTGCCTGTGTCTTCACTCCACGAGGTAGGATAGCCCTTGGACAAGACCACCCCGTCCTGATTCGGTCCACGCCATTGCGGCCAATTCTCGGCATGCACAACCGTGGCAAGACACAACAGAAGCGTCGCACACCAAACCAACCGCATGCGCCCCAATGGCTGCTCACAAGTGGCAGACGATCGTGTCGACTCCATTGCAATAACGAGTACATGACGCTGACTTTCAGGGTTCGAGGTGAACATGTTGTCGCCGGGCCGCCTTCAATTGGAACCGCCCACGCTTCGGATTGCAAGAAAACATGTCGTCGAAGCCCGAACTTCATCACAGACGGTTAGCGTCGCATTCTCTTGGGACGCAGATTCAAATGCCCCTTCATCCGGCCGGCGGCCACCTTCTCCGGCGGGAAGAAGGGGCTCGCATCCGGCGTTGATGTCCATCACGGTTTGTCAGCGACCGGAAGCGGTGCGATTCCTGCCACCGTGCCGGACCGCAGCCAATAGCCCGCAGGCGATCGCAAACAACGTCCCGCTGAGCGGTTCCGGCACGGCGCGAACGGCAGCGACGGGGCCGGCCTCGTATCCGCCGTCGGCTAACGCGGTCACTAGGTCGCTGGTGTTCGCGCGGCCATCACCGTTGAAATCGCCACTGGACCACACCGCATTAATGTCGACTTCATAGGTGCCCGACGAGAGCACGGCGACCAGGTCGCTGGAATTGAACTCACCGTCCAGGTTTGCATCTCCCACCCAGCTCTTAAACAAGTCCTTCACCCAAACCTTCACGTCGGCGCTATCGACCTGCGAGTCGGCGTTTAAGTCGTATGCCGCGTTATTTGCGTCGGTCGCCGACTGGCCCGTCAGATCGTCGATATCACCGGCATCCAGGACGCCATCGCCATTAAAATCGCCTGCGACGCCGCCGGCCGACGTTTGCCGGATGATAATACCGCTGATCCCTCCCGAATTGTCTTCCATGTGGGCATACCATAGGTATTCGCCGGCTTTGATTTCCACCGAGACCGTCTGAGGATGCCCCTCGATATCGATGTCCGGCAAAGTGGCAGCGAAATCACCGGTGTTCTCGACATCAGGCTCACCGTGACCTTCGGGATCGCTCTCAACCCAAACCTTGCCGAACTGGCCATTAGCGTCGGTCGTCCGTCCTAGGAATAACGTGACGTTGTATTGACCAGGATCGAGGTTGTCGTAACGAAATAACAATTCGGTACCGGCCGTATCGGGATCTCGATATAGATAGTCGTCCTTAACCTGATACGGCACTTCGACCCCGTCGTAGACGACATCTTCCAGTTCGTGCGTCGGATTGTTGGCGGTCATTCCGTTAGCAAAGACGCCGAGTTCATCGGAGAGTTCCAGATTATCCATAATATGGAGAGTTACGTCGTCGTCGCCGCCCCCAGACCAATCGGTAAGCGGCCAGACTGCAATATCGTCGTCGAAATCAGCAAAATAAAAGGTCTCGAATTCATTCCAATCCTCGAGCGGATCGATGTTTTCGGGAGTACCAAAATCCATTTTGAACAATCCGGCCATCGCAGGCGGAAGTCCCTGCAAGCTACCAACGATTACTCCCACGACCAAAATCAGCCAGTTCATCGATTTCATAGCGTCGCCTTACCCCTAACATAAGACACTTCATTCGCCAAACATCTCTGTTGCCATGTTGCATTGACTGCAAAGTGCCTCTGCTCTTCGTCGCGCTGGGCGATTTCATCACGGCGATTATTCTAATGGCGCAATTCAAGATTGAAATAGAGTCTGCCGAGGAATTGCCAGGTGCGGTGGTGGCGTGTCGAAGCACATCGGCCAAATTTCACCACTCCGGCAGGAAGAAGGGACTCACGTAGTGGGAATCGATGGGGCGCCAACAAATTGGCGGCGAGCGTGCATCCGGCGGCGAAGGGGCGTCGATCCAACTCAGACCGACGTCTTTTCCGAATGCTGGTAGACATGTACGTCCCGCTGCGGATAAGGGATGCTGATCCCTGCGTCGTCGAATCGATGCTTGACCTGGCGCGTCACTTGCGTCTTGACGGCCCACCAATCGCTAGTCTTCGCCCACGGGCGGCAAACAATATTGACTGACGAATCCGCCAGCTCGTGCATCACGATCACCGGTTGCGGATCCTTCAGAACCAACTCCTGTGCTTCCACAACTTCGCGGATGATTCGTTCGGCCTCCTCAAAATCGTCGTCGTAGCCGATGCCGAATTCCATATCCACACGTCGTTTGTCATTGGCTGTGATATTCGTGATCACACTGCCCCAAATCTCGTTGTTGGGAACATGAATGGTTTGATTGTCAAACGTTCGAAATGTCGTGCTCACCAGATTCATCTCGTTAATCGTCCCCGTCACGCCTCCGGCATTCACGACGTCGCCGACGTCAAACGGACGATTAATCAGGATCATCAAGCCGCTGGCAAAGTTGCTCAGAGTTCCCTGCAGTGCAAAGCCGATGATAAAACCGGCAGCACCAATGGCTGCCAAGATGGGTGTGATGTCGATCTCCAGCGCCGTAAGCGCAATCGCGAAGCCAATCAGCATGATCACATTCTTGATCGTCCGCGAAATCAGCTTCTCCGCTAACTGCGTGAGCTTTAGTTTTTTCTCGAGCAACCAGTTCGTCACGCCGGCGATGATTTTGGCTGCGATATAGGTAATCAACAAGATCAGCAGGAACAACGCGATGTTCCAGGCCCAACGCTGTCCACCCTCTTTTGACGAAACCCACCCCGTGATCGCGGCCCAAGTGGCACTGGCGTCTTTGGCATCGAGCTCGATACCGGAAACCGCCGTCATGTAGTCGCGATAGGTATCGACTTCACCTCCTTTGGCCTCCAGTGAATCCAACACGGCCTCAAGCCGGTCCGCAAGAGCCGTACGTTCTTCCTGAAGGTCATTGACATTGGCAAGTAATGAATCCTTCTTAGCGGAGGCCACACCAGCGACGTCACCGCCCTGAGCCGACTTTGTACGATCGCCGGCGGCTTTCGTTTCGCTGGTCGAGGATTCCGCTTGGCCTGATTGGGGTGTCGCAAACCCGCCTTCACCGACGCCCAGCTCCCCCTCGGCCGTTTCCTTCAGTTCTCGCTCAACAGCCTCCGCTTCCTCGGCTGCCTTTTTCTCAACCGACTCCGCCGCCTTGAGTGCCTTAGCCGCCTGGCCAGCATCGTCGGCTGACAAGGCTTCGTTCGTTTTCTTCACGCCCAATTGTACGGCCGCGATTTGGCGTGCCTTTTGCCGAAGCAATTCGAACCAAGCGTCCGCTTCAACTTCCAACTCCGACTTCGTCAGTGGTTTGATGAGAATCCGCAATTGATCGAGGGGAATCGAGGGATCTACCGTGGTGGATGCCGTGTACTCCGCCGCTTTCTTCTCGTCAGCGACTTGGTGTGCTTTCGGTTCCCGTGGCCTCTTCAGCTGCCGGCGGCGTTGAGGGGTCGGCCGACTCTTGAGCCCGCAACCGTGTACTACCCAGCAGCATGAAGCCGATCGCGACCGCCGTGAGCGATCCCTGTAGTCGTTGTGTCTTACGCATGCTTGGTCACCCCCACCTTCACCTCAAACCAACACTTTCGCCACTCCACCTACACGCCGCATCCCACCCGATCTCCACATGACACAGTCACGCCTGCCTCGGCCAGACCCCCGAAGAGGCGGCGAATACTGGAGGAAATCTCGCGATCCCCGCATGTCGCACTAACTTTGAGGGTAGGAAGCGGGGTACGAATTGACAACCACGCGACCGCCGATTTTCCCCCTGGATGTCGCCCGATTCACTCGACGCGTGGAAGCGGAACGCCAAGGCGGTCCGGATTGGCCGACCGCGATCAGCGCACTGCGGCCGGCGTGCGTCCCGGACCACACGATCGCGAAATGATCACAGCCGCGAGCACGCAGCAAAAGGTGTTTGCGACGAGATCCCAGCCGGTATTGGCATCAGGCCACCTGCCATGTGCGGTCAGCCCCCACACGCCGATTTTCTGGGCGTTGTACCCGTACTGCTGAGCGTCGGCGCGCAACCAGCGAATCGCGGCCTTACAATCCTCGATCTGCGCTGGAAAAACCGCATGCTGACTCAATCGATAGTTAATACTGGCAACTGCAAAGCCCTCGTTCAGCAACGACGCAGCCGGTGGCCGCTCTTTGCTGCCCCCATCCACGCGCCTCCATGAATCCAGACCACCAAGGGCCAATCGTCCCCGCTGTCAGGAAGAAACAAATCCAGTTTTTGCCGTTCGTGGCCGTCGGCAACATAGGACAGATCGTAAATCGCGCGGGCACCATCGGGTAGCTGCCCTGAAGTGGGTTGACCCCCCGCGGTCAGCGGGATCAACACCACGACAATGCAGAAGGCACAGCAACCGAGTTTTACTAGTCGACGTAGCGGTTCACCAACGGTGTACAACGTGCAGTATGTCACGCCAAGATAAAATCCTTTCCGTGAGAACCACAAGCGATGCGCGGTATGCGTGGCACGTACATCTTCAGGTCAATGCTTCCGGACGCCACCAAAGATCGATGGGCTTTTCGGCCTTTGTCGCAAACGGCAACATCACCTTACGACCAGTTCCCGCCGACTGATAGGCGGCGAATACAATTTCCAGCACACATCGAGCATCTTCTCCGGTGATCAACGGCGGTTTGTCGTTTTGCACGCAATCGACAAAGTGGGCCATTTCGGCGTGAAATCCGTAGTTCCACGACTCCTGGTAGATGGGAAACGACCATCCCTTGGTCGAGCCCGCCTTTTCGACCGCGTATCCATAGCCATCGAGACTGTAAGCTTCGATCGCATTGCCGTGGAGTAGATCGGCATAGGCCACGCCTTTGGATCCATGGACTTCCGCCCGGTCGTCCATACCGCCAAGTTTTGTCCAACTTTCCTCGGCCAGTCCCATCACCCCGTTATCAAACTCCACCACAATCAGTGAGTTATCATCACCTCGCGTTCTGTCAGTATGAACCTGAGTCGCCATTTGGGCATACACGGAGGTTATCTTTTGGGTGTCCAACATCCAACGGAAAAACTGGATCGCGTGACACCCCATGTCCATCGTGACGCCGCCACCACTACGATCGACATCCCAAAAATGCGAGGCATGCGGACCATCGTGCTTTTCGGACTGCTTCACCAGCGTTGGTTGACCGAGCGCTCCCGAGTCGAGTAGCTGCTTTAGACGCACGTATTTCGGTGCGAAGCAGAGTTCTTCCGCGTACATTAGCTTCACGCCAGCCTGTCGACAAGCGTCGATCATCCGATCCGCGTCGGCCAGATTCAGGCACATCGGTTTTTCCAAGACGACATGCTTGCCTGCGGCGGCAGCTTCGACGGTGATTTGGCAATGCACGTCGTTGGGAGCCCCCACGACGATCATATCGATCTCGGGCATCTGCAACAGACGGTGATAATCGGTCAGATGGTGCGCAATTCCATGCCTACTTGCGAACCGCTCCGCGTTACCGGGCGTCGGAGAAACCACGGCCAAAATGTTGGCCGCCGTGCAGGCCTGCAGCGCTTCGGCATGGATATTAGAAATGAATTGCGAACCAATGAGCCCCACGTTGACGGTCTTCGCTGTCGTCATTCTCGTTCCTCCACCCAGCGACAGCTTCCGCGTCAGCCCAGACCCGCCGCCAAGGCACGAGCGGGCGGGTTGTCGCATGCCGAACAAGGGCGCAGTCCGAAACCACTTCTGGTTGCGAAACTAACGACGGCGCCGGATACCAAGGAACAGCAGGCCCACAACACTCATCCCCAACGCGGTGGGCTCCGGCACGGCGACTCACAGCCGCACGAGGCCCCTGTTCGTAGCCGCCATCTGACAGTGCCGCGACAAGGTCGCTGGCATTGACCAGCCCATTGCCATCGAAGTCACCTGCCGCCCATCCGGCTTCAATGTTGGCCTCATACGCGCCCGCTGCCAACAACACAACAAGGTCAGCTGAATTAAATTCGCCATTCAGGTCAGCATCGCCGATCCACGTCGACTTGATGTCGCGGACGAGATACGAGTGATCCGTGCTGTTGACCGATCCGTCGCCATTCAAGTCATACTTACCATTCGTGTCGCCGTCTCGAATGGCCATCGCCAATACATCGATGTCGGAGGCATCGCACACGCCATCACCGTTAAAGTCGCCTTTCACCGGATTTAGATAGGCCGCGACACCACCTTGGGCTATTGCCATAATGGCATCTTCGTCCAGTACTTCATCCCAGATCGCCACATCGTCAATCAATCCGTCGAATCCCTCCAAACCATTGTGTCGATTGCCAATGTGCATAAACCCTGTGGGAAACACCGACCAAGGATCGACCGTTTCCCACATGAGCTCGCCGTCAACATAGATCCGCATCGTCTGATCGTCGGCATTGGCCACATACGCCACATGCTGCCATTCCTCCAATGGCGGAATCTCTTCGCCCCACTGCCAACCGGCACCATCGACGGGGGAATAGAAGGCATATTCACCCATGCCGTTGAATGGAGGATGCACATTGATCGCCGTCTCGAACGTATCTCCTTCACGGCTCGTCAATCGCTCCATGGCGCCGACCTGGCCACGGTCGTAGATGAACATCGCGAGCGTAAACTCCTCCGAATCCAAGTCGCCGTTTGCATTTTCAACAAAGACATAATCCGAATCGGCCTCAAAGCTCAGCGATTGGCCACTACCGATCGCCGCCGGCACATCATCGACATACACGGCATCAAACAGTTCACCGTGATTGTCTAGTCCGGAATGATCGTCAACGTTGCCATCGAAATTCCAGTAACCGACCAATTCCGCGCGAACCGGCTGCGCAGAACAACCCCAACAGAGCGAGCGAACTAATTCCCAACGCAACTGACCAACTGCGAAACAACATTGCATCGCCCCCACACTTCGTTTTCACTTCAATCCGACACGACGCCATCATGAATCTAAAGAAGCCCTCAGTCCCGAGCCGCCAAAGTCGAAACTGAATCAGGCTTCCCGCCAAGAACCGCTGGCGGGGGTCTATTATGGGAGGGTATCTAGCAGAAGTCCAAGCTTTTTCCACCGGGAATTCAATGTAATAGGGCCGGACGACGCTCCATCGATCACCGGCCAACACCCCAATTCGATCGACCGGTTGCAGGAGGTTCGCAGAGGTCGATGATTCGGCGGCGGCGAAAACATCGCGCGATGGCGGTCAATGCCAAGTACATCGTCAAACGGAACGCATCCGATTATTTGACCGTCAGCACTCGCTCACTTTCCACGTTCGCCGTGATTTCCTGCGGCAGAAACCACGCCGGCTTGAATTCTCGTTGCGCGTCGAGCGGCAACATATCCGCAAAATGAGGCGACGCGGGATCCTCAGATTCCCCAAACGGCAGGCAGCTGACCGACTGCGTCGCGCCAGAAAAATCGACTATCATCCCGTAACTCGAACCGCCACGACAGAACTGATGACCGTCGATCAACGCCCCGTACGTCGGCCGCAGCGCCGCGCCCACTAACGCTCCGACTCCTCCACTTCCCGCAACGCCAATCTCGTGGTTTCCGCGACGAATACGGCTGAACGCCTGCCACGGCGCATCAAGAGCGCCAAAACTCTCCTTTACGTGGCTGGCTATGCGTTGCGTATGCGCGATCGCTGCAGGCACGTCATCGTGATCGAGAGCGTCGACCAGTTGCCTATCGGCAGCTAGATAGTAAAACAGGATCGCTCCTCGCGATTCAAGATCGGTTCGATGATCCCATGTCTGCAGTACGTGTGACGCTTCTCGTACCAACGGGTCATCAGATCCTGTCATCAGCTTCAACAGTCGGCCTAGCAACTCGTCGACTTCCAGCTGGGTATCCGTTGCGTACAACAGCATTTCGTCCCATCCCACGGACGAGTCGTTCTTCAAGAGAAACGACAAACGACGTGCCCGGCTGTTCAACTGCTGCTCCATCATGTAGGCGGGAAAGTCCGTCGCAACGGGTGCACCCGTTTCGGTGACATTTTGCGGCCCGCTATTGGTATTCATCAAGTATCCACTCGACGGGTTGGCAACCTGAGGAAGCTCGTCCAGGGAATGGATGCCCTGCCAATCGGCCCACTCCTGATCGGCTGGTCGGAGATCGTGAGACGAGATGCGCAGGTCGCGTTTGGGGACAAGCCCATTGCTGATATAAAACGTATCGCCCTGCCGATCGGCATAGACGAAATTAAACATGGCCATGCCACGAAGATTCAAAGCCGCGCGGAACTGGCTCAAGTTCTCGGCCTGCAACAAGGCAAGGCCCTGTTCAATCGTGGCCCTTGCGGATGGCAATGCCATTCGAAACGTGTAAGCCCGGTCACCGCGCGCGATCACCGGCCCAAACTTCGACCGCATGATGACTTGCGAAATCTCTTGCATCCCCTCGGCCGACTTGAAGCGGAATTGTTCGGTGGACATCGCAAGCGACTGCCAGCCAGTTGAGTCGCGATATTGATGCGGCCGATCCGGATCCATCGACAAAACGAAAACGTCCCCCAAATCGGGCGCGTTCACGGTCTGACACCATGCCGTACCGTAGGTCCGCCCCAAAGCGACGAACGGTAGGCCGAAAAACGTCGCTCCCATCGCGTTCACGCCCGGGCCGACTTGATGCATTTCGTACCATCGCAAAACGCCTTCATGGGGCAGATGAGGATCCATCGACAACATGGCTGCGCCCGTCGCGGAGCGGCTAGGTTCGATTGCGAACTGATTTGAACCCCACTGCGTTTCGTCAGAGCTCAACGGCTGCCAGTCAGCCAATACAATGCCTGCTCGGTCCAAATCTCGACGACAATGGCCCATTACAAACATGGCGTTGACATATAACCCGAGTGCCAATGCGTCATGTGGCTCGGTAGCCTCTATCCACGTGGGGACGGTGTCACGATGCTGCTCGATATAGGTATTGATGCCTGCCGAAAATGCCGACAGCATCTGGCGGACATCCGGCGCCAGCTGAGCGTATCCTTCTTTGGCGAGACGCGGCAACTCAAGTCGCCCTTACCAGATGATCAAGCGGCAGCTGATCTTTGCCCAAAACTTCTCCGCCGCGACCCTCGCTCATCAAATAATTGCGGGCAATATTCTCAAGTTGGTCCTCGGCCTGAGCAAACCCGACCCCAAACAATAAACTTGCATGATCGCGAGCTATGACGTGCGGGACGCCAAATGTGTCCCTGACAATGCGCACCTGACCTGCGTCCGGCGCACCGTATTCGTCGACACTCGGACCTCGCTCCGCATACGCCACAGCCACGAAGATGATCCAGAGTCCGACGGGCAAGCAAACGCGAAACATACGTTTTTCCTCCGGTAAGGCCTTGGCAACATGCTCACTCTCATCTTAACGCACGTTCGTGGTGACGCAATCGACCCGGTACAGGCACGTAGGCAAGCCGTTGCTCATCTCGGCGGATCACATCAACCACGTCGGCTGATCACGATGAGCGGAGTCGACGAGCGTTGGGCAATTTGCCGCGTGAATCGCCCAAATAACTTCTTACGACGCCCGTGGCGCTGTACGCCCAAGATCACGAGGTCGACGTTGGCGATCCGTTCACATATCGCATCTAGCGGATCGTCACTCTGAATCGTCTCGAATCCACAGCCTCCAATGTCGTCTGCTAAATGGCGAAGTTCGCGCCGTGCGCGACGAACCTCGTCATCGCTCGCACGTTCCGGCAAGACGCGTAGGAATATCGCTTGTCGCCTGCCACTCCGGAGCAAACTACCGAGCAGCAGGGCCATCAGTTCATCATGACCGCCGCGGCCGGCGACAGGAATCAAAATCTTCGTCGCGTCGGCAAATCGCCAGTCCTTCGATGAGCGCAGAACGACGACGTCGGCCTCCAGCGTACCGAGCAAAGACTCCAGCTGCGCTCCCTGATTCTCTTGCGAAATCTCCGTCAGACCCAATAGAACCGATTCGCAGCGATGCAGCTCAGCGACACGAGCAATCTCTTCCATGGGTTCTGGTGCAACCGTGGTCAACGTCTCAACATGGACACCCTGATGAGCGGATGCCCGCAATAATTCTCGCAAAACCATCTGAGATCGCTCGACCGGCACCATGTCCGTCTCCGGCCGCCAATCCGTCGGGGCAACAACTACGGTCAGTACCAACACTCGGCCAATCTCGGCCGGAACCATCGCGTCCGCTAATGTAATCATCGCTTCGGCGCTGCTCGGGTTGGCAATGGGCACAAGTACCAGCGGTGTCCGACCTCGCAGTGTCACCAGCTCCGGATCGAAACCTGTACTTGACGCATCCGATACACGAGCCCGACGAGCGAACAAGCCGACGAACAGCACTCCGCCAATCCCCAACCAGATCAATGTAACAATCCCCGCGGCGGGCACGGCGATTCCTTGAAAGATCGCGAGCCCCAAACAGGCGAGCCCACCGGTGACGGGCACGGCAGGGAAAGCAGGCGCACGGAACGGCGGTGGCCGACGACGGCTCCGCTGCCGCACCAAAATGGCGACACCATGGGCCATGGCAAACGTAATCAAAAAAATCAAACTGGATGCTGCCGCCGCAGCGCCAACGTCAGGCAGAACCAACAAGATGAGTGTCACCAACAACACCGTGACGGCAATGGCGACAGCCGGCGTACCATGGCGCGCATGGAGCGAGCCTAACGGGGACGGGAGCGTCCGGTCACGGGCCATGGATCGGGCGATCCGAGACGCGCCAAACAGATTCGCCTGCAAGGCGGAAAACATCGACAACACGGCGGCCACGATCACTAGCCAATAGCCGAACGGACCTAGATAGCGTTGAGCGGCCACGGCCACAATCCCCTCACGGTCCTCTGCCGCCGCTCTGGCAATCCCCTGCCCCGGCGGAGTGCCCACCGTGCTGATCACAAACAGGAGCGGCAGATAGATCGCCAGCGCAATGGCTAACGACAACACCATCGCGCGCGGTAGCGTCCGAGTGGGCTCGCGAACTTCGCCGCCAACGGCCGCGATCAAGTCGAATCCCTGCAAGGCGATGAACGTGTAGCCCATCGCCTGAATCAAGCCCCCGAAACCCGCCGTGAAAAACGGCTGCAGCGCGGCCTGAGTTTGTGGGATCGGCTGACGCAAAACTGCCAGGAGTCCGCCAAGTATCAAAACGCCAAACACGACGACTTTGGCCACGTTCACCGACTGGCCCCCGCCCGAGGACCTGCGCACGAGGCTGCCGCCCAACACGCACGTCGTCGCGACCGCGCCCCACGTAATCACACGAGGACGAGTCCACCATTCCGGCGGCGCCCTCCGACGGCCCGCAGCAGATCCGTAGCCATGATAGCGCCAAAATAGGCGAAGCCCACGGCATAAAGTGCCGCAGCGACGATCGAGGCGAACCAAACCACCCAACCGACGGCGAAAGCGGCCTCAACCGACAACACTTTCTTCGAAAACGTGTAGGTCCCTCCCGACTCTGGGAATTTGGAAGCCATTTCCGCGAAACTCAGAGCGGTCAACAAGGCAATAATGCCGTTAAGACCAAATGCCAATAACGCCGACGGGCCCGTCGTAGCAAAGGCAACTCCGGCGAGCGCCAGAATGCCCCCACCCACTATCGCTCCGACTCCGACACCCGTCGCACCTAATAAGCCGATGTGCCGCGTCGATTCTGTTTTGGGGTTCATTCGCCGTCTCGTCGAGGTGCAGTGCAAAGACGAAATTCTAATTCGCGGCTCGAGTTTCGAAAACCGGAGGGGGACAAACGGATCGCTTTGCATTCCTCGATCCCGTCCCCTATCATTGGACCCACCACGTGATGCGAATGCAGACTCCAAATTCTGTTCGTGATCCATTCCGTAATTGTCACATCCGTCTATCGATGGTGAGCCAAACCATGAAACCCAATCAGTTGAATCGACGTGTCTTTTTGGGATCTTCCGCAGCAATGCTCGCCGCCACGCAGGCCGCGGCTTTCGCCGAGGAAAGCACAGCAGATTCCTCCGCAGGCGAGTCGACGGAAAAAGGATACGAACTGGTCGTTCCCGGTTATTACGGTAGTCGACCGGGCATCCAACTGGGCACGCAGTTACCAGCCACGGCTGAGCGATGACGATATGCAGTTCACGCGTCAACTGGGTGTGGAATGGGTCATGACGGGCCTACCGCCTCAGGAAAGTACGCTGGAAAACTACCGACGTCTGGTGAAAAAGTTTGCTGCAGCAGGATTGAAGATTTATCGCTTGGCGAACAACAGCTGCCACAATATGGAAGAAGTCACGCTCAACTTGCCCGGACGCGACGCGAAGATCGAAGAGTACTTGGCATACATTCGCTTACTGGGGAAAGCTGGAATTCACTACGCCACCTACGCCCACATGGGCAACGGGATTTGGAGCAGCAATCGCGAGTCGACGCGCGGCGGCGCAACGGCTCGAGCCTTACGTCTGGACACGGCCGTTGGTCGCTGGGCCGGTCAGACTTGGAAGCAGCCGTTGTCGCACGGTCGTCGCTACAGCGAAGACGAGCTGTGGGACAACTATACGTATTTCATTCGTAAGGTGGTGCCCGTCGCTGAAGAAGCTGGGGTCTTTATCGGAATTCACCCCGACGATCCGCCTGTCTACGATCTGGGAGGCGTTCCTCGCTGCATTTTTGGTAACTTCGCGGGGTATTGCCGAGCATTGGAGATTGCCGACAGCCCCAATATCGGCGTTTGCCTGTGTGTGGGATCATGGATCGAAGGCGGTGACGGAACCGGCAAACACGTGGTCGATGCCATCCGTCACTTCGCTGCCCAGAAAAAGATATTCAAAATCCACTTCCGCAACATCAGCGCACCGCTACCCGAGGGTTTCGTCGAAACCTTTCCCGACGACGGCTATGTCGATATGTCCCAGGTAATGAAGGCCTTACAACAAAGTGGCTACAACGGGGCCGTCATCTCAGATCATTTGCCGGACATGGTCGGTGGACGACGGTCCGCTGAAGCCTTCGCGCTGGGATACATGCGAGGGCTAATACAGGCCGTCAGCGTCTAGGCCTCTCTCAGACGAGGTGACTCAGATCAGTTCCTTCTCCCGGCGGAAGAAGGTGGCCGTCTCCCGCCCGAGGGCGGCCTACGACAAAGCGGTCACACCCGCGTCCACTCGCCACCAACCCGCGACACGCGCACCGGCGCCCTCGCTCCGACTTGTACCGTCATTACGAAAGGATTTCTAAAACAATTGTATCGAGCACTGCATCAATGGCACGATTGTCGACAGCTTGTCGATTTGTTGATCGACAATCATAACGCGACCAGCAATTCGCAAAAAATGTGGGTTATGTGTCCACATCTCCAGAGTGGGATCACCGTAAACGTGATACAGATTGATCGTGTCTAAGCCGTATTGCAGTTCCACTTCGGGCGTCGAACTCGCAGCGCCAATCTGCATAACGGTGTAGGTTTTGGCGATATTTAGGATGTCGCCTAAACGAGTTATCGACTGCGTCGCGCCGAAGGACGGATCATGATTCGGCCAGGTCGCGTCAATCAGACCTCGCAAAAAGGCGTTATTGGACCACGTGTTGTAATTCCGCGTATCACCAATTACTCCCACAGCGCCACCATTGGCGTTCTGTAGGAGGCTTTCCGCAAAATAACGTCCACTCACGGAAGTTCCGGTCAAAGTCCCTGACGTTTCATTATCGAATAACCCACTTGCGCAATTGATGCTGTATACCACGGGCACCAAATCGCCGTTGTGGAGCGAGGACAAGTTGCTCGTGGAGAATCCGGGGTGTAACCAGCCACCCGGCCACCCATGATCGCGATGGATCATTAGGAAGCGACCGTCGTTGTAGGCATTGATAATGTCCGTCGTATCACCCGACCAATCAAATCCGCTCCCCACGCGCAAGTCGCTGGAAAGCAGTCAGCCATCGTAGTATCAATTCGGCTCCTCGGCAGTCTGGTCGTCATCTTCCGTCTTCGTATAGATTCTCTGCACTGTCTTGCCAACACTTCTCAACGTATTCCGTGAAAAGTGATCGACGGCGCAATGAAGCACACTACCGCACACGGCATGCCACGCATTGCTGACGGACAACGTGGCGATTCCGTTGGCAAAGTGACGCAACGATAAGACGTATTGCGTCAATGAGCGTCCAGAACGTCGCAGCGAAAAGTACTACACGCCTTCGTGCGGTTCGGCACTCGATGCGCTCCGGCCAGCACACAAAGCGGCGATGCGGAGGTGTGGGTCGGCAAGATCGCTCATTCCGACGGCAAGCAAAACCCAAAGACGACAAAACACACGATTGCCAAGGTCGCAAAGAACACCGGCCGCATCGATCGGCGGCACAGGTCGGGTGGTTGTCATGCTACTACTAGAGCGACGATAAATTGAAATGCATAATAGATCGCAAGAGCTCTATAGGAATGATTGCGGTACAAATGAGTTGCGTCCGCACTGACCCGTTGGATGGTTACTTTGGTGCTGAAGACCAATCACTGGAAGAGCATGTACCGCGGTACGAACAATTTCCAAGATCATGGGCGCGACACGCACCGGCTATCCCATGACCTGAGATTCACGTCAGCGGGCCGCGACAAGCCCGCTGTCCATTCGCGTGGCGTAGCCGGATTACGAAGTAACTTTTTTGACGTCGTCCAGGGCGGCCTGCAACTTCGCCTCGTCCTCATGCGACAAAGACGTCTTTACGATAGTCCCGCCAAACTGTTTGATTTCTTCCAACACCTTGTCCGGTGTCGCCTTACGGACGAGGACAAACAGCACGGAGGAGTTCTCCTTCATCCCTTCGGCAAGCTTTTTCATGAAGGCGTCGTCGATCCCCACATCACTTAGTGCCCCCGAGGCGGCACCTGCAGCGGCACCGACTCCAGCGCCAAGTAACGGATTGAGAAACAGCAGACCAACTAGCGTACCCCAAAACCCTCCTGAGACGGTGCCGGCTGCTGTCAGATTCATGGACTGATGAAGTTTGACTTTCCCTTCGGCATTCTTTACGGCCACCACAGCATCTTCCAGATCAATCA
This sequence comes from uncultured Planctomycetales bacterium, assembly GCA_963785495.1. Classification (GTDB taxonomy): domain Bacteria; phylum Planctomycetota; class Planctomycetia; order Pirellulales; family Pirellulaceae; genus CAWAVP01. The sequence goes on along the minus strand of CAWAVP010000013.1, from coordinate 366,972 downwards.
AATACTCCCGCTGCAGCTTGACGAGCGCCAACCGCACTTCTTGAGCTTTGAAGGGATCCTCATAAGCGATGGCAACAAACGTCGACATGACAGTCTCCTTTATAATCCGGACGTTAACAGAATCTTCTCAATTTTCCCCAGTGCACCATTGGCATGTTGCCATTAGTTTACCGTTTTTCCGTCGCATGATAATCCCACGTTTGCGATGAAATTACGATCACCGTGGAGCGGTACCAGCGGGTCTTGTATCATTTCCAGCAAGCCAAGAAAAGCAAACACAAGCTCACAGGCCCAATCGTCGGCACGCCTCAGTATATGTCACCCGAGCAGGCACGCGGGGACGCGCTATTTGTCGACCATCGCAGTGATGTTTATTCTCTGGGAACGATACTCTACGAGTTGCTTACGAGGAGGAAGGCATTTCGCGGCACACCAGAGAAGGTTTTGCGAAAAGTGCTTTATGCTGCGCCAACTCGACCGCGCCGACTGAACCCTGGAATTCCTCGAGATCTGGAGACGATCTGTTGCAAAGCAATGTCAAAGGACCCCAAAGATCGGTATGATTCAGCGCGGGCAATGGCTGAAGATTGTGAACGAGTCTTGGCTGGACGTCCTGTAGTCGCCGAGTGCCCTCCCTGGCTGCCGCAAATCTGGCGGAGGTTTAGACGACGCGTGGCGGTATGGACGCATTGATTCGTTTACTCGATCAACTGTACCAGCGAATAAACATAATCACTGTACTGTTCTTCCTCCGAAGGAATGGCACCGCCAATTGAAACGTCGGCGGGCTGAACGATGATACGCAAATGCGAACCGTTCAATTGGACATCGACGACGCGAATGCCGACCAGTTTGACGATGCGATAAACCGCCGTGTGCGCCACTAAGGTTTACTTGATCGAAGATGGGGATTACGCGCGTCTCACCGACGATTTGTTCAAAATCACTACGGATCGACGCACTGATCCCGGGTTCTCCCGGTAGCGTCATCACTCCGTTTTCGTCAAATCGCAGTTCGCCCCCGTGATACTCCATATCTTCGCTGGTCATGCCGTGGAGAATCTGATCGCTCAAGTGCGACGTTGAGTTGTTCGCACGGCCGATGCGAACCGTTCCAAAATTCCCCGCCGAACCATTTCGCTCGGCATACAATTCGACTTCTGGGACGAAATCGTGTCCGGAGACCACCTCCTTCAGGTTTTCATCCCAGGAAAAGTCATCTGCGTCGGTTGTGCCTTCCATCAGGTTGCGCCAATCCTCGGCAGCTAAGGCCACGGGAAGTATGGGCATAGGTATGTTTCTCGGTGGTCGCCGAAATCCTTCGATGTGTCGTCGAACGGCGGCTGTCGCCGTCGCTTCCGCCGCAAAAGTTGGCTGTCCGAGGACACGACCGAAGAACAAAGCCACCTCGCCATTCCGGGCGGCACTGCGCTGCACACGAACACGGACGGCGTTGTAGAGACTAGAGTCTGACGTGTCGAGCGTGATCGGGCGGTCGGCCCAGTTGGCCGCATGGCCGATGACGACGTCACCTTCGACATCGTTGAACACGTTCAAATCGACTGCCGTGGATTGGCCTAGAATTCGGTTGCGAGCCACATAATCCGCTGCAACTTGCCGCGCGGTGCCAATGCGATAGGGATCGGTTACGTCTCCCATCAATTCCTGGGCGGCAGCTAGGGCTGCCGCGTCGGCACTGCGCTGCAGTTCTGTACGGACGAGTAGCATATAGCCGACTTCAACGGAAAAGGCGACCATGGCACTAAAGGCCACCATGAAGACAGCCGTCAGTACGACTACATTACCGCGGCGTCGATCAGGCAAGGCACATTGTCGAATACGGAAAATCCGAGGAACGAGAGGTCGCCGCATAGTAACTGCCTTAGGACTGCTGATGCTGGAAGAATGACTGAAATCACGTTCCCACGGTTCATCGCAAGCCATGTGCCAATATCGAATTGCTTACCTAGATATCCCAAGCACGTACTGGATTTGCAGTCACGTCGCCGAGAAACGCGGCAACCGCTCACCGCCCGGTGTGTTGCCGCATCACCTCTGGACGCTGCCATTCCACCACATCGAACGTGCGCGGCGACGGTTCGCCAGCACACGCAAACCAGGCACTGTCAGCTTCCAGCCACTGAGGGATTGAAAAACTGGTCCCAAAGATTTAATGTTTGCAGTCCGGAAACGCCCTATACAATCCTCTGCACCAGGAAAAAAGCAGGCTAAGCGGTGAATACGTTCGCCAAGGAAACACCTTCAGGCCTGCGGCGCGACATCGGTGTGTTTGGCGCCATGATGATGGGCATGGGGTCGATTGTAGGAACCGGGGTATTCGTCAGTATCGGGATTGCAGCGGACGTGGCGGGGTCAAGCGTCTTGGTGGCAATTGTGTTGGCGTCTTTCGTGGCCGTCTGCAACGGTCTGAGCATGCACAGTTAGCCGCCCATCACCCGGTTAGCGGCGGTACGTACGAGTACGGATACCGGTGGTTGTCGCCGTGGTTGGGATTCACAGCTGGCTGGATGTTTCTATGTGCGAAATCGGCATCGGCGGCGACTGCCGTGTTGGGATTCGCCGGCTACTTCCTGCGTGCAATCGATGGCGACGAAGTCTGGCTACTGCCGGTCGCCCTCATGACGCTGGCTGGGCTCACCGCCCTTGTGCTCACGGGTATCCGCCGTAGCAGCATCGTGAATATTGTGATCGTGACCGTTACGCTGCTCTCGTTGACATTCTTTGTTCTTGCCGGTTTTCCCATGGCCGCGGCCAACTGGAAACAACACCTGCCGTGGCTCGCCAACACACCGACCAACGGAACTCGTGCGTTGTTGCAGGCAACGGCACTAATGTTTGTGGCCTACACCGGCTATGGCCGCATTGCGACACTAGGGGAAGAAGTCCACGACCCGGCGCGGACGATCCCCCGCGCCGTTATTGCAACTCTGATCGCCTCCATGCTGCTCTATGTCAGCGTGGCACTTATCGGGATCGGTGCCGTAGGCGCCGATGCGTTTGGCGATGCAACGCGTAGAGAAGTTGCCCCATTGGAGGTGATCGCCTCTCAGTTCAAAATACCCGGCGGCGCAATGATACTTGCTGGCGGCGCAATGACGGCTATGTTAGGCGTGTTGCTGAATCTACTTCTCGGCCTGTCGCGCGTGTTGCTGGCCATGGGACGCCGAGGTGATATGCCAACTCATTTCGCCAGCATCAACCCTCGGACCAATGTGCCGTGGCCGGCTACGATTGCCGTCGCTACGCTCATTGCACTGCTCGTCCTAACGGGAGATGTCAAGCTCACCTGGTCGTTCAGCGCATTCACGGTCCTGATCTATTACGCAATCACAAATTGGTGTGTATTGCGACTGAGGCCTGAGCAGCGACTATTTCCTATCGGACTCGCCTACTGCGGCCTCGTTTCCTGTGGGTTTCTCGCGTTTTGGGTCGATCGCAGAATCTGGCTGACCGGCATTGGCCTCATTATCTGCGGCGCAGCACTGGCACGCGGTCGCGCACCGTGCGGCACGAGCGAACTAGGGCGGAACTCTACGCACTCGCACTCGCACCCCTCGTCGGCACCATCTCCGAGAACGTTACCGGCGATTCAAATTCGTGGAATGAGTTGCAGTTTGACAAGGTTCGTGGCACACTCTTTCTCTAGCACGCGTCCGAAATCCGACATATACACATCGGTAGTTTAGTGGGAACTTGCTCTATGAAGCCAAGTACACGTGGTTTCAATACCTTCGCGATCGAAGTCGCCAGACTATGGCGATCTGTTTTGTTCACAGACGTTCGAAGCACTGGTGAACTCGGGTACGATGCCGTCGCGCGTGCTGCATGTTTTGATTCCGATTCTGCTCGATCGCGCAGTCTGTTCATGATCGCGATACTGGTCGGCGTAAGCGGATTGTTGGTCAAATCGGTCGACGGAGCGAACTCGCGCCCGAATATACTATTTGCGATCGCAGACGATGCGTCATATCCCCACATGGGAGCGTACGGCTGCACGTGGATTGAGACGCCGGCCTTCGATCAAGTCGCTCGGCAAGGATTGCTGTTCACCCGCGCCTACACGCCCAACGCCAAATGTGCTCCATCGCGTGCCTCGATTCTTACGGGCCGCAATTCATGGCAATTGGATCAGGCCGCTAACCATTGGTGTTTCTTTCCGGCAAAGTTCAAAGTGTATACGGACGTCCTGGCGGAACACGGCTACTACGTCGGTATGACGGGCAAGGGTTGGGCGCCTGGAATTGCGCGAGACGACGAGGGAAAAACTCGGAATCTTGCGGGAAAGCCATACCAGGAAAAAAAACAACCACCACCGGCCCGCGGAATCTCCAACAACGATTACGCCGGCAATTTCGCCGCCTTCCTGGATGACGTTCCCGACAATCAGCCTTGGTGCTTTTGGTACGGCGGTTTCGAACCTCACCGCGGCTATGAATACGGCGCCGGCGTCGCGAAGGGTCAGAAGCTGATCACCGATATCGACCGGGTTCCAGATATCTGGCCCGACAACGAGACCGTACGAACCGATATGCTGGACTACGCCTTCGAGATCGAGCATTTCGACCGTCACTTGAACCGCATGCTGGACTTGCTACGGCAAAATGGCCAATTGGAAAAGACACTGGTCGTGGTCACCGCCGACAATGGCATGCCGTTTCCGCGAGTCAAAGGCCAGAAATACGAGCCGAGTAATCACTTGCCGTTGGCTATCATGTGGCAGAAAGGAATCGACCAGCCGGGGCGCACGATTGATGACTATGTGAGTTTTATTGACTTTGCAGCGACATTTGTTGAGGTCGCGGGACTCGATTGGTCCGACACGGGAATGCACGCAAGCCCTGGACGATCGCTCACCGATATTTTCCGTTCACCGTCATCAGGCATCGTGAATTCCGCCCGCGACCACGTCCTAATTGGGAAGGAACGTCACGACGTTGGCCGTCCGCACGACTGGGGTTATCCAGTGAGAGGAATCGTCAAAGGCAGTCTGCTGTATCTACAGAACTTTGAGCCTACCCGCTGGCCGGCTGGCAACCCGGAGACCGGTTATCTGAATACGGACGGCAGTCCAACGAAAACAATAATCTTGGATGGCCGAACGACTCCCAAAATGGAACACTTCTGGCAATGGTCGTTCGGCAAAAGACCGGCCGAGGAACTATACGACCTAAACAGCGACCCGTATTGCATCAACAATCTTGTGGACGATCCGTCATCTGCAGAAATTAAGGCGCAACTGAAATCGCAAATGGTCCGCGAACTTACGGCTCAAGAGGATCCACGGATGTTCGGCCACGGCGACGTATTCGACAAATACCCCTATGCTGACACGACGGGACGAAACTTTTATGAGCGTTTTATGCGGGGCGAGTCGATGCGTGCCGGCTGGGTCAACAAGACGGACTTCGAAGACATGCCGCTCGACTAAGACCTGTCCCAAAGCGACCGCTGCGACGCCGACAAAAGGTCGCGAATTCTGGCGGTCGCATAACGGTTGCCAATACGCTGAGTCGAAACGTCATGGTTTGGAAGTGCGGTCATCGGCCGCTCGAAGCGTTCGGCCCCTCACGTAAATGCGTGAGAAACTGCGCGCGAACCCTGGAGTTCCGCAACAATCGCGCAGAGTCATCAATTAATTGCTCGCAGATCGGCTCGAGTGGATCAGCTGTGTCGCTCGATGCGAGAAGCGTTGCGTCAGCAGGACTGCCCGTGACGGGTAATCGCTGACGCCAGATTAAAGACTGCAGCAATTGCGGTCGCAAAAAATCGTAAAACGCAATGGCCGCGGGTGACATCACACCCACGGCCAGCGAGATAGCTACTTCGCCAGTTGCCGGCGCCTCTGCTTTGTGCCAATATCCGCAAGGAATGTACAACCAATCACCACCGCGCAATACGACACGCATCAGCGGCATGATCTCACTTTCGTAGCGCATGTCATGTGGAAGGGCTTCCTGTAGTGGCCACGGATTGACAGTATTCTTTCTGAGCGCGTATTCCTTCTCACCACAAGTTTGCACGATAAACACGTCTTCCGCATCGTAATGCCACGAGAATCCATGCCTGCCAGCAGGAGTTGCGTAGACGTGGACATCCACGGGCGCATGGAACGCCGCGCAAAACGCATCGGCGAGTTGTCGCAAATTGTCATCGTGCCGCTCGGCGTGCCGCACCAGAATCGTGTATCCCTGTGCGCTTAATGCGCTCGCGGCTGCTGGTGTTGCCGGCCTTTCGCCGGCATACAGAACTCCGTCGTGCGCGATTAGCATATCCGCATCGGCTTCGGTAACCATCTGCGCCAGAACATCCCATGTCCCAAGGGAACAGCAAGATGCTGCAGTTCCGGCCGAGGCATAGGGAAGCTTGTGATAGTGACGATCGACAAAACTCTGAAAAAATCGATCGTCAGTCAACAATTCGAAGCTCATTTGTGCGCGTTCCGCTTTGTTACCTGTCCGATTGACCTTGGCTGCAACGGTTCGACGAACGCCTGCTACGGGACGGATACAACCAATACGGGATAGGGCGAGTGACATATCTGGTCGTGCACGGATCCTCTTGACCGAGCGTCCGAACGTACGTGGGACAGCACGAGCAAGGGTTGCCGATGAGCCCATAGAGAATCCAATCCCTGAACGTCCAATTCCTGCTGGACGGTCAATCGGTAGCTCATGTCGAGTGACTTCGTGGATTTTTGCAGGGCGCAATGTAAATGCACATGTGATCGCTTCATGGCATCGCCCAGCGTCGCGGGTGTAATTTCCATATTGGGATCCAACTCTTGCACCACTTCCTGCATGTTCTCCAACACATCCCGATCCAGCACGAGCAAGAGTTCGATCTGGCCTTGAGGTGCGGCCAACGTAACGACCCAACGCGCTGCGGCGGGCGCGCGTCACTCTCATCGATCATCAACATCACGACATAATCAAACGGGTTGTCTTCAACCGTATACGGCTGCCGTACAATCAACAAGGGAACGGGCGATCGTGCGAGTAGCACATCGATTGCCGTGCCCGTGCTGTCGTTGCCCACTTTGTCTAGGTCGCGTCCAAATGGACAGGGTGTCATTACTAGGTCGCAGCCCGAGCGTTCAACCGTAGACAGAATTTGCTCGAAGCTTTCACCTTGCAGCTTGTCCAGCGCCTCGCCGTTTACCGATTCCGCTGCCTGCTGGGCGAGGTCGGACGGATCGCTCGACTCTCGCCCATCCAAGACTTTCACCGCGCAACCAAATCGGTGCCGAATCGCTTTCGCGATGGCAACACTTGTAACGTCCTGCAACGAGCCATCGAGCACCAGCAATAGAGTTCGAACCTCGTGCGAATCGATCAAGGCCACTTCGCCGACCTTTGCACGCTCAAACAGCTCCATTGACCGATGGACATTCACTTCCAATTCTCGCTCAGAGGGCTCGAACATCTTCCTCTCTCAATTCAATAAAGTCTTGAGTCAACCATAGAGGTCGTTATCTGGAACAGGACATTGGGGTCAAACACTTCCATTCCACCGAATAGGCCGTCCTTTGTATTTATCTAACGTTATAGCGTCGGATAAAGTTGCAACGAATAAAATAGCAACAAATACATGATGGCGCCGATGATTTGGATCAACATCACGATCCCACCCAGCTTCAGGAATTCAACCCACCCCACCACGATATGGGCTTCATTGTGGAGCGTATGAAGTGCAATTACGCACGAAATGGAACCAATCGGCGTGGCGTTGCCGCCCAGATTGCAGCCTAGTACAAGTGACCACCAGAGCGGCTCGGATGGTTCACCGATGTGACGTACGATGGGAATCAGTGTAGCTGCTACCGGTATGTTATCCACGATCGAACTGGCCACCGCCGAAAACATGGTCAGAATGGGCACAAGCAATATTCGCCGGCCGCCAGACAATGAGATTACCAGTTCGGACAGAACTTCCAGCGCACCGGTCGCCTCCACACAGGCAATAATCACGAACAAACCGGTAAAGAACAGGATGACCGTCCAATTGACTTTCGCAATCGTGTCTTCCACGCTTCGATTGCCGAACAACATGGCAGCAGTGCCCCCCGTCATTGCGACGAAATCCATCCCAACGCCCAGCGGTTGAGCGAAGGCAAAGCCAATCACGGTAAGTCCGAGAATCACCGCACTTCGGATCAAAATCGCTCGGCTTTCAACCAACGCCCAAGGATCGAACTCGTTGATCCTCGACTGCAGAGCCGCCACCTCTTGTGGAGATTGTCGAAACGGCAGGTCATGGCGGAAATGGAATCTCAGCATGACCAACGCAATCACGAAGCTGATTGCGGCATACGGAGCACTGACCAGTAGAAACTGTACGTAGGGAATACCAGCCGCCGTGCCGATCATGATGTTGGGTAACCCACTTGCGAATGTCACGATCGCTCCGCTATTGGCACAAAGCGCGACCGACAGCAGGAAAGGTTTGGGGTTATAGTCAAGCGATCGACAAATAACCAACACCAGAGAACAAAGAATCAAGGTAGCCGGTACAATGGTCAACAAGGCAACAAAGACAAACGTGAGGCCACATATCGCGAAATACAGAGGGCCAGCTCGCCCTCCGGTGCGGTGAACGATCAGCATGCTCAAAAAGTGAAAAAGACCAGATTTGGACGTCACATCGACCAGGATTCCCGTGCCAATAATCACGCCAAAGATATTCAGGTCCCGACCCAGGTATTCGTGAACGACGCGGTAGTTCGAGAATACGCCTAGCGCCATTGCCAGGATCAGCGAGCACCACCGCTCCACAAAGCGCCGCCACCGTCTTGTGGAACCGTTCATAGGCGACACCGACATACGTTGTGAGCATGATGACGCCGAACAGGATCATTACCCAGGGTGGGCTCGAGTGCACGGCCTCCGCCATCAGCAACTGTTTCACCGATTCTTCCTTCGTTCCATCTTCGAGTTCTTGTCAATCATCGTGAAGTCAAGTGTATCCAGCCGTTCATCAAATCGAGCAGCGATTCGGACCGTGGCCTGCGGCGTCGATCGTAGCGGGTTTCACTATGATATCCAAGGCCGTTGAAGGTCAACGTTGGAGCGCGAATCCAACTTTCGTATAATTGCGGGCAACGCGCACACTCAAGCGGCCATCAGCCCATTGAATGACGTTCCACCACGCGCGTAACATATTCAGCGCGTCGATTCTGATACTTCAGGTAGTATGCATGTTCCCACACATCGAGACCTACAATCGGGACCTGACCCAGCATCAGAGGGTTTGTCTGATTCGGCGTACCCTCCACCGATAACGAACCGTCGGGATTCAGAACCAACCATGCCCAGCCGCTTCCAAACTGCCCGAGCGCTGCGTTCGTAAAGATGCGTTGAAAATCGTCGAACCCGCCAAATGCCGCAATCTAGGAAGTCACAATGCCATACGGCGGCGACGGTCGACATATTGTCCCTGTGCTCCGACAAGCTGACCGAGTATTCCCTCGTAAGATTCGGAATCGCTGTTTTCGTTTTTCTGAAGCGACATTGTGGCACAGCCGTTGCTCTTTCGACCCCAACGTCGGTCGAAACAAGGAGGCAGACGCTTCGTGAGTCCACTTCATGAACAAGATCTGAACAGCAACTGGACAAGACGTCCGGACCGCGTTGACAACCAAATTGGCAATTCCCGGTTAATCAGATAAGGAAAACGCCCCGAGTAAACAGGCGGAAAGCGAACTCATCACCATGGACAACTTCAGCAATCAACGTAGATCGATCTGGAATCACGTCGCAAGACGACGTCCCGGTGGCTCCTTTGCCGGCATGTACATGGCTGGCTCGGCTGACATAGGGAAAACGACTCCGCTCGAGCGAGCGTCGGTCAAATCGCCGTCCAATTCGCCGGCTGTGAAACGGTCACCCGACCCGCAGCGCGAACAATCTGGTCCGTATCCGACCAGCGACACGCCCGACGTCCCCACGACTGATTTGGTCCAGCTCAGTCGAGGCTCCAAACTTACTGTTGCCAACGTGATGACGCGCGAAGTGGGAATGGTTGGGTCGATGGAGCCCATTTCCAGGGTCGTCGCGAACATGCGTCATCACAAGGCACCATTTCTGTTCGTCGTCAATGACGAGGGATTCTGTTTGGGTACCCTCTGCTACGAAGATTTGCCTTCGGACCCTGATCGGCCAGCCGGTGAAAACGTCCACCGCAACCTGCCAGTAGATCTGCGCACGCTGAGCGATGAAGCCCAGGCATTTCAGGTGACTGCAGCCGCAGCTGATTCGGCCGGAGCGTTCATGAACCCCGCGACACAGGGCATTTCTGCGGAGGATTCGGTGGAACGAGCGGCGCAAATCATGAACACACAGGCACGCAAGTACCTGCCAGTACTTACAAACGATGATCGCCCCATCGGAATCATCACCTCCGCCGACTTGCTGATTGCCCTAGCCGATTCGCTCCACTCTGACTCGTCCCCCTAAGTCGCGGCACACGACGCTTATGCGGCGAACAACTACGCGCCGAGCGAATTCCCCTGGGACGAGCGTGCTTCGTATGGGGCTCGATTTGGGGCCGATCGCCACCTACTCTCCGGGAAACCTATTCACTTCTGCGCTGCCAATGGTCCTTGGCGAGCAGCGCAAAGCCGAGATTCTTCGGACTCCCGTTGGTCGGCCTGGCCCTTTGGCCGCGCAGTCATCAATAGAAAGTCGTGTGGCCAGAGTACGAGGCACTACAAAGGTCGCCGCCGAAACCAAAATCGTCCTTTCAGGCTGGAGAGGTATTCGACTAGATCGCGCAGCTCGAATTTCGTGAGGTGCGTGACGAGATCGGCAGGCATCGCGGATTTGCCAACGGCCCGTTCCTCGATGGAATCCTTGTTGAACGTCAACACATTCGCATTGGCATCAATCAACGTGATCTCGGCATCGGTCTCCTCGCGCAGCACTCCCGTATGAACACGTCCTTGGTCGTCGTACAAGACAACCGATTCGAAGTCCTTAGCGATGGTCTTGTTGGGATCGACGATGGCTTCTAACAAATACGATCGTTCCTTTTCAGCGCCGATGCGAGTCAGTTCGGGGCCTACTTCGCCTCCGCGGTTGCCGACTTTATGACACCGTACACAAGACAATGCCACCTTTTCAAAGAAGAGCGTGCGACCTCGATCAGCATCACCGCCACGCAATGCCTCTCGATAGATATCCAAGGGCTGCGTCGTATTGCGTGTCGCGTTGATTTTGGCCAACAACTCCGCAACGTGGGGATCTGCCTGTTGGGCCTCCGCGGCATTCAATGCCTCTAATTGCGTCTCAGGTGGCAAGATGCCGTCGGCCCATTGACGAAGGACGTCCACCAGGGCGTCGGGCCTAGACGAGAGCTGACCGAGTTCTTTGATCGCGGCCTGCCGTTCGGGAATCGTCGCCTCAAGGGCCGCTGTCGACAACAGTTCGACTGCACGATCGGGCACAACATCGCGAACCACGCTCAAAGCGGCCGCTCGTACGTTCGGATTTGAATCCACAAGCGTCTGATTCACCTGGGGTGCAGCGGCGGTGCCACTGACATCAGCCAGAGCAACGATAGCTTCGGCCCGGACGTTGGGTTCCACGCCAGCGTCATCTACAAGTGCCCTAAGCACGGGAGCTCCGGCGGAAATTCGATATTCCGCAGCCAACCTGCCAACGTCGAGTCGCAGCGTCGCGTTGGCGTTCGCAAAACTGGCAATGACAGGCTTCAACGCGTCACTCGCATCGGCAGCAGATCTTGGTGCCACAGGCCGCCACATCCCCAAAACACGGTCGCGGCCACTGGGTTCGTCCCAGGTTCGTAGCATTGCAAGGGCTTCGTGGCGCATTGCGTCCGGTGCGGCAGGATTGGCAGCAAACTGTGCCAGAACATCGGCGTGCTTCCGCGTACCTAAGCGAAAATTCGCATTTAGTACGCGCCGCAGCAGCGGATCGCTGTCACTCGGCCGGCGAATCAAATCGGCAAGTGACTCGAGTGCGCTTTCAATTGGTACGTCGTGAATGGCTCGCGCGGCCTCCAACACCACCCGTGAGTCCTGATCCAACAGGTACGAAGCCACACGGGGTGACCCCAAGGCGCCGAAGCGCCACGACCGCCGCTGAGCCGGACGTGCTCCGACGGGTGTGCCGCCAATGCCTCCAATTGATCGGGTGTGGCGATCGTCGTCAGCGCCATGTAGCCGCCGTGCCGCAGGATCGGATCACGGCCGGAGTTGGCTTCTATGGAGCGGACCACATCTCCAAAGGCCTCGCGATCAGCCAGCTTGCCGACGGCCATCAGCGCAAAATACTCGACGCGCGGACTATCGTCGGCCAGTTTGGATCGCACGACCGCCGCTGCACCATCACCCCCCAACTCGCCTAATAGTTTGATCGCTTGAGAGCGAACTTCGACTTCCACATCTTCGGCAAGTGTCAACAAACATGCACGGATTTGGGCGTGGCCTGTGCCGGTGCGAGCAATTTGATCGAGCCCCCACAAACTATGTAAGCGAGCGAACAAGGAGGAGCCTTGCTTGGCGGCTGTGAGCAGCGTCTGCAGCTCACGACGCGCCACAAGCTCTAACTGCGCCTTTTGTCTGACTCGACGATCGACGTGGCCAAGGTAATCGGCCAGCGATGAAACCGAAACTGTGGAAAAATCGCCGGCTAGTAATTCGCGAACCTCGGCCACGACCGGATCGCCCGAGTGTGCCGTTGATGTGAAGCGATACAGCCGCCCTTTCCCTTCGCCTTCCCAACCGTTGACCCAATCGCTCACATATATCGCCCCGTCTGGACCAAACTGGACATCGGTGGCCAACATGTTCCAAATCGGTTGATCATCGTCCACCAACTTGAAAAAAGCTCCGTCCGGCTCATTGCGAAACGATCGGATGCCACTGGCATTCGGCATTCCTCGAAAATCCACGAGGAAGAACCGACCTTGGAATCGATCTCCAAATCCTGTGCCAGGATAATAGTCGAGCCCCGATGGGCCATCACCAATATTGGCGATGGGGGGAACTACGAAGATCGGCTGTTCGTCGTTGAGCGGTTCCCAGATTCGTTCTCGATTAAATGGCCCTCGGTCTCCGAGATACTGAAACGCCATCCGCCAACCGCTGTCACCACCTTCCACAACGTAGACCCAACGCGCGCGATCGCCACTGTCCGAGTTATTGTCGCCCGTAAACAGGTTACCGTAGTCGTCAAACGCAAGTTCTTGCGGATTCCTTAAACCGGTCGCGAAGATCTCTAACCCCGATCCATCCAGCTCGCAACGAAACACCGAGCCGGATTCGACATTTATGACTCTGCCATCGACGGTATTCACATTCGCGCCACGGTCGCCGATACTGAAATACAGACGGCCGTCAGGACCGATACACAAGCCGTGCAAGTCGTGACCACGAAAGGCGACTCGCACTCCAAATCCCGTGTGCAATATCGTACGCGAATCAGCGCGGTCGTCGCCGTCTTCGTCGCGCAACAAGTAAAGACTGGGAATGCAGGTGTAATAGACGTTGCCGTTGTATTCCAAGACACTGGCGCCGGTGCCGTCCAACAAATCGTTGAAGTGGTCGGCAAAAACTTGCGATTTGTCCGCCACTCCGTCGTGATTCGTGTCTGTCAGCAAGCGTATTCGATCATCTTCCTGCACGTACGCTTCGACCTGGGTCCCGAGCTGCTCCAGAAAGTATTGGCGGCGGTCGTCGATCGATTGAGCTGCCAGATCGGCATCGACCCAGGCGTCGCCAAAACTGCGATTGTCGACGACACCTTTACTCTGACGAAACGTCTCACATACGAAGACGCGACCGCGATGATCGACATAAAATGACACGGGATTCGCCAATTGGGGCTCGGCGGCGAACAAATTCCCCTCCAACCCAGCCGCGATGCGAAACGCTCCGAGCGCTTGCTCGCCTTCGTCCGATGCCCGAGCAATATTGGGCGTGCGCGGTTCAGGCGGCCCCGCCCAAGCAATCGAAAGCAGGTTCGCTACTGCAATAAATACCGTCGCCGAACTGGCGAACTCAAGAAGCCTCAGGCGAGAAATTCGATTCACAGTGTTGCCTCACGAAAACATCAAAACGAAAGCATCAAAGCTCGAGATTGGCAGCATGATCATTATCCCAGACGACATGCCCTGCCCAATCCCGAACTCTTCTCGGTCGAATTACGGACGTCGCGCCGCCCATTGCGACACCGTACTTTCTCATGAGCGTATTTTAAACAACGACCCGACCGATAACATCCCGACGACCACCGAGTAGCTCCCGCCCGTTGCGGCGGCGACTTCTCCGGGACAGAGCGTGCATGCCCCGAGCACTTCGCCCTTCGGGAGAAGCTGGCCGCGGGCCGAATAGGGGCAGTTTGCCTTGGAAGAACGCGTTTCGAAGGAACGCGCTACGTGAGTGGCCGCAGGCCGGATGAGGGGGGGGCACATTCCAACAGGGAACTGCCCGGGTTGGGCTACGCATCTTGCGTGTACGGATCTTAACACCCGCCTCGGCGAACCCAACCGAGACGGAGTGTGGCAAAGGGTCGACTCAGCAGTCCGTCACACCCGTTTGCGCGTGACAACCTGCAATTGATCGACCACCCGACGAACGCCTGTGACGCCGCTGGCGGACTTTACGATAGCGCGACGTTGATGCTCATGCTCGAGAGTACCGGCGAGAGTAACTTCGCCATTGCGAACCGACGCGGTCACGCGCGTTCCGGCACCGGCGAACCGTTGCGCCAATTTTTGAGTGACACCTCGCAATAACAGTCTATCTGGTACTTGTTGTCCAAGTGGCATGGAATTACTTCCTTTTGAAAAGATACGAACTTCCGAATCGTTAGTCGCGTGATAGTGATCATTTGCGAAAGCTGATTGATCGGTCACGGTGTGTACCGCGATACGTCTCGCACCTTTCCATATGAAGAATCCTGAAAAAAGAATCCGATGCGGCCTACTTCGCCGCGATCGCGTCCCTCTCTTCAGCCAACAGACGTTTTCTCGTCCGATCGGCTTGAGCCACTGCACATTGAGGGTGGATCCCATCGCGTGAGTACGACGACTTGCCGCAGACGGGACATTTTTTGGTAGGCAGTTCCACGATAATCGGAGTCGGCTTTTTCTCGCTCATGGACTAAAGTTCACTCTCTTGGCTGATGATTGTGGAAAAAGTCAAACGTCCCCCGCCCCATGGATGACAGCAAACGTCACCGCTACATCCCGAGATTGGCGCGTACTGGGTCGTCCCGCAGACGGGCTTCCAGCACAATCAGACCAATTCCGCGGCCCTGCGTTCCGAGCGGAATCGACATGGCCGACTTGAGCGCGCACTGAGCGCTGCCTGTTTTGGATCTTCGATCCATTCGTACGAGTTTCCGTCTCGCTTCTGTTCGTACTTCCGCCGGCGCATCGGACATTGAAAGCAATGTTCTGAGATCGTCGATCGCCAATTCATCCTGATGAACCGCCGCATAGACGATCGCCCGGTTGAACAGCGCCATGGCTTTCACGTCCGAGGGTGCGTCGGGCACCTTGATGGCGATCGTGTATTCGTCAATCGCGGCCTGGTGATTATGGTAGTTGGCCTGCTTCATTCCTCGCTTGTAGGCTGTGGTCGCTTTAGCGCGAGCGGGACATCGATTACGAAACCACGTGTAGAAGCTCATGGCCGGCGTCTATCGAAGCGACGAAGTCTGCCTTGTTGACGCGAGCAGCGCTTCAAAACTCGCATGCAACGCTCAGCCAAAACATCGCGAGTCCAAGGAATGACTGATGACATGCGGCAACGAACCGCCTCGCAGAAGAAAAGGCTGCACCTACGAATATTGTAACTGCAACATGCCGAAACTTCAATGCCGCTGCGGCGGAAATGCGTCGGATCGCCTCCAATTGCTGCCATTCCAGCGCGATCCCCGAATGCCCGTTGACCGGATCAACCGTTCCATTTAGGCTACGTGAGCTTGCTGCTGTTGTGCTTGTCTGATGAGCGGCGGTTGTCAAACCCTCGTCGCCGGCGTTCCGCGCCATTGTCGATTCACCGAGAATTCCACCGTCGTTCTGGTTCTGCAGCCACTGTCTCCTGCTCCGTGCCGTACCCACAAGGGCTCTCTGTGAGGATCCGAAGTCCGTTTCTCGTGCAATCCGCTGGCCGTCTCTTCGGCGTCGGTCTGCTGGTCCTATTTCGGACATTGCGGCTGGACCTTCGCACGACCGAACAGGCCAATCCCTACGCCTCCGCTGGCACGGCTCGTTACCTATTTTCGGTGTGGCACGATTCGTCCGTCATCGCGGCGTTTGGAGGACGACACCAGCGAACCGTCGCACTCACGAGTCGTCATCGAGATGGGTCGTTTGTCGAGGCGGTGGCTGCCGTCGCAGGCGTGCCCGCCGTCCGCGGCTCGACCGGTGCATCGGGAGCAAGTGCAGTGCGGAACTGATTCGCGTGGCACGCGACAACGATATCGTCATTACGCCGGACGGCCCTCGCGGACCGCGCCGCAAAATGAGTCGAGGAATCGTGTTTCTGGCATCTCACACCGGCAACGCCATTGTCCCCACGGCGTTCGCCTGTTCGCGATCGTGGGATATCTCCGGCAGTTGGACCAGCTTGGTGATTCCCACTCCGTTTTCTCGCGTAATTCTCTTAGCCGGCGACCCTATCCGTGTGCCGCCAGACTTGACGGTTCCAGAAATCGATCAGTACGTAGCCGCCCTTCAAACCGCGATGGATCAGTTAGATGCGCTCGCGTTGGGATTCATCCAGCATGCGGCGCCGCTGTGCGCGAGGTAGGCGACCGTTTTTCGAAAACCCGCCCTAGCCTTCCCCACCCAGATCGACTTCGAAGTCGCTGGCCGGGTCAAGGTGGTCCAACAAGTCTTCACTCGACGGACCGTGAGCGATTTTGGCGTCGTTGAACATCACTTTGGCCTCCTGCAGGTCGATCAATCCATTGGCCATCATCGCACATTGTACGAAGCCAACCCAACGATTGAGTTTCGTAGCCGGCCATTCATCGGCATGAAGTTGAATCTGATCACACATCCATTGCAAATGATTGAGCTGCAGTGGAACCGGAAGACGAAGGTCGGGGACGTCGCATTTGACGATCTTTTCCTTGCATCGCTGTGCCATCGCCGTAACCAAAACATTCATATTCGCCATGCTGATGTCATTCCTAGCATCGAGAGCTCAATTCCGTATACTGCCGGCTCAAGGCCTGCTCGCTTTCACTCCGAACCTCCGCTGAATCCCTCATGTTCGAAGCGCTGAAACGTTCGCCTGAAAGCGCCACCGTCTACGAACGCGTCGTTCGCTTACCCTTGGTCGACTTACGTTGCGGGATCGATTCCAACTGTTTGCAGCGATCTCGAACGGACTGAAAAGGCATGCCCTCGCTGCGTTGGTAGCGTTCGGCACGGATGAACCAAAACGCCAGGCCTCCGGTATTGTGGGCGGGAGTTCGTGCCGCACCGACAGCCCGCACACCAAGGGAACCTTTGCGGCCGGTCTTTTGCCAACCCTGGCGTTCCATAATCATGCGGACCAATACGCCCACGGCTTGCCGAAAACGTGTGTTGCGACGAGTATGGTGGCCGCCAAGAAACTTATTGATATCGGGCTGTGCTTCCAGCTCGCGTACGACACCCGCCAATGGAGGACGGTCGTGATGCAATTCGGATTCCACCATTCGTCGCTGGCGATCCGCATCATTAAAAAACTCCAGAACCTCGTCAAAGGGTTGCTGTGGATCATTGATCACGTCCGCAAAGGTTCTAGCTTGACGGTCTGCCAAGAAGTCACTGCGCGTTAACCGGACTCTGGGCATGCCGCATTCTCCTCTCGCTTCCCAAGGGCCGTCAGCCGACGAGCCGCCACCATATAGAGTTACAAATATTGTATGTTCCTCGCAAGTCCGCTGACAATGGAGATCGCGGCGCACCGGGACACTTTCCCCATCGATTTCGCCCCTTCCAGCCCCAGCGCAGATACAACCCGAACGCCGTCCCCCAGTGAGCACCTCGACGCAACAGCCAGCCGGACGGTCACGGCGCGGGACCATGCCTCCTCAGAAGTTTTTTGCCGTCCCAACATGCAACCGTCGTTGCAGTTACGGCAATTCAACAGGCCCGCTACGTACTCCAAGCGTAAATCGACATCGACACACCGCGTAAAGACGTTATGATTGGAGAGTCGTCATGGTGGATGCGGTCATCGCCGGACGGCAAAAGAACGTTAAAAAGGGGATTGAGGTCGACGCACGTAAGAACAAGTAATTGCAACGGTCGAGTTGGATTCTCGTTTCGGACCGGGCTGTCTTTCGAGTTCTCCCTGGTTTCGCTAATCGGTCCTTCTGATTGTTCCAGCGCCATTCGGCTGGAAGTCTTCCTGGCGTTCTCACGCCAAGTATTCCTCAGGACGAGTGCTAGCGCTGAGTTTGCTGCGCGACTCAAAAACAAGTGATTTCGCACCGGAATACCGGATTCTGATTCTTTTAGAGGAGTTCTCGAATGAATATCTATGTTGGCAACCTCAGCTTTGAAGCGACCGAAGCCGATATTGAGCACGCTTTCCAAGAATATGGCGACGTGAAAACGGTCAATATCATCAAAGATCGGGAGACGGGTCGGTCGCGTGGTTTCGGTTTTGTTGAGATGCGTGACAATCAAGCAGGTCAGAAAGCGATCGATGCCCTGAATCTGACCAGAATTGCCGGCCGCGCCGTCACCGTCAATGAAGCTCGTCCCCGTGAAGAGCGCGGTGGTGGTGGTGGTGGTCGCTGGTAAGTCCGGTGTGCCGCCAGCGTTCGGTTGGCGGTAATTGCGATTGCCGAGGGCGACGCTGGTCGACAAAAAAGACGTAAGCGTTGTCATACTAGCGATGACATCGCGGCCGTTCGCAGAGATAATAGGCGAGGAGCCAAGGTTCCGGGCATGGCAATCTAACCGAAAGCGACACTACACTACGCTTAGGAGAGACGAGGCTTAGGAGAGACGAGGCTTAGGAGAGACGAGGCTCAGGAGAGACGAGGCCTAGGAGAGTCGAGAATGCAGGTGGCGAAAAACACAGTCGTTTCCATTGACTACACGCTAAAAGACGACAATGGCCAGGTCATCGACACCTCTCAAGACCGCGGGCCGTTGCAATATCTGCACGGTCAAGGAAATGTGATTCCAGGGCTGGAGCGAGCTTTGGAGGGAAAATCAACGGGCGACCAAGTCCGCGTTTCGCTACCGCCCACCGAAGGATATGGTGAGCGGATTGACGAATTGCGGCAAGTCGTGGACCGCAGCAACTTCAAAGACGTGCCTGATCTGCAAGTCGGAATGCAATTTCGCGTGCTGACCGAAGACGATCAGCCGATGGTCGTAACGGTCGTTAACATCGACGGCGACGCCGTGACGATCGACGGAAACCACGAATTGGCAGGAGAGACACTTCATTTCGACGTCAAGATCCACGATGTTCGCGATGCGACATCGGAAGAGATCGCGCAGGGCCGTGCCACATCGAATGGAGAGGCTTGACAGCCGGCGGTGCGCCGTTGTCTAACAATCAAGGGAAGCCGATCAATGGATGAACTCCGCATCGAGATTTGGGATTATCTCTACCGTGCCGATGGCGCGAGGGCAATTGACGACATCACTCAAGCCGTTGGTCGCGACGACGGGGCAATTCGCTCAGCCGTCGATCACCAGTGGTTTGAAGTCGTTGGCGATATGGTGAGGATCGCCAATCAGCCCGTTTCGCACGAAAGGATATCGTAACTCACCGCGCACTCACGATGCTTTCACAGACGACACCTCTGCCACGACCTCTCCGGCGGGGAGAGTAGCTGCGCGACATCCTGCTGCCGACGGGAGAAGGTAGACAAAAGCCGGATCGAGGCGGTCAACCTCGTCGCGTTACGGACAAAACTCACTTGCCGCCGACCCGCAAGCCGGTACCCGGCGGCGACCTCTACGGCAGGGAGGGGTAACACGCGCGACATCTAAGATGAAGATAGGCGGCTGTGACCATGGCTAAACCACATCTCCCTACTATCTTGATGTGTTCGCCAGATCATTTTGCCGTCGAATACATCATCAATCCCTGGATGGAGGGTCACATTGGGCGAACTCGCCTGGATGCGGCTCGACGCCAGTGGGACGGTTTGCACGAGGCGATTTCGCGCCGCACACATGTCGAACTAATTCAACCGGGGGCGGCGCTGCCCGACATGTGCTTCGCCGCCAATGCCGGCCTGGTCGTCGGCGATCGCGTCGTCTGCTCGGCATTCCGGTTTCCGCAGCGACGTCCGGAAGAATCGCTCTATACGGGATGGTTTGAACAGCATGGCTTCGAGGTGCTGCGGCCTGCCAACGATGAGGCGTTTGAGGGCGAGGGCGATGCACTGATACAGCCTGGCCAGCCACTCGTATGGGCCGGCTATGGCGTACGCACCAGTTTGGAAGCCTACCGATCGCTCGCCGAGCTGCTCAACTTGGAAGTCGTCCCACTGCGACTGGTCGACGAACGATTCTATCACCTGGATACATGTCTCTATCCCCTGCCGGGTGGACGGTTGGTTTACTACCCACAAGCCTTTGATGAAATGTCATTGCGCGAGATCTCGTGTCGCGTGCCGCGGAATCATCGTATCGAAGTGACCGAGACCGATGCGTTACGATTTAGCTGTAACGCATTGCGGCTGGGCGAGACGATTTTGACAAATCACGCCGGTCGTTCCCTACAGCGAGAACTCAAGACATGGGGCTTCGGAGTGTTACAGTGCCCCGTCGAAGAGTTCATGTTGTCGGGGGGCGCGTAAAGTGTTTGACGTTGTTGTTGGAGCAGGATCTTGGTCCCGCGGCCGCCTCACGACCACGCATCGAGTCGCCGTTGCGTTCCACTCGCTTGTCGCTTCATGGCCACTTGCTCGACTCCGGTATCCTCAACCAAGCCATCGACGTTGTAACCGATGGAGGAGGGAGCTGCCGAGTTGAACAATTGGATGCAGCGGAACGTCGCGATCAGACATCAACAGCCACGTTACGCGTCACAGCTCCGAATGCCGAGCGATTGGATGTATTGGTCGGTCAGATGTTGGCGTTAGGTTGGAAAAGCGTGGAGCCTTTGACCGATGCGCAATTGCAGGAGGTGACTCAGCCCGGCGTCGCTCCCGCTAATTTCTATTCGACCACGATCTATCCGACGGAAGTCCGCGTTGCCAGCGAGTGGATTCGAGTGGCGTCGCAGCGCATGGACGCAGTAGTCGTTGTCCAACCGGCATCTCCTGCCGCTAAACCACCGCGAGCTACCGCGGAATGTCGCTTGCTACGCGACCTCCAGCCCGGTGACTTGGTCGTCAGCGGTGTGGCGGGAGTTCGTGTCCATGCGCCCTCACGTCGCAATTTGGCCAACGAAGAGTTTTCGTTTATGAGTTCGGGTGTGAGCACCGAGCGGCGTGTGGAACTGTCTGCCGACGCGCTGGCTTGGGAGATGCGCCCGCATCCGGGATCGTTCCGGCAAAATCGTCGTCGTGGCGGGGCCCGTGGTCGTCCATACGGGCGGTAGCCGTTACCTGGTCAAATTAATAGAGCAGGGCTTCGTACATTTGTTACTGAGTGGCAATGCGTTGCCCGTGCACGACATTGAGCTGAGTTTATTCGGGACGTCACTGGGCGTTGACCTTAGTCGAGGAACTCGCATCCTGGGAGGTCACACGCACCACTTGCGCGATCAATGCGGTCCGCTCCAGCGGTAGTATTGCAGGGGCCGTTCGCGACGGCGTGATCTCCAGCGGCATCATGCACGCCTGTGTGCAACATAACGTGCCCTATGTGCTCGCTGGTTCAATCCGTGACGACGGTCCCCTTCCGGACACGATGATGGATTTAGTTGAGGCACAAGCTGCTTACGCTCGGGCGATTCAGGGTGCCGATATGATCCTGATGCTCTCCAGCATGCTGCATTCGATCGGAACCGGAAACATGACGCCCGCCGGCGTGCGTCTGATCTGCGTCGATATTAACCCTGCCGTAGTCACCAAACTCGCCGACCGTGGATCGATCGAGTCGACCGGCATCGTCACCGATGTAGGCTTATTCCTCAACTTGCTCGCTCAACGTCTCTGCGAACCTTCTGAATAGGCCAGAGGTTGCATGAGGACGAGACCAAGGGTGACATACCTGGGGCGAAAGCGCCAAGAAAAAGCCGCCGCAGGCCGCATCAAAGACGCGACGACTTGCCATCCAGATCAACTCCAGAGCCTATCGTTCGACGGATCGTGGTTCCATTCCTCCGTGGGTGGAAAGTATTCGTGGCCAGGGACGAGATGTTCGCGAATGACTTCTTCGTTCAGTTCGACACCCAGTCCCGGTCGATCGGGTACGGCCACGAAACCGTCTTGGACGATTGGCTTGTCGAGCCCTGTTACGATGTCCTCCCACCAGGAGACATCGACGCCGTGATGCTCAAGGGCGACGACGTTTTGCGTGGCTGCCGCACAGTGGACGTTGGCCATGAACGAGATGGGTGTGCCGGCAAAATGCATCGCCATCGCGACACCCTTTTCCTCGGCATAGTCGCCGATTTTCTTCGTCTCTAAGAGACCACCGGCGGTCGCCAGATCTGGATGCACTAAATCGACCGCATGGGCATCGATCAATTTGATGAAGTCTTCCTTCAAATAGATGTCCTCACCTGTTAGTGTCGGAACATCAATCGCGTCGGTGATCTGTTTCCAGAGCGATGTGTATTGCCAGGGAACGAGATCTTCCAGCCATGCAAGTTGATAAGGCGTGAGCGCCTTGCCCAGGCGGATCGCCGCGTTGACGGAAAAGTGTCCGAAATGGTCGGCCGCTAAGGGAACGTCGAAGCCGATCGCGGCGCGAACCGTGGCCACGTATTCCACCAAGCGTTCGATGCCTCGGTCCGTCAATTGAACTCGTGTAAAGGGATGAGCGACGTCGCGCTCGCGTGACCAGTTGAATCCCATCGGCGCCGTGATCATCCCTTCTTGGCCGCGCAACAAAGAGATACCGACGTCCATTTTGAGAAACGTGTAGCCCATATCCAACCGTGCTTTCATCCGCCGAGCGTACTCCTCCGGATCACGTGAAACGGCCGTGTCGGCGTAGAGGCGCACTCGGTCACGATAACGTCCACCAAGCAATTGATAGACCGGCACGTTGTAGGCCTTGCCCGCGAGATCCCAGAGCGCCATTTCGATGCCGCTCACACCCCCTCCTTGCCGGCCGTGGTGGCCAAACTGTTTGATGCTCTTGAAAATCCGCTCCACATTGCAAGGGTTTTCGCCCAGCAATCGACTCTTCAGCAGGAGTGCGTACCGAGGACTACCGCCATCGCGAACTTCACCATAGCCGGTCAATCCCTGGTTCGTTTCGATACGGATGATCGGCACGCGCATCGGAGCTCCTTGGATGTACGCGATCCTCACATCCGTAACTTTCAATTCCGAGGGAAGGGAATTGCGGTTCACCTGTTCAGCGCAATACGCGATCTGCTCTTCGAGGGGCGCTGCAAACATGCCCGCCAAACTTAAGCCGCTCATTCCCACCGCCTTCAGCCAGCAGCGTCGCCTCAACTTCGTCGGACGCACGGTTGTGTCCGCATTGGCGCAGGCTTCAGATTCTGTGCTCATCGTGTTCATACTCCTGAATCGATAGTAGTCCCTTGGAATGGCACGGCGCCGCGATTCGCGATTGCGGTGCGAATTCCTCACGAGAGCATCATTTCTCGCGATCTCCAATCAATTCTTCGATGGTGGCTGCGGGCACATCCAGGCCGTCTTTATTCTGTGTCAACCAGTCGACGAAATCATCCTCGATTTCCTTCGTCCAAGCGGCATCCACCTGTCCGGGCGTGTATTTCCCTTCGCGAAGTCGCTGATGACCGAATTGATCTCGTAGCATGACCATCTCGGCCTTCCGCACGACTTCTTCCGCGAGATGAGCGGGAATGAAGATCACGCCCTCACGCTTGGCAAGCACGATATCGCCTGGCAGAACCGTCGCATGACCGATGCGGACAGGCGTATTCAGGCCCAACAGCATCATGTCTCGAATCGCAGTGGGGTCCCAACCGCGCACAAAGGCATTGAACCCGTCGATTTCGGACAGACCTTCCAGATCACGAGCCGCCCCATCAAACACAACTCCATTACCAGACTTGGCGAAGATCGAGTTCCCGAGGTTGTCACCAATCAACGTGCCCTCGTGGATTTTGCCAAAGCCGTCGGCAACGTACACGTCACCCGGTACCAACGCGTCTATCGGCCATGAGTTATAATTGCCGACGCGCCCCTCTTCATGACCTCGTTCCAGTATTCTACGGGCCAACTCAGGGCGGGTTGGCACGTAGTGGGCCGTCAGCGCACGACCCACTACCGGAATATCGTCATGTATCAGCTGCCATCCACCTTCGAATTGGCTTTCGTAACCGTGGGAACGGAGCACTCCCCACGCCTCTTCGATCGAAACTTTTTTCATACGCTCCACGATACTGTCCGGCACTTTGGGGCGGCCATCCGCAAAACGTTCACCCTTCCATTCAGCGGTGTAAAAGATCAACTTCTCCTTCGCAATCGCCTGCGCAACGCAGACTCCCGGTAGGCACGTGCCCATGACGTAGCAAGCGGCCAGTACGCGCACCATGTAAATGGCATAGCCGCTCAGCCAAGCGTTGTCACGAATGTAGCATCGTCCCCTTGTTGCCGCTGTCGTTTGATGTGTTGGTCCGTGGACGGCCATCGCTCTCTCCCACCTCAAGGGTTCGGTCACCTAGAAAAACGAAGTCTGCCTATTATCTTCCAAAACACCGCCAATGCAAAAAGAAGCCAAATATAGCCGCCTTGCACAGCAGTTTCAAAGTGCCCATTCCCTGGCAGCGCGTGAGCGAAGTAGGTTTGCCTCGTCGTCGTCAACAAACTCTTCCTTCACTGGATCCAACGTCATCTTTCGATTCAGAATCCAGGCGATCGCCGCTGCATGGCAGGCAATGTGAGACCGTCGCATCACATCGGGGTTGGCCGCTGTCAGACTTCGAGAACGAATACAATCAAAGAAATTGCGGGAATGAGCCGTAACATCGAGCCCCACGACACGCTTCTGGCGGTCCGGCAATTCCTGGTTCAGCGACTCAGGCTGCACGACAATCTCGCCACTATCGCCTGTTTCCACCCAGCCTTCATCCCCCACAAAACGTACCGGGCAGGTACCAAGCCGCGTAATGTAGTCCGGTGACCGATCACCAAAGGGTTGCTCTAGAAAATCGATCACAAGCTTCACTCCGTTAGCATATCGACACACGATGTTCTTTTCCGCTGGCTCGTACTCGATGGGCATTGTATCGTCAGCCTGATTCGCCCATTGACACAGGTCGACCGTGTGGGCTCCCCAGTCCAGCAGCCGAGCACCGGAGTCGAAGTCCCACAGCCCGCGCCAGCCCCCGTCGACGTACTTCTGATGGAAAGGACGCCACGCGGCCGGCCCGAGCCACAGATTCCAGTCACAAACGTCGCGCGGTGGAGTCGGCTGAGCGGGAAGCCAGTTGTTGTCCAAGACGGGTACGTAAACGGACGCGTGTAAGGTATGGAGTTTTCCAAGTTTTCCATTGTGAGCTAATGCGACGGCCTGCTGAAAGTTCGGTACACTGCGGCGCTGCGTACCGGCCTGAAATACACGATTCTCACGATGCATTGTCTGAGCCAAGCGTTGGCAATCAGCAATCGTGATGCCGCACGGCTTTTCGCTGTATACGTCCTTGCCTGACTCTGCCGCCAAGATGGATGCCGCGGCGTGCCAACGGTCTCCCGTCGCGATCAGAACCGCATCAATGTCGCTTCGACCCAATAGCTCGCGAAAGTCGCGATACAGGCGACAGTCCTTATTGCCATAGTGCGTATCGACCAGCGCTTTGCCGGCATCACGACGTCGTGATTGCACGTCTGCAATGGCGACACATTGTACATCTGAAAACTCCAACATCGCTTTCAAGTCGTATGTGCAGCGAGGTCCTATACCGATGACTCCCAGAGAAATCTTATCGTTCGCTGATACGCTGCCCTCGCCTCCCAAGACGCTGGAAGGCATCATCGTCACCCAGGACATCGTAGCGGCGGCTGACGCAGCCCCTCGGAGAAAATCGCGTCGCGTTGTGTTCGTAGGAATGTTCATAACACCGCCCTCCATATTCACAATGAATCGCCATCGACCGGATTGGCCCAAAGGTATCCGACGACGGTCATAACATGCTCCCTGGTATACGACACCACTCGGCGAGAATCCAGTGGGAGCCGACCGACAGATCGTCGCAACCTACGAAAACTTGCTTTCGATATGGCGAGCGTTGACTCAGAGTGCCAACTGAAAGACACAGTCCCTTGCGAGTCGTTGAATGACGTGTACGCTTCGCCTCGTGGAGGCACGCCGGCAATCCGTCGCGCAAACTGTTGTGTACCGTCGTGACGATGTCGTTGTGAATAGCTCCGGCCGAAGCTTCGAGATGCTTTCCTCTGTGGCCTGCGGAACACGAGTCTCGCCGAATTGAAGTGCCCCGCTACGATGATCGCCTATTCCAGACATCGGATAGCGCCGCATCAACGGTTTGGCCTCAGTACGCGGTCTAAGGTCAAGTCGCGTTGGGGCGAACGGCACTCCGTCATACCGTGACGCGTGCGGTTTGGGTACTCAAGTTTGGCAAGGAATCAGGGATACTCAGGTTGTTCCGGCTTGCCGGATGAAGGTGGGAACTTCGTCAATGAAAGCGGCGCCTCGCGCCTTCGTGCCTGGCGAAACGCCGGCAATTTGGCGTTTTGCAGCAAGGCTCTTCCTTTCAC
Organism: uncultured Planctomycetales bacterium; assembly: GCA_963785495.1. GTDB lineage: Bacteria > Planctomycetota > Planctomycetia > Pirellulales > Pirellulaceae > CAWAVP01. The sequence continues at coordinate 340,126 of CAWAVP010000013.1, read as the reverse complement.
GAATCACTTCGACCCGAAACGGGAGTCGAACCGCCCACTAGAAGTTTTCATGGAACCCCGTTACGCTGTATGCACCAGGGATTGTGGCACGACGTATGGCATCAAAGCTGAGCGGGTACCAAATGAATCTGAGAAAAACCTATTGGCCCAATGCGGTGATCGTCGTCTCGGTCCACGTTCTGGCTTTGGCAGCTCTATTTCCATGGTTCTTTTCGTGGACCGGCGTAGTCGTCGCGTTGCTGGGGCTCTATGTTTACGGGACGTTGGGAATCAACATCGGATTCCATCGTCTGTTGTCGCACCGAAGCTTCCGCTGTCCGATGTGGCTGGAACGGTTCTTTGTGGTTCAGGGCGCATGCTGCATGATGCACTCGCCGGCTAAGTTCGTAGCCTTCCATCGTATGCATCATCGCTTTTCCGATAGCGAGAAGGATCCACATTCACCGCGCAATTCTTTAGCGTGGGGGCATGTCGGTTGGGTGATTTGCGAAAGTGCGGAAATCGATTGGTCCGACGTCTATCGGCAGTACGCCAAGGATCTTGTATCGGAGCGATTTTATCGTCAATTCGAAAGGCGGCCGCTGGTCGTTTGGCTATATTTGCTGCACTCGCTATTGTTCTTCCTCGTGGGATTCGTGATCGGTCTATTCGTCGAGGGATCGGCCATGTCCGCCTTGCAGTTCGGCTCGAGTCTGTTGGTGTGGGGAGTCTTTGTACGCACGGTAGCGGTTTGGCATATTACTTGGTTAGTCAATTCGGCAGCACACACGTGGGGATATCGAAACTACGAGACGAGGGATAACAGCCAAAACAATTGGCTGGCGGCGATCATCAGCAATGGAGACGGCTGGCACAACAATCATCATGCCGTACCGCGTGCGGCGGACCACGGTCGGCGTTGGTTTGAGTTAGACGTAGCGTATCTGACGATCAAGTTCTTGGGCTTTATCGGTCTGGCCGAACAGATTGTTCGCTCGGATAAAATACCCTCCGTACCGGCCGCGGTAAGTCAAGCTCGATAGCCGTACGGGCATCTGCATCCTCTCGGGTCAACTGGATCCGGATTCCATATCGCGAAGCTTACTGGATCACGCGCGACGACTGATACCTAGTTTCATTTCGAGCATTTTCGTTCCCGCGTAATCGAGCGTCCGTGAGACGCGACTACGCGGGAGTGTGCATGTCCTTCGTCCTATCGCCCCCAGCGTGTCGTCCTGCGGAAACCACTGCGGATCCGTACGATCCATGAGTGTTAGGACATGTTGCAGATCGACACCCAAAGTATCGAAGACTTTCGCCATATACATCCTTGCTGTTACGATGGAGGTGAATGTCAAAGGCGATGCCATCGAATTTTGTTTTACCGCGGGCCAGGGACTCGCGTCCCCCAACGAAGGATCCCAACATGTTGAAATCACGCCGTCACTTCCTCAAAACAGCGGCCGCAACTGTCGCCACTAGCCAACTGTTTTCTGTGCCGAACATTGTCTCGGGACGAGGGCTCAACGAGCGGCTGAATGTGGCGGGAATCGGCGTAGGAGGACAAGGTTTTGGTGACCTGCGCAACGCGGCCGCCACTGAAAACATCGTCGCATTGGCGGATGTCGATTCTGCGCGTGCGGCGCAAGCTTTTTCGACCTGGGAGCAGGCGACGCGGTACAAAGACTTTCGTGAAATGCTCGACAAGGAAAGCAAACACATTGACGCCGTCGTCATCGCCACGCCAGACCACATGCACGCGACAACCGCGTTGGCCTGCATGCAAGCGGGCAAACATGTCTACTGCGAAAAACCGCTGACACGCACACCCTGGGAGGCTCGATTACTGACACAGGCCTCGAAAAAATATGGCGTCGCTACACAGATGGGGAACCAGGGATACTCACACGATGCGACGCGCGTGGCTTGTGAAATCATCTGGTCGGGAGAGATTGGCGACGTCCACGAAGTGCATGCGTGGACGGGACTCGCCGGATGGCCTCAAGGAATGACCAAACTTCCGGCTCCATCGCCGATCCCCGAGACACTTGATTGGGACTTGTGGCTGGGCGGTGCCGCCCAACGTCCGTTCAGCGCCGGTGATCAGGAATATCGAGATTTTGTCACCCAAAGGAATTCGCAGACAGGACGTGGTGGCAGAGGACAACAGTTTGGTTTCTATTTGCCATTCAACTGGCGCGGCTTCTACGACTTCGGGACGGGGCTGATCGGCGACTGGGGAGTCCACATCCTGGGCCCGGCCAATTGGGCGTTGCAGTTGGGTGCACCGCTGAGCGTCGAATGTGTCCACAGGGATTCGTTTCCCCCATTCACTTTTCCGGACGAACTCACGATCAAATACGAATTCGGCGTTCGTGAGGGTATGCCCCCGGTTACCGTCTACTGGTATCACAAGCCCAACGGCGATGCCTATTTACCTCCCCACATGTCCGTCGAAGCAGCGCAAAATTCCCGATACGGGGCCACAAGTGGGCCCGAACGGCGGTGGAGGACGCGCGGAGAAGGGAGCTCGCAGCGGATACAATTGCATATTCGTCGGCACGAACGGTTACCTGGGAACCAGCGGACGCGGCGAAGGAGTGGGACTACTTCCCGGTGAACGGTGGGCCGATTACCAGCTGCCCGATCCCTTCTTGGCGCGCTCGCCGGGAGCGAGTACTGGTAGCAATTACGCAGCTCACTGCCGCGATTGGATTCGCGCTTGTAAAGGAGGGTCCGCCGCGTGTTCCAACTTCAGCATCGCCGGCCCGTATACGGAATGGCTCGTGTTAGGCGCCATCGCCGTGCGAGTCGAAGGGAAACTGCAGTGGGACTCCAAAAACCTGCGATTTACGAACAGCGATCGGGCGAACGAATTGGTCACACCTGTCTTCCGGCGAGGGTGGGAGATCTCGCTGACCTAAGGCACTCACGTTCGTTCACTCGGTTGAGCGCATGGAATGACCAAACGCATCCACCAAAGGCGGTTCGTGAACGCCCGCCATCTTTTGACCAATCACCCCCCGCAGCTCGTTGGCAGCCGCGCGATCTGCAGGAGTCCAATCGCGAGCGTCGACAAAGACTTCCTCCAACGGCACATCCGACAATCGAAAAAGTCGGCCGTCGCGAAAGAACTTATGGGTCCGATTAATAGCAAAGACATGCCGAGCAAAACGTTCCTTGTCCCATCCCGGTCGTGGATCGTACCAAAAAAACGCGGCCGTACGGTTCTGCGCGGCTGACCTAGCAGTTGAGGCAGGAAGCTCACGCCATCGAGTTTCGCATGGGAAGTGTTGCGATCGATTCCGGCCAAGTCGAGCAGCGTAACAAAGAAATCCGACGCATCGACAATCCCATCAACAATGGATGGCTGGAAACGACGCGGGCAATGCACAATTAGCGGCACATGGATTCCCGTTTGCGTCGTCATCGCTTTGCCACCTCGGATGATACGCCCATCATTCATTTGCGACGACACGTCGAGATGCGTGCCATTGTCACTGTAGAAAATCACAATCGTGTCGTCGGTTAAACCTCTCTGCTTCAATCCCCGCATCAGCTTGCCTACAGCGGTATCCGTATACTCAATCATGTCTGCGGCATAGCGCAGATCCGTTTCCTGCGGGTGAGAGGGATTCCAGCCTTTGGAATTCGGCGTTGGCTGAAACGGCCAGTGAGGCAGCGCCATGGGATAGTACACAAACCGCGGCTGCTCAGAGTGCCGGTCGAAAAATCGCAGAATCTTTTCGACCCACACATCCTCGCCGTACCGCCCCGTGTACGTCTTGAGTCGTCCGTCCCGCGCCCGCCGTGCCTTCGAGCATGGTGGGATTAGCGTAGCGTGAACCTTTGTCTTCCGTGTGCAAGGCGTGGTACAGCGCGTACTCGCCGAAACCAGCATCCTTGGGGTGGAGTCCCGTGCCACGTCGGGAGGCGGCGCCGGGGAAGTCAGGAGGGTCGTACGAGTAGAGTTGCCATTTACCAAAGATGGCTGTCGCGTACCCGGCTTCGGACAGCGCGTGCCCAAAGGTCCGTTCGTTCGGGTCAAGGATACCGAACGCCCGCCAGTTTCGGTGATTGTATTTCCCCGTCATCAACTGAACTCGCGTCGGCGTACACAAAGGTTGTGAGTACGCTCGTGTAAAACGAACTCCATGGGCCGCGAGCAGATCCAAATGGGGTGTCTTATACGATACGCCCCCGTAGCAGCCAAAACCTTCTATCCCAACGTCATCTGCCAAAATCAAAATAATGTCGGGAGGATGCGACGCAAGCAGTCTTTGCGGAAGCAGCAGTAATGAGAAGAGCAGCAACAGATTCCGAAGTCGCATGGATGGCTCTCACGACAGTTCAGGATTACGCATTCTATTGATGTCTGCGCGGCCAAAGGGCCAGGACGACCAACGGGAGTCCGCGAAATCTCGGCTTCGCGCTGCTCGCCGAGGACCATTGGCAGCGCAGAAGTGAATAGGATACTATTTGTGCATCATTGTACCACTGCGTCACGAGCTATTCTGGCCATGGAAACACCCCAAGGTTCTCAAAATGTGGTGTCCTCGCTCAAACCGAGTATCCTTTTTAGACGATCGCGGGCTCCTGCGATATCCTCACCCGACTCTTGAGGACGATCTACACCGAACTGGTCGCAAAGTTGAAAGAAGCGTTTAGCCAGTGGCTTCATACGTTTGATCAGGTCGGCATCGTGCGGACTTTCGGTCAAATACCAAATCGGCTCAAGCGCTGCCCGGTAGGCACACACCGAAGCGCGTTCGACACGCGCCCGGATGGCGTCGCTGTCAGCCAAGGTAAGGGCCTCTGCAAAGGCTTCCAATCCGGCCTGAGCATCGCTTTCATCCAATCCATAATTTCGCAACCTACCAAAACAATTCTGGTGTTGGCCGCTCGCTTCGGCTCTGTCATGAGTACGTTGGATAAATGCTCGAATGGGAGGTGCTGCGGATCCATAATGTAGATCGAGAAACTCGTTGATCACGTGATTTCCACTGCGCGAAGGGTCCCACAACAGCTGGCTGATCAGATAAGCACGCAGCTCGGACAACTCAGCACCCATCGCGTTGCCAGCCGCCTGCATGAAGGCGCCCTTTGCATGATTCGCGACAAAATATGCACGTTTGGCTCGATCACACGCAGATTGGGGCATGGCAACAGGTAGTTGCGGAAGTTTGTGTTGTAATTCCAGATGTAAATGTCGTCGCAAATCTTCCCCCACTCGTTCATATCCCGGCAAAACGCGATGTTCTTCGGGCAATTCGGGTCGTCAATCGCATGGATTAGGCAACATTCGATACTGCACAGTTGGATTTGGACATTCGGTCGCGGCTTGAGAGTCTTGGGCGGTTTGCGTGTGTACCAATACGCTAATGTGCCGACTTTCCGGTTCGGATACCGTACCGCAACACGATCGGCTACTGCATTTACAAAGGTCAGCAATGACCCCATAGGAGTGCCTTCACGCTGGTCAAGTGCTGCACATTGCGGACACTGACAGTACTTCGCATTGTCGTTCTGGCTCACGGAAACGTTGGCGACCTGGGGATGAGTTTCGATCTCCTTCAGGACAGATTGAGTCACAATCTCCAGGACCTCCGGGTTCGTGAGACACGGTTCCGTGTCGTAGCCGTCGTTGGCCACGGGAGCCAGACGTTTGCCATCTCGAAGACTGTAATACTCCGGATGCGCCGTACCGTATTGTGACGACGGGATGTGGTGGAGAAAACTGTGATTGATCAGACGTTGTCGCGAACGTCCACCCAGCCTATCATCGGTGCCAACCGTATTGATGCGCAGCCGTGTCGCAAACTCTGGGTCACGATTCACCTCGCCGTAGAAGGTCCACCGCATTGCCAGTGGAGGATGGAAAAACCGATCCACCGGGCCCACCGGGTGAGGCGCGATCACTTGGGGAACATGAGTATGGTCGGCGGTCAGAAAGTCGCACGCCAAAGTAATCTTCTAGCAACGTGTACACCGCATAGAGTGTTCCGCGCGGCCTTCCGCCGGCAAGCACAACAATGTCGTCGCGTACAACGATCCTGAGGTCTTCCGGACCGCACGCCTCGATCGAGAAGCCAAGCGCGGATTCGCGCATTGCATGGCTGGGGCCCACAAAGAAATGCCGATCCTCTCGATCGGCGGATGAGACGATCGGCAATGTGTGACCGACAGCAAGCGCGACGAAGCGCTGCAGCTCCTGTGCTGCATACTGCTCGGAGGCGATCGCATCTTCAGCAATCACGATGTCCCAGCCGTCGAGATCGGCCAACTCGACTGCCCGAGGTGGTGCGGCCAATGTCGTCCCGCACACAAGAAGACACACCCAGCCGGCGGACAACGATCGCGCGCGATACATGATCGGCACTCCAAATCAACAAGCAAACGGATTCGCCTCGCCTGTCGGTCTCCGCCCCAGGGCCAGATAGCCGAAGGCCGATCGCCGATACAGCAAGTCACGCGTGTTCTCTACAGCGCGCCCATTGTATCGCGCTACGTTTCCAGCGTCGCGAGGTCCTTCGGAGAAACAGCGGTCTCGGACCTCTGTTTGCCTTCAGCGCTTCCATGGCATCCGCGTTGGTCGCACGGCGCGACCTCGAAGTCCACCCGCTACCTCGCAGACCGGCTCAGTATTGCACGCCCATGAATTTGCCGGCCACGAAGGCAACCAGCATCGAGACGAGAAAGAATGTCGCCCACCAGGGCATATTCCAACCGAAGATCGGTGTGTCACGCGGCGTTAACTGAATGTCAATTGATTCAATAGGTGAATCAGCAGGTAGGCTCGACTCGGCTGGATAAAACACTTGGTCCCAGAAGTAGCGGCTGGAACGTTTGGGATTCACAATTTGCAATGTCGCATGATTCGCGGCCATTGGCAACTCTTTGCGGATAACTTGATCTCCGACAGACCATTCCAGACGTTTCGTAGCATCGCTTTCGGCTCGCACACGCCAGAAAATTGCCGAGTTCTTTGGATCGCGGAGGGCATCGGTTTCGACGACAAATCCGTCGCTAGAATCGAGTTTGATGTCGTGTGCGAGCTTCCATTGATCTGGCTTAATATGCATTGCAATCACCGCCTGCTCACCCTTAACCAGGGGACGATACTCGTAACGCATCCCGAACTGAGTTAGCACGATCAATAGCGGCGCCATCATGACCAGCATGGGTGGTACGGAATGAAGCAATCGCATCCCGGTGGACTTCAGCAGTGCCATCTGGCATTGAAATGTGACAACCAGATCTTCCTTAAACAGCTTGACGGCGAACAATTGAGCGCGAATGTTATCCGCTGCCCGGCGCAAAGCTCGCTGGTTCGAAGTCTTGCCGAAGACGTACGTCATGATGATTCCAACAACCGTCGACCACAACACAAGCCCGATGGCGGGGTGGTTCCGAAAAGGAGACAGCAACAGTCTACTCAAGGAAGTCAGCAATGCGTTCAGATTATTCATACCGATGCGTCTATTCGATGTATCCCAGCCCGCGTAGTTGTCGCTTTACTTCCTCGTCGTCTGCCGCGTCGTCAAACTTGGCGGCCTCCTTCTCGAGAATGTGTAGGATAAACTCGTCCGTGCTGGAATAACCGCCGGCGCTGGCGATTTCGGCCAGCCGCTCATACAGAGGCTTGGCAATTTTAACTTTGGCATCAGAACCGAACATGAATAGACCTGTGTTCCTGAGGATTGGAGTTAAAAGATTCGTTGACGTGCAACGGTGTCCTAGGGACGACCAAGGATTGTCCGTCCCTCCAGTTCTCGCGGAGCATTCAATCCGAAAGCATCCAAGATCGTCGGTGCCAAGTCTGCGCAAATCAGGATCGGTGATCGTGATCGGACGGTTCGACAACAAGATGCCGGGAACCAGATTTGCCGCGATGCAGTGATCGCCGGACCAACGATCGAGATTGTCTTCAATAACATCCGCTGAAAACTCGCCCAACAACGTCGGCCATCCCGCTCGATAATTTCGTGCATAACCGATCAGCAAATCTGGGGCGATCATCGGATCGGCATCGGGATAATCTTCCGCGGTGTTGTAGATTCTTTCAATGACCTTTGTTCCGTCAGTATCGCGAACAGCCAATAGCTCTTCGGTAAGTTTGTTCAGCAAAGCAGTCGTTTCGTCGGCGGGCACGATGCCGTATTTTTCACGACCCTTGAGATTCAAATACAGACCGTTCAGCCCAATTCCGTATGCCTTCGTTGCGGACCAGTCGACATCCGCGAAAGGGCCGGCGGCCGCCGCGCCTGTTTCTTCCTGTCCATCACCGTTCTCGCTCGGTTGCGGTCGCGCGATGTAGCCTTGCTGATGAAGCCACGTATTTAGGTTGAAACCACGCCGGAAGCTTAGCAAAACCGTGATCTGACATGACAATCAGCGTGTCTTTGTCGGTTACCGCCGCCATCGCATCGCCCACCAACGCATCCATCTTGACGTAGGTTTCTTCGATGACTTTCGAATACCTATCGCCCTGTTCGTCTAGTCGACCCGGGTGTGCCGGGTCTTGGTCTCGCCAAAAAACATGCGAGATTTGATCGGGCGTTCCAAAATAGAAGAACAAGCAACCTGATTCGAATTCGCGCAGTGCGTGATGGTACTGGACAATGCGTTCTTCCAAGATCATGTTCGCTTTGTCCAACCACTGATCTTCGTTGAGGGCGCCTTGCTGGATTTCCGCCGTATGTTCTGGAATTCCGGCTGTAAAATACCGGCCGGTTGCATTCGCCAAATCGGTCGCGAATTCAGCAGGTTCGCTGATTGGAACCGCCGGAGCCAGCGGGTCGATGTTGATTGGTGTGACAAACACCTCAAGTACAGGACGTATCTCCTTGACGTAGAAGCGAACCATGCCGTTGATTGACGTTGGCGCCTGCAACACGGACAGCGCCGTCGCGCCAGGCACGCCGGTTTCGAACACAACCGGAGTCCAATCGCTCCACTCTCCTGTCTTCAGCAGATGAACGACCTCGCCGATGGCAATCTTGACCACGTCATGATCCGGATCGCGGACGATTTCAATTGTGGCCGACATATTGGGAACGCGCCCCTGATCATCTGGTTTCTTCAAAAAGTTGGGCGGTCCACTGAGTTCGACGTTCGCGCGATCTTTGATAGCGCGAAGTTGTTGGATGCTTCCACCCGAACCAACACGCCCTTCGGCGGGCGCCACGGCCGAAAACAGCGTGAACTCTCCGTAGGATCCCAACAAGTCGGGAGTCCCCATGCCCGTCAGACATTGCAAGTGGCCGTGCCCGTGGGCTTCGCTGGCGGGATAGTTGGCCGGCATCCGAAAAATCGTGGCGTCGATACCTTGCTCGTTCAAAAAATCCCAAAAAGCCGGTCCTTCGCGGCGCAAGACGACCGTGTCGGACGTGAGCGGAATATGCCATTGACCGAACGACAATTCACGGTGCACCGAAGCAGCCTCGATCGAGCTGGTTGAAAGATACGGCTCGATTGCCATCGATTCGTCCGCGGGTGCCGGATAGCGATGGATGAAGTCGTAGATCTCATGAGTCCCAGGATCACAGCCACTGATCACATTCGACCACGCCACAGGACTTTGCGGAGGCATGCTCGTGGCTAGTGGCCGGAATCCTCCTTGTTCCGCCAGCCGTTTGAAATTCGGCAGTTTGCCCTCGTCCATGAATCGCTGTAACAATCCCGGATCCATGCCATCCATACCGATCATCAAAACTCGTGGCTTATCCCGTGGTGCCCGACCGCAGCCGGCCAACGCAGCAATGCAGACATAGCAGAGAATTGTGACCGTCGATCGTAGCAAGTCGTACTTCATAGCAAGGACCGCCCATCCATGTAGGCCGGCTGTTCGACACCCAGAAGCTCGAGTGTGGTCGGTGCGATGTCGACGATGCGGGCAGGTTTTTCTTCAGGCAATTTCATATTTGAAAACAAAACGCCGGGAACAAGATCGGGATGGATACAATGATCGCCGCTCCAAGCCTTCGTATTGTCGCAGAACACCTCGCTGCTGGTCTTGCCGACCGCCGTTTCCCACGACACGCGATAGCCGTGAGCGTAGCCGACGATGATATCCGGTGCGGTATCGGTGTAGGGACCCTGGTATACATTTTCGCGCGCTATCGCCTCCTGTATGGCAACGGTGTCGGTGATCGGATCGCGGATGCCCGTTAGTTTAGCCGCGAGCTCTTGCGTTAATTCCCGCTTTTCGGTCCCCGCTTTGACGACACCTTGGGATTCACGTCCGGCTTCGTTAATGAAGATACCGGCCAAGCCAATCGCGTACGCTCGTGTCTGCTGCCAGTCGACGTCGCTCAGGTAAATCTTGTTCGAATCCCGCGCTCCGTCCTTCAGCTTTAAGTACCCGTTCGCGACCAGCCAGGCGTTCAAATCGACTCCGCGCTGAAACGACGTAAAGCCGTGATCGCTCATCACGAACAAAGTGGTGTCCTTGCCAACTTCCGCCATGGTGCGTCCGACCAATTGATCCATTCTCACGTACATGTCACGTATGGAATCGGCGTGACTTCGCGGCTGCCCTCGCATCGCTGGATGATTGTCGTCCAGGTGCCGCCAGAACATATGTTGAATTCGATCGGGTCCATCAAAAACGCAGACGACCATGCCGCGACGAACTTTCTTGAGCGAGTCGAAAAACATGGCTTCACGCTCTTCGTGGATCGCGTACGCTTGCTGCAGAAAAGCATCTTCGTCCATCAGCCCCTCGGACAACGACCACGTGTCTTCCGCTAACCCCAGCGTGGCAAATTCTCCTTGTAGGCGAGCCAAGTAACTGGAGTAAACCGTGGGATGAGAAATTGGCATCACGGGTTTGTCAGGATCGATTTGTATGCTGCTGCAATACATTTCGAAGCCGTCGTCAAATTGCTTGAGATAGAACTTGCAGATCCCGTGCACTTTGAAACCGGGTGCGGCGGCAAATGCAACTCTGACCCAAGGCGTGTACTCGCCCACGGGCAAGGTGATGGTTTCACTCGCGATTTTCAGCGTAGCCGGCCTCGTCCCCTTGCCGGGAGACACCACAAACGGAACTCGCATCTCCGGCGCACCAGCCAGCAGCGAGTTGGCCGGTCCCTTGAGATACGAATGCACCTCGGTGCCGACGCGTTTCACCAGGATTCGCTGTCCCCCTGCGTCACTGTCGTGCGTCGCGCCGGCTTGGCCAACTTCGGCGTAATAGGAAAACGTGCCTTGCGTACCCAGCAGGTCAGGAACACACATAGCCGCCAACTGTACGCCGGAAAACTTGTCGGGAGGAAACGTGATGGGCACCCGCAATACGGCGCTAAAAATGCGAGATTCACCCAAAACGGTCCAAAACGGCTTGCTCTTGCGCAAACTTGTGATTTCCGGCTTGGACAACGGAATAACGTACTTACCCAATTTCAACGTCCTCTTCGGCTCACGAATGCGAACCGACGACATCGTCGGGAGGTAACTACTGGGATCGCGAGATGAAATCGAAGATATTGTGTTTGCCGGGATTGCTTCCTGTTGCAAAACTGGACCAGGCAACTGGCGACAACGGCGGCCATGTCGTGCCCAATCGCCGATAGCCCCCCTGCTCTTTCAACTTGGCCAGGTTCGGTAAGATGCCTTCCTTCAGGTATCCTTCGGTCAATCTGGGTTCCAACCCGTCGAGGCCCACAATCACGACGCGCTTTGTCAACGCTTTCAACTGCGCCCGATTACCACGCATCGCGTACAAGATCCGGCGAATTGGCCATGTGACAATGACGACCATCGCCGATAGGATCGCGCCCATAACCGCCAGAAACGAACCGACGAGCGCAATTCCGGCTCCCGGACCAATGTAGGCCAGCGGCAGCGAAGCTGGCAGTAGCGTTAACAGTTCAGTCCACATATTTTGCCTCGGACGATTCCATCGTAAGCAGCAGTCGCCGTCGGCCCTCGCTACTTTCGCCGAAGTGACGGATCAACGGCAGCCACCATAGCATCCACGTCCAACTCTCCCGATAGAAACTTGTCGATCCGCTCGATTTGCGATCGCGTGTACTCGATGATGGCGCCGTACCACACTTCGATGAAATCAAAACACGATTGTTGACTCATGTAATCCTTAATCCGTTCGAGTTGGTGCTCGTAGATTCTGGCAAGTTCTTCGGGTTCCAAATGCGCCCCTCGTGCCCCAGGCGTTCGAGCATCACGGCCTGTGACTTGACCACCGTCTCCGTCTTTCGCCGCATCACGATGACACGATAGGGCCGGTCGACGGGCAAGTCCGTCAACAGTGCGTGGATCAGCTTGACGGCTTTCCCTTCCGAACCTGCCAGCCAAGAGGGATCCTGCTTGGTCTGCTTGACGGCCTCCAGTTCGTAGTAGCCCCGCGGGTTGTCTTCGTCGGCGGTGCGAATTCCGTCCGACAGCACGGACAGACCGCCCGCCGCCAGCATTTGCATCATCATCGATGTGCCAGACCGAGGAAGCCCAGAGACGACTACCGTGGGAGTGTGCGACGACCATTGGCCGCCAAGGGGTAAGATGTGTGGCACGCAAGCGCTCCTGGAAGATCACAGAACGAAGGATTTAGTTGGCGGAATCGGAGGACACGGCGGCCGGCTCCTCGGTGCCGTCAGCGGCGTTCGCTTCCTCGACCGCGTTCGCTTCCGTGTCTGGCTGCTCAGTGTCTGGCTTGGCGTCTTCGGCTTTCAAACGAGCGACCGCTTCCTCGACCAACAGTGCGAAACGAACCGGTTGTTCCACTAGGGGCTCAAGCGCCTTGTCGGCCAGTGCCGCATAACTGGGTTCGTACTTGGTCCCTCGAAACAACGCGTTATACTCGACGAACGACCGATCTTCCTCACCCTCAAGCAGCTTGCGCCACCTGCTCGGCATCGTTTGGGTGACCGTCCATCGTCAGTTCACCACCAAACGGATTGACGTGTTCCCACAACGTTTCACCGGCGGAATTGACTTCAAAGAGCCGACCCGTTGCGCCTTCACAGATGAACGTGTTGCCGTTTCGTAGCCGCCTGGCTCCCGAGATAAAGCCGGAATAAAAGTCCTTCTTGTTTTCTGCAGTGTACTCCCAAAACAACTGGTAAGGACCGAACCGACCTTCGTCGTCCAAGACGTAGGCGCCATCGGCATCCATAGGGGGCTCGATCTCGATGATGGAGCTGTATTCCCGCCCTTGACCATTGTTGAAAGCTGTGATGTGTCCCGCTCCGGGACATCCCTGCGGGATCCAGCGCACGTCGTGCTGGTCGAATAGCATCTTGTCATTCGCCGTTCCCGATTTGTAGGCCCAAGGGTTTCCCCATCGATAGAGCAAGTCGCCACCCTTGCCGTACTTACCGCCCCGATGGCTCGCGGCCTCGTCCGTTGTGGTTGAGTGATCGATGATCCAGACTTCGCTAAAGTGTTTTGCGCTCAGGGCAATCTGATCGAGTTCGGAATTGTAATCGATCGCATTGGTATGTAGCCAATCGGAACCGATGCGACGATTGTCCTTGTCGTCGTCGTCACCTCCGCCGGTGTATCCAACAGAGCGAAGCTTGCGTAGTTCTTCGGGTGTAGCCGGCGGAGTCGAACCTGTGTTATTCAAATCGATCAGTTCAGGGTGTTCATATATCACACCGTAGTTGGGCTTTTCTCGATCGAAGTCCTGCACCAAGTGATCCCACATGTGCCATTCCCAAACAATTTTTCCACCGGTGGGGCCATCCGGTTGGACCTCGATCACATGGTCCGGCCACAAATCGTCTTGCAGCAATTTGGGGTCACGACCTTGTGCAATCGCCTCGTCCTTGCTCTTACTCTCCCATGCAATCATCAATATGTTACCGTTCGGCAGGGGGGCGATGTCATGATGCATGCAGTGATCTTCATTCGCATATTCAAACGTCCACACCAACTCGCCGTCCCAGTTGTACCTTTCCAGAATGCCGCCAATCCCACCCCCCCTAAAGTCCTTGAAGTCTGGATTTCGTCCGCCTCGCAGTAAGTCCCCATTCTCCATCAGGTAGGCCGTGCCCATCGGCGGGTACTGACTCTTCCAACGGTGAACGACTTCCTTGTCACCGTTTAGCAGATATGACTCAGTCGATCGCAAGGGGCAGATCAGTACAAACCCGAGTAGAACTTCGTTCGCAGGACCCGGCGCGGCGGACGGACTTTCATCTGTCGCAATGGGCGCGGCGTTATCAACACTGCGAACTTCGTCCAAGCTGGTCGTATCGGATACCGAGGAGGCGTTCGAATTGCAGCCGATGCCGACGGTGAGCGCAAGCAGCGAGGTTGCCGCAAAGAACAGACGTTTCATATATGGTTCTCCTGTGAAGGGGAGAACGACGAGCCGTTGGCAGGAGCGTCGCTTTGGCTGGAACGTTAAGCGATGGCGACGGACGTCGTCAGGAACCCCGAGTTGGACCTACAACCTACCGCGCTGCAAGCCGCCGAGCTAGTGCCGGGCGAGGGGTTCTAGAGATAAGTCGATAACAGACGGATGGCTGCGTCGATCGAGTCCAGCGCCGCAGTTTCCTGTGCCGTGTGGTATCCTGTGGTCGGGATCTGCAGGGTGGTGCCGTTGATCTCGCCACCGGTCGCGACGGCCAAACGGCCCAACTCAGTGCGCCCGAGCGAAAGCGGCTTACTACGATCGGTATTCTGTGCCTCGACGTAGGCGTCCTTGAACATCGTGCTGATTTGCAGGTCGTCGCAGCGAGCTTGAAGTTCGTTGGTGATCCCGTGGGAAAAATGGGCGCTGGCATCCTTGTGACGCAGCACCAATTTCTGAGCCGTGGCGGTGTCGCGGCAAGGAAAAGGACTTGTATCGATTACAATCAACCGCTGCGTCGTCAATCGCTGCCGGTGGAACCATTCGAGCGCGTATCGCCAACTTCGCCCCGCTTCTTCTTGAGCCGTAAACAGGGCCGTACCTTGAAAACCTCGTCGAAAGAGATGGATCACGATTGCGACGGACAACACGTTGTCAAGTTGCGCCGATACAGCGTCGTCCTGGACGCGCAACCGGTCCAGAAACGAGATAGGTGTTCCCGGCTGCAAGAATTCCAGGCCATCCAATTCAAAGATCAGGTTGTGACGCAGCGGACAGATATACGAGCGCGTAATCACCGCCTGACCAAGGTACGTTCCGGCATAGGGTAAATGCGCCTGCACACGTTGTCCAGCAAAGCGGTCGCTGATCGTGTGCATCATCTGCTCGGAAACCGAGTCGCCCGTTAGATCACTGCGATTGCTGGCGATAAACGCGGCGTATTGAAACTCATTGGGACCCGTACACAACAGACCATGCCGGTCAATATGAGCGGAAAGGATCAGATCGTTCGGCCGGCAACCCTGTGCAACAAGTACTCCTTGAAAATACTGCAGGCGGGCGCCAACTTCCTCGAGCTCCCGTCGCACGACGCGAAAAAACGAGTCCTCCACGCCCACCACGCTTGGCTCCCGAACCAATAGGTGCAAAACGTTCAGGAAATCGGTTAAGTCCGGCGGTGACGACGACGGCGTGTTAGCGCACATGGCAGCATCCCTAGAAGTGGCCCGGAGCAACGATCGAGACCGCAGAAAGTAGTTTGTCTCGATTAGCGACGCATGCGCTCTACATGCCGTTCTCGTCGGCAGAAGGACCGTAAAGTCCGGGCACCGGAATATCGTTAACTCGCAAATAGACACACAGATGAGCACGATGGTGAATCGTGTGATTTAAAACCCAAGTGCGCAGCACGACAAGTCGCGGCATGGCCATAATCTGGTTGCCTTGTTTCAGCAGTTTCCATGTTCCATGCAGTGTCGCATCGTCGACATGCTCGAGCAACTTTCGCGCCTGGGCAACATTCGTGTCAAACAACGCCAGAATGGCCTCGACCGATTGCTCGTTTGGCGATCGATATGGTTCGCCTGTCGCGGGTTCAACGTCGAACGTATCGTGATTGATCGTCATCTCGACCCACCGCGGGATGTCGGCCAAATGATTACCGACCCAGCCAATCGTGTTCGATTTCTCGTGAATTCTCCAATCGAGCTTGTCATTCGGAATGCGTTCAAGCACTTTGCGAGTATTGGCCATTTCCATATCGAACTCGGGAATCATCGATTGACCGATCGTCATGCTCGTAGCTCCATAAAACGTAGTGGCAGAACGCTGTCGCCCGACGCGAATAGTCTATCAAGACGGACCCTTTCTCGAAATGGCTCGACCCAACAACACGCACGCGGGATCAGCATGGGAGTGCCGTCAAAACGCATCGATTCGACGATCCTTGGAGCTACCTGTCCTTTGATGTCGCGAAAGGAAAAGAACGAAAGACTGGACACCTCTTCGTGGAATCAACGTGTATCACCTGCCATCGTCAACACGCCGTCACCGATCACGTCTTCACTCAGTGAGATCCCGTGCTGCAGTCGCTGATTTAGTTGTTGCATCGCGCTGCGACATACCCTACCCTGGGGGACCCTGCTTTCCCCTAATCGGTAGTGGCAAAGCAGCGCACGTCGAAATCAGGCATCACAAATCAGGAGGCGTAGAACTATGTTGCGTCAGAAGCTGTTGTTTATCTTGGGCGTGCTTCTCGCGGTGGGCGCTTTCGGCCAGAATCTGGCCGCTCAGAACTCGACACCCAATCCACCGGCACTGGACGACCTTGGCCATTTCGTCGGTACCTGGAAAGCCACGATTAACGAGAATGGAGAGCAGCGAATTCAGTACTTGATCTTTGTCAACCGTCCGGAGCTGAATGCCCTGGCCCAGTGGACGTTCAATGTGCATCCCGAAAGCAAGCAACTTGACCAGGTGATTTTCGGGTTCGTGGGAATCCCCCGTCGAACGAACCAAATCCAGGGATTGGTTTTCAGTTCCAACGGACTGGTCGCCGAGACGATGGGAACTTTGGAAGGCAAAGAGCTGTACATGAAGGGCTACGGCACGATGGCCAACGGAGTGCGTGTTTCCGCCGACGTTGCCTACAAGCTGGACGGCGACGGGCGGCTGATTCAGAACTGGACCGACATGATGTCGCCGATGGGTCATCTTGCCGAGGGTATGACAAGGGAATTCACCAAGGTCGATGCGAACATAAACGGTCTGTTTCGCGACGGCGAGATTGTCGCGCCGGATACCGTTGAACTCGACGCCGCATTGAAGCCGCTCAGTCACCTGGCGGGGCACTGGCAATCGATTGATGCCGACGGCAACGTTCAACACGATCTGCACTGGCAGGGCCGAGGCCTTGGGCGTTGGCTCGTTGAGCGATGGATTTTGGGAAATGGCCGTCGTGGCAAAAACATAACGGGGCTTGACCCAGCGACCGGACAAATGACGCTGTGGGCTGTTTCGAGAGATAACATTGGACGCGTTGGTCGCTGGGACGTCGTGGACGACAATACCGTCGGACAGGTGCAAGGCCTAAGCAGAATTAATCGTGAATTCGTCAAGACTGACACCGAAGAAATGCTGGTCACGCGTTGGGAGCGAAATGTGGATGGACGTTTCGTAAGCACCGATAACAGCTACGTCGTGAAACGGATTTCGCAAGACCGCCAGGACGAGACACCACGGGATACCTCGGCGACAACGCAATCGTCCGTCGATTATGGGGAACCCATGCTTTTTTGCCGGATCGAATACATGCAAGTACCGGCTGAGGGCGAGGATCTTTATTTCGACGTCGAAAAGGCCTGGAAGAAGATCCATCGCGCCCGACGAGATGCCGGCCTCATCAACAATTGGATGCTTATGAAAGTCTCTCGACCACCGGAGGTGCAAGGTGACTACAACTACGTGGTTGTCCACCTGTCCAGCTCCTTGGAAAAGCTCCGCGATGGCAACACTGCCGACCTCCAGCTGGAGTTCTCCCCTGAAGAGTTAGAAATTCTCGCACAGACTGACACCGCTCGAGAGTGTGTGCGAACCGACTATTGGGATTTAGTGTCTACGGCGGACAAGGACCGAATCGGCCAACCAGGCTTCGATCCCACGATGCTGATTGGCAGGATGCAGTCGAAGAATGAAGCCAGGCATTGGGAACTGGAAAAGACGGTCTGGTCCAAACTTTGGAAGCAGCAAGTCGCAGACGGTCATTTGTGGAACTGGCATCTATGGCGACGACGGACGGGCGACGGTTTCAACTTCGTCACGGTTCATGTCCGGCCGGAAGGCCAAACGACCGCTCCACCGTCTGTGGGGAGTGACGAGGTTCTCAAGAAAGCGTTGCCCGACATGAGCCGCGAAGAATTCGGCAGGGTACTCCAAGAAACGAACCAGGTTCGTGACATGGTCGGATCCGAGCAGTGGACACTTATCGACTGGCTGGATCGTGACGAATAGATAGCAACACGAGCAATCCGAAATTGCAGAGCCATAACAGCGGGCATGTACGCCACCGACAAACCTGTACATGCCCGCGAGCGAAATCTGCCGTCCCGGCTCAAATCATGGTGTTTCTGGGTCAACCGACGTAGGCTCACCGCGATCGCTTCCGCTACTGCCAGACAAGACGTCTGCGGTCCGTTTGATCAACTCCGTCAGCCGCTGCAACCAGCGAGCGGCAGGGCCACCGTCGATGACCCGGTGATCAAACGTCAAGCTCAAGCTAAGCACCTCGCCAATCGCCACGTTCTCAGCTCGCACAATCGGCTCGCGCACAATTCTACCGATGCCGAGGATTGCCGCCTGGGGCAGGTTCAGGATGGGTGTGAAAAAATCGATGTCGAACATGCCAAGGTTTGTGACCGTAAACGTACCGCCTTGCAATTGATCGTGCGAGAGCGTGCCGGCGCGAGCCTGATCGGCAAGGCGGCTCGAGCGTTTGGCAATCTCGATGAGCGATAGCGCTGCAACGTCTCGGATTACCGGAGCGACCAGCCCGCGTTCCGTATCGACGGCAAAGCCAACGTTAATTTGGTCATAAGTCAAGACAACGTCATTGTCCCAGCAGGCATTGAGCCGAGGGCAGTCGGCTAGGGCTACGGCAACCAACTTAATCAAAATGTCCGTGAAGCTTGGAACGATTACGCTCTTACCCGTGCCTTGGATTTGAGCGCGAAGCGCTACCAAGGACGTCGCGTCGACTCGTGTTGTTATTGTTACGGGGGCCGCTTGCTGCACACCGGCCATCATTCGTCTGGCGATCGGCGCGATGAATCGTCGATGCGGGCTGATGCTTGCCTGAAACGAAAGGCATTGCTTCGCTGAGCGGCTGGTCGTCAGATCGCAACGCAAACGCAACCACATCGCGTTCGCGAATCCGCCCATTACGTCCGGTCCCTTCAATCCGGTGCCAGTCGACACCCAGCTCCTTTGCTCTGCGACGGGCACGCGGCGTGGCAACATTGTCTGCGCGAAATGACGAACCGGCGGTACCAAGTCTCTGCGTCTTCGCCGCCCGCCGAACATCGTCGCTCAGCACCCGATGGGTAGGATCGAGTGTGGGTACGGCATCGAGATCAATCCCCAGCTGGCGCGCGAGCGCCGAGCCGCTGGTCCGGCCGACCGCTGTGGAACCGCTGCCGCGCGGGATGTGGCAGTCGTAGTCGCCGGAACGTTTGGCCTCGCCTCTGTTGCCTCCTCACAGGCACGAATCAACGACGGTCGCTCCTCACCCTCTTCCAATAGAAAACCGATCACCTGTCCGACTTTCACCAGCTCGCCGACTCGTGGCGCATTGGGAGGAATGCAGAGAATTCCGGAGTCAAACGTCTCGATCTCCTGTGTGGCCTTGTCGCCTTCCAGTACAAACAACAACTCGCCCTTGAGAATCCGTTCACCGTCGGCCCTTAACCATCCACCAAACGTACCCTCCTCCATCGCCCAGCCTAATCGAGGTATTGTGAGTTTATTGGCCATAGGTCATCAAGCATAACAAGGTACGTTCGTCCCACTCTAGTGGAAGCCGCCTTTACGCATTCACTTTCCAATTTCCAATTTTAACATTCCTATTTCCTATTCCGCCATCAACTCGCGAATGGCTTTCACGATATCTTTGACGTGCGGAACGATCGCCTCTTCGAGTGTCGGTGAGTACGGCGTAGGAACGAAGGAACCGTTCAGCCTCTTGATGGGCGCATCGAGGTGATTAAAGCCGAAATCCGCAATTTGGGCGGCAATTTCAGAAGCGACGCTGCATGGTTGATACGCCTCATCTACGACAAGCAATCGGCCTGTCTTGGCCACCGATTGAAGAATTGTTTCCGTGTCCAGAGGGGAAAGGGTACGTGGGTCGATGATCTCGATATCGACACCTTCGCCCGCGAGCTGTTCGGCGGCTTGTATGGCGTGGTGAACCATCAGTGATATGGCAACGACGGTGGCATCTTTGCCGTCGCGCACGACCGCGCCTGACCAAACGGGATCTCGTAGTCGTACTCAGGTACAAATCCTTTTGTCGCCATTAATTCGCGATGCTCGATAAAGAACACAGGGTCATGGCAACGCAATGCGTGCGCCAGCAGACCTTTGGCGTCGTAAGGGTTCGACGGCATGACGACTCGCAAACCTGGGATATGCGAGTATACCGAATGGTAGAGTCCTGAATGGTGTGTCGCTGCGGAATGTCCGATGCCGCCACAACCACGCAACAGAATCGGCATTGTTAGTCGGCCGCTACTCATGTACTGCATTTTGGCAATCTGGTTCACAATCTCGCCGAATGCGTCATTAATAAAGTCGACAAACATAAAGTCGATTACCGGCCGCGTGCCTGTCATAGCAGCGCCACAACCCAGGCCTACGAAGCCTCGCTCGCAAATTGGCGTATCGCACAGTCTATCCGCTCCGTATTTTTCGTAGAGCCCTAGTGTTGTGGTAAAGTTACCTCCGCGGCACCTATCCCCTCTCCGAGCACGAAGACGCTCGGATTCTCGGCCATCGCGTAGTCGAGCGCTTCGCGCGTCGCGGCGACGAACGTCGTTTCGCGCGTACCAGGTGCTGGCTCGGCCGATCGCGCCGGCTCCTGTTCGTCCGAATAGATGTGAAAAGTAGCGCTCTCGCCGAGCGGATACGGGCTGCTTTCAGCAAACTGGCGTGACTGCTCAACCAACTCGCGCGTATCTCGTTCAATCGCCTCCAATTCGCATTCGGGGGCCGCAGCGGATTCGATGAGGAGTGACCGTACTCGCTTAATCGGGCAGCGATTCTGCCAAGTGACAACGTCTTCCTTGGTGCGATACGTGAAGTCTCCCATACCCTCGGCATGAGCGCGAGTGCGATAGGTTTTGCACTCGATCAGCGTCGGACCGCACCCTTGGCGTGCTCGCTCAATCGCTTCACCCGCCACGCGATAAATTTCCACAACATCGTTGCCGTCCAGCTCAAAACCGGGCATGCCGTATGCCGCGCCTCGGTTACCGACGCTGGGGTTGCCGCTGGAATAGCGGAATGACACCTCCGTTGCGTACTGGTTGTTCTCGCATACAAACAACACAGGAAGCTTCCAAATGCTGGCCATATTCAGACCTTCGTGGAACGCACCGTTGTTGACCGCGCCGTCTCCAAAAAACGCTACAGCGACCATGCCATTCCGCAGCAGCTTGGCACTATAGCGCGCCTCCACAAGCCTGCAAGATACACGGCCCCACGATGCCGCTCGTACCCATCATCCCGATTTCAGGCGAGAACAGATGCATGCTGCCTCCCCGCCCTCGCGAACATCCGGTCGATCGACCAAACAACTCAGCCATGAGTTCCCGCGGTGACATCCCTTTGGCCAACGCATGTCCGTGTCCCCGATGTGTGCTGAACACCACGTCCTTGGAGGTAAGATGTGCGCAAACACCGGTAGCAATCGCTTCCTGGCCCACATACGTGTGGCAGGCACCATGGATTAGCCCGCGTTGATGACACCGAGCGAGCTCATCCTCGGTGTGGCGAATGAGCTGCATCGTTTTGTAGAGTTGAAGAAGAAGCGACATCGACTTTTGTCTTTCTCCGTTTTTGCATTTGGCAATCTGCAGTTCAGCATTCTAACCGGCCATCGGCCATTACAATCGGCAAACGGCCGCACTACGCTCCAAGCTGTTGATGGCCCGGAGTTCCACCAGCATTCATAGCCATATTCCCTCCATCCATGGGAATGATCGCGCCGGTAATCCAAGCGGATGAATCTGAGGCGAGTAGAACAGCCAATCCCATGATATCGCGCGGCTGCCCGAGGCGGCCGGTAGGGATGCCCTTGAGGAATCGTTCTTCGAGCGTCGGATCATTTTTCATGCGAGCAACCAAGCTGGGGTTTACGACTTGAGCGGGAGTCACGCAATTGACGCGCACGCCGCGGCAACTCCATTCCGTGCTCAGTTCGCGTGTCATCTGTACGACTGCTCCCATCGCCATGCTGTAAGCGATATGCCCGCGACCAAACGCTGTCGAACTTGCCAGTGATCCGATATTCATGATCGAACCGCTTCCCTGTGCCAGCATGCGTCGCCCCGCTTCCTGGCACATCGCGAAACGTCCCACCACCAGATTCTGCAAGACTCGATGCAAGTCCTCGATCAGCAGAGTTTCCGGCTGAGCAAGGTGCCCGTCCCCCGCGATATTGCCCAGAAAATCAATACGCCCAAACTCGCTATCGACCATTCGGAATAACTCAGCGATGGCGACTGGATCCGAAACGTTGGTGCCCGCAACTAGCGTTCTACGACCGAATGACCGGATCTGGTCGGCGGTCGCCTCAGCCCCCAAAGTATTTCGGTCCACCAAGACAACATCGGCACCACATTGCGCAAGTGCAAGCGAGGCAGCTTGTCCCAAACCTTGAGCGGCACCAGATACCACAGCGATTTTGTTTGTTAAGTCGAACAAAAGAGGATAGTCATTTGTCATTTTTCAATCTTTCAATCCTCAGTTTTCAATTGTCATTTTCTATTCGTTATGGCGCACCGTGACGGCGGCCAGCAGTGCGCCAGCCGTTAGGATGGCTGACATCGACCACAGTCCAAAGTGGCCGAGGATAGTGGCGCCAAAGAATCCGCCAATATTGGCAACAGAATTGATCATGGCGATGCCACCGGCGGCGGCGGCCCCAGTCAGGAACGCCGTTGGCAAGGTCCAAAACACGGGCAACATACTCATCATCCCAGTTTGTGCCGTGCAGAGTCCTAGCAGTGCGACTGCGGGCGAAGGACTCCACGCTGTCAAAGCCCATCCGGCACCCCCTAGAAGTGCCGCGACGACCAGATGTCCACGCCGTTCGTTTTGGCGGTCGGAACTAATACCAAACGCGGTCATGCCCACGACAGCACAAAGATGCGGGAGGGCACTAAGCAAACCAATTTGTAATGTGCTAGCTGCGCTGAAATTGTTCTCGGATCAGCGAGGGAAAGTATGCCCCGCCGGCATTCGTTCCGACAGCCACGGTGAAATAGATGGCGATCAATCCCCAAACTCGTGACTGTATCATCGCCGCCAAATGGTCGGCATTGTGGCGGTGCCGACGATCGTCTTCCTCGCGCTGCATACGAGCGACCAACCAGTCGCGTTCCGCCAGGGACAGCCAGGTGGCGTCACGGGGATAGTCGGTCAAAAAAAACAGCGTGACAATTCCCGCGATAATTGACGGAATCCCCTCCAGCAAAAAGAGCCACTGCCAGCCGTGCAAATCAGCGACCAGGTCTAGGTACTGCATAATCAGGCCTGACGCCGGGTTTCCAAGCACACTAGCGAGGCCAATGGCCAGCATAAAAAATGCGGTCACCTTTCCTCGCTCCCGATCCGGAAACCAGAAACTCAAATACAGAATGATTCCTGGAAAGAATCCCGCTTCGGCAATTCCTAAAAGAACTCGCAGCCCGTAAAATGTCCAGGCATCGTGCGAATAAGGTTGCCGACGAGACGATGCCCCAACTGATCATGATCCTCGCCAGCCAACGTGCGCCCCGACTCGCCGCATAAGCAAATTGCTTGGCACCTCAAACAAGAGATATCCCAGATAGAACATGCCGTAGCCAAGGTCAAACGTCGCCTCGCTCAGTCCGAGGTCGTCTTGCATCTGTAGCCGTGCAAAACCCACATTCGCCCGGTCAAGGATATTCAACAGATACAGCAGACAGACGAACGGCACGAGACGCCATCCGACCTTACGCAGCGTCGTACGTTCCAGCCCGCCCTCCATCACTCCACCCTTCATGCCCGGCGCCCCAAAACACAACACTCAATGACAAATCAAGCGCCGTTTCGAACGCAATAGGACAGACGAATTCTTGGTAGCCGAACGGACCCGAGTTTGGGAATTGATGTAACAAGCAGAACTTAATCGCCAAAGCCGGGCGACTTCGGCTACGGCGGTCTGGAAACCGCTGCGATGGACCAACGACGAATCTTTCTCAAACTTGAAAACGATCAGGCTGTGCGATACTCTATGCAGCGGAGAATCACCTCGCAAGACACACACCTCTTTCCAGCCAGACGCCCAGGTGATCGAGTTCTTCAAGAACGACTCAATTCGGCATGGCGGACGCATCGCGTGAATCGACTCGGATCACTGCTGAATAACCTGCTGCGGCTGACGATAGTGATTGCGGTATTTGGAGGCCGAGCAGCTGCTGACGGGCCGGATGCAGTGGGGCTGGCCGAATTCGAGAGTGACGTTCGGCCGCTACTCGTGCAACACTGTCTTGAGTGCCATGGTCCACGGAAGTCGGAATCGGGGCTGCGGCTGGACGCGAGGGACATGTTGCTCAAAGGGGGAGATCGCGGCCCGGCGATCTCGACAAAACAGCCCGGGCAAAGTCTGATCGTCCAAGCGATGCGGCATATCGACGGCTTGGAAATGCCGCCTCTCCCCAGCGAACAACTGACCGAACATGAAATCACTGCGGTTGAACGGTGGATTGCCAAAGGCGCCACTTGGCCGGACGGAGTGACACTAGGCGGAACGGGGCCGCAGCTGCGGAGCGGACGTATTACGACGGCCGAGCGGTCATTTTGGTCGTTTCAGCCGCTCACCGATCCACGCCCTCCGCAACTGGACGACCTGACGCCCGTCAGTGCCATCGATCGTTTCCTCATGCGGAAGCTTCGCGACGCGAACCTCACGCCTATGCCTCCGGCGACTCGACGCGTCTTGATTCGTCGGGCAACCTTCGATCTGACGGGTTTGCCTCCGACGCCAAACGAGGTACAAGCATTTCTTGAAGATTGTTCGGCGGATGCCTGGGTCAGAGTGATTGATCGATTATTGGCGTCGCGGGCATACGGTGAACGTTGGGGACGTCATTGGTTGGATGTCGTGCGCTATGCCGACACGGCAGGAGAAACCGCCGACTATCCGACCCCACTGGCGTACAAGTATCGGAACTGGGTCATCGATGCGTTCAACGCCGATATGCCTTACGACCAGTTCGTGCGTCAACAGATAGCCGGAGATATCTTGGCAGATCAGCTTGTTGCCGCGGCGCAGCAGGAGCCCCGCGATGACGAGCTCAGCCAACCGCTGCTCGCAAGATACGCAAGCATGCGGACAGCCACCGGATTCATCGCCATCTCGCGACGTTTTGGCTTTGATGTCGAGAACTATCATCATTTGACCATACAGGACACGATCGATGTGATCGGCCAGTCCATGTTGGGACTCACGCTTGGCTTCGCCCGCTGTCACGATCACAAGTATGATCCGGTTAACGCAGAGGACTACTACGCGTGGTATGGGATTTTCGAGAGCACGCGATATTCCTTTCCCGGTTCGGAAGAAAAGAAGCGGCCCTATGACCTGTTTCCCGACGTGCCCACGCGATTGGCGAATCGTAGGAAGGCCGACTTTGATGCTCGCTTTACGGCTCTGAATACGCAAATCACGCGACGCGAAAGCGAAATAGACGCAGAGTCCCAGCGTCTCGACGCAGCGGAACACGAATCGACGGGACCGGAGAAGACGTCGAGCGACCCGACCGTCACGCCGTTCGAACTTACCAAGGTTCAGGACGCAATCGCGTTCGCCAAGCACGAGCTCGAGCGACTCGTTGCAGAACGAGACCTGCTGGTGAAGAAGGGTCCGTATGAGGTGGTCTACGGAGCGGTCGAGCAAGACGCACCGCATGACAGTCGTATTCAGTTGCGTGGCGAGAGGAATCGATTTGGGGATGAAGTACCGCGACGGAACCTCGAGATTCTCGGCGGCGACGCCCTCCCGCCCGACGCCGGTAGCGGTCGACTGCAACTAGCCGATTGGCTTACTCGCGAAGAGAATCCGCTGCTGGCACGAGTGATGGTGAACCGAATTTGGCAGCAGCATTTTGGCCGAGGACTGGTCAGTACAAGCAACGACTTTGGCATGAGGGGTGAACGTCCGTCGCATCCCGAGCTACTCGATTGGCTGGCAAGTCGCTTTAGGGCGTCGGACTATTCTGTCAAATCCATGCATCGCTTGATCATGAACACGGCCGCGTATCAGCGGGCAAGTGACTACAACGCGACAGCCGTAGTACGAGATCCTGATGCAAGATTACTGTGGCGGTTCAATCGTCGTCGTTTAAGTGCGGAAGAGATTCGCGACGCCATGCTGTTTGTTAGCGGCAATCTCGATCGCTCGATGGGAGGCGAACACGATTTTCCGGCCGTCGAGACTTGGGGATTTACCCAGCACAATCCCTTCTATGGAGTCTATCCGACAAATCGCCGTAGTGTCTACCTGATGCAACAACGCTTGAGAAGGCATCCGTTCCTTGGTCTGTTTGACGGAGCCGATACGAGCGCAAGCACGTCTCGACGCGAACTTACAACCGTACCGACTCAAGCCTTGTTTCTCATGAACAATCCATTCGTCTACGAACAGGCGGCCGCGTTCGCCAACCGCGTGTTCGCTTTGACAGAAGATGACTCGCAATTCATCGAACGTGCGTATCAAATCGCCTTTGGCCGGCCAGCGACCACAGATGAATGCGACGAAGTACGAAGCTTCCTGACAGCGTATCGCGAGGCCGCGATCGACATGCATCTTTTAGCGGCGGATCGCGATCGAATTGCAAGAGAGGCGCTAGCCCGTACTCTCCTGACTCGTAATGAATTCCTTTTTGTGGACTGAGCAATCAAATGAAACACCACGCTGGACGTCGTGAATTCTTGAAACGGGCCGCGGGTGGCTTTGGTTCGATCGCACTATCGGCAATGTTGTCCGAAGAGATGCCAGCGGCCAATATCGCGGGATCAGCCGATCCACTGGCTGCCAAGGAACCCGATTTCGCACCTAAGGCAAAGCGGGTTATCTTCATCTACATGACAGGCGGTGTCTCGCACGTTGACTCGTTTGACCCCAAACCTCAGCTCTTCGCCCGACATGGGCAGCAGATCACCGTGGATAACTGGCAGGGAAAAATCGGTCAGTTCACCCGTTATCTCAAGCGGCCCAATTGGGAATTTCAGCCGGGAGGTAACAGTGGCATACAGGTAAGTGATTTATTCCCTCATGTTCGCAGTGTCGTAGATGACTTGTGCGTGATCCGATCGATGGCCACGGATCACACGAACCATTACGAAAGCACGCTTGGTATGCACTGCGGCTCGTGGACGTTCGCTCGGCCAAGTATCGGTGCGTGGATCAGCTACGGGCTCGGAACCGTTAATCGCAATCTCCCATCCTTCGTTGTGATCGCACCACACGCTCCTTACGCCGGCGCACAGACATGGGGCAGTGATTTCCTGCCCGGCTGTCATCAAGGAACGCAATTCATCCCGGGCGACACACCTGTTCCCAATATCGAACCCCGTGTCGCCTCGTCAAAACTACAGGAGCTCGAACTGGCCCTGCTGGACAAGGTCAACCGCCGCCACGCTGCCTCACGTCCCGAGGAGATGGCCTTGGAAGCGCGTATTCGCTCCTTCGAAACCGCATTTGGGATGCAGCGTGAAGTTCCCGCCGCGCTCGATCTGTCCAGCGAAACCCCGGCGACAATACAAGCGTATGGACTGCAGCCCGGACAGAAAACCGGCTTTGGATGGCAGTGCCTAGTCGCCAGACGGCTGGCCGAACGTGGTGTCCGGTTTATCGAATTGATCGACGTTGGTTCATCCAACAATTGGGATGCTCATGGCGATATGGCGACACACGCTCCGCTGGCCATGAATGTCGATCGTCCCATCGCCGCGTTGATTCGCGACCTGAAACAGCGAGGCATGTTGAACGATACGTTGGTCGTCTGGACGACGGAATTCGGCCGAACGCCATATCACGAGAAGGCAGATCATGCGGGACGCGAACACCATCACCAGGTCTTCTCGTCTTGGATGGCGGGCGGAGGCGTAAAGAGCGGGGCAGTCTACGGTGTGTCCGACGAATTCGGCATCGCCGTGGCCGAGAATCGTCTGCACGTACACGACTTTCATGCCACTATCCTGCATCTGCTGGGACTCAATCACGAACGCCTCACTTTCCGCTACGCCGGACGCGACTATCGTCTGACCGACGTCCACGGTCAGGTCGTGCACGACATCATAGGTTAAGTTGCGTACTTCGCTCGACGACGACACAAAAGCCCCTCAAGGAAAACCAGACAATGACTTTTCCAACTCGCGCCGCTTTCGTCTTGCCGGTAATCCTTGCGGCACAATACGGCAATGGCGGCGAAGCAGACCGCAGATTTCCCGAGAATGATCTCCATGCTCGCCCGGCGGTCTCCGTCTCGGTCGGGTGCCGTGATGCCGACATTGTGGGGTGCGACAACCGCGCGTTGCAGGCCGCCGTGGACTACGTCGCGAATTTGGGAGGTGGTGAGGTGTTGATTGGGCCGGGAGAATACCTCATGCGCGACTCGCTCCACTTGCGGAATCGAGTAGTCGTACGTGGCGCAGGCGATCAAACGGTTCTGAAAAAAGATCGCGAGTACCGTACGGATCTATCCGCGGACGGCGATTTTGGCGAGGCAGCCATAACCGTGGCGAACACCACGGGTCTTGACATCGGCCGTGGCGTTTATGTCGCGTCCAGGTCTCAACGGAATTTCCATGGAGTCTGTGCGACGATTTTGAATCGCCGTGATAACTACTTCACGTTGAATCGCACGATGAATGCCGACATCCTGATGGCTGATGGAGGATTCGCTGCCACCATTTTCCCGGTGATCAGCGGGTACGATCTTGAGGGCGCCCGAGTTGAGAACTTGACGATTGATGGGAATCGCGGAGAAAACCCAACCAAGGTCGATGGTTGCCGCACCGCGGGAATTTTCCTGTATCGTGGAGACAACAGTATGATCGCGAATTGCGTCGTGCGCAATTACAACGGCGATGGAATAAGCTTTCAGCAGTCGAACGACGTCCGAGTAGAAAACTGCCACGTCGAGCGATGCGGGATTCGGGCTGCATCCTGGCAGCGGTTCTCAGCGGCCGGTCGTGGTGAACTGCCGTGCCATCAACAACGGCGACGACGGCTTCTTTTTCTGTTGGCGCGTTCGCGGAGGCGTGGCGGAAGGCAATTGGCTGGAGGGAAACGGCGGCTATGGTATGTCGATTGGCCATAAGGATAGCGACAACTTCGTACGCAATAATACGATGATCGGCAATGCACAGGGTGGTGTATATTGGGACGCAGAGTCGCAGCCGATGGCAGCACATCGCATCACTTTCGAACACAATACGGTCCGCGACAATCACGGCGTCGGCCTGCGGGTAGAAGGAGCAACCGATGGGACGATCATTCGCGGCAACACCATTGAAGACACCGGCGGCGGACAACAAACAATCGGAATTCGCCTCGGGAAGCATGTGAACCAGGTGGTGCTTGAAGACAACACCATTGCCGCGGATACCGTCCTGCTGGACGAACGGGAAGGTGAAGATTAAGGACGTATGCGGCTTTGCGACGGCTGAAAATAGAAATCCACGACACACAGCGACGAGGCTACCCCCTCGTCTGGAAAGTCGTCCAGGTCGACAAAATCCAAGACAAAGTTTGTGTCCCCTGCAGGTTATGGATATCCTCGAGGCGGTATCGGGAACACCTCGTTAATTGGAAGTGCAACTAGCCACGGTCGTTATCCGCAGGCGGCACATCTGTCCTTCTTAGCGGTTAAGAGCGGTCGAGTATGGCTTTCTGGCACCGTCGTCGAACCCAACGCAAGCTTGCCGATCGCGCACGCCGGCAGCGACCAGCATATGTCCAGGTCTTGGAACCCCGCTTGATGCTGGACAGCACCGTGGTGTTCAGCGAGTTGATGTATCATGATGCTGGAGAAGCGGACACCGAATGGGTCGAACTGCACAATCAAATGTCGGTCGATATCGACCTTTCGGATTGGTCACTCGCCAACGGAATTGAATACGAATTTCCCAACGGCTCGGTCATCCCTGCCGGTGGTTACCTGGTTGTGGCGAGCGACCCCGTCACGTTTTCCGCCGCCACCGGATTGCAGCAAGTCTACGGCCCATTCAACGGCAGACTGGCCAATGACGGCGAAACGATCGAGTTGCGGAACAACAGCGATCGCCGCATGGATGTTATTTCCTACGGCGATGATGCGCCGTGGCCGGTCGGACCAGACGGCAGCGGTGTCACACTGTCCAAAGTGGATCGCTCTGGCGACAGCCAGCTACCTGAAAACTGGACCCGCAGCGAGCAACTCGGAGGGACGCCCGGACGCTCAAATTTTGTAGCTGCCAACGAGTTGCCTCGCATACGTCGCATGGTTGTCGATGGCAACACGCCAGCCAGCCTGTTCGTGCCGACGACCAGCCTGGTCGACGACGCGTGGCAGTCGGTTGACTACGTGCCTGGCAGTCGAGGCGAGACGTGGCTCGATGTCTCGGCAAGTGTGGGATTCAATCGTGAAACCGAAGCCCCCTCATACGCCGACGAAGTTCAAGCGGACTCTCCCATGTTGTACTGGCGATTTCAGGATTCGCCCGCCGCTACCGCGGTGCAGAATTCTGGCGTATTGGGGGAAGCAGTCCAGGCGAACTATGGGTTAGATGCCGGGGACCAGCAAGCGTCCCTCGTGGGTGAGCCGACCGATAGCTCACTACAGCTTCCCACCACAGCCACTGCGCCAACCGTGGAATCCGCTGGTTTCGAAAAATCGGTCACGGTCAACAACATCACGCCCACTGGACGAACTCTGGAATTCTGGTTCACACTACAATCCTTGCCCAATGGCTTGGCAAGCTTAGTGAGTGACGGCGAGTCGGCGTTGGACGCCGGAACGATGGTGTACTTGACCCAAGACGGTCACATTCGGTTCTACGTACGTACTACCAATGCGGCCGATTTTGGCATCAATGCTATTGACTCGTCGCGTCAATTGGACGTCGGTGAAGCCGTGCACGTGGTGGCAAGCTGGGATCAGCCAACGGGTGACATGCAATTGTATTTGAATGGTGTCCGCGATGCCGTATCGGTCGTTTCCGGCGTCGTACCAACTTCGGGTACAGCACGGAACACGAACAATCCCGTGTTCGTCGGCCTGGATCGTCGGAATTCATCGATTGCGTCCGGCTTGATCGACGAAGTTGCGATCTACAACTACGCGCTGCCCTCAGATCGCGTGGCCGTACATCATGGAGTTGGTCAGGTTTCTTTTGACACACTGATTCTGCATGACATCGAAGCGGCTTCATACGGTGTTTCCTCGTCCGCGTATGTACGCGTTCCGTTTGAGTATTCGGACGATCTGGCGGTCGACCAGTTTACGCTGCAAGCCCAATACAACGACGGTTTTGTCGCGTATTTGAATGGGACAGAAATTGCGCGGCGAAACATCGATAGTCCGGCGACGTATTCCTCAGCCGCCACGTCGCAGCGATCGGTCAGCGCATCTCTGACCACGGAAGTCATCGATGTGAGCTCCTTCGCCAACCAACTGAGGGCGGGAACAAATCTGTTGGCGATTCATGCCTTAAATGCTTCCGCCAACGACGACAATCTGCTACTAAATGTGTCGCTTGATATCGGCGGCGTCGTTCGGCCGCCAACCGAAACCCCGAAGGTCGTCATCAACGAACTCTCAGAAGCAAACGCCGCTGAGTATCAAGTGGAACTGCGCAATCTGAGTGATAACGCCATCGATCTTGCCGGCTTTGTGCTGCAGCTACAAGGAACGGTGTCGCAGTCGTACACGTTGCCTTCGACGGTCTTGGGCACAGGTCAGCATCTGGCCTTGTCAGCCGCAACGATGGGATTGCAACCTCAGGAAAACGATCGTCTGTATTTGTTCACACCGAATCAGTCGCAGTTGGCGGATGCTCGCAGAGTTTCTGGCCGGTTGCAAGGACGTACGGCTGACGGCCAATGGTTGTATCCGGCGGATCCTACCTTCGGCGCACCGAATCGGTTCGATTTCCAACAGGACATCGTTATTAGTGAAATCATGTACCACGCACGACCGCAGTACACCAACCACAATGGTGTGCCGTACGCTGAGTCGCGAGAGGAATGGATTGAGCTCTACAACCGCGGCAGCCAGGCGGTCGATCTATCGAATTGGGAATTTCGCGACGCCGTGCAGTTTGTCTTTCCGGCTGGCACCAATCTGGGCCCTGGTGAATACCTGGTGGTAGCCAATGACGTTTCATCACTGGTCGAACAACGACCTGAGATTGGCAACCGTGCGCTGGGGAACTTCTCTGGGGAGCTCAGCAATCAGAGCGACACGATTTTACTGATCGACGCGGCTCAAAACCCGGCCGATGTCGTTCGCTACTACGACGGCGGCTACTGGCCATCGTCGGCTGATGGTGGCGGCAGCAGTTTAGAACTGCGAGATCCCT
This sequence comes from uncultured Planctomycetales bacterium, assembly GCA_963785495.1. GTDB lineage: Bacteria > Planctomycetota > Planctomycetia > Pirellulales > Pirellulaceae > CAWAVP01. The sequence goes on along the minus strand of CAWAVP010000013.1, from coordinate 307,461 downwards.
GGAGTGACAACAACGATGCGTCGGCATGGACCGCCAGTGACGAAACAGGACGGTCTGAGTGGCAGACGTACAGCTATCGAGGAATTGCCGAAATGCCTCGTGGCGCCAATTTTCCTCGGACATACAACGAGTTCAGTTTTGGCCTGTTGGACGCCGGTGAATTGCTGATTGACGACATTCGAGTGATCGAAGACCCAGACGGTGCGGCGCACAACTTGATACAGAATTCAGATTTTACGTCATCGCTCGATACGTGGCGAGACGTCGGCAATCATCATGGCACTGTGGTTCCCGACCCGGACAACGCCGCAAACGCTGTTTTGAGGCTTGTCGCCAATGGTCCCGAAGAACACCTGCAAAACCACGTAGAAACAACACTCAAATTCGACAACTCCATTGTGGCCATTGACCTGGGTACCGAATACGAAATCCAGTTTCGCGCAAAATGGCTATCAGGTTCACCTCAGCTCAATACACGGTTATTCTTCGACATCCTGCCACAAACGACGATTTTGGCCCAACCGTTGCTCAGCGGAACCCCTGGTCAACCCAATTCGCACGGGTTCGACAACCTGGGGCCCACAATCGATCACTTTTCTCACTCGCCGGTGTCTCCCACCAGCGGAGAAGACGTGGTCGTCCGAGCTCGCGCTCGATCCCGATGGAGTCCAGACGGCGACGCTCTGGTACGCAGTTGATGAAGCGGCGCCGCAGTCGGTCCCCATGTCTCTTTCTCCGCAAGGTGACTGGGTTGGCATGATTCCACGACAGCGTATGGACGCTGTGGTCCAGTTTTACGTCACGGCTGTCGACACCCAAGGCCATCAAGCCGCTTATCCACCTCAAGGTCCCACATCAGGCGCACTGTTCCGCGTTGGCAATGCGCTGAACTCAGAGACGGGTCTGCAGACGGTTGAAATCATTGTCACCGAGAGTACCGAGAGTGAGCTCGGTCGCTCGACGAACCTTATGAGCAATGACCTACTCGGGGCAACAGTAGTAATCGACGGCACGGCGTACTACGACGTCGGTGTGCGATTGAAAGGAAGTGAACATGGCCGTGCCGACCGCAATCGACGTGGTTACTCATTGCATTTTCGACCGGAGGAATTGTTTCGAGGTGTGCACGAAACCGTAGGAGTCGACCGATCAGGCGGATGGCGATTCGGACGCACATTCGGCCAAGACGAGATTCTGATCCACCAATTCATCAATCGCGCGGGCGGCGTACCTAGCATGTACAACGATTTGGCCTACGTCGACGGGCCAACGCTTGGTGCGAGTACCGCGATGCTCCAAATCGCACGTTATTCCAGTGTGTACCTTGACGAACAGTTCGAGAACGGCTCAGAGGGTACGCGGTTCGAATACGAATTAATCTACACGATGTTGACCAGCGGCGGCGTCGAATCGGAGAAAGCCGCCCAGGAAGGCCCGTCCGTTTTCGGAATTCCCGTGGGACGAGATTTTGGCGATAACCCGGAGTTTTATCGACACTATTTTCTGATCAAGAACAACATGGACCGAGACGACTACAGCGGCATGATCCGATTGGCCCAAACCTTCGGCTTGTCGACGTCCTCATTTCTGGATGCCGCCCCAGACGTCATTGACGTCGATCAGTGGCTGCGGGCTTTTGCGGCAATGTCGTTATCCGGCGCCGACGACAATTACAATGCCGGTGCGCAGCACAACGCGATGTTTTACCAGCGTCCGTCCGATGGCAAGATGCTGTTGTTTCCCTTCGATATGGACTTCGCCTTTATCACGTCACCGACGGCAGCGTTTTCGCGCAATTCGGATCTCACTCGCTTGCTACGCTCACCTGACAACGAGCACCACTTTCTGGGACACATTCACGATATTATCAGTACATCGTTTAATACCGAATATATGACATCCTGGGCCAGCTACTACGATCAACTGTTGGGTGGCCAGAGCCTGCCGAGTATTGTTAGCTGGATCGATCAACGCGCGACGGCGCTCCTTGGCCGCTTGCCAGAAGCCACTGAATTCAACATCGTAGATGATCAGCTCACCACCGATCAGTCCTGGGTGACGCTAACGGGTCAAGGTTGGATCAACGTCCGCGAGATTCTATCCGGCCAGCCCGGCAGCGAACTGCCTCTTGACGTCACATGGACGAGTTCCACCACGTGGGAAGCTCGAGTTCCCGTGGCCACCGGTACCCAGGACATCGTGTTGACGGCGATCGATTTCCGCGGGAATGAGATTTCCAGCGACAGTGTGACGGTTACCAGCACCGCGTCGAACGACGTCGTCGGCAATCTTTTGGTGAGCGAGCTGAATTATCATCCGTACCCGCTGACGGCGACCGAACAGGCTGCGAACTCCAATCTGGATGCCGAGGATTTCGAGTTCATCGAATTGCTAAATGTAGGAGATACGTCCGTTCAGCTCCAGAATGCACGATTTGTAAACGGCATTGACTTTGTGTTTCCCCAGTTCGAAATGGCACCGGCCAACGCGCCGTCATCGTCAGTGATGCCGACGCATTTGCCTTGCGTTACGGACCCGAAGTTCCGATTGTTGGCGAGTTCGCGGGCGACCGGCTAAGCAACAGTGGGGAATCGCTTACGCTATGGGACGCATTGGGTAACGTTGTCTTCGATTTTGCCTACGGCGATGCCGATCCCTGGCCCACTCAGGCGGACGGCGCAGGGGCAACACTGGAACTCACGGCGCCGACTGCGACGCCAGCAACTCAATTGAATAGCTGGTTTCGCTGGCGCGACAGTCTTGAGCTAGGAGGGTCGCCGGGGACCGCCGGAACGGGAACCAGCGAGCAGGCCATCAGCGAAACGTCGGTCAATCGCACGTGCCATGCTGTTGGCGGAACCGAGCTGCCGTTCGATCTGACAGGCGACGGGTCCGTCACGCTGGACGATCTGCAACTTCTCCTGACGCTGGCTAGCTCCACATTTGGTGATGCCAACGTCGATGGACAATTTAATACGCGCGATTTGGTTTTGGTTTTTCAGCAGGGCGAATACGAGGATGCCGTCGCCGGAAATTCGTCGTGGAGCAGCGGCGATTGGAACTGTGACGGCGACTTCGACACGTCCGACCTCGTCGTTGCCCTACAGACCGGACAGTATGCGGCCAATGCCATTTCGACCACAGACCAGCTCAGGCGGCCCGTAGTACCCGCGACGACAATTCGTGGCGCTGCGCACTCGAATCCACGTCGTTTCGCGGATATTGTGCGGCGAGTTGCCGGGGCGGACCTGGTAAAGCAACCGGCAAGTGGCGTGCTGAAAGGCAATTCCATCCGCCCCATGTGGTCCATCAGCAATGTTACCGGACCTTCAAATGAAGACTCGCGGAACGCCCCTGTTAGCAAAGGAAGTGGATCCGCTGTTCGCCGAACTGAACATGCTCGATTCCGGTTTGGGGCCGAATCGTGACCTAATAGACTCGCGAGAGGCTGGCGGGCGCGATAATCTACAGCAATCGTTCGACAGCATACTTGCCGACTCGGATACCGAATCGGAAATCCTTACAGTGACTAAGTCGCGGACGGAATCAGGACTTGGATAAGCGAAAACTTTTTTGGGAGCCTTCCACACATGAATACTTGTCCATTGAAATTGCGATCAATCTGCGTACTCGGCTGTTGGTCGGCACTTGCTGCAGTGGCGATGGCAGGTGAATATCGCGACGCAGTCCTGGCGCTGGATCCCGTTGCCTATTGGACTTTCTCGGAACAAGACGCGTCGCAAGTCGCCGTCAATAGTGGCCTGCTTGGCCAGGCGGACATTGGGAACGGCAGTTACTCCGCCGATGCCATGTTGGGACAACCTTCGCTTGTAACCGGCGAGACGGATGGATCGATTTTCGTGGCGCCGGGCAGTTCGATGGTCACAGAAGAATTCGACAAGTTTAGCGATGTCGCCGGATTTGGTGGAACCGGTTTCACAGTCGAGTTTTGGACAGCGGCCGAACGCGTGAGCAGCGGCTTTGCGAACCTGGTTGGTGACGGCACCGGAGGATTGGATTTTGATCTGATGGTCTACACGGGAGCCGGGGGATTCATTCGACCGCATCTTCAGACGAACGAAAACGGCTATGCAAGTATCGATAGCACGCGGTTGCTGGAACAGGGCGAAGTCGTACACGTTGTCTCCACGTGGGATGCGGATTCGGGTGATTTCAACCTCTATCTGGATGGAGAGTTGGCAGACACAGTCGTTTCGGCCGGCCTCGTGCCCAACGACGGAACGCCCGCTTTTGAATTTAATCCGATCTATGTGGGACAGGATGGTCGCGAGCCAAGTCCTCGAGCTTGGATTGACGAGGTCGCCATTTACAATTACCCCTTGGACGAATCTAACATCGCCAACCACTATGCGCTCGGCCAAGGCGCAGCCTCGCCACTGCCCGAGCCCGCCAAACCCTTTGAGGATCCGGGGAATATCGCGGGTCTGCCCCAGGGCCTAGTGACGTACATCGATTTTGATGAGGCGGGCGCACCTGGCGACGGTGGCACCCTGGATTTCGCCTACGATCGGCAGGGCGAAAACAACGGTAGTTTTCAAGGAAACGCAACACGAGTACCCGGTTTAATCGGCGCGGGTGCTGCTCGGTTTGATAACTCCGGTGGCACGCAGGTCGCGTTGGGATCAGGCGTCGACAACAGCTTTTCCGTGGTCGACGGAATCACCGTCGAGGCGCTGCATCCAACCCGAATGGTCCGGCGATTCGTTTGACTATGACGAAATCTTTCGCAAGGAAGACGGCGGCAGTCGTATTCTGCTGTCGTTTCAAAACGACCCGAATAACGGAGGCGCCGAGTTGCCGGTGGACGAGGGCCCCGTCCTGTCGTTTGGATTGAACGTCGGTGGAGGCTATGGTGAACTCGATATGCCCCTGGATGTCGACTTGGCAGACATGGATGGTGGCAATGCAGAAAGTGGAACGATTTGGCTGGAAGCACCGGCAGGAGCACTGGGGCCCAACGATGTTGTGCTTCGCGATGGCCAAACCCACCAGGTAACGGCTACTTATGATGCCGACTCGGGCGCAAAACAAATCTGGATTGATGGCGTGCTGCGATGGAGTGTTGATCTAGGAGGAGACGTGACGAGTGGTGGTGGAGCGGTCGCATATATTGGTTCGGTCAATGGCGGAGAAAACTGGACGGGAGTGATTGACGAGTTCGCGTTCTGGAATCGCGCTTTGGATGCCGCAGAAATCCAAACGCACTACGGAAACGTGCTGGACGGCCTGAACTACTTTGGCATCGGCAGCGTTCCCGGAGATTTCGATGGCGACGGAGTGCTGACAACCGCCGACATCGATCTGTTAACGAACGCTTCGGCGACCAACAGCAGTGACTCGCAATTCGACCTGAATGGTGACGCCGTTGTCGATCAGGCCGACGTCGAGCTCTGGATCACCGGGGACGCATATGCCAAATCGTGGGTCGGCGATGCCGATGTCAATGGCGAGTTTAATTCGTCTGACCTTGTCCTCGTCCTCTCGGCCGGAAACTACGAAACGGAAGCTGACGCAGTTTGGTCCACGGGCGATTTTAACGGCGATGGACGCAGTAATTCCTCGGACCTGGTCGCGGCACTATCAAACGGTGGATACGAGCAGGGACCGCGCGCTGCGGTATCGGCCGTTCCCGAACCGAACGCAGCCGCCTGCTTGTGGCTGGGTGGCCTAATGGTAGCGTTGCACCGCCGACGACGCGGCGCCGCCTAGACAAGGCGACGCGATTAGTTTACCCGCTATCCGTCGGTGCAGCGAGGTAGCAACTTACGATGGATTTTGATGTCGCAACGATTGCCTTGACCTTCCTACTTTGATTTTCGACTTTGCAAGGAAACTCTGATGCGCAAACTTGTTTTCACTCTGGGAGCCATGGCAATCTGCCTTGCGTCCTGGACCGGCCAGTCACTTGCCCAAGGCATTCCTGTCGGCGGGTCGGGCCTGGGCTACGACACATTGGACTTTAGCGACACCTTTACCGGCACGGACGCAGGCGGGCGTCCTGACCGTCCCTATGTCCCCGCGATTCAACCGGCGCCGGCATACGTCATCGAAAACACCTATGGCAATCCGTCGGCGTCGTTTCTGTCAGCCAGCTTTAGCTTCGCAGCCGATGGCGACATCAACGGGACGATGGCTCCCGGTTTTGTGGCGGGAGCAAACGCATATCCCGGTGGTGGGTCAGTTGCGAATGCCAGCGGAGCTGGAAGTGATACAGGATTCACGCAAACCGGTGGTGCCGTCGACTACGGTGTGCAGTATTATCTGCGAGACGAATACTGGGTACAGGTCGACGCCGTACAGAATCCTGACCGAGTTGATATTAGCTCGGGTGCTTCGGTCGGCATTTTCGCTCCCAACTCGCTCTCGGTGTTCTTTCGCGGAGACGGGTCAGGTAACGCCTCGCTGTTCAATGGCTCAGTTGATACGCCGATCCAAGGCCAGCCGGGATTCGAATCGTTTAACACGGGCATCGCGGGGTCCGGTGAATGGAATAACTACGCTGTACGCTACGATCGCAGCGACCAAGAAGTGGAATTGTTTGTCAATCAGAATACGCTTGCCACAATTGATCTGACAACATTTGCCGGTGGCATTTATCAAGGCTTCTCCAACGCCTTCGTGGGTGCAGGCGGCAGCGGGGGCGATCGCACGTGGACTGACAATTTTCAAATCGGTGGCATAGGCGCAGCTACAGGAACTCCACCGACTCCTCACGATGATCCCGGCAATCTGTCCGGACTTCCTGCGAATCTGGTTTCGTTCTGGGATTTCAACGAAGCAAGCGGCGCCGTCGATGGCCGCACGTTGGACTTTGCTTACGACCGTGTCGCCAACCGCGATGGGCGATTTCTGGGAACAACCGAACGCGTGCCAGGACTCGTTGGCGTGGGCGCTGGCAAGTTTAATGGTGTGGCTGGCGACGGTGTCGATGTGGGAAGCGACGGATTTAGTTTTACCGATGGCATCGCGGTCGAAGCGATGTTTGCTACCAGCTGGGATGGCACGACGCTGGCAGAATTATTCCGAAAGGAAGACGGCGGCGATCGTATTCTGTTGTCTTTCCAGCCAGGAGATTTCATCAATTCAGGTCAGACAGTCGGCACCAGCGGTGTCGCCGGGATTTCGTTGGGCCTGAACATCAACGGTGCGTATGACGAACTTGATATCGCATTCGATGGGCAGGACGGTCGCCCAGCGTTAGACGATGTCGCCGATGGCCAACCTCACCACATCGTGGGGACTTATGATGCCACGTCGGGAACCAAAGCCGTCTACTTGGATGGCGAATTAATCGGTTCGTTTCAATACGATGCCGGCGCACCGTTGGTGACGGGTGGTGGCGCCGATGCCTTCATTGGCGCCGTAGCAAGCAGCGAACCGTTCAATGGCGTTTTGGATGAAGTGGCTGTTTACAATTCCGCGTTGACTGCGGACGACATCGCCCTGCACATCACCAACATCGCGGGCGGGGGCGCGAATTACTTCAACGCGGTTCCCGAGCCGAGCGCCTGCTGGCTGCTGTTGACGGGGCTATTTGCCGTCATGCGCCGCAAGCGATCGCATACGGTGACTTCCTAAAGCGAGATACGCGTGTTCTATTAAACCAATCGCGAGTCCGTACAACGTGAAGGGACTCGCCGCAACCGATCCGCCGACCATGTTCGGACGATCGGCGCCTTAACATTTCTCAGCAAGACAACTCGCATTGCTCCCATGAACAGACTCCAGCGCGCAGGTCGTACTTCTGTCTCCGATCTTCAAAAAACCTAGAGCTGGTTTCAAAACAGAGAGGGCGAGGCTCCTGCCGAGTCGCCTGTACACAATTCGGCTGAAAAACATGGCTCAGCAGTAGCTTCGCCCTCCCAAGGTCAAGTTTTGAAATGCGTTCTAGAATAACGTGCCCATTGCTGTCGGTATGCATCGTACTGCTGCTCGTCCTATCGCACGGCTCGGCACGCGAACCAAAAGAAAACGACAAGGACGTCATCTACTCCGAGGAGCAAATCCCCGCGTACGATTTGCCGCCACTGCTCGTATCTTCCGAAGGGAAACCGATCACGACGGCGGACGAATGGTTCAGTATTCGCCGTCCGCAGATTATGTCGCTGTTCGGCAATCTGATCTATGGAACCGTGCCTCAGCCAGAATCGCCCATCCAGGTCTCGTACCGAGTGGTCCGTTCGGACTCAAGGTTCCTGAACGGCGCGGGAACTCGTAGGGAAGTGAGCATTCGCTTCGAAAACGATAAAGGCAATGCCGAAATGCTCGTGCTGGTGTTCGTGCCAAACCATACCCAAAAGCCGGTGCCAGCTTTCATGAAGCTCAGCTTTAACGACACGCACGGACATGATTTCGATGCCGATCCAGAGCACCCCGGTAGATTTCGAAATGGCTGGCCGATTGGAGATTTTTTTCAACGGGGATATGGGTTTATTGTCGTCTATCAGCGCAGACTTGGTCGGTCACAATGAAGTGGAGTTTCTCAGCGGTATCCACTCCTTGTTCTATCGCAACGGTCAAAGTTTCCCGAAAGCGTTTGAGTGGGGCGTGCTCTCGGCAGTTGCATGGGGCGCGTCACGAGCGATGGATTACGTGGAAACCGATGCGGATCTGGATGCAAAACGTGTCGCAATCATGGGTCACTCGAAGATGGGAAAAGCCGCGTTGTGGACCGCCGCTCAAGACCAACGATTCGCCCTCGCCATTTCCGCGAAATCCGGTTGCGCTGGCGCCGCGTTGTGGCGGCGAAAGTCGGGGGAGACTCTTGAAAAAATGGTGACGCGGTTTCCCTACTGGTTATGTCGCAACGCGTGGAAGTTCGTTAACAACGAAGACGACTTGCCAGTTGATCAACATATGTTGTTGGCCTGCATCGCACCACGGCCGGTTTATGTACACAGCGGAGTTGACGATACGTGGGCGGATCCGCGCGGCGAATACTTGTCGGCCTACTACGCCAGCGACGTTTACCGGCTGGTCGGAACAACGGGACTCGAAAACGAGGCCTCACCTCCTGTCGGGCAGGCGATTACCCAGTCCCATGTAGGTTATCATATTCGCGAGGCGGTCATTCGATCGAGATGTTTGACTGGCTTAAGTATCTTGAGTTCGCCGATCGACACCTTCAGACTCCGTGACACGGATTTGAACGAGACCGTCGCGTTCGTGGCGCAACGGGAATTACAAACGAGGCTTGTATGTTGTCCAGACGTGTTCTGTGCATCGTTGGTGTCGCACTGCTTATGTCGTTCTCCAAGATGGAACTGCGAACACTTCGGGCCGATATACCTTCGCAAGCCGCGACGCCGACCGAACCAGTAGTGCAAATTGCCGAAACGGTTCTGCTTTATCAGCGCAATACCGGTGGCTGGCCCAAAAACTACGATCGCAAACAAGTTATTGACGACATACAACGACAGCGTCTGATCGCCGACAAGATAAAGGTCGATTCAACAATCGATAACGGAGCGACGCACACCGAAATCCGCCTGCTCCACGAAGCGTATCGTCGAACTCTCGACGAACGTTTCAAAGTAGCGATGCTGACCGGCATCAATTATCTACTGAAAGCGCAGTACGATAACGGCGGTTGGCCTCAATACTACCCAAATTCCAGAGGTTATGCGAAACACATTACCTTTAATGATAATGCCATGATCGGCGTCATGAGCTTGTTGCGCGACGTTGCTCGGGATGAGGAAAGCTTCGCGTTTGTTCCGCAAGCGGTACGCCATCAGTGTGCTGATGCGGTCACGCGTGGCATCCGCTGTATCCTGAATTGCCAGATCATCATCCATGATCAACCTACCGCCTGGTGCGCGCAACACGACGAAGTCACGTTTGAGCCGCGAAGTGCGCGCTCATATGAACTGGCATCACTCAGCGGAAGCGAATCGGTCGGCATCGTGCGATTCCTGATGCAGATTGATCAGCCCGACGAAACAGTTGTACATGCCGTCGAGGCAGCGGCTGCTGGTTCGAACGATCAGCGTTGAAAGGCATCCGATTGACGCGAGTCAAAGACGCCACGGTACCCAAAGGATACGACACGGTCGTCGTTGCCGATCCGAACGCACCTCCCTTGTGGGCCCGCTTCTATGACATCGAGACCAACCAACCCATCTACTGTAGCCGAGATGGAATTCCTAGGTCGACTCTTGCCGAAATATCCTACGAGCGACGCAACGGTTACTCCTGGCTGGGTAACTACGCCGATCGCCTGATGAACAAGGATTTGCCCGCTTGGCGAAAGCGGATCGAATGACGTCCTGCTGCGGCCCACCCACGTGACGTTCCGCTGGGACGCATCCTCGCACTACCCTCCTCCGGCCTGGGTGAGGGCTGACCGCAGCGCGAATCGGTCGACCACCCTCAGCTGGCCTACGGCCACTCGCTTGCGGGTCGGCGGCGGGTAAGGGTTGGACGTCGTTGGTACCTGCGAAACATTCGCAGCTGGCGACGGTTCTTACTCTAAATCAACTCAACGTGTTCGCTTGCAGATGTGCTGTGTCAGTGGATCCGTGTACCTAGAAAAGGACTGCTACCATGGTTCGCGTCGCTTTCCCACGGCTTGCGATATTGTGCAGCGTTTTATTCTTGACTTTTTCGACTTCGACCTGGGCACAGGACGCGCCACCGCCCGCGCAAGCGGCGACTGATCCCGTCACTGACGTCAGCACGTACGATGTGCAGCTGCGTCGCTTCTTTTCCTCCGGACAAGCGGGACTCCTTTCCTTCGCCCCAGAAGGACTAGACCTAGGGTTTGTATCCGGCGGGCAAATGGATTTTGAAATTGATCCGACCGAGAGCCAAACTACCTCGATGTATTCCGGTTTTTTTCTTGCCTTTACGTTTGAGGATTGGTCAATTTGGTTCGCGATTGCGGAGGGCATCGCACAAGGCACAGACACCAATGTGCCACCGGCAGGTGATTCAGGTCAGCCACAGGGAGACACAACTGACACGGCAACGTCCGCTGCAGAAGAACCGACTCAGTCAACTCAAACCGCCGAAACTGGGTTCGCATGGATGTCGGGTTTGATGTTTCAAGATATGGTGTTCGGTCGGGCCGCCCTCCGTAGCGACCCCGTTATCGGGTCCGGTCGATACTTTTTGATCGGCACCCTAGTGGTTGACGTTCCAGCGAACGATGTGCCGACCTCGACCGACGGCACTCCCACGGACACTACCTCATCGAATGACACCACCGTGACATCGCAAACTCCGTCGCGGACGCAGACAAGAAGTACGCCGAGTCCGTAACACGGCAACTTTTCGATGATCCGCGGCGCTCAGATGGCAAAACCGGGCGCAGGGGGGCCGCACGCGACGTCCTTTCTGTCGGGAGTCACTGCGTGCGAGGCAGCCGACGCACGGGCCAGTGATAGCGGCCGCCTCTGGGGCGGCGGAAAAATGAGAACGACGGCGAAGTTGATTAGCGCTTTGCCGCTGTCAGCCAACGATCGAGCTGGTTCGCGAATGCCTGCCGGTCTTTTGCGTTGAAATTTGCGGGACCGCTCAGGATCTGTCCACTTCCGCGCAGTTCATCCAGCAAGTTACGAACGGCGAGCCGCTGGCCCACATTGGCGTGTGTGTACATTTCGCCGCGTGGATCAAGGGCTTCGCCACCGCCCGCGACTACCGCGGCTGCCAACGGTATATCGGCGGTTACGACCAAGTCGCCCGGTTGCAACAGTTCCACTATCCGCCGATCGGCGACGTTCATGCCATCAGGAACGATCAGAATCTCGATAAACTCGGAGCGAGGAATGCGCATCGATTGATTCGCAACGAGCGTGACTTTCGTGCGAGTTCGCTTGGCTGCTCGAAACAACAGCTCCTTGATTTCAACGGGACACGCATCGGCATCCACCCAAATCTGCATCGGCAAGTCCCCAACGACGCGCGTCGTCCGGGCGTCGGCGGTCTTCACAATTCGGTCACCGGTGCCCGCATAATTCGCTCGGAATCCCCTACATTCTATCAGGTTCGTCGCCCGTCAAGTGACAATTGGCCTCAAACGAGCCGCGACCGTTGAAGTGGTCGTGGGACGCACGCACGCCATTCTTCTCCCGCTGGGAGAAGGTAGCCGAATGGCCCGGGAGGAGGGCCGGTTGCAGGACATCTCTGCGCGTCCTCGGTGGCTCTGCGCACTCTGCGATTACAACAGAAGTCCCAGCGCCCGACCGTATCGCCTCCGGGGGATTGGCTCGGGCGACCCATTGGCCACTTGTTTTCCGAAAAGATTGCCTTCAAAAAGCGTCTAACGGACGGCGAAGTCAGGTCGCATGATCATGGTGTCGTTTTGGATTGGCCCGAACTCTTAAATCGACTCGACAGGTCTTTAAACTTGTCCAACCAACTCGCAACGATTGCGTCCGACAGAGTGCTCATTGCCTTCGCACGAAGCTCTTCGGATGTGGTACCCCAATAAAAGCTGATCCAGCCGTCTACGTGCGTGGCAGACTTCGTCACGAATTCTTCCATGTCGTCGATACTCGCCTTGAGCGGAAACATTTCTTCGACAACAACCGGTTTGCCCACGTCGTACTTCTGGAGCTGCAGCCACCGCTTGATCGATTTTTCCCCGTTCTGGATAGAAATGGACCGCGACGAAATCGAGTGAACGGCCCACTTCCGCCGAATAGAAAAGAGGCTCTCCTTGTCCGAACACGAATATCCACGGGATGACACCCACCGTCACCAAGTGATCCTGATCATGCTCTCGAATGGCCTTCGTAAGTTGATTGACCCACGACGCCGCGATGACTGCGCGATCTCGACCTTGAGCATCGAGCGCAATGCGCTGCACGAAGAACTTGCCACCAAGCTCGCCGGTCAGCCATTCCGTCTCAGGAACCTTCCCCGGCAATATCGGTTCGTTCATTAGATCATAACAAAAGACCGCCGGACTTGACTGACATGTTTGGGCGACCGCTTTCCAAAACGCGGCTTGAACGGCCCATCGCTTGGATTCCTCCAGTTCGTCGTACCACGCGGGAATGTTTTTTTGGTGGTAACATGCCAGCCCGGTAATATCCAGATAAAGTCCGGTCGCCTCGGCCAACGCGATAAGCCTTCCCAGCTGTTGTAGTGCGGTTGCGTTGGGCTGATCCGGCGCATCCATGAACTTCCCCAACTGCAAATGGATACGAACACAATTTGCGCCTAATTCCTTGATCTCGCGAAAATCGTCAACAACCGTCTGCCACTGATCGACCCAATACTCGTCCAGTAGGCGACCGTCTTCGTCGTGATCGTAATTGACACCCCATACGACGAAGCGCGTGCCGGTTGAAGCCAAGACAAAATGAGTTCCGTCGTCGCTGACGCGAATCGGTTCCAGAGACTGTGTCCAGCCGATGGACACGTTAAGAAGAAGAAAAGCAAACCCGACACCAATACGAGCCGCGTTCATCGGTTGGCTCCCAATTCAAGTGATGTTCTTTGCACGCTCTGCGTCTCAGCAAACTCGGCGATCTACAAACAACCGCAACGGTTCAATCAATCGAACTACCGGATTCGCTGTCCAGTAGATCTCGCAGACGGCTGAGGGCGCACAGCTGTCTCGCCTTAAATGCCCCCTCAGTAATGTCAAGCACTTGCGCCGCTTGGCGCACAGAAAGCTGTTCCAGAAAACGCAACACAAGCACTTCGCGGTGTCGTTCCGAGAGTAACTCTAGCGCCAATTGGACGCGCCGCCGCAATTCTTCTTTGGCCAGTCGCCCTAGCGGCGCAGTACCCGAGGCAACTAATTGGTCGGCCAGGTGGACTGCGGAATGATCAGGCAAATAATTCTGCAGGGGGATTTCTCGATAAATACTGCGCCGCTGCGATTGCAAGTGTCGCCGATGCAAATCGATCAAGCGATTCCAAGCGATACGACGTAGCCAAGGATAAAAAGCGATTTGGGGATGAGTTAGATAGTCGGCCAGTCCTTGGTGAGCCAGGATCAGTGCATCTTGGACAACATCGGACGGATCGACGCGGCGAGCCAATTGAGGATCCATCCGAAAGCCAACCATCGCCTTCAGACGTCCACGGTGACGGTCAAGCAACTGATGGACGGCGTTCGCGTCGCCTTGTCGCGCGGCGATCAAAAGTCGATCGGTTGAATCGCCTTCACCGGCAGCGGTCACGAGATTCTCCAACGAAGATAACCCCCAGGCGTAAACACGCCGCCAACGACTTCATTTGGCATCCTGAATAGGAAAATGCACTTCAACCTTGTCATGCATCGTATACAGTCGAAATCGCTGGCCATCTTGGACCAAAATACCGCTCGATTTGTTTTCGCTGACGGGCAACAAAGGATTGTCGGGGTATTTGGTCCAATGGAGCAAATCTGTCGAGGTGGCGACATTCGTACTCCACAGCTGCGGGTGTTGGTGTCCGCTGCCGTGGTAATACGCGTAATAGCGGTTTCGGTATTTGACGATCTGATTCATGGCGATTTGCCGACTGTCGTAGTCTTCCGGACCCAACGCCAGCACCGGCTGATCACTGACGTTCTTCCACACCTGCAAATCTGGCGATGTCGTCAGCCAAATGCCTAGATCGCGACGTTCGTAGAACAAGTACCAAATGTCGTTTTCAAACCATACGGTCGGCGTCCCACGCGGTCCCTCGGATATCGGCTGCCCGTTGGTCAACCGAATATCCAGAGGCCCAACTCGTGTCCAATGGATGCCGTCGGGCGAAGTTAGCAATTGCGCGATGTCATACTTGCCCTCGGCAAACATGTAATACGCACCGTTGTGCTTAATGACCGTCATGTCTTCGACCCACGACTGGTCGTACAACGGGTTGTCCGGGTATCGTTCCCAGTGCAGCCCGTCGGAAGACGTCGCGTATCCGAGCTTCAAGTTAGGACCGTCGTTCCCACCACCTCCTTCGAATCCGGTATACCACATTCGCCAGTTGTCACCATCGCGCAGAATCCAGCCTCGCTCGCGAATGTGTTCGTCCCAAAATCCTTTCCCACGCCCCTGGAACAATGGGTTCGCTTCGATGGGATGGAATTCCACGAGTTCCGCTGGAAAAAGCTCAACGGCTTCTTCGCCCTTAACAACAAGCCAGGCGGATGTCGAAATCAGCAAGGTGGCCGCGTACGTTGCGAGTCGAATCGAGTTAAACCTCGGAAGATTGATCATGACAGGAACCCTCGCGTGAATCGGATCCGAAGCTGGTTGGAGCATGTATCTAAAATACAGCATTTCCAGCGGCCCGTGCGAGCCAATCGGGCGTCTTTGCATGAGTTCCTATGGCGTTCCGGGAGAAGACAAGGAAGCCGAAGGCCAGATGTGGACGGGTCAAAGCCGACAGCAGCCGGGGGCGCAACCTAAGTTGGCCCGGCCGCACGAGGACGGTGGCACGCGCTCCTCGGGATCGTGCCACTCGCCCTTCCGGGGCGCATGGAGAACCGGAGGTGGTGTCGATCAGGCTCCCAGGCCCACGGCGTGGTGCAGAGCTCGGGTCACGTTACTATTCAGACCCAGCTTACTGGCCAAATCGGCCATGTAGGTCCTTTCTGCGGACGAATCGTCGCCGGTCGCCAACAGCGACGCAGCATAAATCTGAGCGGCGACTTGCGGGCTGGATACGCTCCTGATGATTTCATCCGTATTCATCGGCTTCCGCAATTCGGCGATCAAAGCTCCGCGATCGTGGGCATCAAGTTTGCCAAACTGGCCGCTAATTCGTTTGAGTTCGTCTTCGTCGATCTGACCATCGGCCTTGGCTGCGTTGATCATCGCTTTCACGGTTAGGTCGGCCAGTGATTCCACTTCGCGCTGCTCACCATCGCTTTCCGGTGCCCGGAGTCCAGCCGCGAGTTTGGTGGACGAATCCAACGACGGTTTAGTCCCCGACGCACGGAAGGCCTGCACGCCAACATCCCCAGCAGCGCCATCGATCCGCCCCCAAAGGCCCCTTTAATGGAATCACCGCCGCCGCCGAGCAGCGCGCCGGCAATCGCACCCAGTCCCCCCGCCTTTTGCAGTTTTGGGTCCTTCAGAGCCGAAGTGGCCATTTGCTTCAATTGATCGAGGAGCCCGCCGCCTGACGAAGTGGCCGCGCTCGAGGAATGCGCCGACTCCAGCGTTCCACTCAAGCTGCCCAACAGGTCCTCCAGAATCCCGCCTTTGCTCGCAATTCCCTTGTCTCCTAGTGAATGCTCAAGCCGCCCGACATTGGGAGCTCGCAGGCCGCTTTGCAGTAAGTCTCCCAAAAGATCCATCGCGCCCGCCATGTCATACCCTCCAAATAAAAGATCGGCGGAACCTAATACCAACTATCGTCCGAACCGGCCCGCGAACGATTACCTGAACACGTAATCTCACAGACCGGCGATTGTAGGCGCGGCACGGCGAAAAAGAAGTCATTCAATGCTTCTGAGGGCGGGAGTTTCGCGGTCCCCCAAAGGCCCTCACGCCCGACACCCCCGTTCGGCTTGGAGGCACATTCCCCAGGCGTCAATGGGGACTTGAGTGAGGCACCTGGCGTGAACCGGAAGGGATACGTGCTATGTTTCGTTACTGCCTGATCCCATACATCTCGCGGAGACCGTCACTTGTGAATCATCAAGACACGATGTTGCCGCTGTATTTTCGATTTGTTTCGGATTGGATCCGGAGAGCGGTCGGAACGTTTTGTCAACGACTAGCCACTTCCTTGTTATTGGCGACGGCGATCTCCATTCCGCTGGCGCTCTTGACCTGGCAGTTAGTGGCACCGCCTGCCACCAGTTCAACAAACGCGGCATTCATAATGGAAACGCTGACAGTCGTCTGTTTTCTAGCGGCTGGTGTGCTGTGGGCCGTACATCGCGCGTATGGCGCCGCGGTCGAGCGAATTCTGACAATGTTTGCCGAGCAATCCGTCGAACTTCTCGACACCACTTGCGACTGGTTGTGGACGAAATGTCCGCTGCACGACAAAGGAATTGCCGTGGTGGATGCCCGCAACGTACTGCAATCGTTGCGAGGCGGAACCCGGTTGACTCCGGCGGAAAAGACGGAGTATTTTCGCCTACCCCGCCGCCTACTGCAAACGGCGATGCGCCGCTGTGTGCGAGCCGAATTGGCGATGGCCGACGAACTGCTGAACACTCTGGAGCAAAACGGAGAGGCGCATGTTTCCGCCCTCTCCTTAAAGCAGCATCTGCAGGACCGGGTCATTCAAGGCGTCGCCGATATCGCTCGAGCGCACGTACGATCTTTTGAAATCGCCAGTGCCCTGATCGCCTTCCTGCTCATTCTCATGGCCAATTGTCGTCGTAAAGCTTCTGCTTCATTGAATTGCACTCGCGTCATCCAAGCAGATTCACGACCAACAGCTACTTAACGCGTACCAACTTCATGATCCGACCTGAAACGTTCCAGTCCTGGATATACAAGTTACCATCTTGGTCCCAATACGAGCCATGCGTGCCGCTGAAAATGCCTTCCACCCATTGCTCCTGAGGAACATTGAAGTTGGCGCGTTTTTCAGGATCTGAGTTGTGCCCCAGCACAGCAATAATCGTATTGCTCTTGTCTAAAATCACGAGTCGTCCGTGCAAGTCGGGTACGGAAACATAGTCGCCTTGGATGGCCACCGACGTTGGCATGCCCAATCCCGTCACGACCTCGTCAATGAATTCGCCATCCAGAGAGTAATGCAGCAGTCGCCCTTTGGGCTCGTGGTTGCGATCGCAAATCAGCAACCGCGGAGGTTCGTAACGCGTGTCCAAAGTCATCCCGTGCGCGGTGTTGAATTGCTTGACACCGTTGCCCTTGGAGCCAAAGTGCATCAGGTATTTGCCGGTCTTGTCGTACTTGAATATATGGTCGCTGGCATAGCCATTGGACAAAAAGATGTCACCATTGGGAGCGACCGTGATCGCGGTGGGATTGAACTTTTGGAGGTTAAGTCCCGACTCTTCAGGAAACTTCAACTTCAGTACGATCTCGCCACTGCGGATATTGAATTTGATCCCTTCGGCGTCCATATTGCGAGCACCGTAGATAAACTCACCGTCATCCTCCTGTCGGATCTCCATGTCGTGGATGTTGGTGAACTCGGGACCTTCGTACGAGTGAATCACTTTTCCGTCGGGAGAAAAGACGAAGACACCTCGTTCGGCGCTCGTGTATATATTTCCGGCCTGGTCGATCACAACGGCCCCGTGAGTCGGTCCCAGTGCGGACTTTCCGTCAGGCCGAAGTCCCCAGCCTGGCACTGTGTCAAAAGTCATCAATCCACACCCCATTCGCACGGGTTGAGGGCTATCAGAAGCGAAACTTGGTAAGGCCACGCCGAGGACGAGCGCGATCACGAGGAAAAACGCAAACTTCTTCACGATCTGGATTCCTGGTCAATGATTCGGTGTTGATGAATGGCCGACGCAACGGTAGACCTGAGCTTCAAGGGTGCGCTGCAGCGCCAGAGCTCAAGCCGATATTATCCGCGATCGATTAGCACATTCCAACTAGTAACGGCTTCATTTTGGAGCCGGGGGCCGATCGGGAGCGTGCAGCGGTTCAGCGAATAGGCCATCGACGGCGGCAGCGATATCCGCCCGGCTGGCAGCGGCGATTTCCTCGAAATCCCCGTCTTGAAGAGCCAAAATCAAATCGGCGCTGTCGAAATCGCCATCTCCATTCCAGTCCCCTTCGTCAAAACTGGCGTTACCCAGTATCGCATCCTCGTATTTTCCAACCTGAGAAACGTGGATAAGGTCCGAAGAATCGAAGACTCCATCGTGATTGGAATCGCCAATATGGCGGTTTTCATACCAAGCAATCTTGCTATCACGCGATGATGCCGACAGCACATCCAGATTTCCGTCGCCATCGATGTCGGCGGCGTACGCCGATTCGGCGGAATTCGCGTCGGTGGTAATCACGAGCGGCGGACCGAAAGCACCGAGGCCGTCGATGTTTTCGTACCAGGCAATTTTGTTGTCACCTGCCGACGCCGACAGCACGTCCAGGTCACCGTCCTTGTCGAAGTCGACCGCATAAATGGACCGGCGCTGTCGGCATCGTTCGTGATGATTTGGGCCGTGCCAAATGAACCAAGGCCGTCGACGTTAGCGTACCAGGCAAGGACCCCGCTGGAGGCCGCCGTCAGTACGTCCAAATCGCCATCCCCGTCCACGTCGGCGGCAAAGACCCACCGAGCGCCGTCTGTTTCAGCGGAGATAATCAGCGGCGGACCAAAACTGCCATTATTATTCGTGTTTTGGAACCATAAAATCTTGTCGTCGGTGGACGAGGCCGATAGGACGTCGTTGTCCCCATCGCCATCCAGATCGGCGGCGAAGACTGACCTGGCGCCATCCGTCTCCGTTGTGATGACCTGCTGTGGGCCAAAGGTTCCGGCGCCGTCGATGTTTTGGTACCAGGCGATCTTGTCGTCGTTGAGTGACGCTGATAACACGTCCAGGTCGCCATCCGAATCCAGGTCCGCGGCATACACGGCCCGCGCACTGATCGCATCCGTGGTAATGACCCGTTGCGGTCCAAACGTACCAACTCCATCCGTGTTTTGATACCAAGCAATTTTGTTGTCCAACGACGAGGCTGACAACACGTCTAGGTCGCCATCAGAATCGATATCGGCAGCGAAGACACAGAATGGCCGCAGAACCTCGGTCGAAATAATCTGCTTGGTGAAAGTCCCTTTTCCGTCCGAGTTTGTAAACCACATCACTTCGTTGCCTAGCCTGGCGGCAGACACGATATCGGTATCGCCGTCACCGTCTAAATCCGCAGCATAGACCGTGTAGGGTCGGTCTGCTTGGACCACAATGGGCTGCGGCGGAGCAAAATCACCCAAACCGTCGAGGTTCTTCTGCCACACGACTTCGTCGGCGGCAAAGAGCGCAGAAAGTACGTCCAGGCGGCCATCGCCGTCCAGATCAGCCGCTTGCGCCGTCGTAACTCCATTGGCCGGCGCGGCAATTAACTGCTCTGATGAAAACGTTCCCTGTCCATCAGTATTGGCGTACCAAACGACTTGGTCACCTCCGTAGGCCGTTGCCAAAACATCCAGGTCGCCATCGCCATCGATGTCTGCGGCATCCGTGAAATATCCTCCAATCAATCGATCGCTAATCAGCTCTGCCGGACCGAAATCCCCCTGTCCATCCAAGTTGGCGAACCACACAAGCCGATTGGAGCCATAGCCCGCTGCCAAAATGTCAAGATCGCCATCGCCGTCCAAATCGGCGGCCCTGACGCCAATCGCGCCGCGAATTCCCAAAGAAACGACTTCCTGGTCGTCGAAATTTCCCTGACCGGTGTTGGGGTACCAGGCGATCTTGTTGTCGTCGTAGGACGCAGACAACACATCCGACATGCCATCGCCGTTGAGGTCGGCTGCGTAGACAGACCACGGTCCAAGGGTTTCCGTCGTCAGGACTTGCTCGGACCCGAACGCCCCTTTGCCATCGGTGTTTTCATACCAGGCAATTTTGTTGCCAAGCCCTGAAGCAGAAACGACGTCCACGTCGCCGTCGCCATCCAAGTCGGTGGCATAGACACTCCGCGCTCCATCAGCGTCCGTCGAAATCACCTGCGACGGCCCAAAATTACCCTGACCGTCTAAGTTCTCGTGCCAGGAAATCGTATCGTCGTCATACGACGCCACAAGGATATCTTGATCGTCGTCGCCATCGACATCAGCGGCGTACACCAACCAGGGCCGTCGGCGTGCGTCGTGACAATCTTGGCCTTGCTGAATACGCCCGTACCGTCGACGTTTCGGTACCAGACAACTTGGTCTTCATCTGCCGACGCGATAATCACGTCCAAATCCTGGTCGCCATCCAGATCGGCCGCGTACGCCGCCGACGTGCCAAATATGGAGTCCGTGAGCACATGTTCGTAGGGGAACACCGTCCCGGTCAAGTACTGCCGTGGCTCAAGCATTTCACCCTGTCGAGATCCGCGGGAACGAGTCCTGTCCGATGAAAACGTCATAGCACGTACTCCTAGTGATCTCGAATTGAGTTGAGTCCCTAAGCGATATTGCGAAAAACTCCTTAACTGCCACGGCGCCACAATGCGAGATTCGCGATATCATCGTGTGAGACGCGCCGTGACGAGTTCTGCGTGCGTCGATTGCTCGCCAGGAGGAGACCGCCTGGCTATCTACACGCAATGGCCGCGTAAAGGTTACGCAGTTTTTTAAGAAACTTCGCACCCGCAGGTTCCGATATGACCGGCACAATAGGCCGCGTTCTGCGACGAAGCGACGACTTACGTCACACATAATAGTCGTATAAATGACACGACTTAGGTGTAAATTGACGTGCAGTTTTTTTCTTTCCTGGGATCGCTGTTGGGTGCACGAATTCTCGGCTGGACCGTCGCAACTACGGATCCGGCCTTTTTGGGGGCGGTGGCATCGAACAAAATGGCGCGGGCGGCGGCGCAGAAGGTCAGGAGAACGATGGTTATGTGTTGGTCACGCGAAGTGCCGACACGCTTTATGGGTCGACCAGTACCTTGACCACTTCGCTGTGGGTATCGACGGCAGGATTTGATACCAGTTGGCAAACCATGCTCGCGCACGGCGAAGGATCGCAATACCGTATCGTGCGCCGAGACGCGGATCCGGTCGCATCGTATGCCGGTGGAAGTGGCGATGCTCCGGCTTCGGCGATCGGGCCCGACACCGGCTGGCACCACATCCTGGCCATCAGCGAAGGCGGAGTGAGTACTCGGATTTGGGTGGACGGTGGCCTGGTTGAGACCGGCGCTGTGCCGACAATCGATGATAACGGCAACTCCAGTCCCGCCGATCCGGATCTGTTCATTGGTGCCAATCCACAGACCGGTGCTAACAATCGCGAGTGGTGGGGCGAGATCGATGACGTCGCTCAATGGGACCGCGTATTGGACGAATCCGAGATTGCTACGATTTATCAATCTGGCGTGGCTGGCCAACCGTTGGGCGCTTTCATTCCCGAACCGAGTTCAGCCGCGCGATGTTGCTCGGGCGCTGGGCCTGGGCACGCTGCGTCGCCGGCGCGAGTCCGCCACTTCTATGCATTGAAGAAAAACCCTCGTCCGGCTGGGAGAAAGTGGCCGCAGCCGGACGAGGGCGTTCTGCGGCGTCCCAGCGGAACGCCCTGCGACGTGTGGCGACAAGACGAATGGTGGGAGGCTGTCTGCAAAGTACCCAACGGAAACCACTGGTCTGTTCGCCGCCGGCAATAGTGAGGGGCGTTTCTGATTGAACCGTTCTGGCGCGGCGGTAAACGACGGAAGGGACAGTGCAATCGGTCGCCGTCTTAAGTGTCGTCAACGTGATCGAATCCAGGTCGATCAAATCTAGCAGTTCGGCGTCTTGTAGGGAGTCCAACTGGTGGCGACGCGTTTGCCTCGCCGTCCGTTCGGACGACCGTGTATACTAAGGGACGATGCCCGGACTTGTTCACGGCCTTCGATTGTTGCGCAGATCGCGTGGCGAAGGTAAGAAATCGGACAAGTCCGCTGAATGGCCCTTTCTCATTTGAATTACGACACTTAATTACAACACCATGAAATCGAAATCAGGTTGGATTCGACTGCGCTACCTGCTTTTGATAGCGGCGATCGTCGCGAGTTTTTGCAGCTGTTCGCGGAATGAAGGTGACATGTCCGCTCGGCGTTCCAGCTCGAACGCAAATTCAGCTGCAAACGTGACTGCGACGGTCCCCCAAAAAAAAAATCGAAACGACCGGGGCTTCCATCGAGACGGCACCGGGACTGGAAAACAGCGAATTCATTTCGCCGCTCCGCGATGCCTACGAACGCATCGATCCGGTCAAGGATGGTTGGCAAAGCGAGGCGATTAGCGACGCGGCGACTGAGCGATTAGCCTTGCTGGCTCAGGTTTTGGAGCATCCCGACCGGGCGGATTCACATTTGCTGGACGAATTGGTGACGGAGGATTTTTCTTCCGTGCCATTGCACCCTCAATATCTGGAGACGGTGTACCAGGCGGACGGTTTCATCGTCCGCCGAGCCGATTTGACGCGGCGCTCGAACATCAACCGCACCGTCGCCGGTCCAACGGGATTGGCGAAAGCGATACGGTCGTGGTTAAAGCCAGCCGTGGACGCCGATACGGAGGCTCACGTCAAACTGAAGCTTTACCGTGTGGAACCTTCACCTACGGGTGCCGCGGCCCGAGTCTTGGTGACAATCAGCTACAACTCGAATTCGCGACGGACCCAAGTCAACGCCACTTGGAACTGCGATTGGTCCTCGCAAGCGGACAATTCGCTGAGGCTCCAGACAATTGACATCGAGTCGTATGAAGAGGTTGTGGCTTCCGATGATGCGCTGCGACTAGACGACTGCACGGCGTCGATCCTCGGCGCGAACGCCTGTTGGTAAGATCAGTTGCTCCGCGGGACCGACTACTGGCGTTCACGGATTCCACGCGACCTGGGACTGGATGTCGTGGCCAACCACGGCCTCGCGGCCTGGGCGACATCAACGGCGACCACCTTGACGACATTTATATCTGCCAACAAGGAGGCCTGCCGAATCGACTATTGCATGAAGACCGTTCATTTAGCGGGCACGAGAGACACTGCCTGTTCCTGAATTGCGGACTGAATGCGACCGGAGACCTGAAACCATTTGCGGACGTATCGGCTGTCACGGGCTTCGACCTAGCAGATGACGGCCGAGGCCTCGCGGTGTCGGACTGGGACTTTGATGGCGACCTGGATCTCTGGACAACCAACCGTACGGCTCGCCGCGCATCCGTTTCCTACGCAACAACGGAAAGCAGACCAATCACTTCTTGGCGATCAAGCTGCAAGGCGACGGTCAGCACGTCAATCGCGATGCCGTGGGAGCGCGAATCGAGCTCTATTTTGCCGACCACGACGGGCCCCCAATGATTCGGACGGTGCACGCAGGCGAGAGCTTTCTTTCGCAATCTGGCGGCTGGATCCATTTTGGGCTGGGGCAAGACGTCGCGATCGATCACCTGGTTATCTACTGGCCTGGTGCGAATGCCGAACAGATCCGCGGCTTGGACGCCGACCGCTTTTACCTGATTCCCCAGGGTTCGGGACAGGCGACTCCATGGAGCCCTCCTCGCAACCGAGCGACTCTTATCGCGTCGACAAACGAACTGCCTGCCGACTCCGATCGAGCTCGAGTGGTCGTTCCCGCCGGATTGCCGCTTCCCGAAATCCGCATGATCGACGAGCGCGGCGACGAAGTGCCGTGGATCGACCCTACAAACGGTCCGAAGCTTGTCAACTTGTGGGCCACCTGGTGCGGGCCTTGCGTGCAGGAGCTAAGCGAATGGTCGCAACATTCGCAACAGCTACGAGATGCCGGCTTGGAAGTCATCGCGGTAAACGCGGATCGCTTGGACCCATCGTCGGGAGATCCTGCGCGGGCCACCGATCTGTTGGCACAAATCGGTTTTCCCTTTGCGTCAATGGCCGTCTCGGAAATCACTGTGCAATCGCTCAATGCCTTGCAGCAATCCGTGCTTGACCGCTGGAAGCCGCTTCCCGTACCCAGTAGTTTCTTGGTCAACGCCCGCGGCGAAGTCGTGGTTGTTTATCAGGGGCCGGTGGACGTCGAACAACTCTTGGCCGATCTGTATCTGCTGGACGCATCGCCGGAAGAACGCCGGGCGGCGAGTGTTCCTTTCCCCGGCCGATGGGTCGATCCGCAAGCCTCACGGGCATCACCGCGACGGGTTGCTAATCAACTTTTGGATCAGAATCATACGGACGAAGCAGCCCGATACCTGGAACGGATCGTCGACCGCCTGGCCGATGCGACCGATGAAGACACACGCCGTGAATTGGGAGATACATTGTATTTTCTGGGAGTGCTACACGATTTGCGTAGGCAACCGGAGCAAGCTCGCGGTCCTGGTTAGGGCGAGCGAAATCCTGCCAGGCGACGTTCGTGTACGTAGCGACTTAGGCAAACTACTGCTGCGAATGAGGGAGTTCCAACAGGCGGCGCAAGAACTCACAGCGGCGAGAATGATCAATCCAGACAATCTGGAACTCAGCCAACTTCTGAGCGTCGCGTTGCTACAATCGGGTCAAGTCGACCAGGCAACGGCGCTATTACAACAGGTTGTCAGCGCGAATCCTACGAATGGGACGGCTTGGTTTTTTCTGGGCAATGCAAGAAGTCAGGCCGGTCAATTCCGCGAAGCCATATCGGCTTACCGTCAAGCAATCGAGGTCGCTCCGAGTTTGTTAGAGGCCGCGAACAATCTGGCCTGGATGCTTTCGGTCCATCCCGACGCGCAACTCCGATCGGGTGAAGAAGCCTTGGCATTGTCGCAACAGCTATGTCGCATCTCGCAGTTTAAAGAACCGCAATTCCTCGACACGTTGGCCGTAGCCTACGCCGAAACGGGCCAATTCGCCAAAGCCGCCGAGGCCGCCCGCAAGGCCCTTGCTCTTATTCCTGACGGACCCGCTGAGCGAGAGATCCGTGATCGGCTATCCGGTTTCGAGCAAGGCAAAGCCTATCGCGAAACACGCTGGGCAACGCCTTGATTCAGTGAAACTCGCTACTTCGTGGATCGCAGACGAATTGTAGGGCGCGTGCCGCAGGACATCAGCTGACGTACGGCAAGGAATCTTCGTCTTGCCATATCGTGGCGAACACCTGATCGACTGCAGACAATGCTGCATCGGCGGCCTGCCGTACCGTTACCCCGCGGCTAGGTGCTTCACTGACGTATTGGCCGACCGTCAACGCCACGACAAAATCGCCGCTATTGAATTCGCCATCGCAATTCCAGTCCCCGTCGCTCCAACCTAGAACCCCTGCCGTCGTATCTTCGTACCGGCCCCTTTGGAATACTTGCACCAAATCGGCCGAATCAAACCGACCATCCAAGTTCGCATCGCCAGGGCCGGTCTCGAGGACCGTACTCACCAAGTACATGATATCGCCATCATTGATCATTCCGTCGCCGTTCAGATCGAATTGGTCCTGCTGATCTTGGACTGCGCGACAGGCGATATCGACGTCAGTCACGTCGACGACCAGATCGTTGTTGAAATCGTAGGTCCATTGGTCGGCAAACAACGCGGCTCCGGGCGTGGGCGCGGATGCCTGCCAACTGCTCACGTCGTCGCCATAACTGCCAATGCCCCGTCGTTGCAGCGACATGCCCTGTCCGTCAGCGGACACAGGCCAGGGCGCCGTATCGTCATAACGGACCCGGTCGACCAAGACAAAACCATCACCGCTGGTAACTGGCCGCTGCAATTCGATCCGTTCACCTCCATTATCCAGCGTTCCGTTGTAAGGTCCCAACAGCTTCGTCGTGTCGGACGCCGAATGAGTTGCGCGGAAGGCCGCGGCCTGGTCTACGGACGCGACTGGATCAAATCCGACAATGGTCACTCCCTGATTTGGCGCGAGTACGGTCTCGGCGGGAAACACGTAATCGACTGCCTTGTCCAATCGCCACCCTCCAATGTCTACAGGGGTGTCGCCCACATTCCAAACTTCAACGAACTCTTTCCAGCGGTTCGTCGATATGCCATCGTTGGCCAGGCCGCCATTGTAATGCAACTCGCTCAATACCACGCTGGCAACCTGCGGACCTGAATTGGGGCTGCCAAGGCTATTTGCACTTTGAGGAAAAAGACCACCGCTGCCATCGGGCCAGCGCCCCAGCGTGGTGTTGGCATCGGTGGCACCGAAATCCTGTTGATCGGCAAAGGCCAAAGTGGCTCCGACAGGCGCCATTAGCCATACGCTGTCGGACGTTTGCCCTTTGAAGCCAAAACCAAGTTGACTCTGATCGAATACCAAGTAGCCATGGCCTGGAATCGTGGTACCGGCGGGGATCGCAAAACGTCGCAGATCGTCGGCCGTATCCGAAATAAACCAACCGGCCAAATCAACCGGTTGATCGCTCAAGTTCATCAACTCGATCTGATCCACGACGGGTTGATTTGAGTTTGCGAGAAGTTCGTTGATGATAACGCTTGACGTGGCAAGTGGAGCCGACGAACCGGGCGAGCCACCCAGCGTTGCGCTGGGACGCCAGTTACGTCCATCGTTGGCATCGGCCTGCGAGTTGATCCATTCCAGCGTCGATCCCTGACCATCCGCGCGATCCGGCCAACTACCATTGTCCCCGTAGTCGATTTGTTGGATCGTATCGCCCGCGGCATCTATCAGGGTCAAACGTTCGCCGCCGTTACTGAGACTTCCCCCACCGAACTGTCCGGACGGCCCACCGACACCATCCGAGCCGGGTGCGAGGGAAATCGCCGCGCCCAACCGATTGTACCGAGCCGCAAACGCGTCCAAATTGCGGACCACCACCGCCATCTGCCCGGGCTGCAGTACGTGAGATGCGAAGGAATACGTCACCCCTTCGGTTTGCCCATCGACATTAACCTGCTTCAACTGGACTCCATCCAAATTAATGGGCACGTCACTCACATTCTGCACCTCAATGAACTCAAAGTCTCGTTCATCGACGGGCGGCTCACCCAATTCCGTCTCGGCGGGGTGTGGATGGTAGTTGATTTCAGAAATCCGCAGATTGGTGGCGTCGGCCAACGGCTCGGTAACAAACGTTGCGTCGGAGATTGCCGACCATTCCTCGCCATTGAGAATTCGCATCCGGATTCGCGTGTTCCCGACCACCGCCAGCGGTTCCCCCGTGTAGATCTGTGCCGTCGGGTTTACGGCCCCGCCGACCTGCCGCGGATCACTGCCGTCCATCGTGTAATAAATGGTGCCGACGTTGCCGTTGGGGTTCAGTACCGACAGTACGTCACCTTCCAGAACCACGCCTCCATGTTGACGCTGCTGGTTGACCAGAAACTCGGGCGCATCGGTCACCGGATAAAGGCTGCCGCGAAACTGTTGCAGCACGACATCGGACCGCTGCGGAAAATAGCTCTCCATCAGACGGTTTTGCTCGGCAATCCACTCCACGTCTCGCTCAAGCGGCTTTCGTTGTCCGCGATCGGGACGCATATCGCCCCAGCGAGCGGATTCGCCGATGATGGCCACGTCCAATTCATTGGCATGTTTCATCCAGCGGGCGGCCGTGTTTTCCGGTGTTAGTGCTCCGTCATTGAAGAACATTTCATGCACGATATCGGCAAATCGCATCATGTACTCGGGAATGTCGTCCAAGTCGCGCAGCAGGCCTAGCAAATCGCTTACCGGCTGCGTCCCGCGTTGATTCACGTTCTCCAATACACGTTCCGCATCCCATATGTAGAATTGCCAGGGCGCGTCGGCGAGACCTCCTCCGGCCATGCGCCAATTACCATCCGACTTCAGGTCTTGGTTTCCGCCATAGCGATTGACGATGGTAAAGCGGATTTGGTTGTCCACGTCCAGCTTTTGTTGAATCAAATCCCAATCCTGAGAGCCTACGGCGTCTTGCATCGCCTGCCAGGAATCTCGCGTTCCATCGACAATGGCGTTTGCATTTGTGGCATCATACTGGTACGCATCTCCGCCAAAGTAACTGGCGTAATGGCTGGCATCCTGCCGTTCATGCATTTCGTACACGCCCCAGTAGATGCCGTTCAAATACAGGTGCACGTAGCGACCATGTCCCGCAGCGACTTCGCCCGCAGCCAACATGGTGTCGCGCATCCACATTTCGCGAATCATCGAACCGCGATTTCGTTGCCCCTGATCCCAATGAATCCACGAGTTGTTGTACCGGGCTCGCAGGTGAATCGAATCAAAATGCGATACGGAAGAATCTTCGAACAACGGGAACTGCAATTCATCGTGCCCGTAGTCCTCGCGAAACCGTAGACTCATGGAATGTTTGTAGTGTTCCGCATTCCGACTCGCACCTCCCTGCATTCGAGCTCCCGCATCGATCTGAAAACCAGCCGTTCCGTCGGAGAAAATCAATTCCGCGGACACGGCCTCTTCTGCTAATGATTGCGGATTCGCATACAGTCCACTCGATTCAAAGAGATCTTCGGGCGAAGAGTCAACGACAACGCGGGCAGCGCTGTCGAGCGCATCATGCATCTTGCTCGAGTATGCCGGATTGTCGATGATCTCGGGATCCATCTCGTAGTCGGCGATCGTGGTTCGCCAACGATCGGGAAAGCCGACCGGTCGATCGCTGGGACCCGTGGTCGGTGCTGGCGCCTGGTGAATAATCTGGTCGGCGAACAAGTAAGTTTGTGTATCGACATTTGCGGTTAAATATCCGTCGCGAAATGCCGCAGCACGCAATGTGGTCGTTCGGTCGATCGTGATGGGACCGTCGTACACATATCCGCTGTCGGATGCCGGGGCTGAACCGTCAAACGTGTAGCGAATCTGCGCTTGCGGCATCGAAGTGGAGATAGCAACTTCGATGGGCTGATTGTAGTACCCTCGATCGACGCTAAATCGCGTATCGGCAACCAATCCGGCATAGGCGGCCGCGTTGGCGGCGCCGGGTGTCGCTTGCAGCAGGTACCCCGGAGTACCATCACTCTGCAAACCATATGCAACGTTTGGAACTTGGTCCGGATAAAATGCCAGGGCTTCGTCAATCACATTTCCCTGAGGATCAGCAAATGCGAGATATTCACTTTCCAAGCTCAGCTTAAAACTCGCATGCAACAAACCTAGTTCGTCGAGGCGCTGGATCTCGCACTTCCAGGTCCGAACCAAGAATCACCAAGTAACCGCCTGGAGGAATAATGGTGTCGGCTGGGATTTGCCACTGGGTGATATCTTTCTGATCATCCGTCAAATGAAACCCTCCCACGTCGAAACTAACGGACGACACGTTGTGCAACTCGATCCAATCCGGGTACTGCGATTCGCCGCGGAAGCTATCGCCCACTTCTTCTCGCACTCGAGTCTGCAGAACGTCAACGTTGGCTGCCATGAATTCGCTAATAACCACCGGAGGGTCACCCACCAGCAACGTCACCGTGACTGGCGCACTCTGGTCCTGTCCGTCCCGCGCAAATAGGTAAATGAATCGGTTCCCGTAAAACCGGGGCTGGGCGTATACCGAAAGCCACCATCGGCCTGCAACTGTAGCCTTCCGTGGGATGGAGACTGAGCTAATCCGGCGGTCAACGTCACACTGTCGATATCGAGATCGTTTGTCAGCACACCGTCGACGGCAGCAACCGTCAGCTCATTGTCGGCAGGTGTGAAGTACGTGTCATCGCTGGTTAGCGGTATATCGTTCACAGGTTGTACGCTTACGTCGACCGTGGTGGGTACAGATTCATCTTCACCATCATCTATTCGATAAGTGAAACGATCGCTTCCGAAATAATCCGCCTCAGGCCGATAGGCTCAGCGAGCCATCGGGACGGAAGGTCAATTCACCGTGTTGAGGCCCATCGACCAGCGTCGCCGACAACGCATTGCCATCAGCATCGTTGTCGTTGATCAATACACCCTCGGTGGCCGAAAGGACTAACTCGGTGTCTTCGTTGACTGTCAAAGTGTCAACATGGGCAACGGGTGGCGTATTGACGATAAACGTAACCGTGGCTGGCGCCGAGCGTTGCGTCTGATCATCTATCTGGTACGTAAAAGAGACGACACCTGCCTGCCCCTGCGGATCAAACTGCAATGAACCGTCAGCGGCAAGCTTCAGCGAGCCCTGGCTCACATCGCTTACGAGCAATGACGTCAGAGGAACCTGATCTGGATTCAGGTCGTTCGACAGAATACCTGTAGTGGCTGAGAGCTTCAGCGTCTCGGTCGGCTGCAGCTTGTAAGAGTCGTCGACGGCCGTGGCTGGGTCATAGACACTCGCCACATGAATTGTGACCGTCGCGACGTTCGACGCCTGAACGTCGCGGGCGATGTAGGTAAAGCTGTCGGTGCCGGAAAAATCCTGCGGCAACACGAAACTCATCGAACCATCAGAAACCAGATTCACAGTAATCGATTGAGGTGGGTCGACGATTTCGACACTCAAATCGTCATTCTCTGAGTCGCTGTCATTGGCCAAGATCCCGGCCCTGGCGTCAATCGATACAAAACCAAATGGTGGGTCTTCGCTTATGTTGTATGTGTCATCAACAGCAATGGGCGCTTGATTGTCATAGAAGCTGTCGAGTTGTTGATGCAGTGCGCCTACTTCCGTGATTGTTAGAGATCCATCGTAGAACCGCACTTCTGCCATGCCACCGTTGAATGGATTGTTTCTATTCTGTAGTACACCGAACATGACGTTCACACGGTCGCGAGCCATAGTATCGGCACCTGTCGCCGTGCTCGGTCCACCATCGTCCACGTAGAGCGAGAGGGTGTCGCCGCTACGCGTCAGCGTCGCAAAGTGCAACTTCCCGTCGTTCAATCCTGACGGAGTGGAATAGACCGACGTCACCGGTTCAAAAAAGCCGGCGCCGATGCCCCCGCTAACCTGTGCCGCTTGATTGATGCTCAATCCCCAGCCGCGCCCGAGGTTCGATAGATTGGCATCCACCAGACCGGTATTCTCATACCAGTCGTCCATGCCACCAACCAAGTCCGTACTGTCAGTCGAGAAGGCGACCGTTACGCTAAAGTCGTCCGCTTGTCGCAATGGGCTGTCGCGGCCAATCACTTGAAAAAAATCGTCGCCATCACTGGGATTGAAGCGGATCAAGGAATGACCACTGAGCACGTTCTTGATCAGAGTCGGCGAGCCGGTCGCTTCGGCAGCCACGTTGCCAATCGAGTCGATCCATCCACTCACCGCATCACCGTCACCTGTAGCGGCATTCAGATCGTCAGCCAGCCAATGCGCGATCAAATCGCCAGCCAACAGCATACGTGCTTCCAAGAGATCGACGTTTCTACCAAGAGCTCGGTGGACGCGTCGTGCCGCGTCGGCCGTGGATTTAGAGATCTGCGCCGGGAGTGGTACCGGCCCTTGATCGCCTTTCCCATAGGTCGAGTCGCCTTCGAGCGTGAGTGAGTGGAGCGTTGTCAATGATCCGTAGATCACGTTGGTGTCGGTTGGTTTACACTAGTTTTAGTTGAATTCAATCAGCCAATCCACCGAATAGCGAATCCACGTGATATGGGCTCACACTCGTGCGCGTAGCCGAAGTCATCTTGCCGACGACAGGTGATCAATCAAATCAGCTTCCATCCTTTGCGGTACTCGCGGTGGATAAACGGTTCCGCTTCCGGAGCGTTCGTGGCCTGGAGAGTTTGTGGGTCCCACTCGCAGTTTTTTTCCCGGCGCGAAAGGCGACGTTGCCGAGATGATTCGCTTCGGTCAGCCAGCCGGCGTACTCGAAGTTGCAGGTCGTCGGGTCGCCCGTCTTGCAAGCGTGAATCCATTCCGCATGATGGCCGAGCGATTTGGGAATGAACGGCTCCGGACGGGCGAAATCCGCGAATCTGTCTTCGGGCAGCAAGACATGTGCTTGCCGTAGTCGGAGAGCAGCATCCCTCGTTCTCGCCGATGAACAGCACGCCGTTGTCCCATTGCGGAATCGCTGCCGCCTGCCAGATCTCCGGCTTGTTCGCTCCCTGGTACCAGGTCAATCGAACGGGCGGCATGTCGCCGCGCGGCCCGTATTCGTAGGTCACCTGCATCGATGCCGGGGCGATCTCCGGATGCGGCTGCGGACCCTGAGCCTCGATCGTAAGCGGATGATCAAGCTTCAGTGCCCAGAACGGCAGGTCGATCCAGTGGCTGCCCAGGTCCGACATCGTGCCGTTGCCGAAATCCCACCAGCGATACCATTTCGGACCGGGGAAGTAGACGTTGTTGAAACGGCCGCGCTGGCGCGGGTCCGAGCCAGAGATCCCAGTTGAGATTTGCTGGAATCGGATCGGCCGTCGTCGGGTCGATCCTGCGACGTACGACGATGTCCCTGTTCCGTCTCGGCGTCCTCCTCGCTCCTTGCCAGCCCCAGGCCCGCGACACCCAGACGTGGACTTCGCGGACCTGCGCCGATCGCGCCGGTCTGGATCAGTTCGACCACGCGGCGATAGTTGTCGCCGGCGTGAATCTGCGTCCCCATTTGCGTGGCGACGTTCGGCCTTGGCGGCCGCCTCGCGGATGACGCGGGCTTCCCAAACGTTGTAAGTCAGCGGCTTTTCGCAATAGACGTGCTTGCCCAGTTGCAGACGCCGGCAGCGTGGCAAAGGCATGCGTATGTTCGCAGGTGCTGACGACGACGGCGTCGAACTCGTCGGCATCGTCGTACAGCTTGCGGAAGTCGATCGAACTGTCCGGGCACGCGGATGCCGTTGGCGGCCGAGTTCAAGTTGTCTTCATTGACGTCGCACAGGGCGACGATGTTTTCCGAGGCCGACCGCTCGCAGGTTGCTGCCGCCTCGTCCGCCGGAGCCGATGACGGCGATGTTCAGCTTTTCGTTCAGGTTCCGCCCGCGGACGATAGCCGGCGCGGTCCACGTGAGCGCGGCGGCACTCGCAACGGATGACGCGACGAATTGCCGGCGAGATAGCCGTTTGTTCGTCCCTGTGGTTTTCCCCGTGGCAATTCTCGAGCGTGACATGTTTCCAACTCCTTTGTGTGTGCTACGAACCCGTCTGCAACCACTAAGCTTCGCTCGTGGTGGCGGAACTTACCTGGACACCACTTTAACCGTACGGAGAGCCCGAAAACAGGCAACAAACCGGCAATTCACAGGATCCACCGAGAAGTGTGTTTGCCAAAATTGACGGGCCACGAGATTGTTGCCCCCGCACGATCAGGCACTTATCATTGCGTTCGTCCACGCTGACAATGGCGGCACGCGATCACATCCAACAAGGAGATTACGCTGGTGTACGGTCAGAAACAGAACCATCTCATAGCCCTGTCGGCCCTGATCGTGCTTGGCACGAGTTTCTCGAGTGTCGCGTTCGGACAGGGGCAGGATTACGTTAAGTCGCACTACACGAAATACGAGTACCGGATCCCCATGCGTGACGGCATAAAGCTGTTCACTGCGGTCTATGTTCCCAAGGACCAATCCACAGCGTATCCCATTCTGCTGAAGAGGACGCCCTACGGCCTTAGGCCCTACGGAGTCGATCAGTACCCGGAGAATCTCGGCCCATCGCCTCTATTCGGCGAGTCCGGATACATTTTTGTCGAACAAGACGTACGAGGGCGGTGGATGTCGGAAGGTGATTTTGTCCACATGCGACCACACCAACCACACAAAGACGGGCCACGAGACATCGATGAAAGCAGTGACACCTGGGACACCGTCGACTGGCTTGTAAAAAATGTGCGTGGCAACAACGGACGAGTCGGCATAGCGGGCATTTCCTACCCGGGTTTTTACACGGCGGCGGGCATCATCGATTCCCATCCCGCCATCCGCGCGGCCTCGCCGCAGGCGCCGGTGAATGACTGGTTTGCAGGTGACGATTGGCATCACAATGGTGCTTTGTTTCTGGCGCACATGTTCAATTGGATGTCGCGGAGTGGACGTGTTCGCCCTGAGCCGACCAAGGATTACCGGCAACCGAGCTTTAAATACGGTACCCCTGACGGTTATGAATTCTTTAAACGCATCAAGACACTCGAGGATATTGACGCGAAGTATCTAAAAGGCAATGTCCCATTTTGGGATGCTGCCATGACGCACGGCACATACGATGAGTTTTGGAGATCGCGAAATATCCGACCACATTTGAAGAACATCCGTCCCGCGGTGATGACGGTTGGTGGCTGGTTCGATGCCGAAAATCTGTTTGGTGCACTGGAAACGTACAAGTACATTGAAGCCAACAACCCCGGAGCGCAGAACATGCTGGTGATGGGTCCTTGGCGTCATGGCGGGTGGGCCGGAGGTGCCGGTTCGTCATTTGGCGACATTCCGTTTAATTCGAATACCGCTGAGTTTTATCGCCAAGCGATCGAGCTGCCATTTTTCGAATACCATCTGAAGGATAAAGGTCAATTTGATAACGTCGAAGCATGGGTGTTCGAGACCGGTACGAATCAATGGCGACAATATGGCAAATGGCCACCCCAGCAAGCCCAAACCAAATCGTTGTACTTTCATGCCGACGAGCAACTTCGTTTCGATCCGCCGTCGGACAAAGAAGGTTTCGACCAGTACCTGAGCGATCCCGATAAGCCCGTACCGTTTATGAATGTCACTGACACGGGAATGACCGCAGAATACATGATTGCCGATCAACGTTTCGCCGCCCATCGCCCCGACGTATTGGTGTATGAGACGGAGATTCTTGAGCACGATGTAACACTGGCCGGACCCGTACAGGTTGAGCTATTTGTTTCGACATCTGGCACCGACAGCGATTGGATCGCAAAGTTGATCGATGTTTATCCGGACGATTATCCTGATCTGGAGGACAACCCAAAACACGTTCGGATGGGAGGCTACCAACAATTGGTACGGGGAGACGTAATGCGCGGCAAGTTTCGCGGCAGTCTTGAAGAACCGCAACCGTTTGAACCCAACACACCGACTCGAGTGCAGTTTACGATGCCCGATACGTATCATTGTTTTCGAGCGGGACATCGAATAATGGTACAGATACAGAGCACTTGGTTTCCGTTGGTCGACCGCAATCCACAGAGATTCCTCGACATATACCACGCCGTCGAATCCGACTACCAGATCGCCACGCAGCGTGTTTTTCGGTCGACGGAACAGCCGTCGCATGTGAGCGTGTTCGTGCTACCCTAGTGCAATTCGTGGACGAAATGCCGTTGCGAGAGAATCTTTTCGGAGCCGCACGATCATGACGCAGACCACTCATCGCCGCGCGTTTTTGAGAGACGGCATGTTGATCGGTATCGGCACGTCGGTCGGTGTACTGCTTCCGGCCGCGATCCGCGCGTTGACGCCGCATTCGGCGCTGGCTCAGGATGCCAATACAGCTCTTGGCGCGGAACAGCGCTTGCAGGAGTTGGGAATCGAGTTACCTTCTCCGCCGCAACCCGTAGCAGTCTACGTGCCCGTAGTCCGCACAGGTACAATGCTGTATGCATCCGGACACGGGCCTCGTCGCTTGGATGGGACGATGATCCAAGGAAAAATTGGCCAAGAGCTGTCCTTGGAACAAGGTTATGATGCGGCAAGGATCGTCGGCCTGAATATTCTTAGCAGCGTCCGCCATGCCCTTGGCAGTCTGGACAACGTTGTTCGCTTGGTCAAAGTGCTGGGCATGGTCAACTGCACTTCCGACTTTACCCAACAGCCTCAGGTGATTAACGGCTTCAGCGAACTCATGGTCCAAGTCTTCGGCGAAGAGGCGGGAAAAGGAGGCGCAAGGCGCTGTTGGTATGGTCGCCTTGCCCAGCAACATTCCGGTGGAAATTGAGGCCATCTTTGAGGTAAAAGGATGAATACGCGGGACGATCACCTGACGCGTCGCACAATACTCAAATGCAGCGCTGGTGGCGCGCTGATTCCCATGCTGACTCGAGACGCTGTGATGGCTGCGGAAACGACGTCGCAACTGCCCGACGTATATCAAGCGATTGGAGTTCGCCCCATTATCAATGCTGCAGGAACCATTACGACTCTGGGAGGTTCACTGATGCCGCCGGAGGTTATCGCCGCCTGGACGGCCGCCGCCGGAAGTTTTGTCAACCTACTGGAATTGCAGGATCGCGTGGGCGCGAAGATTGCCGAGCGATTAGGCGTTGAGGCTGCTTTGGTCACGACCGGAGCTGCGGGCGCGATACTGGTCGGCACTGCCGCCGCCGTGACCATTCGAGACCGATCGCTCGTCAGCCAACTGCCGTTGCCGCCCGAAATGGATTTGCAGGTCATCCGTCAGGCCTCACATCGCGATTGTTACGACCACCAGGTTAAGGCATGCGGAGTGCGGTTGGTCGACGTACAAACTCGCAGCGACTTGGAACGGGAAATCAATCCGCATACCGTGATGATGTTCTCGTACAACTTCCTGGAGGGTGAGGGCCACATCTCTCAGGAAGAATGGATCCAAGTGGCGCGGCAAAACCGGATCCCTACGCTCCTGGATGCCGCGGCCGATACGCCTCCACTCGAGGCACTCTGGAAATACCAACGCCAAGGCTTCGACATGGTCGCATTCAGCGGCGGCAAGGCAATGCGTGGTCCGCAAGATGCCGGTTTGCTGTTGGGCCGTAAAGACTTGATTGAGGCCGCGAAACTGAACACCGCTCCCAGGTGCGGCAACATTGGGCGAGGTATGAAAGTCAGCAAGGAAGACATGGTTGCGATGTGGGCAGCCGTAGAACGTTTTGCTAGTCTCGACCATGCTGCCGAGCAGCGTGAGTGGGAAAGGCGACTGGCTACGATCGAGACTGCCGTCAACTCGATTCCTCATGTCGAAACCAAACGCATTGTCCCAGAGATCGCAAATCATGTCCCGCACCTGTTGATCTTGTGGGATGAAGACCACCTTAAGATGACTCCGTCGGAGCTCAAAACGAGTTTGGCCGAAGGAGATCCTTCCATCGCCACAGCGCGCGTCCACGGGACCGGAGATGCCGGCTTCTTGATTTCTGTGTTGACACTGAAGCCGAAGGAAGACGTGATCGTGGCCGCACGACTGCGAGAGCTGTTCACGCGCGCTGCCCTCGGACAGTGAACGAAGCTGTTCGTCGCCCTGCCAATGCACGAAGCACGCCCGCCTGCGTCGTGCTCCCATTTCAGCCCTCACCTGGGCTGCGCCACGAACCTGTTTGGCTCAAGATTTGCGATTGGGCTATTGGACGCGTTTTTTCGACGCAAAGTGCATTGAAGGCAACTCACTCCCTGGGAAATCCGTTTCAATTCAAATGGCACACTGCGGTGGGCCGGGATGGTTTGTCAGCCCGGCAGGAGACTTGGTATGATGAGCAGGGCATGAACCCGGGACATCACTGATTGGTGACGGGGTATGCATCGGCCAGGTCGGCCGCCATTCCGTTGTCTGGGGAGACCGTTGCTTTGTTCTCGATACCAAGACGTAACACGACATCGCGGAAGCCGGCTGCCCGACCGCTGTATGGTCAGGTGATATGGCGATTGACCGCCGTCTTACTCATGGTGTCAGGGACAAGGGTCGTCTGCGCAGATGGTGTGGATGATGAAACATATTTCGCTCGTCAGCTCTATCCCGCGTTCAAAACGGCGCAGTGCAATCTGTGTCACAATGATAACGGCGTCGCTTCGGGAACGCTGCTCGAGTTTCCCAGTGCGAAGCCGACACAGCGCAGATCACCGCTTTCGGCCTGAAGCTGAGGGAATTGGTTGATCGAGATCAGCCCCAAGAGTCGTTGTTATTGCTCAAGCCCACCAATCGTGAGGATCACAGTGGCGGGGAGCGCATCAAGCCTGGCAGCGTAGAAGAAGCTGTGTTGTTGCGCTGGATCGACTACTTGGTGAGTATGTCTGACGAGCAACAACAGCGCGCCGACGAAATCATCGCGCGTGCGCAGCGACGTGAGCTAAGCCCATTGACGGTGCGGCGGTTGACTCACAGCCAATACAATCACACCGTGCGCGATCTACTGGACGATCAGAGCCAGCCCGCCAACAGCTTTCCCTCGGAGGACTTCATCCGGGGATTCAAAAATCAGCTGGAAGGTCAGGGTATTTCTCCGTTGCAAGCGGAAGCCTACGGGAAAGCGGCCGAACGATTGGCCCACGCAGCTTTTCGAGGAGGGGATGTTTTAGGTCTACTGCCCCGCGAGCCAATATCCCTTTCCGATGCGGCATGCGCCGATCAGTTTGTACGTCAGTTCGGCGTCAAGGCGTTCCGACGCCCTTTACTGGATTACGAAGCGGAGCGATACCGCGACTTATGTCTTGAGGAAGCGAATCGGACGGGGAATTTTTTGGACGGCGCTCAGATCGTGCTAGAGACCATGCTGCAGTCGCCACATTTTCTGTTTCGCGTCGAGCGGGGTCCAGGCGGGCCGTTCGAACAGTTTGAGATCGCTGCTCGACTGTCGTACTTTATCTGGGACACGATGCCCAGCGACGAAATGTTTCAAGCTGCCGAAAACGGAGATTTTTCCTCCGACGCCCAGATTGAGGCGTGGGCGCGACGCATGTTGGACGATCCACGTGCCAAGAGTTCGCTTGAGGAGTTTCTGGCTCAGTGGTTGCGATTTGACAACGTACTGTCGGCAACTCGTGATCGGCGGCGGTATCGCCAGTTCAATTCGGAGGTGGCGGCGGCGATGGTTGAGGAGACGCGTCGCCTGTTTAACCACCTGGTCTGGGAAGATCAGAACTTCATGGAGTTCTATACGGCCGACTACACGTTTCTGAGTGCTGAGCTGGCAAGAATCTACGGCTTGCCAGCGCCGTCGGATGAGTTCGCTCGGGTCAGTTACCCGGCAGAGTCTGGCCGCTCCGGCGTGCTCGGGCACGGGTCCTTCCTGGTGGCGACCAGTAAACCGTCCGAGACGTCACCCACCGAGCGAGGTCTATTTGTCCGCAACCATTTCCTCGGCCATGAAGTCCCGGCGCCGCCTCCAGGTGTGAATACGGTGTTGCCGGAGATTACGGAAGATATGCCGATGACGGCCCGCGAGCGTCTGAAACTGCACTTGAACAGCGAATCGTGCTCCAGCTGCCACCGCTTGATCGACCCGATCGGCTTGGGCTTTGAACAATACGATGCGATTGGTGTCTTCCATGAGACCGCGCCGATACAAAGCAGCGGAGGTCGGCCGTACGCGGAAGCTAGTCAAGCCGTAGCGGCGAATGAATTGGAAATCGACACTACCGGCTATATACAAGGAATAGATCATTCCCAGTTTTCGACGCCGAAAGAATTGGGCCAGATCCTAGCTGCGCAAGAAGCCTCTCAAAAGTGTGTCGTGAAGCAGTTGTTCCGATATGCATTTGGTCGGCAAGAA
Source organism: uncultured Planctomycetales bacterium (assembly GCA_963785495.1). Lineage (GTDB taxonomy): Bacteria > Planctomycetota > Planctomycetia > Pirellulales > Pirellulaceae > CAWAVP01. Next base: position 267,662 of record CAWAVP010000013.1, on the reverse strand, counting down.
ACGGAAAACGACCAGCCGGTGATCGATTCCCTACTGCAGCGGTTCCGAGAATCGGGCTTTCGTTTCCGCGAGCTGATGATTGCAATCGTCACTTCAGACTTGTTCCTTCAGAAAAGTACGGGGTCGTTATGACATATCGACGCAAGCTGTCTCGACGCACGTTCCTTCGAGGAGTAGGACTATCGGGGGCGACGATCAGCATCGGCTTACCGGCCTTTGAGGCGATGTTTAATGCGAATGGAACTGCCTATGCCGCCGAGGGCGAATTACCGGCTCAGCCCATCGAAACCCGCTTTGTTCTCTGGTTCAACGGCAATGGCATCATCGAAAAATACTGGATACCACGGCAGGACGGCGAACATTACGAGATCACTCCCTGCCTGAAACCGCTCGCGCGCTTCCGGAACGACATTCATATCCTGAGTGGAGTTGACAACGCTGCCGCACGTTCGCCAGGCCCCGGCAATGGGCACCACAAGTCGATGAGCGGCTTGGTGTCCTGTGAAGGGTTTTCCGGTCGAGGAGCTGGTGGCCCTTCGATCGATCAGGTGATTGCACAACACATTGGCGGAGAAAGTCGCTTCCGTTCGCTGCAGATTGGCGTCTGTCAGGAGTCGTTTGGTGAGAGTGTGCAGCGCAACATGAGCTGGGCCGGACGCGATCGCCCCTTGCCTCCCGAGATGATTCCGCACCGGTTGTTTGACAGCTTGTTTGGCTCCAAGGAGGAATACTGGATCGACGCAAGAAAAGCATCTTGGATGCCGTGCGCGAGGAGACGACGTCACTTAAGCAGAACCTGGGCTACAGCGATCAGCTCCGGTTGGAAGAATATCTGGCTTCGGTGCGAAGCCTTGAACGGTCGGTCGCTAGTCTGCCGCCGGAATACTCGCAGGTGGTTGAGCAACCACCGGCTGGCGGTGACCTCAAAGACTGGCCACGCGTTGCAAAACTCCAGACCGATCTGCTCGTACACGCCTTGGCGTCACGACAAACGCGTGTCGCGTCCTACATGCTGACCAAATGCCAAGGACTCTCGCGATTTCCGTGGTTGGGTTACACTTACGATCGGCATCATGGCTACACGCACGGTCGCGTGGAGACACCCGAGGGGCAGCGGACCATGCGGGACATCTGCCGTTGGCACGTCGAGGAGTTCGCCTACCTACTCGCCCGCCTGAAATCGATTCCAGAAGGTGCCGGTACATTGCTAGACAACACATGTGCTCTGTTCGTGCATGAACACGCAGAGGCCAATCCACATAAGAACGCCGGGTTGGCAATGATCGCGGCTGGTCATGCAGGAGGCATGAAGACCGGCCGACATTCTCGATTAACAGGTACGGTAGGCGACCTTTATCTGACGCTCGCAGAGGAAGTCGTTGGCGCACAAATTGAGCGTTTCCCCACCGCCGGCAAGAAGCTTACGGACGTAGTCTGAGCGTTGACGGCGGCCTCAGCGCCGTCGTCGAGCGGGATACTCGATCGGCGGTTTTTCCCACCAACTCACCAGGCAATTCGGCAGCGCATTTTGTGCGGCCTGGACGTCTTCAGCCGTGACGTCGACACCTCCTAAAAAAAGCTGCTTTAGGTTCTGTTTCTGAGCCAGTTGAGCCAGGCCGGCCGCCGTGATGCTCGTTTCGGCAAGCTCAAGAATCTGCAAATTGTCCATCTGCAAAAAGTACGGAATGGCCGCGTCGTCGATCCCATCCGCACGCCAAAGACTGAGTTGTTGTAGCTGAGGCAATTGCACCAGCGCGGCAATTCCTTTGCTCGTCACGCGCGTCCCTCGGAGGCTTAGACTCCGTAGGTTCTTCAGGCCTGCCAATTGGACGACCCCTCGATCTGATACACGTGCATCGCTTAAATCCAGCGAGTGCAGTTGAGACAATTGCGCGATATTGTCGATATTGAAGTCCGTCACGGCCACACTCCACAAACCCGAATCGGTGCGTTGCTGGCCGGCGACGTTCAACTCACGCAATGAAGGTATGAGTTTCAACAGCGGCAGCGCCGCGCCACTCATCTTGTTCCCGCCAAATCCCAAATACTCAAGTTGATCGAGATTGGTAAGGTTTTCGAACAATTCGTCGCTGACGCGACTGAACCCCACATCCAGATAGCGAAGCCTTGGCATTTGCGCAACGTGTTCAAACAACGAACTCGTGACTTTCGTTCCGCGCACGTTGAGGCTTTCCAAGTTCCGCCAGTGCTTTAAGTGCGCGATGCCCAGGTCCGTTACGTATTCGGCATAGTAAAGATTCAGCGATTTGACGTGTTCTAGTGGAGCAAGATACTCCAGCCCCAAGTCGGTGATTTTGGTATAAGCGAGGTTGATCTGCTCCAATTCCGGTAGCGCCGCCAGCTTTTCCACGTCGGCATCGGTGATCCACGTATTGCGGAAATCAACGCTGGTGATCTCGCCTGACTCGTTGCAAACGTAATTCCCTTCCAACGCATCGATCCAGTCGACGACGGGCGATTCAGCCGCCTCGACGAATCCCAAGTGCGTCATGGCCCAAACGACCCACAGCGTGTACGTTACGGCGCGAAACATATCGAACGTTATCTCCTAATCAGCTGCGACGCCGCTTGGGATCGCTTGAACGCGGATCCCAAATGATCTCGCACTCAGGCACGGCGGTGCGTAATCGCTGTTCGCCCTGTTTGGTAAACATGGTGTGGTAGAGGTTGAGTTTCTTGAGTTCCTGAAACGCGGCGAGACTCTGCGCCGCATCATCGGTTACGTTGGTGCTGTCTAGGCTTAGGCGGGCCAGTTGCACAGACCACTCAACGATTTAAGTCCCTGGTCGCCAATGTCCGTGTAATCTAAATTCAAATCGACAAGCCGGGTTAAACGACCAACGGTTTTCATGCTCTCGTCAGTCAGTCGAGTGCGGATAACGTCCAATTGTTCGAGATGGGTCAGTGTCTCTAGCGGCGTTATTCCTTCGTCAGTGATCGACGTATATCCGAGCGACAAGCTAGTCAGTGTCACCAGTTGCCCTACATGCTGTAGGCCCTTGTCACGGATGTCGGTGCCAGTGAGATCAAGTTCCTGTAGGTCGGTCAACGATTTTAGCGGCTGCAGGCCCTTATCCGTCAGATCGGTATATGCCAGATCCAACACGCGCAAAGATGGGATCTGTGACAAATGCTGAAGACCCTGATCGTCTATCGGCGAGGCCGACAAGTGAAGCGCCTCAAGGTGAAGGCCCTCAAGGTAGCTCAGGCCAGATCCCTTCACGTTCGTATGCTTTAGCGACAACCGACGCAGTTCGTGCATGCCACCTAAATAAGAAAGGCCGGCATCGGATACGGATGTTCCACTCAAATCCAGCTCAACCAGGCGGTCGAGACCGGTCAGATGTTGCACGCCCAGATCGCTGATTTCTGTATACTGGAGCTGCAGGCGGCTCAGATGCTCCAATTCCTTGAGGTTCTGAAGTAGATCATCCGTCACACTTGTCGATGCCAACGAGACATCGGTGAGTCGACCGTCTTGAACAATGGCCGTGCCTCCCATGACACGGACCCACTCCGCCACTGCGACATCCTCCGCGCCGGTGAGTATCCTGTCCGCTCCAACAGGAATAGAGGGGCGAATCGAAGTATCTACAAAGGTTGCTTCGCACTGAGGCAACGCTGCCTGAAGGCCATCGACACCGGCGCATGACGCGCGTATACCGCAAATCGACTTTTCGCAACTTCTTCAATTCCTTCAACGCGTCGACGCCTACGTTCGTGAGCTTAGTGCCATACAAGTTCAGCTCTTCCAGATCGCCCATTGCCGCCAGGTAAGACATCGCAGCATCCGTAAGACCTGTCCCCTGCAGATTCAACTTTTTCAGTTTTGTCATTCCGCAGCAGGCGAATCCCCTCGTCCGTGATCTTTGTGCCACCCAAGTCTAACTGTTCGATTGCGCGAAGCTCGCTTAGATACCCTAGTCCCTGGTCGCTAATCACCGCGTCTCGTAGCAGGAGCCTGCGCAGTTTTGTGAGGCCCTGAATCTGTGCCAATCCTTGGTCATCGACAGGACAATAGACAAGATCAAGGGCTTCCAGGTTGGTGAAGGGCGCCAGACGATGGCCACGTACCTGTGTGTTTTCCAGGCTCAACACCTTCAGACTCGCCGCAAGCGGTGCCAGTTCCTCAATTCCGTCATCCTGAAACTTGATTTCCGCCAAGTAGGTGTAGCTGAAGGTGAGCTCCTCGAGCGTTTTGATTCCGGCCAAATGCCGCAGATCGCGGCTATAGTCAACACTGGCGCCTGCGCTGGGGTTCCACATCGGCCCGGGGAGATTTAACGTTTTGAGACCTTTCAAACCGATCAACCATTGCAAGTCCGGTGGCAGGATGTTTGCACCTACCAAATCTACCAATTCGATGCGGAAGTCTTCGCGCGGCAACTCGGAGATCTCCCGCGTGCGGTCCTGCTGTCCGTCTAAGCGCACCGAACCGCCCAGCAACAGCACCCATTCGGCTACTTTACGATCAAGCGAATCGGCCCACACGGACGGTACGACGACGAGTAAACCAAGGGCCGCCAGTGCCCACAGCATTACGCCGCGTGCCAAGACCGAACGGCTCCACCGGCAGTCAGTTGCTTTCATAACGACGACCTCTGGACAAATACGATAAGCCGCGAAGAGCCTTTCATCCTAACAGATCGACAACCTCGGCGGTAATACAACCCGCCGAACGGAGCCTGCGTCACTTGCGAAATGCGTACAAGTGCGTATAAGTGCGAAGGTAAATCGTTGAGCTGTCGATCGCGGGTGTTGCCGCCACGCGCTGTTGGAATGCATGTTGGTGCAGCAACTCGAATTCGTCACCTGTCTTAACGACGGACACAACACCCTCTTCGGAAATCACATAAAGATGATCATTTGCCACGACGGGCGACGCACGATAATGACCGGCGGCTCCCAAACGTTTGCGGTAGATAACCTGCCCGTCGTTCGCATCAACCTCACTTATGATGCCGCCATCGCAGGCTAGATAGATGCAATCATCGTAGTAGAGCGGTGAAGGGATTTCCGGAATACCCCGGTGCAACGCCCAAGCGACGTGGCTCTCCGTCACGTCACCCGTGCCGCCGGGGCGAACAGCCAGCAGATTCGGCTTGCCTCGATCGAACGTGATACTGCCCAAAAACTCGTCCTTTGTCCAGGAGCCGTCCTTGTCCTTGTCGATACTCGAGAACATGGCATCGAGCCGCTCGTTTCGCCGCACCGTATCGTTAGGTAAGGGCAATCCAAATCCGGGATGATCGGCCGGCAAATCCGGCCGGAACGGGAAAGTGAAGGGGCGCGTCATTTCGTCCCGTTGAAGTCGATCGTCATTGTTTGAATCGAACTGGATCACCGCACGCCAAAACGGTTCAGGGTCAGGCTGTTCGTCGGCAACGCCTCCCAACATCGATGCCGAGGCGAAGACAAAGCCGTGGCCAACAACGGGACGAGCGATCGTTTCGCGTGAGAAACCGTTCACAAACCACTTCTCCACGCCCGTGGTCAAATCGTATCCACACAATCTGCCGCTTCCTAACACGACGAGTTCGTCGGTGTTGTCATGCGTCCATACGGTGGGCGTGGACCAACTGCTGCGTTGCAGAGGGCGCGCTGTTTCCCAAATCAGTTTACCGGTCCGTTTGTTCACAGCAATTATTCTGGATTGACTGAGCGAACTGTCCGGCAGGTTGGCATCGTTGTCAAGCACCAGGATCAGGCTGTCGCGGTAAACGATTGGCGATGATGACATGCCATACAAACTGCGAGGAGTTGGAATCGCCATCCGCCACTGCTCATCGCCTTGCTCGTTGTAACACAACAAGCCCCATGACCCGAAATAGACGTACAAATGGTCATGATCGAAGTAAGGAGTGGACGAGGCCGGACTGTTCGCCTCGTGCACTTGCTCCAACCGTACCTCCGGGCACTCTCTGCGCCACACCAGTGCGCCATCCTGCTTGTTGAAGGCAAGCGTTACGAGGCGACCGTCATCGACAGCCGTCACAAAGATGAACTTCCGCGACAAGACGGGCGACGAGTGCCCGGGCGGAACCGAGACTTGCCACGTAGCATCCGCGACATCGAGATGAGTCGGCGGATCGCAAGCTTCCGCAACACCACATCCGTTGGGGCCACGAAACTGGTTCCAGAGAGCGGACTTCGGCGGCTCGGCGGCTGGCGAACTTAAGCTCCCAGCGATCAAGAGCCAGGGTAGCGACAGGAAAACTTGCTTCATTGCACACGCCTAACGGTTTCTGCGGACCTCACGTCTAGAATACCGATACTCGCGGCGTCAATCTACAAGGCGACTGTCATACGTCCCTGCTTCCTCCGGAAGAAGCTGACCAGAGGCCGAATGAGGCCCGTAGGGACGTCGCGTATTTCCCGAGAAAGGCGGAACTTCGACGACTCGACCGCGGTCTGGCGACGGAGGCGACATGAGGAGGACCGAGTGTCGACGCTCGGTCTTTTCAACTTCACTCGGGAGTGTCACAATATATTGACTTACGCTGGAGCGTTAATTACGAAGGAGGAAGCTGAAGGATGGCCAAGACACGAAGTCAAACGCGGCGTATTGGGATTCGTGATCGCTTGGGTCAATTGACGTACGGTGCGGCGTGCCGCCTGATGGGAGAGCCGGATGGCGAAGTCCGCCTAAGACAGGGCGGGCGATTTGATATCAACTTTCCGCGTGACGTGTATTTGGGAGGCGACACGTTCCGCGTGACGGTGGAAGACAAAGAGTTGCCCACACAGCAGGCCATCGTTTCCATCTGCGAGATGACACATAAGCCGAAAGGCTTGCACATTGAATGCGATCAGTGCGACTTTCGCTGCGACCACATCGCCGCGGTACTTGGATTCGTTCTGGACGAAAAGCTAACGCTCGGACTTTCCGTGATTCCGGATCCGAACGAGCCGATTGAATTATTGACCGAGACGGAGCTCTTGTCGCGTGCCTTGGCCGACCGCCAGGAGCGGGCGACGTCTGAAAAAATGTTGCTCCGTTCACTGGATCCGGGCAGTCCTTGGGCCGACTATACCATCACAAGCAGTCAGTCCGGCAAAACATATCGCGTGTCGCTGCGAGGTCTTGAACCCGGTCAATCGTATTGCTCCTGTCCAGATTTTCGCACGAATCACCTGGGCACATGCAAACATGTGTTACATGCCCAGGCCAAAATCAACAAGCGGTTTTCCAAGCGGCAACTCGCTCGACAGTATCGTCGCAAGAACCTGTCGCTGAGGCTGGATTATGGCGTGCAATTAGGACTACGGTTCAACTTGCCGCATCGACTGGACGAGGAAATCTCGGCGATCCTTGGCCCGTATATTGACCGGACCGTCGATGACGTTGACGGGCTGCTGAAGTGTATGCGCCTGTTGGAACGAGCTGGTCACTCCGTCCACATTTATCCGGACGCTGAAGAATTCATTGAACAAAGGCTCTTGCAAAGGCGCCTTGCTGACATTGCCGGCCAGATTCGGCAAGATCCGTCTCAACATCCAATGCGAAAGGAACTTTTGCGCACAGAACTGCTGCCGTACCAATTGGATGGAATCGCGTTTGCCGTCGGCGCCGGGCGTGCTGTTTTAGCCGACGACATGGGTCTCGGCAAAACAATTCAAGGCATCGGTGTCGCCGAACTTCTGGCGCAGCATGCGGGTATCCAGCGGGTGCTAGTCGTCTGCCCGGCTTCGCTTAAGAGCCAATGGCGCAATGAAATCCATCGATTCTGCGACCGACCTTGCCAGATCGTAATCGGAAGTGGGGACGAACGCAGCGAGCAATACGAAAGCGACACATTCTTTACGATCTGCAACTACGAACAAGTGTTGCGCGATCATGGATCGATCGAACGCATCGGTTGGGATTTGATTATTCTGGACGAAGGCCAGCGAATCAAGAATTGGGAATCTAAGACGTCGCAGGTGGTCAAGAGCCTCAAGTCGCCATTTGCGTTGGTATTGTCTGGTACACCGCTGGAAAACCGCCTGGAAGAACTCTATACGGTTGTCACATTTATCGACGACCAACGTTTGGGGCCAGCCTTTCGCTTCTTTCATCGGCATCGTGTCGTTGATGAACGTGGGCGCGTGGAAGGGTACCGCAATCTGGACGAATTGCGCGAAACGCTCAAGCCGATCCTGTTGCGCCGCACTCGCGGCACAGTAATGCAAGAACTGCCCCCACGCAGTACCGAAATCGTTCGCATCCGGCCCACTGCAGAACAGCTGACCATGAGCGAAGAGTATGTCAAGAAGGTGGGCATGATCGTCAACAAGGCCTACTTGACCGAGATGGATCTGTTGCGGATGCAGAAGTATCTGCTAATGGCTCGCATGGCCTCCGATAGTACGTTTTTGGTGGATAAAGAAGAACCCGCATTCAGTAGCAAGTTGGAGCGTCTTGAAGAGCTGCTGGAACAGCTCTCGGCTGAGCGCGATCGCAAGGTGGTGTTATTCAGCGAATGGACGAAGATGTTGGACTTGATCGAACCAATCATGAAGCGAGTCGACATCGATTTCGTACGGCTGGACGGAAAAGTTCCGCAGAAGAAGCGGCAGGAGTTAGTGCATCGGTTCCAAACCGATCCCGCCTGCAAGGCGATCATCATGAGTAACGCGGGAAGTACAGGATTGAATCTGCAAGCCGCAAATACGGTGATTAATGTTGATTTACCCTGGAATCCCGCCATCCTGGAACAGCGGATTGCCCGCGCCCACCGTATGGGCCAGCGACAGCCAGTTCAGGTCTACTTGTTGGTGACTGAAGATACGATCGAAGAACGACTGCTGGGAACGCTGTCCGCCAAGCACGACCTGGCATTGGCGGCACTGGACGTGGACTCGGACGTATCGGAGGTCGAGTTGCGTAGTGGACTGAATGAACTAAAACGACGGCTTGAACAACTACTTGGAAAAAAGCCGGCGGCTCCGATCGACGCGTCGCAACGTCAGGCGGTTGAACAGGAAGCACAACAAATCGCCTGCCGTCGCGACAAGGTTGCCGCGGCCGGAGGTGAGCTGCTCGGCGCCGCGATGAAGCTGGTTGGCGAGTTGATCGATAACGGCCAAACACCCGATTTGCAGGCGGTTGCGCAAGTACGGGCTGGTTTGGATGATTGTATTGAAAGCACGCCGGACGGCCGGTTACAAGTTCGTTTTACGCTGCCCAGCAAAGACTCGCTCAACGACCTGGCTACCATGTTCGCCAAACTCTTGATATCCGAGAAGGATTAACGGCAGATCAGACCATCCGGAGCCGCGCTCGCGCCGTGAAAGACTGAAACATCGTCATCCGACGCTTTGGCATTTAGTGACTGCCGCTATTGCCACAGCGATTTGATCGTCTCTTCCTGCGAATAACCGATCGGGCAGCTCGCGCTATTCGTGTTCGCTCGGAAACTGCCCTCCGATGGTTTGGGGCACGTAATCATGCTACTTACAGGCATCTGCAGGTGGCCGTTGGGATCCGTGTCATAAATCCAGTTGTGCGCATAAACCAGCCGTTTGAACTGATACAGCCCTTGCTGCGCCGGTAGATACTGTCCAGACGAGTGACGTCACGTCAGTCCCTACTCGCTCCGGAAGAAGCTGGCCGCAGGCCGGACGAGGGACGTTCGTCGCACCATGACTGCCATTGCGTATCTAGCCAATCCGCATTGGGTTCGGCATCCGTCACCAGGTAGCGGTACCGCGCTCGATATGGATGGTCACCATCGATATCGAACGGCCCATCGACGCACGGTGCAAAACAGAAGTAGGGTTTGGTCGGGTGCAATCTCGCCGCCTGGGCGCGCGAAAATTGTCGCGATGACAAAGCACGGCGACGGTTACAGGCTGACCATCAATCGCTCCTGTCATGGCAACCCATTTCGCGTGTTCATGATTGCCTTGGATGCGATCCGACCGGTGATCATTCAAGAACGAACTCGGTTCTCGCAATGGATCGTTTTTCGACGCCAAGTCTGCGTCGGCGTTCGTCACCCATCGCGTTGGACCTCGCAGAGCGACACCTCCATAGTGATACTGATGGATGGTCAGCGGCTTGTTCGTGATGGCAGATTGCACCGTCTCCACGTCAAAGCAGTTGTAGGATGCTGGCGCCGTATAGACGGTGACCTTCCACCGTTCGCGCAAGACGTCAATTGGCGGGTTGCCTTCAACACGGTGCAGCAAATCGACCTCAAATCCGCTTGAATTCGCTGAGGCAAACGTCGAAACGACGCGTTCATGCACGACGCGTCCGGTGCCTCCCGCCAGGTTCCAGAAATCAACGGATCGACCGTCGTACGACGTCTTTACCCAAGCCGAGAAAACACCATGCTGATGTGCGTGATCGACCGGAAATGTTGCGGTTACCGTGCGTCCTTGCGGAGACCTAACGGGATGCAGAAAGCCACTGCGGCGGTAGATGGGATCGATGCCCTCGGGGACCGACGGCGATTGCATATTGTAAACCAGCACGGGCTCATTACCGCGGCTGACGGCCAGCGTGGCAGCATTCCGCTCGATCCGCAACGGCTCACTGGTCGTCGAATCCGCCCAACATGTCCCGGGCACGAAACACATTATCACGGCCAACCAACCGAGACTATCGCGCAGGTATACGTGGGAGACAGCAGTCATACGAATCAGCACGCATCGAACGAACTCCCAGGAGGCAGCGTCACAGTTGCAGAGGTCCGCTCTCGCAGAAACGCTCGGTGCCAAAAGACTTCAACTGTTCGTTGCCCATGGCGTGTGCCAGGGCCAACCAGAGCCGATTGTGGGGCACGTCGCCTAGATCGAGTGCACGATTTGTACGAAATCCGGCGCCGCCGCCGATCAGCAAAAACGGGATATTCGCCAGCGTATGCGAGTTGCCTTTGCCTAGCTCGTTAACCCAAATCACTTGCGTATGGTCCAACATGCTTCCGTTGCCGTCACCCGGTTCTGGAGTCTCGGCGAGTCGACGCACGAGATACGCCAATTCTCCGGCAAACCAGGAGTTGATCCGCGTGAGCTTGTCGTGAGCCTGCTCATTGTTGTCGGGTTCATGCGAAAGGGAATGGTGTCCTTCTTCGATGTCTAGCCAGCGCATGCGGGCTTGACCGACCGATCGCATGAATTGTAGCGTGGCGACTCTCGTCATGTCGTTGGCCAGGGAGTTCACCAGCATGTCGATTTGCATGCGGCTAATCTGAGGCGTGTTGTCGTTCACCAACTCAATTGTCGGATCGATTTCAGGTTCGGGGTGTGTCAATTCAGCTTGCGCCTCGGCGGCAACCAGATCCTGTTCCAATTGCCGCACCGTATCCAGGTGTTCTTCCAACATTCGGCGATCCGCACTGCTGATACGACTTTCGACTCGGCGCAAGTCGTCTCGTACCAAATCTAAGACACTCGACAGCAGCTCGCGACCTTTGGCGCCACCATACAGCTTGTCGAACATCTGTCGAGGGTCGTCGATCGGTGCCACAGGCTTATCGGCGCCTGCATAGCACATCCGTGTCCAAGGATCGGCACGATTGGGGACGGCGACGCCGAACTCAAGCGAACCGAAGCGTGTCTTTGTCGCCGGTTGTGATTGGAAATGATTGCGAATCTGCTGATCGATGGAAATGCCACTCGCCCAGCCGGCGGGTGTGTCCGATCCACCTTGAATGTTGCCCGGACTCAGCTCCGTCGCCGTGAGCAAACACGACATGCCGCGCATATGATTGTCGCCGTCGCCGCGGATCTGATTGCTGACTCCTTTGAGTACTAATGTCTGTTCTCGGTAGGGTTCTAGAGCGGCAAGCATGGGCTTCAACTGCAAAGGCGCATCGGCGCTAAACTGTTCCGGCCAGAACTCGTCAGGCAAGGTTCCATTGGGAGAGAACATAATCACCAGGCGTTGACGTCGACCTGGTGTCGCTTGCTGCTCAGCCCACAGACTGGAGAGTCCCGATACGAAAGGCAAGGTAGCGGCGCTAAGACCGAGATCTCGTAAAAACTGGCGGCGGCTGTGTCCTGAGTAACTCACAATCCGGCCTCCTTCGTTTCTGTAGGTGGAGCGGCTGCGTCAGTCGGCGGAGCACTGCCGTGCAGCGCCGCCAAGTCCGCAATACGCACCATGAGATTTTGGATGTTAAAACTGTCGGATTCAAATTCGGCGCCAGACGTTCGATCACCGTGGGTCCGTAGGCCCCCGGGACTTGCTTGGTCATGTGCTCGAATAACTGGACAACAAAAGCTCGATGTGCCGACGAACTGGATAACGCCAGCTCGGCAATGTCGCGCGCACTGTCCACTTCAATCGTCTCGCCATTTTCCGTTGTATAAAGGCTTTTGGTATCGACCGGCTTATCCCCCTCACTCGTCCGCCATCGCCCCACAGCGTCGTAGTTTTCCAGCGCGAATCCCAGCGGATTGATTACGGAATGGCAAGCCATGCAATTCGTATCGCTGGTCAGTTGAGTAATCTTTTCACGCATCGTCAAATCCGGAGCGAACTCGTCGTTCTTGAACGCGACCGCAATCGGCGGCGGCTTCAGTGCTCGTCCGACGATATTGCGAGTCAAAAAGACCCCGCGATGAATGGGAGACGTATTGTCGTGGTAGGCGAACGCACTCAATAGATACGGGTGAGTCAGCACGCCGGCCCGCTCTTGGCCAGGGAAGGCAGCGCACTGAAAATCCTGAGTGGGCGACAACCACGATGCGACGTCCGGTGGTGGCGTTTCCGTCTTGTCGACCGTCACGGCCGGGTCGAATGACGCGTACATATCCAAGAGCCGCTGATTGAGCCACAAGTAATCCGCCGACAAGAGCTGTCGATAGTCAGACGTGGGGCTCCACACGACCTGCTCCAGGAACAACTCCAGTGAACTTCTAAGGTCCGCAATCATCTGCTCGTCGAATTCAGGAAATCGCTGCTCGTCCTTCGACAAATCGCGATCTTCAATTTCCAGCCAGTGATCAAAGAACCCGCGCATTTTGTGTCGCGCTCGTGAGTCGCTCAACATCCGCCGCGCTTGATTTTCGACTTGGTCAATCGTCTGTAGTTGTCCCGAATCGGCGGCGGTCAGCAGGTCGGCATCGGGCAACGAATCCCATAAGGCGAGTGCCAGTCGAGCGGCAATGGCATGAGCATTGGGTGCCTGGTCGCTGGGCGTTAAGTCAGCGTAGATGAATTCCGGCGAGCACAAGATCCAGACGACGCGCGCCGAACGGCGATTTCTGGCGACTCTCGCACCGCAAAAGGCAGTTCGCGAAGGCGGTGTTCTTGGTCGGCGGTAAGCGGCTGCCGGAAAGCGACTCTGGCAAACTGGACCACAAAGTCCTGCAAGTGCATTCGGCGCACCGCCTCATCGGCTTGAGCGTTTTCATTCGCGTCAGCCTCAACACCTGTCAACAGGTCAAGTCGATTGACCACCTCGTCCGCCGTCAGCACAGCAGCGTTGGCAGCGGCCACTTGCCATTCATGAGACACCGAACTGCCACGCTCATAACCGCGACTACGATCGTCGGCCGGGAAGGGCGTATCGATCACGAAGGTGCGACGGACATCCGCTGTCGTCAAATCACGCTGGTCAAGAACCGCCCACGTACCGCGCGGCGGCTTCCACTCGAGTTTGACCGAAGCCGTAGGTTCCTGATACTTGAAGAATTCAAAACGCAGTGGGTATTGCCGTCCGCCCAACAGATACACACGAGCTGATTCTTCACGCAGCTTCTGGGAACTGACCCAAGCATCGATCAGAGCCGATTGTCCCGCGGCGGAACTGTCGTCCCGTAGCTTCCGTAGGCCTCGTGTCGGATCGTTATTCAGATACAGCCGCGCTCCGTTCGGCGTCGTAATCCGAAACTGGTATTCGCCAGTCGTGTGCGCGGTGAACGCACCGACCCATACGATCGCAAACTGATCCTCAGGCATCTCCTCAGCCGGCGCCGCTTCCTTGAAATCAAACTCCATCCGCGAATCGATGCGTTCGAACGCCAGCTCATCGGCCTTGCTCATGCCTTTCGAGCGATAATACGATCCGCGCAATCCGGGAGCGATTTCCCCGGACGTTTCGTCATCCTCAGATGCTGCCGACGGCGGTCCCCCATCGCGTCGTCGACGCCGGGGCTCTCGCTCGGACAAAAGTTGCCTCGTTTCGGCAGGGCTAGGCGTAAAGTATCCGACCAGGTCCGCAATAGCATTGCGATACTGAGGTACGGTCAATCGCATCAACTCGACCTGCAGCACCGGGTCGAGTCCTTTGCGCTGTCGGGCCACCGGCGAGTAGAACTCGTTGTAGATGTATTCGGCCACCTGCTGTGCCTCGTCGCCAACACATTCCTCTGGATGGTCTTCTGGCATCGTGTTGTCAATCACGCGCGCGAGTTCGTCAATCGACCGCATCCCCGCCAAAGGCTCGTCGTATGTTCCCGTCACTCCCTGACCGTCCGAGCCATGACAACGAGCGCAGGCCCGTGAATAGATCGCCAACGCAGGATCAGGCGACTCCGCACGGGTACCAGCCGGCACCGTCCAGCACAGTCCGCTGGAAAGACCAACGACGAGAACCAGGTTGCGAAGAATGCCGCAGCAAAGCAGACGATCGCGTGACATTTCCGTCTCTCAGCAATGAGCGGTGGGAGGAATGAGGCGAGGTCCATATTATAACACACACACCACCCGTTTGGCCATAGAGCGTGGTCTTTCCAAACGGGGACTTCTTTCCTGGCACCTACCGCTGCCAGTACCGCGGACGGACGACAATGACGCCGTTGCTGCGCACATAGTCTTCAAACCCCTCCACCATCTCGCGGTAGACGTTCGGATGCAGCGTGCGGACATCCCGCGATTCCCCTGGGTCGTTTTCGATGTCAAATAGTTCGAAGTCACTTCGTCCAAAGGGGCGCTCGATCCACGTGATCTTCCAGGGACCACGACGAAACGCGGCTCGGCCGAACAGTTCCCAGCCCATGGTATCGCCGTCGCCGTGGATACGTTCGCGCTGACCGGACAAATACGGCAGCATCGATCGACCGCTCAAAGGATGAAGCTGTCGTTCAGCGAATGTCTGAGGATAGTTGGCACCTGCCAACTCATAGACCGTCGGCGCAATGTCCAACACCGATGCAAATTCCGCCGTAAGCCGATGTTGCCGACGATGGGGCAGCTTGACGATGGCTGGAACACGGGTTCCACCTTCGGTGGTATAGCCCTTGAGCAGCCGCAGCGGCCCGGTCGAAGCGCGAGCCCATTCCGGCCCGTAGCCAACAAACGAACCTGGGTGCCCGACGTTTTCCAAGTGGTTTCCCAGACCAGCTTCCTCCGACGACATCGGCGACGCTCCGTTGTCGGACAAGAAGATAATCAAGGTGTCGTCGAATTGGTCGCGAAGGCGCAGATGCTCTAGCAACCTACCCACCTGTTGGTCCAAGGAATCGATCATCGCGGCGTAGACTTCCATCAACCTGGCTGAGTACGCGCGCTCGGCCGAACTGAGATCCTGCCAACTTCTGGTCTCTTCCCAGGGAGGCTCAAAGTGTAACATTGGGCGTCGCACAGGAATTGGCGCGGCCTGGATTCCTGGCGGGAAAATCCCTTTCTCAATCAGTCCGGCAATACGACGCTGCCGCAGCGCTTCATACCCGTTGTCGTAGTCACCGCGATGCTTCGCGATCAGCTCAGCCGGTGCTTCCAGCGGCCAATCGGGCGCGGTATACGACGCAAACAAGAAGAACGGTGACTTCTGCTCGACCGCTGTGTCGATAAACTCGATGGCCTTGTCGGTATACCATTCTGTTGAGAATCGGCCGCGCGGATACGATACGCGATAATCCCCCTCGACGAACACCCGAGAATTCGTAGGCGTCTGGTGCTCTGCCCAGCCATTCCACAACACCCAGGATCGATCGAATCCGCGAGCCACGGGAGCCTGAGCGGCAACCAGTTGTCGTCCTAGATGCCACTTGCCAGAAATCGCAGTAAAGTAGCCCGACATCTTGAGGACTTCGGCCATCGTTACCACCGAGTCGCTTAGGTAACCTTCGTAGCCCGGTCGACCTTGCTGCGCAGGAGCACTCGCCAGGAACTCGTACATGTTACCCATCCCGGCACGGTGATGATCGACACCGGTTAGTAACATGGCCCGAGTGGGAGAACACGTTGACGCTGCGTGAAAGTTCGAGAAAACGATCCCACTTGCAGCGAGCGAGTCCAAGGCGGGAGTGTCAATTTCGCTGCCATAACATCCCAGATCACTGAACCCCAAATCATCGGCCATAATGATAACAACGTTGGGACGTTGCGAGTCGGCAACGCTAAGCCCCGCTGACGCCAATGCCAGAATGAGTCCGCACAATCCAGTGATCCACCCTAATCGCGGTGTACGCTCAACCATCATCATCATGTCGGTCTGCAAGCTCCCGAAGGATCGTCCAAGATCCAAAGCACCGAATAAGACTGTGCATATCCCACTTCGAACTCCTGCACGCCTCGCCCTAGGAAATGTTCGCTGGCGAGTGCACGATGCCACGCCTTCGATACCGGATCGTCGCTCCATATTACGTGCGGCGGGAGTTTCGATGTTGTTCCTCGCTACGATTCTAGTGTGCAAACCGCCATACGTCCTTCCCACTAGCAGCAGTGCCCAGTACTCCCTTCCTTCCTCCGGGAGAAGGTGGCCGTAGGCCGGATGAGGGCAAGCCAAAACCCCATTGCACTCCGATCCGCCCTCGACCACCGCCGAAGCGACGGCACGTACGAGGGACATCACGAGAGTACACCGTAGTCCGCTCGAGCGACGGCAATCGCAGCTACAACCCTTGAGGTTATACATCATTTGCGTATGGTTATGGAATCAAGCGAAGCGTCGCCGTTTGAACCCGAAACCGGCCGTGCTGCTCGCTTTCATACAAATCCGCGATCCGTGAAGACCATAGGACCCCAGCGTTATGGACGACCGCGTTCGCAATCCGCTCCTTCAGCCCATGTCGCTATTACTCATTGCGCTCTCACTTTCGATTGGCTGGGGTATTCGTGGCAACTTTGGTCACGAAGCCGGGGCAATGATTGCCGGAGCATTGTCCGCGATTGCTGTGGCACTCGTCTCTCGACGTAACGATTGGCAACAGCGCGTCCTTTACTTCGGTTTCTTTGGAGCCTTGGGATGGGGATTCGGCGGTTCAATCGCTTACATGTATCCCCTGTCGTTTACGGAATCCGGACATACGGGATCGACGTACTATGGTTACTTTTCGACTTTCTTCGAAGGTGGGCTGTGGTGTGGCATGGGAGCGGCAGGTACGGCGTTGGCCGCATCGATGCCGCTCAATCGACTGACCCGTATGTTCACGCCACTATGTTTTGTATTGGCAACGTTGGGATTGAGGCATTACTTGGAAGGTCCCCTAGAACACGCACTGGCACCTCTGGGCGTTGACACCGGTGACGATACCTGGCAGCGTCACAAGAGTCCGTTGTATTGGTTCGATGCGGACTGGCTGCAGGCGTGCATGGCCTTGCTGGGTGTCTGCGCGTATGACCTTTACGATCGTTTGAGGCAGACTCGCCAGCGCTTAATCGATCACCCGTTGATGTTCGTGCCGTTTGCGGGATCCGGCGCGGTCTTGGGATATTTCATCCAAGCGATACTCCGACTTCTTGGTTTAGAGGCGGGTATCCGTCGGATGTTTGTCGTAAGGCTAGGCGACTTGTCGTACGTCAATCCACAAACGGGCCGCAAGTTCGACCCCGATCAATTACTGACAAATTGGCCGCAGTTCTTCGGCGACTATCCCGAACACTTGGGCTGGGGAATGGGACTGCTGGCCGGTGTGGTTCTCTACTTTATATTGACGGGAAGGTTCCGAAACGATGCGTTGCTACCATTATATTTGTCACTCGGTTGGCTGATTGCGTTTATCGCCATGCCTACGCTCGGTAGCATCCTATTGATGGATTATGGCGGGCTGCGTCTCATGCCTCCGCGAAGTGACGATTGGGCGGGCATCACCGGCGTATTCATCGCGGCGATGATTTGGTCGTGGCGCCATCAAGTAAGACCGGTAGCACACGTGATGTCGGTGGGGTTCTTACTGGGTGGTATCTCATTCGCGGCTGTGCCCATGATTCGATTCATCGTGCGATATCCAGGGCATCCGTGGCGCTATCCCCAAGGCGTGCCGGAAGCGTGGGCTCATTACCAATCGGCCAACTGGCACAGCGTCCTAGAACAGATGCACGGCTTTGGGTACGGGCTGGCGATTGCATGCGCCATGGCCATGCTGTGGCGTCGACAGCCGCTTGACTTGTCGGAAACGAATGATCGCCGGTGGACGCTGGCGTTCTCAGCAGTGTTTGTGTTTTTTGGCATCGGCTTTTTGAATCTGCACAAGTTGGTCGAGACATGGATGGAGAATCAATCGATCCCACCAACGCTGAAGGCGCCGTTCCTTGGGTTTATTGAGGCCTCACCACATGTTTGGTTTCGCGTCGTCTGGTGGTCCGCGACGGCCGTCGCCTCGATCTTGCTGTTGATTCACCTCCGCCGTCGCTTCGATATGATTCCGACAACCTGGATTGGTAAAGGACAACTGCTGTATGTGTGGTTTCTCTGGCTCATGGTGATTGGCAACCTGATGCGCGCCATACCGGGATTCACGGATAGCCGAATGGTCACCGAGTGGATCCTTTTCATGAACGCCTGTTGGGCCACATTGTTGGTGTTGGCGCTGCCCCGCCCTGCTCTCAACAATCGTGTATGGGAACAATGCCCCAAATGGCCGTCATTGAGCGGAACTTGGCTGTGCGGACTTGTCGTGGTCGTATTGCTCTTGTCGGCGTTTGGTTTCGCCACGTTAGCGATGTACCAAGAGCATTTGGAAGGCAAGCCGTGGGCGAATCACCGCCGATTCGGCCCCGATGCAGTTTGGCGAATCAGGCCGATTCTTAAGCACGGTGACCATCCCTAACGCGTTGGCGCGACGAGCCCAGCATCAACGATCGCTCGACACGTGCTCGTCCCATTTCCGGCGAGCGGCTGCCTGCAATGGATACGTGCCATCCGGTAATTGGTCGGCAGCGATCTGCCAGAAAAAGACACCGCGAAAACCGTGGTTCATGGCCCAATCGGTTTTGATCGATACGGACTCTTCGTCGTCGTAGCCAATCACTGCCGAATGGTCGGGAGCCATTAGCCAGGGATTCTTTGTCTCGTCATCCCATTTGCGCGTCCAACCGTTCTCTTGCTGGAGCTTGTGGAGGTTACGATAACTACCATCAGGCATCCGCACTTTGGCCGCCTGTTGCGTGGCTGCGTAGGGGGACGTAACGGCAAAGCCGCGACCGTACAGGGGAATGCCCACCGCCAATCGATTCGCGGGAAAGCGTCGTTCTCGAACCAAATAGTCCAACGTCAATTCCACGGAACATCGAGCCGTTGCCGGTTGTTGGGAAGAGGCATACAGTGGCGCATGATGTCCGGCATAAGTTGTCCATGTCCCAGCGTAGTCATAGGTCATGACTTGGACCCAATTCATCGTCTGCAAAAGCACTTCGTTGCTGAGCCATTTGAGCGTGCCAGGATTGGCTGAAACTGCCATGGTCTGCGCCAGCGGACGTCCTTTGCGACGCCCCATTTGATCAAGTTCGTCTCGAAAACGGCGCACCAGCCGCTCGAAACCGATCACTTCCTCTTTCGTATCGGGATACTCCCAATCAAGATCGATTCCGTCGTAGTCGTATTGGTCCACAACGCCCATGACGGACCGCACATAACGATCTTCCGCTTCCGGTTTACTTACGATGGCGGCAAACTGCTGGTCCCAGCCCCATCCACCCAAAGACAGTAGGACCTTCACGCCCGCGCGATGTGCGTCTTCGGTAAGCTGTCGACTAGGTACGCTGCGACGTGGCTGGATCGTGCCGTCTTCGTCGGCCACCAGAAATGCGTGACAAAGATGCGTGTACAAATCGTACTGTATTTTCTTGGGCTGCCGAAACACGTAGCCGACAAAGACTATGTTGGTATCATGATCGACGACTTCCGCGAACGAAGTAGTATGCAAAACGGACCCGGCCAAGATGCCAAGGCACGCCCAACTGATTTGCGTTCTCAACGGTGCCATGCTCGTTCCTCGCTTTGGTATTCGGCGTTAAAGATGATTCGCGTCTGCGGGATCCATATGACGATCGACTTTGCCGATCGTATGGCGTTCATCCAAGGCACCTCAAGACCCGATGTTGTAGAATGCAGAATAGGGCGCAGACTAATCCGAAATAACTCGCGGCTTCGGCGCGTGGCAATTCGGCAAGAGCCTCTCGCTCGTGGTTTCATACGAGTAATTCTGGTTTGACGTCAGCCGAAACAGGGCGAACGACGGTGTGGCGAAGGGATCGTGTCGACGTTATCTTGACGATCACGCATGCCGACATGTCGAAATTGGCGAAGCAGTACGGGCCACCAAAATCCCATTCTTTTCCTGCAAATCGGGGATCGAGGGTGCGCGCCGCATACACATCCACTACTCGGTCCCCAGCCCAAACCTGATACGGCATATCCTGCCGCTCGTCGGCGGGAGCCGGATAGGTGACAACCTCGGCGCCGTTGGCTGCGACCACAACCGCACCGCTGACGAAGGCGCAGACGGCGATCGCAAGTACACGTATCATGGATAGCACCTCATGGATACAACCTTGACTGAACGAGGTTCGAATTACTGACTCGAGGCTCTCATTATTGTTTCGTGAGTGGAACACGGGCGATCTCGGCCGAAACCACTAAACTTGCTGAGGCCATTCATGATGACAAATGCCATACGAAACCTCCATCCCTCAAAAGTCTTACGGGACGTCCTATTCGCGACCGTCGTGTTCACGGCGTTCATGTCGACAAGGAGCGTGGCGGGACCCAATTCGCACGCGGAACCCCACATGCCACCGCGACTGAAGCGAGCGGACAGCTTTCTTGGTATTCACTTCGACTTTCACGCTGGCGAAGACTGCACGGAAGTTGGCAAGAATACGACCCCAGCCATGGTTGAAAACATCATCAACTTGGTCCATCCCGACTACCTACAAATCGACTGTAAAGGACATGCGGGCGTATCGAGCTACCCAACCCAAGTCGGGCATCCCGCGCCAGGCTTTGTGGGCGATCCGCTTCAGGTTTGGCGTGACGTAACAGCCCGACGTGGAGTTGCGCTATACATGCACTACTCGGGCGTCTGGGATTCCCACGCCGTCAAGGTACATCCGGATTGGGGGGCCGTAGATTCCGACGGAACCATCAATGGTCGCGCAACGTCGTTTTTCGGTCCCTACGCCGATAAACTACTGATTCCGCAACTGCGTGAGTTGGCCGGCGCGTATCATGTGGACGGCGTGTGGGTGGACGGCGAATGCTGGGCGTCGGTACCCGACTATAGTGAGGCCGGGCGGACGGCATTCCGACAATCGACCGGCATCCAAACGGTGCCGCGCGGACCAGCCGATGCGCATTGGTTCGAGTTCCTACAGTTCCATCGACAAGCTTTTCGCGATTATCTGAACCACTATATTGCCGAAGTAAAAGCAACACACCCGGACTTCCAGATCTGCAGCAACTGGGCGTTTACCGACCACATGCCCGAGCCCGTTTGCGCACCCGTCGACTTCCTTTCGGGCGACTATTCGCCTCAAGATAGTGTCAATTCAGCGAGACTATCCGCTCGCTTTTTGGCTCGACAGGGAAAGCCTTGGGATTTAATGGCGTGGAGTTTCAGTACGCAGCCGGATCGTCGTCAAAAATCGGCGGTGCAATTGGAACGTGAGGCCGCC
This sequence comes from uncultured Planctomycetales bacterium, assembly GCA_963785495.1. Taxonomy (GTDB): domain Bacteria; phylum Planctomycetota; class Planctomycetia; order Pirellulales; family Pirellulaceae; genus CAWAVP01. The sequence continues at coordinate 245,869 of CAWAVP010000013.1, read as the reverse complement.
GTTGTCGTGGCATTGGGCGGTGGATTCCAAGCCTATTTCAAACAGAAGCGAGACGGATCGATCTACGACGAGCAGATGCCCGTGATGGCGGAAGTCGCGAAGTTTTGTTGCGCCAGGCAAGAGATTTGCCATCACGCCGAGGCGGTGCCACAAGTTGCCTTATTGTTTTCGACTGCCGCCCACTATCACCAGATCAACGGCCTCTTTTCGCGCGACAATGCTCGAATGGCAGGTATCCTGCAAGCTTTGCTGGAAGGCCAGCATTCCGTCGAAGTCCTCGGGGAACATCACCTCGCCGGACGGCTGTCGGATTATCCGCTGATCGTGGTGCCCGAGTGGGAGTATTTGGAACCCGACTTTCGCGATGATCTGGTCGCCTACGCGGAAGACGGCGGCAACCTGTTGCTAGTCGGACCGCGAACCGCGGGACTGTTCTCCGATTGTTTGAGTGCAACCCTCATAGGCCAGCCAACAGCCTACGAAGCGATCTATCTGGAGCACGATGGCTCAAAGGCAGCAATCAAGGCCATCGCGCAAGCCGTGTCACCAACCGCAAATGCCGTTGTGTTGGGTAGCTTACACGCAAACGTCGATTCAACCCTCGACTCACAGCCGGCAGCGACGATCGCGAAGCTTGGCCGCGGACAAATTGCTGCTACCTATTTCACTTTCGGCCAGAGCTTCGACCAGCATCCGACGGACGTATCGCGCCAGTTCCTCAACGAACTGGTACGAAAGCTGTTTCCCGATCCGCTCGTGAAAGTGACGGGATCGAACGACGTAGACGTGTGTGTCGCTAGGAATCACGGCAAATTCGTGGTGAACCTTGTTAACACAGCAGGCCCCCATCGCACGCAATCGATCCTTGAAGATATCCCGCCCGTCGGCCCTCTAAAGGTCGCGATCCGAAGACCTTCCCGGCCTCTTCAGGTCATGCTAGAGCCGGCAGGACAGCCGCTGGCATTCGAATATCAAGACGGATGGATCCGGCTAACCGTCCCTCAAATCGCGATTCACGAAGCGATTGTGATTGAATAGCATTTAAGCGCCGTGAAATGGCGTGACGACACTCATGATCGCAACGAAAACAGGAGGATTCGCTCGGCTTGGTATGAGTCAGTGAAATGTTTACTCAACCTTGGCGAACGAGAAACCGCGGACCTTAAGTCGCCAGAAGAAGAATGCCATGCCGAGCAGCATTAGCGCCGAGCTGATGATGAAGATCTTTTCCGGATGCTGCTGGCCAGTCTGATCTCCAAAAGCAGGACGTATCACCCAATAAAGTATCGATGAGAGTGCAAGGAACGCGAATGATATCCCGTTGGCGGTTCCCAAAAACCTCCCGCGCTCCTCATCCGGCGACAACCGTTGCAACAATGCCTGTAAGGGAACGATGTAGAAGCCGGCCGCGACGCCGGCGCCAAACACCAGCGCCGAAATAGGACTCAATAGTACTCGCCAGATCGGTCCCAGATCCGGTAGCCAAGACGGTACAAGCCCCAGGAGCAGTAGGAACACCGTTAGCCCCGCTCCGCCGATCGGTATCAGGATTGGGCGAATCGCATGCCCCGAAATCAAGCCACACAGTGCACTACCCACGCCAATCGCGACGCCCATCACTCCCAACAAGATACTAACTTCTGCTCGGGACACGTTATACGACTGGAGCACAACCGTGTACTCAGGCAGAATGAGCAGCGCCAATCCGGCCAGAAAATAAAAGTACCCCCACGCCAACATGACCATCATCACGGGCGTTCCGAACATCTCCTGGATCACACTTAGATACGTGGCAAACGGATTGAGATTGTATGTCAACGCACGGTCACCCGGCTCCAATGGCGGCAAGAACACGACCGAAATCAGGCCGGCAATAGCGATCAGTAACAGCACCACGCCGGGCAACCAAAGTATTCCGGCGCCCGTATTGCCCTGGGCGTCAGGTAGCGGACTATAGGCATCGGCAATCCCACCCGCGGCAAGCGTTCCGGCGATGACAGCGATGTTGGTCATCATGTTGATCGTCCCGTTGGCACGGCTCAGCTCTTGCGAGGGCACGAGTTCGGGAATCACTCCGTATTTGGCCGGCCCGAAGTACGCGCTTTGGCACGTGAGTGCAATTAGAGCGAACAAGGTAATCCACAAGCTGCCGAGCCAAAACCCCAGCATCGCCACCAATGCGATGGGGATCTCCAGGACCTTCACCATCACGCTGACATAACGTTTGCTGTTCCGATCGGCGAATTGGCCAGCATAGCCGGAGAGTAGAATAAACGGCGCGGTAAAACAGATGCCGACGATCCCTTGTCCGCCCGATCCCAGTTGCCCCGCCCAAGCTCCGTCGATCACCATATAGATCAGGACACCCTTAAGGATGTTGTCGTTGGCAGCTCCGAAGAATTGTGTCGTGATCAGCGACAAGAATCCGCGGTTCAGTAATATGCTCTTCACACAAATCTCCATGCTAGGCGAACCGCGATCCGTCTGTCCGAGGTGGATCGCAATTTAACCAAAGTCAGGCAGCTTTGGCTAGGTTGATGGCGTTACCGTGGATTGACCTCGATTGCCCGCAAATACGGCGTACAGGAGGGCTAGGGCTCTCGAGTCGCTCGCCAAGTGCCGATGCGAACCGAGTAATTCTCTGGGTCGACGAATTGGTCACCCACAGCGATCAGTGTCTGATCGTCGACAAATTGGACAGCAACCGCATTTGTGCAGCGCAGATTAGACAACGTCAATAATTGTTGCCCTGTCTCGATGTCCCACAACACAATCTCACCTTGATGTCCTGCCGACGCAAGGATTCTGCCATCACGTGAGAACCGTGCGGTTACCGGCTGTTGCGAATGGCCAACCAATGTGCGTCGAGCTTCGCCACTGACAAGATCCCAAATCTTGACCGTGTAATCGTGACTTGTTGTCGCCGCGATCATTTGTGCGGGAGATGGCACAATGCATGTGATCGTGTTGTTGTGTCCGTTAAAACGGCGAGGCTTCGTCGGATTTCCTTGGAGATCCCACGCATAAGCGTTGTCTCCCGCGGCGAATAGCAACAAGCGATCGTCCACGGAGAACTTCAGATCGGATACAGCGTCCGTTTCGTTGACTCGAGGAAAAGTCTTGAGCAGGCGGCCACTGGAAGTCTCCCAGAGACGAATTAGGTCATCGCTGTCCACAGTGGCCAATTCATGGCCGTCCGATGAAAGCGCAACGTCCTCGACGACTTCCGTCAGTGCATTAAACTGGGACGTCGGCTGTCGCGTCTCGAGATCCCAAACCACCACATTGTGAGGAAGTGGCCGGATCCACTTGGCCTGCTGTAAGTCCTCAACATCCTGCGCCGTAGTGACAAGATCCCCGTTTACACTACGGTGCCATCGGATCGCATCACTCGATGCGATCAACAGATCGCACGATCCGTCTCCATCAACATCACACGCATCCATCGCAACGGCGGTGACCAGGTCGTCGTCGATAACCTTCGCAACCCACTCGCTGCGAAAACTGGGACTGCTATGTCGAAACAGATGTACGAGCCCATCAATGCCAACCACCGCAACTTCGGGAATCTTATCTTGATCGAAATCGGACGCAATGACTTCGTAGGGGCCCGTCACATCGTCGGAAATCAGATGCCGCTGCAAACAGCGAAAGTCACCTTCGTTTTCCCACCAACTGACGGAGTGATCATCGTTGGTTGTAAGTAGGACATCGAGGTCTCCGTCCCCATCCATATCTTCGGGCCACGTACAGGTCACGGTAGCCGCAGAAGCGCCAACTCGATGCGGCCGCACGCCGAACGGATTCAACGGATCAGGAAACAGGTACACCCCATCACTTGCGTTGTAGATCATGCCGGACGTACCATCACCAAAATCTAGGGGCGTAAACCGTCGAATGAGCACCGTGGACGCGTCAAAATCGCTGCGCAGTAATTGAGGCCGCCTGAATTTGCCTGCACCTTCCAATTCCTGCCAAACAAGAGCCCCTCTTCGTCCTATGGACGCCAGCAAATCATGGTCTCCGTCACCGTCAACATCCGCGGAAATGGCCGCACATCCTTTCGATTGCAAGGACAGGCGCTTGCTGGGATCGATGAACTCTCCTTTGCCTGCAACCAGCCAATGACCGTCTGCCGAGATCGCTAGTGGCATTTTCAACGACGCATTCAACATCGACAGGGACGTACCGGTCCGACGCACCGCATCCAACAGATACGTTCGTTGCCCTGAATTCGACAGTGCAATGCAGTGGACTCCGGCATCGCCGCAATAGGCGCGAGTTCCCGGCAGCTCCAACTGCTGGTACGCATTTGCTGTTCCCTTCCATATCCGTACTGCCCCATCCTTACCGCATGAGGCGAGAAAACCGCCGTCACTCAAGTAACAGACGTCGTACACCGTGCGACCATGTCCCTGGAGAATCCCGGCCAACTTGTCACTAACAAGATCGCGGATGTGAACGGTAGTGTCTTTGCTGGCACTGGCGAGATGCTGACCGTCGGGCGAGAACGCGATACCAAATACGTTACTCGTGTGGTCACGAAAAGCCTTCACTTGCTGCCCAGAGGCGATTTCCCAAACAATGACGTCTCCGTCGTTGGTTCCCGCGGCAACGTATCGACGATCCGGCGAGATCGCGACACACTCATAGCATTTTGCCGTCTTCAGCGAATCGGTCAGTTCTTGCTCCAATTCCTTCGTCGCCAGATTCCAGACACGCACGACGACATCCGCGCCTGCCGAAGCCAGTCTTTGTCCATCGGCAGAGAAAGCGATATCGTAGACGCGATCGGTGTGCTTCATTAGCTCAGCCTGCAAATCCCAAGTTTGCGCACTCCACACGCGGATCACTCCATCTGCACCGCACGTTACAACCCATCGATTATCCGGCGAGTATATTGCGCGATAGACCCTGCCCTCGTGCGGCTGAAACTCGCGCTGCAATTCATGCGTGCTCACGTCCCACACTCGCAGCCACTGGTCATCGCCGGTCGACACGAAGTATCGGTCGTCAGGCGAAAAATCCAGTGATCGAACGGCGCCGAAATGTGCTGGCAAGTCTTCAACCAGGTCGCCGGTCGTGGGATTCCAACAGCAAATGTGCCCAGCATGATTCCCGCCTGCGACTCGTTGGCCCGTGGAAGACGTCGCGACACACCACATCGAGGATTCTGTATTGGAACGCAGAACGGTTTGCTCGCAATGGATAGCGTTCCAGAGATATTGCCAGACGAAACCGCGGCGATCGGCCTCCGCCTTATCAGGAACATGTCTCAAAAGTAATTCTTCGGCGCGTCGCCCATGAGCGTGCTCTAACGATTCCGCTGCCAATCGGACATCGGAGGCATAGAGCAGATCCTGTGTTGTTTTCAATGACGCCTTCAAAGCTGTCGTCGACCACCATCCTCCGATACCCAAGGCCGAAAGTGACAAGAACACAACGACAACCAATGCGGACCAAGCCGGGTTACGATATGACCATCGGGCAAATCGAGCCACAGGCCCAAGCGGACGCGCGACAGTCGACTCGCGATTCAGATAGCGGCGCAAGTCATCCGCAAGCTGTTGCGCGGATTGGTAGCGATGCTTGGGTGACTTTTCCAGGCACTTCAGACAAATCGCCTCCAAGTCACGGGAAATTGCTGGCACCAGTCGTCGTGGCGGTTGTGGTTCTCGGGAAATGACACGGGTCAGCGTCGCGGCGTTGTTGTCACCTTCAATTGCAGGTTTTAACGTTAGTAGTTCGTAGAGGATCGCCCCCAAGGCATAGACGTCGGAGGCCGGGCCGACTTGGTCCACCAGTCCAGCCGCTTGTTCGGGTGCCAGATAGCGTGGTGTCCCTTGTATGACGCCGTGGGCGGTCACTGTCGATTCTGTGTCCGCTTCTAAAGTCTTGGCCAAACCGAAGTCTGCAAGCTTGGGGACAAAGGGCAAACGACAAACGTTGCTGCCGCGATGTTGTATTCCGATGAATTCCAGCAGGACGTTGCCCGGCGTGATATCCCGATGCAGGATGTCACGATCATGGGCGTGTTGAACTGCCTCGGCAAGTGGCAAGACCATCTGCGCAGCGATCCGAGGCTCGACCGGCTCAACTTGCCTCGCAAGCCACGCATGCAACGTCGGCCCTGGACAGTACGCCATCGACAAAAAGCACACATCATCGATCTGTCCGGTGTCGAAGACGGGTACGATGTTCGGGTGCTGGAGTCTCCCGGCCGCTTCGCCTTCACGTAAGAAGCGACGTCGTATGCCGGGATTGGCAAACCTTGGAGAGATGGGAAGCTTGAGAGCCACTGGCCGGTTCAGCAGCTCGTCCTTCGCCAAATAAACGACCCCGAATCCACCTTTTCCCAGGAGCCGCTTGAGGCGAAAGCGTCCGAACTGCTTGGCATAACCGTGCTGTCGCGAGGCGTCATCGGAACCCCAATTCGTGTCAGAGTCATCCAAGCGATTTCGCGCAACGTCGAACTCGCGTTCGGCGTCGGCCCACCAACGCTCGTATCTCTGCAGAGTCGTGTCTCTCTCCAGAGTCGTGCCGTGCCGGTCTACAGCTGATTGCTCACTGCAAGGTGCCGACGGCTGCTGCGAATCGATCCGTTCGCTTTGACGATCGTGCCCCATGTAGTATCGTCGCAATCCGTTACCGCTGGTAAACTCTTCCAGACGCCGCTGGCACTTGACACACTGCTCAAGATGTTCGTCCAAGCCTCCCATGGACTCGTCGATCGACTCCTGCTGTAGGAAGCGAAGCAACAGCGGATCATCAGGGCAGGTCACAAGCTAATCTCCCGAACCGGTTACCGCGGGCCAAGGTTTAGCACCGGCTCGTCGTCGGCCAGTTGGGCGACGACCGCCTGGACGGACTGAATCACACGGAACTTTGCCTTGTAGACCCAGTTAAGGTTCCGTCCCAGCGTCTGAGCGACCTCCGCGGCCGGCACGTGCTGCTCCCACGTCAACACAAACGCTTGCCACGTTGTCGGATCGAACTCCGGCCGCACGCGTTGGACGGCCGCATCGTAGAGCCCCGCGTAAAACGCCTCGCACCAGGCCGCATCCAGAGGATCGCCGGTACGCTGCCGTTGTCCTTCTGACAAACCGTCACCCGGCATCATGATTTGCCGCTGATGCTTGTTGCGATATCGCAGAATCTCATGACAGGCGATCGTGCATAGCCAACTACGGAAACGACCTCGCTGAATATCGTACTGAAATCCAGAGATGGCGCGGACGACATTGACAAAGACATTCTGTGTCACCTCCTCGGCCTCATCTACCCTTAGGCCACGTTGGCGACAGAAGCGATTGACGATAGGCAGGTAGAGCTCAACAAACTCTTGCCAGGACTGACTGTCCCTAGATTCGGACACGCGATCCAGGAGGAAAACCTGGGTTGAGGGCCAAGCGCTCGGCCTTTTGGCCTTGGTACGTTGCATCGTGCAATTCCTCGAAAGTTGGTCATCAACTGTGAGGCGCAAGATCCAAGCGATGCGGCACCAGGTGGGCACGCGCCGCAGGATACATCGCAATCAACTCAGGGAATTTTCTCATTTTGCCGAGAAGATCGGCGTTCAAAGAGTTACCCCATGATAGCGGCGGTGTTTGCGGTCCGCAAATAATTCTCACAGAAACCCTATATGCGTTTCACGACCCGGACTTTAACCGACGTGAAATGGCATCTTTCGATGAGGGGATCACACGTGGTATCAAAGAGGCAACTACTTCGACTGAGATCAGATTCGTCTGCCCGTCACCGTCGAGGCCTGTCGAAATTGAAGTTTGAGACGCTCGACGAACGACTGTTCCTCACCGCTGTTCCCGGCGTAGAGGTACGGGAAGCTCAGACAGTGACGGGCAGCTCGGTAGGAGCAAGTTTCGTTAATGTGCCGGGACTAAGCACACCATCAATGGTGATCGACAGTAGTAATCCGGTTCGGTTAAGTGCATCTCTGAATTTGCGAAATACGTCGACCGGTCCAGTGCAGGTTGAGGCCCGATTTGTGCGAGACGGCGGCGGGACGCTTGGACCCACACAGCGGTTTTGGTTGGAACCACGGGATGCTCATTATCCCGGGACAGGGGGTAGTGACTCGCACATCCAACTCGAAGATTTTGTGTCGGTGCCCTCGGGAAGTCATACATTCCAGCTGCAAGTACGAGAGTCTTCAGGTAACGGCGCCCTGTTTGAGTTCTCAAACTCGGCCACTCAATCCATTAATGCCATGGAAGTAAATTCGATCCCTGGCGTCGGTCCGGGTGCCGAGGTACGGGAAGCTCAGACAGTGACGGGCAGCTCGGTAGGAGCAAGTTTCGTTAATGTGCCGGGACTAAGCACACCATCAATGGTGATCGACAGTAGTAATCCGGTTCGGTTAAGTGCATCTCTGAATTTGCGAAATACGTCGACCGGTCCAGTGCAGGTTGAGGCCCGATTTGTGCGAGACGGCGGCGGGACGCTTGGACCCACACAGCGGTTTTGGTTGGAACCACGGGATGCTCATTATCCCGGGACAGGGGGTAGTGACTCGCACATCCAACTCGAAGATTTTGTGTCGGTGCCCTCGGGAAGTCATACATTCCAGCTGCAAGTACGAGAGTCTTCAGGTAACGGCGCCCTGTTTGAGTTCTCAAACTCGGCCACTCAATCCATTAATGCCATGGAAGTAAATTCGATCCCTGGCGTCGGTCCGGGTGCCGAGGTACGGGAAGCTCAGACAGTGACGGGCAGCTCGGTAGGAGCAAGTTTCGTTAATGTGCCGGGACTAAGCACACCATCAATGGTGATCGACAGTAGTAATCCGGTTCGGTTAAGTGCATCTCTGAATTTGCGAAATACGTCGACCGGTCCAGTGCAGGTTGAGGCCCGATTTGTGCGAGACGGCGGCGGGACGCTTGGACCCACACAGCGGTTTTGGTTGGAACCACGGGATGCTCATTATCCCGGGACAGGGGGTAGTGACTCGCACATCCAACTCGAAGATTTTGTGTCGGTGCCCTCGGGAAGTCATACATTCCAGCTGCAAGTACGAGAGTCTTCAGGTAACGGCGCCCTGTTTGAGTTCTCGAACTCGGCCACTCAATCCATTAATGCGGTTGAATTTCTAACGCGGCCGGATCCGAAAATCGAGTTTTCCCAGTCGGGCTATTTTGTAAATGAGAGCGGAAGTCCATTCGGCCTGCCGGTTACGCTTGTACGTTCTGGAAATACTGCCGTGACATCACAAGTCTTGGTTGGCCTATCGAATGGAACAGCGAGCGGCGGTGCTGGCGGCGGTCCAGTGACGGACTTCAATAGTAACCCAATACTGGTAACATTTCTTCCAAACCAGACAAGTAACACCGTAGTTGTCCCTATAACGCAAGACAACGTCGTCGAAACCGATGAAACGGTCCACCTATCACTAGTTTCCGCAGTCAGTAACGCGTCGTTTGGGCCAATAAACTCAGCGACTCTTCAAATTCTCGACGACGATACCGCCACCTTCACCATCGACGATGTCAGCGTCAATGAAGCCGCCGGCACCCTCGACTTTACCCTGGCCCTCTCCAACCCGATCGACAGCGCGGCGGATCTCGAGGTCAGTTTCACCGACGGCAGCACCATCGCTGGGGACTTTGATCACACCACCCAGACCGTCAACTTCCCTGCCCTCAACAATGCCAATCAGACCGTTTCCGTGCCGATCACCAATGACAACATCGTCGAGTTGACCGAGAACTTTACCGCCAGTCTCGCCGTCGGCACCGCCACGCCGCTAGGAGCACGGAGTGTCAACACCACCGATTCTGGCAGCGGTGAGATCCTGGATAACGATACCGCCACCTTCACCATCGACGATGTCAGCGTCAATGAAGCCGCCGGCACCCTCGACTTTACCCTGGCCCTCTCCAACCCGATCGACAGCGCGGCGGATCTCGAGGTCAGTTTCACCGACGGCAGCACCATCGCCGGGGACTTTGATCACACCACCCAGACCGTCAACTTCCCTGCCCTCAACAATGCCAATCAGACCGTTTCCGTGCCGATCACCAATGACAACATCGTCGAGTTGACCGAGAACTTTACCGCCAGCCTGGCCGTCGGCGCCGCCACACCCTTCGGCGCGCAGTGTCGACACCAGCGATACCGGTACTGGAGAGATCCTGGATAACGATACCGCCACCTTCACCATCGACGATGTCAGCGTCAATGAAGCCGCCGGCACCCTCGACTTTACCCTGGCCCTCTCCAACCCGATCGACAGCGCGGCGGATCTCGAGGTCAGTTTCACCGACGGCAGCACCATCGCCGGGGACTTTGATCACACCACCCAGACCGTCAACTTCCCTGCCCTCAACAATGCCAATCAGACCGTTTCCGTGCCGATCACCAATGACAACATCGTCGAGTTGACCGAGAACTTTACCGCCAGTCTCGCCGTCGGCGCCGCCACACCCTTGGGCGCGCGCAGTGTCGACACCAGCGATACCGGTACTGGAGAGATCCTGGATAACGATACCGCCACCTTCACCATCGACGATGTCAGCGTCAATGAAGCCGCCGGCACCCTCGACTTTACCCTGGCCCTCTCCAACCCGATCGACAGCGCGGCGGATCTCGAGGTCAGTTTCACCGACGGCAGCACCATCGCCGGGGACTTTGATCACACCACCCAGACCGTCAACTTCCCTGCCCTCAACAATGCCAATCAGACCGTTTCCGTGCCGATCACCAATGACAACATCGTCGAGTTGACCGAGAACTTTACCGCCAGCCTGGCCGTCGGCGCCGCCACGCCCTTGGGCGCGGAGTGTCGACACCAGCGATACCGGTACTGGAGAGATCCTGGATAACGATACCGCCACCTTCACCATCGACGATGTCAGCGTCAATGAAGCCGCCGGCACCCTCGACTTTACCCTGGCCCTCTCCAACCCGATCGACAGCGCGGCGGATCTCGAGGTCAGTTTCACCGACGGCAGCACCATCGCCGGGGACTTTGATCACACCACCCAGACCGTCAACTTCCCTGCCCTCAACAATGCCAATCAGACCGTTTCCGTGCCGATCACCGATGACAACATCGTCGAGTTGACCGAGAACTTTACCGCCAGCCTGGCCGTCGGCGCCGCCACACCCTTGGCGCGCGCAGTGTCGACACCAGCGATACCGGTACTGGAGAGATCCTGGATAACGATACCGCCACCTTCACCATCGACGATGTCAGCGTCAATGAAGCCGCCGGCACCCTCGACTTTACCCTGGCCCTCTCCAACCCGATCGACAGCGCGGCGGATCTCGAGGTCAGTTTCACCGACGGCAGCACCATCGCCGGGGACTTTGATCACACCACCCAGACCGTCAACTTCCCTGCCCTCAACAATGCCAATCAGACCGTTTCCGTGCCGATCACCAATGACAACATCGTCGAGTTGACCGAGAACTTTACCGCCAGTCTCGCCGTCGGCGCCGCCACACCCTTGGAGCACAGTGTCGACACCAGCGATACCGGTACTGGAGAGATCCTGGATAACGATACCGCCACCTTCACCATCGACGATGTCAGCGTCAATGAAGCCGCCGGCACCCTCGACTTTACCCTGGCCCTCTCCAACCCGATCGACAGCGCGGCGGATCTCGAGGTCAGTTTCACCGACGGCAGCACCATCGCCGGGGACTTTGATCACACCACCCAGACCGTCAACTTCCCTGCCCTCAACAATGCCAATCAGACCGTTTCCGTGCCGATCACCAATGACAACATCGTCGAGTTGACCGAGAACTTTACCGCCAGTCTCGCCGTCGGCGCCGCCACACCCTTGGGCGCGCCAGTGTCGACACCAGCGATACCGGTACTGGAGAGATCCTGGATAACGATACCGCCGCTTTGACAATCAACGATGTTTCACAATCTGAAACCGACGGCCTAGTCACGTTTTCATTTACAGTAACTCTGGACTCGCAGGTCGACACAAATGTGTCAGTGGGATTCCAGACTGTGAGTTCTACGGCCGAAGATGGAGGTCTCGGCCAAGATAATGACTATACCGCCAACAGCGGCACGGTCACTTTCAATGCCAACAGTGTTCCCGGGGCAACTCAATCCGTCAATATCACCGTCATTGGCGACAACAAGGATGAGTTTGACGAAACCTTCCTCGTTGAGTTGACCACACTTATTGCAAACGGATTCAACGTATTCATTGCTGATGACCAAGGTGAAGGAACAATCCAAGACGATGACTTCACACCTATCCCGGACGCAGGCGGGCCGTACGGAATCAATGAGGGACAGTCACTCACGTTGGTCGCCACTGGAACGACAGATGCTGATGTACCGACGGATACGCTGACCTACCAGTGGGATGTCGATGGCGATGGTGATTACGACGAAAACATTACTGGCAGTATGCCGACACTTTCCTGGGCGAATCTCGTCGCACTCGGGATCGACGATGGCCCCTACACCGACACCATCAGTGTCTATGTGAGTGACGGTACCAACTCGGCAACGGACTCGACATCATTGACTGTCGCCAACGTCGCGCCGAGCGTCAGCGTGACTCCGTTGTCACAATTACCGGTCGATTACAGCGACCAAATCAATGACATCACGATCACGGCGACGGACATTCTCACTGACTCAATGAATGTCTCTACGTCTTGGAGAAAGGACAACGGCGTTTTCTCGCCCGGTTTGCCGGATAGTGGGACTATTGCTGGAGGCCTTGCCATTTCTGGCAGCGCTAATCAAACATCAACTGCCAGCTGGGCTATCTCGGGAATTGCGGACCTTGAGCCAGGCACGTATACCATCCGCGTCACTGTAACCGATGACGACAATGGAAACTCACAACCAATCGACACCATTATCATCGTCGAGCCGGAGGATGCTGTTGCGACCTACGCGGGTTCGCTATTTGTATCGACGCCGTCGGTTAATAGTGGCGACGCCATCGTTGAACTGCGGGCAACGATTCAGGATATTACCGCAGCGTTGCCCGCCGGATCGGACCAAGACGCGGGTAACATTACGGCAGCTACCGTGTCGTTTATTGATGAATCGAATCCGTTGAATCCCGTCGTCATCGCGAGCGACTTACCGATTACTCTGCTTGACCCCGCTGACCTTACCGTTGGAGTTGCCTCCTATTCATGGCCCGTCGACATTGGCAATTCGGATTCTGAAACCTTCGACATCGTTGTGCGTGTCGATGACTACTATACAGGGTCCGAACTCGAATTGATTACTGTTTCTAAACCTTTGAACAATTCAGTCACCGGTGGCGGTTACGTTGTCAACGAAAGTTCATCAGGAGCTTACGCCGGCGACACGGGACTGAAAACAAACTTTGGATTCAATTTGAAGACAAACAAGAAAGGAACCAACGTTCAGGGGCACGTGAACATCATTGTTCGGCAAGACAATCACACCTATCAGATTAAGACGAACGCAACCAACTCTTTAGTCGCGATCCCGCCTGGGCCCAACGATGACCCAAATGCACTCACTGCCGAATTCGTCGCCAAGGCCAACATGCGTGATATCACGGACCCTTTGAATCCGGTCTCGCTAGGCGGAAATCTGCAACTGATCGCGACCGCTACGGACCTAGGCGAACCAGGCGATCAGGACAGCGTCGCATTCACGGTCTGGGATGGTTCTGTGCTCCTCTTCTCGAGTTATTGGACCGGCACACTGACCACTGAACAGGTACTCGACGGGGGCAATATTCAGGTCCGTCTAGACGGACCTAAGAACCTGCTGCTCGACGGAGCAGTACAACCAGAAAAGGCTGCGGCACTCACTGATGAACAGCTGGCACCGGCTGTTGCCGAAGCGGTTTCCATTTGGGCCGACGCCGGCTACGACGTGCAGGCGATCCAAAATGTCGATGTACGTATTCAGGACCTAGCCGCGAATCGGTTGGGCGCGGCCTTTGGCAAAACGATTTGGATCGACGGCGACGCAGCAGGCCACGGTTGGAGCTTTGGCGATTCAAGACCAGGCGTCGACCTCTTGTCTGTAGTGGTTCACGAAATGGGACATGTTCTGGGACTGGACCACGACGTGCTCGGTACGCATCTAACGGTCGACATGGATAGCTCGCAACATATCGACCACGTATTTGACTTGCTGAACTCACGCGCTGGCGATAAGACGAAGTTGACGGACGAGGACCGAATTGCCCCGACAAATGCCGATACCATTTCACCCATTCTTTCCGACTCGCATGTTCGCACCTCGCGATCGGCGCGCACTAATCGCCACGAAACACTCGGCAAACGACATCAAACTACGGATGCGTTCTTTGCTGGCTACGATCGCATACACCTGATCTGAATATCGGGGCAGTCGGCAAGCCCGTTTACGGGGGACAATTGGGATGCGCTAAACGTCAACTATGCCAGCGACAGTTGGCAGAGGAATTCGTCGGTCGTCGATGCTCGCCTAAAGTCGTCGATCTTGGCGAATTCTGCCTGGCGGAATCCATAGTATCCAATCAAGTAGAGGCCCTGATCCGCGCGCCGCGGGTTCTGCTCGAAAAGCACCATCGATCGGTACATACTGATACTAAAATCCTCGTACCATTCGGTACACTGTGATTCGCACTGCGGGCATACATAGACTTGCGCAGTTCTCGCCGGGTGGCGATTCGAGCTCCTGTTGTCGTGTGAATCGCTGGCGGATGAGCTCATCAATCAGGATTTCCGAATCCGCCAGTCCTGTGGGTCCGATGCCGTAGTCGCGGAAATTGAATGAGACGAGCTTTTGGAATCCCGGGCAAGTACAGAAACAATGGTCGTCCCATGCGGCGACGACTTGCGGTAGCACGGCTTGACGGAATTCGTCAGGAGTCATAGTCGATTCCAGGTATCTCTCACTGTACCGCAAGGGATGGAGCGATCGGAATCGACCATTCGAACAACGCGATAAACATTTCTTCCCAAGTCTGATCTCCCCATCTAACCTCCGTTTCCGGCAGGATTGGCAAGATTCTCCTCCGAATTGTCGTGTTGGCCGACCAGCACAAATTGCGTGCCTTGAGGTAGATGTTTGGAATGCAGCAGCCGGTAGGTCGTCTGCCAATTGAAATCGTAGTGCGGCACGTTCAGCAATGTCTCCTGCGTACCGTCAGAATACTTAGCGTCGATCCGAAACGACTTGCCGCGTAAATGCATGTGCGGAAACATCGAAATCAGTTGCGCATCCTCGAACTCTACAACGCCCAGAGCCTCGGATTGATGATCGGACGCGTGCGGCGGGATAATCAATTTGTCATGGTTAATCTCGACGGCTGTTGAGACGACCATGCGCGTGACCTCGGTAGGATCGGCAAATACTATCCGCAGTGAGCTTCGATCCATCTGCTCTGTGCCAATCGGAGTGTAATGCATTTGAAAGACCAGTTGGCTGCCAGCCGGCACCAGTTTGGCCATCCCGTCTGGCAAAGGTTTCGCAACACTTCCCGGCACATAGGTTGCGAGCAATTGTAGTCCCGGCGCGAATCCGCTCCGCTCACGATTCCCTGACGGGCGAACGAAGACGGCAATATGATGGACGACGGAACGATTGCCTGGCAGTGCTTCGGCCATCTTGATCCACTTATCTTCCTCAAAGCCCGGATCAACAACGAAATTCTGATAGGCAACTTCACCTTGCGCTTTGACGCGAAACGGTTCGTCTCGCATAAAGAGTGTTAAGTCCGGCTGTTGCGGCAACTGCGATCCGACGATGAATTCGCGCGGCGCGGGCAAATCGCTTTCTTCCCCTTTCGGCATCCATGGCGGACCCAATCCAGGATCTGTTCCTTTTCGTCGTCGCCGAGTCGTCGGTCGTTAGAGAATTCTCCATAATGCGGATCGGCGTGCCACGGTGGCATTCGTCCTTCGACAACCACCTCAGCAATCATTTCGCTCCACCCCACAACTTCCTCGTATTCCGTCAGTGCAAAGGGGGCGACTTCACCCGGTCGGTGGCATTCAATACAGCGATCCTGCAGTATCCGAGCAATCTGTTTGCAGTAAGTGACGGGACTCTCGTTGTCCGGATCGCGAAGTCGACCGATAATGCACCCAACAGGCGTTGTTGAGGGGACGCTGACCGTTTTGCCGGCAAGCAATTCATCCAGGGCCACCGCCAAATCGCGACGGCCGGGTTTGTCAAGCACATAACCAACGCCAAATTGGTCGTCGATCCGCCCTCGGTAGCGAACCTCGTGCTGCTGATCCAATACGAATACTTCCGGTGTCCGTTTAGCGCCGAATTGATCGGCGATCTCGTTGCTCAAGTCCTTTAGGATCGGGAATTCAATACCGTGTCGCCGAGCATAACTCGCGAGCTCCGTCATCGAATCCTGTCGATTTGAGCTAACACCGATGAAGGCTACGCCTCGCGATTCGTACTCCGCAGCCATCTCAGCCAGGCGAGACCCATAGAGTTTTGCCAAGGGACATTCCGTTCCCACAAAAACACAAACCAGGAACTGGCTGTCACGAAAGTCGGATAGCGTCCATTCTTTGCCTCGAAAATCCTTTGCCATAAACTCGTGCACAGAAACAGGATTCGCGATCTGACTATCGGCCGCGGATAGAACAAGTTCATTCAGGCAAATACTAACGATCGCGACACTCAGGCACCCCAAGCTTGCCATAATCCGTCTTCGCATCGCACTCACCTTTCGTTAATTCGTGGCAAAGCCGTATCATAGCACGTGCGACGTCCTCGCCGTGATGCGAATTTGCATTGGCGGGGATGAATTCATTGAGCTGGATATCGCCGGAACGCAAATTGCTCGGCGACCAGCGTTGGTCCGCCTCGAACCAACGGCCCAAATGGCTCCCAGCATCAAAAGCTGTGCTGTCGTGGGCTCGGGAACCGCGGCAACCGCGAAACGAGTGAGCTCGGTCAAAGCCTCGCCGCGCCCCGTGTCATCGCCAAAGAAAAGAAAACTGGGCGTATTGTACGGAAAGCCAATCGGTTGCGCCGGAGCAATGCTCGTGTAATCGCGCAAGGGCCCTTCAAGCAGCACGCTGCCGTCAACGACAAGTTGATACCCGTTTGCACTCAGCCCGAGTTCATAGTCATGCAACACGGCGGTCGTATCGAACGGCTCTACCTCGCCAACAGGAAAGGCAGTATTGGCATTGTCCAGCGCAACGATGTGATCGGTTTGAAATTGTATTTCAATTCCGCGAAGATCGTCGGTGATGACCATCACGGCAAAACCACCACGATTGCGCTGCCCGAGGGCCAACGGATCCGCGTCAACGGTGTCGCTGCCATCCACTTGTCGCATCGTGAACTCGATGGAAAACGGACTGACGCTCAAATCGATTGTGGGGTGGTCAGGGTGGGCATACGCGATCGCCGGGATCTTGCTGAAATAGCCTGCCTGCTCTCCAATAACGGAGCGAGTGTTTAACGACAAGATTCCCCCCGCGACACTCTGAGATGCTTGAGCACCTACCAAGGGATTGCTGACATATACCCAACCTTGAGCATCAGGCGTTGTGTTCAGCGATGCATCGTACATGACGGCCGCTTGCGACACGTCGCGATGGCCATGCCGATTGCGTAGACAGAGGCTGACTGCAGTAGCACACGCATCGTATTGTTCTCGTTCCGCCGACGCTGGGTTTTGATCGCAAGGTTTATAGTCTAACCTATTGATGTCTGCGCGGGCAAAGGGCCAGGACGACCAACGGGAGTCCGCGCAATTTCGGCTTCGCGCTGCTCGCCGAGGACTATTAGCAGCGCAGAAGTGCATAGATCCGGCCGGCCCACATCCGGGCTCCGGCCAACTTCTTTGGGTGGGAGAAGGAAGTCATGTGATTCACCTAAACTTCAGGATCCATGCATTGCGCACGTCGGCCGGCAAACACTTTCCGGAAATGAAGCAAATGGAACGCAGGATGAACAAACAGAAATTAGACATGCGTTGTCGACCATTCAGGACGAATCTCTACGTTCTCACGATACTCGCTTGCGCGCTCTCACACACTACACTCGACGCAGCGAACGTCGCAGCCTTCAGTCGACCAAACATTGTCATCATCTTGGCCGATGACCTCGGCTACGGCGACGTGCAATGTTACAACCCGGAACACGGCAGAATACCAACTCCCTACATCGACGCTCTTGCTTCTCAAGGGATGCGATTCAAAGATGCACATTCCAGCTCAGGTGTCTGCTCGCCGTCACGATATACATTGCTGACAGGTCGCTACCACTGGCGAACTCGATTACAGTCGGGCATCGTGGGCTATCTTGAACGTCCCTTAATTGCTGCTGACAGGTTAACAATTGCCGGACTGCTAAAGCGACAGGGCTATCATACGGCATGCGTTGGGAAATGGCATTTGGGATGGAATTGGGGTATCACGTTGGAACAGCGTCCGTTGTTTGCACCGCCGCGAGATGCGTTTCCGGAAGTAACCGACGAACATCGCCAGGCATGGCAGGCTGCGTATTCGCGACCGATCGGTGGCGGCCCGATAACTCGAGGCTTCGATGAATACTTTGGCACCGATGTCCCCAACTGGCCTCCCTTTTGCTTCATTCACAATGATCGAACTGTCGGCATTCCTATAACGTTTCTTCCCAAAGTGCAGTTCCAAAACCATCTCGCCAGCGTGCCCGGCCCAGCGCTCGAAGATTGGTCCCTTGAAGGCATCTTACCGACCATTGCCGAACGAGCCACTGAGTACATTGAACGAAGTGCCGCGACGAAACAGCCCTTCTTTCTTTACCTGTCTCTGACCGCGCCGCACACGCCACTGGCCGTCAGTCGAGCGTGGCAAGGAAAAAGTCGACTCGACAGCGCAGTCGCCGATTTTATTATGGAAACGGACGACGTTGTAGGTCGCGTAATGTCGGCACTCCAGTCAAATGGCGTTGAAGATAACACACTGGTCATCTTCACGAGTGACAATGGCTTTGCGCCGTATGTGGGCGCCAAGCACCTTGAAGCGCAAGGACATTATCCCAGTGGTCGATTGCGAGGGTACAAGGGTGACGCGTGGGAGGGTGGGCATCGAGTTACTTTCGTTGTGCAATGGCCTCGGGTAGTCCAACCAAACACCGTGTGCGAGCAACTTGTCCATCACGCCGATATCATGGCGACCGCGGCAGACATTCTCGATGCGCAGTTGCCCGACAATGCGGCCGAAGATAGTTTTAGTTTGCTACCACTATTGCAAGGAACTTGCGAACCGGTGCGGGAACACGCGGTTAGCCATGGTTCGACCGGCCTTCCCGCACTACGCGCCGGGTCCTGGAAAATGTTGTTCGGGCCCAGCGGGGGCGGAGCTTGGAGCAATCTCTCGGCAACTACGCCGGACGGTTACCCGGCGAACTCTATAACCTTGCTGAAGACATTGGAGAAACCACCAATCTTTATGCGGCTCATCCGGACGTTGTCGAGCGAATGACTGCGATCATGGACACCATCGTCCGCCAAGGGAGAAGTACGCCGGGTCCACCGCAGAAAAATGACGTCGTCGTTGACTGGCAACGGTTCCTCAGAGCTTCGGAAAAGGCACTTCCGTGACGATCACAGCGACCACGATAGAAAATAGAAAGATGAATTCGAATCTGCTTTTCCGTACATCGCTGGCATTCACGTTTTTTGTCAGATTGTCCATGCTGCTGACGTGGTTGATCCCTGCCGTTCCTCGCGCATCAGCCGAACTGCGAGTGGCGCAGTATCTTCGCCGACCACATGGTTCTTCCACGGGACCAGCCGATCCAAATCTGGGGCTGGGCCGACCACGGCGTGGAGGTGACAGTGCGGTTTGCGGAACATTGCGTGCAGACGAGGACTGACAAGGACGGAAGCTGGGCCGTTACGCTTCAGGCGATGCGCGCAAGCGACGCTGGGCAGCAACTACGAATCGACGGCGGCGGCCAGTCGATCGTAATCCATGACGTGCTGATGGGCGACATTTGGCACGCCAGCGGCCAATCCAACATGGCCATGACCGTCGGCGCGATGGCCAACGAACTACCCCGCGTAACATCGGACATCGCCGCGGCTGACTTACCGACGATCCGTTTCTGCCGCATCGACGAAGCAGAATCCGTTCAGCCGCTAATCGACCTACAGAACCCAGCGAACTGGACGCCCTGTTCTCCGATATCCGTGTCCTCGTTCTCGGGCGTCGCATTCTATTTCGCGCGGCATTTGCATAACGAACTCAAGGTCCCCATTGGGATCATCGACTCGTCACGTGGAGGTACGCCCATCGAGCCGTACATTCCGCGTTCGGCGTTTGCATCCCACGCTACGCTGTTGCGAGAACTGGAGTTCGCCGATCTGGGCGATCTCGACGGCATCTGGAAGATGCCTGGAGGTGTGCGTGCGAGAGACGCGAATTGGCTACCCGGACGCCTGTTTAACTCACGATTAGCGCCAATCACTCGACTCCACCTGCGCGGAACAATCTGGTACCAGGGCGAATCTAACTGCGGCGAGCAAGAAGATCCGCGAAATTACCAGTACAAGATGCAAGCCCTGATCAACGGCTGGAGGCAAGCCTGGGGAAATCCCACTCTGCCAGTATATTTCGTTCAGTTGCCGGGAAGCGGCGCTGGCGAGGGATGGCCTTATCTGCGCGAGCAACAGCGACTGGCGGCCGATATCCCGCATACGGGGATGGTCGTCACGATCGACATCGACGGAGCTGGGATTCACCCAGCAAACAAGATTGACGTAGGTCAGCGCCTCGCCGTGTGGGCCCTTGCGAAACAATATCAAAAGCGCGTCGCCTTCAGTGGCCCCATGTTTGATCGCCAGATCATTCAAGATGACAAGATTGTTGTGCAATTCACGCACAGCGAAGGCGGCCTGATGGTAGCATCAAAGGTTGGCCTGTCCCCACCGCTGGAAACAAAGGATGCGCCACTAGCTCACTTCGAACTGACGGACGGAAACGGCCAGTGGCAATCCGCGGCGGCAGAGATTGTCGGCAAGGCAGTTGTCGTTTCCAGCCGCCAGGTCCAATCGCCGGTCGCAGTACGATATGCGTACTCCGTCACGCCCGACCACCGCCACCTTTACAATCGCGACGGCCTCCCGGCGTCTCCGTTTTGTTCGCAATCCACTTTGCTGGATTACGATCCGAAGTTACCGAAGTAGCACGACGACACAGCTCGTCAAAGGGCTAAGTATGAAGTCACGTCCGAAAGTTGGAACCGTCGGTGAACTGGAGTTCATTGTCGAGCAAAAACACACCATCGACTTTGCCGTCGGTGGTATGCCGGCCGTTTTGTGTACACCATGGCTGATGTGGTTTCTGGAGCACGCGGCGCGAAACGCTACTCCCGGCACTAGAGTCTGGTGAGAGTACCGTCGGACAGTACGTCGAAATCCAGCACCTCGCGGCCACACCGTTCGGGCAGAAGGTAACGTGTCTCGCCCGGATCATTCAGGTCGACGGCAATGTCATTTCGTTTCAACTGGATGCCCACGACGGCCACGAACGCATAGTGCGCGGGTTGCATAAATTACGTGTGATCCGCGTCGAGCGGTTTGCCGAACGGCTACAACGGAAGACGGGTGGTACGTCGCATACGAACTAGCGATAGATTAGACGTTCGTAGCGCCCCATCGTGCGATAGTGCACACTCCTTTCGGGCCGAGTCAGATACACGTCGATTCGTATATGCTGGTTCTCAAAGCTCTAAAAGGGAGTCGCACAGCTAGTATCTTCTTCCTCTAGCGGAGCGAACTGGAGGCTGAGGAGAATCCTGTTTCGAGACACTACCTCGCCTTGTGCAGCGTGCGTAGATTGGCCGTTGCTGTTCAACTTCAACGGATTCGATGGCCTCGACAGCCAGGAGCAACAGGGAATCGAGCGCACAGGGACACTGGTTCGTAGTTCGATTCGGACATTCCTCGCACACCACGTGGTGAAACGCCGCGACATAAGAGTCCATGGCGTTGGAATGTACCCCTCGCACTGCATCCACGAGTTGCCGCAAGTTGATCTCGATACCGCAGCGTTTCCCGAGTGGCAAGCACGGCGGCCCCGTTGGAGGACGTTCGACACATCGGCTACAAACATGATCACGAATCGCGGTCATATACGGTTCCAAGTCAGTTCCGGTATACATCTGGCACCTCCCTTCTCGAGCCTTAGAAAAACAACCAACTCACAACTGTGCATTCGCTGTGCCCATCCTATGTGAAGTTATTCACAAGGCGCGGTAGGGAGCAGGGAGCAGGGAAACGGGCACGAACGCCGTTGGCGTGGCCTACCGGACCTTTCGAGACAAATACTGTCGCACGATCGGCACCAACTCGCGCCCGAAGGCCTCCCGCGCCTCAATGAATTCGGCGTGCACTACCTCGCGCTGGTCAATTCTGATCGCAGGTCTGGCTTGCAGATGGGCTTCGAAGACAACACTTCTATCGACCTTATATTCGTCCCGATTCTCGAAACGATCACTAAAGTGGAGGATATCTCGGTCGAGCCGAATCCCTACCTCTTCATACAATTCTCGCAGGGCCGCGTCTTCGTTGCTTTCACCTCGTTTAACGCCGCCCGCCGGAAAGGTCTGCTTTGCTTTATAGGAATTCCGAATCAGCAGCACCTCGGATCCGCACCAGACCGCGCATAAACTCTGCGCGTCTCTGGACGAAACACGAACCAGTAGCAGAATGCCACTCGGTAGGCGATTTTTATCGCGATGCGCCAAAGAACATTCATTTCACATCCTGGTCACGCAATGCCGATCCACCTGGGCGGCCTCAGCCAGCTCCGGCTCGCTGCGATTCCCCACCAAAGAACGCTCATTCGACAGATGCCGCATACATCGCCAGCCGCACACTTCGTTCAGTCTCAGGAACGGAACTGTGCGTTTCAGGATATCCGATGTCCAGCCGATGACAATGCGAGGGCGGCACGATGTATGTCGCGCTAGCCACCCAACCACACGTTCCAGGCAATCGCAGTTGTGCAATGCCTTCCACACGTCCTTGCCGGGACCGAAATCACGGCCGCGAACCCGATGAACGAAAAGGCGATCTGCCGCGCCGCTCGAAAAATTGCATCGGCCGAAGACCGGATCAAGGCAGCGAGTCGTGCCCTAATTGGATTGGGCCGTGTGACAGCGGCGGCCGATACTTCCAAGGCCGACACTTCAAAGGCCGACTGTTACGTGCGTGGTATCGATGCAGGCGACGTGGCGGTCCCGCGAGCTTTAACGCGACATATATCAAGTAGAGTCCACGTCACTCGGTTAGAGTTGGCCGACCGAGTGACGTGTTGACACCGAACGTCCTGGCAACTATTCAGACCTCCACGCATGCGTGGCGTCTGCGAGCGCTCGAGCAAGCACAGCATTGCACAAGCGATGAGGACGAGAGTACTGGGTTCGGGAACCGCGGCCATTGCGGCTGGCGGGCCTAGCTCGTAGCCGCCGTCACTAAGAGCGGCGACGAGGTCGCTGGAATTGGTACGGCCATCCGCATTAAAGTCGCCCTGTGACCAAACGGATTCCACATCAATTTCATAGGTCCCAGCAGACAACACTTTCACGAGATCGCTCGAGTTGAATTCGTGGTCCAAGTCGGCGTCACCCACCCAGCTGTTATATAAATCCTTAATCCACACGTTTACATCGGCAGTGTCGACCACCGAGTCGGCATTCAGATCGTACGTCACGTCGTTCATGCCGCCCGCCGCTTGTTGCGTCAGCGCGTCGATGTCGGCCGAGTCAAGTACGCCGTTGCCATCAAAATCACCCCGCATACCGCCACCGTCCCAGCTGAGCACCCCGGAAGTCATTGCGTTGATGATTTGCTCCTCCGTCAGCGTACCACTGAACACGGCCACTTCGTCTAACCGCCCCTCGAAGTGCTCGGTTTCGCAACAAGCAAAGCCAATGTAAAAGTCGTTGAAGGTTGTAAGTCCTTCGGTCGGATGCGTCTGTGTGCCGATGTACTCGCCATTGACATAAAACGAAGCCTCGAAGTTCTCGTCAAGCACGATGGCCGCATGGACCCATTCCTCGAGTTCCAGTGGCACGGGCTGCGTATAGTCCTTAATTCCCCAGGTCGTGAGTTCCAATTGGTCTCCGTTCGTTCCCCATCCCCAGCCTGCTCCACCATGAGGACTACTGCCAAACGCGCGGTTCTTGTGGTCGAACTGCTCAGGATTAATCCAGGCCATCACCGTGAAGTCGCTGGTGAGATCCCCGAATCCGTTCTCGTCCCCAGGGCCAACGTAGATCTGCGAGGTCACGCCGTCAAAATAGGCGCCCGATCCAAAGCCGGGTGCACCGTCGACGTTCGGATCAACATCCCCCTCGTACAGGCCGTTCCACCCGTTTCCCGAAGCATCAACGGCATCCTCACCGATGTCTGTTTCCTCCAACGGCCAGTAGCCTAGCAACTCCGCGGCACTCGCGGTCGAACACCAAGTGCTCGACATTTGGCATGCGACAAATGCCACAATAAACATTGGGCCGTAGTATCGAAGTGAATAGATTAGACGTGTCATGTTCATTAGCTCCCCATTCTCAAAAGTATGACGGTGTTGGCGAACAAATAAATCGGGAACGGCGTGAGTCAGCTGCGTCGTATCATCGGCTACTTTTGATGCCTATGCAACCAGCGAATTCGGAAACCAAGACATACTGTTGATAACTTCGCAACCCACAACTAGCCGAATCCTGGCCAGGTTCAAAAAGTTGAACATTGCAATGGACCACCGGGCAAAGTTTGAGGCACGCAGTTTGGCGCCACAGGCCCGATAAGGGGCATATGCAGCTCCGTCAACCCTCGCCCGCTGCCAACGCGGCGAACACTCCCGAGCTCGGGCGAGGTGACTCACATGACTGCCTTCGCCCTTTGGCAGAAGATGGCCGCAGGCCGGTTTGACTCAAGGCGAATATGAGTCTATCTATTTCGATAGCCAAATCCTTGGCGTTTCGAACACACGTAGAGTTCCTGGCCCAGTAAACCCAACGCGATGCACAGACGCAACGCCATGGAGGTTAACTATGAAGCTCCCACGTACGTTTCAACCCACACTCGAGTCTCTCGAAACACGCAGGTGTCTATCGGTAAACGCCAGTCTCAGCAACGGCGATCTAATCGTGGAAGGAGATGCGGATGGACCGGTTGAAATCGTTGCGACGGACGCCGACACTTACCAAGTAATCGATAACTTGGTGGAAGTGGCCGTAGTTAAGGGTGTGAAAAGGAACGTGCGAATCACTTTGGGAAATAACGACGATGACGTCACGCTTGATCTGGGAGGCCAGACGGTCGCCCAACATGTCGTCGCGAAACTCGGGGACGGCAACAACCAGTTACAGGTGTTGAACGGATCGATCGGCGGACAGTTAGTCGTCAGGGGTGGGTTGGAGGGCGATGACGTTGACATTCAAAGCGATGTAAGCATCGGCAAACACGTAAAAGTTAACCTCAGTGGAGGTGACAATAAGTTGTCGTTCGCGGGACAGGCATCGTGGCATCTGTTTTATAAGGGACTTGAGGGCAACGATTCCGTCGGTCTCCTTGACTCGGCTACCGTCGGGAGGCACGCTAATCTGAAATTGGGAAAAGGCGATAACGAGTTCACTTTAGCTGGAAAAGTCGGGCGTCATACCGTGGTGGTCGGCGGCCTTGGCACGGACACGGTTACGACGGATATCGGTTCCGTAGTCAACTGGAACATGATGCTGAAACTGGGTGACGGCGCTAACAACGTTGCCCTATCGGGACAAGTCGGCCGCAATCTTGCCGTCACAACTGGCACTGGCGCCGACACGCTTGATATCGACGGAAGAATTGGAAGAGATACGAAACTGAAGCTCGGTGATGGAGACAACACCGTTACGATACTTGGACAACTCTCTCGCAGCCTCGACCTGTTCGCCGGCACCGGCATCGATACGATTACGGTTAGTGCTGGCGCTCACGTTGGCGAGGATACGATGCTGAAATTGGGCGATAGCGATGACCTTGTGTATCTTGACGGGCAGTTCGGGCGCAATCTAATGGTCGCCACCGGTGGAGGCAATGACACGGTGAACCTTTCCAACACGTGCACCGTCAAACGAGATGCTAGTGTGCAACTTGGACGTGGAGACGATACCGTATCGCACGCGGGACAAGTGAAGCGAAAGCTATCCGTGTTTGGTGGAGACGGCAATGATACGTACATCGACCTAGGCGGCAATCCCACCAATCCGAAACTGCAGTCGATCGAAGCATGACTTCGAACTTCTCGAGAATTGGGGACGCGACGAACTTCGCAAATCGAAGAACGAAGACTGCGCCATATCCATGAGGCGACTCGCCACTCTCTCAACAAGATTGCAGCAACAGCAGAATACCGATCAGCAAGACCGCGGCCACGAGCCAGACCCACAAAGGAGGCGCATTGCCATCATTATAGCCCGGTTCAGGCATGACTAACTCGCTGAAAATCAGCCAACTCGAATGCTTCTCAATTACCTACAGATTATATGGGCAAATCAGAATAACTACCTAGCCCGGCAGTTTTCTTTCGGAATGGGTTGACCACATTGCGGCGGTCCACAGCGTGGACAGTGTTCCTGCGCAGGGGCAGCAGAGATTGCACTAGGTCCTCACAGACACTGATACTAGGCACAAAGATACGGTCGCCGGGCATGATTTGATAGTTGGAGGACGTGTCGCCAAGTTGAACCAGGTTGTCATAGCAGATCGGCAGAACGATTCGCTTGTCACATGGCCCCGTCGGCCGGCTCAAAATAATGTGATGGCGATCCGATCGCGATGTGACGTCACCGGCCGCCAGCAGAGCATCAAGCACATTCTCGCTCCCACTGATGGGATAGGCTCCTGGTGAATTGACCTCGCCCATCACATAATACACCTTGCTCTTCCAATCGACTAACCGCACTACGACTTCGTGTGATTCGAGCTGCTCGCGCTCAGCTGCACTCGAGTCGTTTGTTTCCGAGTCACGTGACCGCTTGCCCGCAGCGGCAGTTTGTCGTCGCCTATCTCGTTGTTCACGCGCGGTGACAACCTCTTGAACGGCCTCTCGAATCTCCGGAAGCGTCATGCCGGCGACGTGGAGTCGTCCATATTTCCCAAGCTCGATTGAACCATCGGGCTGAACCGGCTGGTCGCCCGGCAGCCGCACCGACGAGTCAAACTGGGCGGCCTCCAAATACAGCACATCACCGGGTTCAACAATATAGACCGACAGCACCGTTTCATTTAGCTCGCGCGGGAGAGCCGCCGCGAGCCCATGCGATTGGCTGATGGATAGTGCGGTCGTCGAAAGACCGTGCGTTCCCGATGTCACCGGCAATCCCACGGAGCTCAACGTTTGGCATCCCATGACACAAATCGTCAGCGCAAGTTCAGCTATCAATGCGATGCAACGTGAACCAAACTGGGATCGCGGCATGCGGACTTTCCTTTTTACCGAGGCCGCCCACAACTTTTATCCTGGCCTACACCCGGGAACGTGGCCGCCTTCGTTCATCGACTCCAGCGATGTCAGACTTTAACGATTACAGCAATCCCACGACTACGGCAATGTAGGCATGTAATAGCGGAGCAGTTCATCGCGTACGATTTGGTCCGTACGGAGTCGAAAATGTGGGCTGCGAAACGTCCCGCCTACGTGCAGATAGATCACGCGATTCGAGAGAAACTCGGCCGACTCCAGGAGGATGCTGGCACCCGGTGCTGTCAGATACGCTACCGGAGAGCCGATCAGCGAGTTGAGGCCGAAGTTCGGAATGATGTTGCCGGTCTGCAAAGCGACGTCCAAATCAAGCCGCTGATTGATGTTCGCCTTTCCGGTGATGAACAACTCTGCCTGATCACTTTGCAGCGTGAATCCCGGCGTCGAAATGATGCCATTGTTCAGACGAATATCGATCGCACCGGAGTCAAACGTCGTGCGTGAGACCTGCCCCATGTTTGCAAATACCGCCAGATCGTTTAGGACCGGCAGCTGCAACGATTGAGAGTCTTCCAATTCGCCCAAAAATCGCCCCTGCAAGTCGCGCAACGAGCGAACGGCGTTGCCCTTCATGTTTAACGTGCCAGAAAGCCTCCCTTGATCGAAGTCACGAACTCCCGCCAGGCTTTGCAATAGCATGCCTGTATCAACTTTGGCAAGTCGCAATTGCGCGTTGATGTCGAGCCGACTGCCAAAATCGACCGCGATATCCGCTGTGATCCGACCATCCGCAAAACTTGCCGTCATCCGTCGAGTTTCGACGCGCCCGACACGACGTTTCGGATCCAGCATGTAGATGATGGGAACGCGAGTGGTTCCCGCGCTGATCTTGTCAAATGATGGACGACGCAATTCCACATCACCACGACCACGGATCTGTGAACCAATCGTGCCAGACAGGTGAGCATTCATCGTCCCCCGACTGGATTTGTTGCGAAAACGTGTGAATTGTATTAGCGCTGCAACATCAACCCGCTGAGCCCGCAGATCGTAGCTACCGCTTTGGGATTCAGACAACGGACAATCAATCCTGCCGGCTACCACGCCTTGACCCACTCCAGCTCGAATTCCCTGAAAGCGCACAAACCCGTTGTCAACGATCACCGGCGATTGCGCACTCGCACAAATGACACGTTGCTCCCAAGCCACTTCACGCACGCTGATGCGACCGGTACCCTTCGGGACAAAGTCAGGCGCGACGAGCTGCAAAGTGAGGACCAAGTCGGCAGCACCCGTCAACGGTTTTAGCTTCACATATCGCTCAGACTCATGGCTTAGCGATCGCAGTCTCACCTCATGCAGATGAATGTCCAACGGAATAACTTCTGGCAGGAAACCGTCACCCAGCGATGTTTCACCGGTCATTGCCAACTCACCGTCCAATACATCACCGGTCAAGCTGTATGTAAGCTTTCGATGGTTCAACGTCACATCGACTTCGACGTTATCGGCTCTGATACCTGCATACTTTGCGTTAGCACTGCGAACCTTCACGGTAACGGCTCGTTGCGAAGGATCGTCCCACGCGTTTACCATTATGCTTCCGCTGATACTCCCCGTAAGCTTCACACCGCGCGCGGCCATCTCGGTCGTTAGCCAGTCAAGCTCCGTGAGCCGCATATCGTTGACAGCAATGGCAACAGTTTTTGCTTCAGCTTGCGAATTTGGCAAATCTGCGGTTGCTTCGAATCTTCCACCGAGTGCCATTCCCTCAATCCGAATGCAATTAGCGAGCTCGTCAGCACTGGCAAATTGAACCGCTATCTCGGAGAGCCGTTGCTGGCCAATCTGAATTTCACGCATGGCAATTCGACCGCGCGCGGACAAGGCGTGGTTCTCGATATCCCCATCAACTCGAGCGTCGATATCGGCTAGACCACTGACCGCCAAATCGTAGTCGCGGTAAGTCCCAAGACCAATGCGGGAGGAGGTTTTGCAGACCGACGTTCGCCCCGGAGACTTGCGGAGTACCGAAATGGATACTTTGTCTCGATGGCGAAGCGAGCAGACAACTGCGGAACGACGCCAACCTTGATATTTCGCAACTGAAGTCGTTGGTGAGCAAGGTAAACATCTGCCGAAATATCGTTGATCGTGGCGTCTCCAAATGCAAGGCGTTTCACCACAATGTCGCCACGACCGTTCACGTCGGCAAGTCGCCCGCTGCCGGCGACTAATCTCAGCCTTCCGGAAAACCGGCCGGTCGGTGACGATGTGATTCCGGACAGTTGGCTCACGAGTTGAATCGGCAGTTCGGACCACGTGATACGGGTCTGCGCATCTGCGTCGTCGTCAAGCAGCGGCAGAGAGCCCTTTGCGACGATCTCTCCACCGGCCGCCAACTTCGCTCGCCCCGACCGCAACTGAAGCTGTCCGTCTTCCAACGCGAGTGTGACACCGATGGAAGTGAAATCGGTAGCAAACACACTTGCCTCGCCCAGTTGGAAAATCACCTGACCCGACCACGCCGACATGTTTCTCACATCCGCCATCGCCACCGCAACTCGAGCGGTGATCGATGCGTTGCCGGTCACTTGCGCGTCGTCATCACCGAGCGATGACGCGATGCGGTCGAGGACGTCGCGAAAATGAGGGACTGCTCGCTTTCCGAAGTCCATCAAATACTCCAGCGGAATCCGCTCAACCGCCAACTCCGCCTTCCCGACCTGCTGGCTATCCAACGGAATTCTCCCGTTCCCTTGGAGGTGCCCGTCGCCCAGGGCGTCCGCAGAGAAGTGGTCGATGATTATCTGGGAATCCACGACTCGGA
Source organism: uncultured Planctomycetales bacterium (assembly GCA_963785495.1). Lineage (GTDB taxonomy): Bacteria > Planctomycetota > Planctomycetia > Pirellulales > Pirellulaceae > CAWAVP01. The sequence continues at coordinate 215,634 of CAWAVP010000013.1, read as the reverse complement.
GGCCTGATGATACGCTGGTCAACTCAATACTGCTCCCCGCCAGCCGCTCGCTTGAAGCCTCCAACGTTCCACTCAATTTCGTCCAGCTCAACGTCGAATTTTCGGTGAATTGAAGCGATTCCGAAGTGACAGTTGCGGAAGCATTCCACGTAGCCGGTTGCATCGCAGTCTGCAATGGAATCGTAAGCTCACCGTTCGCAGTAACTCTCCCCCGCACGTCGGGGATTGCGTTGGCCACGGACGGCGGCAGCAAACTCATCAGTTTCTCGATGGGAACATCAACGACCTTGATTTCGCTGAATTCAACACTGCCCTGTATCGATGCCAAGGCGTCTGGTCCAACGTGCAAATCACTGATCGTCACCTGCGTCGTTAGCGGTTCAAGCGGTATCTCCCTGACAACGGCGTTTTCAATTGTGCCTGACCCGCGACCCATAATCTCGGTTTCATTTCCAGCCAACTGAAACCGTCCACTAAATTCACCGGTTGCGTTTCCGGAAACGTAATCGGGAGCCATTATCAGATTTCGAACCGCATTCGCCTGCACGTTGTTCATGCCCATTTCAAAGCGACCGCGATAAGGCATCTGCTGAACATCAACGACAGCCGTAGCATGGACTTGGCCATTGCCAATCGCACCGAAGAACTCGCGAATCACAAACTCGCGGTCGTCAATCTCCACTTCCGCGGACGCGTCGGTTAGACGCAACTCTACATTGGGAACCGATATCGAGGCATCGCCGAGGCTAATCGTCGCGCTGAACTTTTGTTGCTGTTCGGACATCACGAGTTTGACCGTCGCCGACCCATTAAGTTCGAACGGCACCGCTCGGACCAACTTGCTGACAATGGCCTTCTTGGTGAGTTCATTGGACCGCGCCGAGAATTCGTCGGTCGAGAACGTGATGTTGATCTGGTCACCACCGACAATTGTTCCTGCCACGCGCCACTGGCCGTCAAGGCACTGGCGGACGCCGCCTTCGATGTGAACATCTCCGTCTTGCTGCTCGATGGTGAGTTCGACACCAGTTGCGACAAAATCATCGTGTTGCGGTTGACTGAGGATTATCGTTCCATTGACGATATCGACTTGGTCGCTGGGAAGCTCATTCACGCCTCTACTTTTGAATGGCCATTCCAAGACTCCATCGGAGTTTGCCCTCAGAAACAGAGTCGCTGCCTGGAATTGGATGGAATCGATCTTCGGTTGTTCGCCCGCCAATTCCCGAAGCGGTGCCTCAACTCGCATTTTTTCGGCAAACAACACGGGGCTAGTCGCGTCGCCAATCGTCACATTCGAACATTCGACTCCGGTTGTCGCAACCGTCGTTTTTCCGACATGGACGTTGAGTCCCGTCGCCTCGCGCAGCGTCAATGTGACCCGCTCGTGCGCCAGGCGATTAACGTACTGCCACGCCCATATGCCGCCAATCAGGATCGCGACCGATAGGACACCCACAAGCCACAGCCATCGCCATCGCCATCGCCATCGCCGCATCGTTTTCCGAGCTTTCTGGTAATCTTGATTCACAGCAACTAGTTTGCTCGTCGTCGCATTGGAAGTGATGTACTAGAGTGCAATTCGTGCCAACTGCTAGGGAGTTGTGAGGGAAACCGGCAAAGTATCAGTCCTAACGGGCGTTGTGACAGCATAAGCCGTACCGACGAAGCAGTCATCCAAATCACGCGTCAGAGATATGAACCGAAGTTCGAGCTGCATACCGAATGACCTGCCGGCCTTCTTGCACACCAACATTGTTGCCTGCGAACAGACCTCGGATCGAGCGATGGTTGCCGAAAGGGCACCGCATCCAGGCTAAACAAGAGACAGGTCAAACAGGGCGCTCAAATGGCCCTCATTCGACCTGCTGCCACAGCCTCTCGGCGGCAGAAAATTAGACTAATGCGCGTCAATCATATCGTGCGCTCTGGCGTGCTGTGGTCACTTTTGGGTTGCAATCGGGCGTCACCGTTGTTCGAATATACGAATCTCTTCACAGCCTCAAGGCAATTGATCTAGGCGTCACTCCGTTCAGATAGCAGGTTTTCACGAATGAGTCCACTCGATCTTTCCCGACGTTCCTTCTTGAAGACCTCCGTCGTAGTGGCAGGGACGTCGCTGACTGCGCGCGTACTTAAGGCTCAATCAAGCGCTAACACTGAGCCCCTGATCGCCTACGTTGGGACGTTTAGTTCTCCACTCCGCGATGTACCACCAACCCAGGTCGATCTGCCGCCAGGCAACGGACGTGGCATTCACCTTTTTAGCGTAGATCGCGCCACTGGGGCGATGACGCCAATCGGTAACTTTTCAATGGGCACAAGCCCCAGTTGCCTGACGTTGAATGCCAAAGGCACTCGCTTGTATTCTGCCAACGAGACGGATCACGTGGGCGACGGTAGGGAAGGAACGGTCAGCGCGTTCGAAGTCAACAGGTCAGATGGAAAGCTGGAGCGGCTCAACACCGTTCGCTCTGGCGGCGCTGGGCCGACTTACGTCAGTGTGCATCCGAGCGGACGGTTTCTGTTGGTAGCCAACTATTTTGGTGGATCGATCGCGGTGCTGCCTATTTCGCCCGACGGTCGACTCGAGGACGCCACGGATACAAAACGCGACGATGGCCAGATTGGTCCCGCCAGGGCAGCTAACGCCCCACCGGGCAGCTTTGCCTTCAGTGGGCACGATCGAACTCACGCACACATGATTCAGTCCGATCGATCTGGGAAATTCGTTCTGCACGCGGATTTGGCGTTAGATCGAATCTTTATCTGGAGGTTTGACGACCAACGAGGCATGTTGACGCCGAACGATCCACCTGAAGTCTCACTGCCCCCAGGAGATGGGCCGCGACACTTTCATTTTCATCCCAACGGTCGCTGGCTCTACTCGATTCAGGAGGAAGGCTCGACCATCGTGCTGTTTGATTACGACACTGAAACGGGACGGTTGACCTCACGGCAGACGATCTCCTCGCTCCCACCCGGCTATGCGGGCAGTAATTTTTGCTCCGAGATCCTCGTATCGGCCGACGGGAAGTTTGTTTATGCGGGCAACCGACTGTACGACAGTATCGGGATCTTTTCTGTCGACTCCAACGGTAATCTGACGTTCGTCGGAGAAGCATGGACGCACGGAGACTATCCACGCAGTTTCAATTTCGATCCGACCGGCCGGTTCCTTTATTGTTGCAATCAGCGAGCTGACAACATCACGGTCTTTCAAATCGATCGTACCACCGGCGCCTCAACTTCACGGGTCACTACGTGCCCGTGGGCAATCCATCGAGTATCGTTTTCGTCGACTTGGCCAAAACGGACGATTGACGACGGCGCGGCGAACCAGCCAGGGTGCCCAACGGAAGCCCGGGATTCGTAGTCTCCGCGTGACAATGGTGGTGCCATTATCCGCACCGTAGGCAATAGGTCGCGCGACAATCCCGGAAAAGACGACACCGACGAGTGCGTGATCGATTGCCAATCCGAGTGCTAACAGCATCGTAACGACAATCTATCAGGGAGAGGCAGCCGACATCAGGCCGACGCTGTGGATGGCACGTTCATTTAATCTGATCCACCGTTGGGATCTCGATCGACGAAACGAGTTACCTTTGGGAGACGAGAATTGGGAGGGATCACTGCAACCAGTGTAAGTGAGCCGAGACCAGACCGGATTCGCTTCCGCTTTTGCCTCGCCACGCCTAGCGATGATGCCGCACTGGACCAGGTAGTAGGAATGGGAGCTTGGAGTGTGCGCACTCGCTTTTTAGAGCAGCGACCTGCACCGATTGGAGATCTCAGCAGTCTGCGAATTCTGCCCACCTATCGTCGTTTCGGCTTAATAGCGCGGGCTATCGGAAACTCCGGGAACTCTGCTCGCAGTCGAACGCCAGGTTCTATCTGACGACCATCGCCGAAGGTGGCCAGCGAGCGTTTTCACTGCTGACTCAAGGCCGATCCGGATTGCCGCCATATCATGCGCTCGGAGAAGACTGCTCACTCGTCCTACCACTCACACCGCAGCGTCCACAACATATCGACAAAAGCCTCGAAGTACGCTCGGCGACACCTCACGATGTCGCCGAACGACAAGAAATGTTCGAATTGATGCAGCCACAGGCCTGGTTCGAGCGCAGTCCGATGGTTGTCGCCTGCGCGACGGCGTGGCACCGATTACGGACGAGCGTCTGAATGATCCACACGTAACGTATTTCCTGCGGCGCAATCCGAGGCATGCCGCAGGCGATGAACTATGCTGTATCGCGCCGCTACGACGCGACAACTTCGTTTCCACGCCACGACGGTGGGTGGAGTCGAAGCGAGGCTCTCTGGAGAACGGCGGAAAATGATCCCGACATTGTGCAATACGGCGTGGATGTGGCAATGCCGTCCGGAGGCTGCGCGCTTTGCGCGGGCCGTCAACAATGTCCAACGTACACAGTCCCAACTGCTCCGACAAATCCTGATTCGCAACGCAGATTGCGAATTCGGCCGAAAACATCGCTTTTCGAACATCCAGACGCCTCAGCAGTTTCAGCGTCACATTCCCCTATGCAGCTACGAAACGCTTGCCGAATCCATGGGGCGCATCGCCGCCGGCCAATCCGGCGTGTTGACACGCGAGCCGGTCTTGATGTTTGAACCGACCAGCGGCACTGCGGGTCCTGAAAAGCTGATTCCTTACACTCGGAGCTTGAAGCGGCAGTTTCAACGAGCAATCTCGGCGTGGGCCTGGGACACACTGGCCAAACGGCCATATCTGCGCCAAGGAAGTAGTTATTGGTCCCTTTCACCGGCTTTCGGCCGTCCACGAATCACAACCGGTGGGCTGTCGATCGGTTTCGACAACGATACACAATACCTCTCGCTTCCTCAGCGTCTGGCATCGAAATGGGCGTTCGCGGTAAACCCTGCCGTTAGCCAATTGGACAACCTCGACAACTTCCGCTACTCCACCGTACTGCAGTTGCTCTGCGCCGCCAACCTGACAATGATCTCGGTGTGGAGCCCCACCTTCCTACTCGCGCTACTCGCCAACCTGGATGATTGGTGGCCAACGATTTGCGACGACCTGTCGCGTGGGACCGTAACCTGGCCCACTCCCCATGCCGTCGCGCCGGGCGTCGCACGAACCATTCCCCTCCGCCGGGATCGGCGCCGCGCGGATTACCTCAAGGACGTATTGGGATCATCCAGCAGTGAGTCCGAAAAACTGTCCCACGTTTGGCCGTCGCTACGGTTGCTCAGTTGTTGGACGGACGCAACCGCGGCTCAATTTGTTCCTGATCTCCAGCGTCTCATTCCCAATGTAGAGATTCAGTCCAAAGGATTGATCGCCACCGAAGGCGTAGTTTCGATCCCGCAGATCGACCGGCCGGGAACGACGTTAGCATTGCGTTCTCACTTTTTCGAGTTTCAAGAGGAACGGGCAGCGCTGGAGGACAATCGCAACCAGGGCGCTACACAATTGGCGCACGAGCTGGAGTTAAATCGCACGTATCGTGTCATAGTCACCACCGGAGGAGGACTGTACCGCTATCAACTGGGTGATACGATCCAAGTATTAGATTTTTGGAAACGTTGTCCATTGATCCGTTTTCTCGGGCGTTCAGCCGAAACAAGCGATTTGGTGGGCGAAAAGCTCAACGAACGACACGTGCGTGAATCGCTGCAAAAGGTGTTTGGGGAAGAACGGATTGCGCCCAGCTTTTCGATGCTGGTCCCGGCGGCCGAGAAGCCGCTCAGGTATATCCTATATCTGCAAGGAAAAGATATCGACTCCACACTCGAGATGTGTTGCCGGCTAGCTACTCGTCTGCAGACTGAAATGGAGAAAAACCCGTACTATCGGCACGCCGTCCGTATGGGTCAACTTGCCGCACTGCAAGTGATTGTGCTTGATCCCCAAGGTGAAGCGGCATGGCAGATTTTCGAGCGAACATGCGTCGCTCGAGGACAGAAACTTGGTGATATCAAACCCGTCGCACTGCATTCGGGAAATCACTGGACGGCCGCCTTCGCTACTGCGCGGTCAGCATCGCGCGATCTGAATGATCGCTGAGTTCCCCAACAGCTCCAATCCGCGCACATGGAGGCAAGCTGCAAGAGATGCACTTCATCCCAAAAAGCACAACATAATGACGTTTCCGCCGATTAGACTTTCGCACTTCGAATGGATGATGTTTGAGAATGACGGCCAATCGACGCCGATGACATACACCATTCGTTGCGTGGTGTCCAGAACATCGACATCGAAATGTTTGTCAACGCCGTAAAGCGATCCATCCAGTTCCACCCATTCCTCGCAGAATTTGGAAACAGCTTAGCGGCGTGTTGTGACAATCGCCGACTGAAGATCACGTGGCTCGTGTATAAAGCATCTGGCGACGATCCAAGAACTTCACGTCGCGGACAATTGACTCGCGAATTCTTTGACCTGCTTCCGTTTGTTGTGGGTAAGAGAGATACTTGAGATCCAAGCCGAGCCGTGCTGCGAGTTCCCATGCCATCACCGGCCAGACGACACCGATGTCTCCGATGATCGGTATGCTTTGTGGCAGCCGAGCGAACGCCGACATTTCCATGCGAAACGGAATGTTGAGTAGTTTGGTCTTGGGTAGGCCTCGATTAATGGCTTCCTGCACTTTCGCCGATCCGCGCTCTATTTCCCACACGGCATTCAGATTCGGATCGAGATCAAAGCGGACAAGTGTTTTACTCTGCAATGAGAATGTGGGATGGCCGTCCCAAGCGGCCCAAATTCCGTGGCCCGTGAAGGTCTCGAATGGACCGTCATGGATTTCTTGAGTCAGCGCCACGGCCGATTCGATAATGACATCCGCGTCCGATAAAATTTTGGCGACCCGCGCGGCGCGTTCCGTAACCGAAATACTGTCACCGACGGCCAAACCAACGGCACCCCCACCGATTAACTGCGGGATCGACACCAAGACCGGCACCTGAGTCGCGGTATCCCGCGCCGATCATCGTCCGCGGATCGGCACCGCGGCCCGCGATCTCCTCAAACGGACAACTTTCAATCTTGGCTCTCTGCAGCACTTCGCTGGCAATGTTTTCCGTTCGATACCCGAGCGGATAGGCCATATTACCAGCGGCCTTAATGATCTCGTCGCCATCCGCTGCCTGCAGTCGCTGGATCAAATCTTCGTCAATCGGCAACTCCTGCTTGATCGCGTCAAGCTGTTCGTCGCTTATCAATGACAACTCAAAGTGACCGCCGAGAGGCAACTGCAACGGGTCGATACCATTGGCTGCGCCGTCGACTCGCTTCACACGATCGAGCGTGCCGGCCATTTCGTGGGCAACAACCGCGGAACTCGTGGTGACACCATCGACAATGCCGACGCGGATTAGCTCGGCGATGAGCGTTGTCACACCTTCGTGCAAGTTCGGGCCACTCCCCGTGACGACAACCACTTTCCCACCGGAGCTTTTGACATCGACGATGCGGTCAATGACTACCTGGACCGCACTTTGTACATCGACCGAGAGCTCAGTCTTCAAATCAGCAATCAACGCATGATCGAAGTCCGTGAATGATTGGGGCATGGCCTATTTCATTTCCCGTTCTTTGAGCATCGCTTCGCCTCGCAGAACGTCCTCAGGCGTGTCAATACTAAAGCCACTCAGTTCATTGTCTTCGCAAGCCGTGATGATGCAACGTATTCTATATCCGTGCTCAATCACGCGAAGCTGCTCCAAACCTTCGACTTGCTCAAGCAGCGTTTGCGGCAAGCTGGCAAGCGTGTTCAGGAAATCACGCCGATAAACGTAGAGTCCCACGTGTTCGTAGGCTGTATGGGCAATGTCGTTGTGAGGTGCTGGTATCAGAGAACGCGAAAAATACAAAGCGTTTCCCCCCAAATCGATAACGGCCTTCACGACACCCGGATCATGGAGTGCCTCCTGACTATGGATCGGATGGATAAGCGTCGCCATGTTGAGATGGGAATCGTCAAGCAGTGGTTGTACGGTCTCGTCGATCATCCGTGGATCAATGAACGGCTGATCGCCTTGAATATTCACGATAATGTCGCCGCCGATAATGCCTGCTGCTTCGGCAAGCCTGTCCGTGCCGCTCACACATCTGGGTGACGTCATAACGGCATTGCCACCGAATGTTTCAACCGCCAGCTTGATCCTTTCATCATCGGTTGCCACCCAGACGTCGTCCACCACACTCGCTCGCACCGACTGCTCGTATACTCGTTGAATCATGGATTTACCGAGTATCTTTGCAAGCGGCTTTCCGGGCATTCGCGTTGAAGCGTAGCGGGCCGGAATCATTCCGATAACTTTCACGGCGAGTCCCCGTCGCGATACTGTTGTTCTGCCCCGACTTCTGGGTCTTTCGATATCCGCCTGCGTGTCGATCGAGATGCGCGGTCCATTTCCTTCTGAGGGAACCGCCGTAGGTATTATCAATCCATCCGCGACGACACCTATCGCGACAAAGCTTGTTCGCTGGCGATTTTAGTAATACCATATTTTGCCGTCAACGGTTTGGTGACGGTTGGATATGAAAACGAGCAATCTTCTGCGCGACATATCGTAAGCGGATCGAGTAAAGGGCATTACATGATAACGCGTCGATGGGCCAGTACGATGACGGGAGTTTTCCAGACCAAAATTGGAACGGCCAACGTTCTACAGCACGCGCAACGGCTCTACCTCTTGACGCAGATCGCTGCCGTCTGTTTCGGCCCAACATGGGCTGGTGTCGCACTGCTTTGCGTGCTAAGCGTATCCGCCGAAGCGGCGCCAAGTTTTCAGGAGCGATTGATATTTCCCCTGCAGGACAAACACGTCCACTCCAGCAGCATTGTGGAACTAAGCAATGGAGATCTACTCTGCTGCTGGTTCCATGGATCGGGCGAACGACAGAGCGAAGATGTCGTGATTCAAGGCGCTCGGCTCAAGTACGGAACTAGCCAGTGGAGTGAAGTCTTTCCAATGGCAGATACACCTCACTTTCCGGACGTGAATCCCGTCTTGTTCGTTGCCGCCGACCAACAACTCTGGTTGTTTTGGATCACCGTCATGTCGGAGCGATGGGAACACTCGTTACTGCGCTACCGCACGTCGAATAATTATCTTGCGGAAGGTCCACCCAAATGGTCGTGGCAAGACGATATCCTCCTTAAGCCAGGCGACCGTTTCGCGGCGGCACTAGAACACGGGTTTGCCGATCCCAAGCTTCAGGAATGGGGCTTGGATCGCGACTTCGGCGGCCTGGTCAAAAGCGCACAATCACAGCTGATCGATGCGGCACACGACCTACGGAAGCGCCAGATCGGCTGGATGCCCCGCACACATACCGTCGTCTTGCCGTCAGGTCGCATTTTGTTGCCTCTCTACTCCGACGGGTTTTATGTCGGACTGATGGCCATTTCCGATGACCAAGGGAAGACCTGGCGGGCAAGCTCACCCATTGTCGGAATAGGGTTGAATCAACCTTCCGTGGTGAGAAAGTCCAATGGAACGCTGGTTGCCTATATGCGCGAAGAAGGCGATATTCGAGAGCGAGTGCTGATCAGTGAATCTCACGATGACGGTGAAACTTGGTCGGTCGCCGTCTCAACGGACATCCCTAATCCGAACACCAGCCTGGAAGTGATCGCACTAAGAGATGGCCTGTGGGTAATGATCTACAACGATATCGTGGAAGGTAGAGATTCGTTGGCGCTGGCGATATCGAAGGATGAGGGAGCATCGTGGGAACAGACACGGCATCTGGAGCGGACCAAAGGTGGGAAGTTTCACTACCCGTCGATTATTCAAGCCCGTGATGGCACCATCCATGCCACCTTCACGTATCAGCCGCAGGCCGATAGTATGAAATCGATTAAGCACGTTCAATTCACCCGCGAATGGGTATCGCAATCCGAATAACCTCTGAGGTCAGCCTTAGGCACATTGCCAAGGCGATTCATCAGTGACTGGCGCAAGTCAAAGTCGAATCTCCAGCTGTCGAGCTATTTTCAGAATGCCGGGCCGCTACACCTTCCTCAAGAAACTGGACGACGGATGCCAGATGCCTCCCGCGATCTTCCGACGCTCGATCTGATCGTCGTGCTTGTGTACATAGGCGGGATCGTTGCCTTCGGCGCTTGGTTCTATCGCAAGAGCGGCACACTCGAAGGCTTCACGGTCGGCAGCCGCAACCTACCTGGATGGGCGCTTGGACTTTCCATACTTGCCACTTATCTGAGTAGCATCAGTTTCCTAGCGCTTCCGGCGAAATCGTATGCCGGGAATTGGAACGCGTTCGTTTTCTCATTAACCGTTCCTATCGCCTGTTTAATTAGCGCACGGTATTTTATTCCGCTGTACCGAGGGCGACTGCAGACGACAGCTTACGAACATCTAGAAGTTCGCTTTGGCTATTGGGCCCGCGCTTATTGCGGCACCGCCCTTATTCTGCTGCAAATTGGACGAATTGCCGTCGTCCTCTATCTTGTGTCACTAGCCATGCAGGAACTACTCGGTTGGAACATCGTGGCGGTCATCATAATCCTTGGCTTCCTGACAATACTTTACACCGTAGTCGGCGGCATCGAGGCCGTTGTCTGGACCGACGTAGTGCAGGCAATTGTTCTATTGGGAGGCGGGCTCGTCTGCGGAGTTCTCTTGCTGCTGCGAATACCAGGGAGCGCACGTGATGCGTTTTCGATGGCATGGGAACAAGACAAGTTCGGATTCGGCGGCTGGGATTTTGATCTGGCCTTGGAAGGGTTCTGGGTCGTATTCATCTTTGGCATCGTCGACAACTTGCGCAACTTCGGCGTCGACCAGAATTTCGTACAGCGTTTTCTGGCCGCCAAGTCCGACGATGACGCACGAAGGTCGTTGTGGCTGGGCGGCCTGTCGTACGTGCCCGTATCGGCACTTTTTTTTCTGATTGGAACACTCTTGTTCCTCTTTTACGGCGTACACGAATCGGCGACCGGCCTCTCCGACAAGGCGGACCAAGTCTTTCCCTCCTTCATCGTTGCCGAGCTGCCCGCCGGCTGTACGGGCCTGGTGATTGCCGCCGTGATGGCGGCCGGCATGAGCACGCTCGATTCGAGTATCAATGTCTCGGCTACGGTATGGGTGGTCGACTTTTATAGACGACTTGTACGTCGCGACGCCGACGATGCTCAGCTACTTCGCATGACACGTTGGTCGTCGGTCGTAGTCGGCGTGCTGGGCACGATGGCGAGCCTTTGGATGATTCACCAGAAAACCGTTCTCGATGCATGGTGGACGTTTTCGAGCATTTTCGGAGGTGCAATGCTGGGCCTGTTCCTTGTGGGGCTTGTGGTGCGGAACGCGTCGTCGCGCGGTGCCATGCTGGGCGCAGCGGCCGGCATCCTCGTCATTGCCTGGGGCACAATTAGCCAAGGTCTGCCGAGCCGCTTCGTGTGGCTGAACTTCCCTTACCACGAGTTCATGATTGGACCCGTCGCCACCTTGACCATCGTGGCTGTCGCCTGGATCGAGTCGTTTGTACCGCGCACACAGATTTCCTCGTGAGCAGCGGTTCGAACAAGGCCTATCTCCGCGAGCTCGTTCTTAGGACTATCTCTCCGTGGCGAACGGGAGTTGATGGCGTGGGAGTGTGTCGGTGCGCACAACCTCATCCGGACTGCGGCCGACGGCTCTCGGAGAGAAAAGGGACTTCGGTGAGTCTCATTTGCTTGGATATCAAAGGCAACATTTGGGCCCTGCCACGTTTGGCCGGCGTCGCGCGAGCGATAGGCGATCATTTCGTTCACTTTGCCACTCCCAGAGGCGTAGTGATCACCTTGGGGAAAAATCAACAACAAATCACCTTGCGGAGTCCGTACGGCGCGGGTCTCAAACAATCCGCGCACGCCCTGGCGAGCTACGTGCACGACGGTGCCTTGAAGCAACTCGTGCCGCAATCACGTACCTAGTCGCCAATTCTCGAAACGCTTGAGCGACTTCCGCAATGAAGAATTCCTGGCGAGAGGTTTGAGACAGATTGTGCTGGTTTTCGACGCATCAATCAGCGGTTGTCAAACATTACGGGAAAGTGTCCTCCGCGCGAATCACCTGGCAATCGGCATCGTCGTCTCAGGAACCTGTTAGAATGCAGATCGATTTTGTGAGCGTAGCCTCGCGCAATTCCCGTGTCGGCTGAACTCACTTTGTCCGATAAACCCATCGCGTGCGCTGATTTCTACTTGGTTTGTCAACAGGCATTGAGTCGGCTCGTCCTGCGACCCATCGTACCTCGTATAAGAAAGTCGATACAACCTATGAAATGTCCCTATTGTGCCGAGGAGATCAACGACGATGCCGTCGTGTGCCGTTTCTGCTCAGCCGTAAAGGACAACGGAAACTGGAGGCATCCGGCAACTTCGTCGCATGCAAACGCGTTCCCATTTAGCGGGTCACGGTTCACGATTCGCGCGGCGGCCGTCATTTTTTTCGCATCTGCAATTTTTGAGTTGCTGTCATTTTCCAATCCCGTTCCGTTATTCGGTAGTGTTCGTGGCGGATTTATCGCCGCAGTTTACCATCTGCTGTACGTCGGTTTGTATTTTGGAGTGGGGATTGCACTGTGGGTGGCAAAGCCGTGGGGCTATCGACTTATGTGGGTCGCAACCGGCGTTTATACGCTCGATCGAATGATTTACCTGTTAGATGGAAAGGCACGAGAGGCTCAGGCCACGCAAGCGATGCAGGGATACGGTGGCCTGCTGGGCGCGGGAGGTCGAAGTTCCCTGATGCAGGCGATGGTGCTGTCCACCGCCGTCGCTCTTGTCTCCTGGTGGGCGTTTCTACTCTATCTTTATTTTCGACGTGACTACTTCCAAGCGTCAGCGAAGTGACGCCTATTATTCATGCCTGCCCGAACAAAGGGCCAGGACGACCAACGGGAGTCCGAGCAATCTCGGCCTCGCGCTGCTCGCCGAGGACCATTGGCAGCGCATAAGTGAATAGGTTTGCGAAAACACGCCCTCACCCCGACGTTACCGGGTCGCTTGTTTTTCCTGCAGCGACGCCACATACAGCTCGTCCACTTGCTTCAGAAACGATTCTGGATCGGCCGCGATCTTTTCTGTACAAGGGGGACAGCAGACGTATACGATCTGTCCCTGGACGATCGTCCACTTAGGGTTCTCCGGCAGCTCGTGCTTCATCACGGGGCAAATCCTTTGCGCATTGGCAAAATTGGCGTGGATCGTAGCCCAATGTTCCGGTTTGACTTCGCCCTTAAGACACCCTTTGCAGCACAAGAACACAACTTCTTCGCCGATCTTTACCTTGAGCGGCGTGCCATGCGCACCAAGCTTTTGCCCGGAGACCGGACAGATTGCTTGCACGGCCATATGGATCTTGTCGCGCGTGTGTTGGTCCGCTTGATGCGGCGAAACATCTTGTGCCTGCAGTGTGAATGATGCGAATCCAGCGACGACTGTGAGGGTTGCCATGAAGTACTTCATTCTCAACTCCTTTTGAGAAAACAAAACAGAAAACCAATGGGCAGGCCAAACGCCGCGTCCTATGCAGCCATTGACTCTACCTCTGTGTCCAATGAGTCATGTTCGTCCGCCGACATTTGTAGCAGCTCATCGTGCAGACCCGCGCGGAGTTTTAATTCCAGATAGCCGCAGTAAACGGTCGGAACCACAAACGTGGTGAACGGCTCGATCAACATACCACCGAACACAGGCAGTGCCATCGCGCGGGCTACGTCGGCACCCCGGCCTGTCGAAATCAGCACGGGAACCAGGGCGGCGATCGTCGTGATCGTGGTCATAACACAGGGCCGAATGCGCTTGAGTCCAGCCTCGTAAATCTCCTGGCGTAGTGCGTCGACATTGTCAATCTTGCGCCGTTTGAGCCGTTCGTGAATGTAGCTGGCCATCACAATCCCATCGTCGGCCGCCAGCCCCGCCAGCGCGATGAATCCCACCCAGACGGCGGTGTTTAGCTCGACTCCCATCACCGCGATCGCGATCATGCCGCCCGCACAAGAGATAGGGATCCCCGAAAACACGACAAAGGAAATCGGCAAGTTGCGAAAATGCAGATAATGCAACAGCAGGTTGATCAGGAACACACTGGGCAGAATCCACATCAGACGTCGGTTGGCCTCGATCTGGTTCTGAAAGGACCCGACGGGTTGGAGTTCGAAGTTACCCTCGGGAAAAGTCAGCTGCCCGGCCTCTCGCGCCGTGCGCAGCGAATCCATCACCGACTCCACCGTTTCCAAGTCGCCGGCAGTACCGGATGGCGAGAACATCACGTGCGCGACAAGCCGCGAATCCTCGCTATTGATCATGCCCGGACCCCAAGTCGTCGCGACGGTGGCTAAACGTTCTAGCGGGACAACCTCCTCGGTGTGGGTCACGACAGGTACTTGGCTCAACTCGCCTAGCCGTTGACGCACGTCGCGATGAAACCGAACCTGGATCGGATAGCGTTCGCGACCTTCGACGGTCGTCGTGACATCGACTCCGCCCAGGCCGGCCGCGACGATTTGATTGACCATCATCGTGGTCATACCGTATCGTGCGGCTTCTTCGCGGTCCACGTCAAATTCGTAATACGGCTTGCCCATCACAATATCCGGGTTCACGGTACCGGCATTGACCAAGTGATGCTGCTTCAACTGCTCGGCGACCGCGACGGACGCCTTCGCCAATCCGGGCAGGCTATCGCCGTAGATCCGCACGGCCATCGAGGCCTTGATCCCCGCTTGCAGCATGACAATGCGCCCTTCAATCGGTTGTAGCGGGGACGCGGGCGTCACGCCCGGCAGCGTCGCCGCAGCATTGATCTCGTCCCAGATCATGCGCTCCGTCATGCCGGGTCGCCATTGATCGCGAGGTTTCAACATGACGTAGGTCTCGACCATCGCGGCGGGAGCGGGGTCGAGCGCCGAATCAACGCGGCCAATCTTGCCCATCACGTTCGCGACCTCGGGTATCTGTTGAATTAACACGTCTTGCGTTTGCAGCACCTCCATGGCCTGATTAAAGCTGGCAGCCGGGTACAAGCTGGGCATGTAAAACCAACTACCTTCATCCAGGGCGATCCAGTCATCCGACTTGAGCCCCGTAAAGGTATGTTTGGCGCGACGTAGCCGGGCACATCGTTCAGGTCCGCGCCAAATACGGCGGCGCACTTTTCCAACGGCCGCAGGACCGTTGGCAGTCCCAGCCACGCCCCCAATCCAAGCACCAAGATCGCCAGGGGAAAAGACAACATCAGCAGCTTGTGTTGCAGCGCAAGTCGGAGCCGACCGGCGTACAGAAAGCGGACCAAGCGGCTGGCCGGATTTTGCTCCATGGAGCGGATCTTCTCCCGCATCATCCACCACCCGGCGGCAAACCCCAGCACCGCCACAGTCCCCGTCGTCCAGAGCGGCTCAGGCCCGTCCAGGTAGTAAGTTCTTCTTGCCACACGCACTGGCACATGCCGCCCGCTAACAGTGCCATGGCCAAGGCAACAAAGAAACTCCTACCGCGCGTCGTGCGTGAACTGCGCAAAAAGGCCCGACTCAGCATGGGCACAACGGTAATCGCTACGATCAAGCTGGCGGCCAACGCGAACGTTTTCGTCCAGGCCAGTGGCGCGAACAGCTTATGATCGCGACCCGTCAGAAAGAAGACCGGCAGGAAACTGACGATCGTCGTGCTGACTGCCGTCATCACCGCGGGGATGACTTCCGCCGCAGCATCGCGAATCACGTCCAGCCGTCGATCGGCGCCGCCCGGTGATCCGGATTGTTCCCAGTCCGCCAACGCATCGTAGATGTTTTCCAACACGATGATCCCCATGTCGACCATCGTGCCGATGGCAATCGCGATGCCGGCCAGCGACATGATGTTGGCATCGACCCCAAACAACTTCATGGCAGCAAATGACATCAAAACCGCCATGGGCAAGGTAATGGCGATCATGATGCTGGCCCGGACATGCAATAGAAACAGGACGACGACGACGATGGTAATCAGCGTTTCCTGGCTGAGTGCCTCGCTTAAGGTAGCCACCGTCTCGTCAATCAGCAGCGTACGATCGTAGATACCGTGAATCTTGATGCCATCGAGTTCGGCTTCGAGGGCAGCGATTTTGGCCTTTACGCGCTGGATCACATCCCGAGGGTTTTCCCCGTAGCGCATGACCACAACCCCACCGACAGCTTCCTGCCCGTTCAGGTCCAATGCGCCACGGCGGAATGCCGGTCCGATCTGGACCTGCGCCACATCACGCACGCGCACGGGGATATTCTCGCGAGTGAGAATGACGGTGCTTTTGATCTGTTCGATGGTTTCCTGCTCGGTCTTGCCAGACCCAATAAAACCTTTCCCGCGGACGATAAACTCCATCCCGCCCGTTTCCACGGTCTTCGCCCCGACGTCGATGTTCGAGGCCTTAACGGCGTCGATAACTCGACTCAAAGGCAGATTGTGGTACCGCAATTTATCCGGATCCACTTCAATCTGATATTGTTTGACGTAACCACCGATCGATGCGACTTCCGCCACGCCATCGACTGACTGGAGCGCGTACTTGACAAAGTAGTCCTGCTTGGATCGCAATTCGGCAAGGCCCATGCCCGCGGGCGGATCGAGCACGTAATAATAAATCTGCCCCAGCGCGGTGGCGTCCGGAGCCAGCGTGGGCGTGACTCCTGCGGGCAACGTGCCGGAGACCGTCGTCAGTTGTTCCGCAACGCGGGAACGCGCCCAATAAAAATCGACGTCGTCATCGAATGTCACCTGGACAAAGCTGAGGCCGAACATACTCTTGCCACGAACACTCTTCGAGCCCGGCACGGCCTGCAGTGCGACCGACAATGGATACGTAATCTGGTCTTCCAAATCTTTGGGAGATCGCCCTGGCCATTCGGTGAGAACGATCACCTGGTTTTCGCTGACGTTGGGTATCGCATCGAGCGGCACTTTTTGGACGGAATTCCAGCCGAAAGCGATCACGGCCACGGAGGCGATGAGCACGACCAACCACTCTCGGATACAGAAGTCAAGGAGTCTACGAATCATCGCACCACCTCCATCGGCAAATCCGCCGTCGGATACGTGGCTTCGTCGCTGTCCGTCGCTTCGCCTTCGGGCCGCATGATCTCCTGAGGAGGCAGGATCGGGGGCAAGCCCTCCTGCGACTCGAACAACTGCGGCGGGCCGATGGGCGGCAGGTTATGCGAGTCCACCTCGACTGCGGCACCTGCCCCCCGTTGCGCCGCATTCTGGGTGCGCAATTTGTTGGGGTCAATCAGCGAGGGATGACCAGCCAACTGCATTTGCGAGTCGATCAAAAAGTTGCCACGCGTCGCTACCTGCTCGCCTTCGGTCACACCGCGCAGAATCACAATCTGATCACCGACTTCTGGACCCAACACGACGCGTCTCAACTCAAAACGCCCTGGATCCGTCTCGACGTACAACGCACTATTTTGACCGACCATTAACACGGCATCGCGAGGCACAACCAGGGCTTCGTGCTGATTCGGCAACGCGACATCCATGGTAGCATGGGCATAGTCGCCTACTCGCAGTAGTCCGTCCTTGTTGTCAATCACGACGCGCACTCCGACTGTCCGGGTCTTCGGATCGACTTTCGGATCAATGAATGCGACATTCCCAGCGAACACCTGACCAGGCAGCGATTGAACTTCCGCCTGGACCGTTTGTCCGTGGCGAATATTGGCTACATCTTGTGGAAAGAGCTCCAGCATCAGCCAGACCGTTGAGAGGTCCGCGAGTCGATAGATGGTCTGACCTTCCTTTACGTATTCACCTTCGACAGCACACTTCTCAATTACCGTTCCACAAATCGGCGCACACAACCGCATGCGACTATTGGCCTCACCCGCCGCTTCCAGCTGTTCGATCTGACTTTCGGTCATCCCCAATTCGATCAAGCGTTGTCGGGCACTTACATACATCGCGTGACTCGATTTCACGACACGCTTCAACGTCGACGACTGACCATTCTGGCACGCCGTTTTTGCTAACAGCAACTCGACCTGTCCCGAGTACAACTGCGGCGAGTAGACGAGGGCCAAGTGGTCTCCTTTTTCCACGACGACTCCCGTGTAGTCCGCGTACAGTCGATCCAGCCGTCCATCGACATAGGAGGCGATCGTCTTCAGCGAGCCTTCGTCGTACGTCAATTCGCCGATGGCGCGGACGGTTCGCGTCAAAGCGATCGACACGGCGGGTGAGGTCTGGATGTTTGCCAAACGCCGCGCCGCCGGTGTGATCTGCACCGAGTGCGAATCGTTGCTGTCCGTGTCGGTGGCTGCCGGCACAAGCTCCATCGCACAGACCGGGCATCGGCCGGGTTCGGTCTGGGGCGGAGTACACATCATAGGGCAGATGTAGCGAGTCGCCGCCTGAGCGGCATTCGTGTCGACGCGCTCGCTCGGACCATGTGACACAAGCACGCCATAGCGCTGAGCGATTCCCAATCCGGTTAACAAGAGAGCGCCGAACATCAGGAATAGCAGCGGCTGAAACAACAGTTTGATCCACCAGCGCCGATTCTCAAGCCGAGTGTTGTGCCGCCACTGCGGGACCGTCAAGCGGCCGTTTGGCATCTCAGTCAACCTATCGCGCACGCTGCGACTTTCGTTTGGAGTGGACGATATGCGTTCAGAGTTGGTTTCGAACTCGCTTCTGTGTTCACTCATCATGACCTCGCTACTCGCGCTACTCGCGATCAAATGCCCACGTTCATGGGATTAATCTTCTCGATTGGACATCACTGGCCATGCGTGGGCGCTAACCGACAGGGCGTCTCCAATCCGATCTGTTTGACGCAAGTCAGTGTGCGCACCGCTACCGTCGGCGTCGAATCAGAGCGTGAATCGGCAAAGAGAGGCACAGCGATCCAGGGCCGAAGTCAGGCCGCTTGTGCTCGAGATTTCCGCTCGGTGAGATTGTGGATTGAGCGGATCCAACCCCCGTGACGGCTGAGGCGACGTCACAGAAATGACGAGTTTGCCTGTCGTGTCGCGTTTGACTGGCAGCTTTGCGGGAACCGGTCGTCGAGTCTGGCCACAACAACAGTGAATTCCGCACTGACATTGCGAGTTACCTGGGGAGTCAGAACGGCGACAACAGCTGCATTCCCCGGTCTGCTCTTGAGTGGACGAACAACAACCCGTTCGTCGTGTAGCGATTTGCCTTCGCCCGAGATGGCACTGGGCTTCCACCGCGCTTTGACAGCAAGCCTTGCTGTCACCGCATCCGCAGGGCGCCACCGTCAATCCTTGGCATGGGACCGCGGCACCTACTAACCAGATCAGGGTGCGGACGACGATATGTCGGGCTGGTGAACATCGCGAGCAATCCTTTGCTCCACCCAACTCTGCGGTGAATCGAACGGGCGATTCCTATATTATCGGCGGATTCATCCGCCGGCGACTGCCAAACTCAGTTGAACGACGGTTTTCTGGAATCGCGGCGACGGAGTGTCGCGACGTCTGCCCCGGCCGTCAAGATGAACTTTCGATGCGCTGACACGTGGTCGGAGCGATCTCTTCCGTCTTTATCTGCTTTTCCATAGCCCACACGTCCTTTTGCGAAGCCCTACGCCACACTTTGACCGTATTGTCGTCGCTGGCCGACACCAAGGTCATTCCATCACGCGAGAATTCCACAGTGAAGACCAATCCGGAATGACCACGTAGCGTAATGAGTTCATCGCCCGTCGCTGCGTTCCACAGCTTGACCGTGCCGTCCGCGCTTCCCGTGGCCAACCGGGTGCCGTCAGGACTGAATGCCACGCAATACACTCGTTGAGCCTGTCCTTTGAGCCTGTTGATTCGCGATCGATGTGCCACGTCCCACAGCGTCACGATTCCCAGTCGATCACCCGCGGCCAAGACTTGCGCCACCCGGTGAGAACGCCAGAGTATCGATGCGGTAGGCGGCGTGCACCAAGGGGCTCAATTTCTTACCGGTAATATCATAGAGCGAAAGGGTCCAGCGTAGCGTATCGCCTTCCACCGTAGCGACGGTATTGCCGTCAGGGGAAAATGCAAACGGGTAGGAGAAGGTATTATGGGATCGCCCTAGATACGGGAAGGGTGGCCAGCAAATCAGAACTCGCCACGTCCCAGAGTCTCACCATATTGTCGATGCTCGCCGAAGCAAGCGTCTTGCCGTCGTGAGAGTACGCAACGAAGGTGACCGGATCCAAATGTTCCTCAGCCCACCGCGATGTCGACCCAGTCTCCATTTCCCACAACATGACACCGCCATCGGGAGTTCCAGTGGCCAGAGTCCTACTGTCTCGCGAAAAGGCCACAGAACTGCGATAGTGCAAGGATGCGTCGCTTCGCTTCAGGGTTACTCCTTTCTCCTCTGCAGTGGCGAGGTCCCATAGTTTGACAGTGTCATCACTTTTCCGTGGGGCCCAGGTGGCTAAGGTCTTACCGTCCGGAGACAGCACAGCGCCGACTCCTTGTAACGTGTCGTGCTGCTTGGAGACCGTCAAATCCCACAACTTGATGATGCCGTCACCACCGGCGGACGCCAGGTACTTTCCGTTTGGTGAAAACGCCACACCCTGGACATAGCTCGAATTCCTTAAGACATCTCGCTCCTTTCCGCCGTCTATATCCCAGAGTTTCACGGTGCCGTCCCAACTGCCAGAAGCTAACGTCTCGCCGTCAGAAGAGAACTCAACGCAGACAATTTCGCTCGTGTGGCCCAACAGCGTCGCCTTATCCTTTCCGGTGGCGACATCCCAGAGCTTCACCGTATCATCGCGACTTCCCGAAGCGAGAGTCTGCCCGTCAGGAGAAAAAGCGATGGCTTCCACCCAGTGCGAATGCGCTGCAATGTTGTGCCGTTGCTGGCGGCTCTCGACGTCCCAAACGTGCACTGTTCCGTCCAACGTTCCAGAAGTGAGATAGCTGCCGTCTGCGGAAAATGCCACGCAGTGGACACCCCGGTGGCCATCGCCGTCAAGTTCATACAGTTGTCGACCGCTGTGAGCATCCCACAGCACCACCGTTGCGTTTTCGCCACCGTTTGTAGCCAATTTGTCGCCGTCTGGAGAAAACGCGACGCAATAGAAAGTAATTGGCGTCTTAATGATGGACACGTGTCCTCCATCCAACTCCCATAGCCGCAGCGTCTGATCCCAACTAACTGAGGCCAGGGTCTTACCGTCTGGCGAAAACGCTAATCCCTTGATCTTGTCCTCATGCCCTTCGAGAGGCGCAAGCGGCTTACGGCTATCGACGTCCCAGAGTTTCACTGTTCTACCGCCGCCAGCCGCAAGCGTCCTGCCGTCGGGGCTCAAAGCGACGCAGTAGACGGGTCCTCCATGATTGAAGCCTGGTGTCATTACGCTCCTGCTGCAAAGTCGCCACAAGTAAAACCACTCGAAGCCCCGCAGGTCTTGCTGCTGCTTCTCATCGGGTACGTGTCTATCAAGCAACTCGAGAACACGTCCAACGTTGTTCACCTCCCAGGCCTGCTGAGCCGCAATCATATCTGACACGTAGAGCTGTCGGCGGCGAAGCTCTGCTTCTTCCACGGCCCGACCCTGTGCCGCCTCGGCAAGCATACGAGCGTCCACTTCTTCGGCTGCCTTCCGGTTGCGCGAAGCGCTTCATTCTCGGCACGAAACCACTGGTATGTGACGCCAGACATGCCACCGGCGAGGGAAACCAGCAACGCAGCCATGAGGCTTGAAGTGATCGAGTTTCGTTTGCACCATCGCCAAGTGCGAGTGACATTGGAGATAGGACGAGCCTGAATCGGCTCACCTCGGAGGAATCGGTGGAACTCATCCGCCAATTGCTGAGCCGAGTGGTAACGCTTGCCACGATCCTTCTCCAAACACTTCAGGCAAATCGTCTCCAGGTCACGAGAGACATTGCTATTCAGGCGACGGGGACTTGGCGGTTCGTCATGGATCACATGGTGTAGCATCATCCGAACATTGCCTCGAAAAGGTTTCTCACCCGTAAGCAACTCGAATAAGATGACGCCGAGGGAATAGATGTCGGATCGGCGATCCGCATTGTGAGCTTCCCCTTGGGCTTGCTCTGGCGACATGTAGGCCGGTGTGCCTATCACTTTGCCGTCGACCGTCATGGTCACCTCGCCAGCGTCGTGTCGGGCGAGTCCAAAGTCCATGATGTGCGGCACGCCGCCACGATCGAGCATGATATTGCTGGGCTTCAGATCGCGGTGTATCACTCCTGCTTGATGGGCGTGGTCTAAGGCGTCTGCTACTTTGGCGACATAGCTCGGCCGCTGCACGTGAGTTGAGCCTTTGGTCTACGAGCCAGTTCGCCAGAGTGACGCCACGTACGTGATCGCTGACGATGTAAAGGGTATCTCCGTCGCG
Organism: uncultured Planctomycetales bacterium; assembly: GCA_963785495.1. Lineage (GTDB taxonomy): Bacteria > Planctomycetota > Planctomycetia > Pirellulales > Pirellulaceae > CAWAVP01. The sequence goes on along the minus strand of CAWAVP010000013.1, from coordinate 193,263 downwards.
GCCGACTTCGTACACAGTGACGATGTTCGGGTGTCTGAGCTGTGCGGCAGCGCGTGCTTCGCAGAGAAACTGTTCAGTTTCTTCAACGGTGAGTTGTTCGCGGCGCGGCACTTTGATGGCAACGTCACGTTTCAACTCCGGGTCGCGAGCCTTCCATACCGTGCCAAAACTACCGGCGCCAATAGTTTCCACGAGCTCAAATCTGCCGAGCCGCCGCTCTCGCGCCGAGGCGGGCTCGACTCCTTTTGAAAGAAGGTTAAAGCTGCCAGAACAACATGGGCACGACACATCGCTCAAGCTTCCGTCAGCCAATTCAATCGTCGCGTGGCAATGTGGACACGATATGCGCAGCCTATTCACATGATAGTTGGCAAATTGCGTTGCGATCTGAGTCAATTCGGCCCGCAGTCGATCGGAGTGAAGCGGAAAACGCGCCAAATAGTCCTCCGGTTTCGTCCGGTCGCCCCAACGCTGTAGGATCCGGTATTCGTTCAAAAGGAGCTGTCGAGGCAATTGCTCGATGACTCCCAATTCTGGATACCGACAGACGTAGTCCTCCAAACAGGGTCGGTCCGGGAGATCCGAGCCAGCGATCGTCGCGCAGTTCTCGCTGACGGAAATCTCCGCCGCGTAGGTATCACGCATTCGCCAGCGGTACTCCTGATCGATCATGACGAGCTCGAACAGTAACCACTGACGCGCATTGACATCGCTTTCGCTAGTCTGAAATGTCAGAAAGTCGTCGATGTCGGGGACGTTGCCTAAATGCCAGCTTTTATCGAACGCTTCTAAATGGTACTCAATGTCAAACGAATCATCAGTCGACCGGCCGTTCATCACGTTGTCCAATCTTGTTAGTCCGTGATCGACGTGCACCCAACATTCAAACGTCAGTGGAAATGCCGGTTGCTGCCATTGCACGCTCCCGAACGTAAACCCTATTCGGTCGGAATCACGCCAATAAAAACTCACCGAACGAATACGGCCACCTGTCAGCCTCGCTCGTTCGCGGACAACGCCTGTTCCAATTGCATTCTGGCCCGCTCGATGGCCCGATGCACAGTACGCTCTGAGCACCCCACGTCTTGCGCGATTTCCTCGGTGGCATATCCCTGTAGATTCATCTGAATAATGTGACGCTGAAGCGGCGTGAGACCGGTCATCATCCGTTGTGTTTCCTCAATCAGAATCGTGGCTTCCTCTGGCGATGGATCTTTCGCGAGGGCAACCGGGGTAAGCGGCGTGAAGGCTAGGTACGCTGCTCTGCTCTCTTCGCTCGCCACCGATCGCTTTTGCGTCGTGTGCCTCCGAACGACCTTGCGAGCTTTACTGACCGTAATGGTTGCTAATAGTTGCCAAAGCTGTTCATCTTCCATTGCTTGATAGCGCCCGTCGGTAACGCGACGAAAAAAACTCCGGCAGGCCGACTGCACAACATCCTCGGGATCGACTCGCCGGCCAAACTTTGGCGTTAGCCGGCTCCGTGCTAAACGAATGAGTCGGTCGACGTATCGTTGGTGCAGCTCGGCGGCGGCGAACTGATCCCCCTCGCGGACGCGCTGCAACAGTTCTTCAATGACGCGTTTGGACATCGGTGCTGTTATCTGGAGAATTCCGGGAATTCGTGGCGACGGACGACGCAAAACGGGTTTTACGACGTAGCACCCGACATGCGCACGACAGGTTTGCCTGAGTCTACCGCGCAAAGATCGATGATGCACTACTGCGCGGCCGTGATTCGCGACGGTGGAGATTGCAGTATGTCGAGAACCGCTTGGCGAAAGCCGTGTTGGCGAAATGAGTGAGCACCTGTGGGCATCGTCTGCCTTTTTTTCTATGACGCGAGCCAAGGCAGCTGATCGAAAGGGCATATCATGTGCATTACAGTTCGGGGATTCTTGCTTGCAGTTGGTTGTGCAGCCTTCGGCCTCCATGCGATTGCTGCGACCTGCGGAGCTCAAGGTGACTTGTGGAGCGACGCGGCCGATATGCCGACCGCGCGCTTCGGCTTAGCGTCCAGCGTCGTCGAGCACGAATTGTTTGCGATGGGCGGCTATTCGTCTGCCAATGCCCCAGGCCTGGCAACAATCGAGAAATATGACCCGATGACAAACACATGGATGTCGATGAGCGACATGCCCACAAATAGACGGTGGTTGTCGGCAAGTGCCGTCGACGGCAAGATCTATGCGATTGGGGGATTTCGCACTCTTGCGTCACCGCCCCTGTCGACCGTCGAAATGTATGACGTCGCCACGGACACGTGGATGAAAATGGCGAAAATGCCAACGCCAAGAAAGGGCCTGTCCACCGCCGTTGTGGATGGGAAAATCTACGCGATCGGAGGCGCGAACGTGAGTGATCAGACGCTTTCAACCGTTGAAGTCTACGACCCGGTTACCGATACTTGGGCTGCCCGAGCCGATATGCCCACGCCAAGAGCCATGCTTTCCACCAGCGTGGTCGATGGAAAGATCTACGCCATCGGTGGTCCATTGCCAGGAAGCCGTGGTACGGCGGTAGTCGAAGAATATGATCCGGCAACCGACACTTGGACATCAAAAACCAAAATGCCAACAGCAAGATGGGGATTATCCACGGGCAGTGCCAATGGCAAAATCTACGCGATCGGAGGTCACAATGGAGCAGGGATTTCCGTGGTTGAGGAGTATGACCCCTTGACCGATGACTGGACGACGAGAGCAAGCATGCCCGGCGTCAGATGGGGACTGTCTGTCAGCGTCCTGGATGGAGAGATCTACGCCTTAGGCGGATCAAGGGCTCCTGGCCCGCCTCATCCAGGCGTCGGAGCTTTGCAAGTGTACTCGCCACCGTCCTCCGAGGCCCTCGCGGGCGACTTTGACCAAGACGGTACGCTCTCGGCGGCAGATATTGACGCACTCACGGCGGCCATTACTAGTGAAGTCACGGACGCATTGTTCGATCTGAATGACGACGGCAACGTTGATCTAACGGATCACAGCTTCTGGATCAAAGAGCTGAAACGTACGTGGTTGGGCGATGCCAACCTCGACAACAGTTTTGATACCGGTGACCTGATCGATGTGCTGGCGTCCGGCGAGTACGAGGATGATACGTCTGGCAATTCGGGCTGGGCGACCGGCGACTGGGACGGTGACCAGGAATTCACTAGTGCCGATCTCGTCGTCGCGGTTGCCGACGGGGGCTACGAGCAAGGTCCGCTCGCTGCCGTAGATGTCGTACCGGAACCGTCGAACTTGGTGGGTCTTATGGTTGGGCTGCTGGCACTGAGTACATGGGGTTTGAGTCTTCCTCGGCGCGGCCATTGTTAATTCAGCGTCGGCGTCTTTCAGGTTGGGCCCCGCCAAATCCGAATGGTACTCGTTCGAAATCAAGGGAGCACAATCCCCTTGCGCCTCCTCACCAAAGCGAGTGCTCATGGCCAAAGAGCGTACCTTTCAACCGAGTCGATTCCTCTCGTACCCACAAGGTGAATCTCACGGCTCACTCGTTCCATGCCATCACGACCATCGCATCATTTTCACAAGTCAAGGGACGGCGGTCGAAATCACCATAAATCTCCCAGCATGCGAACCCGGCGACGCGCAGGAGCAACTCCATTTCATGTTTGTAGATATACCGACTGCGGACTTCGGAGCGATACGTAGTCTGCAGGCCGCCATCGGCATCCAGCAGCTCAAGTTCGTTAATCGAGTGCTGCACTTGGGCTACACGGTCGAAGCTGCGGGTGTCGTACATTCGCATTAGCTGGCCAGTCTGCGGATGCGAAAGCTCCCCCTCCAGCACACGAGTATTCTGCGGTGCACCCACAATCTCTAATGAAGGAAAAAACGTATCGAAGACCAGTGTACCGCCGGCAAGCAGATGCTTTCGGCAACCTTGCAAGCAAGCAATTTGTGTCTCTTGTGTCATGTTGTGAATAAAGGCATTAAAAGGAATCATGATCAACGCGTAGCGGCGTGGCAATGAGAAGTCGCTCATGTCGAACTGATGTAGTTGCGGCGAAAGGTTCAGCGCCGCCGCCTTGGCACGTAATGTGTTGAGCATGGGTTCGTATAGGTCCACCCCCTCAATGTCGACTCCCGCCTGCAAGCAAGGCAGCAGGACCCTTCCGGTTCCACAAGCAACGTCCAGTACGGGCCCATTCGCCTGTCGCGCCAAGGGGACGTAGAAGTCAAGCCCATACGGGATGGCTTGAGCCACCAGGTCGTATGCCTCACCATCGTCGAAGGTCGATGGCAGACTGTTAGCTGAGTGCTCGTTCATAAGAAGTCCTTAATCCGGCCTCCACTACCCGGAGCCAGTTGAACTTGGAAGTGCGACGCGTCGAATCCGACGTTTCGTCCATCGTGGATAGCCGAAGTGAATTGGTGCTCGGCGTCCGCGCCGGCCTGCACGATCACGGTCCGCGGATCGATCTGATTCAAGTAGAACCCTGCATTGCGACACACTTGATCGCGCAATAACAGTCGTCGCTCCGGTCAGAAAGCCTCATCACGTGGAAGATCCACAAGCCTTCATTATTGTGTTGCCAATCGAACATACAAGGAGATTCTTTGTATTACATTCCGTCGCGAGCGAACGCAACCTGCACGGTCTTGGCCAAAGCGAATTGTCGCAGATGCCCTTGCCAGGCTCGGCGATCCCCCACCATCATGTACACGCCGTAGATGTGCTCCATCATTATGGCCGCACAAAAATGGCATCAATCGCAAATTGGATGAAGCCGAGCGAGCCCATCCAACACGCCTTCACTACGAGAATCGCGTAGCTGATTTTTATTGCCCAAGAGAATTCGGCGGGTTCGTCGACGGATTCGGCGCAAAGTCATCGGACATGTTTATCGTCATCCATTTTCAGAGGACGCGTCACGATTTTCGGAGCCGACGCGAGGCAGGCAGACTATTTACGTCAGCGTGCCGCGTTTGCTGCCCACTCTCGAGACCACTACAATTGAATTCGTTCGCGATGAACACCAACCGACCGTGGCGTCAATGAACTAAGTAGGATTCATCGTTCATGTTCTCCGGCCCCGAGATTCTGCACGAATTGATTCGCCTTCAATTCAGCCATGTCGTTTGGATCCCCGACAGTAATCTGGGTCGCTGGGAACGTGACCTGGCAACATCGACGAACCTTCAGTTGGTGCGCGTCTGCCGCGAGGGTGAAGCGTGGCTGGTCGCAGCGGGGCTACTCCTTGGTGGTAAATCCCCGCTTGTGATGATGCAGACGACCGGCCTGTTTGAATCGGGAGATGCGCTGCGAAATGTAGTTCACGATCTTCGGCTACCTGTGTTTGCACTGATTGGCGTGCGCAGTTGGCTTACGCGCGAATCCCAGGATTCTGCTCGACGGTTCACGGAACCCATTCTCAAAGTTTGGGGAATTGAGTACGCAAAAATCGAATCTCGCTCGCAGATGGGTCGGTTTGGAAAACACTTCGAACATTGTCGTTCCCATGCCATCCCTGGGCTCGTCATGTTGGCCGAATGAGCAGAAAAGAGACCCGGATGAATGATTCGTCGCAGTTCATGTCTGTCCGCGCCGCGTTACAGGTATTGGCGTGCCATCGCAGTGACAAGCACGTCGTAGTCACGAATCAGGGTTCAGCTCGGATTTGGCCGCTACTCACATCGCATCAGCTCGATTTCCATTTCAATCCGTCGGCCATGGGAGGTGCCGTGCCGTTGGCGCTAGGCATCGCGTTGGCTCGGCCAGACAAGGAGGTGATTGTCGTGACCGGCGACGGAGCGCTGCTGATGAATCTGGGTTGCTTGGTATCCGTCGTGGCTGCGGGGGTAAACAATCTGACGGTCGTCGTGCTCGAAAACGGCATCTACGAGGTTACCGGCGGCCAACAAACGGCGGCCGCCTATGCCCAGGTCGACTACGCGAAGCTGGCAGGCAGCGTTGGCTTTATCAACACACAACTGTTTCACGACATTACTGTGTGGCAAACAGCGTGGCCGGAAATCCTGACCCAACCTGGCCCACGTCTGGTCTGTTTGCAGGTAGGCCCTGCCGAACCCGCCGACTTGACTACGCCGCCGATTCCCATGCAAAAACAACTTGCGCAATTCCGGCAAAAATTGGCGGCTTCGCATTAGGAGAGTTCATCGTGTGGGATTTCAGCAGCTAAGTAACACGCGCCGTTGGATTGCGATACGAACGAGTATATGGGCTTTGATCACGTGTTTGCTCACGTTGAACATCTCAATCGCGGATGAGCGTGGAGGGTTCTGGTCTTCGGGGACTCCTAGGACGGTTTCTGATCGAGATTGAACGCAGTGTTGAGATCGTCGCACTGGTTCGTCCCGACGACATCATTTTGCTAGGCTATCGCTTCTCGGACTTGCTGCGGATCGGTGCACCGCTAAACATATTGCTTTCGGCAGTCGCAGTCGTGCTGATTCCTCGCATCTGGCCGTTTTGATTCGAGTGCGCGACATGGTCTGCTGGCAACGCCTCACAGACTCATACATTTCCCAATACGATAAGCGAACCGTACAGCCCATCGGCAGACACACCCGTTAGCCGTCTACGTCTCTTCCCGTTATGCTGGTAGAGTCAAGCTGCACGTCGATACATCGCTCGGCTTGGTTTCGATCGGCTCGTAGCAAGACGTTTCGACACGAGAAACAGGTGTGAGGATGGAAATGCCCCCCCAACAACTTGATCGCCAGCGGCGCTTTGCGAATGAAATCGGATTGCGCAGACTTCGACAACTCGCTACTTTCAGCTTCTGTGTAGTGTTTACATGCGAAGGACTCATTTCACCAAATTATGTCTTAGGTGAACCGGCTGACACGGCAACGTCCGTTGGGGAGGTCATTTCTCAGAATTGCCTGGAAGCGGCTGAGGAAATTGAGACGATTCGTGGACACTTCGAAGACAAGTTCAGTCCGACAACGGCTCCCGGAAAGGCTTTCGACGCGCGGCGGGCGGACTTTCTCAACCGCCGCGTGAAATGGGGCATGATCACTTTGAAAGGAAGCTCTTGGGACACAGACATGTGTTGGTTCGGTGGCTACGTCTGTACCGACAAACCGTGGAATGCATCGTGGGATGCGCACAAAGACCTCGACGGTCCCACTCGAAACAGCGCAGCTATCAGCATCGCGGCGACGGATATGACGGTCGCGGGCCTTCACTATTTCAATGTGCACGATGGTGTGCGCACCAGTGACGCAATTGATTGGCTCGTTCAGCACAATTGGGGAGAATATGTGCGGGATGATTGCATCGAAAATGACCACCTGCATTCCGGACGTGTATACGACTGCCTCTTTGACGGCTGCTATACGGGAATCAGCACACGACCCAGTGCTGCGGACATCAGCTCGGATGGGACCGGCGAGCTGGTCGAATTAGACGGCGTGTTATTTCGGCTGCAGCCGATGCCATATCCGTACAAATGGAAGACCAAAAAAGACGTCATCGATTCCGAGGGAAATCCCTACTCAGGTTCCGGTGTGCCTTATGGCCATGGCAATTTCTTTAAGCTCGGTGATTCCCGCCGAAGTCCGCACTTCAGCATAAAGAACAGCGTATTCTTGGCGGCACACCCGGCTGGGCGCTCGAAGCTTGATTTTCCACCCGATAATCTGATTGATCTGTGTCAGAATAACACGATCATCTGGCTGGGGCCGGGCCCCTATCCGGGAAAACTTCCGACGCGGAAGTTTCCCCACAGCTTTCGGATTGTAACAGGACAAGAGGGGCGCGAACTATGGCGGCAGAAGGTAATGGACTGGCACGCTCGACATCCGGATGTCGGCGCAGACCGAAAACCGAAGTCTCCGGGAAACTTTGTGTTTCCTCAAAAGTTCTGAGTGAAATTGGTATTCTGTAAGCCGTTGAGTCCTATTGCCCCACGTCATGTCGACCCGGGCCTGCCACCTCGGACCAGTACCCGCACGCTCGTGTCTATCACGACGTAGAGGCGGCCGCCTTGAGTCGACAGCAGACGTGCTGAGCCGACCATCTCTGGAGAACTTTCGATGATGGGAATATTCCGGTATCCAGTTTCGCTACTTGTCGTATGGAGTGCCGCCTTTGCAGGGGCTGCTGAGATCTACGTCGCGCCACATGGTCAGGATTCAAACTCCGGCACGAAAGAAAAGCCGTTTGCCACCATCGCCCACGCAAGAGATGCCGCCCGAGACGCACGCGGCGAGCCGGTAACTGTTTATTTGGACGGAGGCACATACTACTTGAGTGAACCGCTGGTCTTCAGCGCCGTCGATTCACGGACAGCCGACACACCGTTGCTGTTCACGGCGCTCCCCGGCCAATCGCCGGTGATCAGCGGCGGACAACAGCTTGCCTTGAGCTGGAGACCTTATCGCGATGGCATCGTGCGGGCAGACGTACCCTCGGAGCTAAACTTCGACCAGCTGTTCGTTAATGGCGAACGGCAGCACATGGCCCGCTGGCCAGACTACGACGCGACGGCACAGTACTTTCAGGGATTCTCGGCCGACTCGACTTCGCCTCAACGTGTCGCGCTGGGCCCATCCAGCCGGCGGCTTCATCCATGCCATGCACAAGAGCCTATGGGGCGATATGCATTGGATAATCAAAAGCAAGTCCGCAAATGGCGAATTGGAATTGATCGGCGGCTGGCAGAACAACCGCCAAATGGGAGCGCATCCTAGCTACCGCTTCGTGGAAAATGTTTTCGAAGAGCTCGATGCCCCCGGTGAATGGTACCTCGATAGCAACCAACACGATTTGTATTTCTACCCTCCCGCAAACTGCGACCTCAGTAAGGCAAAGGTCGAGGTCGTGCGGTGGAAACACTTGATCGAATTCCGTGGCAATCAGCAACATCCAGTCCGACACATCGCGTTAAAAGGACTTACGTTCACCCATGCAGCTCGAACATTCATGGAGAACAAGGAGCCGCTGCTGCGAAGTGATTGGACGACATATCGCGGCGGGGCGATCCTGTTCGGCGGCGCCGAGGCCTGCCAATTGCGCGACTGCCGTATCGATCAAGTCGGGGGCAACGGGATATTTGTCGATCGGTACAACCGGCGGATTGAAATCACGGGCTGCCATATCGCCAACAGCGGTGCGAGTGCCATAAGTTTTGTGGGCGACCCGAATGCCGTGAGATCGCCGCTCTTCGAGTACCAACAGACGCAAACGCTTGACGAGATGGAGACGGCACCGGGACCCAAGTCGTCCAATTATCCCGCCGAGTGCCTGGTGGAGGACTGTCTGATCTACTTGAATGGCCGTGTCGAAAAGCAAACCGCCGGCATCAACATTTGCATGGCGGAGTCGATCACGATTCGACACTGCAGTGTGTACGACTGCCCGCGCAGGCATCAACATTTGTGACGGTGCTTTTGGTGGTCACCTGATCGAGTATTGCGATGTGTTCGATACGGTTAAGGAAACCGGCGACCACGGCTCGTTCAATTCGTGGGGCCGCGACCGCTTCTGGCATCCCAATCGGGATCAGACAGCCGAATGGGTCGAGGCGCACCCAGATATGCCTCTGTGGGATTGCCACAAAGCGATTATTTTACGCAACAATCGCTGGCGGTGCGATCACGGATGGGATATCGATCTGGACGACGGTTCGAGCAACTACCAGATCTACAACAATCTCTGCCTGGCCGGTGGTATCAAGCTGCGCGAAGGTTACTTCCGCAATGTGTACAACAACATCCTGGTTAATTACACGTTCTGCCCGCACGTCTGGTATCCCGACTGCCACACATCATTCAAGTACAACATTATCTGGCAAGACGCGTACGCCCCGGCGGGGATGTCCTCGACCGACCAGGGCGCGGAAGTCGACTTTAATCTGGTTCATGAGCCGGGGGCCACACCCCGTCCGGCGGAACGGTTGCCGAAGTTTGGCGGCGATGAACACACGCTCATCGCCGATGCGATGTTCGTCGCACCTTTGCGGGGAGACTATCGTGTCGAGGAAGATTCTCCCGCGCTGAACCAAGGTTTCAAGAATTTCGCTATGGATTGCTTTGGCGTTCAGAATCGCGAACTTAGGTCCATCGCCAAGACACCGGCGCTGCCGGGCACGCTCGAGGCGGCGCAGATTGCCAGTGGCGGATGGGGACGTCGATACCATACGCCCAACACCGCGCAGTGGCTCGGTGCGACGCTCAAAGACATCGAGAACGACGGCGAGATGTCGGCTGTCGGCTTGGGCGACAAAAACGGTGTACTGGTTTTGAAGGTGACCGCCGGAGCCACATTCCTGCAAGCAGGATTACGGGAAAACGACGTTATCCGCGGCATGAACGGGGCAACGGTTCGAAATCTGAAAGACTTCGCAGCGATTTGGAAGCAGCAGCTTCAGCACGGTGAGGCCACGCTAAAAGTTTGGCGGAATCAGGCCGAACGGTCCGTTGTAATATCAGCGCGGTAAACCATTTGAGGCAACTGCTCGACGCCGTTTAGGGTGAAGCTACACTAGCCGTATTAGGCATCGCCTGGCCCAAACTCCAAGCGCAAACCCAACAAAGCCCGTAGAATCGGGCACGATGTGGAGATGGCACTATTTCGCCCCGCTTTATTGGGAATCAAAACACAGATGGCGCCTCTGCGCGCCCTCCGTATCTCTGCGTCCCTGCGATTAAAGGAGAACGCCCGAGCGGCAAATCTTGAACCGAATAGAATTGTGGCAGAGATCGAAGTTTTCTGTCGCCAGCGGACCGCGCAATAACGCCTTATTGCGCAGCGAACGACGCGATCACTCATGTCTCGGCAGACTCGATCATTATCGGCCGATGCGGCGGGCACACACTAAGCTCAACAGGCCTACCAGTGCCAATGTCGCTCCGACCGGCTCAGGTACGGCTTCGACCGCGGCTACCGGTCCCTGTTCGTATCCACCATCGGATAGCGCCGCCACCAGGTCGCCGCTGTTGGTGCGACCATCGCCGTTGAAGTCGCCTGTTGACCAGACCGAATCAACATCGGCTTCGTACGTACCCGAGGACAGCACAACGACCAGGTCGGTCGAATTGAATTCGCCGTCCAAGTCTGCATCGCCAATCCACGTACCGTACAGGTCCTTGACCCAGACACCGATGTCGTTCGCGTCGACCAGTGAATCATTGTTTAGATCGTAACCCGCGGGATTGTTCTTCGATGCGGACTGACGGGTAAGATCGTCGATGTCGTTCGCATCGAGCACTCCATTGCCATCAAAGTCACCTTGGCCCGCACCGAAGTTGGCCACCGTACCCGGGTTGGCATACATTTCTGCCACTTGTTCCGGGCTAAGCTCCGTACTGTATGACTGAAAGTCGTCCATTTCCCCCCAATAGCCGCCCAGACTCGACAGCGTGCCTAGCCATAAGGCTTCGTAAATCCCGTTGCCGTCGGCAATGGAATCGAGCGACGGGATTTCGGTTGGGTTCTCCTCTTCCGCGATCATCTGACCATTGACGTAAACCCGAGTTCGGTCCGCAATGCCGGTATCCGGGCCATCCGTGTCGGCATACGTCACGACCACGTGATAGGTTTCGTCGCTTTCAATGACGGCCTCGTCCGTGAGGATCGTGTCGCTGCCTCCCGTCTTCCAAACCAGCGACTGGAAGTCATCGATATACAAGCAATAGTAGGCGCAGGGAGACGGCCACCACACATTGTCGCGCGAAAGAATTGCTTCTGTCGTTCCCGTCAGCTGGGGCTTGATCCAGATCGAATAGCTAAAGGATTCGGGCTGAGGAGCCAGATCAACAACGAGGTAACTGCCTGTGGGATGTCCGTCACCCGGTGCGTCCAATCCGATCGAGTAACCGTCGCCGCCCACGAGCGACGGTTCGCCTAGACGTTGCACGGGACCGTTCGACCCAAAGAGCATTTCGCCCATTTGCCCGGTCGAATCGACCATAGGACGCTCGGTGGTATCGAACTCATAACGGTATTCCAAGTAGGGAGTTTGTGCGAATGACTCACTTACAACAAAGGCGAGGCACGCGCATACTGCGGCGGCAGTGTGAAAGGCCATAGTCTTAAAGGAACGCAAGAAAAGGGGACGGTTCATTCTGATTCTCGCTCACTGCAAAAAGGACAAATACGTTACCCGCACGGACAACAACAGACCCACGCCCCTGTAATCCCAGCACTCGTCAAGCCAACCACTTCGCCACACATTTCAATTCAGTTGCCGTAACACGGACCAACCGCCTCTTTTTCGTGTAACAGGCTGGTGGACACAATCATATGATGCCCCTCTCCTTAAAAAAAGACAACCCCCGGCGGCGTTCATAGATTTGAACCGACGACTTCTCTGCTGCAATGTTTCATTGATTGAGGCATTCCGTGGGCTCTTCTTCGCCCTTCCCCTCCACGTTGTATTCCCACGCGCCGATATCCACCGCTCCACGACGCCGCCGTCCGCTGATGTCGTCGCTGACCTCCGGCAGAGAAACACCCTGGTCGATTGCCCCGACGGCTTCCGAGGTGAGCGACAAGTCTCCCGACGCTGCGTCGACAAAATAGCTATCCATCCGACCCACAAGGTTGCGTCGAAGCTGTGCCTCCCCACCCTCAACCAGAATCTCACCGTGAACCAGATTATTCGCAACCTCCGTGCGCATCGTCCCGGCTCCAATACGAATTCCTCGGCGCCAGTTCTGGTCAGGTCGCCAGATGGAATTGTTGTAGACTTTGATGTGATCCACGTGCCAGAGTTCGATCCCGCAATCCGGCCCGCCGACCACGAAGTTGTTGCGGATCACTCCGTCCGACACGTACATCGGCTGTTCACCGACCGTGTTGGCTGTGGACCGACCAGGATTTCCAAAGGCGACGCCTCGATCGCAGTTCACGATCAGATTGCGTTGCACCACAATGCGTCGGGAGCGCACCCAAATGAAGATGGCAGCGCGGCCGCCGCCATTATGACCTTTGATATTGCGGAAGATATTGTCGCTGATCGTCCAATCTTCGAGGGCCATCATGTCAATCGCGGCAATGTAGTCGCCACCGAAAAGCCAATCGGCCGGCGGGATCTTTGTGTTTTCGAAGTGACAGTAGCGAATCGAGCCTTTCACCGCGCGATAGCAGGATCTTGTCCTGCCGAGCCCTTAATGGCCCGTACACCAATGTCTCGGAAACGACAATTGTGGATGTGAATATCCTGAGGTCCATGTTCGGCTTCGACCTTGATGCCATACGATTGGCAGTCTGCAAAGGTCAGATCGGCAATTGTAACGCCTTTGCAATCGGCAATATGTAAGATATCGTCCGATTTGGATTCGGTGTCCCACCCTCTGCCGTTAAGGATAACCTTTTCAGGATCGGCGGAGTCACTGCGAACAACGATATCATGCTTTCCAGCAAGGACCATGATTCGTGGCAAACGGTACCGACCATCCGCCAACAGAATCGTTCCACCCGGTCGGATGCGGTCGCCGGCGGCCAATAGTTCCTCCGCAGTCGATACGTGGATTATCTCTCCCTGCGGAGGTGGAATGGGCGGGGCTTGGGGAAACCACGGCGGAACCGAATGCGTGGGCTGCGCGCTAAGCCCCGTTGCGACACCGAGTACGAACAACACGTGCTGGAGATAAAAACCGGTTCCTTTCATCTCGTGTCTCCAACAGCAAACATCCGGATTCCTCCCCAAGTATAAGGTGATGGAGGTCGCAATCCTTGCTTGGAGCATTCCCAGTGTTTAACCGTACTCGGTTTTGTCAATCGTGTTTCTCGGCTTGCGCGTTGAACGTCCAAAGGAGGTCGATGTTGTGCAAATGCTGCAAGTGATCCTGGCCCGATTCGCCCCCGAATCCCAATACGGAAAACTGTCCGCGAGTGGCTTGGCTTTGCTGGCACAAGGTGCGACGCCATGTTGTGGTTTTGGGATACCGCACAATCCCCAGTGACCGCAATAGATAGTCTGCGGTCTCGGTTGTACTGGCATACGGAGTAACTTGCGCGGAGTGGGACACGACAAAGACCTTCTTGCCATCAACGGCCATCGAAGCGAATTTGAGGAAGTCACGCATCTGCTGCTCGTTAATCTGACGTTCGGGCTGCTCTTGTCTCAGTCCGGCATAGATCGAATCTGCGGCGAAGGTCGAATCGATTAGTTCAAAGTGCGCTGGTACTTTCAGAATCTCTCGAACTGCTCCGTAGCCCGCACTGAAGGATGACAAGCAGATATGCTGCCAGTGTACGGTCTTATCGTCGAGGGATGCGGCGTTCGCAACGGCTCGGTTGGCTCGTTCTATGATTTGCTGAAAGAGTTTGGCGTCTGCCTGGAAGGGGCCAGAGTATGCCGACGACAGGCCGGGAAAATTAACCACAACCAACGCGCCCTTGAGATCGCTTCGCACGAAGGCGTCTTTGACGACTTCCGGCGTCCGTGAAAGTGCACCAGTAATTGAGCCGAAACAGACGCCAATGATCCTTGCTTCCAACAGACAACTATTTCTCCGGTCGCAAGTGGCGCTCGAGGCGTACAGTTGATCTCACCAGCGACGACATGCATTGCCATGAAGGTCAACAGCGCAAGGCACGCTACAAATCGGCCCGAAGGAACGTCCAATGCGGACCGCCTCATTACCGCTGTCTGTAACAGCACGCTCATTCCAAAATCGCCTTCAGCCGCGGGAGACAAACGTGGCACTATCCGTCGCTGCCTTTGTCTCGTCACCCGGTTTCGACAAAAACCCCAAATCCCGAAACCAGTCGATGTATCGATTTTGCCAAGTGCCAAACGGCGTACCATTGCGATCCTTAAGTCCGCCGGCGTGTACGCCGTGCCCGTAAACGTGCAATTCGACGTTGGGAACCCCCACCCGCAACATGGCATTCACATAATCCATCGCCCAGATTGCGTGGATTCGGTCGCCCGACCCCGCTGTGGCGACAAACGAGGGCGGTGCGTTTCGCGGAATTGCCGATTCGGGTTCACGTGTAAAAGGAGATGGGCCTGGGTACAGCAGTCCAACGAAATCAGGTCGAGAAGAAACGCCACTCAGCAGACCTTCACTCACAGAATGTTGCTCATCAAACTCGCTGAAGCGGATCGCTGCCGGCCCTGACAATTCCGCTCCCGCCGAGAAACCAATGACTCCAATTCGATGAGGGTCAATTCCCCACTGGTCGGCGTGTGCACGGACGATTCGAATGGCCTGCAGAGCGTCATTGACGGCGTCCTGCTGTGGCGAGTAGCCATCGCTGCGAAGACGATTCCGCAAGATCACCGTGTTCACGCCGTAGTTGTAAAAGTACGGGACGAAATCGCCAGCTTCCGTGCCGACGTTCAGAGTACGGTGGCCTCCGCCCGCAGCGAGAATCACGACCGTTCCCGTATTAATTGACGGATCAGCTCGATGTAATTCGATCGACGGATTGTGAATGTTCACGATACTCTGGATGCGACCCGGAGCAGCTTTCGACATATTGTATACTTCGGCTTCGTGAACACGATCCCGATTCAGCGCCGAAGAGTCGCTTGCATAGAGTGTAATAACCATACCGCCCGGCAATATTGGCTGCGGCTGGTAGGGCCCATTCGTAGTGGGTCCGGGAGTTGGAATCCGGCCGGGACTTGCCGACGCGACGGTCTCGCTGGATGGTCCGCGAAAGCTGACTCGTGCTTCCTCAAGCGAGGACTTCGATTGCTCGCTTGCCGCTTCCTGCGTTGCCTTCGGTTTCGGTGCACTATCTTGTGCTACTGCAACCACAGCGAGCAACAGGATCACCACTACTGACATCGCGCATCGCTTATCATACATGTTGCTTGCCTTTGCTAAAGGAGATCACATGTAAGGGAGCATAGAAACCCGAACGCGTCAATCGGCTATTGCATCCCATTTTCGGACAGCGTAGTCACCGAGCTTCAGCGTAACCAGTGCCTGACGATTTCCTCTACGTCTTCACCTTCTAGCGTGTCGTGAGCGATCAGGTTATCCACAATCGCTGCGAGGGCCGCCCAGTTATCGTCGCGGTTGAGGAGCTGATAGAGACGCACTGCAGTTTGCTCAAGGTATGCGAGCCGCTTCACTTCAGCGGGAAACAACGGGGCCGCGGACTCCCAGGCAGCTTGCCAATCGGCCGCCCATTCGGCGACAAATCCGGGATGGTAGGGCTCACCGCTGTAAATCATCTCCGCGACAGGACCCGCTAGCGCCACCAAAACCAACTTCTGCTGAAGCTCTTGATCGGTGAACCTTTCGAGCGGCCATTCCACCTGAATGTCAGCATGGCGAGCGGGCCCGTCGTCCCAATCCGGCTCGATGGTGACGGATCGAACGCGGGCGCCAACGTAGATTGCGACAAAGGCATGACCGGATTCGTGATACGCGGAAATCTCAGACATCGTCACTCACATTCTGGCAATGCATGCGTTCGCCAACTTTTGCGGCGGTTCGCTCCAACTCAAGTGAATTCGCGTTGGCTCGTGGCCTCGCAGCGCGCAACGACCGGCAGCGCACATCACAATGTCGCCAGTTTCGCCTTGAACAAAGCCTCAACGACTAGCGGAACGTTCTATTTGGGACAACGCTTGCTGCAGGGGACACGCCTCGTCCACGGAGTCTCCGCGGCGGTACGTGTCCAACAACGTCTGTGATCTGGCGGCTAACATCCGACGGACTTTGCGCCGCGTTCCCTTCACGCGATGGATCTTCATTTCATCGTAGGTTGTCGTTTGGTGTCGCAACCAGGCGATCACCGCAGCCTTGGCTCGCTGCTGAATCGGAATTCTCGCCGTTCGTGCCACCGTACCGCTGCCAATGGGAGTCGCGTGCAATGTTACGGCATTGGCAAGCCGCTCGCCAAACTCGGCGTAGGCCGGCGCGAAGTCCAGAAACACGAGTACCGCCGCTCGAAACTCGTCAACGTATTGATGCTGCTTGCGGCTGGCGTCGAGCTGTGCCCGCGGTTCGTCGCTTCGCGTAGGCCTCAGTCGCTCGCATCGCCTCCAGTTCCGTTCGGATCGCGGCAATGGTCACCGCCGGTGCCCAGACACCCAGCGAAAACACCCTGCGTCCTTTTTTCTGCTGGACCGTCCAAGTCGGTCCGGCAGCTTTGACGCGCCGCGTGAGCGTCGCATCCCCCGGCGGCAATAACTCCCAATCGGTCGGTGCGTGCAGTGTCTCACCGTCCGTGGTGCAAACCGAGTGTTCCGTGGGGCCGGGGGCAACGATCCGTGTTTCGTATGGCATCCTTAATGTCGTCTATTCTTCACTGCAGGCTACCACTAATCGCTTCGCTCTCATCGCTGGTGGGACGAATCAACTCGAAATATTTGCGAACTGTTTCGCGATGGCCGAGTGGAAGAGGTTCATTGTCAAGGACCTCTTCCATACGTTTACGGAACTCGACGTATCGCTCCCGGTATGCTCGCGCCGCATCTTGTCGCGCCTCGGCGGTACTGAGAGTTTCACGTTCGCTGGGCCCTTCGCCGGCAATTCCCGTCAGCTCTTCGTCACGGCGACGGGAATCGAGCTGGGTTTGCTGGTCGCCAGTCGGTTGATTCGATACGCCGCGCCCCGCTTTATTGGACGGTGTTTCCGACTTAGCCACAACACTATTGGGATTGTTACACGCCCCCTGACAACGGCCTTTGCAGGCTGACAAGCGGTTAAGCTGGCAGGCAAGGCACTCACTGATGCGTTTCTTAAGGCTTTGCGAGCGGCAAACTCCCGCCGCTTTGCAGAAGCCCGCCTTACATTGAGAAAGGCTATCGTTCTCCAGTCCGTCGAGCATCTCCTGGATGGCTTCGCCTAGTTGGCCGTTTTTTCCCTGTCCAAGCGTACTGGCCAGTTTCGCCAAATTGGACGCCACCGCGTCGCGCTGCTTGTGACTCATGGTCGACGCGTCAATCTTCTCGAGCTGCTCGGCTGCCTTGTCATACTTCGATTCCCGCAACGCTTGGCTGGCAGCCTGCGTGGCGTCGGCCACCTGTAACGCCTCGGCCAATTGCTGCAGTTGTGCGTCGATCTGCTGCACGTCCAACTGCTTTAGCGCCGCCGACAGCTTGGCCTGCATCTCCGACAAATTCGCGAGGGCCTCGCGTTGATCGACTTGGGGCTCCTTGAGCTCGTCGACGGCTTGCTTCATTGTTTCCGCGAGTTCTTCGAGCTCCGGATCTTTGAGGTCTCCAGCCAGCCGTTGCAGGTCTTCGACCATTGTTTCTTCAAGCAATGCAGCCTGATCGAGCACAACATCCAGCGGCCCCGGGGGCACGTTCGCAACGGAAACCGACGGTGGCCACGCGAACAACGAGAGCGCCAACATGACCCCCAGCGCGGAAATCGCCGCAGGCGCCCACCGAGGTGCAGTCCACGGCACTACACGACTCGCATCCAAACTGCCTAACTGTTGCATCGTGTCTTGGATCTGCAAACGACGTAATGGATCGTTTGACGTACGCGTGGCAAATTCGAGCGCCGTCAACGTCGCATCTTTCAGGTCGTACGCCGTGTCGACAAGTTGCGCGGATGACTGCCAGCTGACAGGCCAAAGCTGGCTCCCCACAAGAGACGCTAAGATCGTCGCGACACATGCCATCCATACGTGAACCGAATTCGTGGCGACGCCAATCCAATTCAAAAGGACGCACACGGAGCCCAAGAACGCGCCCGCCATGACGCCGTAGGTTCCCCATCGTATGGCTCGCGCTAATCGTTGTCGCATCCGGACCGGACTCAACTTGGCTCGAATCGGCTGAAGCATTTTCGTTACCTCGCGATGAACGTACCGCGGACAGACCGTACCTAGTTTATCGAAAGACGCGCCACGGTGCCAGGGAATCCCTCTCGGACGCACGTAGCACCTCGCGCACTTCTGAGTAGTTGACAATCTATTCCGCTTGCGACTCCGTCTCGAATAGGTTCTCGGGCAGTGTTTCCGGCCAATCGCCGCTCAGCCGCACGTTGCGGGCTCGCACGTGGTATTCCGTGGGGTCATGGTACAGGCCGAATTCTCTGCCGACCGTCGCTTCCCAACGGCGCCGATAAACATCTTCTCCATTCAGCCGCATTGTTACTATTTCGCCATCCAGTCGAACCGCGACTTGATTCCAGTCATTCTCTTTCAATTCGATCAGCTTGAGTTGTTCTGCCTGTGGATCGATCACTTTATTCTCAGAACCGATTCCGGTCCAATGCCCGCCCGAATCCGAAGTAATCCAGTGCAAGTGCAACTGAGGCTGAGAAAGCAGGATAGCGACTCGCCCAATCGACGGTGCGAGACAGAATTGGCCGGATTCATAGTAAAACTCAAGCGAAACCTCTTCGCCGTCACATAGCGGCCGAAGATACTGAATTAAAGCTTCGTGGCGCGGAGCGGACGCAGCCGTTTCATCGGGTGGCGATCGCGGCACTACGCTCTCGAGGTCGCCATCCACAAACTGCCATTCGGCCTTGGATTGGTCGTCGGCCGATGTCCGCGACGAACTACTCCCAGCGGAGAACTCTAAATCGGGCAAACGCTGCCCCTTGAATTTTGTGGACCACCCCAACAGCGATTCTGAGAGCATGTCAACTTGACGAGGTATTGTAACGGCGCCTTCGATCTTTAAGGCATCAAAAGTCGTGGCGCTGCAATGGCAGCTGCTTAGGCCAAAGAAGGGAAAGCCGGACGAAATGCGGCGGACCTCCGTCGAGAAGCCTTTGTCACCAACTTGAATCACCAGCGACTCATCACGACATTGTAGTCGACAATCCGTGAAGTCGTCCTTGTTCATATCACTGGACTCAACGTAAATCGCATTTCGACTGCCGACTCCCCAAATCCTAAGCAGTTGTGCCGGCAGAGGAAATCGACCATCATGCCGCCGAAAGTCGCGCCCCCTTCTTGATACGCTCCGTCTTTGCTACGCAACGCAATGGTCACATCACCTTGAAGCGGATACCGGAGGAACAAGTACGACATATCAGGCCCGAACTCGTGTCCCCACTCACTGCCATCACGCCGCAGCCACACAGACGATGTTACGTGCCCCAAGCTAAGATTCCCTTGAGTTATCTCATCCGACACAACCCAATGTTTCAGATCGCGACCCGTTACTTGATTCTGGACCACCGTTGTATCATTTTGTCGCTTCAGCTTCCGCAGCCACGTAAGAACTACGTCTTGATGTCGTTCAACGGCAGTCTCGATTCGCTCGTCCAGCAACGCTTGGCCGGCAGCTCGAAATGTCGGTTGTGCAAGAGCCTGTTGAATCACTTCGATATCCAATGGGATCACTTCACGGCCTTCGCCCAAAACCGGCGCAAGTCCTTGCGTATTGTCGCCCGCGGGAACTATCAGCGCAGCAAGATCGAGCGGCCTATTCTGAGCTGCATCCCATACCAACGTTGCTAGTTTTGCGTCGTCACTGCCCTTCTTCGTGAGTTCAGCGATGCGCGTCTCGATATCTGCTTCGAGGCCTACGCCAAAGCATCTCGCATCGCCCATTCCAGCAGCGAGACGCTCATGGCATCCTCGGTGACCACCTGTCGACACGGAGATCTCGACGCGCCGTCACGAGATTGTTCGGCCATAAACAGTGTGGGAATCGTTTCGTGAGCATTGAAGCGGGAACACTGGCTGAGGCCAAGAGTCGGCATAGTCCAGGCCAGTTTGGCGAGCAGTTCGTGCCGCTCCTGAGGTTTCATCGCCAGGAGCTTTTGCGCGATCATTTGTGTCGGATTCAAGAGCGTATCGGCCTGAGAGTTGCTGTTGCCGCTACTCGCAACAATCATATTTTGCGATCGTAAGCAGTCGGCACCTAACTGCACGTGACCAGCTTGAAATGCGCGACGTGCAGCTTCGGCATACATGTCCCTTTCGCGACGCCACGTAGTCCTGATTGTTGGCACGAATCTTATCAAAGCGCGACATGGCAAGATCTGCCATCTGCCGAAACCGGTGCGAATCACCCTGCACCAACGTTTTGCGCAAGTGTTTGGCCACCACAAACTCAAGCCACTTATTTGCCCCCCACTCCGGGTAAGTTCTTGCCGCATCAAACACGGCATCGATTAACTGTAAACGTGTCGGCGAAGCTGGTCCAAGACGCCCCAGCAACTTCCAGACATACCCAAATAGCAATTCCGCATCCGGATTATCAACCAGTACTTTGGGCTTGGCGGCAACCTCTTCGCAGATATTGCCACGACATCAGATTCCGATGACGAATCATCGTCAGCCAACAGGACTTGAACCAGAAGAGTCGCAGTTGCGGCCCCTGGAAATGCCTTTCGATGTGTTAACTCTTGCCGCAAGTCATCCAGTTGACCGGCACGCCGCGCCAATCAATCAATGCAGCGGCACCGCAGTCAATCGGAGTGGGTTCATCGACTTCGAAAGCGACACTTGAGTAGGATGACTGTGAGTTCAATGGTCCTTCAACAGCATACGCAAATGCTTCATTCGGCCGACTCGTCGGAAAAACCAACTCCTTCCAGGCTCGGTAGGCAGATTGCGGATCCATTTCGTGCGCAATCCAGACGGCCTCAACCGCTGCAAGCCTTGGCCAGCCGCACTTGCGCGGTCGCCATTGGCTGCGCGGATGAATGAGTGCGCAGAGAGCTTGTGCGGACATTCGGTGTTGAACTTAGCAGTCCTCCGAGGTCGACGCTTGACACGGGCGGCCCGTTTTTTACCGGCGCATCACCGCGTCGAACGACACGTCCCGGATGTCGCATTCGGCGGCAATGATTGCTAGGTCCACGGCGGCAATCGCGCGGTCAGCGTGATCGACCGCGGCAACATTCGACACCTTCGCCGCCGTGAGGGTTTGCCCACTTGCGGCATCGTATGATACCAGCGAACACAATATCGCAAGCCCGACGCGTGCAACACAATTCGTATTCATCATGGCTTACTCTCATTTTCGCGCTTGCCCGATCGGTTTTCCCGTCGGCCGCGAGAGGAAACACCGACTCCAACGCCTCAACCAGAATGCCTCGGCGCGTTCCGGGTCACGATGCGCGACATACTTGGCGATTTGACAACGCAGACTGCGCAAGTGCATCTTCACGATTAGCTACCGCGATAATCGCCGCTCGATCGAGCATCGTCACGATGTCGTCGGTTGCTGTGGAGTCGGGCATACGCAAAGCCGCCATGCCAAGTAGCAACTCGTCGGGAAACACATTCGACGATGTTGGCTGCGAATGTTCCTCGATATTGGTGCGGTCCTCCTGCGAGTCGTCCCCCGTTGACTCGATCAAGCGAACTGGCTCGCGGGCAGCAGGATGTTCGTGCATCCACTCCGTAATTCCAATTGCAATCTCGCTTGCACCGTCGACATCATGTACGGCGTCACTAATCAAGAGGCGAGCCACCAGGCATTTTAACGATCGTGAAGACGTCTCGTCGATTGGTGTCGTTTGCAGCCACGTTGATACCGCCTGAGCGAGGTTTTTGTCTCCGGCAAGCTTTACTGTGAATTCTTCCAAAGGCATCGTCACGCGAGTATTGATTAACGACTCACGCTCGATCTGCGGGCGAGTCAAAAAGTCGGCCATATCCATCGCGTTGTTGTCGGGCCGCGGGCCGTCGCGATGCGAATCGCCGAGAGCCGAAGCGTTGGTAGCGGCCTCAAGAATCGGCAAAATCGTTTGCTCATCGGTTTTGTCAGAAATCTGTTTGCTCAATGTATCGCGTTGCCGTTCCAGATTCCCTCCCCAACGTCCCACGTTAACCAACAGACTCTCATCTCCAAAGGCCTTGCGATACGCCACAAATGCTTCGGCCGGGTAGCCCAACTTTAAGAATCGGTCGGCAAGATTACATAGCGAGGACACGTATTGATACTCACCGTACCCAGGATTGTATTGACTTTGCCGTTCGTCAATTACTTCGGACTGCATGGCTGCGCATCAGCGTGATCCGAGCGTCTGCAGGTCGATTGGCCTTTTCGTACGAGTAGGCCAGCAGCGATTGCGCAGAAAACTGAAACTGGCTGTCATTAGATTCCCACAGTGAATCATCCTCGACCGATTCCAGCAAGTCACATGCCAGATTAGGCTGCTGAGTTCGATGCGTTAAGGTCGACGCGATACACCAAATGGCCTGCGTATCTTCGCTCGTCTTGTCTTTCTTAGTGATCATCGGCTGGATCGTCTCCCGGACACCTTCAACGTCTTTCGCGCCGGCAAACACCAAGGCCAGCAGTACGCGCGGGAATAGCTCATCTTCCTGCTTGTCCAACCGGCGCCTCATCGCCGCAATGACACGAGCTGTCAGTTCCGAGTCATTGACGATGATGTTGGCCAAACCATCGACAAAGCCGTCTGTATTTCCGTTGGAGCTTCTCGACCACACGTACGCATTGCGACTGAGGCCGGCAAACGATGCATCCTCGGCCGTCAGCTTTTCGCCAAGCAACTGCACAACTTTCGCGTCGACTTTGAATTCATTGCGCGAGAAAGACGCCAGCATTTGCGACAACTCGGACCATGGCATCTCGCTCAAACCGGCGTACAGCAACCGATTGACCGCCTCATGATTCTTCTGACGAACGAGCTCCGAACAGATCTCGCTGAGTCGGTAGCTTTGCGAGAACTTCGTGATCCCCTCGTCGACAATCGCGTTGGCTAGCTGCCCCCAAGCCTTTGCACCCTCGAAACTCGAACGCATCTCATAATAGTTGCGATTCAGCACGTCGGGAGATTTGACGATGGCGGCGATGAATTTCTCCGACGCCTGGTCGTGCTTTCCGATCGACGCCAGCTGCATGCCAGCCGCCAGCAGATTGCGAGGATCATCGGGAGCACTTTCCGCGGCTCTTAGTCGCAAACGTTGGGCATCATCACGACGCCCCGCCGCTTCGTAGAACGCAGCCAATTGTTCCGTCAGTTTCGTACTCTTGGGTGACCGTTCGACGAGCTTTTCGTATTGTTCGATCATTGGTCCTAGCTGTTCCGTTTGGGCCAGGATCCGAACGGCCTGTTCGTGCTGTTGATTCTCGCTCGTATAGTAATTCTGCGAGCCACGCGGGGATGTACGGCGGATGATCTGCCTGGCGATTTCCGCTGCGGCAGCTTTGTCATTGGAATCCGCATAGCGCGTCATGAGTTGTACCAACGTGTCTTGCTTGCCACCCGCTCGGCGTCGAATGCGCCGCATCATGCGATCTCCCAGATCGCGCATTCCCAATTGATACATTAGGTCGGCCAGTTTAAACTCCGTGTCCGAATCAAGCCTGAGCGCAAACAGTTTCTGTGCACTTTGCTTCGATCGCTCAAGATCGCCGAGTTGCAACACGAGCTGCAGGATTGTCAGCTCACGATCTACGAGCATCTGTTGATTCGTGGGACGCAACTGCTCGACAACTTCCAGTGCTTCACGCAGCTTTCCCGATTCGTAAAGCAGTCGTGTCCGAGCAAGTTCGATAAACTGGGATCCCAATTGCAACTGGCTCGCGTCGGTCAACGCTTTTTCGGCGGCTTCGCGATCTCCGTTCCAGTAAGAAAACGCTGCTTTGGCAACGATGCGGGCGAATCGCAAATATGGATCGTCGGTTGGTTCCTTGGCCCATCGCTCCAGTCGATCAGCAACCATATCTTGTTTCTTTACGTCGTCTTGGCACGCTTCATAGAGTCCATGTAACATGTAAATCGCTTCGACACTGAAATAGCCGGACGCCGGAGGGAACGAGATCGTCGTTTGCACGTAGCGTCCGTTGACAACTCTGCCGTAGTTGATCGGTCCACCGCTTGTTTGTAAACGATCACGTTGCGAAGGGCGCAATACCTGCCGATTGTTCGGCCTGCCATTTGAGTACCGCATTCACACTGTCAAAAGCTGCTTCCAGCTGATCGTATTTCGCCAGACCGGCTGCCACTCCGGCGAATGCTTGGCCGTAGCTCGAGGAATTCGAATTACTAGGCTGCATCCCTGGAAGCAATTCTTCAAATAGCTCACGACTCTTACGCATCAAACGGGGTGACGGGCCTTGCGTGAATTCCTCGTTTAGCAGCACGGTTGTCGCCTGCAACATCGCGATATTCGCATTGGACGACTGCTTGGCGGCGCTGATATAGCGATCGATCACTTCTTCCGCTTGCTCGTCCTGGCCGGCCCGCGAGAGTTCGACCGCCAACCACAAGTCGTAGTAGTTCGCGCTTGCGCCGCGCGGAATAGGCCAATTGGCTCCATGTCTTGACCTGATCAATCTCCTCGGGTGTCAGAGGCTCAATACTATTCAGGTTTTCGTTTCCTCGATTCCGTCGCTCGTTGATCATGATCGCCATCAACGAGCTGGCGGCAAACGGGTCGTCATGCTGCACCAATTCCGTCAAGCACTCCTTGAATCTGCCATCCGTTGCCTCACCATATTGCACTCGAGGATTGGCCCACACGAGATAGAAAATAGCTCGCCACAGTTTTTCGCGATCGCCTTCGTCCAAGGCCCGTTGCGTAAACTCCTGTATGTAGGACGCTTCATTGAAATCGTCACTCTCGACAACCAGGGGCACACAGTATGCCAGGGCTTGAGCATCGCGGAAACACATCGGCGTGAATACGCGCTGACGGATGCCATAGTAGTCCGTAGAGCCTGGCACCAACATGGCCTTGATCTGCGACGCCGTCTGCATCAACCGGGACGGCTGTCCTAGGTTTTCGTATGGATTTGACTGATTTTGGCGTTGATCGCGACGTGAGGATCGCTTTTTCATCTGCGCTTTGATACTTACGGTCGGTTCATTCGGATCTACGTTCATGGCCAGCAGACGGTCGGCGAACTCAATTGCTTCGATGTCTCGACCGAGCTGCGTGTAAACGATGATCGCCTGCGCGAGGATCTCCCAGTCTCCGGATCGGTCGGCGATGCCCGCTTGACTAGCGCCTCAGCGGTTTCGAACTGTTCTTTCTGAACCAAAGTCGAGATCGAGTTGGTTAGTGCCGAAGGATCATTCTTACGTTGAGAAAGCTTCAACCACAGGGCTTCCGCCTGATCGATTTCGCCCAATTCGAGCAGAATATTGGCGAGCAGGAACTCGGCTTCAGGAGACGGGGCGACCGCAACAAGTCGCTTCTGATAGTCAGCCGCTGACTCAAAGTCGTACTCGGAGCGAGAAAGACTCACGAGCTGTTCGAGTAGCTTCGTATCACGACTATCTTCGCGCGCCAGTTGCTCTAACAATTGCCGGGCCATTCCCAGATCGCCGGCGGCTTGATGTGCTGCCGCGGTCCACAGCAACCCGTCGCGCGGTTTGTTTTGCTCGCGCCCGGTTAATTCCAATCGGTCAACCAAAGTTTGGAATCGATTAGTGCGCAAGTAGAGTTCCGTGAGCGGCGTAATCACGGCTGACTTGGCGACGATGTCGTTGGCCAGATCGAATGCCCGCCAATACATTTCGATTGCCTCGTCCGTCTTGAATTCATCGGCAAGCAGTTTCGCCATGTGAAGCAGTGCGTCCGAATCATTCGGGTTGCTGCGAATGTTTCGCCGCAACACTTCAAAACCGCGATCGGGCTGCCCAACACGAAAGCACAGATCGGCAAAGAACCGATGGTGTTCTGAATTGCCGGGTGCTGACGCAATCAGCTCTTCACCGGCCTTGAGGGCACCGGCGGTATTCCCCAAACGCATCTCGAGTGACGCGATCTGGGTTAGGTAGTTACTCAGATAGCGGCGGTCAATCGTGGCAAGTTTCCGATACGAGCTGATCGCATCGCCAAAACGACCGCTTCGTTCCTGCAAAGTAGCGGCAGTTTCCCACATTAAAGGATTGCCGGCGTCCAAGTCGGTCGCTTTGTCAATCGCCTCACATGCCAGCTGGAGTTTGCGATCCGCATCGCGCAGCAGCGCCAGCAGCCGCCACGCCTGAGGATCCTGCGCCAAGGTACCCTGAACGTCCATTTCCGTCTGTTCAATTCGTTCAGCGAGCGTGCCGCTGGCTTGGTAAATCTTGATGCGTTCATCCAAAACGATTTCGCGCAACTCAGGGTCCTCTGCCAAAGGCTCCGCCAGATCCAATTGATTTAGAGCTTCGTCGTACTTGTTGTTCTCCCGCAGCAGTTCGGCGTATCGTGCCCGATGACCGAAAGTCGGCTTTAGATCACAGGCCTTGGCCATTGCCTCGAGGGCCTGATCGGGATAGCGAAATGTGCTGAGAACTTCACTGAGCCGAACCAGGTTATCCCGTGTACGGCGCTCACCGTCCGCGAGCGCGTGCCACGTGTCCAGCGCCTTGTCTTTGCGGCCTAGTTGATGGAGGTATTCGCCGAGGTATTCTCGATATTGAGGTTCGTTGGGAGCCAACTCAATCGCCGCTTTGTATTCGCGAATGGCTGCTTCGCTTGAGCCAGCACCACGCAGCAGGTCTGCCACACGGGCGACCGTTACCGGATCGTCGCCCCGCTTTCGCAGCAAGCCCATCCATATCTCACCGGCCTCCGTTGTGCGTTGTTGCTCGGTTCGATTCAAATCGTTGAACACCAGTTCTCCGTGACGAACAAGATAGTCGGGATTGTCGGGATCCAACTTGACGAGCTCTTCCATCTCCTTCGCCGCCTGGTCGTACCGATCGTCCGTAACCAGCGCTTCAACCAACGCCGTTCGCGGGCCAGCTTCCGATGGGGCCTTGGCAATCGCTTCACGAAACCATTTTTCCGCTTCGGGCATGCGGCGCTGCACCGACAGGACACGCGCTGTCCGCATCATGGCATCGACATCGTCGGGATGACTATTGACCCACTTGCGGTAGTAGGCCACGAGACCGTCGATGTCACCACTTGACCAAAACACCTCTTCAATGCGCCGCCGCACATCTCGGTGCAGCCAACTGTCGGGGTTGACGCGAGCGAGCTGTTGCTCAAAGTGCGTCAGCGCGTCATCGTTCTTGCCCAGTTTCGCTTCCAGCTGGGCCGCGCGGATCGCCATTTCGACGCGGCGATAGGGATCTTTTAGCTGAGTCGATAGCGATGTGAAGCGAGCCAGTGCTGCCTCGAGCGCTCCTTCGGTCGCGAGGATTTCGGCGATTTCTTCTTGGACTTGCCAATCGCCGGGAAATAGTGCCTCCAATTCATTCCACACCTCAAGGGCCTCCTGATTTCGCCCTGTCCTTTGATAGAGGGCTCCGAGGTCCTGAAAGATACTCAACATGTCAGCCCGGGCGGGTTTTCGAGTGATCGCCCTTCGCATAGCATCCGCGGCCTTGTCGACCTCGCCCAACATCAGGAGCGATTTACCGAGATAGTAGCTGGCGAGTGCCTCGCTGGGAGAAAGTCGCTCGGCGTTTTCAAAAGCAATCGCGGCCAACGCGTCCTGACCGCGCTGCATTTGCACCATGCCCAGTATCAACCAGACATGGCCATCACCGTTTGCCTTGGCTTCTGCTTCCAAGGATTCACAAAACGGATCTAGCGAACCACGGCCGACGTGGTATCCGTAGACTCGGTCCAAAGCGGTACCGAGCCGCGGCCGCTTCTTCAGCACTTCGAGGAATCGCTCGGCTCGAACTCGCTCAGCTCGATCCTGTTCTGTCTCCCCGATCGACTGCTGCTCCTGCAACGTGGGCTGTCCGTAAGCGATATGCACGGCGGCCGTGGTGCCAACGAAACAGAGCAAGCAGACACTTGGCCAGGATCGAACGTACGTCATCACCTCGCTCCCGGATCTGATTTATCAACGTTCAGGGGCGCGCAAATACCCATACCGCCGACGTGCACTGCCGGTGAATCCCCGGCCGCTTGCGTCGACCCCTGACTAGCACACAGAACACCGCTCACGCAAACGCTTAGAAGACCCCTCACCGGACATCGATCGTATCGAAGTGCAGTTCGTCCGTCAAACTTCAGGACCGTCCGAAAACGGGACGGGGCTCTTGACGGCTGTTTGTATTATATGCGCCGATTTCTTGAGCCGTTGCGCGCGTGCGCGTAAGATTGGCTACACTACGATGGCAACTTGAAATGACGTGGACCCCGTTCTTACCCTTTGCTTCGGAAACACGGCAATGACTGACGTCGACCACGAACTGCGCACGGAACTGGACCGATTTCGGGAGGATTTTCAGCGGTTGCGTGCGGAGATTGGTAAAGTTATCGTCGGCCAAAACGCGATTGTGGATGGCGCTCTGCTGGGGTTGATCGCAGGAGGACATGTGCTGTTGGAAGGCGTCCCGGGTCTGGGCAAGACGCTGTTGGTCCGCACCCTTGCGAATGTGCTGCATGCAAAATTCTCACGCATTCAATTTACCCCCGACTTAATGCCCGCCGACTTGATCGGCACAAATGTTATTGTCGAAGCCGAAGGTGGCGGATCGCGCAGTTTTCGCTTCGAACGAGGGCCCGTCTTTGCCAACGTGGTGTTGGCCGACGAAATCAACCGAGCCACTCCCAAGACGCAGTCGGCACTGCTAGAAGCCATGCAAGAGCGAAGTGTGACGGTAGCGGGTCACGAGCCACATGCTTGACAAGCTGTTCTTCGTGTTGGCCACGCAAAACCCGCTGGAAATGGAAGGCACCTACCCGCTGCCCGAAGCGCAACTCGATCGCTTCCTGTTCAAGCTGCTGGTGCCGTTTCCCATCAACGGACGATATCGAAACGATTCTCGACCGTACGACCGAATCCCGTATACCGGAAACCCACCGGCTGTTCGAGGTCGGCTCGCGTCGTGGAGATGTGGCGGCTTTCGCGCCGAATTCCGATCAGCGACGAGGTTCGCCGCTACGCCATCCATGTCGTCATGGCCACGCATCCCGAACATGAGTTGGCCAGTCCGATTGTCGCGGCAGTTCGTGCGGTATGGCAGCAGCCCTCGTGGTGCTCAGGCCATCATCCTGGCGGCAAAGATTACGGCCATCCTCGACGAGCGCTATCACGTGGCCCGGGCCGACATTCGAGCCGTGGCGGCCAACTGTCTGCGACATCGCATTCTGCTGAATTTCGAGGGCCAGGCCGAGGACATCAAAACCGACGATATCATCGAAGACGTCTTCCGGCATGCAGGTAAAGTTACTGGCAGCATCAGCTCCCCGAACGACGAAGGCGCCTTCTATGCCTCTGTTCGACTCTGATTTCCTCAAGCGGCTCGAGTATCTGTCGCTCGTATCGCGTCGAGTGTTTCGTGGCAAGCTGTTGGCCCAGCGGCGGTACCAAACAACTCGGCGGCGGCATCGAGTTCGCCGATCATCGCGAATACTCCCCGGGCGACGATCTTCGTTATCTGGACTGGAACATTTACGCACGCTCACGGCGACATTCTGCTGAAGCGATTTCAGGAGGAAGAGGACCTGCACGTCTATATCTTGCTGGACGTGTCTCACAGCATGAACTGCAGTACGCCCGCGAAATTCGACTACGCTCGCCGTCTCGCCGCTGCCCTATCCTACATTGCTTTGGCCGACATGGATCGCGTAAGCATTCTGGCCTACGCGGACGATATCAAGGACGTGCTTCCCTTAACGCGAGGCAAAGATAGGATCCTGACCGTACTGCGATTCTTGGAAAGACTTGACGTCTCAGGCAGCAGCACGTGTCTGCATCACGTGGCCAAGCGCTCGTGCATCGGCGCAACGATCTGGATTGGTGGTGATAATTAGCGATTTCTACGACCAGGAAGGGTTCTTCCGAGGGGTCGATCTGCTACGCCATCGCCGCTTCGAATCACACCTGATTCAGATCTACGCAAACGAAGAAGCCAACCCGACATGGCTAGGAGACATGGAACTGGAAGAAGCCGAGACTGGCCAACTTCGCAAGATCACGATTTCGGAACGCAAGCTGCGGCAGTACAAGATCTTATTTGACGAGTTTTTGGCGTCGATCGACAAATACTGCCGCACCTACTCGATAAGCGCCACCAGGACGACCACCGATGTGCCGTTTGATGAACTAATTCTCCGCATGATGCGCGCGGCCGAGCTGACGTCGTCGTGAGAGAGGCTGACGGCCTACGACATGATATCGATCAACTAACGTAAATCGCGAACGAATCTATGAATGTGTTCGACTTTGCGAACCCGAGTGGTTGGTTGTGGGCGCTGTTGGCTATTCCCATCATTCTGTTGTACGTCCTCAAGATTCGAATGAGGCGGCAGCGGGTCGCCACCTTGCTGTTTTGGGACCGACTGTTCAATGAGAAGAAGCCCCGATCATGGTGGCAACGGTTGCGGCATGTACTGTCCTTGTTGTTGCAGTTGGCGTTTTTGCTGCTGTTGGTCACTGCACTGGTCGATCCGCTGTGGAGTTGGCAGCGGCGACAGGCGCGTCGCATTGTGCTGATCGTCGACAATTCGGCAAGTATGAACGCGGTCGAAGATGACGAGCGAACGCGTTTGGACGAAGCCAAAGATTCGGCTCGGTCGCTAGTACGGTCATTGCGAGGCGGAGATCAAATGGCAATTCTATCGGCCGGCGGTCATGTCCAAGTCGCGATCGGATTGACGGATCATCAGCGTTCCCTGCTGTCAGCCATTGACTTCTTTCCGAACACCGACGGGCCAACGGACGTGTTGAACGCAGTGTCGGTTGCGGAACGGCTGTTGGCAGGTCACGATCGCCCGGGCGAAATCATCGTGCTCTCGGATGGGTGCTTTGAAAACATCGAGCAGCTCAAGCTCAACTCGAAGGTCACCATCTACGGAGTTGGCCAACCGCTCGACAATGTTGGAATCACTCGCTACCAAGTTCGGCGAAACCTCGTCGACGCGGTCGCGTACGAAGTATTGGTCGACGTTACCAACTACTCGGATGTGGATCGCGACTGTCGAATCGAGTTGAACCTAGAAGGCGAATTGATGGATGTCATTCCTCTGACGCTCGGACCGGCAGAGACGCAAACACGGATTGTCGACCACACTTCAATAAGTGGAGGGCGATTGATTGCATCGATCGATGTCGAAGATGCCCTGGCTGTGGACAACGCAGCCCTTGCCGTGCTTCCTCAGCGCGTGCCGATCCCCATCGTGCTGGTTACGCAAGGCAATGTCTTCTTGAAGGGCGTATTGGAATCGATTTCGCTGGTCGATCTGAAAGTTTCCTTGACCGTACCGGAGACTCTTCCCACAAACGGCATCCTCGTTTTGGATCAAACCGTTCCGGCCGAACTTCCACACGGCAAGGTCATTGCTATCAATCCACAGGGAAACTGCGACGCTTGGACTCTGGGAGATCCCATTTCACAACCGATCGTAGCGTCCATCGATGAGGAATCTCCGTTGACACAACACGTGCGACTCGATTCCATGCTGTTCCCAGATGCTCGATTGCTACAGTTCACGATGGATTTCGAGCCTCTGATTCGCGACCCATTTGACCAGGCGCTGCTGGCACATGGACGCCGACCCGATGGAGATGTCGTTGTACTCACGGGCAGTTTAGAAAAGGGCGACCTCCCTCTACGAATCGCGTTTCCCGTGTTGATGAAGAATACAATCGAATGGTTCCAGGGCAACGCCGGGGAACTTCGCCCCGCGGTTGCGACGGGTGAATTGGTTTCCGTCAAGCTCCCACCTTCGGCCACACGTCGCAAATCGGAAGTGACAATCTCGGATCGTGAACGCAACGCAAACGACGTGTCAGAAGTAAAGCTGACAATGATCGAGCAAGCGACGACAATGCGGCAGGACTTCGTCTTAATCAGCCCATCCGACCATCGAACACCGATCTCGCTCACGGATCAGCCCTCGCTGATTGGTCCGCTGCTGGAAACGGGGCTTTGGACAATACGTTCGACATCCGCAGCCGGTGACAAGGACGCTGCCCTGTCGTCATCCGATGACGCGTCGGGCGAGGCAAAGGAGCCATCGGAAATGATGCATGTCGCCTGCAATCTGGCGTGCGCGTCCGAGAGCGACCTCCGCCCTCGAGAGGATTTGCCTCGCGTCGGTGTACAACATTTGGTTTCGCTCGGCGGGCATTCGTTGTGGTTCTACCTGACGGCAGCCGCGGCGGTCCTGATTGTCGTTGAGTGGTGGCTGTATCAGCGAAGGATCGTGGGATGAGCCCCTCTCAAAATGCGATCGCGTTCTCATTCGAACTAGCCCGGCCGTGGATGCTATGGTGCCTGTTGCTGTTGACTCCGGTGGGTTGGTATTTCTACCGAAGCCTCTGTGATTTTCTTTGGTGGCAACGGGCTGCTTCGTTGGTCTGCCGCTGTGTGATCATCTTGCTACTGATATTCGCTTTGGCTGGACTGGCGTTGCTCCGCCCCACGTCGCGGCAATTCGTCGTCCTCGCGATTGATCGCTCGCTCAGTATTGACCAGGATGCCGTCAACAAGATCGATCAGATCGTCGAACAAGCCCAGGTTCACGTCGGCGACAATGTTCTGGCGTACATGAACTTCGCGACACAGCCGACCCCGATTTTGGAAACCGTGCAAGAACTCGGCACTTTCGACGAGTCGCAGCGGCGCGGCACCGATTTGGCGTCGGCTATCCAGATGGCGACGGCGGCGATCCGACCGGGATATGTCCCTCATATCGTGCTTATGACCGATGGCCGCCAAACCAAGGGCGACGCAATTCAAGCCGCCACGTCCAGTACATCTCCCGTCAGTGTGGTCCCTTTGCCTGTTCGTGACGACCCGGAAGTCCAAGTGGCCGAAACAATCGCGCCCGCCGAAGTTCGCCAGGGCGAGCCATTCTATGTGGAAGTCGTTATCGCGTCGAACCATGACGACCAAGGTTACATTGACGTCTACCGGGGCGACATTCTCGCCAGTGATTCAGCCGAACCACTCACGATCAAAGCCGGAGAGAATCGTTTCCGCTTCCGACAGTCGATCGACCGCGAACGTCAAACCGACTTCGCCGTGCGAATCCGAGGTTTCGACGATACACTGCTCGACAACAATGCCGCGTCGGCCGTCGTCTTTGCCAGTGGCAAACCTAGCGTGTTGGTCGTTGACTCGGACGTGAAGGAAACCAATCACTTTCGCTGGGCTTTAGAGGAACAAGATCTATCTGTTCAAGTTAGACCCGATGAAGGACTCCCGCGATCGCTGGCAGAACTGCAGAAGTTTGACTGTCTTGTGCTTTCCAACGTACCGGCGACGTCAATGTCACTGCAACAAATGGAGATCGTACGTACCTATGTCGAGGACCTGGGCGGTGGTCTGGTAATGATCGGTGGTGATCAGTCGTATGGACTCGGCGGCTACTATAAAACGACACTGGAGGAAATCTTGCCGGTTCGCAGTAACTTTGAGAAGGAAAAAGAGAAGCCCAGCCTTGCCATGGTGTTGGTGATTGACAAGTCGGGCTCGATGGGCGGTCAGAAAATTGAATTGGCTAAAGATGCTGCAAAAGGGGCTGCGGAACTCTTGGGCCCCAAAGATCAACTCGGCGTGATTGCCTTCGATGGTGACAGTTACTGGGTGAGCGAGCTGCATTCCGCCGCCGACAAGGGCTACATCATCGACCGCATTAGCACAATTGAAGCGAGTGGGGGCACGAGTATTTATCCCGCCCTGGCGGATGCCTATGACTCCCTTGCGTCGGCGACTGCCAAATTAAAGCACGTCATACTCTTGACCGATGGCCATAGCACGCCGGGGGACTTCGAAGGTATCGCGAACGACATGGTATCGGCGCGGATTACGCTTAGCGGTGTTGCGGTGGGACAGGAAGCGGATCAAGATTTACTCGAACGATTAGCACAAACTGGTGGAGGACGTTTCTATATGTGCGACGACCCAACCAGTGTCCCACAGATCTTCACGAAGGAAACGGTTGAGGCGTCGAAATCCGCGATCAACGAACTGCCATTCGTTCCCTTGCTCGTGCGGCCCACGCAAGTGCTCTCCGGCATCGACTTGGAAACATCTCCGTTCCTACTCGGCTACGTCATGACGCGAGCCAAGCCAACCAGCGAATTCATACTGGCAAGCGAAGCGGGCGACCCAATACTAGTATGGTGGCGATATGGTCTGGGAATGACGGTCGCGTTTACTTCTGATGTAAAAAGCCAGTGGGCAGGCGAGTGGTTGACGTGGCCTGACTTCGGTCGGTTTTGGGCGCAAATTGTTCGAAACGCGATGCGCAAAAGTGAGTCAAAGGGTGTGTTCGTAGATGTGGAACACCATGACGACAAAGCGCGGATTGTCGTCGACTCCGTCGATGTCATAGGACAATATATCAACGAAGCCAGCACGAATCTCATACTCGTGCGGCCGAATCTCGATCGAGAGGACATCCGACTCCCTCAGACCGCTCCCGGACGTTACGAAGCGGAGTTCGCCGCAGCTGATAGTGGTGCTTACCAATTGGAGCTATCGCAAGAGCAACATGGCAATAGCACGTTTCGACAAACTCGCGGTATTGTCGTCGGTTATCCCGACGAACTGCACTTGGGCCCCCCCAATGAAGGACTGATGCGTAGAATTGCACAAGCCTCGGGCGGGTCTTACGATCCGGCACCAGCTGAGTTCTTTGATCCGGGCGACCGCTTGGCGCAACACGTGAATCCTCTGTGGCCGTACCTGTTGATCGCGGCACTCTTGATCTTCCTTTTCGATGTTGCGCTGCGTCGCGTCGACCTGTCACTGTGGCTTGGTCGTTCACGGACTTAATAGGTAACCGAGTACGAAACACAGAACCGATCATTCCTCGACTTATCGATCCTCAATAAACAAGGAAAATGTTCAGGCCGATTGCCAATCGGCAACGTTTATTGCGTGCTAAGCCCCCGACACCGGTTAAGTACCCGTGAATTAAGATCCGCAGGCCAAATAGGATTCTGCCAAACCTCGCCGGCAATTCAAGACGGACCTGAGGACATGCTCGCCGAACAACGCAAGTTGCGACAGCCACCCAGACCTCCAAATCGCGAGCCCGTCTAGCAACTACGGACCTCGGTGATTGCAATTCTGAAACCGAGGCGAAAGAATGTGAACTTGGACTGCAACGACATCGCGGTTCCGCATGAAATGCGGTCTTCCTTTGCGTTACCTTCCACGCACGTGGTTCGCGATTCCATGATTCACGAGGAGCTGGCCCAAAATGTCGTACATCGAAGAAGATCCAAATCGATCACGACCCGGTAGAATCGAATACGCCACGAACTGGCCGGCACTGATCGCGTTTGTAACGCTGCTCTCTTTTTTCATCTGCGCGTCAACTGTGGGGCTTATTGCGAATTCAGGTACGGGTATTTCGCGAGATGCTGCAGCCAATAAGTCACCCCAAGTCGCTGCGCTGATGCGGGCGACCGCCAGCTTGAAAAAGCCGCTTAGCACAACGGCCGATAAGAATACTGACCGGCAGCGGTTCGTTCCTCGAAGGTTTTCAGCGGTCGTCGAGCTTCCATCGGTACCTCTACTTCCAATAGCGTCAGCATCACAGAGTACGAAGTCGCAGCGCGGCGTCGCAGCAAACACCCAACCTGAGCCACTGTCGAATCGGGAATGCGACCCGAGCCGTAGGCCACTCGCTGTAGAGCCGACTCGCGAACGTTTTCGTGTACCCAAATACGAATTCGAGTTCTTAGCCAATCTAGAGGAAAGCGCGACAGAATTGGATTTGGATTCCGTGCCCGGTACATCAATGCAGCTTCTGTCAGCGTCAGGCCAAGTTGATCCGGCTTTGCTTTCGGAAAACGCGATTCCTGCTGCATATGTTCGCGACAAACTACTGGCTCAGCGTTCGGATTTATTCGGCTTACCATTTCGTTTGGGTCTCGAATGTCGGACAGAAGCAAAACATTTGGAAGCTACCGCATCCGTATCCGCTTCCGTAAACGGTGCTTTGTTGCGCGCGCTTCGCTTGGATCGAACGGACGTGAGCTATTCCGAGGTGATCGTCGAGAAGGAAGCCATCTTCAATACGATCCGCAGTTCAACGGTTTGGGGTCAACCAGAAGCGATCTCTACGATGGTTCAGATGCTGCAGGTGGAAACTCTTCCAATGCGATTAGATTTAGTGGATGCGCTGTCCAGTATTAGGCATCCGTTGGCGAGCGAGGCGTTAGCGGACCGTGCAATGTTTGACGCGGCGCAAGAAGTCCGCCTTGCCGCCGTGGAAACTCTAAAGACATTGCCTGCCGAAGAATATCGCCACCGTTTGTTGGCGGGCATTCGATTCCCTTGGGCACCGGCGGCGTATTTTGCGGCGAGGGCATTAGTTTCCGTCGAGGACAGACGCTCGGTTTGGAAATTGGTCGATTTACTCGATGAAGCCGATCCTTCGGCACCGTATGTCAATGAAGATGGTATTCTCGTAAAAAACGAATTTGTGCGCGTCAATCATTTACGTAATTGTGTTCTCTGTCACGCACCGTCTATGTCTCAGTCCGATCCAATTCGAGGCGTTGTACCGACCCCCGGTAGTCCCATTTCCCCTTCGTACTACAAATCGACTCGCGGCAATTTCGTACGAGGGGACGTTGTGTATTTGAGGCAAGATTTCTCCGCGATGCATCAAGTAGAAGATGCTGGGGCCTGGCCAGAAACACAGAGATTCGACTATTTGGTACGCACTCGAGAATTGACGCCGAAAGAATGTATCGCTGCGAATGACAGTCAAGTCGATCGTCATGCCGGTGGACCTGAGACCTCATTATATCCTCAGAAGCATGCGGTCTTGATGGCACTTCGCGAGCTGACCGGTAAAGACGCTGGGGCGTCCAGCGAGAATTGGAGGAACGCTTTGCGCGAGTGGAGTCCCGCTGATTAGCGATCGTGATGGGTACGCCGGAGCGTACACTCGTCACCCCTCGCGACTGTCAATGAACCGCGTCGAAGGTGCTTTGTTTGGACACATCGATCTCCCAACCGAGGTCACAGTTCCGTGTCCCAACGATAGCTGTAGATGTAACCGGCCTTCGGATGGACTACGCTCCAATTCAGGACGGAACCTTTGAGGATGGACGAACTGTGTGTGGGCTCGACCGCCTCCAACGTCTCGGGCATGCCCTCTTCATAGCGAATCAGGTGAGGATGTAGGTTAGCCAAGTGATTTGGCAACAGCAACCATCACGTCGCCACCTCGGGGTCGGCGTCTACCTGGAACTGCCACCAAGGACGTTGCGCCCCTCGTTGTGGCTTCCATTCGGCAGGCAGGAAGGCTTCCACAACGATGTTAGTCGTATGCCCCACTGGCACACCGCGGAAGTCCAGCTTCAGCTGCCAGGCATAGCGAGGCCGTCCATCCTGGGTCTTTCCAATCTCCGTCCGACGCAACTCGGGATCGAGCTCTGGGTTGTGGCAGCGCAATCGAATGACCGGCATGTCCCACAACGGCTGTAGTCTCAAGCCTGTCTCACCATCGCTATGTTTCAGTTTGCACACCGACACTAGAAGATAGACATAGACGAACGATTCTTGGCCCGCATCGGAACGTTTTCTGGAGGGATCAAGGTTTCTTAGGTCAGTGATTCGGGCATCTGAGATAATGTCGAGCCCTTGTTCGGCAAAGAGCGGATCAAGATGTTCGGCATTGACAAACTCAATTCCATGCCAAGGTTCAATAGGACCGTGTTCGATCAATTCTAAGAGCTTCCTATAATCGTGCCGCGTTTCGGCGATCGCCGAGGTCAGCATCGACGCGGTCTTGGCATGGCACCAGCTCTTGTAGATGCCGTACGGAAGGACAACCAGCAAGAGAACGACTAGCCGGACGTAAAGATAGGAGACTCAGTCACGTGGTGACAAGATGACACTCAGATACCGGCGCCGTGCCGATTTCTGCAGAACGCGCGCTTGTTCGGTCGTCTTGGCGGCGCGTTGTTTGCGCAACTCGTCGGGGTTGCGACGGATTGTTGAGGCGAAGTGGGTTGAGTGATTGGATCCCAGGGAGGTCCATCGAATTTGAACGCCGAGAGACAAGGCCGGGAAGCGATCGCCTGCCGGGCCACACAATAGCTGTGGCGCACCAGCCCTTGAATTTCGCGATTCGAAAACCGGTCCATATCGGTCCGCACTCGTCCGACCTGGAGTTGAACTTCTGGATGCATGGCGGTCGGATCGTTTTCCAACGTCACAATACGCGTGATAGGCATAAAGACATAGTCGGTCGAACTACCAAAATGCTCCTTTTCAAGCTGCCAGACGCGATCCATCAGGATGTCGGACGAACGCAGCGCCGTTCGCAGAAAGGAACCGGAACGGTCCAGTCGTGTGACCTGGAATTTTTGCCGGCGTCACTGGCCACGATCGCATTAAAACCGCTTCCGGACGGCGACAAGAGGTTTTCGCCCGTTGTTTCCCGGTATGCCAGATTGATCAGTCGGCGATTGCGAGAGATTCGGTCGGCCGATTGGAGAATCGCCAGCCGTTCTGAGCTACGTTGCATATCGCCGTTACCGTGTCCATTCCCATTGCCGTTGTGGCCGTTGTCGAGTCTCAGCATCGAGCGGGTTGTTCGTCTTTGAGGAGATTCGCGCTGGAGATCAAGTATTCCAGACTGACCAGCAACTCTGTCGGTTCTTGGAGTGTCGCTGACTGGATCGAGGGCTGTTCGCCGTCGGTCTTACCAGCGGTATAGATTTCCGCGATTCTGCGCAGTGGCGAATTTGCCGATGAGTGCACTGCACCATTCCACGCCTGGAGGGCCGCAGCTAGACCTTAAACCAGCGTAGACCGATTGCGCTTAATCGCCTCAGAAACGAAAAAACTCGAATACTCTCGGCGTTTTCTTGCGTTAGTTGAAGTGTGACCAAACAACACACGCAAGTCAGGGAGGGTTTTCGAGTGAACGCCAAGATAAAAGCACCAGCTTCAAACACGCAAGCGACGAATCGAAAAGCGTTTGGACAAAACAAAGTTCGATAGTAAAGGCCCGATGATCTCGGCGGCGAACATGCATTACGAGATCGCGGATAAAACGCGGGCCACTGCGGCGGGAGGCATCGGGTTGATCCACCGCTTGGTCAAGGCGGTGGAACTGGACAAGGCGATCAATCGGCATGTCAACTTGTTCAAGATTTACCTTCCCTACTGTGAATCGGACCACGTGTTGAATATCGCCTACAACATTTTCGCTGGCGGCAGCTGCTTGGAGCATCTTGAATTGCGGCGCCACGACGAAGCTTACCTGGATTCCCTGGGGGCCCAGCGTCTTCCCGATCCCACCACGGCAGGTGACTTCTGCCGCCGGTTCAATTTGGTTTCGATCTGGATGTTGATGGAGGTGTTCAATTCGGTCCGTTTGAAGGTCTGGCGTCAGCAGCCGGATTCTTTCTTTGAGGAGGCGGTGATTGACGCCGACGGATCCATGGTGGAGACGAACGGCGAGTGCAAGCAAGGTATGGACATCAACTATAAGAAGCAGTGGCGCGAGTTCAAGGACATCAAGTTGCGACGGGAATACGTGGCGGAGTTTTCCTATAGGCCCACCAAATGCCAAAAGACGTATCGAGTCGTCGTTGTGTGGAAGGATCTCGAAGTCCACCAAGGCCAGCAGACGCTTTTCAACGATTCGAAGTGCTTCTTCTACATCACCAATGATCGGCTGAGCTCCGCCCCAGCGATCGTGCGCCATGCCCATCAACGATGCAACCAAGAAAATCTGATCGAACAACAGAAGAACGGCGTACACGCCTTGAAAGCACCGCTGGATAACCTGACCAGCAACTGGGCCTACATGGTAATCGCTTCGCTGGCGTGGAACTTGAAGGCTTGGGCGGCGCTGCTGGTTCCCACTCGTCCGCGCTGGCGACAGCGACACGAAGCAGCAAAACAAACGCTCCTACGAATGGACTTCTCCACGTTCCGCCAAGCCATGATCAACATCCCGGCCCAGATCGTGCACAGCAGTCGCCGCTTGGTTTACCGTTTGCTCGCCTGGAACCGCTGGCAATCCACCTTCTTTCGGCTCTGGGACCAACTGCAGCAGCCGCTCCGATGTTGACATCCATCTTAGAAGTCGGAGTCCGGATGCTCCGATCCGCCGCAACGCCTAGACCCGAAGGACTGCTCTCGATGATCCACTTCAAAGCGAAACACCTACTGGCGACAACGTCGTCCCCCAAACCGTGCGCGCATCCCATTCGCCGATATCCTTCGACGTCTTCGCTTGTTTAAGGCCTAGTGGACCGCCCGAAGGACCCCGAGGCTTCGATTACAAATTTGAATTGCAAACACCGTTCTTTTATGACCCAAGCCAAGGGAATCTCGTAATCGATTTCATGTCTTCGTCGGGATATACACCACCGCTGTTTGACGACCAGCCTCCAGGAATATACACGCAGCTGTATGATGTACCGTTCGATGGTTCGGAAACGGGATCTTTTTACAGCAACGGTCTGATACTCCAATTCACATTCGTGCCCGAATCTGGTGACTTTGACGGCGACGGCCTGTTGACGTCTGCGGACATTGACGACTTGACCAGGCAGGCGGCAGGCGGGAATCTGCCGGCCTATGACCTGAATTACGATAGTTTTGTGAACAGTGGTGACGTCACGTTGTGGATTAAGGACATTGTCAACAGTTGGCTTGGCGACGCCAATCTGGACGGCGAGTTCAACTCCAGCGATTTGGTGACGGTGATTTCCTCAGGCACCTACGAGGCTGACGTGGACGCCGTTTGGTCCACTGGAGATTTCAATGGTGACGGGCGGACCAATAGCAGCGATCTGGTTACCGCACTTTCCGATGGCGGCTACGAGGCAGGACCTCGACCGGCAGCCGCGGTGCCTGAGCCGAACTGCTTTCTGTTGCTTGGCTTCGGGATCGCGTGCGTGAGCAGTTGTCGACGGAAAGCCATCGCCACTAGCTAATTACCTTGCATCATTGGACCGAGACGGACTTCCCACGCCCTCTTGAAACACTCGCAAAGGGGAACAAGGCAGCCATGAAAATGGCAAACGACGTTGATTCGGGAACCGCAGCGGAAGCACTGTCGGCCAGTATACGGTGGCCGGCTGTTGTGAAGTGAAAATCGTCCCAATACAGGTACGTTTTCCCCTTCGTTATATCTTCGCCAGCCGAAACCGTTGCATTCTCAAGTCCGAATGCGGAGGGGTCAGCGACGACCGATTGAATCAGGCCAAAGAAATCGTCTCTGTACACTGTAATTCCCAAATTTGACTCGAGAGTGTCAAGTTCTGGCGGCAATAAATCGTTTAGCAGTGCCGCTCTTTGGTTCAGATCATCCGGCTGTCCGAACTGTCCACTTCCAGGCGAAAAGCCGAGTGGCACAAGATTCGGAATTAAAAACTGTCTCCCTCCTGCCGCAGCCAACGTCGATATGTGATCCGACATGTTCGTAAAAATGGTCGCCGGAGGTGTGCCGTAGATTGCAATGTCGTTCCATCCTCCCGTTATGATTATGAGATCGGAATCATCCGGCACGTTGTTTGCTAGATAATCGTCAATTTGTTTTCCAACAGTCGGGACTCTTAGATTCCCTAAGTTGTCGATGCCAAAGCCTGTTCGTGCTCCGCCCCAGGCGAAGACTGTTCCGCCTGCATTACTCGCGGTGGGCATCGGGAGATTCCAATCGCGTGCGAGGTATTCCGCCCATACTGGGCCGTTTGAAAACCGGCCAAGATTTCCGACATCAAGGTCACTGGAGCCAAAGACTACAAGTTCGTCGAAGGAGGCAGCACACACTTGGGCAACCGTCGCAAGTTGAAACAAGTAATGCGACAATGGCTATTGCGATTCGCATCATTACATCCTCCAAAAGAGATAGATGCCACTAACGACGAAGGCACGAGTTTCCTGCTGATCACAGGAGCTTCGTGCCTTTTTGTTGGATTGGCGTTACTCAACTTTTTCGAGGTATTGATCTGCCCCTAGAATACAGCGTTCGGTCGACGATGCAAGAAACATGGACGGAAGAGACGACGCCATGACCTCAGCGGTCTATGTGACGCCAAGACTTCCGCAGAAAACTGAACCGGTAAGCGGTTGGTGTGGCAGAATGTAGCACAACGATGGGAGATAGCCGATGATCTCCGCAGAGTCGGATCACCAAGGTTCGTTTAATCGGGCGCTTTGACGGCTCATTTTAGCCCAGCGCCGGTCCGAAATCACTCGCCGCCGGGTTGGCCCCTCTACCGGGTCGTGGGACTGTGTCACGGACGGTGGATTCTTGCGACAATCTACTTTCGATCGATCCACGCGGGAGCATCGCGTCCACCAAACATCACCGCGACTACCAGGATCCCTTCTTCGCTGCAACGGTAGTGAATCACATAGGGAAACCTGGATAGGCGACAAGCTCGCAGCCCGGAGTGAGCTAGTCCATACGCCAGCGGTCCGTCAATGATTCGGTCGATCGCGGACCAGTACTCACCGAGAAACTCATCACCCAAGCCGCTTCTCTTCGCATCGTACCAGTCGACTGCATTCCGCAAATCTTCCGCCACCTCCGGGCGAAAACGAATGGTCGGCATCAATCTCGATCCTTGAGCCGCGCTCTAAATCCTCACGGCTAATCGCCGAATCTGGGGCCGCGTTGTGGGCCTCGATGCGGCGGTTTAACTCGATTTGCTGTTCGTCTGAAACACTGACCTCAGCCTCGGCCGGTATCGAATCCCAAAGCAACTGCACCAGTCGCAAACGGTCGTCGACTGGAAGTGTCGAAAGGTCGGCAAGTGTTTGTTGTATATCCATGGCATTCTGTGTAACGAGACCAAAGGGTCGGCAACGACAAAGGCTGCATTATAGCCCTACGCCCTCAGTTCTCCGACTGTTGGTTACCGATTGTCATGGCTCCCAGCCCGCCCGGCGCCCATTCAGGGGAAACCTCCGGATACGGTTCCTTTGATCGGGCGTTTCGACGACGCCATTTTAGCCGGACGTTGGCCACAGATTACGTGTCCAACCGATGGACCCCCCATCGGGGCATTGGATGTCTCGAAAACGTAAGCGTCAATTCTATCCATACTTGTCACGTCGTGTAGTTTGGTTGCTGGAAAACAGTAACCCTTGGGAGACAGACGATGGGACGACCACCAAGCGATCTGGACGAGTATTTGGATTGGCAAGAGCGGCTTGCGAGTTTCGAAGCCAGCGACTTGGAAATCGATGTCTTTTGCCTCAAGGAAGGAGTTTCGAGATCGACTTTCTATCGGTGGAAGGATCGGCTGCGAGATGGCGTCCCAGACTCGTTGATAGCTGAGAAAGAGGCTCGGACCGAGGCGGAGTCAGCCGAAGGAGCGGCGTTCGTACCGATCTCAT
Organism: uncultured Planctomycetales bacterium; assembly: GCA_963785495.1. Taxonomy (GTDB): domain Bacteria; phylum Planctomycetota; class Planctomycetia; order Pirellulales; family Pirellulaceae; genus CAWAVP01. Next base: position 149,242 of record CAWAVP010000013.1, on the reverse strand, counting down.
TGAAGGCGTCTCCGGTTGAAATCGACACCGAACGGAGGCATTGTACGGCTGCCGCTAGGCGTCGGCCAAGAATTCCCGCAACGCTGACTAGCGCGGAACGACAGCGAATACTTTCCCTTTCTGAAAGCGTAGCGACACTCTGGCATGCACCGGAGACGTCCGCCTTGCGGAAATCACACGGTTTCCATTGTTTCAGATGAGACAATGAATGGAATTGCACATCGACCAAAAAAGGGAGAGTGCGGTCGATGTCCTTGGTCTCTTGCACGGTCGTGTCTGACAAAGTCCTCATGGATGAAAATCCGGGCGTGTTTTCATTTTTGTGTAATCTTCACCGGCCACCGGCAACTAAGTCACCATCAGGGCAACGGTGATCACCTGCCTAGGATTTGGGTGGTATCAGAGCGGGGAGGGCGATGCTTCAGCTGAGTTCTGCTTCGTCTCGTTAACGGCGCGATCATAACTCGGCGGGGGACTCGTCCTTCCGTGAAGTGGCTTTGAACCTCCCTGCAATCAGTTGTCATGGTGACGCGGAACACACTTCGTCCGTCGATCGCTATAGGTTTGATTTTATTGAAAAGGGAAAGCGATGACGATCCGTAGGACTAAACATCCGTGGAAAACGTTACTAATCGTCGTGGGAATCGTGGGCATGTCGTTTGCTGGACTGGCCCAGGCGGGGCGTGGTGGCAATGGCAAGAAAACCTTTGGGACGGTGTATGTAAATACCCAAGGTTTGTACTTCGACACGTTTGCTGCCGCCGACGCGCTGCCCATGAAGGACCATTTCAGGATATTTATATCGATGCGAATGGCATTGGGCAAACCGACTTTGGCCCTGGTGATAAGAACTACGTCGGGGGCCGTTGGCAGGTCGTTGATCCGGTAACGCACCTGCCAACCGGTACGTATTTCCTCTGTCCGCTGTGTTAGGGCCTGGACGCACGAGTCCTTAGCCTGCATGACATGTTCGTCTTCAAGCACCGGGGGGCAGGCTCTACGGCCCCCCGGGTCGAGTTATTTCTCCCCTGCCCCGAAGTAGGAGGCTGGTATGCCACCCCGTCGTCACAAGGCATTCACCGTCGTCGAACTGCTCGTGGTCATCGTGATCCTCTCGTTGCTGATTGGACTCCTACTGCCCGCTGTCCAGTCCGCTCGCGAGTCGGCACGCAGGACGACGTGTACAAATCACATTCGTCAACTAGCGCTCGGCTGTCAGGAGGTTCTAGCCGTTCGCGCAGCGTTTCCGCCTGGTGTTGCCACGCCGCGGGATCGTGCCGAATGGTATCGCCAACAGTTTCATACGCAGGATCTTGTGCACCAAGGCCCCAATTGGCTGGTGGGCATCCTACCCTTCCTTGAAGTGCCTTCCTCAATCCGTCGCTGGGATCAAGCGACCGTGTCATCGATATGCACAACGGCGCCCAACATCGCGAACTGTCCGAGTGATTTCGCTCGCGATCGGCCCATCAATTCCGACCATTCCCGGGTCGAATACGTAAAAACGAACTACGCAGCGAACTTTGGCTGGGGGAATTACTCGTACGACGGATTCAAAGATCATCGCACTGCGGGTGCTTTTCAGGTTGAGAAGGGAGCGCCAAGCATTCTTGCAACTCGCGGCCGGAAACCTCTCAGTTTTCATGATGGATTATCGAAAACACTCCTTCTAAGCGAAGTTCTGACCCGTGATGATGCGGCAGACTCCCGGGGTGTTTGGTTGTCGGCCGCGATGGGCAGCACGGTATTCTCAGCGCGCTTTCCGCCTAACACGACCGTCAATGATCGCATTGTGCATTGTGGAGCCAGTGCAAGATTGCCGACTCACAATCGCCTGCGATGCGTACCCGTCGACGAAGATCCGTCGGGGTCGTATTGGGCAACGGCTCGAAGTCGGCACGGTGGAGGTGTTGTCGCGGCGATGGCCGACGGGGCCGTTCGTTTTGTGGTCGACGAGATCAATCCGGCCGCATGGCAGCAGTTGGCGACTCGTGCCGGGGCAGAAGCCTTCGATGTACTTGACCTCTAAGCACTGACGCACGTTCCCATCACGAAGACGCTCTCCCACCCTCAGTGACTTCCTGGATCTCGTCGATGGGGAGGGACGTCAGGTTTAACGTGGCAAACTGATAACGTCGCACCTGGCCCAAGAGAATTCGATTTTGTTGTCCCATTTGACGTGCCTTTCGACGATGAAGTCGCGGTCGCGCGCAACTCTTCTTGGTCGAATGTCGACTGGAACGGCGATGGCGAGTTCGACTCCGGCGACGTGATCGACGCCTTCGGCGCTGGTGGCTACGAAGCCGGGACGCGTGCAGCCGTGAGCGCCGTTCCTGAGCCGGCGGCAATGGTCATGTTCCTTACCGGTCTGCTGGGGCTGGCGTTCCGCCGCCGTTGACCCGGTAGTTGAAGTCTCATCAACTCGTCGGAAAGCCTATTTGATGACGATCGTCAACTAACCACCCCAATTTGAATCATCCCATGCCCCGACGGAGGGCCCTGTCGGTCGGCGCGTGTTTCGTGACGGCGGACGGGCTAGAATGGGTCCGGTAAAGCGCCCCGAGAATCGAAGGTTAAAGGGACGCAGTGAGTCGGGTGAAATACTATGCACTCCGGCAGCATTCATCTGCATTGATTCGCTTGTTAATAGTGAGGACAATATGCAGTCAAAGGAGACTGTACGATGGCGTTCCGGATTCTACTACTGTTCGGTTTTTTTCGGCGACAGCGAGCGCCGACATCAACCGGTGGGACACGGGCGAGGTGATTCCGGGGACAGAGGGCGTTACACCGGGACCGGGAGTCGATTTTGGCAAGCTGGATTTGCAGTTCGCAGACCTACGAGGGAGCAACCTTCGCGGGGCCGATCTTTCAGCTGTGGATCTGATGGGAGCAACGTTGGTCGACGCTATCCTTGATGACGCCGATATTGCGCGCGCGAATCTGGCTGCGACGCTGGCCAATGCGCAAGGCGTTGTCACGGGGATTTCAATGGACCAGCTCTATTCGACCGCGAGCTATAAGGCCCAAAATCTTAACAATGTCAAGTTGTGCTGCGATCTTGCTGGATGGAACTTTGATGGACAAGATCTGTCCAACGCACGGTTTTCCTTCTTTCTCGAGCGTAGCAATTTTACGGGTGCCAGTCTTCGAGGGGCGAATTTGTCCGCCGCAGCACTATGGAATTCCACATTTATTGATGCGAATCTATCAGGAGCAGATCTTACCGGTGTAGTTCTCTTTCGCAGTGACATGACCAGCGCCGATCTTTCCGTTGCTGTGATCTCGTGGTCTCAGTTCTGGTCGACAAACCTGACGGCTGAACAGGTTTACTCTACGAGAAGCTACAAGCAGAAGGATTTGCAGGGGATCCAACTTCAAGGACAAGACCTGAAAGGTTGGAATCTTCAAGGTCAGGATCTGTCGAACGCGGGTCTCCCCGGAGTCGTGCTGGCGGGTGCGAATCTCGAGAATCATCCAAAACGTGGTGCTCGCCGGAACTACTGAATTAGGATTCACGGAAGAACAGATGTATTCGACGGCAAGTTATCGGGCGAAAGACTCGAGGGGTGTGGACTTTAGTGGAAATGACCTATCTGGTTGGGACTTCAGCCAGCAGGATTTAAGAGGTATCGAAATCCAGGACGGGAATTTGGCAGGTCTCGACCTACGTGGAGCAGACCTGCGAAATGCCATAGTACTCAGCGGCACGCTGAGTGCGGCGCACTTCGATTCAGAAACGATCTACAATCAGTGGACTATTTTCTCCCAAGATTTTGACCCCGTTGAAGCGGGTCTCACACTTGTTGTTTCGCAAGCTGGCGACCTCAACGCCAACGACACTCTTGATGTAGGTGACATTGACCAACTAAGTTGCGGGATTGAGTCTCATTGGAGCTGTAATCCACCACTTCCTAACGCCGAGGATCTTAACGGGGACGGCAATGTGTCAATTGATGACCACAACTATTGGGTGCACAACCTCAAACGTACGTGGTACGGAGACGCCGACTTGAATGGGCACTTTGACAGCACAGATCTTGTCCAGGTGCTCGCCAGCGGACAATTTGAACGCACGTCCTACGACGTTTGGTACAGCCAAGGTCTCCCGTATCCGCCCGCAACGAGTTGGTCCGAAGGCGACTGGAACGCCGACGGCGAATTCAACAGTGCCGATTTGGTGGTTGCGCTGGCCGATGGCGGCTACGAGCAAGGACCGCGAGCCGCTGTTTCTGCTGTTCCCGAGCCATCGGCAGCTTGCTTGCTCTCGCCGCAACGATGATTGTGTCAAGAACTCGTCGGAAGCGGATTTGATTTTCGAATGCGTCATCAAATGACCCTTGTGACACGTCCATCCTCTTTGACGCTGCTCGAATGGACGCTGGGAGTCGAGGTAGTCGAACGGCGTTTTTGTCTTTCCGCCCAGTCGTTTGCGGCGCACGACACCGGATGCTGTGGAGTCCATCGACCTGAGGCTGTTTTGGCAACGACGGTCGCCTTGGCCGGTTTATGAGTCTAGGCTGCTTTCCGTGACTCGACCTTGGATTCACCCGAATCAGATCGTTCAATACTCGCATTCGCACGCTCGTAAAGCTGATCCTGCAACCCGATGTGCCAGCTTCCTTTCTTGCGCACGATAGGTCGCTGGAAGAATGTGTTGTTCGGCACTTGCAGAAGCAAACCATCATCTGTCTCGAGTGTGGTGAAGATCATATTGAAATTCACCACCTTGCCGTGATAATCATCCGGCGGAAAACCGATCGTATCGCCAACTCGAAAGGGCCGAACGACCATGAGGATCAGCGAGCACAACGTATTGCTCAGTACGCTCCAAACGGCGACAAATCCGATGGCAAGTAACGCAAGGACTCCGGTTACCGCCGTAACCACGCTGTGAAGCACGCCAAGCGATTGCAGAAACATGAGTGCCGACGCAAACAGGATCAGCCAGAGAGTCGAGCGACTTAAGGTGCTTACTAAGCGAGCAGGCAGATAGCGTCCGGTTTCCAGCGTCTTCAGGCCTCGAAGGAGACACAGGTATGCAATAACGCCTCCGGCAAGAATTACTAAGCCGATGCCGGAGGACTGGACGAGGTTGGCAAGAATTGCCTTAAATTCCGCAAAAAACCGCATTCTGTTGCCTCCCGTGGGATGTTGTCATCGCTAGTTGCCGCCACCAGTTCGGGTTCCACGATGCGAAGACTAGCAATTCATGCCCGCGCCGTCATGATCGTTTTGCGAGTCATGCCTTTCATGCTAGTGCCGTTTCCAGTTGGCAAGTTACGCGTATCGCGTCCAACGTGGCAGAGAGTGCTCAGCCGTGTTCGCTAGCACGAAGCGAATGGTTTAAAAGGAACCTCCGTGTCGTTTGTGTCGTTGTGTTTTGACACGGAGGCTCCCCAAATGGACAAGGTGAAGTCAAGGCGGATTGCGCCCGGTGAACGTCGCAAGCTCCATCGCATGAAACGCCAACGGAGGAATCACGTCAACGTCAGCCATGCTCGTATCATTTTGCTCAGTAGCGGCGGAGTTTGCAATCGGGAGCTGGCCGAACGTGTTGGTGTGACGGCGCACTGGGTCCGCAAGATCATTCATCGGCTCAACGCCCATGGCCTAGCGGGAATTGAGTGGTGGCCCGGCTGGCACGTTCCGGTTCCACGGAGGTTCTTTGCGGATATCGTGGAGCAGGTCGCCGAAGTGGCGCTGTCTTCGCCCCAATCGCTGATTGGCATGAACCAGTGGTCGTTAAGCAAGTTGCGGTCGTATCTCGTAAGTCAAAAGATTTTGGGCTCGATCAGCCCGGAATGGCTGCGGGAATTGCTCCTCCGCGCCGGGATTCGCTGGCGACACACCAAGACCTGGAAGGAATCGAATGACCCGGATTTCTGGGCCAAATACCGGCGAATTCGACGCCTCTACCATCATCGGCCCGGCAACGGGCGACGCATCTGTGTGGACGAATTCGGCCCGCTCAACCTCCAGCCACGGCACGGCACTTGCTTCACGAAGAAGGGCCGCAGGTCCGTCGACCGCCATCGTGCCACGTACCATCGCTTCGGTGGTGTACGTCATTTCTTCGCCGCCTACGACCTAGAGACAGGACATCTTTTCGGTCGCTTCGCGGCCCACAAAAAGTGGTCAGACTTCTTGGCGTTCCTCAAGTGGCTAAGACGTCGCTATCGACCGCAGGAAACTCTCCACATTGTCCTGGACAACTACAAACCCCATCTCAAGCACGAAGTGCTCGCTTGGGCCAAGACGCACCACGTCAAGTTCTATTTCACGCCCACCAACGCATCCTGGATCAATCGAATCGAATGCCCATTCACCGCACTCAAGAAGTTCGCCCTGGACAACTCCGACTACAACACCCACGAAGCACTTCAGGAAGCCATCATCAGCTACCTGGACTGGCGAAACCGACGACGCCAAATTGCCGTGGAACCGTGGCGGCGAAAAGTTGCCAAAACAAAGCACTCACACGTGCCAGCAACGGCGTTGTAAACTCACGTAACTTACGAACTGGAAACGGCACTAGCATTGCGAATGACTAGCGCAGGGATTCTTTCGGGACAAAGCGGAACGCTCGACAGCAGCCATTCCTATGCCAGGAGCATGGTCCCAAAAGTCACGTCTGTGTCGCGTATCACCAATGCCACGTCGCTTCGCGAACGTGTCGGGGAACATGCGCATCGTCAAACGACTTTCGCCAGAGAAACTCTTCCGTAATGGCCACGAGAGAAGTAAACCGCAAGAACAACTGGTATATCGGCGACAGCGGCACGACAAGACACACAGCACAGTCGCGCTTCCAATTGTCGGAATAGAGAAAAACGGTCATGCTCTGGACAACTTCTAAGCACAGGTATGCCAGATACAAGGTAAAGAGCACGCGGCCAATCTCAACCCACGATTGTGTAAGAAACAGGAACGCAAAGTAAATCCATATCCCGTATACACAAACAAGGTCAAAGAAGATGATGTCCAGAAAGTGAATTAGGTTGCTCCACCGAAAGCCGCTTCGCCAGAAGTACATCATGTCAATGTGCTTGCGACAATAGAGTTTTACGACACTGCCCTGCTCCCAAAAACGACGTTGCTTGAAGAGAGTTTGCCAATTGTTGGGCACATCGGTATAGCATACGGCCGTGGGGACAAATGCGACGTCGTAGCCCGACTTGCGTATGCGCAATGAGAGGTCAAGATCTTCCGTCGGACCGACGTCTTTCCCCTTTCCCTGATCGAAACATTCGATGCGATAGGCGGAGAAGGCCCCGGAGGAAATGCCCAGGACGTGTAGACGCGACATGAGGATCCGACCAACCAAGATCGTGTTCAGGTATTCAAGTGCTTGCAATCGTGTCACGAGATTCTGCAAGGCGTTGAGGGCGCGGATCATGCCGGATACGACGCCCACTCGCGGATCTGCCAAGGGTTGGACCACTTCCCAGATCGCCTGGGGTCCGAGCACACCGTCACCATCGATTACGATCAGAACTTCGGCCTGAGTGTAGTTTCGCGCAAAATTCACGGCGGAAGACTTGCCACCTCGGCGGGCCCTACTAAGCACGGTAATACCGGGGTGCGTGCGCTCATACTCCCGTGCCACGGACAATGTTTCATCGTCCGACGCCTCGTCCACTACGATGATTTCAAGTCGCGGATAGGTGGCCCATACCGACTGTAACGTCTGTGCGATCAATTGGCCTTCATTGCACGCGGGGATCACTACGCAGACGGATGGACAGTGCGTGTATGCCTTGGGAGTCGTACTTGTCAGTGACCAGCGGCAGATCGCGACAATCATATCCCAGGCGCACATCAACAGCTTGCTCACGCCATAGCGCGGACCGTCGACGAACAAGAAGGGCCCAAGGACAAAGCACAGCTCGTCCGGGTGAAGGGAGGTCAGCCAATGGTTCCACTCTGCAAGCACGGGGGGACACCGCAATCTAGGACAAGGGCGTGCCGGATCTCCTGGCATTTCTGCAACGCGACATGTAACTCATAGCATGTTCCCACTTTGGCCGCCTCCATCGCACAGGCGCTGAACGATCGGATTGAAACACCTTGTGCAGCTGTGACGTTGTCTACCGCTCGATTCAACTAACTGCTTCTTTCCCTCCTTTCGTGCTACCGTTACTGAAACTTCAGCGTTACCAATTCCGTAGACGATACAACGGTGACTCTTTATCATCCCTCCAGCGACGTCACTGAAAATACACGTTGAGGTAATCATGCACGCATTGATCACGGGCGGCGCCGGATTCATCGGCCGCCATCTCACTGAACGGCTACTGAAGGCCGGACATCAAGTAACCGCGATTGATAACCTGTCAACCGGCAGCCGGGCCAATGTTGCGGCTTTCCAGGGGCACGAGAACTATCGCTTAGTCATCGGCAATATCTGCGAGAGCGAATTGCTGCCGTCACTTGTTCTGGATGCGGATTACGTGTTCCATCTGGCCGCCGCGCTAGGTGTTCGACTCATCGTCGAGAGACCGACACGGTGTATGGAAATCAACATTCGTGGCACAGAACGTATGCTCAGTCTCGCAAATGACTTAGGCAAGCCGATACTGATCGCCAGTACATCAGAGGTTTACGGAAAATCCGCCGTACCGTGCCAAGAGAATCAGGATCTTGTGTTGGGTAACACGGCATCGTTGCGATGGAGTTACGCGTGCAGTAAAGCCCTTAATGAATTCATGGGCATATCGTATTCCCGCCACCAGGGTCTGCCGTTAAACATTGTTCGGCTATTCAACACAATTGGCCCATTTCAATCCGCGCAGTATGGCATGGTCGTACCCCGTTTCGTACTGCGCTGCGTTGGCAAACGAGCCGCTAGAGATCTATGGCGATGGCCAGCAATCACGCTGCTTTTGTGATGTTAGCGATGTGACGGATGCATTGATCACACTGTCCGAATCGGAGCAAGCGCAGGGCGAAGTGTTCAATGTTGGCTCGGACCACGAAATCACCATCAACGACCTCGCCGACTTGGTTATTGAAGTAACTGGCAGTCAATCCGAGAAACGTTTCGTGCCATTCGAAGCCGTGTTTGGACCGAAATTCGAAGAGACGCGCCGCCGCGTACCTGATTTGACCAAGATTCGGCAGACCATAGGCTATGAGCCGAAAATCGCACTGGAAGAAACGATCATGCGAATCATTCGCCACATACAACTCGCAGGGTCCCGAAGGTCGGCGGAATTATCGCACGATGAAGGCACTCCTTTCCATTTCCATGCGAAGCGTGCGGAAACCCTAGGGGCCAGCTGCAATTGAATGCGTACGCCGAGGTCGCAATCACCTGGGGCAATCTCGGGAACAGCATTTCGGAGAAGGCAACTTGATGGAAACGACGTCAAATACCGCGACTATGGCTCGGGCACTGCAAATCCTGTATGTGCCAAGCTGCGCAGCAAACGATGCACTACGTTCGCTCGTCGAAAACGTCTTCGCATCGCTCGACAACGATGTGGTAGTTCAACAAGTTGACGACCTGGCATCCACGATTGAGATGCTGGATCGTGAACCAATTGACGCTATCGTCGTGGCCTACTCCGAACCGTCGTCCGAGGCCATTTCCGCTCTGGACCTTGGCCTGGCGTTTGCATCGGACTATCCGGTCATCGTGCTGACGGCCGACGACGTTGAAGAACGTACGCAACAACTTCTTGCCGACGGAGCCGTCGAATGCATTGCTGCTGGATCACTGCGACCAGGGCAGCTCGAACTTGCTGTGCGCCGCGCGATTGCTCGTTACCAGGCAGTCGACAGAAGTTACGCACCGACTCAACCAACACCGTCATCACGAACGATGCGCCGGGCTGTGCATCACGCCGCCGCTCCTGGCAAACCACTGCTGGCTGCGACACCATCCGCGCTGAGCTCACCAGTACATCCCAATTCCTTGCGGCGACGCAGTTTGAGTGGCATTTTGATTGGCGTGATCCTGCTGGCTGCCGTCGGGATTGGGGCACATCGCTTCTGGACCACATTCTTTCGCTACGATGCATATGGCGTAGTAGTGGGTCGTGCCATCGACGTGTCGGCGCCCTGGGAAGGACAAGTCAAATATGTCCACGTTGAAGAAGGCCAAAACGTGCGACAGGGTGATGTCCTGATTACCATCGAAAACCTAGGATTTCGCCGTGAATTGGAAGAGCTGGATGACGAACTATCTGTGGCGAATGCCGAACTACGTTCCAAGGTATCCGAGCTGAAATGGAATGCCAGCTACATGAAGGACGTAAACGCGCAGACCTACGCGAAATACTATGAGACCTGGGGCGAATTGCTCGAGGGTCACGAAAACGTCATCCGGTTGCGTGCAGCCTATGAACGGGCTCAAGAGCTGAATTCGAAGAAATACATCACTGTCGATGATTTCGAGAAAACCAAATACGATCTCCGTGGCCAACTTCAAAAAATCGAAAAACTGAAACAAGCAGTCAGTCAACTGCGAACGCAGGTCGAATCGGCGGAGGGCATGTCCGACCTAGGCACCGATCAACTACGTCCGCTCAGTGCCAAGATTCTTGCCATCAAGACGAAACGCAAGGCGTTGCGGTCACAGATTGAAGAGGGACAGCTCCGATCACCAGTCAATGGCACCGTGTTGCGACGCAACAGCTATGCCGGCGAACGCTGCGACACAAAGAACCCTGTTCTGACAGTCGTCGAAGAAACGTCGGCTAGAGTTATCGTTTATTATCCGCAGAAGTCACGTCACATTCCCGTGGCGGGAGACAAAGTGACTTTACAGCTTCCCCCTCATGCATACCCTTTAGAATGCGTAGTTGAAAGAGTCGGCGACAGCTTTGAGCCAGCACCCAACCAGATTGCGCGACATTATTCGTCCGATGAAAAATTGCTTCCGGTCCGGATGAAGCCGATCGGCGAACAGCCGCAGAATGACTTGCGTCTAGGCGCGGTCGTCATGTTGCCTAAGAGTCACTCGGATTTCTTGAGTTCTGCGCCCTGATGATGTGCGACCCACAAACGTGTCGACGTCAAAAGCTCCATTCGAGAGCAACGATATACGATGGCGACGACGTAGGGCATCTTGGATGGAGCCATCTGGTGCGGTACGTGCAAACGCCGGTGTTCGTGAAGACTTCGAGCAATGAAGGTTATTGCCAGGTATAACTGCTCATGAATCAGCCGTCGACATTGGACACACTTGTCACCCGCTCGCCGCGATCACGATCGACAACTCAAGGGTCGTTACGTAAGCCCTGTACTGTCGTGCCTCTGCTGGATAACGCGTTGCCGCTTGCCCGCCTCCGATTCGAGGGCCAGCTTCGGAGGCTCGATCCGCGACAAGTCCTGGTCGAATGTGCCCAGACCAAGACCATTTCACCAGGTAGCCAATTGGCGATCGGAGTAGCCGGAGAAAACCAAACGACCGGGTACGCCGCCGTCGTCGCCGACGAAATGCGGCCGCTCAACAACAACCGAGTTTGCGTTGTAGGACATTTCGGCGGCGCACTTCTGAGTCTACTTGAGCAAGAAGTCATTGTTCCTTCGTTCAATGGCGACAACCTAAGGTTCGAATACGACCGAAGTCGACGGATCCTCGACCGACTTGCTGACGCTAGCGTATTGACGCGCCTCGTTGTGGACCGCATTCAGGTATGTCCCAACTGCGGTGGGCTACCGATTTACCGGTCCGTCTGTAAAGCGTGTCGGTCGCCGCTCATCGTGGCAGACGAGTTGGTCCATCACTTCGCCTGTGCCTATGTCGCCTCCGTCGAACAGTTTCGTAACGGCAATCAATTGCGATGTCCAAAGTGTCAAATGGGACCCTTGATCGTGGGATCGGATTTCGAGTATCTGCCGGGCCTGCACACGTGCCTTGGCTGTTCGCAACCGATGTCACAGCTTGAATTGGCGGCGAGATGCATGAGCTGCCAACACGATTTCTTGCTCGACGAATCCGTGCCGCATGATCTCATCGGCTTTCAACCCAATCGCCTGGATTTAGCCACGCTTTCGTGGGACGAACGGAAATGACGCGCCCCGGATGTGGCTAAATCGACTGGCGCGTCGAATCGTGGCACGACACCGGAGAACTCATATTCGACGATCCTGTCGAGTCCGTGGGCATCATGAGCACGCCAAATGACGATCAGGCGCTGGTGGCCGGAACGATCGATAGCGACGACTATCACGTATCCCTTCTCTCGCTTCAATTTCCGACGGACTCGAAGTTGCAAGACCTCGTTCACTGCGCTAACTGCGCCTCTCGCCGCTTTCGACAATCGCGAGAGATTCCAATGGCTTTCGCTCGATCCGAGTCATCGTAGTCCCAAAATTCTTGATCTCCTGTATAGATGACGACGGTGTTGCCCAGAAGACCTTCCGCGCGCCAAGATCAAAAACGCCGTTGTTGTGATTATTCTTTCCCGTGATAATGCAGGCTCGCGAAGGTGTGCAAATCGAATTCGTACAAAAGGCGATGTCGAAACAAATGCCTTCGGCCGCCAGTCGGTCGATCGTCGGTGTCGGATCCAGCGGTTCAAGAAGCGTCGCGTAGGCACCGATAGCTTGAGCAGTGTGGTCATCCGACATGATAAAGAGAATGTTAGGGCGTTCGTCGGCAACGGCAATCTCGCTACCGATGCACGCGGTGGTCGCAACGATCAACAGAGCCAAGCTTCGATAGAAGTCTGATTGCATTTCGTTTCCCCGCTTTTGCCATCGATGGCTTGGCATCGGCCTGCGCTGCGGCTCGTGTTCCCTTGGGTTACGTAGGGCTGGCCCAGTTGACGCCAATCGCATGGACTGTAGATTGTCAACAATCGTTTGCCATGCCGAGCGTATCTAAGCTGGCAGCGGTTTACAAGGGGACGCGAATTGCGGTCGGATTTGCCCATGAGAATCGAACGCGTCGAAACCGAGCTTTATCGTATTCCGCTATCGGAGTCGGTGGTGGACGCCATCCATGGTGTGCAAACCGACTTCTCGCTGGTCGTCGTCAAAATCACAACCGACGAAGGTGCAATGGGTATGGGTTACACCTATAGCGTCGGGAAAGTTGGTGGCACTTCGATCGCTACGCTGATTAACGAGGATCTGTCGCCCCTGCTGAATGGTGAGGACCCTCGCTGCATTGAGCGATTGTGGAACAAGCTCTGGTGGGCACTGCACTACGTTGGGCGCGGCGGCATCGCAGTGTTCGGGTTATCCGCGGTAGATATCGCACTCTGGGATCTCAAAGCACGCCTTGCCGGAGAACCGCTGTGGCGTTTTTTGGGCGGGCATGATCGCAAAGTTGAAGTGTACGGCGGCGGCATCGACTTTGCTATGACGATCGACCAACTACTAACACAAACACAACGCTTTCTGGATGCAGGGATTCATGCCGTCAAGATTAAGATAGGACGTGATTCAATCGCAGAAGAATGCGAGCGAATCGCCGCGATACGTGAGTTTCTTGGTCCCGATAGGAAACTGATGGTCGACGCAAACATGAAGTGGAGCGTCGAAAAGGCTCTTCGTGCCGTTCGCGCCTTTCAGAAATACGACGTCTACTGGATTGAAGAACCAACGATTCCGGACGACATCGAAGGACACCGTCGCATCGAATCGGAAGGACCAATCCCCGTGGCCACGGGCGAGAACCTGCACTCGATCTACGAGTTCCGCCAAATGATCGCCGAAGGAGGTGTATCCTTTCCAGATACGGACATCTCCAATCTCGGTGGCATTACGGCATTGATGAAGGTCGCACACATCGCAGAAGCATACAACCGCAAGCTGACAACGCACGGCATTCAAGAGCTGCACGTTAGTTGTTTGGCGGCGATTCCCAACGCCTCACTACTTGAGATCCACGCGTTTCGCATCGACGACTACCTGGTCCATCCACTCGATGTCCGAGACGGTTACGCGTACGCATCGGATCGCCTTGGACATGGCGTCGAAATCGACTGGGAGAAGATCGCGAGGCATCGCGTCCGCCTGATGTAGGCTGCCAGATGGCAATTCACACACACACACGCGGGAAGCTGATAAACTGGCACCCATGAATGGCCCTCCCGTCAAAACGCCACCAACCACGATCTTCGGCACAGTATCTTGCCTAGGACCGGCCATGATATTGTCGGCATCGATCGTCGGTTCCGGCGAATTGATTATGACAACCGCGCTGGGTGCTCAGGCAGGTTTCGTTGCACTGTGGGTCATCATCGTCAGTTGCCTTGTAAAAGTATGCGTGCAACTCGAATTTGGTAAGCACGCCATCAGCAGCGGCCAGTCAACAATGGCTGCGTTGGATGGCTTGCGCGGGCCGCGATTCGCTGGCGTGAGCTGGACAATTTGGATGTGGCTGTTAGTCCAATTGGTGATCTTCGTCCAGTACGGCGGACTGGCGACCGGCGTGGGACAGGCGATGAATATTGCCGTTCCCGCCGTGCCGGTTTGGCTGTGGGCCTGCATCACGGGATTGGCGACCGCGGTCTTGATTTCGAGCGGTCGTTATCGCACGATCCAGAACGTCTCGATCGCCCTCTTGGGGTTGTTCACTTTGTTTACGCTGATCTGCGTTGGAATGCTCCAAGGCACGGACTACGCTATTTGCGCCGGACCAGATCGCCGATGGCTTTACGTTCCAGCTTCCCAAGGCGGCCCTTGGTGCGGCAGTAGCTGCCTTTGGTTTAACGGGAGTTGGCGCATCCGAAATCATTGCCTATCCCTATTGGTGCCTGGAAAAGGGATACGCGGGATTCACGGGCCCGCGTGAAATGTCAAACGAGTGGACCGCGCGAGCACACGGTTGGATCCGCGTCATGTATTGGGATGCGTTCGTCTCTATGCTCGTCTATACGCTGATGACTTGCGCGTTTTATGTTTTGGGCGCTGCAGTCCTGCACGGCCGTGGCGAGATCCCCGAAGGCCCTGAAATGATTCGGACTCTGTCGAGGGTTTATACTGAGTCCGCAGGACCGGGAGCAATGATTTTGTACCTGGTGGGGGCAATCATCGTTCTCTTCTCGACCCTGTTCGCCGGCACAGCCGCCTGGACGCGAATGTTTAGTGATGCCTTTGCTCAAGTCGGACTGCTGGACTATTCGAACGAGAACGAGCGGCAGCGTTGGATTCGAGGCTTTGCCTGGTTCTTTCCGTTTTCATGGACCGTGCTGGGGCTGACTTTCAAAGCACCGGTCGCGATGGTCACGGCAGGTGGTGTGGCAAACGCGGGGCTGTTGCTCCTTGTCGTCTACGCCGCGTACACGTTCCGGTACCACAAACTTCCATCCGAGCTGCAGCCTAGCCTGTTATACGACGTGCTGTTGTGGGTCAGCTTCGTTTCCATCAGCGCCGTCGGTGTGCTCGCCGTTGTACGAATACTTTGAAGGCGAGCGACTCAAAGAGCCATGCTTAGTCGTTAGTTACCCGCGAATTTCTAAGCCAATCAGCGGCCACGGAATCTGCCACCGTATGATACATTGTGTCAATGGTGATCAGCTATCCGTCCTAAGTACTGGACGATCGCGCCCGGTCTTGTCCATGTCGGATCAGGAATATTGAACTACTACTACTCGACTGCCATTCAACCTTGCCATGTCCCCCACAACATCCGTCACAGCCGGCGATTTATTGCAAGACCCCGCGCTGGCGATCGACGGAACACCCGCGACCATGTGGACTTACTCGAAATCAAGTTCGCAGTCGTTGGAATTCGACCTTGGCGACATTTATCATATCAGTCGCTATGTGCGTCGACATGCGGGCGCGAGTAGTGGGAACCGCGATCCATCCCTTCATTCTTCATCGTAAAATGGTTGCCTTCGATAACTCGATTATGCGAAACGGATGCCGGAAAACTGGCTCCATCGATCGAAATCCGTGTATCGGCCCCCGTGGGATCGTCTCCAATTCCCGCCTGCACGATCGCCTGAGATCCAAACGAAGACACGGCGGCGACCACGGCGACTTAATGACAGCTCCAAAGGCCCCTGCTTGCCAAAATTCAACCGTATTCAGATGCGTGAACGTTGTGCTACCTGAAAGGTATGTATCGATCGACGACCGTGGTCCATTCTCTGTTTCAATGCACGAATCGTGCCAACGCGAGCGTTGAAATGAACGTGACATCGTTCTAACCTTTGCAAAGAGTATCTGCCGCTTCACATTTGGAAGGACACCACCTATGCGACTCGCCTTATCCGCCGCCAACCCTGGACGGCTAATAGCCCGTCGCCCAAAAGGCGCCCTTCGCGGTCTCCAATCGCGGGTGACACATGCGGTCGTGTTTCTTTTCGCCGTACTCGGAACGACGGCTTGCTTCGCGGCGCCGGCCGAATTGATGGAGGAACTTCGCGCAGCGGCAGCCGCCGAGGGTGAAATCGCGCTGGGCGAACTTGTCGCCTTCAAAGACACATATCTCGCCGACATCACGATTCAGACGCCTCGTATTGCCGATGACGGCAGTATCGCAGGTACGGCGACGTTTGCCGGGAGCGATGCACCCGTGTTATTGCAGTATGTCGAAGGACCGTCCGGAGGAGTCGGGAAATGGTTGTTGGCTTGGCGATTGCCTACGCAAAAATTGGGACAGTTCATACCTGCAGTCGGCGACATCGCCGGCCAAGGCGTGCAAATGGCTACGCCCATCATTATCTTTTCACGCGATCGAGTGACCGTACTTTCGACGCCCATGACTGCTCCGGTCCGCGATTTCTATCGTGAAGTGTACGGTGTGGTGATTTTTCGCTTTCAATTCAAGACGGCATGAATCTCGTAACGTCGATCGACGTTCAGGCAGACCTTCAGGCAGGACTCAAGACGCTTGGCGTGAACCTCGACAACCTCGTGCTCGAAGGAGTGCTCCTTAAGAACTTCGATGCCGAGACATTTCGTAACTCGCGCCGCGAGGGACGACTGGCCAGCGCAGTCGCCAAGGAGGCCGAGCTTCGAGCCAAGCTGGCCAGTGTCGGGTTGGCTGGATTACCCGCCGATTTTCAGATCGCCGATCTGGCCCTGTTGGTGACAGGCAAGCCGTCGGCTGGAGTTTCGTTCGATATGATTGTCGGCAACGACAGCGGGCAGCGACGATTTGATTGCCGCGGCCAGTTCCTCGGTTCAGAAGTTGGATAAGGTGGTCGTAGCGGGTTTTCCATCTCTGCCCGCAGCGACGACGACGGCCCGTGGCGGGACGCGCTGGGAATCCGTGGGTTGGTACTGCACTCTACCAACCTCGAGATGCGAAGCGAGACCGGTGGTGGACCTCCCTGCATGATGATTGGCGTGAAAGCCGATCTGGAACTGGCGGCCAAGCGAATCAACGTCGTCGGCGGCATAACTACTCGAAAAGGGACACCGAGCGTATTCCTGCGAGGTGCCGTCGATTCACTGACTCGCGACGATCTAGTCGTCATTGCGAACGATCTGGCCAGCGCTCAACGCGGCCACGTTGACGCAGCCATCGTGGGAACGGTGCTACCTGACTTCGCTTTGCGCAGACGTCGAGATCCTCTACGCACCCGCGGGAGGGTCGGACGAATTGGGCGTAGCCAGCGGCGTCGGGCTGAAAGGTGAACTCTACTTGTTCGGCTCGCGAGTTGCGGCCGTCGACGGGCTGGTGGACGCTTCGAGTTCCAGGCCGCGCACTGCGATTAAGGCCGAAGTCGCCGAATTGAAGATTGGTCCGCTTGCTTTGCACGAAACGAACCTCGACTTGCTTATGGCCGCTAGCGCCGAAAGCTACTTCCGTGCAAGTGGTGGTTGCGATCTTTTGGGCGCTCGCGTCGCGGCCAAAGCCGATCTCGACGCCCAGCGTACGGAAGTGGTCATGTCGGGCATTGTGGCGAATGCCTTCCAAGCCGATGTAACATGTTCCAGCATGGTGTCAGATGCGGACTGGCAATTTGCGGCCCAATTCAAGAACGATTTTTCAAGTGCATTCGAAAGCAAAGTCTCCGACGACATTTTGGCCTGGGCACGACAGGCCGAACAGGATTTCAATAAGGCGAAGGGATTAAACAAGATTAAGAAGGGAGTGCAAAAGGATGCAATGGGCGTCGAACGCGACGCGAAACGAATCGCCTACCAGGCGAAAGCTCGAGCGTATGATGTAGCTCGTGCTGCAATCAACAAAGTACCGGTGGATGCCGATCCACAGATTGTCGCCTTGTTTGCCTCGCAGAAGGTCGCCCAAAGCGTACTGGATGCGGCCAACGCTGCCTTGCGAAAGATTCACGGTACGGTGCCGATCGATGCCGATCCGCGCTTGGTGCCACTATTTGCCGACCGCGATGTAGCGCTCGCTGGAGTTCGCACGACGCAAGATGCATTCAACCTTGCTCATCGCGTACCGGTTGACGCGGACCCTCGGGTTGCCACGTTGTTTGTGGCTCGAGACGGTGCGACCGCCGGAATCGACGCCGCTCGGCTAGGTAAATGCCACCGGAACGGCGGTCCAATGGGGTGCAAAGGCAACGGCTGCTGCTGCCTCAGGGCAACTTCTTCGCGTCAATAGTGCCCGGCTGCGTGGTGACCTTTCCGCCTTCCAACAAGGTGGCCGCCTGGATTTGGAGGTCGCCGTACGCGTGATGAACGAACCGCAGGAGGTACGCCTGGGGGTGAGTACGGCCGATCTGAACGGTGACAATTTTTTCAGGCTCGCCGCTGCCCAGATCATCCCCGATCAGAAGTCAGCCAGCAACGGCACGGCTTCATTCGCTTCCCGTGCATCGCCAGGTCGATCGCTTGCCAATCAAAAGGTTGACGGCGATCGCTCGGAACTTTCGCCGACCCCATCGAATTCGAGTCGACCTCGTCGTCGGTCGCACAACGCGACTACGCAGCGGGCGGTGGCGGGCACGTCATCAAAATGGCTTGATGACGTTTTGGCGCTGCGGCGAGAACTGAACGCCACGCAAAATGGCCCTGGCTGGGTCGCTTACTTGATGCTCGACGAACTGGAGCGGATTGCCACAGCGCAAAGTTCGGGCGAGCAGCAATCTGATTCCGGCACGCTGAATCGCATCCGAGAACGATTCGAGAAAACAGCGGCCAATCCGACCTACGTTTCGATCGGCCGTCGACGAAGCTTCGTGAAACTACTAGAGCTCCTGCGACAACAGCCGTGAGCAGAGCACGGACTCTGCCGCCATATTCTATTGATGTCTGCGCGGCCAAAGGGCCAGGACGACCAACGGGAGTCCGCGAAATCTCGGCTTCGCGCTGCTCGCCGAGGACCATTGGCAGCGCAGAATTGAATAGAATCTGGCGACATTGCGATACAACTGCGTCCCCTTTTGATGATCCGCGCGGTAAACCGCGATTCGGTCTCGGCGAACCCCACCGAATAGCTCGCCAATCGATTTTTGGCTGACTCGACCTAGAAGTTCTAAGATTGCCATCTCGGCTGCCGCCACGCACACCCAAAGAGCGAGACCTTGCAACTTGTAAGTGATATTGGGACGCAATAAATCTTCCAGCAATGTCTCGACGTCGCGAGCATCCTTTCCAATCAGTAACGATGCGACTCGGTTCTGAAAAATTGGATATGTATCGCCGAGCCATCCAGAGTTGGCAACGATGATACCCTCGGCACCATCCGCAGACCGTACCCGCACCAAAAACTCGTTCCCGTTGCGAAGGAGCTCCATTGATGAGATCGTGACCGGCTCGGTAACATTTCGTAAATCTAGCAAAGGCCGAGAGGCAGCGCGATCAAGTTCCTGCGCTGTCGCTCGTTCCGCCGCCGCGACCTGCGTTTGATGGAACGTGACCAGCGGCAGCGCGCCCGCCGCAGCAATTAACGAACGACGCGAGATTTTCATCATCAGTCCTCCGGAGAATTCAGTACCGAAAACGCCCTACCCGTACGGGAGGAGTTTGGCGTTGACGCGACAATCACGGGTCAGGAGGACCCGATTCATTGTTTTGAACATCTTCGCGTAGCCGCCATCCTATGCTGAGTGACCAATATGGCAAGAGGCAGGGGGTTTTTGTTGATTTTCTGTGAATCGGCTCGTATGATCGCCGGTCACAATGCCGTCGGCGATTTCTTTGGCAACTCTCCGACGGCCGGCGACGATGGCGTTCATCCGTCATGTCATGGCGACCACAACGTGAATCGATCGAAATGACAATCACACGGCATCTTGTGATCGGTCGGTGCATGGGCACTTGAAAGGGAGGTATTGGCAGTGCGGTATAAAACAATTTCGATGTGGACGTGGCAATTGGCACTGTTTATCGCGTTGATCGCGAGTCACGTTGAGCAGGCGCGAGCAGACCTTCTCGGATACTGGTCTGCAAATTCCACCGCAGGCGCGGGCAGCATCGTTCCCAATGATCAAGGAAATGGCGATTTGGATGGCGAACTTTTCGGTGGCGCCGTTTACTCGGCCGACGCGCGGCGTGACAGGTCAAGCAGGCGACTATGCGCTCAGTTTTCCTGGTGAGGACGCCGACTACGCTGAGATTCCTGCAACCGAGGAATCGTTTGAGGAAATCACAATCACCGCCTGGGTCAACGGTCTGCAACTCGGTGACTGGGCTGGAATCGTCTTGTCGCGCGATCCCGTTCAAGCGATCGGGCTAGACTTTCACGCCCTGGACGGCACAATTACCTACATTTGGAACGACAACAGTGCCGACACGTATGATTTCATCTCGGATCTTCTGGTCCCTGAGGACGAATGGGCCTTCGTTGCGTTGACCGTTGCCGAGGATGCAGCGACTTTGTACGCTGGGCCGTTGGGCGGCGACCTCGAATCGGCCGTCAATGAAATCCCGCACTTTCCGCAGGATAACTTCACACCGTGGCGATTTGCCGAAGACGACTGCTGCGGCGAATTCCGAAATTTCTCAGGCTTTATGGACGACGTTTCCATCTGGAACGAAGCCCTCTCAGATGATGACCTCCAAAGTCTGTTCACGCTGGCTGCGACGCCTCTCACGCTGCGCGGCGGCGGCCATGCCGGGCGACTTTAACGGCGACGGTCAGCTTGATGCGGCCGACATCGATGATCTGACCCAACAGTCAGCCAACGGCATGAACAATCTTGCATACGACCTAAACAGTGACGCCGCGGTCAACGTGAGCGACGTCAACGTGTGGGTCAGCGACCTCTATAAAACTTGGGTCGGCGATGCAAACCTGGACGGCGAGTTCAACTCGAGCGATTTAGTAACGGTGCTTTCGGCGGGAACTTATGAGGCGGACGTGGATTCCGTTTGGTCAAGCGGCGATTTTGACGGCAACGGCCGGACGACGAGCAGTGATCTGGTCGCCGCCTTGGCCGACGGTGGCTACGAGGCGGGACCTCGCGCCGCGGTGGCCGCGGCAACGGTTCCCGAACCCTCAACCTACCTGCTGCTGCTGACGGTGGCTCCTTGGTGTCTGCGTACGTCTACACGGCGCAAACGCGGTGTGCGTGGTTGAGCCGAAGGACTTTTAGCGACGACGCCGCGGTATCACCGCCAGTCCCCCTAGCAGCAGCAACATTCCGCTGGCCGGCTCGGGAACGGCTACCGTGGCGGCTGGTGGCCCCAATTCATAGCCTCCGTCGGATAATGCCGCGACGAGGTCGCTGCTGTTGGCCAAACCATCTCCGTTGAAGTCTCCCGAAGACCACACCGCCGCGACATTGGCTTCGTACGTACCGGCGGACAGTACGAAGACCAGGTCGCTGGAGTTGAATTCGTGATCCAGATTCGCATCACCAATCCAACTGCCGTATAAACTCTTGACCCAGTCATTGACGTCGCGATCGTTGACAAGCTGATCACCGTTTAGATCGTACGCCGCCGGATTTAGGCCGCTGGACGATTGCTGCGTAAGGTCATCGATGTCGGCCGCATCAAGCTGACGGTCGCCGTTAAAATCTCCCGGTGCGGCGTTGGATCCCACAAGCGTGACAGAGTTCCAGGTCGTGGGGTCGCCGATCGTGTTGGCGCCATCGCCGAAATCGGTGTATAGCGTAGCAATGTCCGCTGTCGCACCATCAGAACCATTGAAGCCGACCAAGATGAAACTCAAACCGTGTGTGTCCCCTTCGGTAGGGACATAGTCCGATTCCACGTCGTCCATGGCCACCGACCAGGGGATCGATGCCTCCAGCACATAACCATCCTCGTTGGTATTCTCTGAGCCCATGATCGTGATCATCTCATATTCGTCCTGAGGCAAGGTTGCACCGTGACGGTAGATATCCGGGCCGAAGTCGTCGGCTGTATTCACCACCATGTCATAAATGGCCGCCGGGCCGCCACCCGGATCCGGAGAAAAGAAATTGTCGGGATCGTTGAAGGGATTAAACGTCGGTTGTATCAAGTCTTGGGCGTTATACGGCATGTTACCGCCACCCGAATCGATGCGATAGTCGGGCGTGTTGTCCAGCACGACCGCGGATACATTCAGAGATACCTCGTCCCATGAAACGTACCACGTGGCACTCAAGTCTTCTACGCCGTCTCCGGCGCTTGCAAATGCGATAAATCCACCGGGCATAGGCCAACTCATGGGAATCACCAACTGACCGGCCATTTCCTCCGCCGTGATCGTGCCGTCGATATTCGGAGTGAATTTTGGCGCCTCTCGGTTGAACTGCCCCCACAACGTCGATACGGTGCCAAGTACACAGGCGAAGACGCTACTGATCACTTTCGAATGGTTCGTCATCACGGGTCCCTCACAGTTTTGTTGCCAACAATTGCCAATCACGTAGCGTGGATTGTAGCCTTCGGCCGTGGCGAATCAAAACTTTTACTTGCCAACGTCGAATCGATGGTTCCTTGCGGCGTTGCGCTGAAGTCGGACGCGACATGCTATGTCATCTTGCTCAGGATATATTCGTCCTCCTCTCGTTACAGCCATTCGATACGAGGTCTTAGAAATGCGTTCACCGCGAAGACGTTGCCAAATCATGTTGACCTACCTGGTTGCCGCGACATTGGTTTCGGGCCGACTATGCGCGGGAGATGAAAACCTACGTGCTCAAAACGACTCATCACTTGACAATCCGTCCAATGTATGGACCGCGCCATTCGGCGTAGCGCGGGACGCAAGGACGCTAGTCGACGCGAAGGGGATCCCGTTTATCTTAAGAGGACGCACAGCGTGGTACGTTCTGTCGCAGCAAGTCGCCGAATACAAGACGTTCCTGGACGATACCGCTGACAAGCGATTCAACAGCGTAGAGGTCAAGGTCATTACACATGACGTGAACGGAAACCATCCACCATTTGCTGGGAACGGGAGCATACCCTTCCTCAAATGCGTGGACGGTACCGACTGGGACGGCACATTTACCGGCGCGGCTCCAGACTACACGGCGCCGAATGAAGCATATTGGTCATTCGTCGATGGTTTTCTCGACGCCTGCGAACAACGTGGAATTGTCGCCCTGCTATTCCCTTCCTACGTCGGCTATGACGGGGGCAAGCAAGGTTGGATGCAAGAGATGGTAGCCAATGGCGACGAGCGAATGAGTCGCTACGGCGCTTGGATTGCCCAACGCTACAAAGATCGAAGCAATATCATTTGGATGCTCGGAGGCGATTACTCTGATTTCAATTCCGCAGAACGCAAAGTGGAACGATCTTTGATCCGAGGGTTGAAGAGTGTGCAGGAGCAACAGAGCGTTTTCTATTCCGCGGAGTGGCAAAGCAATACGATCGGTACCGACCATTCCGACTTCGGTAAGGAAGTGAACTTTAATGGAGTCTACAGCTGGGAAAACTCCATCGCTGCCTTGAGCCGCCGTGCCTATCGGCACTCGCCAACCATACCAGCTTTCTTGTTGGAGGAACCGTACGACGAGGAAGGTCCGGACGGCAACGGCTACAATCCCAACGCGACTCAGCCCGTGCGACGCTTCATTTACTGGGGTTGGCTCAATACGATCGGCGGCTATATGGCGGGCAACGGCTACGTGTGGAGATTCCGCGCGGGGTGGAAAGATCACTTGAACTCACCGGCGACGTTGGACCTTGCGCATCTGAACTCGCTGATGCTATCGATCGATTGCCCGCGGTTGATCCCCAGCGGACTTGGCCGGATGAAGACCTTGGTAACCGCAGGTGGTGGCTCGCCGGACTCGATGGACTACGTAGCGGCGGCGGCAACGGCTGAAGGCGATTTGCTCGTCGCGTATGCCAGCCCTCAACACGCAAGAAGCTTTGACATTGACCTAACCGTCATGAAAGGTGAGTGCCGGGCCCGCTGGTGGGATCCGACCAGTGGCCAACATCATCCGATCGGCAGGTTCCGCAACGCGTTACAGACGTTCACACCGCCCGCGAAAAACTCACGCGGTGACACCGATTGGGTCCTGCACGTCGATTTGTCGCGTCAATGACGGCTGGATGGCGTCTTATTGATGTCTGCGCGGCCAAAGGACCAGGAGGACCAACGGGAGTCCGCGACATCTCGGCTTCGCGCTGCTCGCCGAGGACCATTAGCAGCGCAGAAGTGAATAGATTGTCATGCTAGTGACTGGATTGTCGCTCAAAGGCCAAGCCCTCGACATCGGCCGGTGCCCCCGTGGGACGGAAGACAAAAGCGTTAGCTGAATCGTCCAGCGTGACCGCGCCGGCGAGCGGCGGACCTTCGCTCTGACTCAAGACCAAAATCTCGTCTTGAAAGCCGGCCTGCCCTTGAATCGTCTGTGTGCGATTGGCTTCAGTCACCGACCAAGAGTAGTCACCAATCTCGTCCAGCGTCAGTGTAATGGACACATCGGCATCGGGATTTGCTGTCCAGATACCCACCATTTGCGCAGGTGGCGGTGGTACGGGTGCGTCGTCGGCTTCGGTCGTCGCGTCATCTGCTACATCACTTGTCGGCAATGCCTCGCCGGATGGTAAGCTCGGCGCCGGCGGGGGCGGAGTCTGTTGTGGCATCAACGCTTTGGCAAACTTGGCGGACAGTGGATCGTCCGGGCGGAGCTCCGACGCCTTCGCGAATCGTTCCGCAGCGGCGTCCGTGTGGTCCTGAACCAAATAGTGATAGCCCAACAGAAACTCGGCCGAGGCATCGTTGGGGTTCCGGTCGACATAGGACTCAAGCGACCGAAGCTGCCAAGTGTACGTCTCGAGACTATCGTACAGATTGATCATGGTGGTCCAGTTCCATCCCGGCCCAGACGACAGCACGGCGAAGGCCACGGCAGCAGCTTCCTCGTAGCGCTGCAGCGCGAACAGCGTTACGCGCTCGAAACTCGTGCAGCGCGGGATCGTTCGGCAGCTGCGACAACGCTTGGTCGACCAGATTCAATGCGCGTTCCCATAGTTCTCCCTGACAAAGCTCTCTCGCGCAGACTCAAACACCTTCTGAGCTAACTCGGCCTCGCTAAGTTCGGGCGGGGGCTGCGTCGTATCAATCGGCTTGGCATAGTCGTGCACCACGACTCGTTGGTGGGCTGCGAAGCGAGTGGACCGCGCGGCTTGGTTTGGCTGTACGGGAACCTGGACAACGACGGTTTGATTGAACGACGTCACGTAGGGATTTGCATAGCCGGTGTATAACCAGTTTGAGGCCACTTTCCCCAAACCCCAGTTGCCATAGACGGGAACGTTCCAGGCCATCGGCAGGTAATTCCATCGGGCGTACACATAGTTCGGACGGACAAGCGCTGCAGTGCCCCAAGACGTGAGTGCGCCGGTGGCGAAGCCCGACCAATAGTCATTCTTCCAGCTACCCCGATACCAGTTGCCATAATGCGCTCCGCTCCAACTGGGCCCGAAGTAGTTGTTGTTGTGAATCGTGTTTTGCCGATAGTAATTATTGTTGGTGATCCACTCGTTATTGCCCCAGCGACCACTACCCCAGTGACCACCGCCGCCATAGTACCCGCCGTTGTCTCCGAACTGCGGACCAGGCCGATTCGGTCGCGCGGAAGGACGCTGCACAGGCAGACTTCCCGGCCCGATTTGACCGGGAAACCTCACGGGGCGCTGGGGACGTTTCCCGTCACCAGGCGTTGGGCGTGACGCCAACCGTCTATCTGCAACCTGCGCTGGACGGGGCGTCGGTCGCGACGGTCGCGTCTTGCCGCCGACCTTTTTCGGACTTGGCATAGGACGTGATGTCGGCAATCCGCCACCGAGCGAAGTCGAGGAGGCAGGCCGATTCGGCCACCGTGGCACTCCCTTCTCCCGGGGTCGGTTGCCCGGACGGGCGGGCCATGCAACTGTCCCGAGTTGGCCGGTCGTCGGCACCGTTTTTCTGTCGCCCTTGGGGCGGAGGCGGCTATCCGCCATCCGGTCCGGTAGCGCGGTGGGCTGGCGGTTCGCGCCGACGGGACCAGGTGTTGGCCGCGCCATACCGCGCGGAGGTGTCCTCGTCTCAGGCGAGTTATTCGGTCGATTGGTAACCTGAGCGCGCGTGGCGGGCCGCTTTTGTGGTGGACGGTTCGGTAGACCGCCGGGCAACGTGGCCGTGCGAGTGCCACCTGGCAAGCTGTCGGCTCGGCCTGCTGTGGGCCGCTCGCGCTTGACAGGACGAACCGGCGGCCCCGCCAGACCTCCCGCCGGACGACTAGGACTGTGCGGCTGGATCATGCCCGGAGGCCGGTTGGATAGTGGCGATTTGTTGGCACGACTCGGCGCCCTACTCGCGTTGGGAAATGGACGCGCCATACCACGACTGGACAGCGCGGCTTTGCCACCTTTCGATTTACTCGGATTTCGCTGTGCCTGCAGGGGCGAAAGCCACACAACAAATACCATCAAAAGCGAGGCCAGCAACGGGAGACATCGGCTACGCATGAGAGGCGATCCTTGGGATGTAGTCGGGTTTCCAACAAGCCAGCCGACCGGCGGCAACGATCAGCGTGCCGGCGGCTCCGGATTGCCACGGCCAGATCCGGGTGCAGGAGGTTTACGTACGGTGACTACTTCCACGATGTCCGGGGCAATCTCGCCACCAATGATTCGGTCGAGTGAGCTGGTCTTCACCGAGTCCTTGTTGGTGAGCGTGACGATCTGCGTCGCCGACGTGGGCGTCCCATCCCGTAGCGTGCCCTCGGCTTTAATTACCCATTGATCTTCGGCACTGCGAGTCCAGACAGCTTCTCCCCGACCTCCTTTTGAATCGAATAGCCAGGAGCGGATTTGCGCGGTTCGGACATCCCAGCCCAGAACCATCAAGCTGCTGGAAGTTTGTTCACGGCCAACCTGCGCGGTCGTGGAACGCAACAAGAACGCCCGTTCGGGTCCCCAGGTGATGGATGTGTTAATCGTCGCATTGGGACTGTCGTCAACCCATTCGCCCACCATCCACTCGAGCTCCCTCAATCGTTCGTAGGGCGGAATGTCTTCGGCGATGGCCGGCAGGTCACGTATCTCGGCAAGCTGCCAAACGTTGCCGGTGTGAACCACCAGCGCAGTGAATCCATTGATAATCGACGGCTCGTTGGGCGCCCTCAGTTTCGAGGTTCCCTCGACCTGGACCACGTCCGGCGTAAGAAACCGCAGGCTATCGGCCGTGGTTTCCAGCGTGTAAACCGAAGGCTCAGCGAATCCCGCTGCGAACTGCTCGCCGATTGCCTCCTTGCCTCGCACGACCAATCCATCCACATCAATCAGGGCCGCGTCGTCAGCAAAAAAATCGGCCACTGCCGCAGCATTCCGCTGATTCACTGCGCTGGCATACCCCGCCAAGCGCTCTCGGATGACATCTTCCGACGTCCCAGCAGCCGGCCTGGTGCCACGCGTGCTTTGAGAAGACGCCGGAGGCGACGTTTGTCCGCAGAGAGTACCGCTCGTCGCAATGAATAATCCGAAAATGACCGATGCCCACGGCTTCATGTTAGCGCACCCTAATGAGAATGTCCCGGAAAGATCCACGCCGTCGCTCGAATCACGTAACGAAACGGGGATCACAGCTCCCCCGAGATCATAGTCCGATGCCCATCATAGGACAACGAAGTATTCTGTTGTCCAGGTATTCAGGTTTCTTACATTGAGGGCTGATCGGCAGGTGATTTCATCGTCATGCAAAGTTGGCATCCAATTGGCCAACACACTTAGCCGAAGCGGAACCGGTGATGCCACGACCGGCGTCTCGAGTAACGCGGCACGTGCTCGGACGGAATGCAGTGCTAGAGCTCCGCAAACACTTGGTCGCGCAGTCTTGCGGCAAGGGAAGCTGCAATCGGTTCGATCTCGCCAGATGCAGCATCGTCATCGGATTTCCGTTGGCGCGACTCCCGTGATCGCTGTCCAACGTTTCGAAAATCAGCGAGGCAGATAGCATTGCGGCTTCCGCTTCCTGATAGAAACCGGACTGGAACACGTAAATAATGTCAAGGGTTGTGAAATCGCCATCACCGTCCCAGTCCCCTTCCTCGAAGGTTGAATTCTTCGCGACACCGTCTTCGTACTCGCCGGCTTGAAGGGCTGCGGTTAGATCCGCAGCGTTAAACTGGCCGTCGTGATTTGAGTCGCCGGGCACGACGGAGGAACGTCCGGGTGAACCTCCCACCTCCAAGCTTGCTCGCCACCCGGCGCTGAGCATTTAACGCTGTCGGATCGGTATAGCGTTCGTTGTCAACTTCAAGCGAGTAACCTTGGCCGTCGGTCATGCCGTACCACTCATCGTGGTAGGTGAAACTGAGCGAAGCATTGCTCGCCGAGAGCGTGACGGTTTCTGCATTATTGCCAAGACCACCACTCCATTGTCCGGCGATCGGCAAACCGGGACCGTATCGCAATTGGAACGCGGCCAGGTCGTCGACCACCAGCACACGTTCACCGGGCTTGAGCGTAGCCACCTCACCGGTCGAGAAATCGAACTCCACTCCTTGTTGATCGCCGTCGACCGTCGTGCGCTCCAACTTCGCCCCGGTAAGGTCGATGGTGTGGTCGCTGACATTAACAAGTTCGATGAATTCAAATCGATCCTTGTCGTCGAAGCCGGCCGCGACTTCCGTTGCGGAAGCGATGCCAGGATTGTAGTGCAGCTCGCTGATGTGCAGGCTGTCAAGATCGGCAAGCGGCTCGACGAAAAACCTTGCCGATGTCAAGGGACTCCATTCATCGTTCACCAGCACTCGCGCTTTGACCCATCCGCCGGTCATTATTGGCACCGTGCCGCCCGGGTCAACGGTCGCCGCAAGTGGATTTGGTGCACCGCCCGATGCGCGAGGGTCCGAACCATCGGTCGTATAATAGATTGTGCCGCTGCTGGCGGTGACCGTCAGTGGGAAGCCGGCATCAACCTGCCCACCGTCCTGGCTAAAGATCGGCGCGTCGGTTCCCACGGCCGGATACCAGTTGACGCTGCGCAGCTGATCGAGGACTTCGCTGCGCCGACCGGCTCCACGAGACCTTGACGTTACCCAACGCACAATCCCCTCGACCGCTCGTTCCCAATCCGTTTTGGTATAAGGTCTGGTGCTCCGTTGCCGTCGCCCCAACGCGCGGACTCGGCGATGATCGCTTTGTCGATCTCCGCGGCGCGGGCTCGTAGCTCGGAAATGACGTTTGCGTCGCCAAGCACCCCATCATCCTGAAAGACTTCATAGACGCGGTCGATAAAACGTTGGCGGTAATCGCCGTTAAACTGCGCGAGCTGTTCGTGCATCCAATGTGGGTTGAAGGTGTTGAAATTGCGGCCGTTGTTGACCAACGGCGTTACCATGTTATAGTTCGCGCCAGCCGCATTGCCGGTATCCAGCGAGTGCTCGGAGTCATGCTCAAAGAATTTCCAGCCATCGGGGTTCTCGCGGTTGTACATGCCGAAGTAGTTGTTAAGACCAGGGCGAGTGAACTTTGAACCCGGACCGTCGGCGTCGCTGGTGTAATAAGTGATGATCATGTAGTCGATCAGATTGTCGACGTCCAATAGCCGTTCGTATTGCGGATTGCGAGTTCCATCGGGGTTCATGCCTTGGGCTCGATAGTATTCCGCCATGTTCTGATCGCCCAGGCCGCCGTCCTGCGTGAATCTCTCCCACAGGCGACGATAGGCATCCAGATTGCCATCGGTGGCGCCGTTATTACGAGGGTCGTTGTGAACGACATCGTAGTCATCTACGTTGCCCCCATAGTAGCTGGCACCGAAGGCGGCCTCGGGACGCTCGTCCGTTTGGTACAGCCCAAAGTATTGGCCATTGATATACAGGTGGTAGAACCGCCCACGAGTGTACTGATTGCCCAATTGGCCTTGTATGTCGCGAGAAAAGATGTCACGCAGAAACGCGTTGCGCACGTCGTTTTGAAACGCCCATGAATAGTTCTGAGTCGTCCGCAGATCGACCTTCGCAAAGCTGCTCAGCTCCCTCGTCTTCAAACAAGGGATAGTTCAACGAACCATCGCCATAGACCGAATCGAAGAAGATCCGAAATGCATGCTTGGGATTGCTGGTGGCGCGACTGAAGCCGCCGCGTATGCGGATGCCAATGTTGTGCTGAAAGCCGACGGTACCGTCGGGATTGATCAGCTCGAGCGACGCGGGACGTTCAGCAGCAAAACCGTCCGATGCGGGTCGGGCGTAGATTCCGTTGCGGGAATCAAAAAGGTTGGGCAGGTCCGTCACCACCGACATCGAAGGAATCTGCGTCAATGCGTCGATCATCTGCGGGCCCCATTCCGGACTGTCGACAATGTCGGGGTCCATGCCGTAGTCGGTGCTATTGCTGCCCCAGCGATCCGGCCAACCCTCGGGTGGCTGACCGTCCGCAGATTGCGTTAACACGTCGTTCAGGAAGATGTATGAACGCGTGTCGACCCGTGACGTCAGGTAGCCCGGCTTGAACCCCGCGGCCCGCACGACCGTTGTCCTGTCGATCGTGATCGGCCCGAGATAGTCGATGCCATTGTCCGGCGACGGGGTCGAGCCATCCAACGTATAACGCACCGAAGTCTCGGCGTCCGGACGCTGAATCGTTACCTCCACCGGCGCAGTAAAGAAGCCGTGTGGAATCTCGATCATCGGTGCCGCGGCCATCCCGATCGCGGTCTCGCCCGAGTTCGGCTGTCCAAGCGTTGGCGTGAGCTGATAGGCCGCGCCGTCTGCTGTCAACCCGTAGGAAACGTTCGGAAGT
The DNA here is from genome assembly GCA_963785495.1 of uncultured Planctomycetales bacterium. Lineage (GTDB taxonomy): Bacteria > Planctomycetota > Planctomycetia > Pirellulales > Pirellulaceae > CAWAVP01. The sequence continues at coordinate 118,222 of CAWAVP010000013.1, read as the reverse complement.
TGGCGAGGATATTGCGGTGCGTAGTCGTGCAAGATTGATCCGTCCTGAGCAGTGATCGCCAGGTATTCTCCGTCGGAATCGAGCTTGAAGTTCGTATGCACGAAACCATTCTCGTCCAAAACAGGATCGGAGATGTCCAAGCCTGAGGCAAACACCACCACGCTGCCGCCAGCCGGAACGATCGTGGGTGAGGGAAACGTCCACTTGTTTGGGTCATCCGCGTTGTCGGTCAGATGCAATCCGCCAATGTCGAAGGATCGAGCCAACACGTTCTCGATCTCGATCCAGTCATACATCTGCCGTAGGCCCGAGAATCGACCTTCGGGAGTATCCCGTACTCGGGTTTGAATCGTGTCCAGATTCTCGGCCATGAATTCGCTGATCACGAAGGGATGAGGATCAACCGCGACGAACACACTCGTGGGTGCCGATACGGCGACGCCATCGCTGGCAATGTATGTAAACGAATCCTCACCTTGGAATCCCGTCGTGGGGACGTACTGGAAAGCACCGTCCGGCTGCACCACAACCTGGCCGTGAGCCGGGCCAGTGGCCAAGCTGGCCGACAACGATGACAACTCAATGTCGCTGTCGTTGCTCAGCAAACCAGTGGCGGCTCCAATCACCAGGGTTTGGCCAGGAAGGGTGAAATAAGCATCTTCAACGCTGGCTGGGACATCGTTGACGGATGTGACGCTCAAGGACACGTCGACCGTGGCACTGTCGTCGAAACCATCACTGGTGAAGTATGTGAAGCCGTCCGGTCCGTAGTAATCGGCTTCGGGTTCGTACACGAACGAACCATCCGATTCCAGCGTCAGAGTACCGTGATCGGGGCCGGTGACCAGTGTCGCCGTCAAAGGTGTCGATTCTGCATCAACGTCGTTCGACAGTAGGCCTCCGTTGGCCGCTACGCTCAACACGGTATCTTCGTCTGTTTCGTATGCATCCGCGTTCGCAACTGGAGGTGTCGTGATGGCGATGTCGACGTTGACCGGCGCCGATGGGCCTCGGCCGTCGTCGACCGCGTAGGTAAAACTCGCCACGCCCGTGAATCCCAGTGGATCGTAATTGAACGATCCATCGGCCTGCAAAGTCAGTGTGCCGCTGGCGACATCGTCTACCAAGGTCACTGTTAAGTTTGCCTGATCCGGATTGGCATCGTTAGCCAACACGCCCTCTGGAGCTGCCACCTGGATGGCGTCGCCGGGGCGAAACTTGTAGGTATCATTCGCCGGACGTGGGGCGTCATAGACGGGAGTAACGTTCAGGGTCACTGTGGCCACGTTCGACGGCTCTGAGTCTTCCGCCCGATAAGTGAACGTGTCGACTCCAAAGAAATCGTCATCCATGTCGTACACAAAGCCCCCGTTGGCGTTCAACACCAGTTGGCCATGCGCAGGGCCATCGACGACCACCGCTTTGAGAGGATCTTGATCGGCGTCGGTGTCGTTGACAAGCACGCCGTTGGCCGGGGTGACCAGGAACAGCAGCGTGTCCTCCTGCGTCGTATACTGATCATCGACGGCAACCGGGGCCGTCAGCATGTGGCGAAACTCCAGCGGCTCCGCATAACGAAGTCGATTCCGCTCCAGGAAACCGCCACGCCTGGATGGCTTTCGCCACATCGATGTTGCTTTTCGGCATAAGCTCGTCGCGACTGACAACATGCTTTCCTCGAATCTTGCTGGCAGGTGCTCGGTATTTGAAGATTTCATGAAGATCCGCCTGATTGTAATCGGTTCCGGGGGCTCGAGGAAAAGGGAAATGCGCTGATTTTTCGTAGAACCGCAGCGGAAACAGCAAGCGGCCTGACTGCTTTCGCCGAATTTCAACGCTGCTCCCGGCACCGGACAAAGATTCATGCATTCGCCCACGGAACATTGCCGCTGCGCAAATTTACTTGAACAGGTCCCGGCTCATCGCACCGCCAATTGTCGGCGGTCCCGCTTCGTGCTCCGTTCCGAATGATCGAATGCAACGATGAACCAAACTCGTTAAGCGATCTCAGAGGGAAAGCACTTCGTTGTGGTGGAGAACTCCGGATCAATCCGCGTTCAATGGCAAGCCCGCACGAAGTTGAATTCGAGCATTCTGTCGGCTGTGTCGCCTCGTTTGATCGATTGGCTCAATCAACGTGAATCCAAGCCGTTGATTCACCCTACGGTTCCTTGCTTGCGAGATATTGTCGACCAGCTTCGACTGAAAAGCTGGTGCGATTTGCTAGGAGTTCAATGTGTATCATGGCAAAGTCGAACGGCACGTGTCAAACGAAATCAGTGCGAATGCATTGGCGGTCGGCGTTCATGATGGCGATTCATATTCTGGCGACGATATGGCCATCAAGCGATACCCCACGCTCCGCAGGACGGACAGTGAAACGATCAATATCGCCGCCTGTAAGACCGCGATCGAGGTCCAAAAGATGAGGTCGCTTCCACGGTCAATCACATACCCAGCGACAAGTCCTGTGGCAATGGCAATCAGCATGACGAAAAGACATCGGATCGCCGGGTATCCCGTTCCCAACATCGCCCAAATGCATGCCAGTGCCACCGTGGCATAGCAGAGTCCCAGCGCGAAAGCTGCGCCAACAGGTCAAGGCCTCTGGCTGACGAGACGAATAGTTTGCCAACAACCAGGAGGCAAGCGACAACAAAGGTTAGTTGCATTAGGTGCCAAATCGAGAATCGCAGTCCTTCCCGAGTCCTTTGTTCCGCATGACACCCTGTCGTCTGAAGCGATGCCCCGACAAGGCGGATCAGCCAGCAGACACAACTCACCAGGAAAGTTGGAAACGCTACCAAGAAGTAGACGTTCCAATCGAGTTGCTCGATACCAAGGCCGAGTACCGCGTAAAGGCAAACCGTACCAGCGGCGACAACGAGCAACCTCACGATAAACCGTGTGTGGCCCAGGCCACCCCACATGCCCACGAGACTTGATTGACTGAATACAATTGCGATCAGGGCTGCGGATGAGACGGCGGGCTTGTCTGCTGACAGAATGCAGGACGAAACGCCGATCACACCGTGCGCCACGATCAACGCCAGAATTCGTCGATTCTTCATACGACTGTCGTAGGCATACATAATTGGCGCGTTGTGCCGACCATTTTTCGATCGCTTTGCTCTATGACCACGTGGATGACATGCACGTAAGCCGACTCGAACTCACTGGGTTTACATCTAAATCGTATCTCTACCGGGGACTGCCTTGTTCACTTTGCCGACGGTACAGGTCGAGCTTGGCTTGCAACTCAGCGGCTTTTTCGGGTTGCCCCGTGGCATGGTAGAGATGAACCAGCCGGGTGCACGCTTGCTGGCGAATGGCGTGTACCGCATCAGAGTTATTCGCCAGCTTGTCGTAGGCGCTAATCAGCATTTCCTCTGCGCGATTAAACTCTCGTTGCTCCAAGAGAAAAACACCCAAACGTTCTTCAGCCAGCGTCGTTTGCAGATGTTCCTCGCCAAACTTCGCAATCCGCAAATCGACGGCATCACGCAGCAGCTGTTCCGCGTCGATCGCTTGGTGTCGTTCGACCAAATACTGGGCCAGCTGCGTCTCCAACTCGTATCTGCGCAATCGGAACGTGCTTGTGGCGGGGTGCAAAGGGATGAAATCATGCTCTGCCAATCCTTTGCGAAGCGTAGCGATTGCGGGCCCGATGTCCTGCTGTCGTGATTTGGCCAATCGGTATTGGGCAATGGCTTTGGCCAGGTACAGGTGTGGTGCGCTTCCATACTGCGGCCATACTCCCGCCCGTGCTAATCCCTTTCTGCCGTGTCGAGGGCTTCCTGCAATGTCTGCTCATCAGTCGCCCCGCAATGCAGTAGCGCCCACGCGTGTGTGAACAACTCCATCTGCCGGGCGTGCGGTAAGGCCACTCGCTCACGGGTTAGCGGCAGAAGTCTTTTGAAGAGCGGTTGCGATGCCTCATATTGCCCAAGCAAGTCCAAGCACCGCGCTAGGTGGAAACGCGAAAGGAGTGCGTAAGCGTGTTTTTTGTCGAGATGATCTTCAGCAAGGTCGACAGCAATCCGCAGGCTCGTCATGGCTGCGGCATAATCTCCACGAAGCAGTTCAGCCCAGCCTCTTAAGTACTTGCACCGCACATATGAGTCTATCTCGCGGTCACGACAAGCTGCCTCGACCATATCCAAGATCTTGATTCCATCCTGATACCGCCCGGCGACGAAATAGATCTCGGCCAAAGTTAAACCGTAGGAGTGAGGCAAGGGATCATTAGGAGGACTGATTTCTGTGAATATGCTCCAAGCGCGGTAGTATCGATCGCACCGCATTTTCTGTATCACCCTTGAAACGATAGACTTCACCACTCTCCCCGATCACACCGGCAGTGACGGGATCCTTTGGGCCAATGCAGCGTTCGCTCATTCTCACGGCTTGAAGAATCAGAGATTCCGCCTCGTTGGTACCGCGCTGTTCCTGCCATGGTAGAAGCTCGACGAGATCCCACATGGCGTACACCTGCCGATGAGAATCTTCGCCAGGTGTTAAGTTCTGGGCGATTCTTAACGCCTCTCGAAGATAGCCTTCTGCTTCGGTGTGCCTCGCAACGTCAGGTTCGACGTACCACGCCACGCAAAACAAGGCATGTCCCTTACCTAGCGAATCAATGCCCAGCGAGTTGTAGGTGTTTAGTGCCCTCTGAGCCAGTGCCTGTACATGGCTTTGATCGAACGGCTTGATCGAGAGGTCTTCCATCAAGGAATTCTTTTCTCGCTGAACTTCAATTTCATCCGCGAGCTCCGTAAGGATGTCGGCAACAGTCTCGTCCACCATTCCATACTCGTCCTCGGCAAGTTGTAGGGCACGCCGGAGGTTTTCGAGGGCCCGCTTATGCTCACCGAGCCGATGATATGCATATGCGAAGAACCGCCGTAGTCGGATTTCCTCTTGAGGACGGATTCGCATTCCGTGGTCAATTTGGTCGGAGCCTTTCTCAAGAATCTCTGCGCATTGTTTGCTGCTGGCCGACCATGTGCGTTCCAAACGGGAAGTCATACAGGTTCCCCAGTAATTTGATCAAAACCTCATTATTGGCGTGCTCTTCCATGACCTCCACTAGCCGATTTTGAGCCGACAAGAAGCCGGCCATGGCGAGCGTCAACCCCACACTAAGCGTTACAATCACGGCGGCTATGGAAGTAACGAGTGCCCGGTTGCGGCGAATGAACTTGCTGAGGCGATAAGCGGTGCTCGGAGGGCGGCGTGAATACGGGCTCGTCATTAAGATACCGCTCGACGTCCTCCGCCAGAGCGGCCACCGATTCATACCGCCGGTTTCGATTCTTCTCCAGGGCCTTCATAACGAGCCAGTCAAGCTCACCACGCATCGCGGCGGACAGCGCGCGGATCACTACGACGGCAGTCGGCAACGGTCGAAAGGGCCTCGGCCGCTAGCGTGTTGATCATCATGCTGGGCCGGCGAGGTTCCTGTTCCCGAATGATGCGCTGCACCTCGTGGAAGTCGACTCGCTTGAGCACCTCGCGATCGAAAGGCGTATTGCCGGTCAGGAGTTCATACAACAGAACGCCTAGGGAATAGACATCGCTTCGCGTATCGATGTCCACAACGCCTGGCTCCACCTGCTCAGGGCTCATGTACAGCGGCGTACCTACGAATTGATGGAACTTTGTGTATATCGTGTGTTCCGTGAGCCTCTGGTTGATCGCCTTGGCGACTCCAAAGTCGATCACTTTAGGAACCGCCATATCGTCAATTCTGGGCACAAGCACGTTGGAAGGCTTCAAGTCACGATGGATGATCCCTTTTTGGTGGGCGTGGTTGATGGCCCGACAGACTTTGACGAATAGTTCTAATCGCTGACGTGTATCTAGGTGATGCGCGTCGCAGTATTGTGTGATTGGCGGCCCCTGAACTAACTCCATGACAAAATACGGCTGACCTCCAACAGTTTCCCCACCATCAAAAACTCGCGCGATGTTTTCATGATTCATCATCGCCAATGCCTGTCTCTCTGCTTCAAAGCGTGACAGCACATCCTGAGTGGCCATCCCTGGCTTGATGATCTTCAGTGCCACCTTGCGCTGCACTGGCTCGGACTGTTCGGCGACGTACACGACCCCCATTCCGCCTTCGCCAATTTGCTCGAGAAGTTTGTACGGCCCGATCGACACCCCCTGCCAACTCTCGAGCGTATTGTTAGCGTCGGCTAAGGCCGCTGGACGGCTGCGCTCTTGGAATTCGCCCAACTCGTTGTGGGGCGCAAAAGCCGCTCGACGCGATCCCGTAGTGCATGGTCTTCGCCGCATCGGTCCATCACAAAGGCGTGCCATTGCTCTTTCGGCACGCGCTCGATTGCTTCGATAAATAGGGATTGGTCGGTGTTTTGGGTGGCCATGTCAACTCCCCGGGATGGCTCACGTGATAACCTCTATAGCTATAAGCGCAATGCGGCACTTACATTCCCATCCTCCGGACGATTTCTAGGCATCTTTGCGGTATCGGGGGCCGAGGCCCCGCACGATCATTGCCTCTAGCTGGGTTCCGCGACAAGTCACGTTGACCATCCACTTGGGTTCGGTGTGCAAGCGACATGGAAACCATGCGATTGATGGGCGTGTGCTAATCAGCTTCCGGTCAGTGAATCGTGGAGCCAGGCCCGGGCGTAGAGCCATCGTCGATGGGCCGTCGAGTGACTGATCCCGAGCGATTGGGCCACTTCTTCGAGCGTCAACCCAGAAAAAAGCCGCATCTCGGCCGTACGAGCCGCCTCGGGATTGTGAGCCGCAAGCTGCTCAAGAGCCTCGTCGAGAGCAAGGATATCGTCGGGGGGCGAGTGGTTTATCGCTTCGACATCGTCCAAGTCGATCCGCACACGGTCACCACCGCGTTTCGTTGCCGACTTCTTGCGTGCCCAATCCACGAGCACACGACGCATGGCAATGGATGCTACGGCCAAGAAATGCTGCCGGCCGTTCCAATGCTGCGCTTGCTCGACATCGACCAATCGCAGGTAGGCCTCATGAACTAATGCGGTGGCTCCCAGAGTATGGTCAACGGACTCGCTGGCCATTTTTGCGGCCGCGAGTCGGCGCAATTCTTCATAAACCAACGGCAAGAGCTGTTCGGCGGCCCTGCGGTTTGCCCCGATTCTATGTCAGATAAAATGCGAGTGATATCGCTCATGACACGAATTATTTCCCGTCGTACCGCCACCCGCCCGTTGAGGAATGACGACAACCAGGCCGCCGTGGCCTCCAAGTGTTCCGAACGACATGAGTCCCCACTGGAGTCGCTCGTGTAGTTCCATTCTAGCCCGATTGCCCCCGCGAATCACCAGGCGACGCATCGGATGCACCCTAGGGGCATAGGGTCGTGGCCTTGTCTCGGTCGATGCGTTCAATCATCCGACCTCATCGAATCGAGTTACTTCTGACGGGCCCGGAAGTGGCGCTCGGCGAACTGCAGGAACTGCTTCCAATCTTCCGGTACGGCGCGATGTCCTTGCGAGTGATAGTGGAAGGCCAGATGACCATCTTTGATGGGCGTGTCCAGATCGGGAAGTTGGTCGGTGCCGAGGCCGTTTGCTCCCAGCAATCGATAGACCGGACCGGCTGCGACCAGCGCAAGGAACTCACCTTTGGGATCGCTCCATTGGTCTCCGATGCCACCATTTACATAGACTGGGCGAGGTGCAATAAGCGAGATCAGCAGATGTTGATCCACGGGCAGCTCGTTCCACCTACCTACCCAACGTTGAAAGTTGCCGGCGAACTGCCACGAAAAATTCTGCGCCATGTCGTCGAGAGTTTCTCCCCAATCGCGACGGATCAAGGCCGCACCCATCGCTCCGGGGACAACACTGAATACGGCACTGATGCGTTCGTCCAACGCTGCCGCCCACAGCGCGGTCTTCCCGAGTCGTGAAGCACCGGTGAGGGCGATTCGATCTTTGTCGATCTCTTCATCGCTTTCCAGATAGTCGACCACACGACTGGCTCCCCAGGCCCATGCGGCGATCGTGCCCCATTCATCGGGAGCCGGTTGAATCTGACCCTCTCTAAGCGTCAATCCAATCACGCCCTGTTGCCATTGGTTGGCTCGGTCTGGTTGAATGTCGCCGTATCCAATTTCCGCAAACGCCCAACCTTGCGCCAGCACTTCAGTGACTGGATCAAAAGGACGTTCATCGCCCGTCCTACGTCCCCTCTCCGCGCGGTCACTGCCAAAAAACGATAGGTTTAGCAAAACGGGTACCGGGTTATTCGTTTCCTTGGGAAGATGCAACGTCACTCGCAGTGTGATCGCTGTGCCGTCGCCAACAGCCCCCTCGATCTTCTTTGTGATCGCCGTGCCGCTTCGAGAGTCGTTGGTGGTCTCCACGACTCGCCAATGGACCGCAGGAGCTTGCTCGGGAATTCGTCCGTAGATTTGGTCTTGATAGAAACGAAGAATCTCCGCGCGGCGTGCTTGCCATTGATCGGCCGAGGTAACATCGCCGCCGTTCGACATTTTGAGCGGCTCCGGCAGTGCGTATTGCGGGACTTTTGACTCGTCATAATTCGACACGTGCCCGGTTCTTTTGGCCAACCGAACAGGATTTCCCTGAGGGTCTCGTCCACCAATGTAGCGAACGTTCTCTGCGTTTCCCGTCGCTCCCGGCGACGGCACGGCCTCCTGAAACAGTTTTGGAGCAAGTGTCGCAAAATACCGTCGCCAAGTATCGTAGTTGTGGACCCCGGCTGTTATCTGAAATTCATGCTCAATGCCAAAGTCCTGCAGCGCCTTCGCAAAGGCCTCGTTCCGTTCCAGCAGAAAATCGTCGCGTCCACAACCTATCCAAAAGAGACCGAGTTGTTTGTTGACGCCGGCGGAATCCCTCAATATCTCAGTGATTCGATCCGACCTGTTACCTGGTACCGCCCCGCTAAATGAAGCGATCGCGCAGAACTTGTCCAAGTTTTGCAGGCCAATGGTGATCGCCTGGCCTCCGCCCATCGAGAGGCCGGCAATCGCACGATCTTGTTGAGCTGTGCGAACGCGGTACTTGGTCTCGACGAACGGGATGACGTCGTCCAGCAAGTACGATGCAAACTTCTGCGTGTTGGCCCGCTGCACATCGGGTGGAGACCCGTGTGGGACTGCGTGCCCGAACGGCATGACGACGATCATCTCCTTCGCTGACCCACTCGCAATTAAGTTGTCCATGATGAAGTTGGCTGCACCGATCATGACCCAACCAATCGCCGTGTCGTTGGAACCATGTAACAGATAGAGGACGGGATACCTTTTGTCCAATTGATCGTGATAGTTGGGTGGTGTGTAGACCGTAAACCATCGCGTATCGCCCAGCGTCCTTGACAGGTGAAAGTTGATATCGACGCTGCCATGTTCGACGTCCGCGGGCTCCCATACGGCACTGCCTGGAATATGAAAAAACGATCCTGACCCTGAAGCACGCAACTTTACGGATGCGTTTTCCGGATCGGGAACTCGCCTCCCGTCGATTTCGAACCCATAAATATGATTGCCGGGAGCAAACGGCCCCGCGGTTGCTGTCCATGTACCACCATCGTCCTTTTCCATAGCGAGTTCTTCGCCGCGTTTTAGCCAATCGCCGAGCAACAGGACTTTGTCGGCCTTTGGTGCCACGACCCGAAACGTTACGCGTGCGTCGTCATGGACTTCGGGGGATGTTTCCGCGACCGCTGTATCGACTAAGAACAACGCGACGACCAGAACAAGAGGCAAGATTCTGTTGGTATATATCACGATCGGGCTCTATTGCTTGATGGCTTAACGGCGGGTATCTGACGACAACATGGTAACGAATCTGGCCGCAAAGATCACGCAAACCAGCCCACCAGGACCAAGACCATTGGTTGCCGGCATGGAACCACGGATTCTAGGGACCAGCGGCCGAGTAGAATTTCAGGAGAGCTTCTTGTTCTTGGCGCCGACAAAAGCGGCGATCATGCATCCGTCAAGTACGCCACGTCGGCGCCCACGTCCGTTCTGCTACAATGTCGTCCGGATTCGATCCGAGCACGCGCGCAATTATTCGCTTCTGCGATGCGTACCATTCTCGGCGAGCCGCGAGGCCGCAGGCTTCACGGACCCCTGTTGGTCGCCCTGGCGTTTTGGCTGCACAGACACGAATTGAATTGCCTTCATGACGCCGGTCCCGACAGTCCGAAGACGACTAGGCGTTTTCGTAAATAGCCCAGGCGTGATCAAGGCAAGCTCAGGAGCAAATGATGAAGTCGGGGAAGGGGAGCCAGGTACGGGGCAAGCGTCTTATCAGTCCGGAGATGCACGAAAACCCCTATCCCGGTGTATCGGGCAATGCAAGAATCTTGCCCAGTCTTCTGGGATGAGTCGCTGCACGCTTGGGTGTTGACTCGATACGACGATGTGGCGTCCGTCTTGAACGATGCGAGATTCTCATCCAATCGGATAGCCGCCGCACAAAGCCGGCTTCAGACGGAACGCTATCGCCCATTGCTGGATACGATGTCGCATAAGATGTCCGAAATGGACGAACCAAATCACCGTCGGCTTCGATCGCTGGTGAACAAAGCTTTCGCACATGTTGCGGTGGAGCGATGGGAACCAAAAATCAGACGCCGTGTGAACGAATTGCTGGATGGGTTTCGTCCGACTAGTCGCTGCGAATTCATTCGGGAGTTCGCGGTCCCGCTGCCGTTGATGACGATTCTGGAGCTGGTTGGCGTGCCGGCCGAGGACGATCACCACGTCAAGCAATGGTGCGATGACTTTGCATTCATCGCACTAAATTTCTACACGTACGTCAGCGACGAGCAGGCGGAACACGGCCTCAACAGCATTGCGAAGTTTCGGGATTATCTGCAGCGTCGAGTCGAGACACTCAGCAAGAACCCGCAGGACAATCTTCTCAGCGCGTTGATCGCGGTCGAGCACGATGGGCACCGACTGAGCACGGAAGAATTGCTCGCTAATACGTTTCTACTATTGAGTGCGGGAAACGAGACAGCGACCTGTATGCTGGGAAATGGACTGCTTGCCCTGCTACGGCATCCGGAACAAATGCAACGACTACGTGATGATCCCGGTCTTGTTCCACTGGCCGTAGAGGAGTTGCTGCGTTTCGACAGTCCTGTGCAATACCTTGGTCGTCTTGCAGTGGAGGATGTGGAACTTCGGTCCCATCTGATTCGAAAAGGCGACCTGATTCTCGCCGTGGTTGCGGCCGCGAACCGCGATCCGGGACATTTCGTCGAGCCTGACGCGCTCGACGTTTGTCGTGCGAACAATCACCACTTGTCGTTTGGCCACGGTGGACACTTCTGTGTCGGCTCGCAGTTCGCTCGGCTTCAGGCTCGCTTGACGATCGACGCCTTGTTGCAACGAACTCAAGACATTTCGCTGGACTCGATCGAATTCGGCGAACTTTCGTACCATGATAATTTCAATATTCGGTGCGTGAAGCAGCTGCCGTTGCGTTTTAGTTTCATGGCGTAAAGGCATCGTTTACCAAATCTCGAGTCCGCGGACGAGATCCACGCAAGCTAAAGACTCGGCTAGGGTGTGGAACCCATCTTGCAGAGACTACTTCGCGGCGGATGAAGGTTCTGGCTCTACGGGATCGGTGGACCACTCGATTGTGACCAGCGATACGCCGGCGCGTGGCAACGCAAACGCCAACTGCACGGCTCGATCCTCAATTGGGAAATCTTTCGGATCGCTCAACGCTTCGAGCCGGCTCGCCGCCTCAAGCTCCGCGTATTGCTGACACGTGGGCTCTTGTGGCGAGCCCATGCGTTTCCAGACCGTATATGCGTTACTGTGGCTTTCATCCACTCGATAGTGGGTCACGCGAACGCTACCTTCCGCAATCGCGGGCAAGCCATCTACGTTGAGTGTTACTGCTGCGGCTGGGCCTGCTACATCGTCGTCATGATAATGCCACAACAAGACGCTTAACTGTTTGTTTCCCATGCTTGCCAGCGCCGAAACGCCCATGTCAGAGCGCCCTCCAAATTGACGCCGTGTTTGACCGCCAAATCGTGCGCACGCGCGAAGCACGCTGCCGTGTAGCTGGAATACATCGTACCGTTTCGATAGGCCAAATTCGGACCTTGGCAAGCGGCGCATCCCTCTGGATCGCACTCGCTGATAACAATTGGCGTGTCCATCAGCTCGGGATACGAAGCGATGATGCGGAAGCCGTCATCGATTGTACTGAGCTGTTCTGCTATTCCCATTCGCACATGACCATCGACCATGTCGGGACGACCCTTGGCATGAAACGAGACAAAATCAATTGGAGTGCCCGGTTTGCCGTTTGCATAGTTGGTGCCGCGTAAACAGTGCTCTAGAAAGTCGCGCATAAACCATCCACCACTGCCAGCGGTATCGGGCCCGCCCACTCTCGCCGTCGGCAGGGCGCGACGCACGGCATCGATCGCATAATCGTGTAGTTTATGAAACTCCTGTGGCGTACCCTGCCAATAGTCGATGTTTGGCTCATTCCAGGTCTCCCAGTACCAGGTTGCAACCTCCTCGGCGCCGTAGCGATCGACACAATGTTTCGTCCATTCGTAAACGGGTTTTCCTCTCGCGTCCTCGCGATAAGCGTTGGTGGATCCCCATTTTAAGGCCGGTGTTCCATCGCCCGCGCACAAGAGATTGTGAGTGCGGAAGTAGGCGTTGCCTGGGCTGAGGTCTCCCAAGTGCGCGATCAGCTTGCTGCCGTGCGGCATGTAAGCATAGTTGGGCTCGTCGGCACCAAAGAATCGCCAGATCGGATTCAGTTTTCCCAGTTCCGTATCTGCCTGAACTCGAATTGACACGGGAAATGAATCCCCGGCAAGACACGGCCTAACGTCAACCCTCGTACTGAAACACGCCAGCAGAGTTATTGCCCAGCGAGCGAAGCACCTTAGCGTCGAGCTCCAGTTCATCATCGCAATCTCCTGCTATTGCCCGCAGCGCGGATACTGGCCTTGTCATGGTGACGTGGATTGTACGAATCCCATACTTCCGCTGGTCGTCCTGGCTCTCTCACGGCGCCCTTGTCAATAAGGTGTAGCAGTTGGGTCATCCGACGCCACTGCGATCTCTATCGATTCATCCACCGGGTCCGCGCCTGCTTCGATTACGTATGGCCCTGCGCGGTCGAGTTTAACCTGCCGGACCTGTCGCCCATTTCGATCAGTCCATGCGTGGGTAATCACCACCGGACTTTTGGGCCTCGGGCTATCTTCAACGCAGTGGGCGTAAATGCGGAAGTTATTCACGGCCGGATCACCCAGATATCGGACAAAGAGGTTCTTGGTCGGATGTGCGAGTTCTATTTCGCGGGCGGCGTTGTAGTGCCAGTGTCCCATGTCAGTGGGCACGTTCGCGCGATAAATCTCATTCCAATCAACCGGTTTGTCGACTGCGTAGGCGATTGCGTTTCGAGTCTCACTTGCGGCCGCGCGCTGGTGAGTACGAAAGCTGCCTTCGGCAGTGAACCATGCGATCCGCGTGCGGGGTGGTGAAATGACGTGGGCAACAAGTTGGCCACGAACCCGCTCCGTATCGCGTTGCGGATCGTAGTCGCTGGGCATATCAACGACTTGCCTGCGCAGATGCTGCGGATTGCTCGTGTCCGAGCACATTGTCACGACTTGACTCGGCAGGCCGTGGTGGTCGTTCAATCGCAACTCCATTACATTCTGGCCCGATCGTATAGACGGAAGCGCTGCCGGAGCGACCTGGACCCAAGTAGTAATCTGTAGGTTTTTGACGTGGGCATTTCGCCGATTCAATTCGACTCGCAACAAATAGCCGTAAGTGCCGGCAACATGGCGAGTCAGATCGTATCGTCCAGTAGCAGAACCATCGCCGACCGCCAACCAGGAGCGACCATTGTCTCGTGAGATGGACATGCTGGAATCGGTTGCGTCGATCTCCACGACCGACGCCTCACGATCGTCGTCCCTTGTTTCCAGGCGATTCACTTTAGGAACGATAATGTATGGCGTATGCATCTCGAAAGTGACATATCCTGGACCCGGTGATTCTAGGATGAGCCCGTCCGTGGCCGGGACGACATTCTCATAATCGTAAATGCCGTCGGCAAAATCAGAGGATCGCGATGTCAGATTTGGATGGTAGACGAAACGGCCGTTACCGTAGTTATGCACGGTGAAGTCGCGATGGTTTGGTGCCGGCCCGCGAGGTGGCGATTCAATAAGACGCCGCATGAATGCGCTTTCGTGATAGACGGGCAGATGATGCCAGCGGCCGTCCTGAGGCGTCCACCAACGCGTGAAGGATTCCCCTTGTCGCAGTACGTAATCCATTGTGTGACCGCTCTGATGGAATCCGTAATGGTAGTAGTAAGGCGTCGTCTCGTAGGTCTTACGAGTTTGCTTCAGATCATCGTTAGGGAAAAAGCGAGGACCCCGTCCGGTCCACAAGCTGGCATTCTTTCTTGCGTCGTCAAAGGAAGCCAACACGCCGTCCGGTTGCCGAAAAACCGCACGGACGTCGACATCAAGGTAGTGCCATCGGTGGTTGTAAAACACTTCCGACGCGACATGATGCCAGTCATTCAGAATCAGAGATCGTGCCGGGCCCAATGCAACGCCTTGACACACGCCTGCCATCATTGGGCCGAAGATGCCACAGTAGCCGTAGCCGTACACATTGATAATTTTAACGGGATCACGCACTGTAGCGTACTCGGCAAATGACTCGTTACCTTCTAGGACCTCATTCATGTGAAATACGCCGGTGCGAACGTCTGACAAATACTGATAGACTTCCCATGCCCGCTCGTCGGCGACCAAATCATTCCACCGATGGAACTCGCTGAACGTTTTCATACTGTACGCATCAGCGTTGTGGGGTGACACGACTCGTGGAGCGTGAACTCGCGCCGATACGACCGCCGGAGCCAGCGAGAAGGTAATACCAAGAGCGAGGCGAAGTAGGTTGTTCATGGCTTATCTCGGTTGATCGGCACGCCCAACGTCCAAGATCCGCGCAGCGCACGGTCCCAACTGAAGGGACATCAGCCACCGATTGTACCGAATCGCTACGAGTCCTATTACTTCCATTGCGGAAGTACGACTTATCCGTGAATTCGAACGCGAACTTGGAACAACGTCCGACCGGCAGATATGTATAGCGTTTTTCCGTCTTTCGCCTCGATACAATTGTCGTTTGGTGATTTGTATCTCTGGCCCTCATAGGCTTCGGTGATGATTTCGGGTTGGTCTGATTTCGTAAAACCCGTGCGAGCCACTCGCCAAATTCCATCTCCACCGAATTCGTTGCCTTCACAATGCCAACGCCGTCCTTGCTGGTCGAATACTTGACCGTTTGTACGTCCGCTTGGGTATCGAAACACGGAAATCCGGCCGTCGTGAGACATTTTCAGTATGCGGTTGCCTCGAATGTCCGAATAGAATACCGTTCCATCAGCATCAACCGCAGGACCTTCAGCAGTCGATTTATGCTCGTGTTCCAAGGCAGTTCGTCATGACCACATCGTTGAACTTTCGTCTTTCGGCGTGGCGGCGACCATAGAGTCACTTTCATTGGCGTACGACGGGCCGCCTCCAAAGCCTTTTTGCGAATCCCGACCCTCATGACTTCACCGCAACAACAGGCGTCTCGACCTCGCCATCGATGGCCAGTGTCGAAGCTAGTGCGTCGAACTCACCTTCTCGTCGCGCTGTTCCTGACACCGTGGATTACGATGTACGAGTTGAGCACTTTGGTAATGCACCATCGGGAACTCTTGACGGGCCAGAAACATCGCGTCTCCCCAGACTTTACATTGGTCCGCGAAGGACATTACGATGTGCCGCCAGGCGATGGTGCGCCACTCGACGCAGTAGCAGAGCAAGTCCTTTCGGACCTCGGGATCGCCGGAGCCCATTCCATTCGAAGCGATGCAAAATCGGGGGTCTTGACGATTGAGCGTCAGCGTCCGATCGGTTCCTATCGCGTCACGGTCGATCGCAATGCGAACCAGTTGAGGCTTGAGATGACTCGTGCGCGCCAACTCGGAAGTGCGTGTCTATTCTGTGGGTCGGCACTGTTTGCAGTGTTGTTATTCCTGCTGTGAGCGTAAGCGTATGAAATCATTTCCATTGATCGTACGTCGTCTTCACTTGTATTGGGGTCTGATCTTGCACCCCATGGTTCATTATGTACGCCATCACGGCCATTGCGTTCAATCACAAAGAATGGTTCCATGCGCCGGATGATCTGTACAATCTTTCAGGTCCTAACTGGACGAAAGTGCAGTCGTGGCCATGTTCGATCTCTGTTCCTTCTACGGGCGACGTACCTAGAGCAATCGCGGCACAAATGCTCGATATCGCAGGAATCGATGCCAAGGCGTACGGTGCATTCCGGTCGGGTAAGAATCAGATTAGTGCGTACGTCACCGATTTTTGGAATCAGCGTCGGCTTGCGTACAACATCGACAAAGGGCAACTCCACCTCTTTGCGCGTAAGCCTATCCTTTCTACAACCATGACACTGATGCATGCTCGCGCAGGATATCATCACGATAGCTTCCTGAATGCCCTCTGGGCGGTCATGGTCGATGCGGCAGTCGTGGGATGTTGCTTTGTGGCTAAAAACCGCGTTGATACATCGTGCCGAGATGAGCAGTGGCATTGTAGGCCGTTCCCTAATCATTCAACAGAAGACCTCGTCGGCTGCGCCATTCGGATATTACACGGTCAATCTCGAGAGGCATGGTCGTCGTGGAAGGTCCCCATGTCGCTGCAAAGTTGGCACGTCGGATGCGTTCGTTGAGAGCCTCTATGGCCTGACGCACTTGAGGCTCCGTACTTGACTTGTAGGCAGCTTGTGGCTTGCGTTCAGTCATCGAATGGATCACGATGGGCCGAATAATAATTTTGGCAAACTATGGTAACACGCTGCAACGTCGTGTCTTGGTTCACTTACGTCTTCAAGATGAAATCCGTCGCCTTCAGAATCGCGACGACGATTCATGATTGTCGTTCTGTGGATCGATTTAGGACTTTGATTTCTGAGTGTTTGCTTCGGTGTGCGGTGTCATAACGGGAACCAAGCGTTTCAACATCGCTTTGAATTGGTCTGTTTGAAGCTGCGTCGGCGTGTCATCACGGTGGTTTGTCGCCTGAATTTTCAGGACAACATCGACTTGGCAACACGTGTCACCGCTACATGCTTGCCCTCGAACGCGCAGAATCGCCTGATCTGACGTGACCTTCTTCACGCGACATGCGAACAAGGCCGTTTGATCGAAACCATACGTATACCAGCGAAGTTCCGGCTTCGAGAAGTCACTTGGCTCGGTTTGCAGCCACAAGCCATCCAACTCCAATCCACTTTCGACGCGAACTTCGAGTGCCTGTTCGATCCCTAAGGACTTTTTTCCTTTCAGCGCCGTCGCGGCCCGCAACTCGTTGTCCATTGCGTAGGTATGCCAGCCACCTATGTGCGTCGCCTTTACGATTAAGTAGTCATGCTCTAGTCGTGCTTGAAAGCGCACAACGGGATCCTGTCCCTGCCGAACGATAACTTCTTTCGACCACGCAGACTCGTCATTCGACAAAGCGACGAATAGCAGCGAACAAAGCAGGCCGACGATCATGGCTCAATCTTTCTAAAATTCTGTCGCTCAGTATGGAGCTCGGAAATAAACCGCTCTTCGTCGCGCAGCACATGGATCTTCAGTGCATTTCCGGCGCGATGTCGCAGTTTAATGTGGAGTTCGGGGGTGTTTGCCAGTGTGTCTTTGAAGACACTTTCGACACCGTAAATCACGTCGCCACGTTTTATGGGCGGAGTGGCAAACTTGTGAAACCCTTCCTTGTTGGTAACTTCTCCAGCGAAGCCATCGACGGGAAAACCCAACTCGGACTTTCGTTCAGGACTCAACGGCTGAGTCCTGAAAAACACGAGAGGTTCAACTGTCCAGTGTCGATAGCCAAGGTCGGTAACCCACCAACGCTCGGGTAATTCGACTTTGAGCGTTCGAGGCATTTCGTCGCGAAGAATGCCGAGAGCAATGTGACGTGCATCACGAGGTACTTTGTCGTAGTAATACTGCAAGTCACCAAAGGTGCGTACACGGACATCGTTGATATGTGTGATTCTGTCGCCCGCCTGTAACCCGGCGTCGGCCGCCGGCCCCTCGGCCTCCTCGATCAGCAGCCCGGAAGGGACATTCAGATAGATGCCAATTGTTTTGATGTCCGGTGATCGATACATATCGCGCACAGATCGAGACTGCCATCTAATTCACGATGGATATTTTGGTAGTCAGCAATCAGATGGCATTCGACGCATTCTCCCCTCCATGACGTGCGCTTCCTAAGCAGAGGTATTTCCGTCGCGTACAGGGGCTTGGGACGCTCAACCTGTGGAACGTCTCCACGTGCATGCAACCTGAGCCCCTCGTCCAACGCCAGCTCCAGACTACGCAAATTCAAATACGTCGTGGCGGATTCCGCGTCCCGGCCGCCGTATCGCATATAAATCTGCTCGTTGGCATTCATAATGAAATAGTACAGGGCGTTGTGCCGGTCAAAATCAAACAAGCCGATGTCAATACCATCCATCCTGGTGATTCGCGCACAAACATACTGCTGAAGGAGTTTGCCACGTTTCGAATCTGGTGGTGACAGCACAACCTGTGCGTCAAAGGCGCGGCCGTTCACTCACGGAGCGCAGCGAAATTCTAGAAAGATGGGCTTTTGCGTCAGCTTGGCTTCTTGAATCGCTTTGTTGTAGTCGTCATAAAAAACAATGTCTTCCGGTTCCTCGGCCTTGGTGACCATAACAACAACGAAATGGACCACAACCGTCAAGGCCCAAAAGCTTGCCAGCCATCTCTTTTGGCCTTTTGGCATGTCAACTACTTTCCTAAATGGCCATATCGCATTGCCACTTGGCTCCGTCAAGATTTCGGAGCACAAGCTGATGGGACGGACGGCACTTCTGTCAAAAACCACGCTAGTATTCTACCGCAAAGCGCTCCGTTTCAAACCCAACGGGATGTGAAGTCCCGCGAGTATGATCGCCACCTCAGCTTTGCGAGAATTCTGGGGCAAGCTGACAGATAAGGACAACATCGGATCGAGATGACGATGAACCGCGTGCGCTGGAAGTTCGCGAGAGACTGCAGAATGCATTGGACAGAATGCATTGGACGGTCGGCGATTCGACCGACTCCTAGGGTAAGCGCCCAATCTTCCGCTTTCACCCACGTATCGGCTGAATCACGATCACATCCCGTTCATGCCACGGTGGAGACGGCGGTTTGGGGACGCCTCCCATCCCCAGGTCGAAGATGCCGTAGATCACAGGGATCCGGCATCGCTTCGTCGGATAAGGTGTGAAGCCATCGGTCAGCACGATAACGGCGTCTGGCGGTGGTTTAAGTGCGAGTGCGGCTTCGATGCCGGCCACCATGTCCGTTCCGCCCCCGCCTGCTAGGCAATTGGCAAGCGAAGCAAGATCCGATTTCTTCAGTACTTCAATGGCGTCGTACGCCACCGCGTCGCAAGGAATGAGTGTTACCGGAGTCCTCAGAGCATCCAGCACACCGGCGACCTCACTGAAGGCACGAGTCAGTTCTGTGGACGACATCGAGCCGGAGGTATCGACAACGCAGGCCACGCGCGGTTGACCTTCGGCGGCAAGGGTCGGCCGCAAGATGGGAGCATACGCCTCGCTGCGGCGGTGCGGACGATCCAAACGATAATCGGCGCGAGCTCCCACCGAATCGGCCAGAGCGCCCTTGACTCTGCGTCGTAGCTGCTCGCGCCAGTTGACGCGGGGATGCAGCACGTCGCAGGCCCAGCGGATCCATCCTCCAGGCATGTCTCCGCGGCCGCTCATTCTTTCAATGGCCTCAGCCAGTTCGCTACGCAATGCCTTCTGCTCAAGTGGCGACACCGCGGGCGAGGTACGGTCCGTCACATCGAGTTCCCAAGGTCGCGTCTGACCATGCACACCGCTTCCCTCGTCGTTCACTTCCCTTCCCGCACCCTGCGACTGCCCCAGTTGCACTCCCGCCAGCGCCTCGCTGCCATAGTAAACCTCAGCCAATTGCTCTGACGGTAATTGAAAATGACGAGGGATCACCGGCGGAAAGCGTTGGGGTGGTTTCAATTCACCCCACTGGACGGCATCGTTAATCTCGCAATCGGCGGCCACGTTCCAGCGAAGTGGCTGAGCGTTCAAACCTCGGGCTCGGTCCGCATGATCACGCAGCACGTGGCTGATTTCGTGCACCCAGACCCAGCCCAACTGAGCGAGTGTTTCATCTGGAGCTGTATGCGCCATCAATTCGGCGACGAACAGCGGATTGAAATAGACTCGCATCCCTTCATCGACCGCTGCCAGGGACGGGCACTGTTCGCTTACGACCAATCGCGTTGCGAACAGCGCCGGTGCAAACCAAGAGACCTGCTCGGCGGCAAAGGCGCGGGCCATGCGCCACGACTTGTTCAGGAGTGGTCCACTGCATCGTCGTCTCCTACTGTTTTCGTGAGCACGCGAACGTATTCGGCCAGCGGTGAGTTGTCGAACACGTCTTGGACCTGCCGCTGAAACTCGGGCAAACGATCTTGCTGAAAGGCGATCTTCGCCGCAGCCTGCAGAGTGTGTCCCAGCGCAAGCTGTCGCATGGGAGCGAACACGGTGTCCACTCGTCCTCGAGCATTGATTTGCTTGGCCAGCTCCAGCGTCACGAGGGTTGGCTCCAAGATTTCGCTCTTCTTAGCCGTTCGACGCTGTAGTAGTCGATTGGCCAGCGAACTGAACAAAACGTGCAGTTCGTCGTCCTTCAGGTTTTCGACGTCGACAGTTTCTTTGCCGTCCAAGACTTTGTCAGGATCCGGCAACTGCAGGTTCTTGAGGAACCCGACAAACGCCTTGGCCGCTCCACTGCCGACCGAACCTTCTAGTAGGTTGTAAAAGACACGACTGCCGCGTCCTCCGGGCCGTGGGGCCAATCGTAGAATTTCGCATGAGGCCATCAAATTGATGCCAAAATCGCGCGAAGTGCGCGGCGTGGCAAACGCGTATTCCCCGTCAGCCTGTTGGGTATTGAGCGACGTAGGGTCGCGTTTCAGGAAGGCGGCCACCGTCACGCTCCAGGACTCGACCGCTTCCTGATGAAGTATCGGATCGATGACTGGCAACTGCGGCGCCGTGAATCCCTCACACAACGCTTGGGCAAATGCCGCTCCTGGCAATTCCCATTTGAGATGGACAAAACGATTCGCCAACGGAGGCGACAAGTCCCAGCCACCGATAATCGTGTCGGGTGGATTTGCCGCGGCTAGAATGCGCACCTGAGGTGGCAACGGCTGCACGCCGACACGTCGTTCCAGTACGACACGTAGCAGCGCCGCCTGCACGGCCGGAGTCGCCGTCGTTAGCTCGTCGAGTGACAAAATGCCCTGCTTTGTCTTCTCGAACATCACGGCCCACTCAGGTGGCACCATACGAACGCAGCCCTTAACGTGAATCGGCAAACCTCCGAAATCTGTCGGGTCGTGAATCGACGCGATCAGCGTGAATACGGGAAATCCCTCGTTGGCTAACGACTCGATGAAGCTCGTTTTGCCTTGCCCAGGGTTGCCCCACAGCAACACCGGCACACCGATGTACTCACGGCGCATTGGGGTTTGAATGGCGATCAACAATTCGTGGGCCCCAGCCGCAACCACTCCCGGCATAACACGTCTCCTGTAAATTAGTAAACTCACTTCGGGAAAGAAACGAATCGCAGACGTTCCGAGTCGTCGCTAACGGGTTGGCACTCGGCGCGACAACTTCCATCGCGGCACGACGAACGGACGCATCGGAATCGCGGCATGCATGCTGTATCGCGGCAAGCCCGCCGGGATGACCGATGGCTCCCAGTGCCCGCACCGCTCGAAGTTGTGCCGGCGCGTTGAGCCGGCGAGCTGCCTCGCGCAAGGGGATTTGCGCGGAAGCCAAGGCAAGTCCAAACAGGTCGGCGTCAATTCTGGGCTGACGCGCGGACGTCGCCAACAGACCGACGGCGGTCGCCAATGCGGGCTCCAACAGTTCGTCGGGGCAATCCTCAAGGAACTGGATCACCGGTTTGCACGCGCGCCAATCATCTCGCTCCCGCAGCCCGCCAAGACCTGAGAGATTCGATCAAAATCCAGATCGTCCTGCAGCGATCGCGTTAGCACGTCCGTCGCTTGCGACGACGAATGCTCCGACAGCAACCGAGCACTGGCAGACAAGACGGCGAAGTTTCCTGAGTGCAACGTTCGCTGTAAAACGCAGGAGTGCACTTCGTCACAAGTGACACGATTCAATATCGACGCTACAGAATCACCGATGATGGTGCGCATCGAATCGTCGTCAGTGGCGTCGAATAGGTCCATCAGTCGTCCGAGCACACGGTGATCACCAACGCGGCCGATGGTCTCGATTCCGGCGATGCGAATACCTTCCGATTGAATCCGGCCGATGCGGCGCAGGATGACGTCTACGGCAACCGCACGTCCGAGCTTCCCCAACATATCAAAGGCGAATAGTACGAGTTCGGAGTCGGCGTTTTCCACCAGTTGATTTAGAAACTCCAAAGAGGCCTGATCGCGCGGAGTCAATCGAGGGCCCAGCGACCATATTGCCGTCGTAACGTATTCCGAAAACCCCCAAGCCTCGGGATAGTCGCGCATGAGGCGGATCAATGCCGGCCCGGCGAGCGGCACGGCAGCAGGCTCAGCGTACGAACCGCCATGCCACGAACGCGAAGATCGTCGGCACAGCGGGCAATCTCCAGCAGCTCGTCGAATACGTAGTCGGAGCACGTAGCAAGCATCTCAGCGACCAGTTTCCAACGACGGGCCAAGCCTAGTAATTGGCCCAGTAGATCGGTGAGGTTGGCCGTTGGCTGTGGATCGTCGGCCGTTCGAAAAATGATCTGTTGCAGCGCATCGACCGATGTCGACATGAGGGACCCAACATGATGTTGCTGTCTGAGCAATTTCACGAGAGTCATGCCGTGATGTAAATCACCGACGGCGCCAAGTTCCCGAATCAACATACTGCGATGGGAATCCGAAACGCACTGGTCGAAAATACATCGCTCGATTAAGTCCAAGCGAACGGAGATGGGCGCATCACTCGTACACAACAGCAAGGGCACACGCAGTCCGGCAGACCAGTCTGTGGCGACGCCCATGAGCGTTCGAGCATGGCTTCGCAGCACTTCGTTTTCCATCGTCAACGCGCAAACCAATGTCGCCCACTGACGATCTTCCGCGTCAGGCGGAACATGACTGAGAAGTGCATCTTCCGCGACTTGCGATCCCGTGTTTGCGAGGATCGACGCGGCAATTGCGTTCTTGTTTTCGCGCACATACGCAGCGAATTCAAGGACAAGGGCATCCAGGTCGTTTTCGACCGCCAGCGAACTTTCCAGGAAGGCGTCGTCGTCAAGCCACAGATCCTGCATCAAGCCAGAAGCTTGCCTGGCGACCGTGGCGAGCTGGCGGACACAATCACTCTTCGATAGATTTAACGCCGCCTGCGGTAGGCAATCGCAAGGGTTGAATAAGGTGCGAACGCTCCCCCATGCCGTGACCTCGATCGCCACGTCGTGACTCTGTTCCCCGCACGAAAGGGTCAGCGTGACATCCACGGATGATCGTCCCTGAAACGCACTCGACATCACGGCAGCTCCGTTGCTTCGAAATCGCTCGACAACACTCGAGAATGTCGGACCGAACGGCACAAGGAACGAGTGTCACACTCGACAACAAGGGCCTTTCCGACTCGACTTGGCTAACGTTACAACGGCCCGCACCGCCCGGCAAACGAGAACCCAAATGGGCGCAAATTGGCGGCAATTGACTTGACTATTTTGTTCGCCCCACGCAGTACATTGAACGCAGCAAACGAAATCATTTTGGCGGAGTTTACGCCAGTTCGCCGCGGCCCCCTCGTCGTGAAGAGGCGCGGCACACCCATCGACGGCGATGAATCCGATGCGAATTTTCTGGAACGAAGCGTGTCGATCCTGCGGTTGCTATAATATGCAGCCGGAGATACGCCGGAGGTCAACCAGGCTATCGAGCACGTCCGTGTCGGCAGTCGACTGACCATCTCCCGTGTGACCTGCCCTCCCCATTCACTTTGCGGCGCGATTCAGCGCTATCACTACGTCGAATCTCAAGAACGACGAGCCATGCGGTTAAGTTATCTTTTCCCTGTCGTTGCATGGCGAAATTGATCACCAGGACGGTGTGAAACGATGGCAAATAACACAGAATCAAGAACGATTTTCGTCGATGGAGATATGCTTTTTCGCTTGTTGCATGAGCGAGGCATAGAAGAACTTGAGTTAGCAAAGCGAACCGGCCTATCCGGCCAAACGATTCGAAACTACTTGGGATCCACAACCCATGCTCCTTGGCGAGCTGCCGAAAAGATGCTGGCGCGGGTCAGCAAATGCTTGAATGTCGAGACGCAGGAACTTCGCTTGAAGATGCCCAACGGCACGAGACCCACGAACTCGCTGGCCTTCGGCCTCGAATTCTTTGGATGTCATCCGAAAGGCCCCGTCGATACGGGCCGCGTGCTAGACATTTCCGGCCGTTGGCAAGCGCGCGTGTGGCTGACTGGGGACGAGGCGGAAGTAGCAGGCTGGTCAAACAAGTATGCCGTTACCATCAAACAGACGGACGCGGGCTTTTGGGCCGAGTGGACTCTTGAACACAAGAACGGCTCTGCCTCGTCCGTCCTTCCGTTACACTGCCATATCATGGGCCATTCAATGGAATCCGGTAATTACCTGGCCAGTCAATATCACTTCCAGAGCGACGCCGTACGCCTCTATGGCTTTGCCCTCATGCGATATCGCGGCGATCGGATTACCGGATCGTTCGTGGGGCGCAATACCCGGCTGGGCGCGGACGTGCTGGAGGGCCGAATCGAGTGTTGTCGCTGCGGTGACTAAGGCCGCAGGTTACGACCAGGAAGGCGAGGTCGGCGGCGAGCCACCTGACCTCCCATCGGCGGGTCGCGAATGGCCCGAACAATCCTGCGATCCAAAACCGCAGGATTCACCGCCCTCCCCCGTCCGTGTCTCGGCGGGTACGTCTTTTGATGGTCACGCCGCGCTCAGAGTTTCGCGTTCAGAGTTTGGTACGGACCGCAATCACGGAGCCCGGTCCGGAACCGATCATCGCTTGGCAGCAGCGACAAAAAGCATTTCAATTTACTGTACACACGGCATGAATTCTTGATAATGACGACAAGCTGGATACCGATGTTTCCGGAGTTTGAATCTGCCCTGCAACGGGAACCTCAAGGTCTCACACACGAAATATGGGTATGATCCCACGGAAACGTGACAACATTTTTAGGACACAACAGATGCGATTTTTTCGGTGGCCGCGCGTATTTTGCTGCCGCTAGTTGCCATGTATGTAATATATATCGCCCTCGGCTGCCATCGCATCGACGCCGCAGAAGGTGGTGTTTCGCGTACTGTCTGGATGGATCTCGACAACTTGAATCTTGCGAAAGATCTTTGGCGAAACGGCGACCGCGTGATCGTGAGTGAGGTTCAACGCCTGATAGTGAATGCCAATGCTAAGCTCAACGCCGGTCCATATTCGGTAGTGTACTCCGACGTCGTGGCCCCGGATGGAAACCCGCATACGTATGTCAGCTATGGCGCCTATTGGTGGCCGAATCCAGACACGCCCGACGGCCTCCCTTGGATCTCACGCGATGGCTTCGTCAACAAAGCGAACAACGTCGACGGCACGAGCCTATGCGAGTTGCGCCGGGCGAGTGAAAATCTATCCCTCGCATATTTCTTCACGGAAGACGAGAAGTACGCAGCAAGGGCGGCAGAATTGCTGAGGGTATGGTTTCTGGATGAAGATACTTATATGCAACCGAGCAACGAATATGCAATGATCATTCCTGAAAGAAGTCGATCCTTTGACGTCGCCGGATTCGGTAACTGCATGCCCGCCATTTACGATTCCGCGTCAATTCTAGAAGGCTCAAGCTCATGGACTGCACAAGATGAGGCAGGACTAAAGGCGTGGACCACACAGTTCCTCGACTGGGCCAAGACTTCGCGTCGTGGAGAGATCCAGTTCAAAGAGCCATCAAATCATGGTACGAACTACGATTTCCTGATGGCTATGTTTTCTCTCTATGTCGGAGATGCCGACGGCGTAGCGGAAAGCGCAGAACATTTTGCCTATCAGCGCATGCCGGGACAGCTCGGCTTGGACGGTTCGAACGTCCTGGAAATGAAGCGCGCTAACAATCTGCAATATCATTGGTACAACCTTGGGCGATCATTTGACCTCGCCGCCGTTGCACGCAAAGTTGACGGCACGGTCGACATCTTTGACTATAAAACGGATGACGGCCGTGGATTGCGCGACGCCCTGGAGTTCCTGCTTCCCTATTTGACGCTCGAAAAGGAATGGGACAAGTTTCCAGGCGACCCATTCAAGGTCGAACCTCTATATTACTTTGAACTCCTCAGACGGGCTGCCGATTACTACCAGGAGCCGCTCCTTGTCGATGCGGCCGATAGCTTGGGGTATTCGTCCAGCTTCTATTATACGCAGTACGTCAATCTAACTCACCCTCGGCAGGCCGTTGCCGAACCGCTGCTCGGCGACTTCGATACGGATGGCCTATTGACTGTGAAAGATTTGGACCTGATGACGCAGCGAATGATGACGTCAACCTACTTCGGCCGCTACGACATGAACAATGATTTGACCGTTGACCTAGCTGATCGACGTTACATCGTGACGGCACTTTTCAAGACGAGTTTTGGCGATGCCAATTTGGACGGTGTCTTCGATAGCTCCGACTTAATTGCTGTGTTGCGCACAGGGCATTTTGAAGATCGTGTCGAGGGCAACGCCAGTTGGGGCACGGGTGACTGGAATGGAGACGGCGAATTCGACGTCAGTGATCTGATTCTTGCGATGGCCGAAGGAAGATATGAGACATCCATTGTCGGAACGAGTGTGCCTGAGCCGATTGCACGTACAATCGTCCTATCGGCCATGCTGGTAGTGGCCACCGCGCGACGTTGCTTTGTCCGGTCTGCTTAGCTGCTTAGGAAGCGATGGCACCGGAGTAGCAATGGCTTAAGAACGAGACTGCCGACCGCCTATCCACATTAATTGTGAATCTGATCGCATTATGCTTTGCCAACGCTCCTGAGTAGCGTATCGTCGCTTGCATTCTTCAATAGCCCAAGGCACGACGTATCGATGTAGATTTCTAGGCTGAAACAAGAATTCCTGAACTCGCTTTGTAAAAGTTCTTTTGGGCTCATGCCTCAGAATGGTTGGCATTTGGTTGTTTGTGGAAGCAGTGGAGGCCCTGGCTTCCTGCATGCGGCGTTTGAGGCGAACCAGAGCGAGGCATGAGCCATAGGCACTTCGGTGAGCCATATCCACTGAATAGTCGAACGATTTGCTGCGAATGGGGGGTAGCCGCCCCTTAACGACCCATTCCTGTTGGTGCTCCCGCAAGAACCGCATGTATGAAGCACGTGATGCGTCGGAGAGGTAAAACCGCGACAACCCCACAGCCTTTTTCTCTACGCCAAATAGGTCGCGAGGTATCCCAGCGGATTCGACAATGCGCCGACAGATTGGTCGGTTGTATGCGGTGCCTGGCAGACTCCAGGGATTCATTTCTGGTTGGCAGGCTATAGCGTGAATGTCGTCAATCTGTCGGGCTCCGAAAAATGGTACTGGGCAATGGACAAACCCCTGAGACAATCGGTATTCGGAAAGGGCCAGTCCGCTACAGTCACCTCGAACGATATCGCTCCCTTCATATCTTGATCGCAGTCCCCAGATTCCATCGCCATGATACCCTGTCAACACAACGGCACCGCGAAGTGAGTCGGCGTGGCCGGTATAGACGATTTCGCCCATAAACCCCGCCGCTCCATAAAACGGAGCTTCGCACGGAGGTAGCTGCTGCCATGTGTTACTCTCCACACTCTTGGTCACCAACCCAAGGCGCCGACCAATCTCGACTCCTGAATCTTCAGTGCCGTCGCGAGCCTGCGCAAATGTTATCGCTGTACCGCAACCATAGTCGCGTGCAAGCGCCGCGATCGTGGGCGAATCATATCCTGAGGAAATCGTCGTGATCAGCGAAAAGGGATGAGTGCGACGGCTATCGTGAAGATTCTTACTTAATCGCTCCAAGCTCGTCCTCAAAAAGTCCTCGTAGCCCTCGAATGTCCGAAAATCTCGCTTGGGAAACGGCTTCTCAATCCGCACTCCCTGGCGTCCATCCCATCGATAGTTGTCAAAATAGACGAGTTCGACAGGTTCCGACGTCGTCTCCAAGTGTTGACAGCATTTTCGGATCCCCTTTACCAAGCTGAGAATTTCTGGAATGTACTGCGGATAGCTCACCCCGCAACGAAATCGAGCATGTCGACAACAAGGCAGGGAGGGAGTTGGAAATCCAAAGTTCATTCGGGGATCGCCTAAGTACAACCAATCGATCCACCGTGGAACCAGAACTGACGAAGTCGACATGGCCATCCCGCATACGCGCTCCGGATCCGGCGACAATGTCCGTTAGGTCGAATCCCGCCTCCAGATAATCCCCGTCCCAAATGATTTCACCAAACCAGTTCCCCGAAGTTTCCACACCGTCTCCATGAATGATCTCTATCGTGCCGCACGACGCCCGGCAACACGCTACCCAACTTAGTTGTGGCCATTCGCGTTGAAGGTTGTAGACAAAGCAATTATTCACTCAGATACCTCAGGCTCTCATTATCACGTAGGCGACTTGTGGCGTCCGCGCTTAGGAATCGATCCTATCGAAGCCACGCAGATTCTCCGACAGTTTCCCTTCACAACGCAAGTTTGCCAACCCCGTTTATCTATTTAGGAACCCGATCGGATCAAAAAACTTCGCCGGCGTTTGACGGCTGGGCAACCGCTGTTTTGCCCTTTGGCCGCGCAGACATCAATAGCAACGGATGCCTGCTTTCTCGCGCTCTGACAACCTAGGACAGATGACTACCAAGAGGCGTTTGTGGTTGACTCGATCGAGTGATGCGACTCCTGATACTCCCAGCTGCCGAAGATCCACCAGCCGATCCAACGGCGATACTGCACTGCAAGATCGCTGCCGGAACCTCCGTCGATTTCGTCGCGGATGCCATCGCGGCCTCCATCTAAGTAATCATCGCCGCTTTCGCCGTACAGGCGATCGTTGCCACCGGCTCCATATAGACTGTCACCGCCGGTGCCGCCGTACAACACATCATTGTGATTACCTCCGATCAAGGTATCGTTGCCGTCGTCGCCTTGCAGGGTGTCGTTGCCGTCGTCGCCGTAGAGTCGGTCATCGTGGGCTCCGCCGTATATCAGATCGTTTCCATTTCCACCTCGCAGCGTGTCGAGTCCGTTGCCGCCGTAGATGACGTCCGCGTCATTACCACCTTCCAGCGTGTCGTTACCATCCTCGCCATAGATTCGGTCGAGTCCGTTTTCGCCATAGATGGTGTCGGCGTAGTTCGTACCGTACAACGTGTCATTTCCAGAGCCACCCCGTATGATGACGCCCCCCGAAAAGTTGCGTGCATCAATCACATTGTCACCGGAACCCCCAATGATCTCAGCTCGTTCAAATTGGCGTATAACGTCGATTCCCATACCGTATAGGCGTCTGTCGTTCAGCGTAAAGTTCACGTTGCCATCGGCACCAACGAGATCGAAGCCCGTTCCACCGTCAAGGATATCGTCGCCACGTGATCCCCAGAGCTGATCGTTTCCCGCTTCACCGGATAGTTTCACGCTCCCGGAAAACTGACGTGCGTCCAGAATGTTGTCGCCGGCGTTGCCCGTCAAGTCAGCGGATTCGATGTCTTTTAACTCACGAACCTGACCCGCCTCGAGCCGCGTGTCGGTCAGCACCATCCGCGTCGGTTGGCTACCTGGTTGGGCGGTTTGTATCACCTTGTCAAATCCGGCTCCCCCCCACAAGACCGCATTGTGCGGCAACAACGAAACATCAAACGTGTCGTTGCCAGCACCGCCATCGATATGGACTTGCATAACCGCTTGGTTGCCAAAGTCGACCGCAACTCGATCGTCGCCTCCATTGGCTTCGATGCCCACAACTTCGATCTCAAGGTGGTTCGCCTTACCGACGACGTAACGATCTGATTCGGCCTTCGTCAGACTTCGTGAGACAAGAACGTCGCCTGAGTTATTCAAGGCGATGTCGATAAACTCCGAGTCATCCGTGAACAGGAAGGTGTAGCGATCAAGATCACCACGTCCGCCAGCCACGTCGTCGTTCCCCAGCGAGTGAACGATTACGTCGTTTCCATCGCCGCCACGGAGTCGATCAAAGTCATCGCTGCCGCGCAACCGATCGTCTCCCGGCCCACCATCTAGTTCATCGACCCGAACGGTTTGATATTCATCGACTACGGCCGACTTTAGGGACTCGGAGCGGAGATTAATGGGATGCTGCGATGTTAGCACGTTGCGACCCGGGTCCTGACTTGGAATGGCATTCGAGATGGATATTTCCGTCGACAGATCGGTATCCACAGTGTCATCGATCGTGGTTCGTGCGAACAGTTGCACGTTGGAATCCTGGGCAAAGAGCTTGTCGTTGTCCTCGCCTCCTTGCACGATATCGCGTCCAGTGCCGCCAACGATGGTGTCGTCGCCCGACTCTCCCGCCAAAATGTCGTCATCTGCGCCGCCATCGATCTGATCGTCGCCACCGCCGCCGTAGATCGCGTCCGCGCCGGCGCCACCTTCGAGCCAATCTGCTGCGTCGCCGCCAATAATCAGGTCGTTGCCGTCACCACCATCGAGACGGAGCCCGATGTCAAAGTGGCCTACTGCCTCGAGTGTATCGTCGCCGCCGAGCCCCGAGATCCGCAACTCGCTGAATCCCTGAGCGTTTGGCGACGTGAATTGGAACGACTCCTGCCGACCGTTCGTCAATTGAATGATTCCACCGCTTAGCTGCTGAATCACGAAGTAGTCGTTCCTTTCCGTGCCGAGGATTTCGAGAATGTCGGAATGGACACCTCCAATGACGTGATCGACGTCAGTATGGTCGCGAAGGTCGCCCTCTTCCGCCCCAGACAACTCGAATTGGATTTGGTCGTCGCCCGTCTCACCGTGAACCTCATCGCTTCCCGCTCCACCATGCAGCACATCGTTGTATCGAGTTCCGAACAGGTGATCGTCACCGTCGCCGCCTAGCAGTCGGTCTACGCTGTCAGACTGGGTGGGATCCATATCAATCAGGATCGCGTCGATGACTTCGCGCTCGTCGGCAGTCGGATATTTGCGAGTGGACAAGATATTGTTCAAGGTTTTGCGTTGTTCGGCGACAGTCGGGTCGTTTGAATCGCTTACAGCAAGATGTCCGAGTAACGCGTTAAGCTGATCCGCCTCTTCCTCCAAAGTCGTGGCAAACATGAGTTCCACGATCGCGGCGTCCCAGGCCGATTTCGGCATCGGGTTGATCGAAGGATCCAATGCGAATAGCATGTCGCGTCCTTGGCCACCGTCCAAAAGGTCTCGTCCCGTGCCTCCGACAATTCGATCATCATCGTCGCCGCCAAACAGAACATCGTCCAATCCACCGCCGTCAATTCGGTCAGCGCCCGATTGACCTCGTATCGTGTCGATCCCGGGACCGCCATAGAGTGTGTCATCACCATCGCCGCCATCAATCAAGTCACCAAGAAACCCTTCGCCGGCTTGAATCATGTCATTGCCAGACCCGCCGTATGACACATCCGCGCCTGATCCGCCGTTGATGCGATCATCACCGTCGTCACCGTAGAGGGCGTCGCTATCTGCACCTCCCCAAAGGGTGTCGGCACCGTCGCCACCGTGCACTTCGTCTTGGCCGTCGCCGCCTTCCAGGATGTCGTCGCCGGGGCCACCCCACAATACATCGCGCGTATCGGAGCCGGTCAACGTATCGTTCCCATCGCCGCCGCTTAGATAGAGCCGATTGACGTTGAAGCTCCCTTCGGCGCGAATCACGTCGTCGCCTCCCATCCCGCTGACGCGTATTTCCTCGATATCACGATCGCGACGATGTTCCGGAAGACTAAAGCGGAACGATGAATGTTGCCCATTCGTGACCTGAAACGTTCCCGAACTCAGCTCTTGGATTAAGAAAGCGTCAGCCTCTTCGGTGCCATAGATCTCGACAATATCCGAGTTTGCACCTCCGTGGATTTCGTCGACCGCGTTGGCGTCCTGTAAAAAGAACTCGAAACGGATTCGATCGTCACCCTCGTCGCCGTACACAACGTCGTTGCCCTCGCCGCCTCGAAGCGTATCGTTGCCGGCTCCACCATGCAGTTGGTCGTCGCCGTGACCACCATCCAGCTGATCATCTTCCGAGCCGCCGACAAGATGGTCGTCGCCGGCGTTGCCGAGCAACTGATCCTGACCCGCGCCGCCGTCAAGCGTGTCGTTGCCGCTGCCGCCCTCGAGATGGTCGTCGCCGGCTCCGCCGACAAGAAGATCGTCACCGCCACCTCCCAGTAGTGTGTCGCTTCCGTCGCCGCCGTGCAGCACGGCCGGGCCACTGCCGTCGGCCGATAGAATGTCGTTACCGGCATCGCCTGACAAGTACACTTCCGAAGTGACTCCTGGAAGAACGCGAATCGTGTCGTTACCCGTCCCACCCGAACCGACAATCTTTTGTACGCCGTCGAACACACGCGCGTATTTCTCACCCGAAGTTGACTCAAACACGACCATCAGCGTCTCACCACCATTTTTGGAATCACCCAACGACTGAATCGAGAACTTTTCGTCGACGACGCCCGGTTCCGCATTGGTTCGACGCGTTGCGGTATCGCCCATAAAAAGGTTTAGCGCTCCGTTGTTGACGACTCCAATTTGAGGAGGATTCACGCCACGAATGATTCTGGCATCGTTTGGATGAGAGATACTTCCGTCGACCAATTTGACGCGGAACAGCTCCCATTTCTCATCGATGATCGTGATCCCGATGACACTCACCTCGAGTGTCGCGTCGAGTCCAACCTGCAAGTTGCCGCTGGAATTGAACACGGCGCCGGGGTCGGCATCAAAGATGGTGGCGAATTCGTTCACTCGAATTCGTCCGTCATAGTTCCACTCACTAGGTGTGTCGTAGTTGGACCAAATTGGTGTGCTGGGAGTTGGCCAAACCGATGGCGCGTGGTTCGGATCCGGCAGGTCGTTCAGATCAAATTCAAGGTTGCCTTCGAAGACCACATTGCCGCCGAATTTTGCTTGGAGTAGCACCAAGTCCACACCAGCAGAGATTCCACCGGACACTTCTACGCCCAGGGTCACTTCTGGCTTGTCGTACTTGCCGTTCTCGGTCCCTCCTGGAGCAGCACTATTGTGATCATCCAAATAGAATCCGTGGATCAGGTATTCTTGGTTGTCCTGCAGGCTTTGCTGCAATGCGGATTCCGACGAAAAGTCCGCGACGGACGAAAGGCGATCGACTCCCAATGCGTCATAGCCGCCGTCCAAGTCGATCGCCCCATGGATGCCGAAGCCGGCGTTCAATTGGACCAGATTCAATAGCGGCACGATCGGGACCGAGACATCGAAGTCAATGGAAAACGTGGTCGCGATATCAAACGTAAAGAAATCACTGGACGTATCCCCCAACAGAAATCCTGCGAGTGTTTCGAAATGAGTTAAGAAAGGCAGGTCGATACTTCCCCCAAACTTCGCATTCCACGACAAGCTTTTTTCCCACTCCGCATGCTTCTCGGGATTCTTGTGTTTATCGGCAAGTTCTAATCGCAGTTCGCCGCGATCGAGTTTTTCGAGGTTTTCGCGTACCGTTTCAGCCCGGTCGGCGGCGGTCTTCGGATCGACGCCGTGCTTGGAGACCTCGAAACTGAAAAGTGGTTCTTCGCTCTGACCTTCGGCACCGGGCAAACCGCGATAGTCAAGAATCGCATCAATGACGTTGATTGTCTTCGTAACTGGGTGGTTGGCCCCATAGCCAGCGAGTGTTAGCGCCGTGAACGATCCCTGCCCAGCCAGCTCATACAGATCGCTTACGACAGGCAGGGGCTTCGTGAGGAAATCGACCACGGGCTTGATCGGCTTGAGGTTGTTCTGAACGTTTGTAATCAGCGGGTCGACGAAGTCATGGTAAAGCTTGCCGAGGTCCAATCGCACGTTCTCGAATCCAACCGTCACTCTGTTGGCGGTTGCATCGACCGTGCCATCCGCGAATACCAGATTCGTTTCGTACGTCACAACGCCGTCGGCCATCACACCCAAGTTGATCAACCCAGCGGAACCTTGAGGCAAAAAGGTCGGAAAGAACGACGCGTCAATGGCTAAATTCGCGGCTCCAGAACCGACCAACGAACCCGTAACTGTTGGCGTGCCATCCTGATTCATCCCCAAGTCAAGCGAATAGGAACCGACGTACCGCGAAGGCGAGTCGCCTGCGCCCAGTTCGGCCACAAACACTCCGACACGTCCTTTGCCTGTATCAAAGTCGTCCCGGATGCTCGCGGTATAATCGAGGGACAAGTCGTCACTTGCGGAAGAGTCAAAATAGAAGACACTGTTCCCCTGATTGTCCTCACGAACTCCAAACGCCAGTTTGTACTCCCAGCTAAGATCAAGATCGACCTGGTCTTCGGTACCCAGAAGAAGTTCGATTTCGGGATCGGCGCCGACGAGGTTCAAATCGACCGCTCGCTGGTAGCTCTGTACTTGGGAAAGTGTGACCTCGAAACGGATGTCACGATCTCCATCCCGACCCGCCACAGTGATAGCGTCCGGAGACACGTCCAGCGCGCTACTGACCTGGGACTTAACGTTCGCAATGGTGACGTGACCGTCCAGGGAAACGCTTTCAAGTTTCTGACCGACGGCGGCCACGAACTGGGAAGAAGCGGACGAACTGCCGATCTCCTCCGCTAAGGCATCGCCGATGAAGGGGGTGGGAACACTGAGGACGTTTGTGTTGATCACACGCTGAAGATCGTTGAAATACTCGCCCTGAAATCCTTCGTCCACGATCGAGAGGTCGGCGGCCAGTAGAACACGCTCATCCAACTTCTCGAACGATAACTTGGTTTGCAAAGTGGTTCGGTGGCTGCGGCGAGTACTCCGTCGGCGTGACATGGCAGATCTCCAGGTTTCGTTCGAGTGGCGGTGGAGTTAGAATTCACGGGTTGGGGGGATAACCTGTAATGGTCCTTCGCTTGAGAAGACCGCCAGCTTTTTTCAGCGATTCTCGTGGCGGGGCAGCAAGACGATGTGAAACTGCGCAGAAAGCGTGAGAATCCCATGTCCGATGAAGCGGTCACTCGCTGGGTCGAATCCCTGGAAAAGGGCGATGAAGACGCCGCCGCGCGCCTTTGGGAATACTGTTTCCCTCGTCTCCTGCGTTACGCCAACCAACGTCTGCCGGGCCATTTGCGGCGTGCCTTGGATGAAGAAGACGTTGCGTTAAGCGCGTTTAGGAGCTTTTGCA
Organism: uncultured Planctomycetales bacterium; assembly: GCA_963785495.1. GTDB lineage: Bacteria > Planctomycetota > Planctomycetia > Pirellulales > Pirellulaceae > CAWAVP01. Next base: position 82,662 of record CAWAVP010000013.1, on the reverse strand, counting down.
TGGGGTCGGCCCGTGGTGCCTTCCCGAACTTGCACGGTCGCGATGAACTTTGGCGGCTACTGCTGTGCATTACGGCCCGAAAGGCCCAAGCTCGCTTGCGGCACGAGTTTCGGGAAAAAAGGGGTGGCGGGAAAGTTGCCGGGGAATCCATATTCCTAGAAGGAGCACGATCCGCCGACGCGGCAGGCATCGGACACGTTCCCGATTACGGCACCCCTACCCCAGAGGTACTAGCCCAATTCTCGGACGAATGCGAACACCTGATGAACCTGCTTGAGGACGAGACGGTGAAAACGATTGCGATCCTACGGATAGAAGGTTATTCGGTCGACGAGATCGCGGCACGCGTGGGATGTGCAAAGCGCTCGGTGGAACGCCGACTCACTTTGATTCGGAAAACCTGGTCACATGTCGCCGAAAGCGAAATCGAGTCATGACCGACGACGGTCGAGTGGATGTCGACAGCCTTACTCTTGCGCAGTTGCAGCGAATCGACGCGGTTTGCGCGAGATTTGAAGCTGAGAGCGAGGGACTCGATCGACCCACAATTGAAACGTATCTTGTCGGGTTTATGGGCGTTGAGCGTGGCGCGCTTTTGCGCGAACTACTTGCGCTGGATCTGGAACTGCGCGAGCAGCGCGGTGACAACCCCAAGGAGACCGACTACGCCCACCTTGCGGCTGCGGGGGATCAGACCGTCGTCCGCGACGTGTTCGACGCAACCCGTGTTTCCGAGCCAAAGTCACCGCCAAAGATTTCATTGACTCCGACCATACGTCTTGAGATCGGCAGTCAGATCGGTCCTTACCAATTGCAGAAGTGCCTCGGCGAAGGTGGCATGGGAACTGTCTACCTTGCCGAGCAACACGAGCCCATTTCACGCCACGTTGTGCTCAAAGTCGTCAAGAGCGATCTCAGTTCCAAGAAAATCATCGAACGGTTCCAACAAGAGCGGCAGGCACTCGCTGCCATGGATCATCCGAACGTCGCACGAGTGCTCGATGCTGGCACAAGCGAGGACAACACGCCGTACTTCGTGATGGAGCTGGTCGATGGACTTCCAATTACCGACTATTGCAATCAACACGCTTTCGGTATCAGGGAACGACTGCACCTGTTCACACAAGTCTGCCAAGCTGTCCAGCACGCCCATCAGAAGGGAATCATTCACCGTGACCTAAAGCCATCAAACGTACTGGTAACCAGCTACGACAATCAACCCGTGCCAAAGGTTATCGACTTTGGACTGGCAACTGCCATTCGCGAAGGTGTCATCGGCGAGAAATCGCAAACCGATGCGGGAACGGTAATGGGCACATTCCAGTACATGTCGCCCGAGCAAGCTGATACGGGAAACGCCGACGTTGACACACGCTCTGATGTCTACTCGTTGGGCGTCCTATTGTATGAGCTGCTGACGGGTGATACACCGTTGTCCAAACAGGACTTGCAAAACGCTTCGTACTTCGAAATCTTGCGCCAGATTCGGGAAGCGGATACGCGGGCGCCAAGCCGCACAGCGATCCAAGAAAACGATCCGAGTGCGGCACACCAACGAGGTGCATCGTCGGTGCCCAACACTCGCTGGCTGCGACACCTTCGCGGCGAATTGGATTGGATCACGCTGCGCACTGGCAAAGAATCGCAACGACCGATACGACACAGCGATGGCTCTGGCGGAGGATATCCAGCGGTTCTTGAATGATGAACCCGTTGTAGCGGGACCGCCAAGCACTGGCTATCGACTCGCGAAATTCATCCGTCGCAATCGCGTTTCGGTCGCCGCTGCCGCAGTTGCCACGCTTTCTGTTGTGGCCGGACTCGTGCTCGCCACGGTGGGATTCCTGCATGCTCGTCATGAACGCGATTTGGCACGCCGCGCGAAGGATGAATTGGTCGTCACCAACCGGGCGCTGGACACGCAACTGCGACAAACCGAAGCAGTGCGCGTGGCCGAGACCGAGGCCAACGATCGGGCAAAAGCCGACGCGGCCACCACCGATGCCGTCAACCGCTTCTTGAACAAAATCCTGCGCGCCGCCAGTCCGCATGGATTGGGACGCGATACAACCGTGCGCGCTGCTCTGGACTATGCTTCGAAAAACATCGACACAGAGTTTCCACAGAGACCGTTTGTCAAAATGGCCATACTCAATTCTTTGGCATCAACGTACCTTGACTTGGGAGAATACGCCAAAGCGGAAGCACACAGCCGTCGTGCGGTCGAACTTTACGCCGCGACGGTAGGTCCAGAACACGACGCTACGCTCCGGTCAATGGACGAGCTGGCACAAATCCTCAGTGCTCGCGGCAAGGTTGAAGAAGCGACCGAAGTGATGCGTCGCGTCTGTGGCGTATTGCAACGCAAGACCGGCATGGAGCATCGAGACACGTTGATCGCTCACAATAATCTCGCCGCTTTGCTCGCAAGGCAAAACAAACTGGATGAGGCCATTGAGATCATGACCGAAGTGCTCAAGAGCAAGCGAGCGCTGTTGGGAGAATCAGACGATAGCACGCTGTCAACTTGGAGCAACCTATCGGCACTTCGGGTTCGTCGTGGCGAAAAAGAGGAAGCCATTGCCTCGCTCACAAAAATCGTAGACATCGTGACCGCCAAACATGGTGAATCCGATCCCAGGACGATCGATGCCTTAGAGCAACTTGTACTCGCCCAATCGTTTGTCGACGTACGGGAAGTCATTCCGACCTATCGGAAGTTGGTCGATCTTCGTGGATCCGTCTATGGCCAAGATCATCCGGAAACGGTGCGAACGATGCTGTCGCTATCGGCGTCACTCCTGGGTGCCGGCCAGCCAAGCGATGCCGAACCCATTCTGAGAAACATCGTCGCGTGGAATGACAAATTCGCCGAAAGTCGCGGCATTCACATCGATGCAGACTTGCTGCTCGTCGAGTCGCTTGCCGCGCAAGGCAAAGGAGCAGAAGCCGAATCCATAGCGCGCGAGTATTTGGGCGCGTTGAAAGCAAGCTCAGCGGGGTCGAACTTCCCCTCATCGAGGCAAAATCGCATGTTGGTCTGAGTGTCCTTGCTCAAGGTCGCTTCGACGAGGCGAGTCAGATCTTGGGCCAATGTTTCGAAGAACTACGCACACAGCGTCGACTTCCTCTGGACCTGATGGGGCTGGTCCAATCGCAGCTGGGCATCGCACTGTTAGGCCTCGATCGACTGGAGGAAGCCCAACCTCTACTCGATAAAGGACACTCACTGCTACAAAGCGTCAAGGGCGACTACCACATCTTAACGCGTCAGGCGGCTAGGGCGATCATCGAGATTGAGCGCGAGGAACCATGCGGAACCGCAAGAGCAAGTCAACTCCGACGTCGATGATCCTCGTCCGGATGAGCCATAAATACGCTTCATCAATGGACTGCCCGTCCAACGGTTTTGTCACCATCCAAGTCGGTCATTGGAGGAGGTCATAATCGGCGAACGCTTCGTCCACCAGTCGGCCTGCGTCGACTCGTGGATCCACTGCGACATTAACGGCGGTATTCGATCCGACCGCCGTCGAATAGGATCCGTAACGCAGAGCCGACACGAGATCACTGGTGGTAAACTCGCCGTCACAATCCCAATCGCCTGAGGACCAAGTCGAGTTACCGGAAACTTCGTCTTCGTATTCGCCGGCGGCAAAGGCGACCAGCAAATCGGTCGAATCGAAACGCCCATTGAGATCGGCATCGCCGGGTGACGTATTGAGAACCTCCTGCACAAAGTACAGCAGATCGTCCGAGTTGATTTGACGATCATCGTTTACATCATACCAAGGGTTCTTTGTCAGGACCGCCCGGCAGAACGCGTCCACGTCCTGAGCCTGGACGATATCGTCACCGTCAATATCTCCGCTGTTCAGGTCCGGCAGTCGCTCGCCAAAGTTGTAGTTGATACCAATCTCACCTGCTGCAAGTACAATCCCGGTGATTCGACTTTCGCCCGCCACACCTCCGTGTGACCCGACAGTCACCGCCCCGTCAAGGTAGCCAACCGGCGGGAACTGCGTCAGCGAATAGGTACCCGGCGGAAGAAACGCAAACTGATAGAAACCATAGGCGTCGGTCATGACGTGTTGGCGAATCGTTTGTCCGCTGTCAGTCGTACCGTCCAATTCGATGCGTACTTCCGCGATACCAGGCTCAACCGTATTGCGTTGACCGTTGCCGTCCCGATCGACGTAGACAAATCCCGACGGGTCGGCCAAGGGAACGCCAACGGCCGCGAGTCCACTTCCCGGCCGTCCGGTATAGTCACTGCCGGGATTGGTCGATGTCAGAAACTCGCGTTTGGAAACACGGTCGGGTCGAACACCCAGCTCGCCAAACAGATATCCGCTCGCCGCTTCGCTGACTCCCAACGTGATGTTTGAGAACACGTCGTTCCCCACGACGCCTCCCGCCGTTCCCGCAGTTTCGCGACCGTCTACAAAATTAACAGGCTGAGTCTGCTCCAGTCGGTAGGTACCGGGAAACATCTTCACAAACCGAAAGTCGCCGTTCCCATCGGTCACCACGTCAACTCGCGTCGACGGATTGTTTTGGTCGATAACCGTAACCAACACGCCGGCGAGTCCCAGTTCATTAGGATCTCGACGTCCGTTATTGTTTTGGTCAACATAGACGGACCCAGCAAGACTTCCTGTCGGACTCAGTTCACCAAAGTTGAAGTCTCCCCCAAAAACGTCATTGGTCAGGTCGATATCGACAAACTGATCATTGTTGACGAGAGACGCAGGAGGCGCACTGTTTTGTTCTTGCCCGTCCTGAAATCCGGCCGGTTGCGTTTCGGTAATCGTAAAATGTCCCGGAGCAAGGTTCGCGAATTGATAGAAACCGTTGGCGTCGGAAAACGCCGTCTGAGGATTCACTGCGTTTCCAAAAACATCGGGACCGACACCGGTCAACGTAATCGAGACGCCGCCAATTCCGAACTCTCCAGGATCGCGTACACCGTTAGAATTCGCATCAATGTAGACGTAACCTTGCGGGTCAACCTCAGGGACTTCGCCAAAGTTATTCTGCGTGGCAAGGCCACCAATTGCGAGCGCGACGTTGGCAATCAGGTCCGTGCCAATGCTTCCAGGCAACAGCAGGTTGCCGCGAGCCTCCTGGCCGTCAAAATATCCACTCGGCTGAACCGGTTCGAAAACGGTGTAGTTTCCCGGCGACAGACCCAAGAATTGGTAATTTCCGTCCGCGTCGGTTGTCGTGCTGCGCAGACACTTTGACCGTTGACGTCGGTACCGGTTAGCTCAATAGTGATTCCTGCGAGTCCTCGATCGTTGCCCGTAAAAAATCCATCATTGGCAATATCCCCAAAGACGCGGCCGCTAATCTGTCCGGGCGGGAGTTCACCGAAGTTGTTATTGTCTGCCGTCTGGCCCGATGTGACGCTGATTCCGTCGATCACATCAGGGCCGCCGGCCGAACCGGCCAGGGGTGTTAGGTTACCTCGGGTCTCGAACCCATCGACATAGCTGATTGGCTGAACTTCGCTCACCTGATACGTACCGGGGCGTAGACCGACGAATTGATAGTCTCCGCCGGTGCCCGTGGGGTTTGAACGGCTGACAGGATTACCCTGGTCATCCGTGCCCGTCAAGATGACGATCACCCCCGCGATCCCCGATTCCCCACCGCGAGCCCATCGTTGTTTCCGTCCACGTAGACGAATCCAGAAATGGTTGCCGGTTCAAGTTCGCCAAATACATGATTCACACTCTGTACGGAAGCGGTCCCCACGGGAATGATCAATGTGCCGAGTGTATCGTCGTAAGGAGAGACGTTGACCGCGCCGAATGAAGGGCTTCCCAGCGCATCACGCCCATTCAAGTAGCCGCTCGGTTGAAGTTCGCGGACCGAATAGCTGCCGGGTCGCAAGCCGCTAAACGAGTAACTCCCGCTGCCGTCGGTCGTCGTAGAACGATTGACGGTCGTCCCTAAGTGATCGACTCCTGCCAGTTGGACCGTTACACCTGCCAACGCGGCCGCCGCCAGTTCGTCGAAGACTCCGTTGTTGTTCTGGTCACGGTAAACGGAACCGGCGATTTCGTGGCTGAATGTATTGATCGATGTGTTATCGCCATCCACGTAGTTGTTCACACCGCCGCTGCCGTTTCGTTCGCCCGACGACGATCCCGGAGTCCCCGGTGTGGACTCCGTCGTGTTGGGCGTAGTTCCACGGTCGCCCGGTAGACTCGAGTATCGAAGGTCTACGAGATTGTCAATTGCGATGCCCGGCGGCGTCGATAAGGCCACAGTGACATCGTATCGCACCTCGATTTGATCGCCGGGTGCCACTTGAGCCAAGACAACATCCAGAGACGAGCCGGTCGAATTGTTTATAAATCCACCGGGGACCGCCAGGCCATTGCGAAGCACGCGCAGGTTCGCCAGGTTCGTCAATTCGACAGGCAACGTTTCGGTAAGGCGAACGTCGTAGGCCGTCGCCGATTGGGGGCCGCTCGAATTGGAAAAGCTGACTGCATAAGTCACGGTTTGATTCGCGTCAACTCCTCCGCCTGCGGGCGTCAGTACGTTTTTCGCAACGTCCGTAATGGACGGTTCGACGACTCGCGTTGACACGGTATTCGAAACCGGTCCGACCTGGGATCCCGCGACCAGCGTTCGAAATCTGTTGGCATGTGTCACACCCGCGAAATTGGACGCGACATTGAGAACAATTGCGTTGAATTCGAGGATCACAAATTCTGCATCCGCGTCGTTGTCTGAGTTGATCAGGTCACCCAATGAGAAGATCGGGTCGGTACCACCAGCAAACGGGCCTCCTGCGACAGCCGCCGCCGGAAGTATGAAGGTGGGCGTCAAACTCCCGGACGCTCCAATTTGAACAACGCTGCTACCCAACGTGGACGACTGAATACCGGACTGATTGCTCACGAACGCGAAAAGTGCCGTGCCGTCGTTCAAGAATTGCATGCCGTCGGGCAAAGCATCAATTATCCGGAACCCAGGAGCTGTTCCTTCCGGCAATTGAACCGACAAGTGATAGCGCACGATCTCGCCAATCGTCACGCTGCCGCCCGTGGTGCCGGCCTCTGAAGTGGCTGCGATCGACTTGTTCGAAGCCACGTCGACCGAAACGGTGGCGGTGTCGGTGTCGACATAGTCGTTGGCGCCGCCAGTTCCGGTCCGCTCGCGTGAGTTTGGGTCGTGCACGCTGAGATCGCTGTCAGTTGGTCCGGGCAGACTCGTCCACTGGATGGTCGCCGTATTTGACAAGGAACTCCCGGCCTGCTGAAGGGCGTTCACCGTTGCTTGAAACTGTAGCGTACTGGTCTGTCCCAGCGCAAGCGTCGTCCAAGCCGCGCTGATCGTTCCCCCGGACTCGGTCAAACCAATTGGCGGCACACCCGACACAAATGTCAGGGACGCTCCCTCGTAGGCGAATCCGGCAGGCAAGACGTCGTCGAGCGTGATGTCGTAGGCATCTGTGGTGCTCGCAGCCGTATGCCCAATAGTGATCGTGAAGCCGACCGTATCCAGGGCATCAGCTTGGATTGGACTGGCCGATTTCTGCACTTGCAAATCAGGTTCCACGACGCGGGTGGCTTCGGACGAGACCGGCGTCAGGCTATTGCCGGTCCAGAAGAATTGCGCGGAGTTGGCCAAGTCCGTGGTCGGCGTCGCGTGATTTCCTGCCGTATTCAGCACGGCAGCCCGATAACGAATCGTAATGGTCTCGGCGACGCCATCATTGGTATCCGTATTGACGATATCTCCCGGATTGAACGACACGGTGCGCCCGCCATTTGAAACGAGGACGTTGGCGGGCGTAGGTCCCGTGCCGATCGGGTTGGAAATCGAAAGCGCCGACGACGATGCGACGCTCAGTACGTCAACAAGTGCTAGTCCTGGATCAAGCGAGTCGACGATGCGTGCCGCGCTCGTCTGGCCCTCCGGGATTTGAACGACCAATTCGTAGGTCACCAGTTCGCCGATGGTAACTTGGCTCTCGGTGTTGTTGGCGCTGACGAGACTGGTCTCAACGCGCGTCTTATTTAGCGTTGGACGACGTCCGGTGACCGGTGCACTACGCGTCGCAAGATAGTCGTTCGACCCCGCTCCCGAACCATTGCGCTCACCCGTATCCGTGCCAGAGTTGCCTGGTAGCACCGAGCCGGTGGGATTGGCCACGGTTCCCTGCATTCCAGGTAAGCTTGTGTATCGAACCGTGGCGGCATTGTTCAAGACTTCGGCCGGAGAGATGCCCGTCCCTACGGTCGCGTTGTATGTCAGCGTGACGCGACTACCGGGCGGCATCTGGTCAACCGCGACGTCAATCGTGTTTCCCGATGTCAAATCGGTGATCCCCAGGCGCTCCCGAAGGCGTGATGGCGAGGCTGCCCGGAATCAGTGTCAGGTCGCTTGGCAAAGTGTCGGTCAGACTGACTTCGAAGGCCGTCGAACGATTACTGCCGGTAGCATTGGTATACGTAACGGAATACGTTACCGTGTCCCCTGCATCCACGGTGACAGGAGAAGCGGTTTTGCTAACAGACAAGGAGGGCTCGACGATCCGCACGCGCACGATAGGAGAATTGGCACCGACGCGACGACCGTCGATCTGTACACGATATCGATTGCTGCGTGAGTCTCCCGCGTCGTTGCTGCCGGCCGTACTATTGAGCACGAGCGCATTGAATTCCACGATCACGAATTCAGTGTCTGCGTCGCGTTCGCTGTTTGTCAGCGTCCCAAGTCGGAAGATCGGGTCGCGCCCATTCGTAAAAGGACCGTTCGCGATGACATCGCCTGGCAAAACCAACGCCGGATCGAACGAAGCGGTCCCCGCTACACTGGCTGCGGCCAGGCTCGGCAGGGACGACGTCACGCCTCTGGCGGACGACCCCACCAGTGCCACAGTTGCCGAACCATCGTCCAGGAATTGGAGTCCTCCAGGCAATACGTCCACGAACTGAAAGTCCGGCGACTGGCCCTCGGGTAGCGAAGTCACCAAACGGTAACGGACGATTTCCCCGATCGCAACGCGTTCGACACTTCCCACAATGCCCGTGTGGGCTTCCGAAGTTGCGTCGATCGTTTTCGATTGAACGGGCATAGCAATGCCGACCTGCGCGGTATCGACCAAATCGGTTGGATCGGTGTGGTCCTGACCACCTTCGACACCTGCATAGTTGAAAAGCGTTGCCCTGTTGAGCAGATTGGTCGTTTGTCCCGGCTGAACGTCGTCGGCAACCTGCAGATCAAAAGTGATGTACGGCAAGATTACGTCCGGATGCCGGATCAAATCCGTCTATGGAACCGCCGTTGACGGTCACCGGCGGCGAGCCTGCGATCGAGTCGGGCGTTGGTCCGGGGTCATTCAACTCGATGCCACCTGTCGGATCAAACAGGCCGGTACCGAGCACAGTCACACCGATCGCAGCCCCCGTCCCATCGAACACCTCCAAATTCAATCCCGGCCCAAGACTTGGAATGACAAATCCGCTGGGCAGTGTATCGCGGATGCACACATCAAATGCACCGGCGCTGCTGGAACCCTTGTTTTCGACGACAATGGCGAACTTTACGAGGTCTCCGGCATCGAGATTGTTGAGGTTCGCATCGATCGTCGCGCCAGATTCGATGAATGAATTGTACCCCCCGTAAAACTGCTGGCCGGTGTGTTTAGCCCCGGCGTCTCGAACGAGATTCCGATAGGAGCAACCGCACCGGCAAACACACCGTTGAGATTGCTCGTTGAAACGACGCCCTTGCGCAGGCTCAATTCTGGCTCAGCCAGAGTCAGCTGAATTATCGCCTCGTCCAACACGGGTGGAGCATTGGTCGTGCCATGAATCCCCAGGGCCTGGTTCGTCAGGAACAGACCATCGGCCATGGGAGCGTCGGAGACCTGGACCGAGAACAGCAAGTCGACCAACGTAGGTTGTTCGGGCGGAGGGTCGTCGAAGGTGCCAAAGTCGAACGTCAGGCTATTCGCACTGGCGTTGACCGAAAGACTTGGATCTCGTAGCGGAGGCGTATTGCTGGGAATTCGAGAAAACGTGTGATCGGGTCCGTATTTGGCCGTTCCCACGGCGGGAACCGAGGCATCGATTATCGAATCAAATGACGGGCTAAACGACGACGCATCCAACACGGGCAAGGGAAGATAATCCGTAATGCGAAATTGTTCCACGTCGCCTGTGGGGAGCAAATAACGAATGCGGTAGGTCACTACGTCGCCCGGTCGGACTCCCACACTGTTGGAAAACGAAGGACCAATCGGTTGCCCAACGCCGGTGTCGACCGTCGGGTCGTTTGTCCCCAGGATGCCGGGTTGTGAAGCGGATCAGCACCGAATCGAAACCCGCCAATGGCCGCCACGCCCAAGCCAGTGTTCACGTCGGCCTCAGGAGATATCGTTGTGCCGATGGCAATATCCACAACCGGTTGTTCATCGACGTAGCTGCCAAACGGAAGCTCGATTACATACAGCGTATCCCCCTCGACAAAACCGGCCGGCGCAGTCCCCGTCAACAGACTGCCTGTCGCGTCAGTTGCAAACGGATGGACAAACGTCGCTCCTGGCCCGAGTTGCACGGGGGTCACCGAGAGTGGAAGCCCCAGATACGCGGCGCTAATCGCGCCTAGGCCGTCAAAATCGGTCGGTTCGGACGTACCCGGCGCCACGCCGTCGGCCCCGGTGGTATCAACGAAAAGATCCACGTACGGCCCGTACCCGACCGACGAGCCTGGGCTTGCCTGATTGTCAAAGCGAATCGTAAACCCGACGCCTTCACCAATCATTGCCGGCCCGGGATCCGTGAGCGTCACTACGGGCAGGGGCGCAAGGACCGCACGTTCCTCCAGGTCTTCAAACGTGCCGCGCCACGTCCAGATCTTTTGGCGACGTGCTCGGCGCAGACGAAGTCGGTCCGATCGACGCGGCGCGACGTTGTAAGTGCGCGACGCATTGTCACGTATCGCACGCCGCAACCACTGTCGATAACCGCGCAACATGGCCGACTGCTCCAGCATCAAAACTTATACACGACGCCTACGTTCAGCCCTTGCACCAGAAGTTGCTATCTTCACGCAGGACGGAGGGTCGGGCCGGACCAACAAGCGGTACAAGAGGTGGGGGAAGGAGGTGAGGGTTGATCGTCGTATCGATCTGATCACCGGCCCGGAATACTTCGGGCCAAAATAACAACGTGTATCCGGCACGTATGCTCAATTGCTCTGTCACTCGATACGCTAGGTTCGTACCTACTTGCAGAACGGCAGCAAAATGCGTTTCGTCAAAACGTCCCGAGTTGCTCCCAAGTGCCAGCAGTCCGCCGTCGTTGATCACGGGCTGGAATCCAGGAGATGCCACAGTCGTTTCGCCACGAATTCGCACGCTCGAATCGTTCCAGCCGAGTGCCGCTTTGGCGAAATAGTCGAGTTCCCATGTATCACACCGTTCGCTGCGAACGAGTCCCAGTTCCAGGCCGTGGAACGCATTTCGGGCTGAAAAACGATCATCGATTGACAAGTCGGTTCCGGCCAGCAACAGCGGCGAGTCGAGGTTTTCACGAATCACGACGCGATCGTCGAGGCGAAGATGCCGATATCCGATCAACCAGTCGGTACGCGCACCGCACCGACCACAGCAGTCGGTGCAACAACTCAGGTTCTTGCGATATGCCAACCCCCAACCCCAAAGTCCCGGCGAGATTGCAGCCGACTGCACGTCGCCGCGCACGATGCCGGGATACGCGACTAGCTCGGCGGATGGGCGTCCAGTCACCGCGTCGACGAATGGTCTTGCCAGAATCGGGTCACCGCCTGAACTTTCGACGAAGGACGCACGGGAAGTTTCCAGCGCAAAGAAGTCGAACTCCAAGCCATTGGTGCCGGGACAATCGAACCACACGCCCGCATCTAGTCGTAGGCCGTTGCGCATCGCATCGTTGACCCGATCGCCACCAAATAACACGGTCGTCGCGGAATTCCCCAGGACGCCGGCCTGTAACCTTGGAACCACGGCGGGACTTGTTGTCACCAACGGAGGTAACGACACGCCCCTGGTCCACCACATGAGATAGTCGATGTTCAACCAACCATGCCCCGGAGCATCACTGCAATACGACAGTGCCCGATCCACATAGCGCTGGCAATCGTCACTGACATCACTGCAAGCAGGATTGTGAAGCCATGTGGTCTCGTCAGCCAACGCTCCACGAATTAACAGCAGCGTGATCAGCACAATGCTCGACATCGATTGAAGGCAGGGGAAATTCGTCGAGCCGTGGAGGATCACGGAAGGTACCCAGTATATTGGGTGAGCGGAAATGGGCCGGCAAGCCGGAACGGCCGTTGGTGATGAGCGACGTACGGTGGGCCGTGATTCCAATCGCCCTAGGTTGTATGTCGACTACTATTCCCGGACCCTGGACTAGATTCCGATCGACCGCTGCAGGTCGTACGAGCGTAGAGGTCTTGCCGACTTAGCCAGTTTGACGCGGGATTGTCGGCTTTGAGCTCAGCGGGGTTCAAGTAGCGATTAACGCTGCCGCATGTGCCTTACACGTACCTCGTCATTTGCATGACTGTACGAGGGATAGTAGACCCGATCTCTGCGGGTCCAATAGAAGATACGTCGGCATCGCAGTCAAAACGCGTATCGTAACTCGACTCGGAAGGTGTCCTGATACCACTGGTCGCCAGTGAGGGCATGACCATAGCCGATGTAGAGATCGGTTTCGCCAGTTAATGCGACGCGTCCTCCCAGCTTCGCATTGACGATGGTATCTCCGCTGGCGTCCTCGACCGTAGGCGTCATATTTGCCGCGGTAATAAACGATTGCCGGCCATTGAGAACCGTCCAGCCAACCACTTCGGCGACGGGTTCAAACCAGCATGGGCGGCGAGGCTCGTACTGCAAGCCGACGCCGTACCGCAATAAGTCGCCCGCGAACGCGGAACCATCGACGGCCGTCCAATAGCGGAACTCGCCCGTAGCGGTCCACCGCGGATTTAGCCTATGGATTCCCAAGAGTGCGGGCTCGATACTGGCGTGCCCGTTACCTAGACCGCGGTCGACATCTCCGGTGGGAGCGTAAATCCGAAGCTGTGCGGTCGCCAGCGAACTCGAAGTCTCCAGCAAGCGGATCTTGCAACCTGCGTTCATGTCGCTTAACCCCGCCGAGTTATCGTTGAGGATCGGATCGAGTGCAATCCCACCCAGCTCGGTGAACAGCGACAGATTGTCATGCGTCCTGTACTCGACATACATCAACCACGTTTGGTAATCGACTGCGATTTCCGGACGGGGAAGACCTGGCCCAACGGGCCGAGAAGGAGCGTAGAAGAACTCCGCCCGGTTCGGACGATCAAAGTCGTAGGCGACATCCAATCGCAGGCGAACGGTGTTGCCGAGAATAGCCGAGTCGATATAGCCGACGTCGCCATCGCGCACGACGAATTCGTCGTCACCGTTTTCCTCTACCGAGACATCCGATCCTTGTGCGATGGCAGACGGAAGTCCTGGTCGCATCACGACCAGAAGCCACGCTGCGACAACAACGATTGCATTGCTACGCCTCATGAGTCTGCATTCCAGCTTGGTTCGCATGTCCCTGTTCGACACACCGCGACCACTATCGTCCGCCGGCAGACAAATACTTGACATAATCGACACGGATCAGACGCTATCTAGTAGCTTACCGATTCAAGTCGTTGGCGATTTCCAGCAGTTTGGCAAACCGGCCACTCGTTTGCACGAACTTTGCCAATTCATTGTGACTTAGCGCCTGCTTCAAATAGGGGAGTGATGCCTCCGTGAATCGTTCGCGCCATTTCTGCCGTTGTGAAGGAGATAGCTTATCGTCGACATCGATTTCGCGCAGGCTTTTTTCGAAAAACACCAGGCATATCGGCAGGGAACTCATTTGGCCCTCGAAGATTTCGACGAGCTGTGGTGCTTTCTCGAGTCCTCTGTCGAATCGCCCTTGTCGGATCAAGACTTTCGCCAGATCTCCGCACTGGTTGAAGACCGCCTGACGATAACTCGCATGCTGGGGCTGCGAATTGAGTGCGTGCGCCATTTCCGCTCAGCCCGCGATCCAAAAAAGATTCCGACTGTTCCAAGTCTCCCTGCATCAGCCGCAATCGTCCCAAGTTCCCCAGACACATTCCCAAATCTGCGTGAGTCGTCAAGGAACTTTTGCCTATCGAGTGCAAGCGTTCGAGACACTCAGTTGCTTCTGTCCAGGCATCAACGGCCTCGTTCAGCATTCCCTGTCCCGCCAACACGGCAGCAAGTCCGTTGCATGTGTTGGCAAGCTCCTGCTCGTACATCGGCACGAGCGGGTATTCGTGCGTCAAGCGTGACAGCATCTCGCGGGAGCGTTTTAGGTAGGTGGCCGCTGAAGACCGATCATGCTGTGCCAGCAAGTTTCCATGATTGTTCAGTGCTACTGCAAGCTCAAAGCGGTATTCGGGAAATTGTGGTTGCGAGTCGACCAATAGCTCAAATTGCCGAATCGCTTCCTCAAAGGCTGCGGCCGCTTCAACGGGTCGTTTCAACAAACGTAGAACGGAACCCTTGTTCAACGCGACGCGAGCGAGGTGTTGACGATACGCTGCCGGCGAATCGGGCGACTTGGTCGCACCGTCGAGCAAGTCTGCGGCGGTAAGCAGTTCTTGCAATGCCAAATCCAATTGGTTCGCATTTTTGTCGAGCAACCCAAGGTTATATAGGGTGCGTGCGAGGTCAACGACGACCGCAGCCTGCTGCGTCGAATCCGCCAGCGTCTGCTGAATCGTGCGAGCTTCTCCGTAGGCCGCACGTGCCTCCTCTACCCGTCCCGTCGTACGATAGAGTTCGCCGGAAAAATTGTAAGCCGTGGCCAGTTGTTGAGCGACCTCCGCGTTTTTCGGGCGTAGTTGCGCGAGTTCCTTTAGCAGTCGAATCGCCTGGCCGTAAGAAGCCTCGGCTGCCACATATTCTCCTAGCAAGCGTTGGACATCCCCCGTCCGTCGATAGGCAAAACCAAGACGTTGTCGAGCGGAAAAGTCAGATTGATTTTCTTCCGTTAGTTGGCGGCAGATGGTCAGTGCTTCTTCCAAAAGTTCTTGTCGACGTTGCTCTGTCCCGGGTTCCACGATGAGTCGGTTCTCGCCAACGTCATCCATGATTTGATCTACGGCATTGCTCAGCGAGTTGGAAGCGACGTTCCGCGGTCACGCTCGCGATGGAGTTGCAAGTGGTACCACCCGCCGCCGAATAGGGTCATGAGCCCCAGCAGAATTAGAGCGGAACAAAGCATCGCGATCGCCGGACGTCGTCTAGCCCACAACAACGTTCGTTCTAACATGGTCACGTGTCGCGCCATAACGGGCCGTGACGTTTGAAATCGCCGGAGATCGTCCGCCAACTGTTCCGCCGATTCATATCGGTGAGAGGGATCTTTGGCCAGGCATTTTAGACAGATCGTCTCGAGGTCACGCGGAACGTTTTCGCGCACCTTACGCAACGGCGTCGGTTCGGTGCACTTAAGATCCTCGAGCAGCGCCCACAACGAATCCGCGTCAAACACGGGTTGACCCGTTAGCAGTTGATACAGAATCGCTCCCAACGAATAGATGTCGGCCGCAGGTCCCACGTTGCGTTCACCCATCGCCTGCTCGGGTGCCATGTAGAGCGGTGTGCCAATGAGCGTGCCGGAACGCGTGTAGGACAGGTCGTCGGATAGCCGCTTCGCGAGACCGAAATCAGTAATCTTGGGGATTCCCGAGGAGGTAACTAGAATGTTCGCGGGCTTCAGATCTCGATGGATGATGCCTCGCAAGTGTGCGGCATGGATGCCGCGGCTGAGTGTTTCGAGCAAGGCCGCCGCATCACGGACAGAATACTCATGCGCCTTCATGCGACGGTGAAGCGGCTCGCCCTTGACATATTCCATGACCAAATAAGGTCGCGTGTCGAAAGCACCAGCGTCGTAGACCTGCACAATGTTTGGATGCTGCAACGAGGCCACGGCTTCCGCCTCCAAGCGAAACCGAATCCGCTGTTCTTCCGATGCGAGCTGACCTGCAAGGATCAACTTCACAGCCACTTCTCGATCTAACTCATTTTGCCGAGCGCGATAGACGACACCCATCCCACCACGTCCCAAAACTTCCTTGATCTCGTAGCCAGGAAGTTCGACGGGCATCGGATCTTGCACGTCTCCGCTGTTCGATGACGGCGTTCGCTCGTTGCGAAGTGATTTGGCCGATCCGAAAGAGGTTGGCGACCGTAAGCTTTTGGCGAGTAGCTCCATATTGGCTCCTTCAGCGAACGGCACAAGGGCAATCGCGAAGTCATGAGCCGTGGCGAAACGTGC
Source organism: uncultured Planctomycetales bacterium (assembly GCA_963785495.1). Lineage (GTDB taxonomy): Bacteria > Planctomycetota > Planctomycetia > Pirellulales > Pirellulaceae > CAWAVP01. The sequence continues at coordinate 66,304 of CAWAVP010000013.1, read as the reverse complement.
GCAGGGATCTTCCCGCATAGTGCGGTTGATAATCTCGGACAACCCAACCGGAATAACGAAAGGCTCTTGGAGAGTTGATTCAAGCGTTGACCCATGTGTTTTCAGGTCGCCAACAGAATGAATGTCGTGTTCTTTTCCCCCTTGGCCATGTAACAGCATCTGCAAACACGCGCCCAAAGCGTAAAGATCGGTGCGTCGATCTGCAGGGGTGCGTCGGTCGCGGAGTTCGGGTGCCAGCAATTGGCGTTGTGCCTCGTCCGTTGGCACTGACTCCTTCCGACGGGACACGGCTGCAAATCCCAAGTCTGCGACCTTGACGACCGGTCGTTCATCGTTGGGACAACACAGAAGTAACGCCTTGAGGTCGAGGTGTCCGTGCACGCACTCGGCGTCGTGCGCTGCGCCAAGGCCTACAGCAGCTTGACGCATTATTTCACACACCGCGGCCACAGGAACACGACCGAAACGCCCTACGAGCGCCGCGGCGTCAATACCCGTAACATATTCCATAACGACATACTGGCTGCCCTTGCTCTCACCCAATTCGATGGTCTGTACAACGTTTGGGTGACGCAACTGCAACATTGCTCGCAAGTCAGATTTGAGACGAACGAACGCCTCGGTGTTTTGCTCCAATTCATGTGGCAGTTCTCGGATAGCAACAACTTGTTCTCCCCGGTGCGCCTTATAGACGCTTCCCTTTTCCCCGGTCCCCAGAAACTCGATTGACTCATAATCGCCCCAGATTCGTTGCTCGTTAATCGTGCCCCTTCTTGTGGGAAGAGATTGGATCACATGTTTGATCGCAACCGAATACTCTGGAAATGACTCGACGTAATCTTCGCAAGTTGGCGTCTCCCCCGCGAGTTGGCGATATTCAATATCCATCGCCATTAGCTCGACAAACAGTTGGTGACGGTCCGGCTCCGGAATAGCCAAAAGATAGGCTTCGAAATGAGGGCGTCGGCCTGCTAGCCATTCACTTTCGAACCCGTCGCAAATGATGTCGATGCGTTGCAGTGCGGGGTCGGACCGCGCCCACGATCTCTGTCGCTCAACGTTGCAACTCCGATGACCAGATGTCTCGAACGACCCTCAGTTTACGTTCGACGGATCGCAATGAGATTCCAACCCTTTTAGCGATCTCTTCGTGGCTGAAACCCGCTAAGCGATCGCGAACGATGTCACGTTGAACGTTGTCGCGGAGCATCCCCAAAAGGCGATGGTGCTCTTCGTCGATGAGTGCGATAAATTCCGGCGTCGGCTCCGTACCGATAATGTTATTAAATCCCGTCTCGCGTGCTTCGTCGGCCGTGCCGAAAATGGAGTTGCCCCGGACTTGACCGCCACCTCGCTTCTGAGCGGCCTGACGGCGGATGCGGCTGACAGCTTTCTTGCTGGTAATCGCCACTAACAGAGACCAAAGGTCCTCGCGAGTCTCGAGCTTTTCAAAACGTCCCGCAGCAGCACCTGACGATAGCGCGTAAAACACGCTCAGGGCCAGGTCTTCCTCGTCGGATCCGCGCCGATCGGCGCCGCCCAGCCTTCGCCGTGCCAAGTCGACCAACTGATCGAAATATCGATCCCAAAGCTTTCTCGTTGCGTCATCTTCGCCGTGCTTGAGGTCGTCGATCCATTGGGTAACGGAACGTGAGAACACGTCCGACATATTTGTCACCGATTTCCCGCATGCGTATCAAATCATCGACTCGCCGCCTGCCCGCCGGAAAAGGGCTGCGCCCGCTGACCCCGATTGTATCAACTCGGCGCGGGAACAGGATACAAAGCGAGCCCTGGAAACGCCGCGGAACGAACCCAACTCAATCATCCGCCAAGACGCGTCCATACAGCGTACGACGCCGCCGTTCCACGACGTGCCGACGCGACGGCGAGCTGTCACCGGACATGTCAACTTGGGATGTTTACGGGATTTATCGCCGACATCCGCCGATGTCCGGACTGCGATGGGCCCAACACGTCCGTCCCAGTGGCCCCGGAAACGACTTGCGACGTCAACGAAGGGGGCCATCGGCTGGCAATCTCGGCTGCCGAAAAAATTCGCCGGATAACTTGGCGGGTCTTTCTGGGATCTTGCGAGCTAGGGTTGGCGGCACATCGCCGCAGTGTACCTTCGACCCACGTTTAGACAGGAATTCGAATCATGACAACTCTACGACGCAACCAAAAGAACGGACGTTTCACCAGCCGAGCTCGCGCCGCCGCACGTCGACGAATTTCCTCCAAGTTCTGCTGCCTCGAGTCGCTGGAGAATAGAGAACTGATGGCCATCGACCTCGCCTTCGACACCGCACTTGCCGTCGATCCGAATCATGGGACGAATCCCGCACCAGTGGTTGTCGCGCAGCCTATACGGCCGATTGGAGGTGGTGGGTTTTCGGTAGGTGGGGGGACGGTGGTTACAGATCCTCCGATCCCACAAGTGCTTAAGGCCGACTTCCAGAATGGCGTGCTGACGGTCAACGGCTCGAACAACGGAGACAACATCTATATCTTCGAGAGCGATGGCCTTGTCCACGTGAAGGAGGTTGTGCAGGACCGAATTCTACGCTCCGTGTCGCGGGACAGTCTGAGATCGATTGTCGTCAACAGCAACGCCGGTAATGACTGGATCAAGATCGATGCGAGCTGGAAGTGCCGGCCACGATTCGCGGCGGCGCCGGCGATGACATCCTTCAAGGTGGAGCGAGCGGCGACACCATCGAAGGTGGAGCGGGCAGCGACCAAATCTCGGGAGGCGACGGAAACGACGTACTCCGAGGTGATAGCGGAAATGACTTGCTCGTCGGCGGCGACGGCAACGATCTGCTGTTTGGTGGCAGCGGAGATGACTATCTGGTTGGGGGCGACGGCAACGATTGGCTTGCTGGCGAAGGCGGCCACGATCAGATCTTTGGCGAAGCAGGCAACGATCTGCTCTTTGGAGGGTTTGGTGACGACATGATGGATGGCGGTGCTGGCGACGACCAGCTTTACGGCGACGCCGGTGCCGACGCCCTCTACGGAGGCGATGGCAATGACTTCCTGCGAGGCTTTGCAGGCGACGACCAGTTGCGTGGCGAGGGAGGAAATGATGACCTCATGGGAGACGCAGGGGCCGACCTGCTCGATGGCGGCGACGGCAGTGACATCCTGCGCGGCGACGCCGGCAACGACGCACTGATCGGCGGCAGAGGGAACGACCAACTGTCCGGCGGTGCGGACCACGATTGGCTGTATGGCGGCTCGGGAAACGATTTCCTCCACGGAGGTGACGGCAACGACGTGCTGCAAGGCGCTCAGGGTTCCGATCAACTGGACGGCGCCAGCGGAAAGAACAAACTGTTTCAAGAAACGGCCCCTGGTCAGCCCGACCTGGAAAACAATGTTCAACCCTTTTTTCTGGGCGGGATCGTTGACGCCCTGGAAGATGCCGCAGATGCCGTTTGGGATACGGTTGTGGACGTCATCAATTGGACGACGGACAAAATCTCGGCAATTGGCAACGATGTCTACCATTGGGTAACGACCCTCGACGATCGTCTGATCCGGTTGGGCAACGATCTCCGTGACACACTGTCGAATTGGCCATGGCAGGCGGACTTTTGGAAGGACATGGGCCACGTTGTCGTGGACGGATTGGAAGTTGTGGGGCTCGGCGAGGCATGGGAGATTGCCTTCGAGGTGCTCAAGCCTTGGCAGCGTGGCATGACGTCTGAAGAAATCGATGTGGCCCGAAGTGTGTTTGGCGATTCGATTCCCTGGGACAAGGTGCGACTCGACGAATTCTCGCTCATGGCGGGTATTGGCCGTACACACACCACCGGGTTCATTGTCAATTCGATTGGGGATATCAATGACGATACGATGATCCACGAACTGACACATGTCTGGCAATACGTCCAGGACGGCTTGGTCTATATCCCTCAAGCAATCGGTGCTCAGGCCGGTGAAGGTTATGAATACGGCGGCGTGACGGATCTACGCGCGAAGATGGCTGCTGGCCAAGGGATGTCGGCTTACAATCGCGAGCAGCAAGGCGAGATTGTGAGGAACTATTTCGTCGGTCGCAGCCAGATCAAGAATCTGGAGGCCAGCGGTACGACGGTCCCCGTCGAATTGCAGCAGGATCTGGAGGTCTACATCCACTTCGTCAAAGAGGTCTCGACACTGACGTCCGAGCAACTCGGTGCAAGGCCGTCACCCGCTTCGAGGTTCCAATTCCCACTGTCTCAAGTTCGATTCCAGCTCGGACTCTAATTGACCTGTGGTGACTCGACGCCCTACGCGTCCGCCGCTCGCAGGATTCAGGCATTCGCACGTCGCAGTCGGAGAATCTGGGGTAGACCGACTCTGCCAACCGCTGCGACGCATCGCCACTGCAAAACACCGCAAAGCTGACGACGGTGTTTCCCCTTCCTCTTCCGCCTCGGGCACGCTCGGTCCGACAACTCGCTGAAGTGGTGTTTAGCTCGGGACCTTCAGCTTTCGTGCCCCGCACCTGTGATGTGCCCGCCCGGAGGCTGGCCGAGACTCGATCGCGAGTTCACGAGCGCCAGAAAACGGTTCACCGTTCTCGCACCGACGTGTGGTCGTGCACAATCTTCCAGCCATCGGGAAACTTGCGGAGGACCAGCGTGAATCGGCCGCCGACGGGCTCGTCGCGCTGGAGGTTCCAGACACCTTGGACCTGCATCGCCGTGTCACCCAATTCCAGATACTCCAAGTCGCTAAATGCCAGGTGTCCCATCGCACTCCGATCGGGATATCGCCGTTTGTAGCGAGCCAGCGTAGCCGCGTGACCGCGTGTAAGTTGTCCGGCGGACGTAAACGTTAGCGCGTCGCTCTTCCAATATGCGTCCATAAACCGATCGACGTCGCCCTCGTTCCACGCCTCGGCCTGCCGCACAAGTAACGCTCGCACTTGGTCCACGTTGGCTTCACTCCTTGTCGTCGCAACTTTCCCGTCAGGTAGCTTCAGGTAAACATCGAATCTCCCGGTGCTATCGGCTGCGCCGCAACTCATGCCGCGGGTGTTGTGTTCCAAAACAATCTCGCCTCGCGCCGATACCGCGATGAGCCCGCCAACATTCGGCTTCAGTGTCTGTCGCATATCGTGCGTGACGGCTTCTTCCAGACTTTTGCCGGCGTACTTCATTTGCGCAGCGACATCGTAGGCGATTGCATTGCGAATGTATTCTTCGCCGACGCCCGTGCCAGAAACTGCACAGGTGTCGTTCGACGCATACGTCCCAGCACCCACAATCGGCGAATCGCCAATACGCCCCGGAAGCTTCTTGTCAGTTCCGCCCGTGCTAGTTCCGGCGGCGAGATTTCCCTGGGAATCTAGTACGACACAGCCAACTGTGCCGTAGTACTTCGCCTCAGTACGAGTCGCACTCGTGCCGTTGTCGCTTAAAAAGTAACTGGGGTCCACGCGCGGTACGTTTTGTTGCGATGCAAACTCCTCCGCCCCAGAGCCGGCCAAAAGTACATGTTTGGTTTGCGTCATTACGCGACGTGCCAAGGATATTGGATTCCTGACCGTCGTCACACCCGCCACCGCGCCACAGGCGTGAGTTTGGCCGTCCATGATGGAAGCGTCAAGTTCCGCGCGTCCCGCTTGAGTCCTCACCGCACCGCGGCCCGCATTAAAATTCGGATCGTCTTCCAGCGTCCGGATCACGGCTTCCACGACATCCAGCGCGCTGCCACCCGTGGCGAGCAGTTGGCGTCCCGTGTCTAACGCCGTTTTCAAACCCTGCCGCCTTGCTGCTTGCGCCGCTTCATTTATTTCGTCCGGATCGCTTGCACCTCCATGAATCGCAATCGCCCACGCAACAGGTGCAGGCTCGTCAGAAGACACTCGCTGCGTGAAGCATACACACAACGACACGCAACCAAGTAATAGATGCCATCGTTTCATCGAAACCATCCTCATGTTCGTTGATTGGCCATGATAAGCTCGCCTATTGTATCAAACCAGTCGAGGCGTGCTGCTTATCTACGCACTTGCATATATATTGATCCTTGAGTTGCTACAATGTGCTTCGTGCTGCGACGTCGTCTTGGCAAAGTGCTCCAATCAAAACGGGTTTCTGGAACGCAATCGCAGATTCGACGCCCCAACGACTTGGGTTATTTCCGCAAACCATCATCCGTAGAGTCAGAACATGTGCGACCAAGATCACTTTGAAGAAGATCTCAAGAAGTATTCGCGCCGGGATGTCGGCGCTCTTGCCGCGTTCGGCATTGGTGCCGCTTTGATGTTACCGCGCACGGCAAGCCGCCGCTGAGGTGACGGAACGCGACGTGAGCATTAAGACACCAGATGGTGAATGTGACGCGTACTTTGTGTCCCCAGAGAGTGGCGCATCCAGCGGTGCTCGTGTGGCCGGACATTTTTGGGTTGCGCCGAGCATTTCGCCAAATGGGCAAACGTCTGGCGGAGTCGGGTTATAGCGTGCTGGTCGTCAACCCGTTCTATCGGACAAAGAAGGCGCCGACGGCGGCGGAGGGGGCGAACACACCGATTCAGGATGTGATTCCGCTTGCGCGAACGTTGACCGCGAAAACTCAAGTTACTGATGCGAAGGCGTTCGTCGCTTGGCTGGATTCTCAGCCACACGTCGATAAGAACAAGAAGGTCGGAACAATCGGATATTGTATGGGAGGCCCGATCGTGATGCGTACGGCCGCGGCAGTGCCAAATCGCGTAGGTGCCGCCTGCACGTTTCACGGCGGCGGACTGGTGACCAAGGATTCGGACAGCCCACATCTGCTGATCCCGAAAATGAAGGCGCAGTTCCTAATCGCGATCGCAGAAAACGATGACAATCGCGATCCCGATTCGAAAACCGTGCTCAAGAGTGCATTTGCCCAAGCCAATTTACCTGCGGAGATCGAGGTATACCCAGCGGGGCACGGTTGGTGTCCTCCCGATACGCGGGTATACAACCGAGATCAAGCCGAGAAGGCTTGGACACGCATGCTCGCACTGTTTAAGCAGGCACTGGCGTAACCATAGGGAATCGGTTCATCGGCGCGAGAGAATCGTTGGCTCACAAAGAGACGTCGAACGGCAAGGATTGCCGTTTTCGGCGGTCGTCGAATCGGTTCCCTATTCGACGCACTCCACCAATGGAAACGGATCTCAGGACAGCAGTTGACCGGCGCGCCAGCTTCGGGGAAACTGCTATTACTGTAACCCACTCGCCTCACGCCCACGGTTCCTTCCATGCCCAGCAACCAACCGCACACACTGCCGCGCCGCGGTTTCCTTCAATTGGGGGCACTCGGCCTCGGCAACCTCACGCTGCCGAATCTCCTGCGCCGAAGCGAAGTCCGGCATTCGTTCGTCGCACAAGTCGGTCATCCTCATCTACCTCGTGGGTGGGCCGCCGCACCAGGACATGTTCGACCTGAAACCGAACGCACCGGCGGAGGTCGCCGGGCCGTGGAAGCCGATCGCGACTAAGGTCACGGGCATCCAGATTTGCGAAGCCTTCCCGCGGCTCGCGAAGATCATGGACAAACTCGTCGTCGTGCGGTCGCTCGTAGGAAACCAGGCCGACCATGACGCCATCCAGGTGTTCAACGGGCACGACCCGAGAAAGCCGACTCCATCCGGCGGGTGGCCGCAGTTTGGCTCGACGGTGGCGAAGCTGCTGGGTCCGCTCGATCCGAGCGTGCCACCATTCGTCAGTTTGTGTTATACCTGCACGCACGGCCCGTACAACGAGCCGGGTCCGGGCTTCCTCGGCCCCGCAGCAGCACCCTTCCATGCGGTCATGGGCAAGACCCGCGACGACATGATCTTTCGCGGCATGAGTGTCAATCGTCTGGATGACCGTAAGACACTTCTTAACCGCTTCGACAAGATGCGGCGTGATCTCGACGCGAGCGGCAGGTTGAGCGCAATGGACACATTCACCGAACAGGCCTTCGGATTACTTACGTCGTCGAAAATGGCCGATGCTTTGGATCTCTCGAAGGAGTCGCCCAAGGTCGTCGAACGCTACGGCACGGGAAATCCGAAGATATTCATGGATAGCAACGGTGCGCCGCGAGTACCACAAAGCCTGCTAATGGCGCGGCGGCTTATTGAGGCAGGTGTGCGCGTCGTGACGCTCAATTACAGCAAGTGGGACTGGCACGGAGGGAGGAATACCGAAGGCCGGGCCAACAACTCCATCTTCCTTCGCGAAGCGGAAGACTTCCCCCCCTTCGACAAGTGCGTCAGCGCGCTGGTGGAAGACCTGCACGACCGCGGCCTGGACAAGGACTGTACCGTAATCGTGATGGGCGAATTCGGCCGTACGCCGACGATTAATGCGCAGACCGGGCGAGACCATTGGCCGAACGTGAACTGTGCGTCCTCGCGGGCGGCGGAATGACAACAGGTCAGGCAATTGGCAGCACGGATAAGACGGCGAGTGAAGCGGCGTCCCGCCCAGTCACTTTCGGCGAATTGTACGCAACACTTTACCACAACCTCGGTATCGCCCCAGAGAAAGCCACACTTCCCGACCTCACGGGACGCCCCCGGTACCTTGTTGAAGACAACGCCAAGCCGCTGCACGAACTGGTGTAGTTGACCAAGTATCTTTCAATCCGTGAGCTTCGCGACTAAGGAAAGTTTTTGGAAGTACGTGACGACGAAGTCCGGATTGTGGCGGTGGCTCATTCGGGTCGCCAGCCTGGCCACTAGGATCATCAAGACACGACGTGATTGTGATGAAGGAAGCGCACAGGACCACGACATTGTTCCAAATTATCGACCGACATGGGACATCCAAGAGCCCTAACGTATCCGTGCGAGATTCTCAGCATGTTATGCCGCGCCGAGAAGTCGACTAATCAACAACAGCGTGGGGAGCATCGATGAAGTGTGTTTGGCCCATCATCGCCGTATCTGATGTGGCCGCCAGCGCCCGTTGGTATATGGAGCTGCTGGGGGCGCGTCAAACACATCCCGGCGCCACGGTTTTCGATCAAGTCGTCGACGAAGATGATGCCGTCCTTCTCTGTATGCATTGCTGGGGTCCGTCAGGTCCCAAAGGCGATCACCACTGGCCCACGCTGGCAACTCCGTCCGTGGATGCTGGCAACGGACTATTGCTCTGGTTCGTGGTCGACGATTTCGAGGCGGCTTGGGAACGAGCACGCAGGCTTGGAACAGCGATCGAAGAGGAGCCCAATGCTGACAATGGAACTGGAATGCGGGCGTTTGTAATCCAGGATCTCGACGGCTATCACGTTGCAGTGAACGAAGCGCGAAGTCCGGAAGGGGCGTAATTCAGAGCCGACGGTTAGCATTACTCATGGACGCACCGAGGAGTCACGGTTTTTGACGAACGGAGCCGACTCGCCGAGAATGCGGACTTGTCCGTGACCAGGCTGATACGACGCACGCGCGGGATTTGATACAGTGTTCGAACGAACCAATTCTGAAGCAACTTAATGCCCGGCAGACGGTCCGGCGGCATGACATGCTTGCCTGAACTTAGTAGACTCGAAGGAACCGGTAACGGATCCGAAGCTAAGAGTTTTGTTCGGGAAATGATGGATGCATGGGCACAGCCGTTCGACAAGTCATCCCGCCGTAGAGTCGCTAGAGGACCGTCGTTGCTTGTCCCATGTTTTGTTTGAACTGCCAACCAATAACGATCGCGTACCTGATAGCGAGTCGATTGAAGCTGCGGATGTTGCTGACTTAGTGGCAGTGTTTCAAGCTGGACGATACAAGGATTTGGGCCCTGGAGTTGTTCCATTTGAACATAGCGACTGGAACCGCGACGGCCGATTTGCGCTGGCTGCGAAGGTTGAGCCGCAGTATATCGTGTACCAGACTCCGCGACTGCAACCGGGTAACTCGCCACTGATCGGCACGCCGGACTACACGGGCACGGACCAAGTCGACATCCTCTGGCAGACGAAGACTGTCGGCACCGGCCAAGTGGACTCGTTCGAAGTCAGCTATCGACGCGCCAATGCAACGGATTCCTGGCAACCGGCATTGCTCAACGCCCCGCTCGAGGTGGGCGAAGAAACCCGCATCGTTCATTCTGCGACGATCCGCGGCTTGGCCTGGGATGCGAACTATGAGTATCGTGTGCTGCACCTGCGCGGGTGAAGTGCTGGCGACTTACCAACACGCGTTTCACACGCGACTCGTTCCAGGCGACGACAAGCCGTTTGATTTCGTGGCCTATGGAGACAGCACTAATCGTGGAGGCGGCGGTTTCCCGAGCGTACAAGCGCGGGTCAACACATTGGATCCGACGTTTGCTCTACTGCTAGGCGACAACGCTTATGAATATGGCCTCCACACGCAGTTCGACTATCGCTTAGTCCCGGAACTGTCACCTGAGTCGGCCGAGTGGATAGCCGGGCACATCGACTATCGGGGAATCGGCAATCACGACGGAGGCTATTTCCTTTCGGTGGATCGCGGCAAGGCGTCGCGCGACAACTATTCGACGCCCATCGCTGTGGCCGGCGAGAACGCTTACGCCAGCCCACCGCCGGACGAATTTGCAGAGTTTAACTATTCGTTCGACTATGGAAACGTCCATTTTCTGACAATGGACATGAACGCGCTGGAACTGCCAAACGACGAAGGAGTTCCGCAGATCCTGGACCTACTTGATTACGCAGTGGCCGACATGAGCGCCTCACAGGCACAGTGGAAGATCGCCTATTTCCATCAGCCGATCGTCGGGACAGACAAGCCTCATGATGACCCACGTGACTATTTCTTTCAGGAAGCGCTCACGCACTTCCTCGAGGCGGGCGTCGACCTGGTGCTCGTGGGCGATTCGCACACGTACTCCTGGACGCATGCGCTGACCGGCTTTCAGGACGACAACCAAGGCGGCACGATTTCGGCCAACGAAGTCGATTTTTTACGGGACACGAATCGAACTTATCTAAAAGACGCTGGTCTGATCCAAGTCGTTGCGGGGACCGGCGGCCGTAGTTTGCGCTCGTTCGCCTACACCGATCCGTTCATTGCTACAGCGTATTCGACCAATGAGACAACAGGGCCCATAGAGGCCGGATTTGCCCATATCGAAGTGACGCAAGATCGCTTGACGGTCTCGTACATCTCCGCCGAAACCGGTCGAATTGTCGGTGACACGAATGACAACGGGGTGGCCGATGCGAACGAGTCCTTTTTTGGTCGCTTTCAAATAGTCGACGCGGCCGTGGCGCGAGGGGATTTGAACGGCGACGACGTGCTGAGTGCTGCGGACATCGACCTGCTGGCTGCCGCGCTGCGTGCCGGCGATCCTGATGCACGCTACGACATGAATGGCGATGCGACGAACGATTCGGCCGACTATGACATGTTGATTGACAGTATCGTCGGCGTGCCGCGTGGCGACGCGAATCTCGATTTCGCCTTCAATTCGAGCGACTTGGTGTCAGTATTTCAGCTCGGCAAGTACGAAACGGTGCAGTTGGCGAACTGGGCCGACGGGGACTGGGACGGCGACGGTAGTTTCAGCTCGGCCGACCTCGTGCTCGTGTTCCAGTTGGGGACGTATCGCGATTGAACGACGCTACACCGCTACGAAAATGCACCAAGACAAACGACGGAACTGGATGGCCCGACACGTCGACACCTCTTTGGCTCAGTGCAGCTAGAGTACAATCTTTATACCGTACGTCTCGCTCAGTTCAAGAAGCTTCCCTTGGATGCCTGGTCTGGCGCACATGGCCACAACCGATCACTCTCGGAATGTGTCCAAGGCCCACGTTGTTGCGATCTGCCTTGCACTCGCCGCTTGGCTTCTCGCCTTGGCGCGGATGGCTCATCTCCCATCGCTGGGCAAGTCCGTCCATTATTCTGCGAATATCGCTGCCACGCTGCTGGTCTTGCCGATTCTTGGGCAGGGCGTGCAACTATGGGCGATGCCTGTAACACACCGGTTGGTGTTTGCCGTGGTATTCGGCTGGATGGCGATTACTTGCTGGAAGTTGCTGAGAGGCGATGACATTGCAGCAAATCGTCGGAAGTCTGCTGCGATTATTGAGTCCCGTTAAGAAACCACCGTCAGTGGCACAAGAATTCTTTGCAATGGCACGAGTTGCAGAAAACGGTCGAGGTGAGTTGATCGCGCACGCCGGCAACCGAAATGCTTCACATTGCCACGACACTCGCGTATGATTTCCCCATATTGAAAACGAATGAAGCGGATTACTTGCAGTCTCGAATTGAGTATAGAACTGCGGGTAAGATCGTACTTTTACACCTTCGAGCTTGGACCTATGTTCCGCTATGAGATGACACTTGTGTCTGTGTTGTGCCTTAGTTTCGGCGCACGCGGTATGGGCGCGCAGCTCACCGATCCGCTGCCGGATGTGCCAATGGGAAACGTTACGGTGCAGCTGGATTTCTTCACATCGGGACTGCCGGTCGAGAGAGAATTCGTGACTCCCGTTTTTACGCAGCGCGTCGGCCCCACGGATTTGGCGGTGATACCTGGCTCGCATGAGCTGGTCGTGACCAACTACGGGGGAACGGCATTTCGATTAGACGCAAGTGGGATTCCAGACGCTGAGTCGTTCCTGGACTTGGCGGCCCCTGAAAGCCCCTCATACAATCCCCAATTCGAATTCGGCGGAGCGCATGGCTTCACCGCCCTTGCCTTTCACCCAGGTTTTGCCGAGCCGGATGATCCGGGCTTTGGCAAGTTCTATACGCTGGAGCCCGAAACAAGCGGAACGGGAGTGGCAGACTTCAGCGAATCAACCGAGCCTGGAGACCATCACCAGGATGTGCTGTATGAATACACACTGCCTTCTCCGTCCGCGCGGATCTGCGATGCTACATGTGTTAGTTCCAAGCGCGAATTGCTTCGTGTTACCCAGCCCGGCTGGCACCACAATCTGGGCGACCTGATATTCGATGACGACCGACTGCTCTATATTGCTTCCGGTGATGGAAGCGTCGCGCATACCCAAGCGCCTTTTGTGTCGGATAACTCGCAGTTCCTCAGCACAATTTTTGGCAAGGTGCTGCGGATTGACCCTCTCGGGAACAACAGTAGCAATGGTCAGTACGGTGTGCCGGCCGATAATCCTTTCGTGGATGGACCGGGCGGTAATGTCGACGAGATTTTCGCCTACGGACTACGCAATCCGTACCGCCTGGAGTTCGATACGCGGACCAAGCAGCTCTATGCCTCAGAAACCGGAGAGAATTCGGTCGAGAGCGTCGAAGCTCTCATCAAAGGAGGCAACTTCGGCTGGAACGTCAAGGAGGGTAGTTTTCTTTACGACAAGGTAAACCGACACGTTTCCGTCGACATCGACACGGACGGAAACGGGAGAGGCGACATTGCCGATCAATTGGGACTGATTGAACCTGTCTTCGAATACGACCGCGGTGACGGGATCGCAATTGTCGGCGCCGTGCCCTATCAAGGTGACCTTGTGCCTTCGCTTGACGAAAAGCTAGTTTTCGCAGACTTCAGCGGCAAATTGTTTTGCGGCGACCTCGAAACCGGAGAGGAGTTTCGGCTAGATGTGAACGATGCCGGCTACGGCGTGCCCTTCAATATTCACAGCGTCAATCGAGATTCCGACGGAGAGATCTACATATTGGGAATTGTCCAAAAAGGCGAAACGGACTTCGACGGCGTGATCCTCAAGGTCTATGCTGCCCCGACCGTCGTTGGCGACGTCAATGGCGATGGTGAGCTTGACGCGAGCGACATCGATTTGCTTTTGCGCGTTGTGCGAGAAAATCGCCAGGAGCCGTTCTTTGACTTGGTCAGCGACGGCATCGTAAATCAGGACGATCGTACCAAGTGGGTCGTGGAATTGGCGGCAACGTACTTTGGGGATGCCAACCTCGATGGCATGTATAATTCGCAGGACTTGATTGACGTGTTGGCAGCCGGCGAATACGAAGACCTTGTCGCAGCAAACTCAAGTTGGGCCGACGGAGACTGGAACGGCGATGGCGATTTCGATAGCGATGACTTGATCCTAGCGTTGTCAGACGGTGGGTACGAAGAAGGGCCTCGTACTGTGGTAAAACCCGTGCCAGAGCCAACGTCACTGACAATGTTCGCCATCGCATTCGCGATTCTGGGCAGGCGGAGGATTACCAAGTGCCCCGTCGCCTAGTGTACGATAGGATTTTACGACTAAATGGGCCTGTGTCGGCACCGCACACAGCGATATGCTGCATCATAATGGGTGCACGCGTTCCCATCTTATACGTTTCGTCGTATTCCCGGAGTTCGTTACGTCAATGTCCCGAACAATGTTGATTCTGCTTTCGCTTGTTGGCCCCTTGATCATACCCGCGCACGGTCGAGCTCAAAACGGCAAGTCTCAGGGGGGCATGCAGAAAACAGCGTGATACCTCGACGTGCTGGCTGCTGTGCGGTACTTGCATGATCAGGGAGTGAAGCGTCTATGGGTCGTTGGTGGCAGCATGGGAGGAGGCGAGTCGGATCAAATACATGCACCGTCCTCTGCATACGGAAAGGTGGAGTCCATCTCTAACGCCGGTTCCGCGACGGTGCACTTCCCCACGACACGCGCGGGTATTCCGGCAACGGTGGTGTGCGGTGGAACGTTTTTCAAAACAACGCTACAGGCGGCAACTTTTGCTCCGATCCCAATCTCGACATTTCCCAGAACCTTGCGCCCGCGCCGATGAGCACTCCGCGCCGTACCTTCGGGTGTCGATCACCCGACTCTTTGCCCGTTCCGCCCAGTGTGACTTCGTGCAGCAGCGATACGTTGTCTTCGACGATCGCAGTCTCGCCGATGACGACGCTCGTACCGTGGTCGATCAATACTCCAGAGCCAATCCGAGCCGCCGGATGGACGTCGACTCCAAACGCCTCCGAGATGCGATTCTGGAGGTGCGCTGCCAATCCGATGTCTCTCGTGCTCCCACAACCAGTGTGCGACTCGGTACGCCTGCAAAGCGTGAAAGCCCTTGTAATAGAGGAACGGCTGCGCGTATCCCCGCGCCGCAGGGTCCCGCGTTCGCGCTGCCAGCAGATCGGCACGGATTGAGGCGCGGACCGAAGCATCCTCAACGAAGGCTTCGTTAATCAGGTCGCGAAGCAGTATCGCGGGCAATTCTGGCGTGTGCAGCTTGTTTGCCAGAATCACACTGAGGCCGTCTTCCAGGTTCTTATGCACCAGCACTGCGGCGAATAAGAAGCTGGCCAACACCGCTTCGCGATCCGCCTCTTGCCGAGCTTCGGATTGGATTTGATCCCAGAATCCATCGTTGTCGATGTTCGTCAAGTGTTCCGTCAATTCGTCCATATCCAGGTTCCACCTTAAGAGCCTCAGGGCGTTGACTCGAAAAAGTCGGCGGTACGTTCCGCCCTCTGCAACCCACATCTTAACATCACGGGAAACGGGCGACGCAAAGTTCTCGACGTATCGCCGGCAGAGCAATTGCTGCCTTTGGTCTACGAGCATTTACGGAAACGGGCCGCCGCGACGATGGCCATTGAGCGGCCGGACCATACTTTAATATCGCTACGGCTTTGGTACACGCAGCCTACCTGCGGCTAGTTGGACCTGCCGAAGCTCAAAGCTGGGAAAGTCGCGGACACTTCTTTGCGGCGGATCGCTTCGTGACCGCGAACGTGAGCAGCACGGTCGAGCCTACGTGGATCAACTGAACCGGCGGCGATACGCACTACAGCGTGGCGGTCACCGGAACCGACGAATGAACGGGAATGGCCGCTGCAGATAGGGTTCGCTCACGGATAGCTTGTGCCGCAATGCTTGAAAGTCGCATCAACGCGATTTAGAATCCGGGCAGTCTTGAAGCCGTTCGTTTGTTTCAGGGTAGTGAAATGATGGGACATTGCAGACTTTTTTTGTGCGTCGTGGTGTGTCTTATGTCTTCCGTCGGATCGAGCGAGGCATCCTACGAAGAGGAGGTCTTGGCCGATAGCCCATTCGTTTACTATCGATTCAATGAGACCGGTGGCGAAACCGCAAAGGACTCATCCGGAAACGGACACGACGGACAATACTCTGAAGTTGAGCTTGGTCAAGCCAGCGCGGGTGACTCGCTTGGGACCGCTGCTCGCTTTGATGGTTTCGCCTCTTTGGTAGACGTTCCCGTTCTCGAATTGGAATCGGACACTGTAACGATCGAAACTTGGCTGAATGTCGACTACATCGTCGGTGGCTGCTGTACTTCGGTGTTTTCGCCGAACGGCTGGGAACCCGGATGGCTACATTACAACCTGGGAGAGCCGGGACGCGTCGAGTTTGCTCTCAACAGTGGCGGGCCGAACGATCATTGGACCTTTGCCGATGCACTTCCGTTGGAAGAATGGGCGCATGTTGTCTCCACCTATGATGCAGATGAAGCACTGGCTCGGATTTGGATTGATGGTGAAGAGATTGAATTTGACATCCCAACATTCGACACGCCTCAAACGGTCACGCTCATTGCGGACGCCCAGATCGGCGCATGGCAGAACTCACGGTTCTTGGCGGGGGCCATCGATGAATTTGCGATTTATGACAGTGTCCTTTCCGAGGAACGGATTATTGCGCACTACAACGCTCGGAACGACGCCAGCGCCCAAGGTGACTTCAACGGAGATGGCGTACTTGACATCGAAGACATCAATGATCTGACGGACCAAAGCGCGTCGGGCATTAATCCTGCGGCATACGACCTGAATGCCGATACGCTTGTCGATGCAGTCGATGTCAACATCTGGATCCGAGACTTGTTCCAAAGCTGGCTGGGTGACGCGAATCTGGATGGCGAATTCAATTCGGGAGATCTAGTCGTCGTTTTGTCGGCCGGGACCTATGAACAGGATGTGTCTGCAGTCTGGTCAACAGGTGACTTCAACGGCGATGGACGCTCGGATACCGCGGACCTCGTTGTCGCCCTGTCCGACGGAGGATATGAGTCAGGTCCCCGAGCAGCCGTGAGCAGCAGTGCCCGAGCCGGCCACTATGGTCATGTTGGTGTTTGGTTTGATCGGATGCGGATTCCGTCGACACTTATTGAGGAATTGTCCACGGTTTGTTTGACAGCTTAGGTGCCTGAGGGCGAAAATTGAGGACGCAATGCGGTCATCGCGCCGAGCTCTAGTGGATCTGGTGGCTTCGAGCGTGGTCGCTGCGACAGCCAACGAAGGGAAGTGCTATGACGACTCAAACCAAGTTCATTCGCCGTGATCCCGCACAAGTCGAACCGTGGGCGGAGACATGCGGTGCGATACGCTGTCTGATCGAGGAGTCCGACGGAGCCGCCGGCGAGGTGCACCAGGTCGAAATCGAGAATGCCAAATTGCACTATCACGAGCGCACCGATGAGTTCTACTATGTGATTGACGGCCAAGGAATAATGATCCTGGATGAGGACGAAATCGAATTGCACCCAGGCGTCGTTGTCTACATTCCACGTGGAATAAAGCACAAGGCCATCGGCAAGCTGACTGTGCTGACCGTTTGCATTCCGCGTGGAGTGCTTGACGACGTTCACGAAGTGGAATGAATGGTCGCTAGGGGTTTTTTCAGCGTCCCGCGCGATAAAGAAAAGGGCACGTCGATGTCTGAAGAGCTGGTGACTGTCGAAACATTCTGGAATGTGAGCGAAGCACACTTGGCAAAGGCGTTGCTCCAAGAAGCGGGAATTCAGACCTTCTTAGAAAATGAAAATGCCGTCATGATGACCCCGCATTTGGCAGACCCATGTGGCGTGAGGCTGCTCGTGAAACAAAAGGACGCAGAACAGGCTAGGGAATTCCTGAAGACCAGAGAATAGGAATTTCGCAAAGGAGGTCACCGCGGTCCCGCCAATCGAACCTCGCAACCTATCGGGGATCGCCGCGACGCAACTACGTCGGTTATGAAACGATATGCGGATCGTCGGTAGCTACGACAAGCCAACTATTTCTGAGGACTTACGACGCGTTGTGGTGTATTGGCCAAACACCTTGATCGACTTGCGTTTGAGGGACCTCAATACAATGCGGCGAACGATTCAACGGACCTAGATCGAGGAGCCTGAAAATGAGATTTTGTCGTTCTTGGTACATAATGCTACTGACATTGTTTCTATTGCCGGCGTTGAAAGGAATCGCTGACGACTGGCAGCAATTTCGTGGACCGGGCGCAACGGGATTTCGCACGAAAGCGGCCTTCTACAGGAATGGCCAGAGGGAGGTCCCAAGCTGCTATGGCAAGTTAAAGACTTAGGCAGCGGATACTCGACTCCATCGGTCGCCAACGGAAAAATCTATGTCCTGAAGAATCAGGGATTGGAAGACGAATCGGTCACCGCCTTGGACGTGAAAGACGGTAGCGAGATCTGGTCGACGCGAATTGGCAAGGTAGGCAACCCGGACCAACGTCCCGATTTCCCGGCAGCCCGATCGACGCCAACCATCGTGGGCGATGTCCTGTTTGCGTTAGGATCCGATGGGGATCTAGCGTGTGTGGAAACAAATACCGGTAAAGTTCGCTGGCAAAAAAACCTGCGCACGGAGTTTGGAGGCAAGCCGGGAACATGGGCGTATTCGGAATCGCCGCTTGTTGACGGCGACGTTGTCGTCTGCATGCCAGGCGGCGCTGACGCAACGGTTCTCGCCCTCAATGCCAAGAATGGTGAGTTGGTTTGGGAATCGGCGATTCCTGGTGGCAGCGCGGCGGGATACTCTTCGATCATAGCGACCGACACGGGCGGAGTTCGGCAATACGTGGCCTACCTGGCCGACGGTCTAGTCGGCGTCAATGCGAAGACGGGCGGCCTTCTATGGCGATACGACCGAACAAAGGGAGCAATGGGGATGAGCATACTCACGCCAGTTGTTCACAATGGACTCGTCTATAGCGGGGCGGGTCGTGTGGGAGGCGGTTCTGTCAAAATCGTGGCCGAAGAAGGAGCGGAGGAAGCGGAAGAAGTCTATTTCAGCACAAAGCTGCCCACGGCAATCGGAGGGGCGATCGTCGTGAACGATACGCTGTACGGTTGCGGCGGAAAGGTGCTCGTCTGTGCAGACTTCGAAACCGGCGAAATCCTCTGGTCCGAAAGGAGTATCGCCCCAGGCTCCCTCTGTTATGCTGACAATAGGTTGTACCTTCACGGAGAAAACGGAGATGTAGCCTTGCTCGAAGCATCGCGAGAGGCCTATCGTGAACATGGTCGTTTTACGCCGTCGGATCCGCCGGCGCGAAAGAACGGAATGGAAAAAGCCTGGGCCTACCCAGTTGTTGCCAACGGTCGCCTCTACATTCGCGACGTGGACTCTCTGTGGTGCTACGACATTTCTGCATCAACCACCGAAAGGTGACTTTGATCGATTATACGAGTTGGCGTCTTGCTGCTTAATTGCGGCCAGCGATTTTGATGGGCCAACAAAAGTACGGAAATGAGGATGCATGTCACTTAGGAGAATCGAATTGGGCCTGGCATTCAGCGTGATGCTCGGTGGAGCCGCGTCGGAGCTATCGTTTGGGACATTCATCGGTCGATTCAGGAGAACTGTCGTATCGCTGCAACGTCGCCCATCCTCACCAAAGTGACGACGTTGCCACTTTGATTGACTACATGAATTCCCCGTTCCACACTGCTGCGGAGCGAACTCATATCGGCGTTTGGACCTTGGGGCGTCATCGCGATCCCAGGGCGTTGCCGGGCTTGGTATCCGTGTACACTGGTCAACAGTGTGACCACGCGAATGAACTGTGTCAGTACGAATTGCTGAAGGCGATCAAACGTTGTGGCGGCATACGCATATTCGGACGCCGAGTTCGATGATGACAACGTCGATACCAACGGCTAGATGAATACTTGACAAAGCACAAGAAAGGTCAGCAAAGTTGAGGCGAGCCTTTACTCTCATTGAGTTCTTGGTGGTGCTCGCGATCTTGGCAGGGCTTTCGGCGATCTCATTGCCTGCGCTCTGAAATGCTCGCAATGTGGCTGACAGGACCACGTGCAAGAACAATCTTCGTCAACTGAGTCTTGGCCTCCAGCAATTGGTGGAACTGCAAAAGACGGTGCCGCCGAACCGTGGACCTGATTCGGTTGGTGGGTGGACCTATGAAATACTGCTGTTTGTTGAAGGGCAAGACCTGTTTCATTCTATGCATCGCGGGCAGTCTTTGATTGATCCTCAGCAAGATCAATTGCAGATCGTGTCGCGCCGGCCACTGATTTTCACCTGTCCCACTTCAAATATCGAACTGAGCACGATCTGCGCCAATCATGGCCGCACATTATGTCTTGGCGACTTGGGACAACCGCAAACGCTTTTACGTCAGCGAAGCGCCAGCTGGTTTTGGTGATCCATGGATTTCGGGTCCCGAGCTTTCGTGTGATTCTGAAACTAGCAAAGCATATCGAGGCAAAGGACCTCACCATGGTGGCTTCCATAAACCATGATCCGGAACTTATGTTGATTTGATCGCAGAAGATTCGTGACTACAGTGACCAGCGATAACGAGCGGTCGTCCCCTGGACAGTCACGTGTCGGCGTGTCAGTCAGATTAAGAGCGGGTATCATTTCTAAGGTGACAAGACCGGAGCAAAGGACGCATTACTATGAAAGACAACGACCGCAAACCTACCACGAACGATGCGGGGATCCGCGTATCCAGCGACGAGTTTTCCCTGACCGTCGGACCGGACGGCCCCATCCTGCTTCATGACCACTATCTTCTCGAGCAGATGGCGAACTTCAATCGAGAGATGATTCCGGACCGTCAGCCCCATGCGAAAGGTTCGGGGGCCTTCGGCCACTTCGAGGTAACTCAGGACGTCAGCGCCTATACAAAGGCGGCCGTCTTCCAACCGGGAATGAAGACCGAAGTGCTGTCCCGGTTCTCTACCGTGGCGGGCGAGAGTGGCAGTCCCGACACCTGGCGGGACGTGCGCGGCTTTGCGCTCAAGTTCTACACCACCGAGGGCAACTATGACATGGTAGGGAATAACACGCCGGTGTTCTTCGTGCGCGATCCCATGAAGTTCCAACACTTCATACATTCGCAGAAGCGGCGTGCGGACAGTGGACTACGTGACAATGACATTCAATGGGACTTCTGGACCCTGTCTCCTGAATCCGCCCATCAGGTCACTATCCTGATGAGCGATCGCGGCATCCCCAAGAGCTATCGTCACATGAACGGCTACGCGAGCCACACGTACATGTGGCTCAACGCGGAAGGCGAGCGATTCTGGGTGAAGTACCATTTCAAAACCGACCAAGGGATCGATTTCCTCACACAGGAGGAAGCCGACCGGATGGCCGGAGAAGACGCCGACTATCACCGGCGAGACCTGTTCGAGGCGATTAGCGGCGGGGATTACCCGTCGTGGACGCTAAAGGTACAGATCATGCCCTTTGAAGAGGCAGAGACCTATCGGTTCAATCCCTTCGATTTAACCAAGGTTTGGCCCCACGGCGACTACCCGCTGCATGACGTCGGCCGGCTGACCCTGAACCGCAATGCGACAGATTTTCACACCGAGATTGAGCAGGCGGCCTTCGAGCCGAACAACCTCGTCCCCGGCATCGGCCCGAGTCCGGACAAAATGCTGCTGGCCCGCCTGATTTCCTATTCCGACGCGCACCGAGCTCGCCTGGGCGTCAACTACAGGCAGATACCCGTGAACCGGCCAAAGGGCCCCGTGCACAGCTACAGCAAGGGTGGCGCAATGCGGGTTGAGAACATCTCCGACCCGGTGTACGCGCCAAACTCCAAGGGCGGCCCCAAGGCCGACCCCGAGCGAGATCCCGAACAGGCCATCTGGAAGGCCAGCGGCGAGTTCATTCGTGCGGCCTATACCAAGCGCAAGGACGACGATGATTGGGGACAAGCCGGCACCCTGGTGCGGGAGGTCATGGATGACGCCCAACGCGACCGACTTGTATCTAACGTAGTCGGGCACCTGAAGAATGGCGTATCCGAACCAGTCCTAAAGCGTGCTTTCGAATACTGGCGCAACATCGACAAAGCGATCGGCGATCGCATTGCCAAGCAGGTACAAGGGGCCTGATCTCAGCATACTTGTGAGTGAGCTCAAATAACTTGGTCCAGACCAAGCGGTGTTGGCTACCCCAAACACCGAACGAATTCATCAAAAAAGCGAACTCACCTATCCCTTTCATCGTCGCGGTCGATTTCAGCGACTACATCGAAGTCACGCGTCTGTATTATTCGTGGTAGCAGGAATTGTCGAAAACGGTCGGCACGATTGTAACCGAGTCGGGGAGGCCTATCGTTGGAGATTCGAGCCGAGAGAGAATCTGATTTGGATGCCGTACGTGCCGTCAACGTCTCGGCATTTGAAACACCGTCCGAGGCTGATCTTGTGGACGCTTTGCGAAATCAAGCCACTCCAGTTGTTTCACTGGTTGCCGAGGACGACGAGACGATAGTCGGTCACATTTTGTTTTCTCCCGTTTCTCTTTCCGGCCATCCGGAACTCACGATAATGGTGCTCGCCCCGATGGCCGTAGCGCCGGAGTTTCAGCGAAGCGGAATCGGGTCAGCACTGGTTCGAGCGGGGATCGAACAGTGCACGCGACTTGGCTTCGCCGCGATTGTTGTGCTTGGACACCCCGAGTACTACCCTCGGTTCGGATTCTCTTCATCGTCGCGATTTGGGATTGTCTGCGAGTACGATGTGCCAGAAGAGGTGTTTATGGCAATCGAACTGCGCCGACTGCGCATTGCAGGAAAGAGCCGGCAAGGTGAAATACCACGCTGCTTTTGGCAACTTATAGCGGCTGACCAGCAGCGACTGTTGCACTGCGCCGAGATGCGTATTCGCGAACGATTTCCCATGGGTTCGGAATCTGGTAATATGCAGCCCGCCTGAAACCTGCGCATCGTGCAGATGGCTCTGGAAGATTTGCCACTTTGCGGATGCTGAACTGAATCACATGGAGGAAGTGCAATGGCGATTGACGAAGCGAAACTGCACGAGCTGTTGGCGAAGATGGTCGGAGACATGGGTGCGGCAGCGGCGGCGCCTCTCGTCATTTTGGGCGACAAGTTGGGACTATACAAAGCCCTGGCAACCCACGGGCCGGTGACGACTGAGGAACTGGCCGATCAAACGGGTACGACGGAACGCTACGTGCGCGAGTGGTGCGCCGCCCAGGCAGGCTCCGGATACATCGAGTACGATCCGGAGAGTAATACGTTTAGTATGAGCCTGGAGCAGCAAGCTGTGTTTGCCGATGGTGACAGCCCCGCATGCATGACCGGTGGGTATTACGCAATCAGCTCCTTGTTTACAGACGAGCCTAAGATTACCCACGCGTTCCAAACCGGCGAAGGTGTGGCATGGGGTGATCACAGCGAGTGTTTGTTCTGCGGCACGGAAAAGTTCTTTCGGCCCGGTTACATGGCCAACCTTGTAGCGGATTGGCTACCGGCGCTCGATGGCGTCGTGGAAAAACTCCAACGAGGAGCGAAGGTTGCGGACGTCGGCTGTGGTCATGGAGCCTCGACGTTGGTCATGGCCAAGGCCTTTCCGCGTTCATCCTTCACCGGCTTCGACTTTCATGACGCCTCCGTCCAACATGCAAACGAACACGCGCGAGAATCGGGGCTAGACAACGTTCGTTTCGAAGTCGCGGCCGCAAAGCATTTTCCGGGTAAGGACTACGATCTGGTGTCCTTTTTCGACTGCCTTCATGATATGGGTGACCCAGTCGGGGCCGCGGCACATACTCTTCGGGCGCTCAAGCCTGACGGGACGATGATGCTGGTCGAGCCATTTGCCCACGACAATCTCGTGGACAATCTGAACCCCGTTGGACGAATGTACTACTGCTTCTCGACGATGATATGCACCCCAGCCTCAATCAGCCAAGAAGTTGGGCTGGCGCTGGTGCTCAAGCTGGCGAGAAGCGGCTGAGGGAAGTGGCAATGGAGGGTGGATTTACTCGCTTTCGTCGGGCTACGGAGACACCTTTCAACCTGGTGATTGAGGCGCGACCCTAGCCACGCCAATAAGCGGCCCCTTCCGTCTCGTTTAATGTACGAGCTAGGGGCGGCTCGGATGCATCGTACGACCATCCGTTGGGGAAAACTGACGACACAAAGCACGATCGACGCCCCGCCGGGATGTGCCTGCGTACAAATCGTAGAATGCGGCCTAAGAGCCATTCGATCGACTCAGCTTCATGCCCCTAGAGAAATTCCATGACTTGAGCATTGCGGCGATCTCGATTTCGGACAGCAGCACGGCCAGGCGATGTCTCCAACACGACCGATTCCCTTCCACGGAAGAGGAGATGCATCGGCTCCGGGCCGGAGAAACGCTTGACCTCCGTAGTAAAGCGTTTCCCCATTCAGACGAACCGTGCCGACTCGTTAGCCACCAAATAAATTGGAGTCCACGTCGAAATCTCCGGTCGTGTCACCCGGTTCAAGTTCGGTTTCTTTCAACAGCGATTGGTTTCCAGCCAGTCTCAGGCCGTGTCCGACTTCGTGGAACAAAATCGTAAGCAGGTCGGTACAGTTCGGGTCGCGACGGGAACGCGTCGAATCTGCAACACTCTACTCGTAATCCGCCCTGCCCCGCCCGGTTCCGTACTCTGGAGGGAAAACACGCCGTTTGAATCGAGGAGATCACCCCGATATCGGAAACGAATATGGGAGGCAAAGCTGTAGGCCTGCAATCGCGATTACCCGATGTCAGATTTGACGGGGCGTCCAGCTGCGTGTCAAATAGCCAGTGGTTCGGACAGACGGGATCCGGAAGCTAGGCTTGTCCCCATTTCGCATTGACCGGACGATATGTCGTTGGGCGATTGGTCGGTGGAGCTTGAACAGCCGATCACGTCAAACGTCATCGCGGCAGCAAGTTGCCGCCTACGCTCTAACACTGTCATCTGGCCTGGTTGCTAACAACATCCTGCACTGCTTAGGTCAGGCGGGGCTGTGAGCAATTGTAAATTCCAATGAACCTGTCTATGAGGCGACCTTTCGGCAATGAGAAAACCACAGACGCACAAGCGGTCAGCTCGCGGCAAGTTGCATCCCTTGAGTTTCGAGCGATTGGACGATCGGATGTTGTTGGCCGGGGATCTTGTGGCGCACTGGCATGCGGATGATTTGAATGCGAACTATCAAGGCGACGAGGTGGTGGCGACGTGGATCGACTCGGTAGCGGGCATTGCCGCGACGGCGACCGGCACACCGCGCCTGAAGCGTGATGCGTTTGGCGTTCATTCGAGCCTCGTTTTCGATGCGAATGACGGCGCGGATTATTTGATGGTGCCGGCCGAGCAGAACCCGGTGGCGGATTTGACGGCGTTCAGTGTGTCGGTCGTGTTTGCCGGAGTACCCAGCAGTTCGGTCGGTGGCCAGGGTACGTGGTTCAGCAACACGGGTCTGGTCGACACTGACTCGGCTTGCCGTGCGCGATGATTGGGGAATTGCGCCGAATCAAGCGGGGCAAGTTGCCTGGGGCGCGGGCAACGGCATGTTGGGTCAAGCCCCGACGGTCTATTCGACATCAAGTGTGACGGACAGTCATCTACACGTGGCGACGTTGACCTGGACCGGATCGACGCTGTCGGTCTATGTGGATCGCCTCACGGTGGTGACGCGAAACGATGCCAGCGCAGCCTCGTGACGCACTGCCCATCATCATTGGAGCCCTGTCGAGCGGCAGAAATGCTTTTACCGGCCAAATTGCCGAAGTCCGAATGTACAACGGCGTACTGTCCGCGTCCGAGGCAGCGGCGCTGTTCGATCAAGTGACTGAGCCCACTGCCGTCGAAGACTTCTATTTTGTAACACCTGGCACGCCATTGCAGGTCAATGCCAACGACGGAGTGCTTCACAACGATGTAGCCGTGTTGTCTCCGCCCGCTTGGCAAGCGGAAGTTGTCGATCCACCGGCTCGCGGCACGTTAGATTTTGGCGACGATGGTTCGTTTGCGTTTATTCCCGCCGATACATTTACGGCGGGCGTGGAGTCATTCACGTACCGCGTCACGGCCGGAAACTCGGTATCGTCGGACGTGCGCGTGAGTCTGGTCATTAATACTCAGGCCGACTTCGAAAAGATCGTGATCAACGAACTTCACGTTGATCCCGATGTGGAGACGGAGCTTGTCGAGTTCATCGAACTGCACAACCCGGGCGATGTTCCGGTCGACTTGAGCGGCTGGCGAATCGACAGTGGCATCGAGGCTGCTCTGCCGGCCGGCGCGAAGATCGCTGCGGACGGTTACTTTGTCGTCGCGGAGAATCCGGCCGCATTCCGCGAGAAGTTCGGACGAGACGCCGATGCCCAATTCATAGGCCGATTGTCCAATCAGGGTGAAACGATCGAATTGCGAACTCGCGCGGGTCTGCTGATCGACCGCGTCGACTATGGTCAGGGATTTCCCTGGCCAACCGTTGGCGAAGTCCCAGGCTACTCGATGGAACTGATCGACCCGTCGCTGGACAACGAGCTTGGCGGCAGCTGGCGATCTTCCGTCGGCCAACAGTCATTGTTCGACAGCGGCGAAAGCTGGCGCTACTTCAAGGGAACGCAGGAACCCTCGGCTGGCACGCCGGCTTGCGCAGTGCGCAATTTGATGACAGCTCCTGGTTGGAAGGACCAAGTACGTTCGGGTTCAGCACTCGCGTACCCGTTGGAACGCCACTGAGTGACATGCGCAACGGTTACACGTCGTTCTATCTGCGAAAAGTCATTCAAATCGACGATCCGGCAGCGATCGGACGACTCCGATTGCAGGCGCTTTATGACGACGGCTTCAATGTCTGGATCAACGGTGTTCACGTGCTACGCGAGAACCTAAGCAGTGACGAGATGCCCTTTGACGGTGTCGCCGACGGATCGAAATCCGGGACGACGTATTCCGACTTCGAATTACCCAATCCCGCGAGCTATCTTGTGCAGGGTGCAAATGCCATCGCGATTCAAGTGTTCAATACATCGATCTCCAACAACGATGCCTATTTCGACGCGCAATGCTGAATCTGAGCCGCCCCGCGGCGGGGCCCACACCCGGAGTGGCCAACAGTACCTACTCGCTGGCGACTCCGCCTCAATTGCGCGAAGTCAATCATGAGCCACAGCAACCCCATGCAAATCAAGATGTCACAATCACGATCAAGGCGACGGATCCTGACAAGGTTGGCGCCGTGACGCTGGACTACCAGCTTGTGGATTCCGGCCAATACATTCGACTCACAGATGCAGCGTACGCTAACTGGACCAACGTGCCAATGTACGACGACGGCACTCACGGAGATCAAACCAAAGATGATGACATTTACACGGCGGTTCTACCTGCGTCGCTGCAAGTCCATCGACGGCTGGTACGCTACCGGATTCACGCGGCCGACGCGCTGGGGAATAACGTGGTCGTTCCCTACGCAGACGATCCTCAGCCGAATTTTGCTTACTTTGTCTACGATGGAGTGCCTGGCTGGACGGCAGCTGAACAACCGGGCCAAACTGATCCGGTGACGTTTGGCGCCGACGTGATGAACCAATTGCCCGTCTACCACTTGATTGCCAACAGCGACGATGTGACGCGAAGCCAATACGTTTCGGCAGCGGAAGAGCAGTTGTTTTACGGCACCATGGTCTACGACGGCATCGTCTACGACCACATCACTTATGGCGTGCGCGGCGAATTCTCGACCTACGTCTCCGGCAAGAACAAATGGAAGTTCCATTTCACGCGCGGGCATGATTTTCAAGCACGCGACAACTATGGAAATCCCTACGAGTCCCAATGGCAGGTCATGAACTTCAGTCCGGCTTCGACACCTTGGGTGGAAATGAACCGCGGCATGGCCGGCATCGACGAGGCAATTGCTTACCGCTTGTATGAGCTCAGCCGCAAATCCGAGTTCAAAAACCAATTTTCTTCAATTTCGCGTCATTGACGATGCTGAAGAGGTGCCCACCAACCAGTATGACGGAGATCTGTGGGGCATCTATCTGACGCTCGAACATCCCGACGGCCGTTATCTGGACGAACACGGGCTGCCCGATGGTACGACTTACAAGGTGGAAGGCGGCGCCGGCGACATAAAAAACCAGGGACTCACGCAGCCCGATGCAAAGCGGGATTTTAGCACCATGATGAGCGGTGCGAACCAGAGGAATACGGAACAGTGGTGGCGTGAGAATGTCGATCTGGATGTTTACTTCACGTTTCGCGCGATCAATCGCGCCATTAACAATATGGACATCCGAGACGGATGGAACCATTACCTGTATCACAATCCCGAAACCAACTTGTGGGAAACACTTCCCTGGGACTTGGACATGCTATACGTGCCGACGACACACTGGAGCGGTGTCATCCGATTCGAAAATGCCTTGCGCCATCCCGCACTTAAGATTGAATACGGGAATCGAGCACGCGAATTGCAGGATCTGTTGTTCTCGGTCGATCAAGTCAACCAATTGGTTGACGAATACGCGAGTTTCGTCAACCCACAAAACGGCGGCTGGACGATGGCCGACGTCGATCAATTCATGTGGAACTACCACCCCCGCGCTTCGACGTCCGGCGACGATATCCATCGCGGCGCGTTCTACAAGCAAGTTGCCGACTATGATCGGTTCATCGGTGCCAATGGCGTGCGACGCCTTGTGTCGGCCGACCACGAAGGGATGGCTCAATGGATCAAGGACTTCCTCTTGCCCGCACCCGGTGGCGGCAGCACACCGGCAGGCTACGGCGCCGATCAGTTGAATCAGCACGTCGTCGATCCCGCTGTGCCCAACACGCCCGTGATCTCCTATGTTGGGGCACCGAGCCATGCTGCGGATGGACTGCTGTTCAGGACAAGCCCATTCGCTGATCCCGATGCGGGCGATTCGTTTGCGGCGCTCCAGTGGCGACTGGCCAAAGTCACCGACCCGACCGCGCCTGCCTACGATCCCTGCGCCGCCCGACTATGAAATCCGCTCGGTGTGGGAATCCGGCGATTTGACAACGTTCAATGAAACGATCACGATCCCCCCGAATGCTGTCGAGCCGGGGCATGCGTATCGCGTTCGCGTCCGCATGAAAGACTCGACCGGCCGCTACAGTCACTGGTCGGATCCGATTCAGTTTATTGCGACGGCCGGCCATCCCCCCGAACTACTGAATGGACTGCGGATTAGCGAAGTGCACTACAATCCGGGCCAGCCCACGGCCGCAGAAATCGCTGCCGGCTTCGTCGACAACGACGAATACGAGTTTATCGAACTGGTCAACATTGGTAGCACGAACTTGGATCTGCGTTCCGTGCAACTGGTCGAAACGGACACACTCGACGGTGGCCGTCAAGGCGTGCATTTTGACTTCTCAAATGGCACTATTACTCAGTTGGCGCCGGGACAACGTTTGGTCGTCGTCGAAAACCTGGCAGCGTTTCGCGCCCGCTATGGGGTGGATATCCCCGTTGCTGGCCAATGGAACGGACGGCTCAGCAACGGTGGCGAACAACTCACGCTCACAGCCGCCGGTACGATAATTCAACAGTTTACCTACGCGGACGATTGGTACGACGTGACCGATGGAGCGGGCGCCGCACTGGAAGTCGTGGACGTCAATCAGCCCGATCTGTCCAAGTGGAATTCCAAGGAGGGGTGGCAAGCGAGCGGCGTCGGTGGTGGCACGCCGGGCTCTGCGAGCGAACCGAACGTGCCTGGTGATTCCAATCACGACGGGATCTTCAATTCGACGGATCTGGTGTTGACCTTCCAAACCGGCAAGTACGAAGACGGAATCAGCGACAACGCGAGTTTCGAAGAAGGGGATTGGAATGGCGACGGAGACTTTGATTCGGGCGATTTAGTGTACGTGTTCACCTTCGGAGCCTTTGAACGTTTGCTTCTTCCCCAACTTTAAACGACGATCATCTATGCTTACGGCACGACAATACTGAGCTACCAATGGCACGCGAGCGACGAAGTTCACGAATTGCGTCTTGCGCGTGTGCCCTCAACAAATGGAACGCCCTATCTGTTCGGTAATGGATCCAACCGGCGGCCAATTGAGGTACGCAGTTTCTATATTGGTACAGTCCCGTAGTGCTGGCGCTTTTGCTCCACGTAATGGGCCTAAAAACCTGTCGGAGACTAGTGCCCACGTCGCGTATTCGCAGATCCATCCATGGCATTTGGAGTCCGCCTGTAAATGGCTCCACCGCTTGGGTCGTGTCGAAAAACTCTCCGCTCCGTTCAAGCTGACGAAACGCAGCCACGAATCCGTCGAAGAGCCGGCCTACTTTCTGTCGCCCGCAGAACCAGCCTAGCCGCCAACGGTGCTCGTTCGAATCTTTCTCTATCCGTCAACTACCATCTGACGATGCGCACCACAATCGAAGCCCAAGGAGTCCGCGAAAACAATCTTCGGAATATCATTCTGGAGATCCCTCGCGATAGCCTGATCGTCGTCACCGTAATGAGTGGCTCTGGCAAGTCGTCGCTCGCGTTGGACACGATTTATGCCGAGGGGCAGCGGCGGCTATGGGAATCGATGTCGACGTTTGCCAAACGTTTTATCGGGCAACTCAAGAAGCCGGGCGTGGATTTCATCAACGGACGTTCTATAAAGGTTTCGGCTGCGCAAAGCAGCGGCTCGTCGCCGGAGAAATGAATCAAGGCCAGTTCACGTTCAATGACCCGTCGGGCGCATGTCCGACGTGTGCGGGCATCGGCACTGCCATGCGCGTGCATCCCGCGCTCTTAGTACCCGATCCCACCAGATCGCTCAATCAGGGCGCATTCGTTACCGCGGCGTTCAGTAACAATCGCGACATCGCGGAGGTTCTCGTAATGTCGGTTGAGGATGGTGTCAAGTTCTTTGCAGATGAACCGAGGACCGGTCTGCATTTTGCGAATTCAGTGGGCCGAAGTGAGCTGGCCTTCGTCGCTCGTCGACAAAATGCTCCGATTGCAGCGGCTTTGCCGTCACGACGCAGTGGAGGCGAAGAAAATTTTTTCTGTCGGTGGTCGGCCTTTACGGAATCCGGCCACTTCGTCGTCGGCAACGATTGTGTGCGCCCTCCAATCGGTTTCGTCTATATGCTTTCGCAGTGATGTGCACGCTCATCAGGCACAACATGCACAGTTTGTGACGACGTTTTACGCGAGATGAATGCGGATTACGCTCCGCTGTTCGCGCGGGCTCACGAACGCATTGCGCGCCCATTGGGTTTGTCATGGGATCGGCTATGCTGCTTTCGAGTTTCTCTCGGCAAATCGAAAGATTCGATGGAGATCGGCTACATGCCCAAAGAGCGTCGCAACGGACGGAATCCACGTCGGCCCCTAAATCGCTTAGGTCGCCGCAGGCAATTACGAAAGCTACGGTCATTCGAGAATTTGGAAGAGAGGCAGTTGTTGGCGTTCAATGTGGCCGACAGCGTGCCGTGGATCGTAGGCGACGCAAACCAAAGTCTTTCACCGTGGGAACTAGCCCCGCCGGCGGTAGCGACTCCGACCGCAGCCCCTCCCACTTCATCCGTCGCTCAAAGGCCCACCGTGACGAGTGCCCAGGGCGCCACGGTGGTTTTCGTCGACGCGGCCATCGAGGGCCACGAGCTGATGACGCGCGAGCTACTTGCGCAGTCCGGCGCCCCATCGACGCGCCGTTCGACGTGGTTCTTCTGTCGGCCAACCGTGACGGTATCGAACAGATCTCAGAGTATCTCGCTGGGCGCGAGCACATTGCGGCTATGCACATTCTGTCCCATGCCAACGCCGGCACGCTTACGCTCGGCACGTCAGAGCTAAACGCTGCCAGCCTGAGTCACTACGCCGACCAGTTAGCCGGCTGGAGCGCCGCGCTGACTGACGACGCAGATGTGCTGCTGTACGGCTGCAATCTGGCGCAGGATGGCGGCGGCGTGAAGCTGATCGATCGGCTTAGTGCAGTGACGGGTGCCGATATCGCAGCTTCCGACGATGTTACGGGCAGCGCGGCGCTCGGCGGTGACTGGAACTTGGAATACGCCACCGGCGACATTGCGGCCAGCCCCTTGATACTCGCCGATACGTTGTTCCACGGTGTGTTGGTGACAGGCAACACCTCGGGGTCCAATACCGCAGTGGCGGAATCAAGCGACCTGAGCGCTTCGTCGACGATCATCCTGGTCGACGCAGTTCATACGCTGGACCTGAGCGGATTGGACAAGGATCTGCTGATTACGGTCCGCAATCACGCCAGTGACAACACGCGCAGCGAGATTCAGGTTTCGGAATCCAACGCGGGTGGCAACCCGCTTGGCAACTCCGTGACCTATTCCATCAAGAACGACGGCGGCAATGCCGCCACGATCAAGGTGGGACGCACCAACCGAACCGTCATCGTCAAGCTGCAAACGGGCCTGAAGGCGATTGACGTAACAAGCGTGGCCGGCACGCCTAGCGGAGCCGCCACGCCAACGGGGCTGCAAATTGCCTTGGGTCGAAAGCAGGCTGACCTGCTCACCTGGCTCGACAGTCCCAGTCGGCTGGCAATCGTCTTTGAAAACGGAGGTCAACTCGATTCCGTCGTGGCCGGCAAGAGTGCGGACACCAACTCGGTTCAATTGTTCGTCGGACCCGATACGCAGATCGCAACGCTCAAGCGCGGCACCGGATTTAGCGGCAAGCTGAAGCTCAAATACCCGGGGTCGGATTCGCGGCGGACGCGTGCGGTCGACCTGCGTTCAACCGGTACGTACGTGCGGGGCATCGGTCGCTTGGATAACTTTTCTGGCGCCGATTTCCAGGAAGTGGAAACAGCCGGCGGCGGACAGGAGGTAGGCGTCGTCGGGCAAAGCAATGTCGTCGTCACGACGGGTGCGGGCGAAGATGTTTTGATTGCCGGCGGTGGATCGAGTCAAACACTGCAGGGCGGCGACGATGCCGATGCTTACGTGCTGGAAGGCCCCTTGGGGAATCAAGCCATTTCTATTGTGGAAGCTGTCGACGGCGGAACTGGAGACAAGCTCGATCTCACCAACCTCACCAACGCGGCCACCGTCGAAATTCATCCTGTGCTATTGACGACCAACGCCGATCCTCCTGCCGGCTCAAAGGGTATTCAGCTGGCTGTGGATGCGACCAATAAAGTCGCGGATATTGCTTACGTCGAAGGTATCAAGTCGCAAAACGCAACCGTATTCCAGTTCTACGACGATTGGGGCTATTCGCAATCGACCAATGCGGAAGAAGAGCACGTGTTTACAATCGAAGCGGCCCCCGATACGGGAACGCTGGATTTTGAATCCGTCACCCACGATCTGCATTTTGAGCTGTTAGGCGATGGAGAAGTGCATGTCACAGCAACGCAAACTCACGGCGCGACGCAGTATCGCTATACGGTCAAGGCCGAAGGCATCGCTGCCATCAAGGGTGGACAGGGGCGCAATACGTATTCGGTCGTCAGTGACGACAGCTTGTCCGGTGCGATTACTACGTCGAGCGGCGGCACAAATATCCTGAACTATTCACAGTATCGCGGTACTCGTCCCGTGGCAGTCGACTTGCAGCAAAAAAGTGCAACGGGCCTGCTGACCGCCTCATACAATGCGACTCCCACCAACGAAATCCAGCAGCTCACAATCGCTGATGCGGTCGGCGGTTCGTTCGCTTTGAGTCTGGGAGCGGCGGTCACAGCCAGCATTGGTTACGATACCGATGCCAACACGACCGCTACAAATATCGAAACGGCGCTTAACGCGTTAAGCACCGGTCTAGTAACTGTCACGGCCGGCGCGGCGGGAGTCTGGAACATTCAATTCAATCAAGCCGTGGATGTTCCCCAGCTGATCGCCATCGCCGACTCGCTGGTTTCCACGTCGGGACAAACGGCGACAGCGAACGTTGTTACCGGCACTCCGGGCATCACAGCCGACGCCGCCAACGGCATCGATCGGATCGACGGCATCGAAGGCGGTCATACCAGCGGACAACCGTCGATTCTTCTGGGACCCGGCGGTGTTCCCACCGCAGGTGGTTCTGCGAACGACATTTTGTTTGTGTCAACGTTGGGTAGCGATCTTCAAGGCCTAGCGGGCAACGACTTGTTGGTCGGCGGTGCGGGACAAGATCGTCTGGCCGGCAACGCAGGGCACGATTTCCTCGCGGGCGGCGCGGAGAACGATCAGCTTTCGGGCGGCGCGGGCAACGATACGCTGCTCAGCGGAAGCGGCGACGACCGTTTGCTGGGCGAAGCGGGCAACGATCACTTGGTAGCAGAGTCGGGCGGCGGCGATCTTTTAAGGAGGCGCAGGGAACGATGTACTGGAAGTGCAGAACGGCACAAATGTCGATCTGTACGGCGGACCCGGCGACGACACATTTCAGGTAAGAAACAATTGGGGCACCGCGAACGTCTATGAATTCAAAGACAGCGGCAACGATACGCTCAGCTTTTCAGATGTCACGCAGGACCTGACTCACGTCCTGAATCAAGGTGAACTCGTAACGGGTACCGGCGATTTCACACCCAGCGTCGGTTTTTGGCAGCGTCATCTGACAGCCACCGGCGATAGCTCGGGGACCTTTGCCGCCGGCGGCAACCAGTTGCGAATGCCGCTACTCGAAAAACTTCATCCGACGCAAGAAGTGCAATTGGGCAATGCCAAGTCGGGCGATTTCACGCTTACCTTTGACGGTCAGACCACCGACAGTGTGACTTACACCGACGACGCCGACGAATTGGCGAGTCAGATCGAAACGGCAC
The DNA here is from genome assembly GCA_963785495.1 of uncultured Planctomycetales bacterium. Classification (GTDB taxonomy): domain Bacteria; phylum Planctomycetota; class Planctomycetia; order Pirellulales; family Pirellulaceae; genus CAWAVP01. The sequence goes on along the minus strand of CAWAVP010000013.1, from coordinate 31,613 downwards.
TCAACGCAACCTTGGCAAGCATCAATCAACAAGTGCGCGTGGCCAAGGCAACGCAGGACAACCGCTTTCGCGTCCAGCTGATCAATCGTGTCACCGTGCCGCCGTTGATCACCATCGATGGCACCAGCTTGCTAGACCAAGCGTCAGGTGGAAGTCCCGCGACGGGCATTACGGTGACGCTCATCAGCGACGGACAGGAACTGAACGAGATTCAAGAGATCGATTTCTCTGTGACGGGTGCGCCAACCGGCGACTTCAAAATCCGAATTGGCGGAGCGGTCACCGCCACGATTTCGGCCGCCGGCAATGACGAATCGATTCGCGCCTTCGTCTGAAACGGCTCTGAACAACCTAAGTCAGAAGAGCGGCATCACGGGGGCCATCAGCAAACTTTTTGGAGACGCGAAGTATCAAGTCACCGTCACGACCGAGGCAGCCAAGACGTTTCGCGTCCAATTCCACGCTCCCAATGCTCAGGATGTACCCTCGATCGAAATCACGGACATGAATGGACAAGTGCTTGTCGGCTCCGACGGCAATCCGCTGGCCCTTGTGACGACAGTTGCGGACGGACAAACCGAAAGCCGTTTGGCGAACCTGGAGACGTTGGTTGCCGCGAACGCGAACAACCGTTTCGTCTTCGGCGATAACTGGGGAGTCGACTACTCGTTTTCCGATCAGTTCTTGCCGACATTCCTACGCCCAGACGATAGCACGCTCACTGTCGACACGACGCCCGCAACACAAAACGGTCACGCGATTGAAATTGATTTTCGCAACGTGACCAACGAACTCAATTTCCAGTTCGAATCGGAAACTCACGCGGTTCAGACCATCGACTCGGACAGCACGTCCGGGACTTTTAAGCTCGCTTTCTTTGAGTCGGAAGTCGTGCGGCTCGATTTGAAGGGACAGACGACGGGCACTTATCAACTGCAGTTGGATGATCCCGCCGATCAAAGCGGCGACGCAGCTAACCACCGAAACGATCGCCATCGTCGACAACGCCAAGACGACGGCATACAACGTGGAACGCGCACTTGAGAAAGCTGTATCCAGCTTCGACAGATCGAAGGGCGTGAGCGTAACTCTGGTCGACGAATCCTTGCGGCTTTACGACATCCGCTTTCACGAAAAAGGCCGTGCGTTCAATCTAACTCTGGTCAACCCGCCGGGCGGCGCAACGGTGACGACGCTGGTCAGCGCCCAACAAACCACGGGCTCGATCACGCAGGATGCCGACGATCAGGTCACCGCGCAGCGGATCGCTACGGAACTAAACAAGCTGAAATATGCCAGCGGCAATCCGCTGAATGTCCAGGTCTCGGCTGGACCCGCGGCGCACACTTGGTCGGTGGCGTTCGATCAGCCCGATACGGAGGCCGACAAAGTTAAGCTGGTGGGCTTTGCTGAAGGCGGTGGAGCGAACAAGGAGATTGCTTTCGCCGAGCCGCAGGTGATTACAAGCTTGACGGTGACGAAGGTTGATACGCGGTCGACGATCTTCCCCGAAGCCTCGCTGCTGGTCGATTTGGCGAGTGAGTTTGTTCCTGCAAGTGTCGAATACAATGCCGTTAAGTTCACGAATGTCGACGCCAATTCGACGATTTACGGCGGCGGAAATACCAATACCTTTACGCTCGGCGGCGACGCCAGTTTTGCGGGCACCTTGATTGGTGGTACCGGCCTGCGTCCGGCCGAAGCGCTGCTCAACGCCGACACGATCTTGGGCGCGGTCGGACTCCAAGTGCCCCAGCTGCTGGTCACCAATACGTTGGACGTCTCCGGCGCATCGCTGGACGCGAAGTTGGCATCACCACTGACAGTGGGGTCGTTGTTGACGCTGCCAAAGTCCACGATTCAAGTGTCGACGCAGACAGATGGTGCCAGCGGCGATGCCGTGCAGAATCTGTATCTGCCACAGGACGTCAGCGGCGGCTCGTTCAAGCTGACATTTGGTACTGAGACGACCAGTATGGCAATCGCTGTTGTTTCGGGCGATCCAACGGCGACAGCCGCCAATATCAAGACACAACTCGAATCGCTTAGCAATATCGCGGCCGATTCGATCATCGTTACGCCCGGCATCCGCGACGGGGCGCCTTATCGCATCGCCTTCACTGGCGCCAGCGGAGCACAACCGCTGCTGGTGCCCAGCGAAATGACGCTGACGCGCACCGTTACGGCATTGCCCGTGGCTGCCGTGCGGCGCAGGCCGGCGCGACCAACACGTCGGAAATTCGACACCTTTATGTGAGTGCAACTTCTGGCACATTCAAGCTGAAGACACAAAATCCTGGCGAAAACGTTGTCGTCACGGGCCCAATCGCACTGAAGCAGAATGCAGGAGCGCTCGATGGGCCCAGCACGGCCACCGAAATTCAAACCGTGTTGAACGCTAAGCTCGGCGCGGACAAGACCGCCGTCAACTGGAACGCGGGTCAGCAGCGGTTTGAAGTGACCTTCCAGGATCCCGGGGCTGTCGCCACCTTCAGCGTTGAAAACGCCGAACTCTTCAATTCGCTCAGTGCCAACCCCGTCGCCCTTGGTCCGCTACTGACATACCCAAGTAGCTCGGGCAGTGAAACTGAAGTACGCCAGTCACTCGTTGTCCTGGATGCCACAACTGGAACCTTTGGGCTGAGTATCGAAGGTCAGACGATCAACAATATTGCCACAGATCTGACGGCGGCTGACTTGAAGACCAAGCTTGCCGCCGGCTATAGCAACGCGACACTGGAGGTCACGGGTTCCGGGACAGCTGACGTCCCGTTTGTGATTGGCTATACCCTGTCGAGCGGTCCGGCGGCTGGTCTCAGCAGTTTGGATTTGAGCGGACTTTCGCGCGTGGTCGACGCCCCGAGGGGCGATGTGGCGACAACCACCGACGGATATGCACCAGCCCTGGAATCGCACGACCTTGCGTTTCAAGACATGGCGGCCGGAGATACGTTCACGCTGGCCTACAGTGGAAAATCGACGGGTGAGATTGTCTGGGATACTAACCTCGATATCGTGCGCGATCGCATCCATGCAGCACTTGCCGCGCTGGTCGGCAGCGGCTCGTCGGCCGCTTTTGAGTCGGCCGAGGTTCAGCGGGCCGTGGGCAGCGAGCCGACCTTCTCGGTCTCGGTCAAACCACTGACCGCTGGCACGTTTACGCCGAACGTTGTGCAAACCACTTCGGGTAGCGCAACGGCCGTGAAGGTCCATGACGCAATCGCCGGTGCAACGGAAGTGCAGCAAATCACGTACGTCGCGAATCATGGCAGTTTCAAGCTTTCCCAAGCCGGGAAGTCGACGGCCGAGCTCGCTTGGGACATCGACGCGAATCAGTTGGAATCCGCCATCCAAACTTCACTTCTCGTCGACGTGACCGCATCCAAGCAGACGTCGGGTTCGACCACAACGTGGACGATAACATTTGACGGCGCTCCCACGACGGATGTACAGCAGCTGATGCTGGACACGACCGACCTAACGCAGACGTTGCCTGTGCAGCAGGTACTTGCGCTTGACTTGAAGGTCGGTACCGCTCCCGTGGCCGAGGTGCAGCGCATCGTCAGCTATTTGAAATCTGGAAAGTTTCGCTTGGGCTTCAATGGCGGCATGACTTCGGAACTGGATTGGAACGTGCCAACCGCCACGCTGGTGACGGAATTGAATGCGCTCAAGTCAGCGGGCCAAGCCGACCCCGTGACTTCGGTTACAGGGACAGGCACCGCGAACGATCCGTGGGTCATTACCTTTGCGACGGGTACCGACTATGAAGCAATTAAAGCGTTTGCGGCGCGGGACCTAAGCCAGCGGCTCACGGGCTTTTCCGGTGCTTGCTCAATATGACAGGAATTAACTACGGATGGGGCATCAATGCCTTCCTGGGATCCGATGCGGTCATCGACAGCATTATCGAACAGAGTACAACCGGCAACGTCAGCGCGCCACAGCAAAAAGTGCTCAAAGGACTGTTGGGCGGCGACACGTTTAATATTTCGGGCGGCAAGACATTATGGGAGTTTGTCGTCGAGAATACGGTGGGTAAGATCGACGTTAACCCCAACTCGCCTGTGGGGCAGATGCTGGCGCGTTGGACGGCGCTGCAAGACGACAAGGGTTTCGCCGGTGCCCTGGCGAAGTCCGCTAACTTCCTCGCTTCTACCATCGTCGATGAAGCGACCGGATTGCTACAAGATCAGCTCAGCCACCAGCTGGGAAGTTTGATCGATACGCCGTTCAACCCCGGTTTCCATGTTCTGGCAGGTCTTAGTGGAGGCGATACCTACAAGTTTTCTGGATTCTGGGGATTAGCGGTCGTTCCTGAAATCCCCGGTGTCACGCTGGTGGGCGATGTCGTAAACGGCCACGATACGTTGGACTTTTCTGAGGTAGGTTCGAATCTACGTTTCGACGTTTGGTCGGTGACCACGCAGAATAAAGATCAGTTGGCAGCGATGTTCGCCGATGCGAACTCTCAAGTGACGGGCGGTCCCAACATAGCTTCTACTTTGTTCGAAGTCGGCACAAACTTTATTGTGGCGCGTGATTCAACGCTGGCCGATCTGCCAATCATCAGCGATTTCCTCAAGGATACACCGTTCTTCGAAGTCGCATCGGGCAATACCGTATTCGCGACGGACATCGAGAACATTGTCGGCGGATCGGGCGACAACACGTTTGTCTTTCACGATGGCGCGACGCTTACGGGGACGATCAGTGCCGAAGGATCGGTCGCGTTGGATTACTCCGACTACAATTTGTCCGGTCAGGAACGGCAAGATGTCAATCTGCACGAGGCACAGTCGGGAACCTTTACGCTCAGCCTTCAGGATCCCAACAACTCGTCGAATACGCTCACCACGGACCCAATTGCGATTGCCCTCAGCGGCAGTGATGTCGACTACGAGGCGACCGCCCAGAACATTCAGAGTGCCTTGAACGACGCAACCGTGCTCAGCGCGGGCGCGGTCACGGTAACTTATCTGCCCGAGTCGCCCGGTGCCTATTCCGTCGTATTTACGGCCCTGCAAGATTACGCGCCCCTGTCGATTACACCGTCCAATCTGCAAGATGCCGATGGAAACAGTGTAACGCCCCATACCACAACCTTGGCCGATGGCGGCAACGCGACAGGAATCACCGTCAACGCTTCGACGGGCGAGAAAGAGATTATTCCCGAAGTCACGATTCCGTTGCTGGGCACGTTGCCCAGTGTCTCCTGGAACTTTGGCAAGGCGCAGGGTGTGGCCGGATATCGCCTGGGTGCATTGGGCGAAGTCCTTGCCGATCTGGGGATCACGGATGACTTGTTCCGGGACTACGCGGTGGCGAACATCGTCAATGTCGTGGGATCGCCACGGAACGACACACTGACCGGCAATCAAGCGGACAATACATTCGACCTGTCCAGCGGTGGTCAAGATACCGTGGACGGCGGTGACGGATCGGATACTATCGCCTATTCCGCCGCAGATCAGAGTGTTGTGATCGACCTGCGAGTCGCTTCTGTGGTCGTCGAACGCGAGGGCGACAGCAACTCGGGCGAAAACGCACTGCAGTTGATCGACTTAGGGCAGGCGAACGGCGGTACGTTCCAGCTGACGTTTAACGATCCGACCTCGACCGGCGCAGACCGCCCGCTGACCACCGCAGACATTTCTTGGGACAGTGATCCCGAGGTATTGCGATCAAACATCGAAAAGGCGCTCAATCTCCAGTTTGATGCGCCAAACAATGTCTTTAAGGACAGCGGCGATAATCCCGTGTCGACACTTTCCGACGGCTCGACGTTGGCCGTGAGCGTCGCTCGAGGGCTGGCCGACAGCACGTGGCGCGTCGAATTTACGCAGCCGGCGGCCACGCCCGTGGCGCAGATGACGCTGGAGGCCGACAGCCTGACACTCGCCGACACGATGCATTCGTACGTCGCGACACCTCAGCCGGGCACAGCAACGCTAGCTGCCGCCGCCAAGACCGCGACGGCCCAGCTTACGGGTTCTGTCGTGAACGACGACGTCTGGAACCTGATCTTGGACCAGGGACTCGAACACGAGTTGGTGCTCAGCTACACCGTGCCTTCTTCGGGTACCTTCACACTCAACGACGTGGCCAACGGCTTGTTAGACAATCTGGTCACCTCGAGTGATGCAGATGCTGTCTCGTATTCGGCGTCTGTTAAGAACGATACGGTTGTCGTTACGCGCTTGGACGGCAGCACCTTTACGCTCGTGCTCCAAGCCACGTCCGGCAGCGCCACGATCGATACGACAACCGCGAGTACCCGGTTGTTGGCACTCTCGGGCACTCCGCAGGTGGGAGACCGTTGGCAGGTCACGGTCAATTCCACGACCTACGAGCATCCGGTCGTGGCCGGCGATTCGGTTGCCGATGTCGCGACGGACCTAGCCGTTCAAATCAACGCCGCCTCTGGACTGGCTGCCAGTGCGCGCGGCGGGACGCTATCGATCGCACAACTGGCGGGCGGAGCCTTGTCGCCCGTGGTTGATATTGATCCCAGCTCCAGCGTGACGATTGGCAGTGTCGCGAGTGTCGACACGCGCACGATTACGCTCGCTGGGACCGCAACCGCGGGCGAGAAATGGGCCGTCACCTTTGGTGGAACGAGCTACGAGCACACGGTTGCGACGGGCGAACCGCTCAGCGGACGTGGCGGCAGGATTGGCGCGGCGATTGAATGCGATCGACGGCATAACTGCTGCGGCCGAGGGTGCAACGATCACGATGGTCGATGTCACGGCCGCTGGCAACATCACAGCTCCGACGACGACCGCCCCTGGCGCCGGCAACAGCATGACCCTCGGCACGTCGAGCGCATCGCAAAAGATCGCGTTCTCTGGTGAAATCGTCGCGGGAGATGTGTGGTCGCTGGACGTCGGGGGAACGTCCGTGACGTACACGGCAAAAATCGGTGACACGGTCGACGAAGTCGCCCGATCGCTGCAAAATCAGGTGTCGTCCCTTTCCGGTTATGCGTCCGAAGTCGACGACCAAACACTGGTCATTAGCAGCGGGAGCAGCTTTGTACTTTCGCTCGATTTGCAGCCAGCCGGCAGCATGGCACGTGTCGATCAGCTGTTGAGCATCGATGCCGACGCCGGTGTCTTTGCTCTAAGCGAGGGCACGGATGCGACCGATCCGTTGGCCTACGACCTGGACGCCGACGCTCTGCGAGAATCGCTGGAAAGTCTGCCGGCCGTTGGTGAAAACAATGTCGCCGTCCTCCCCGGATCTCAACCGGGACAGTGGCAGATTTCCTTTCTGAACGGAATAACGCCCACGCTCACCAGTCAATCCGACGCAATCGACATCGATAACGCATCGGGCCAAACCATCGCTCAGCACGCGGGCTTGGTCCGCTATCAGCTCGCTCCGGCCACCGCCAGTATCTTGAAGAACGTCGAAAACGCTCAAGGTGGTGAGGGCGACGATCTGTTGATCGGCAGCGCCGGCGACAACGTGTTCAAGTTCGATAAAGAATGGGGACACGACATTGTGATTGGCTTGGGCGGCGAGGACGTGTTGGACTTTTCCGCTCTCGCGCCCTTGCGCACCAACGCCGTCGAGTCGGGCAACAAGACGACGGTGGGCGACCTGACCTACGAAGTGGTCAGCGATTCGCTGGTGGTCGCGTATGTCCGCAATGGGAGCACGATCGAACATTCGGTGATCGCCTATGGGAACTTCGGCGACCCCGAACTGCCAGCGACACCTGGCAGCGTATTCGCCGAAAAGACGGAAGGCTACTTCCAGAAGAAACTCTTCCTGCCGCAAGTCGTGGCCGATGGCCCCGGACCCGCCGTCGTCGGTGCAACCCTCACTGTGGGCGACGCCGTCGACAGTGCGATCGTGACACAAGCGATTGCCGCGTGGCAGGCCGTGCTGCCCGCACAAACACATCTGCTCAATGGACTGAGTTCGCTCAACTTCGAAATCGTTGATTTTGCGAGCGATGCGCAATTCGCCGCCGATCCAAACAAATACGTCCAGCTCGGCCGCACCGGCCTGGACGTAAACAACCAGATCGTGGTCTACATCGACAACGATGCGGCCGGCTACGGATGGCACACAAATTCAGGTACGGCGCCCGCGTCGAACACGATGGATTTGTTGACAGTCGTGGCTCACGAATTGGGACACGTGCTTGGTCTGACCGATGTTAACACGGCCGGCAGTGTGATGAACATGACGTTGACGGCAAGTTCGCGCCACACGCCGGCTGCCAGCGATGCAACTGCCGTGATGACGGTTGACAAGAACCAACTGAGTCACGGGCTCGATACGTTTTCCGATTGGGCCGCAAATATTGGCGACAGGATCAGCGACTACTTCTCGAACGCCGGCCAATTGCCATTCACCGACGAGACGGTCGGCGGTTTGCTGGGCCTGGATACGGTTGCCGACCAGATCAAGAATCAGATTGTGGCTCAGGTCGACGCACTCGAGTAGCGCGATCATGGACTACTTTAATGATCCGAGCTCGGTCGAACCAAGCACGGCCGATTTGATCGCGACGGTTAACGCCGCCCTGGCCGCGGCGGACAAGGATATCCAACTGGACGCGACGGCGTCTGGATCACTGCAAGAGTTTCACGCCACGCTGAACGTGGGCAAGATTCGCGAAAGCCTGGAACTGGATCTGGATGGCCTATCACTGGATTTTCCGGGCGACTTTGACTTCCCGTCGCTCGACATTGGACTGCAGATTGAACAGTCGCAACCGATCGAATTTGGCGCCGACCTGGATTTGGGATTCACCTTTGGGGTGGCATCCGCCGGAAGCTTTTACGTCAGCGATCCGACGTTCACGGCGGGATTGAATTTGGGCGATGCTCCGCTGCCGATTCGCGAGGTCGATCCGCTCACGTCGACCTTTACACTGGCAGGCACGCATACGGCGGGCACACCCGATGCGGTCACTTTCGCGCCCGGCGATCGCTTCTACGTGACTGGGTCGCTCGAACTGCCCGGGGTCTATACCGTCGCAACCGCGACGACGGGAGTGGATGAAGACGGCGCACCGGTGACGTTGCTCACGGTGCTGGAACCGTTCGAAGCGGATACGGCCGGCGGAGTGATTCGCAAGGCGTTCGATTTGACCGCCACTCTCGGCCCACTGGGTATTGGCATCCAGGATGGTCTGGTCAATTTCGATACCGAGATCGAACTCGGTGTCCCAGGTCAACTCTCGCTGGACACCATCACGGGCGACACAACCGGCAGTCTGCTAGGCCTGCCAACGCTCGGCGGCGACACGGCATTCGAATTGTTGCTGCCGATCGTGCCGCAAGGTGTGCTGGCCGAATTGTCGGCCGGAACGGCCTTAGTATCGGCGTCCAGCACGCTGATTCCCGAAGATGCGGGCCTGGCTGGCTTCCTTGCGAACCTGCCGAACACGATCACCCTCAGCGGCTTCGAGGATCTGTTCCGCTTCAAGGGCATTTCGCTGGACATGATTTTGGACGCCCTGGAGGCATCGCTCGACGATCTGGTGGGCATGGATCGCGAGGTCGTGGGCCGTATTAACGGATCGCAACTGGAAGTCTATGCGGAGCGCTGGAGCCCGACCGGTTCCTCGTTGCTCAGCACCGAGTACAGCGCGGTCTTGAACAACAGCCAACAGCCCACGCGTCGCGTTACATTGGAAGACGGCAGCAAACTCCATCTGCTGCAATGGCAGCGCACGTCGGATGGTGCCGTGCTATGGGGAATGGAAACCGGCCTGCCAAGCGAGCAGAAACTGGAGACCTACCAACTGAGTTCTTGGTCGCTGTTCGATAGCTACGACACGAGCGACGTGCAGGCGACGTTGGTGACGCAAGGCAGCCATGCGAACACGGCCATCACGGGAGGCGGCTCTCTCACGCTAAGTACGTATCGCTTGCAGGATGGACTGCTGTACGACGATGTGCCGTTGATCGGGGTGAGTGCCGCGAACATCTTTGGTGATCAGGGCGTGAGCTTTGTCGAAGGGTTACACAACGCGGTAAGTACCGTACGCGATACGGCGCGAAATATTCATGAATTGGATGACCAGCTGAATGCCGCGCTACTTGACTACTTGAGCTTCTTGGGGCTCGCCCCCGAAACCAAGTTGATTTCCATGAACTACGCCAACTCGACATTCGACTTCGACTTCGATTTGGCCGCTGCGATTCAGGCCACGTACGACCTGAATTTGGACATCGACGACCTGAACCTTTCTGGCATGATCGGCGACCTGGCCGATGGATTTACGTTGGAACTCAACGCACCGTTGACTCTGGACGCCAGTATGGGGCTTCACCTGGGTTTTGGTTTTGATTTGAGCAATGTGCTGGATCCCGTCCTGTACGTCGACCAGGACAGTGGCGTTAGTGCTTCCGTCATCGGTGCTGCGCCGGATTTGGACTTTGAAATGGGCTTCAACGTGCCTAACGTCGGCACGCTGGGGCTTTTGGCTATCGATGGTTCGGCCGCAATTGAACTGGGATTTTACGCTAACTTGGGCGATCCGAACGCCGATCTGGATGGCGATGGGATTTTGGATGTCGGTGAAGTGAGCGGCGCATTTCAAGCCGAAGCCTACGGCAGCGCGGAGATTGACCTGCCTCTCTATTTCCCCGTACGTTCGTTGCCCCTGGGATTGTCGAAAGACGACAACAACGGCGACGGCGTGCCCGATCACGTGCTGCATGCCAGCGCCGAGTTCTCGATCGATCAATCATTGGCGCTCACAACCCAGTACGACTATGTACTGCCGGCCACGAGTATGAGTTTCGACGTTGGCAGCGCGTATTGGCCTGGCTAAACGATCCGGCGAATGTGTTGAGTGGACTGGAGGGTTTTTTCAGCGGAATCGACGGGGCAGCCGACCAGTTCGATTCGATCGAGCTGCCATTGATTGGCGGCGGTCCGTTCGACGACCTGGCCGCCAGCCTCCGCAGTCTGCGCACCGGCGTGTTGGGCACAAAAGCTGGCGCGAGCTACAGCGATGGGTTGGGCAAATGGCTGCAGGACCAGGCGTCTGCGGGCACGAGCACATCCGAGGCCATCCTTAATGAGATTCGCACTGCCCTGTTCGACGGACTCTCACCACTGAACGACGGTTACGCTTCGCCGGACGACACGCTGTTCGGGTTTGTTGTCCCACGGCTTGATGAATACGGCGCGCTGCAATACGACGACAACGGCAAGCTGCTTACCAAGTTTCCCGAAGGCCCCGAGGATATCGAACTGGTGCTCTCGGACAGCGGCCTGTTGACCTTCAACCTCAAGTTCGGCGGCGTCCTGTTGGACGAATTAGTGCCGATCGATTTCGATGCCGGTCTGCCCGGGTTGAATCTGGATGTCAACGCGAATCTGCAGGCTCGCATCGACTACTTGATGGGAATCGGACTGGGGCTGGGCAACATGGCGGAATCCGGGCCGGCCGACTTCGGTGTGTTCCTCGACACTTCGGGGATCAACACAGTAGGCGAAGAAGTGGCGTTGGATGTCGACGCGCACCTCACGCCTGGATCGACCGCGTCCGGAACGCTGGGCTTCTTGAAAATGGACTTCACGGATGTCAACTGCGCAGGGCAGCGGGCTGCACGGTCACCTAGGATTTGACATTGTTGATCAAAACCAAAACGGCCAATTGGTGATCGGCGAGGGAGTTGAACTGGTTGTCAATGCGTTGGCGTATGCCGAAGTCGATATGGATGCTGTCGTGTCGACAACCGCTGGTGCGGTGTTGCCTTCGGTGAGCACGACCATTCACTACGATCAGCAGCTCTCGGGCCAATTCTCGACGTCCAGCGGTGCCAGCTTCGAAATCGGTTCGCCCCAGGTTCAATTAGAGAACGTGACGCTGAACGTCGGCAGCGTGTTCGACAGCTTCTTGGGCGACACGCTAGAGACGATCAACGACATTGTCAAACCGATTAAGCCTGTGGTTGACTTGCTGACAACCGAGATCGATCTGGGCGTCGCCAAAGTGCAGCTGATCGACTTGGCCTACCTCAAATTGCCACCGAAAACCGTCGACTTGGCCAAGACGGTGCTGACCGTGATCAAGGACACGATTGACTTCTTGGACAACGTCGTCAGCCTATCAACCGCTGGCGGCATCAATTTCGGCAACTTTGATTTGACCAAAGACACGGTTCAGAATCCGGATACGCTCTCGTCGGATGAAGACGTCGCCTCGTCATCGCGCGACGACAGTAATCTGACGCAGCAACAGAAAGACACGTTGGCGGGGCCCAATCAACACGGCTTGACCCGCTCGGGCAGTTCGAGCGGCCGCAATACGTCGGGCCAGAAGCCGAAGCTGCGCGTTGCCGGGCAATCGTCGCTTCAGTATCCCCGTATTGGAAGATCCCGCGTCGCTGCTCGACTTCGTCCTGGATCGTGGTCCGGTCGACTTGTTCTACTACGACCTGCCCGATTTGAATCTGCTTTTTGAATACCAGAAGACATATCCGATTTATCCCGGTTTGAACGCCGGCTTCTTCGGCAACGTGAGTGCCGAGACGAACTTTGATTTTGGCTACGATACGACCGGCCTGAAGGAGTGGATGAATACCGATTTCGATCCGCTACAAGGCTACTTGATGCTGGACGGCTTCTACCTGGACGATCACGGTCAAGAAAACACGAGCGCCGATATGCCGGAGGTCACGTTCACGGCCGCCGTGGGTGCGATCGCCAGTCTGGGCGTTGGTGGACTGGTGGAAGCGGGAGTGAAAGGTGGTCTGGAAGCGACTATCGATTTGGACCTAAACGACAAACTAACGGTCTTTCAGGGCGACTCAATCCTGGGCGACGGTAAGATGTACGGCCGCGAACTGCTCAGCCGGCTCAGCGTCGGTCCGCAGTGCCTGTTTGACATGCACGGCGAGTTGCGAGCGTTCTTGGAGGGCTTCTTGTGGGTCGGCATCGATTTGGGCTTCTCCGAGATAACGATCTTTGAGGCCAGCGAGCGGTTTGTTGACTATCTGATTGCGGAATTCAATTACGAGTGCGTGCTGATGCCCCGTCGGACATCGCGGATGTGAACAATGGCGTGTTGTCGTTGCGCTACTCCGGCGGCGACGACACGGGAGCACATGAATACTGGGTTAAACCGGAAGTCGTGACGAACGACCTAACGCTGCAGAAGCTGGGCGAAAACGGCTACTTTGATCCGGAGTATTACACATCGGGCGAACTGCAGGGGCTGGTCGATCAATTGCAGTCGTTGCGCACCGATCATAGCGGCGAAGATTTGATCGTTGTTTCGACGGGAGCGCGTGTCGAGCTGTTCTTGGCATCGGCAGTCAGCTCGATCGTGGCAACGGGAACCAACGAGGCGGATACGTATCGTTTGGAAGGACTGAACGGTCGGGTCGATAGTATCACGATCAATGCCGGCGGCGGCGTGGATTTGATCGAAGTACAGGGCGATGCGTCGGCGTCGAATGCATTCTTCGGCACGTTGTTTCTAGACGGTGGCAGCGGTGACGACTATCTGCGCGTCGACCCCAGTGTCTTGGGTGTTGCCGCGACGAGCAGCTCATATATCTTGCGCGGCGGGGACGGCGGTGATCGCATTAAGTTGCTCAAGGATAAGGACGATGATGCCGCGGCCGCGTCGGCCGTCAGTTACAGCTATTCGGGCGTGAACATAGAAGGCGGCGCTGGCGACGACGTGCTGTTTGGACATACCGGCAGCGAAAACTTCTTGGGCGGCGACGGCAACGACGTGATCTACGCCTTTGCCGGTGACGATACGATCGACGCTGGCAACCAAGACGATTATGTCACGGCGGGTCCAGGTAACGACACGATTACGGCCGGCGCTGGAAATGACCGTGTTCTTGCCGGTGTCGGTCAAGACGTGGTTCACGGCGGTGCTGGCAACGATCGGTTGTTGGGACAAGACGATGCCGACACGCTGTATGGCGACGCGGGCGACGACGTGCTGATCGGGGGCCTGGGTGACGACACGCTCTACGGCGGCGACGATAGCGACGCGTTCAATTGGCAGCTCGGCGATGGGGCCGATATCGTCAGTGGTGATGCCGGCGATGATCAGTTATCGATGATTGCCTACATGATCGACGAAGATGCCTTCTACTCAGACCCGGACAACTATGTCATCGACGACGCGGCCGTCGATACTCTGCAGATCACGGCGACGAGCACGGACGACGTCTCCGGCTTCAAGACGGCGTCGTTGACCTGGCAACACGCGTCGGATCCGCTCTTCACCACGTCCATCGGTGCCGTCGAAACGGTCAAGCTCGATGCGGGGCGCGGCGCGGATGACGTGCAGATTGGCGACTTGCAGACCACGGCCGTCGACAGCGTACGCGTCAGTGGCGGCGAAACGCGCGGCTTGGTCGACGATGTGCTGATTTCACGTGATGCCGAGGGTCGTCCCATCGCGCAAGATGTGACAATCGTCGGCGCGGTAGGCGATCAGTTTCGCTTGAAGTTTGGTCCCTACGGCAAGGCGACCGAAGTCATCGAGCTAAGCTGCCGACGATCTGGGAGCGCTCGATCCGCAGTCGACAGCGCTGGCCATCCAAGCCGAATTGCGCAAATTGCTGGACAACACGACGCTAAATGTCATGTACGTACAGGATTCGGCCACACTCGATTCCGGCTCGGGCGATTACACGTCCACTTACAAAGTCATGGGCGGTGGTCCGATTTCCGATGGCCTCCAGTTGGACGACGTCAATCTGACTGCGGCTGCCAGCTCGTTCCAAGAATTTACGCTCGCCGGCAGCGTGGGCCAATCGTTCCAGTTGAGGCTCGGGCCGAGTGGAACGCCCACCGCGGCCATCTCGTTTGCCGACGACGGCTCGGGTGCCGTCAACTCGATGCAGACAGCCATGGACATACAAGATGCGCTCAGTACGACGCTCAACATCGCTTACTTGCAAGTCGGGTACGATTCTTCTCGAGGCGTTTACCAAGTTGCGGGGCTGAGCACGTCCGATCCACTGTTGGAGCTGGACACGGCCGCTCTGCCCGCGGGCGTGACCATGACGGCAGCCTATACTCAGGAATTGATACTGGACGGCGTCGCGGGTCAGACCTTCCAGTTGCAATTCGGATCGGCCGGAACGGCGACGGGCAACATTTCGCTCAGTGGCGGTACCAGCGGCGTGGATACGGCTGCCACGGCGACCGCCGTGCAGACGGCGCTGCGAAGCCTGGCCGGATTTGCTTCCGTTGTGGTAAGCTACGACAGCACGGCCGAAGCTTACCGGGTAAGCGGATTCGCGCAAGCGGCCGCTCTGCTGCAGACGGTCCCTGTCGTCGCGACGCCGGTAACGGCCAATTTCTCCACAAGCCAGCGCTTAACGCTTACAGGAACGGTGGGCAACCGATTCCGCTTGCGATTTGGCACGGATGGCCTCAGCAGCGACGTCTTGGTGCTTGTTCCTGCGGAAGACGGATCGCTCGATACCGAGGCAACGGCGGCCGACATCCAAGTGGCGCTGCTGCGCTCTCGGGCAACAGTGCGGTATCCGTCAGCTACGACAGCAGCGTGAGCCAATACCTGGTTAAGGGTCTTGCCGCCTCGGACGCCAGCCTACAGATCGATCTGTCGGGTCAGCAATCGGACGTCGTGGGCAGTACCATTGTCACTCGCAACGTGGGCCTTTCGGGCAGTCCGGGACAGCAATTTCGTTTGCAGTTTGGTCCGGCGGGCAACTCGACGGGCGTGCTCGCTCGCCAACAATGGCTCGGGTGGCGTCGATACGAGCGCAACCGCGACCGCTCTGCAAACGGAACTACGTAGTTTGTTGGAGACCAGTTCGATTACGGTCACTTACGATGCCACGGCCGCCGTCTATCAGATCGCGGGCACTTCGGCGCCGACTGGCGCGATCAGCTTGGATAATACCGGGTTGACGACTGACGTCACCGTCGTCGCGGTCGCGGGCGGAGACCTGTTCAAAGTGTTCCAGACAGGTCCGGAAAATGCGATCGATCGAATTATCATCGAAGGCAGCACCGGCGCCGACGACTATCGCGTTAGCACCATCGAATCGATCGGTTTGGATGGTGCGGGACAGACGTCGTTGCGCTTCGAGCAATTGAACGGGCAGCAATCGGCAGCCGGCACGTTGCTCAGTCACGTGATCGTTGATGTCTTCGATCTCGATTTGACCGATTACGTTCGTCTCGACACACTCGCTGGCGACGACCAGCTCGACGCCACCGCCGTCATTGATCCCGTGGTTTCCCATCTGTACCTCTACGGCGGAGCCGACGACGACAGCATTGTTGGATCCGAGGCCGCAGGGATTGCCGATGTGATCGTGGGCGGTACGGGCTCCGATCGCCTGACCGGCGGTCCGGGGGTCGATCTGTTCTACGAGCAAGACGAACAAAACGATGCGAACGAACCGGGTGCAACCGACACGCTAGTCGAAACGCGCGACGCCAATTTCTGGCTCTCCGATACGTCGCTGCGCATCGACGATACTGGCCTGCACGATCAGTATGGTGACGAACCGGAAACGTTCGCGGATGTGTTTGAGGCGGTCGAGCTTTACGGCTTGGACGGCGCCAACCGATTCGAGATTGCCAACTGGTCCGACAGCGGCGTGCTAGATGGCTACAAAGGCGGCGACACCTACATTCTGGAATTGTCAACCTCCGTCGCCGGTCAGCAATTCTTCAATATCAACGACACCGGTGCAAGCGGAATCGATACCCTCGAGTTCCGCGGTAGTAGCGGTGGCGATACGATTCAACTGGACACGGTGTACGTTCCCGCTGAAGACCTCGATGGCAAATTCACCGACGCAAGGTGGACCGAATTCGGCAATCACGGCGATGGCCTGTTGATTGGCCACTTTAACGCGACTAGCACAGGCTACGACCAAAAGAATCTGGACGACGAAGATCAGTTGATGCAGGTTTCCGCATCGGCCTTGACCGCGGGAGACAACTATCAGGTCGTCAACTATTTTACCATCGAGCAGGTAACGCTGTTTGGCGGCGAAGGGAACGACAAATTCATTTCGGATAGTACTTCGGCGAAGATCGATGTCTTTGGCAATGCGGGTGACGACCAATTCTATATCGGCTCGGTGCTGGAAACCGAGGATGTGTTGGTCGAAGGCCAAATCGTGACGATTGTCAAGCAAATCACTGACGGGGCGACGTTTAACGGAACCGCTTACTACGGTGGCGATGACGACGACTATTTTGAAGTGAACCACAATGTCGCCGACATCAACTTGTTTGGTGACAATGGCGACGACACATTCCTGGTCAAAGCGCTGTTGACGATCGACGAAGACGGCGAACTGTTGGACTTGGAATCGAAGACGGCCACGGTCAGCGGCACGTTTGGCGAAAACAGTAGTACCGGCAGCGACACGTCCACCGATACGGGCGAGGTAGACATCGATACGCTGGTCTACGTGGAAAACGCCAACATCGCGATCGACGGTGGCGCGGGATTCGACGCCGTCAGCCTGGTCGGTACGGTACTCAGCGATACGTTCTATGTCTATGTCGAACTCGATCCGGAAACGAACCGACCGGTGCAGCGCATCTTTGGCGCTGGAGTCAAACTGCAGAAGCTGCTGAATATCGAGCGCCTGCAACTGTTGGCAGGTGGCGGTGACGACACGATTTATTTGTACGGCACCGACATGGGCACGATCGGCGACATGGTTATCAAGGGCGGGTCGGGCAGCGATACAATCTATGTTGGCGGCGACGCCGAGATAATCACGCAAAGTTTCCCCAAGAACTCGGATCAATTCTATTCGACGGTGGAAGGCTTTGACGTACCAAAGGACGCGACCGGAAAGTTCGTGCGTGCCGGCGAAGTCGACGGGATGCCGTTTTACACGGTCCGCGATGTGGCGAGGATCGTACCGTTTGTTGTCGAGAATCCGGCGCGCACCGTCACTCGGACGATGCCCACCATCAACGACCTGACGCCGTTCCGGTCGCCCGTGTTGGTGGAGGGCGGCGAAGGATTGGACGATCGGGTCGTGTTCAATTTCGCCGGCGGTACTCCTGATCTTACGCTGCGAGACGTTGAGCTATACAAGAAGGACGTAACCTTCGATGAAACGAAGATCGCCCTGGCGAGCTTGGCCGGTGACCCGTTAACGGACTTGCCCGCCATTCTATTGGCCAGCACCGGATCAGCCGGTTTGGAAGCCCAGCAATTGCTGGGAAATGCCGCCACCAACTATCTGCGATTCCGCGATCGCTACTACGAACCAACTCTGTTGAGCAGTCTACAAGCCTTGACGGGAGCCGCCACCCAACAAGTGACAATTCCTGCTGGCATTGGCTACTTCAACATTCAAACCAAGCTGGAAAACGGGCAGGTCGTCACCGCCCGCTCGCAGTTGATCGACTTTGCCACGACGTTCGGCTTGACGCTGCAATGGCAGGAAACGGACCATCCCGATCCCAGTCGCAGTGACAAGCTGTACGAACTACTGAGTATCAACAAGAACGGCACACCGGTTGCGTTCGAGGCGTTACATTCCGAGACGGTCGTTTTGAGCGGCAACACCAAAACGATCATCAAGGATCTGACCGCCGTAACGCTCAAGACGACCGCGCCCCTTCAGGTGACCGTATCGGCCGGCGCGGTGACGGATATCCAAATCGTACGTACGGACGCGTTGAATACCTTGTCCGAGCCGGCATCGGACGTCCAGTTCCATTTTTCGAGTATCGACACCGTCGACCTGTTGATGAGCGATACCGCAGAAACGGAGCTGGTTGTCGACAACGGATTGTTCACTGGACGTCTCCACGTGCAGGGAGGAAGTCAGGCAGACAGTATTCGCATTGAGCGGAATTCGGCGGAGACAGTCGTCGACGGCAATCACGGTGACGATGTCGTGACGATCGGCCAAGCGGGATCGCTCGATCATATCGGCGGCGCATTGTTCTTGTTCGGTGGACAGGGTGCGGATCAAATTCTTGTCGACGACGCCAATTCGTCCGTGGCTCGCGATCTTCAGATCGACAAGAATTTACTCCAGCACAACGTGGGCTTCGAACAGTTGAGTCGCATCACCAGTGCACTCGGCCTGAAAAATATCACCTCCGAAGAAGACGGCCTGCTGGAAGCCAAGCTCGAAGTCGCGGCCGTGCCCTACGGCCAGGCCGCCATGAATGTCGACGCCAGCGATTTGACGGCCTACCGTGACTTCGCCGCCGAGCTACTATTGGCCGAACTGGAAAATGGCCTGTCCGGCTTGCAGGGTGAGCTCGACACGTCGATTCAACGTAGCGTTGATCTATTAAGAGAGCGATCAAGCGTTGCTGGAAAACCAAATCAAACTGTATGTGCGCACTCGGTACTACGAAGGTAACGATGGCAAGTTCTTGACGGACGAAATCCTGCGCCGGCTAAGCGCGGACAACGGCTTCAATACCTGGTTGCGCTACGAGGACTACGACTGGAGCTTCTGGGACGGATGGGAAATCGATTGGGGCGACAGCAATGCCGTATCACGCGTCTGGGACATTAAAGGCGGCTTGAACGAGATCAAGGAATTCTTCCAAAACCCCGATGGCAAGTTCTCCAGCTACGGACTCGCCGGCGTCAGCAATGACGGCTTGGCACGAAGCTACCTGACGCAAATCGAAAACCTGCTCAAGGGCAAATCGCTGTATCAACTGCTCCAAGAAACCTACAGCCGGTCGAATCGTCTGAAGGAATTGGGGGGCGGTAAGCTGGACGACGACGAGTACATGTGGCTCTATCTGCGGGCCACGGACGTCAATACGTCGACCAAGCGGCTGAATGGCTTCGCTCTGGCGAAGATCTACGACGAGGCGATCAACCAATACCTGGGATCGAACGCAATCTACAAAAACGCCCTGCTCTCGCGCGGTTTGACGCAAACACAACTCGATCAACTTTACACGCAATTCAAAGACAACGACAAAATCCGCGGCTTCGACTGGAACGACTCGAATCCCTACAAGAGTCGCATGATTGGATCGGTTAACGATTTCCAAATTGAAATTCCGGTCCAGTATCGCGTGCTCACGCCCTCGGTCGCGACGAAGATCACGCATCTGGAGAACGCCTTCAAGTCGCACTACACCACGAGTATTTCCAATCTGAAGACCGCGGTCACGACAGCCCGCAACAGCCACGATTATTCGTATTCGTCGTTGACGGGCATCACTTCGGCAATGACGACGCTGAAGGGCGTGCTGGATCCAAAAACATCTCAATCGGTCGACTCGACGGTGACAGCCGAATCTGTTTTTGCCAAAGCGCCCGTTTACAACTTGTTTACCACCCGGCTGGGGAATGGTATCGGCGCGATGATCAATAGCGTGGCGACTCTCACCCAAGACATCGGGAACGCGGACTTCACCACGGTCGCGGGCAAGACCACCAGCCAGTTGTTTAGTGAGTTGTCGACTGAGTTCAACAGCACGAACTACCAGAATGTGCGAACAGCCTACAATCAGGCCTCACGAGTTATCGACGACTTTACCGCGTTCGACGCGCGCTATCTGGGGGGCAACGATCCCTCGGCGGCTCTGGCGAGCTCGATGGTCGACATCAAACGGCTGCAGCGGGCGGCCAATCGATTTGCGGCGTTTGACGAAACTCTGAACGGAGCATTCTCCTTCGACGATTTCCGCACGTCGTTCCTAACAACGCAGGCCGACATCACTACATTCGTAACGGCCCATCCCGAGTACGACGCGAATATTCTGGTCGAATCGCGCACCGGAGCTCAGGCGAACTCTCTGCTCCAGGACGGTGTAGATATTGCCGAGCCGGTTGCGGTCAATCGTATTCAGTACGACCTGTTCAAGGCGGCACTGGACGAAGCCCGCGCGACCCTGATTACCCTCGAGGCTCAGTTGCGGCTCGAGTACACGGTCACCGTTTCTTATTGGTGGTTCTCGCAAACCTTCCAGTTGAATTTCAGGAACGACGCCCGTTACACGCAACAAGTATCTCTGGTCAATCAGCTGGAACAGCGCGTGAGGTCGTCGGATCAGTACGCAGATCAGGCGGAAGGTAAGCAGGGCGAGCTGAATGTGCTCAAGACGGGCTACGAAACCGAACGCGACGAAGCCGCTGGAAAGCTGCAGGGAATTCGCGACCAGTACGACGCGCTGACCACGCGAATCAACAGTCAGTTTGTCGTCCTGAAAGAATTGAGCAAGTTCGCCATTGATGTGTTGAGGGACACTCGGCAGGGACAGGCCGCCGATGGGTTTGTCGATACCGGCAGCCTGATCTCCGAGTTGATTCGCTACATCGATACCTACGAGGTTCTGAACGACACCCCTTCGCTGCCCGCCGATTCGAGTTCGTCCGACTTTGTGTTCAACAGTTCTGCGGTGGTCGCGGGCACGGTGACAGGTACAGACACCGAGACAAACAAATCGATTCAATTGCAGCGGCGCCGGCAACCTACAAAAAAATGCGATTTGGAAAATCGTGGATGGCCTAGATAACGAACTCGCATCGCACGTCGTCAAAAACGCCACGACCGAAACGTTGGCGTCCATCGCAACGTTGTTGGCTACCCAGCTCAACGGCGTGGCCGGCTATACGCGCGTCGGCGACGGATGGTGTGATTGCGCTGACACAGTCTACACCCATCGCCATCAATGCTTTCGTGTCAAAAGCCGCCAGCGCCAGTTCGGTGATTCTGCAGAGCAATCAGCAATCGCACAGTTTCGTGACATCACTGACCGGTGTGAATCCCGGCGGCATTCACGTCGGTTACGACGATCTGGAGTCGCTCACCGTGCGACTGGGTGACCAGGCCGATCAAATACGGATTCTTGATACGCTGGGCAGTCAATCGGCAGTGGTGACGATCGAGACGCAAGGTGGCGATGATCAGATTGATGTACAAAACGAAGCCGCCACTGTGCACGGGATCATCGCTCCTCTGCATGTCGACACAGGAACGGATTACGACACGGTGCAAATTGTCGATTCAGGCATAAACGCCACCGACTTTACCAATGGACAGTTGACGGCCACCCAGTTGACCGGGCTGGGAATGCCGGTCGGCATCACGTATGCGAATGTTGATGCTCTGGATATCGATCTCGGCGCCGAGGATGACCAGTTCTTGGTCGTTGGCACGCACGCTCAAACAACCACGCTCGATCTGATGGCCGGTACAAATCTGGTTACCGTGCAGTCGGTGGCGGGTCCCACGACTATTGTCGGCGGCGATGACGGCAATACATTCAACATAGGTTCCGATACTACAAGCTTGACCGACCAAACCGGAACACTCAATGACATCGCCGGTCACCTCACGTTGTTGGGAGGAGCTGGCGCCGACGCGTTGAATATGGACGACGCGGGCGAGCTGGCCCCCGACACGGGCACGCTGACGGCCGACAATTTCACGGGCATGGGAACGGGCGCCGAAGGCATTACCTATTCGGCGATCGAGGATTTGTCTCTCCGGCTGGGCGACAACTCCGACGTGCTGCGTGTCTTCAGTACCTCGGCCGATTCCTACGTCAATGCGGGTGGCAGTGGCGACGTCGTAACCGTCGGCAAACCGGTCGTTGTCAATGGCACAACGACCCACTTTACGCTCGACGAGATGAACGCCCTGCTGACTGTCGACGGAGGCACGGCGGGCACTCCACCTGCGGAAGATCACCTATTTGTGACTGCCGCTGACCTACCTCAAGACCTGACCGGCACATTGACTGGCACGCAATTGACGGGCCTGGAAATGACCGAGGGCATTGTCTATGGCAATTTCGATTTGATGAACATCACTCTGGGCCAAGGTGCCGATGTGTTCAACGTGCAAAGTACGAGTACGTTAACACAACTGGATACGGCCGTCGGAGATGATCAAGTGTTCGTTGCCTCGGATGCCAACGGCAACTTGCCGAATCAATCATCCGCGCATGGCCATGTGCAGAATGTGCTCGGCGAGTTGCAGATCCAGGCGGGCAGCGGCAACAACTTGCTGCGAGTTAGCGACTACGAGAATGGTTTACCCGCGGACGCCACGATTCGCGAAGACCAGATTGTAGGCCTAGCACCAGCCGCGATTGCGTATGATGCCGCCGGCGGCAACTTTAACGGTGGAGTCGTTATTTGGTCGGGTACGGCAGACGATTTGCTGCGAGTTGAGAGTGTCGACATCAGCGACGAAACGATTACAACCCTCTACACGGGCGATGGAGGAGACCAAATCGTTGTGTCAGCGAGCGATCAGATCGTGCCGAGCCACGAGCAGTTGTCGAGTGCCGAATTGCGGCGTCTGGAAATCCAAGGACGCGCCGGCGCCGATGTTGTCGATGCCTCTCATGCGTCGTTGGCTGTACGTGCGCTCGGCGGCGACCAGAACGATGTATTGGTCGGCGGTAGTGGTGACGATGTGCTGTTGGGCGACGCGGGTGACGACGTCATTCTGGGTGGCGATGGCGCCGACCACTTGTACGGCGAAGACGGATCCGCAATTCCATCCGTAAGTAACGATGTAATTGTGGGCGACCACGGACGCGCCGAGTTCTATTCCGATGGGACTCTGAAAGATATTCAAACCAGCAACTTTGTCGCGATCGTCGATGCCAATGGAGGAGGGCAGATTTACACCAATGGCGTGCTGACGGCGATCTCCACCGCCGACACCGGTACCGGCAGTGCCGATCTAATCATGGCCGGCGATGGAATGGATGTGGTCCTGGGTGGCGCGGGTGGCGACCAAATCGACGCGGGAAGTGATCAATCGGATGACATTGTCGTGGGAGATCACGGACACGCGCAATTCAATCCCAACGGCCTGCTGACAAGCATTTCGACGACGGATCCCACCGACGGCGGCGACGATACCATTTGGGTTCGCGACGGTAACGACGTTGTCTTGGGCGGAATCGGAGACGATACCATCGACGCAGGCGCCGACGGCAGCCGCGACGTTGTTATCGGCGACAATGGGTTGGCCCTCTTCGATTTGATAACGCAGGGCGCAACGACAATGCGCGTTCTCCGAGAGATTCGCACGACGGATCCTGAGCAAGGGGGAAGCGATTTTGTACGAGCAGGCGACGGTGACGACGTCATTCTGGGCGGTTCCGGTGCCGACTATCTGAATTGGGATCGTAACGGAGTCAAATTGGATGACGACTCGGGTGACGACGTCATTCTGGGCGACAACGGTTGGGCCACCTTCGATACGACCACCGGCAGCAGCATCCTCACCTATATCGTGACCGCCGATCCCACGACGGCGGGTGACGGTTCGGTGACCGACTACGGCGCCGGTGATTTTATCTACGCAGCCGACGGTTCCGATGTGGTGCTGGGCGGTAGCGGCGATGACGACATCGACGCCGGCACCGACACCGGCCGAGACATCGTCGTGGGCGATCACGGCGAAGTGGTGTTCGACACCAACGGCCAACTGCAGTCGATCACGACGACAGATGTCGCGAGTGGCGGTAACGACACGATTCTGGCCGGCGACGGCAACGACGTGGTGCTGGGTGGTAGCGGCGACGACGACATCGACGCGGGGGCCGACGGCGGTCGTGACATTGTGTTGGGCGATAACGGCACGGCACTGTTTGATCTGGTGACTGTCGGTCCGGACACGTTCAGCGTACTGCGCGAAGTCCGGACGACCGATCCGGAACAAGGCGGCAGCGACTTTGTCCGCGCCGGCGATGGGGACGATGTGGTCCTGGGCGGCAGCGGCGTGGACTACCTGAGCGTCGATCGCAATGGCGCCAAGCTCGATGTCGACACGGGCGACGATGTGATCTTGGGCGACAACGGTTGGGCCACCTTCGATACGACCACCGGCAGCAGCATCCTCACGTATATCGTGACCGCCGATCCCACGACGGCGGGTGACGGTTCGGTGACCGACTACGGCGCCGGTGATTTTATCTACGCAGCCGACGGTTCCGATGTGGTGCTGGGCGGTAGCGGCGATGACGACATCGACGCCGGCACCGACACCGGCCGAGACATCGTCGTGGGCGATCACGGCGAAGTGGTGTTCGACACCAACGGCCAACTGCAGTCGATCACGACGACAGATGTCGCGAGTGGCGGTAACGACACGATTCTGGCCGGCGACGGCAACGACGTGGTGCTGGGTGGTAGCGGCGACGACGACATCGACGCGGGGGCCGACGGCGGTCGTGACATTGTGTTGGGCGATAACGGCACGGCACTGTTTGATCTCGTGACCGTCGGTCCGGACACGTTCAGCGTACTGCGCGAAGTGCGGACGACCGATCCGGAACAAGGCGGCAGCGACTTTGTCCGCGCCGGCGATGGGGACGATGTGGTTCTGGGCGGCAGCGGCGTGGACTACCTGAGCGTCGATCGCAATGGCGCCAAGCTGGATGTCGACACGGGCGACGATGTGATCTTGGGCGACAACGGCCGGGCCACCTTCGATACGACCACCGGCAGCAGCATCCTCACGTACATCGTGACTGCCGATCCCACGACGGCGGGTGACGGTTCGGTGACCGACTACGGCGCCGGTGATTTTATCTACGCAGCCGACGGTTCGGATGTGGTGCTGGGCGGTAGCGGCGATGACGACATCGACGCCGGCACCGACACCGGCCGAGACATCGTCGTGGGTGATCACGGCGAAGTGGTGTTCGACACCAACGGCCGATTGCAGTCGATCACGACGACGGACGTTACGAGTGGCGGCAACGACACGATTCTGGCCGGCGACGGCAACGACGTGGTGCTGGGTGGTAGCGGCGACGACGACATCGACGCGGGGGCCGACGGCGGTCGTGACATTGTGTTGGGCGATAACGGCACGGCACTGTTTGATCTGGTGACTGTCGGTCCGGACACGTTCAGCGTACTGCGCGAAGTCCGGACGACCGATCCGGAACAAGGCGGCAGCGACTTTGTCCGCGCCGGCGATGGGGACGATGTGGTTCTGGGCGGCAGCGGCGTGGACTACCTGAGCGTCGACCGCAATGGCGCCAAGCTGGATGTCGACACGGGCGACGATGTGATCTTGGGCGACAACGGTTGGGCCACCTTCGATACGACCACCGGCAGCAGCATCCTCACCTATATCGTGACCGCCGATCCCACGACGGCGGGTGACGGTTCGGTGACCGACTACGGCGCCGGTGATTTTATCTACGCAGCCGACGGTTCGGATGTGGTGCTGGGCGGTAGCGGCGATGACGACATCGACGCCGGCACCGACACCGGCCGAGACATCGTCGTGGGCGATCACGGCGAAGTGGTGTTCGACACCAACGGCCAACTGCAGTCGATCACGACGACAGATGTCGCGAGTGGCGGTAACGACACGATTCTGGCCGGCGACGGCAACGACGTGGTGCTGGGTGGTAGCGGCGACGACGACATCGACGCGGGGGCCGACGGCGGTCGTGACATTGTGCTGGGCGATAACGGCACGGCACTGTTTGATCTGGTGACTGTCGGTCCGGACACGTTCAGCGTACTGCGCGAAGTCCGGACGACCGATCCGGAACAAGGCGGCAGCGACTTTGTCCGCGCCGGCGATGGGGACGATGTGGTTCTGGGCGGCAGCGGCGTGGACTACCTGAGCGTCGATCGCAATGGCGCCAAGCTGGATGTCGACACGGGCGACGATGTGATCTTGGGCGACAACGGTTGGGCCACCTTCGATACGACCACCGGCAGCAGCATCCTCACGTACATCGTGACTGCCGATCCCACGACGGCGGGTGACGGTTCGGTGACCGACTACGGCGCCGGTGATTTTATCTACGCAGCCGACGGTTCCGATGTGGTGCTGGGCGGTAGCGGCGATGACGACATCGACGCCGGCACCGACACCGGCCGAGACATCGTCGTGGGCGATCACGGCGAAGTGGTGTTCGACACCAACGGCCGATTGCAGTCGATCACGACGACGGACGTTACGAGTGGCGGTAACGACACGATTCTGGCCGGCGACGGCAACGACGTGGTGCTGGGTGGTAGCGGCGACGACGACATCGACGCGGGGGCCGACGGCGGTCGTGACATTGTGCTGGGCGATAACGGCACGGCGCTGTTTGATCTGGTGACTGTCGGTCCGGACACGTTCAGCGTACTGCGCGAAGTCCGGACGACCGATCCGGAACAAGGCGGCAGCGACTTTGTCCGCGCCGGCGATGGGGACGATGTGGTTCTGGGCGGCAGCGGCGTGGACTACCTGAGCGTCGATCGCAATGGCGCCAAGCTCGATGTCGACACGGGCGACGATGTGATCTTGGGCGACAACGGCCGGGCCACCTTCGATACGACCACCGGCAGCAGCATCCTCACGTACATCGTGACCGCCGATCCCACGACGGCGAGTGACGGTTCGGTGACCGACTACGGCGCCGGTGATTTTATCTACGCAGCCGACGGTTCCGATGTGGTGTTGGGCGGTAGCGGCGATGACGACATCGACGCCGGCACCGACACCGGCCGAGACATCGTCGTGGGTGATCACGGCGAAGTGGTGTTCGACACCAACGGCGTGCTCACTTCCATTCGAACGACGCAGCCCGACCAAGGGGGTGACGACGAAATCATCGCGGGCGACGGCGACGATGTAGTGTTCGGTGGTCGCGGCACGGATTACATCAGTGTCAGTCGTCAGACCGGCTTACCTATTGGAGTTGATTCGGGGCAGGACGTGATTGTGGGCGACAATGGTGTGGCCACGTTCGATGTTACGGGCGGAAGTAGTGTGTTGCGACAAGTCACCACGACCGACGCTTTGGAAAGCGCGAACGACTATATCTTCGCAGGCGACGGGGCCGACGTGGTGCTGGGTGGTGGCGGCGACGACCAGATTGATGCGGGACTCGATGCAGGTCGCGATATTGTCTTGGGCGACAACGGGAATGTCGACTTCGACGCGATGGGCGTCTTGACGCGTGCCGAGACGATCGACCCGCAACATGGTGGCGACGACTGGATTGTGGTGGGCGACGGCGACGATGTAGTCTTGGGTGGTCAGGGCGACGACCTCATCAATGTCGATCCCAATACCGGATTGGGAATTGGTACGGATTCTGGGGCGGACGTGATCCTGGGTGACAACGGCTTTGCGCAGTTCGCCGACGAACATCTCCGTCAAATTCAAACCACATCGCCCGAATTCGGTGGCGACGACCGAATTTTTGCGGGCGACGGGCCGGATGTAGTCTTGGCAGGGAGTGGCGCTGACTGGGTCGACGCAGGTGTGGACGCCGGCGCCGACGTGATTTTGGGTGACAACGGCAGCGCGTATTTCAACGCTATCGACGTCCTCATCGAAATCCGAACATCCGATCCCACCGAAGTGTCACCCGGCAGCTACGTCGACTACGGCGATGCCGACACACTGCTGGCACGCGACGGTTCCGACATTGTCCTGGGTGGCAGTGGGGGCGACACCATCGACGCGGGGACCGACACCGGCCACGACGTGGCAGTTGGCGACCAAGGGGAAGCCATTTTTGACGATGGTGGACGGCTGGCATCTATTACGACAACGCAGCCCGATTGGGGCGGAGACGACTCGATTCTGGTGGGCGATGGCGACGACGTCGTGTTGGGAGGTTTCGGAGCTGACGACATTGACGCGGGGGCCGACACAGGTCGCGATATTGTCGTGGGCGATAATGGGGTGGCGTTATTCGATTTAGTCGACGTCGCCGGTCAAACTCAAAGTGTTTTGCGTCAGATCGAGACCACCGATCCACAATACGGCGGCAGCGACTTCGTTCGCGCCGGTGACGGCGACGACGTCGTATTGGGAGGCACAGGCACGGACTACCTGAGTGTCGACCGCAATGGCGTCAATCTGGACGACGACTCCGGCGACGACGTAATTTTGGGCGACAATGGCCAGGCCCTGTTCGAAACCTCGACCGGCAACAGCATCTTGCAGCAAATCACGACATCCGATCCCACCACCGTGGGCGCCACAACCACGGATTGGGGCGCTGCTGACTATATCTTTGCCGACGGTGGTTCAGATGTCGTTCTGGGCGGCAGTGGGGGCGACCGCATTGACGCCGGTACCGATCTGGGCAACGACATCGTCGTGGGCGATCAAGGGACGGCCAGTTTCAACGCCGAGGGCATTTTGATCTCGATCACGACGCTCTATCCAGATTTGGGCGGCGACGATCAAATTGTGGTAGGTGATGGCGACGACGTTGTTCTAGGTGGTTTTGGCAGCGATCACATCAATGTCGATCCGGGAACAGGGCAGCCAGTGGGAATCGACAGTGGCCGCGATGTGATTGTGGGCGACAATGGCGTCGCTTTGTTCGATGCCGTAAACAACGCGCCCTTGCTTCGTCAGATCGACACCACGGATCCGTTGGCAAGTGACGACGACTTCATCTTTGCCGGCGATGGGCCCGATGTCGTCTTGGGTGGAGGCGGAGCAGACGACATCGATGCGGGTCTCGACGCCAGCCCAGACATTGCGGTGGGTGACAATGGTCACGCTGTGTTCAGCGACACGGGGCAATTGGAGCGGATCGAGACCACAAGTCCGGACTTGGGTGACGACGACCAAATCCTGGTGGGCGACGGCGACGACGTGGTCCTGGGTGGACAGGGTGACGACTTTATCAACACCGATCGAACTGGCGCGCCCCGTAGGCAGCGATTCCGGCGACGACATTGTCCTGGGCGACAACGGCTGGGCGGAATTTACGGCCGGTATTGTCGCCTACGTCCAAACATCGTCACCCGATCAAGGCGGCGACGATTGGATCTTTACCGATAGCGGATCGGACATTGGTCTTGGGTGGACGAGGCGGCGACCATATCGATGCCGGCCAAACCGAACGCGGTGACGTGGCGCGAGACATTGTCTTGGGCGATCACGGTTCGATCGAGTTTTCCGACACTGGTGCGGTACCGGAACTTACGTCAACCGATCCGAACCTGGGGCGGTGCCGACCAGATCACCACGGGCGGCGGTCCGGACTTGATCATCGGCGGCGACGATGGGGACGACGTCGATTCGGCACCGACAATGATTTGATCATGGGCGATCATGGCATCGCTCGGTTGGGCGCCACCAGGCACACTGGCCGACGCCAGGACATCGAAACCGACGGTCGGAGCAGGCGAGCATCATTGTTGTTGGCAGCGGCGACGACGTGGCGTTCGGCGGTGCAGGCGGCGATCAAGATTGACAAAGTGAGGCTGACGGGCGCAATATCATCTTTGGTGATCACGCGAAGAGGTCGACTACTTGGTGCACGAACGGGAGATGCAACCGGGGAGCGGCCGACCTGTTGGAAGTGATGGATCCGCTGTTTGACGGTCCATCCCGACGATATTTCCAGGGCGCTCAGGAAGACGTCATCTTTGGTGGTACCGACGCCGACGCAATTTGGGGTGGACCGGATCACGACCTGATCCTCGGGCGACCACGGCCTGTGGACCGCGATCTGCACAATCAGCGTGTCCAGTCGACGTTTATCACCGACGACACAGGCACAGGGGAATGACACGATTCACGGCGACGAGGGTGACGACTCATCTGGGGACAGCAAGGGGCCGACCAATTGTTCGGCGACGATCAACGACGATATCACGGGCGGTCACAACGTGCCCAAGCAGGCGGACACGGATGATTGGATCGACGGCGGCGCGGATGCCGACGTGATTCTGGGTGACAACGGGCTGATTGTTCGCGAGCTGTTGCCGGGCCGAGACAACGCGTGGGAGCAATATCCGCTGCCGTTTGATGACGTGATTCGTGAAGTGACCCGCTTTGACGACCAAGATCGAGTGAGCGGCAACGACACCCTGTTCGGCGGACCCGGCGACGATATCATTCACGGTCAACGTGGTGACGATACGATTTCCGGCGGTGATGACGACGACGGACGTTCGGGTGGGAACACGAGAACGATCAGATGCAAGGCGACGCCGGCGACAACAGTCTGCTGGCCGACGTCGGCTACATTTCCCGAGACTTCGCAGCGGACGGCACGCCGCGCGTGATCGAAACGGTATTGGCACCGCGACATCTTGCTGAAAATGACACCATCGCGGGTATTCTGGGTACGCGACACGACTCCGCTGCGCAGGCGGGCCAACTGCGAGCTCAGCAAGAAGCCTTCTCAGCCAACGTAATCGTCGTCACGCGCCAATGAGCGCGAACGGCGTGAAAATCACCAACTCAACGACATTGGGATGTCGACTTGCTGTTGGTCAATTTGGTTCCCCCGAACAACGACGTGCTGGACGGCGGCGATGGGGACGACATTGTGATCGGTCGGCGCGGCAACGACAATCTTTCTGGGGGCGCGGACAATGACTTTGTGGTGGGCGATCACGTCATCAACAAACTGCCGTTCGACACTGAATTACCGCATGTGACGCGGGGCATCCGACTGATCGAGGTTGACACCGGTGTCGTTGTGCCAATCGACTTGGATCCCCTGGGCAATTTAATTACGCCACCGATTGAGCTTGACCACAACAGCTGCAACATCAACCAGCATTTCTGGTTGGCCGATACCTTCGGCAATGTTGTCTCCGATACCATCGAACAAATCTGCAACGGCGCTGGATCGCTGCCTCGCGGCGACAGCGCACAGATTACTGCGTTGGCCTCCGTCGTTCCCGATGCGATTCATCA